>NZ_BBJH01000048.1 GCF_000739775.1 Paraburkholderia heleia NBRC 101817 | reverse complement strand
GACCGCCGCCCCATGTCCGAGTGTGGCTATCGGCACGGGCGCGGCCTTTCATGCAAAAGGCATAACTCGACCCGGAAGAGACCTTCAGCGGTCCCGTTAGTGGCCATTCGCGAGCAGCTATCTGACTGGTCCGAAAGGTCGTTATACTGTCGTCGCGGCGGGGGGAAGGACACCCCGTCAGGGGCACCAGTGGGTAATGCCGACCGCGCCCAGGGTCTTGGGCACCGTCTGCGTAATAGTCAGGCGCAGACCTTGCCCCGCCGCAGAGCTGGGTTCAAGCTTGCCGCTTTATGTGGCGACTATGCCTGCCGAGCCCAATCTACCTCATCATCTGCCGGTCTTCGAACATGTGGTAATGCTCTTTCCTCGCACGCGCCGATCATTTCATAATTGCGGCGAGCCTCCGAGAGAGACGGTCGATTTGCGCCGCCGGCGAAATCAGGATCGCGCGCCTGAATCAAGTCATCCTCCCAAAAGCAGACCGGGCAGATTTCGTATGATCCAGGACAGAGATCGATAAGGGTACGGTGGCCACAACACTCACATACTCTGCGGTAGCCTGGGACACAACACTGCAAGTCTGTGCTTGGGATAGTCGCTAGCGCTGATTGGCGCGCGCCAAGCGGGAATTCCACTTCATATGCGGCAGCCAGTTCGAGATCTGAATGGACAAGCACGACCGTTCCGACAGTTCCTGCCCTCACGAGCAGCGTCGAGCTTTCGCCGATCATTTGCGCTTCTACATCCCGGGTAGGGATAACCAGGTCATTTTCCGAGATTGAGCGATTCTCTTGAGCCATTGTTGCGATCCGCAAGTATTACGACGCCTCGATTCCCATGGTACGGATTGTCGAGCATCTACACCTGCATGTCGACCGCCCGCTTGTGGCCGAGCGTGTGCGAGAATGGGTGTTGTTAACGGGGACTGTAGCCGCTGCAGGAAATCCCGCGGCCTTCGATAGATCATTAAGACTGAGCTAAAACCTGCCGTCTCCACGTTTCCCGAGGTCTCCGAGTGAGGTGGAATTGAAGATCAAAATCCGCGATGCATTACCTGAACCGTCTTCCTATGTTGTGTCCGAAGTGGAGCGCAAAATCGGTCGACCTCTGCCAAATGAATATATTAAAAGTCTGCAGACTTTGAATGGCGCACATTTTGATCTCAACGAATTTTCTCTCCCAAACGGCCACAGCGCCGGAGTAACTCAATTCCTCCCGTTCGACCACGTTATTCGACATATGGGATACATGAAGCAGACGCAGGTCTCGGGTTACGCGCCTATCGCCCACGCCGAGGGTGGAAATTACGTCTGCGTCTCGTTGAAAGACGGTGATTTCGGGCAAATTTATTTTTTTGACCATGAAATTCCAGGATATGATGCGTTATCAAGAGTTGGGGATTCGTTGAATGAATTTTTAGATTCTCTTCGCGAATTTAAAATAGACGATGTTTTTCTTGATCCCGTTCGAATCAAAGAGGTTTGAGTTGATCCTGAATTCCTGAAAAATCTAAAAAACTAGAGGAAAAATTTTCCCGGCATCCAAGATAATCGGAGTGGCACGATGACGAGAGATTTACTCGCCCCTACGCCCTATTGGGACCACTGGATTGACCATTCGCACAATCGAATTGAACACATGTGGGCGAAGTGCAAAGAACCTCCGTCCAATCCACGCTATCGTCCACAGTACGTTTTTGAAATTGCCCGGGAATACTGGCAATTGATGCTGGAGCGCTATTCACGCGGAGATCCCGTTCGTGAATTGATGCAATATTTCCCCGGGCTTCTTGATGCCTGGGCAGAATCGGAACGGCTCGGTGCTGATGAGTTCTCCCCCGAGCAGCAGTTCTCGCGCCATAGCTGGGCCACAAATCTCGACAACTACATTGTGTGCTTCTGGTTGACGGGACTTGCGCTTGCCCTGGACATCCCGGATGACCAGTGGCGGCGTCTTGTCGCGCTGATGGGCAACGAAGGCGAAGACACGCTCCTCGACCGTGTAATCGCCAGTCGAGATCGCGGTCGCCGGATCGGTACGGCTGTGTGTCACCCGAGACCGTACGCGAGGTTGCTCGAAGCGATTGACGCGTCGCCAGAGGAACAGCCACACTTGCTTCAAACGTTCGTGGAAAACTGGTACGCGGAACTCAACCGGCCCCCGAAGGGGGGCGGCGTGACAGCAATATACGATCGTCCCTATTGGTATGGGTTTTCTCAAAACATAGAAGGTGGCGCATACTTTGGATTCTGGTGTGTCGAAGCTGTGGCGACGGTTAAGGCTTTCGGACTGGATGACAGCCTTTGCCTAGGCGAGCCGCATTATCCAGGTGACTTGCTTCGACCAGATGGGCCGACCACGAGCGCCTCGTCTGTTCAGGTTGCAGTAGCTACAGTAGCCGGCCAATCCCGCATAACGCAGGAAAGTCTGTTGAGGCGTCTGTTCGGGAAAAGTGAACAGAGTCATGACCGAGAAATTCACGTGCTACCGGGCCGAAAGTGTGGCTAACCTTGATGCAATCGGCAATGTTCTTCGCCTATCATTGGATGTCGCGCGATAAGCGAACGCTCAGGGCGTTTCCGTCTCCACGCGTCGCTTAACCGCGACATTCATCGCCTGAAAGTTCCGCTGAGTTTCCTCGATCACGTCTTTCGTCAACCGCCCAACGAACAATCCCGAAAAAGACTCCGTTTGCTCAAGCTGGGTGCCTCCGGTTGCGGCAGTTAGGTGAATACAATGTGTGCCGTCGAAGACGCCGCGAATCCACACACTGCCGCGCCAGCAAACTTCATGTTGCGGACGGGCGGCCAGAACCGTCGGCCTGAACACCATCGAATCCGGGCCACGCCCTAGCACAATGCGGATTGTCTCTCCCGCCCTGAAGTCGCCGTCAACGCGGGTAATGAAGGGATTCCAGTCGGAATATGCGGTGCTGTTCGAGATGACGTGCCAGACATCCGCGGGCGGCCGATCGATGAAAATGTCAGCTCGTATGCTGCTATCTTCGTGCAGGACAAGAAGGGCTCCAATTACGCCGACAACAGTGACAGCGATGCCTCCCAAAATCATGCCCCGTAAGCCCATATTCGTCCCGTAGTCGGTTGCAATTGCGTTGCTGCAGTCTTGAACGCACAGATTGTTGACGATCTAGGCAGCGACGTCGAGTGTCTCAAATTGGCCGACCACTGCCTGACGGATCTCGCATTAACCAAGGCGGCATAGAAGCGTGTCGACCGGCTGAGTGCCCACAAGGGACCTTCAGCTTTCTCGATAGCGGACATTCACTTGACCTTTGCATCAACTGAGATTGACGACGATCGACGCAGCGCCTTCGGCACGTCGCGTCTCCGTCACCTCGCATCGCCTTTAACTTCCGATACCGGTTTCTCGAACTACACCGCTGGTCCCTCAGGTGGCTCTTCCCGAATCGCAACAGCGATCGAGCTTCCGACGATTGCGATTATTCCAAGGACCGGCACGAAGTCTAACTTCTCGCCCCACACGAAGAAGCCAAAAAGCGTTGCCCAAATGATGCTTGTGTAGGTATAAGGAGCAAGTGTCGCAGCACTTTCACGCCTTACTGCGACCGTAAAGAGAAGCTGGCCCGCAGTGGCGAACATAGCCAGCAGTGCCATGATGAGCAGGTTCTTCAACGTCGGCGTCCGCCACGCAAACAATAGGGAAACACCGGTCACCGCGGTCCCAACGACTGTGAAGAAGACCACGGTTACGCTTGAGTCGTCGCTAACCTTGAGCCTGCGAATCTGAATCATGGAAAGAGCACCACACAAAGCACTCAAAAGCAGCAAACACGGACCAATGAGAGTCGACAAGCTGCCATGAGGCCGGACAACTAAAAGGACACCGAGAAAGCCTACGCACGCTGCGACTGTATTCCGCGGAATCAAGCGCTCCCCAAGAAGCAACGGGGCGAGGACAACGACAAACATCGCCTCTGAATAAACAATTGCCACGGCCTCGCTCAATGGTAGGTACGGCAAGCCTGCGAAAAATAGTCCTGAAGCGCCGAGAAGTGTCAGCGCACGCATTATCTGTCCGCGAAGGTCAATATTTTTAACGCGAGCGATCAACGACTTGCCACGAAGACTGACTAGAACGGCCGGCACAATGCCGAACAGCATGCGAAAGAACGTTACTTCGTTCGCTGGATAATCGAGCGCCACCGCTTTGCCGAGTGCATCGACGATCGCGAAACAGAACATCGATATCAGTATTAGCCCGATCGTTTGATACTGGGCGGTGCGATCGGAGACGAGAAAATTTGGGCGCATATACGCTTCCGGCAGCCGTAGGTGCTCGTTGCGGGGTCGCTAGATTGTCAGCGATTCGTCAGTGACTGTCCAATGACCGGTTGTGGGCGGTAGCGTCCCAAGACCGGGCGAAACGATCGTCTCGGGCGGGTGTGCTATGCAAATGGCATGGCAACCCACTTCGGTCACCCGCTTCTCTGCGGAGCGGCCGTTCATACACCTGAAATTCCAGCCTCCTTCGTACGCCGATCCGACCATCGGACGCTGCGCGTGACGGAATTTCCACAGCCGAGGCAGATCCCCGTCACGGCCAATATGTCCTGCGGCGATGCCGCTCTCGTTCTATCAGCGAATTTCAGGCTTTGCTTTACTGAGCACCAACGCTCGTCGTCGACTGGCAGGAGGGCCCTATGAGACTTACCAAGGTTTCTTTCGTTCTTCTTGGCTTCATCTGGGGATCAAATTTTATCTACATGAAGTGGGCCACCGCGTTGATCAGCCCAATGCAGATCGCCTTATTGCGGGTGTTTTTTGGCTTCCTCCCACTGGCGTTTGCGGCATGGCATAAAGGAGTAATCGAGCGTAGCCAGATTCGTCATCTTCCGCATTTTTTCGTCATGGCGGCTGTGGCGACAGCCTTCTACACTACTGTGTTGCGATTGTGAACGGCACCGCGTTGCTCCCGTCGGGCATCGCGGGTGTTCTGGGCGGCTCTATCGCGATATTTACCGCTATTTTCTCGTTATTGCTCTTGCGAACGGAAAAAGTGAACAGATTGATGGTGGTCGGCGTGGTTCTCGGTTTTGCCGGCATTGTTCTGATCGCTCGGCCCTGGGAAGGTGCTGACAACCCGATCGATCTCACCGGCGTTTTCTGAATGTTGGCAGGAGCGGTCATCCTCGGGCTGTCGTACGTTTATGTCCGTCGTTTCCTGTCGCCCTTTAATCTTCCGCCCTTGGCGTTGGTCACGTGGCAAATGGGGTTGGCCCTACTCATACTAGCGGTGTCGACGAACTTCTCGGGGATGGCCAGCATCCTTAAGGATTGGCGTGCAGCCACTGGAGTCGTGGTAGGGCTCGGCATTCCAGGCACCGGAGTCGCGTTCCTGATTTACTACTATTTGCTGCAGGAACTCGGCGCGGTAGCGGCATCGGGCTCGACCTACATTACACCTACCGTCGCGCTGCTGATAGGTTGGGCTGCCGGTGAACGAGTTGGCATACTGGAAGTAGCGGCTATTGCCCTGATTCTGGCAAGCATAGCGCTGTTGCAGATTGGACGACAACGCGCCGTGCGCGAAACGGAGCAAGCAGTTCGCGCTGGTACCGCGCGCCCCTAAGCCGGCCAACAGAACGCCACCTTGGGGATTGCGGCTGAGCGGCAGATTTGCATCAGTGCTGGAGTCTGGGCACTCAATCGACTGCAGATTGCCAACGAACCAGCTGGATGCCTCGAACGTCTCAAAATGGCCGCCCTGCGTACAATGACTGGACGCGGTGATCGCTTCGGGCGCGCGCCTTTTGTAAAAGACATAAGCCAACCCGCACCCGTCAGTCAAGGGCGCTGCCCGTATGCCGCGGATGAAGCCACGAACAGATATCGGCAGTGGCAGCAAAACCATGCTAATGTAGACAAATTGTTCTAGACAAACTATTCTACATCTTGTCGTTTTTCCAAGGTTTCGTCATGACCAAAACCGCTCCCGTGACCAGACCGACCGCGGCTGAACTCGAACTTCTGCGGGTTCTATGGCCAATCGGCCCCGCCACCGTCAAGCAGGTCCATCAGGCGATTCAGGAGGAACGGGCCGACGTTACCTATGCCACCGTATTGCGCCAAATGCAGGTCATGCACGCGAAGGGGCTGCTTACGCGCGACGAGAGCGAGCGGTCCCACGTCTATGCGCCCGCGCAAAGCCAGAACGCGCTGCAAACCAGCCTGTTGAAGGAGTTGATCCACAAGGCGTTTTCCGGTTCGGGGAAGGCGCTCGTTATGGCCGCATTGCGCAAGCATGTGACTCAGGAAGAACGTGATGAAATTCGCAGGTTTCTGCACGGGGACGAGCGATGAGTCCTTCGTCCGGGGCACTCGTCCAGGCATTGGGATGGGCGCTCCTGCAGTTCGTGTGGAAGGGTGCCTTGATCGGCATGGCAACGGCGCTCTCGTTGCGGCTGTTGCGCGGCGCGAGCCCGCAAAGTCGCTATGCGCTGCCCTGCGTTTCGCTGCTGTTATGTCTCGCTGTGCCGGTGCTTGATGTGTATCGGGGCATCGAAGCGGCACCGTGGACATCCGGCTGGCTTCGCACGAGCAATTCCCCCATCATGCCGACGATAAGCACCCGCGCGCCGCTTACGCTGGACGACGCCCTGCCCCGGCTGGTTGCGGTATGGCTGGCCGGTGTTGCCGTCATGTCGTGTCGTCTGGCGGCCGGGTTGCTATGGGTGCGTCGGATCGGCCAGGCTCTTCCCGACTGGCCGGATACCCGGTGGCAGGACTCCGTATCCGCGCTGGCCGCGCGTTGCGGGCTGTTGCGCCCGGTGGTACTGCACGTGACGGCGCATCGCTCGAGCCCGCTGACGATCGGCTGGTGGCGGCCGCTGGTGCTGGTTCCGGCGGCCTTGCTGACACGTATGCCGCCCGATCTGCTCGAGGCGGTGCTGGCGCACGAAGTCGCGCATATCAAGCGCGCCGACTATCTGGTCAACCTGCTGCAAAGCGTGAACGAAGCGCTGCTTTTCTATCACCCGGCAGTGTGGTGGCTGTCGCGGCAAATTCGTATCGAGCGGGAATGCGTTGCCGATCAGATCGCCGCCACACTCATCCAGAACCCGCGCCGTTTGGCGCTTGCGCTCGAGCAGCTCGATACTCTTCAATCGACTCACGCCGACTGTGCGCCGGTCGCGCAATCAGCGCAGGGCGGCCAGCTGCTGGACCGCATCAGGCGTCTCTGTCAGCCCGTCCTGCCTTCGCCGAACTGGACGGCGCACGTCCCGGCCATCGCGTTCGGATTCGTTGGGTTGTGCGTAACAGCGCAGACACTCTGGCCCGCGCCCGCGTCGCAACACGCGGCAGGTATCGTGGCGATCGCGCGGCTCGAATCGAACCATGTTGTGGTGATCGACGACAACTCCGGCAAGGTCCTGTTCCAGAAGCGGCCCGACGATATCGTGCCGATCGCGTCCTTGACGAAGTTGATGACGGCCATGGTCGTACTCGACGCGCGGCCCGACATGACCCGAACCATTCGTATCGACGCCAGCGACGCCGAAGCGTTGCGCCCCAGCCGCACGGGATTGCCTGCGGGCGCGAGGCTACCGCTGTACGCAGTGCTGCAACTCGCACTGATGTCGTCGAACAACAGCGCCGCGTATGCGCTGGCGCGTCAGTACCCCGGCGGGTTCCCGGCGTTCCAGGCCGCGATGCGCGCCAAGATCGCCGCGCTGGGCTTGAAGCACACGACGATCAACGAGCCAACCGGCCTCTCGCCGCTCAACACGTCGACGGCAAGCGACGTCTCGGTCATGGTGAACGCGGCGGCCCGGTATCCGGCTATCGTGCGCGCCACGACCGACTCGCGCAGCGTTGTGCCGATCGACGGCAAGCTCGTGGAATACCAGAACACGAATCCGCTCGTCGGGCAAAAGGGCTGGGACATCGCCTTGTCGAAAACCGGCTTCACCGACGCGGCTGGACGCTGCCTGACCATGCGGCTGCGCTCGGTTCGGGACAGCGTCACGATGGTGTTTCTGGACGCTGGACCGACTGCATTCCCCGCACACGACGCGATGAACATCCGCCGCTTCCTGCTCGCGCGCAAGCTGACCTGACGCTCGCCACGCTCACCGTTCTTCCTCACTCTCACTGACCGGACTTAACCGTGACTCACTCGATCACGCGTCGAAAGCTTTTGATTGGATTGCCGCTGCTCGCCGGCATGGGCGTCGTCCCCGCGCTGCACGCCGCCGAATCGCCGCTCGCTGATATCGAGCGCCGGCGTGGCGGACGCCTCGGCGTGTTCGCCATCGACACCGGTTCGGGACGCACGCTGAGCCATCGCGCCGACGAACGCTTCCTGATGTGCAGCACGTTCAAGGGACTGCTCGCGGCGCAGATACTGGCACGCGTGGACAGCGGCGCGGAGCGGCTCGATCGCCTCGTGCGCTATACGGAAACGGACCTCGTTTTCACGTCGCCCGTGACGAAAGCCAACGTCGCGCGCGGCGCGATGTCGATCGACGCGCTCTGCCGGGCGATTCTGGTGGAGAGCGACAACACGGCCGCGATCCTGCTGATGCGCAGCGCCGGTGGTCCCGCCGCGCTCACCCGGTTCGTTCGCGACCTCGGCGATACGGTCACGCGCTCGGACCGCTACGAGCCCGACTCGAACCGCTATCGCGGCCTGCTCGACACCACCACGCCGAAGGCCATCGCCACCACGGTGCAGCGCCTTCTGCTCGGCGATGTCCTGAGCGCCGGTTCGCGCGCACAACTGGAGCGCGGCATGGCCGACTGCAAGCCGGGCCTCAACCGGATTCGCGCCGTGTTGCCCGCCGGCTGGCAGGCCGCCGACCGGCCCGGGACCAGCGTCGAGAGCGAGACCAACGACTACGCGCTCGTTCGCCCGCCCGGGCGCGCGCCGTTGCTCGTCGCCGTCTACTACGATGCGCCAGGCGTTGGCATGGACGCGCGCGAGGCCGTGTTGCGCGAAGCGGGCACGGCGTTCGTGCGGTGGGCCACGGGCACGGCATGACGGACGCCGGCACGCGAAACCGGCAGATCGATCTCCTGCGGGGCATCTCGATCCTGCTCGTGCTGTTTCACCACTTCAATATCGCTTACCGGCTCGACGACACTTCTCTGTCGCGCGTATTCGGCTGGGAGGCGGTTCGCGCCGTGGCGCGAAACGGCAACTATGGGGTCACGATGTTTTTCGTGATCTCGGGCTATCTGATCACGACGAACGCGTTTCGTCGCTGGTCCGAACCCGGTCATGTTGATGTCAGGGCGTTTTACGGCTTGCGTATCGCGCGCATCATCCCGTGCCTGCTGCTGTTGCTGGCCGCAGTGAATGCGCTGGCACAGGCCGGCATCGCCATCTTTCAGAATCACTCGCCGGTTGGCGCGCCGGTTTCGTTCTGGCTCGTCAACCTCGCGTCGCTAACTTTCTGGATGAACGTACTGATCGGTGCGCACGGATGGACCAACTATGCGCTCGGCGTGTTGTGGTCGCTGTCCATCGAGGAGGTGTTTTACCTGTCGTTTCCGCTGCTTTGCCTCGCGTTTCGCCGGGAAGCGCGGCTCATTGCTTTCTGGCTCGCATGTATTGTTGCGGGCCCCGCTTACCGGTTCTTCCATCAAGGCGACGAGGGCGGATATCTCTACGCGTATTTCGCGTGCTTCGATGCAATCGCCATCGGTTGCTGCGCGGCAGCGCTCGGGAGGGGCGTCGTCTGGCGTGGTGGCATGCGGAGCCTGTTGACGTGGCTGACGGCGGCGGGGATGACATTCGTTTACCTGTTCTGGCCGATCCGGGAAAGCAACGTGTTCGGCGTTACGGCCGTGGCCGTCGGCACGGCGGTGTTGCTGCTGGCCGCACAAAATCGCCCGGTCGAACCAACGATCCGACCCGCGCGCCCGTCCGCCGTGTTCGAAGGGCTCGGCAGACTGAGCTATGAACTCTATCTGTTTCACCTGATCGTGCTGGGCTTGATGCGAACGATTTTTCCGCCTTCCGGCGTGACGGGAGACGAAAAGCTGGCCCTTCTGTCTGCCTATCTGCTGCTTTCCGCGGGGCTGGCAACGTCCATCGCGCGTTGTTACGCGGAGCCTTTGAATCGCAACATCCGGCAGTGGCTGGTTCCTGGATGCCTTCGTTTGGGAAGCGGACGCTGCGCGCAGAACATGAATGAGTCGAAGGGTTCCAGTCTCGACACATGAAAGTCTTGGGTGCCCTGGGCGCAGGACGGCCCTCAATGCGGCGCACCGATGACGCTACAGAAAGAGGTGTGCGAGCCCAATTCTCGCTCTACGGCGGTTGCCTCAAGAAGGGGCATCGTTACAAAATCTCGAAGCGCGGTTCCTGCTGACCGATGTAGGCGGGTTCGAGAGTCGGGTTTTATCGTACGCGTCGGCACGGCAGTGCAGCCGCTGATCAACTTGATGCGAGATCACTTGCTCGAGGCCGACATCGTCTACGGCGATGAAACGACGGTGCAGGTGCTAAAGGAGCCGGGCCGCGCCGCTCAACGCAAGAGCTACATGTGGGCGCAGATGAGCGGCACCGGCCCGCCGGTTCGATTGTTCAGTTACAGCCCGACGCGCAGCGCGGCCCAGGCCGCGGCGCTCTTTGTTGGCATCAAGCCCGGTGCGGCATTGATGACTGACGGCTATGAGCCGTACAACGATGTCGCCGATAACAACCAGCTCGTGCATTTGGGCTGTTGGGCGCATGCGCGTCGCTACATGATCGAGGCCGAAGAGAATCTGCCGAAGGCGGAGCGTGGCCGCGACCATCCTGTCAGCGAATTCATTCGACTGATCGGGCAGCTCTTTGCGATCGAATCGCGCTGCGAAGACATGACGCCTGCGGATCGTTTGCTCGCGCGGCAACGAGAGAGTCGTTCCGTGCTCGAAAAAATCGAAGCGTTGCTGCTGAAGCAGTTGAACGCTGTGTTGCCGCAAAGCGCGTTCGGCAAAGCGCCGCACTACTTGAAGGGGCAATGGCCGAAGCTGATTCGCTACGTCGAGCACGGCGCCTGGCCGATCTCGAACAACGCGTGCGAAAACGCGATTAGGCCATTTACCGTCGGCCGAAAAAATTGGCTCTTCTATGACACGGTCGCTGGCGCGAACGCGGCGGCTAATCTGTACTCGCAGATCGAGACGTGTAAGGCAAACAGCGTCGAGCCGTATGGGTACCTCGTCGCGCTGTTCAAAGCGCTGCCGCTTGCTCAGAAGGTGGACGATTACGAGGCGCTGTTGCCCTGGCGGCTCATCGCGCCCACGGACTGACGCACGGGCGGGCGCCTCGCACAAGCCACGTGGTTTATTGCGCGCTTACGGAACTCGTCGAGTATGTTTGCTCCAAACCGATAAGGAAATCTAACATTACGATGAAAATTCGACCCAAATCCCTCGCCACAGCGGGTGCCATTGCTGGCGTTCTGATCTCGCACGGTGTGTTCGCTACATTGCATAAAGAGCCCGTCATCAAGACGATCGAGTCTTCCAGTCCCCCCTGGTACGCCAGAGTGACTGACGAGGCCTTGATATCGATTACTCTATCGCCGAGGCTGTTGCGTCTGGATATGAACGCTGCAAACTCGATCAGGGCAGAAGCGAGCGACTTCAAGCCAGCGCGCTATTCCTTTCCAGGCGTTACGGTTCCACGATCAGTACTGCACGACCTGACCAGAATTTATTCTTATGGTCGGCGACGGGATGTGCCGATCGTGTCATCGGGGGGAGACTGGGTCATCGCGGAATACTACATGGCTGGATCCCATGTCCCTGCGTCCCGCTTCCGGCTACTGGGGAAGCAGGTTCAACGTCAGGAACAGTTGGACCGGACGGGGCACGCTGTCAAGATCATTGATATCGGCTGGGCGCCGCGGACGGCGTCGGACGATGACTCGGTTGATACGTCGACACTGGGTGACCATCCGGCGTGGATCCGCGTGTTCAGAGTATCACCCTCGGGAAAGAAGACGCTTGTTGCCTTGGCATGGCGAACAAAGGGGTTCCCGACAGCACCTGATACCGATGTGATGCCCGACGACAATGATCTCATCTTCGGCCTTCCGGATGGCACAGTGAAGTGGCATACCAAGAACGACTTTCTGAGCGCCAACGATATCGACCTGAGTGCCAGAAGACTTTCTGGTATGGCCAAACCGGCGTCAGGACCTTGAGCGCCGACTCGCCAAAACCGCCGTGTTGGCAAATTGCTTCGGGGCGTCGCCAGTATTGCCGCCGCAGATTGTACGTCCCGGGACTTGCCAACAACCATAACGCCTCGCCGTCAAGACGGCCTTGATTGTGCGCTTACCATTATCCGGAGCCCCCAGACGGCCCTGATGACCCCGACGACGAATGATTGCACAGCGAGAATGGTGCGCCAGAGAACACTCCCTACTCTTGAGTTCTAACTTCCGGCGCACAGCAAATCGTCTTAAACGGCCGGATGGCCAGTTACGAGCATGAAGCGACTTTCGAGCATCTTCTCGATTGCGAAGACGAACGGCTGCTCCTGGCCGGCTAGCGCCCGACGACCAAGCGTGGCGATCGCCGCGGGCACGGACTCTCCCAGGAGCCGGAGCTGAAAATGAAACTGGTGCGGCTCCCCATAGCAGTCGATCATCCGGATCGGGTCAAGCCGGGCGTTCTCAAAATCGGTCAATCCAGTGGACGCGGCAATCCTGGCATTGCAGCACGGCGTGCAGAGCAACTCATAGCGACCGTCGCCAGAGCCACAGTGTATGGTGTCCCAGCGCGGCGTCTGGTTGCCGCATTGTTCGCAACGCTCGTGTGCCATGTCGTCCCTGCTGTAACGGTTCTTCCTGCGAACGCCGGAGGATAGATTCAGGCTGCCATCTTCGGTAGTGTTCGTCACCGTTGGCAACGACAGGCAGCCCGACAAACCCGCAATGGTGTGCGCGGGAACCGGCGAACGGACTCCGATATTTTGACAGAGAGCGCGAGCACCTGCGGTATTTCTGGGGGCAAGCAGCGCCAGATAGGCGTCAAGCGTCTTCCGCAGCGTGACCAGGAAGGCGATACGTTATCCAGGATCGACGCGTTCGATGACGCTCCCCCAAGACATCCGCGCACGAAAACGGAACGTCCCTGGGCGGAACCCCACCACGACCGTATGCATCGCTGAAGTTGGCGCAGCATGAGTTACGCAGCTTGCCGCGTCAGGCCGACATGCTCACAAAATATTCGCGCATGACTTCAACGCAGACGCGCTGCAGGGTCCGGAGTTTCGAAACCGTCGCTGCTTCTCCAAAAAAACAATAGGATTACGAATTAAAAGTCGATCATTATCTTTGTGTTAAATGTACGACGACGTCGAGCCGACACCTCACACTCCACACATTAGGGTACGAATTCCCGACTCGCCTCATCCTTTCCGCGCGCATCAGATGCCGCCACGTCGAAGTCCGACGGCGTGCCCGCCGCTCCAAAAAGCAGCGCGACGATCTGCCGGGTCGGCACGCTCGCCACGAGCGTTCCGACTTTCCTGGGACGGAACCAGCGACAGCTCACGATTTCACTGCTCGGCTTCGGCCGCGCATCGTCAGGCAGGAGCGTGAAAAACACGTGATGGCGTTTGTTCAGCCCGCCGAACTGGAAAACATAGTCGAGTGCGTGGCCCTCGAGCGCGGTTTCTTCGCTGAGTTCACGCGCGGCGGCTTCGAGCGGTGTTTCGCCTCGCGAAATCGCCCCGCCCGGGAGTGACCAGCGCGACCGTCCTCTTTCCACCAGCAGGATCCGGTCACGCTGCCAGCAAACAACGGTAGCTCGCTCTTTCATGTGTCCAGGGCTCGGCTTGTGCGCCGCGTCATTCGAAGAAATGGCTCAAACATATTTGATCGCGCGCACCGTCCCGGCCAGCGCTTGTGCATCAGCCGATTTCGCCGCGCGACTGTTCGTCACAATCGCGGAGATGCGCTCGACGGGACACGACACCACCCTGCTGCGCACGCCGATCTTCGAGTAGTCCGCGAGGATGAGGGTTTGTTTCGCGTTGCGGCTCATGGCGTCGGCCATTTCCGCCTCTTCCTGGACAAAGCTCGTCGCGCCATGCACCGCATCCACGCCGACCGGAGACAGCAACGCGATATCGGCGTGAAAGCGATGTACCTCGGAAATCGCCGCGCCGCCATACGTCGCGCCAACCGATGCATTGAATGCGCCGCCAAGCAGATGCACGGCATGGCCGCTCGACTTCGTGGCGCGCTCGCCGGCCAGTTCGTTGGCGACGGCCACCGAGTTCGTGACGATGTGCAGGCCGCTCAGCGAAGCGAGGGCTTCGGCAAGAATCGCCGTCGTGGTGCCGGCATCGATGAAGAGCGTCTGTCCGCTGCCGATATGCGCGAGCGCACCGCGCGCGAGCGCACGCTTTTCCTTCACGCGAATGCCCGCGCGCACGCTGATCGGCAATTCGCTTTCCACGAACATCGCGCCGCCATGCACGCGGCGGATTTCGCCCGCCGTGTCGAGCTCGACGAGATCGCGGCGAATCGTCTCGCGCGAGACCCCGAGCGCCTCCGTCATATGATCGACCGACACAGTGCCGTGCGCCTTCAACAGCGCGCGAATGCGGCGATATCGCTCCTCAACCAGCATGGACTGTCTGCTCCCTCATCGCTTGTCCCCTCATCGCTAATCCGGCTCCGTTTGCGCGCTCAAAGACGGCGCGTGATCTCGAGGATCTGCGCATGCAGTTCGGGCGTGGCCGCCGCGATGATGCGCCCGTCACTGCCCATGCCCACCGTGCGGCCCTGCCAGTCCGTCACGCGCCCGCCCGCAGCCTCCACGACCGGCACGATAGCCAGATAGTCGTAAGGCTGCAAGCCCGCTTCGACGACGGCGTCGACGTAGCCCGCCGCGACCATCGCGTAACTGTAGCAATCGCCGCCGAACCGGCGGCTCGCGGCGGCGCGGCTCACCGCTTCGAACACCGGCAGTTCGGCCGCATCGAAGATGTCGGGCGAGGTGGCATAGACGTGCGCCGCCGCGAGACGCGTGCAGCCGCTCGTGCGCAACACCACGCCCTGCCCGTCGCACGCGCCCAGCTTGCCGCCGATCCACCGCTCGCCGGTCACGGGCGCATCGATGATGCCGAGCACCGGCTTGCCATTGCGCAACAGCGCGAACAGCGTGCCCCAGATCGGCCAGCCCGTCACGAAACTGCGCGTGCCGTCGATCGGATCGATCACCCACACGTATTCCGCGTCAGTCCGCTCGCGCCCGTGCTCCTCGCCGAAGATGCCATGCGCGGGAAAGCGCTGCGCGAGCCGCGCGCGGATATGCGCCTCGATCTCGCGGTCGGCAATGGTCACGGGGCTCTCGTCCGACTTGGTCTCGATGTCGAGCTTCTTGCGGAAATATCTCAGCGAGATCTCACGTGCCTCGTCGGCGAGCTGAACCGCAAATGCCTCGAATCCGCGCAGCACATCGTCGCTTTCCTGACTCATCTTGAATGCCCTTTTCTGGGGCAGCGCTGACGCTGCCGTGACGTGAACAGTGTCGCAAGCCCCCCGCGCCCAAAGCGCGAGAGGCTTGCTTTCGTGGTGTCGCCATCATGGCAGCAGATATTTTTGATTGCTAGACCCAATGCCAATATTCTGCAAATATCCACAAAACCACACAACGCAAACACACGGTTCGACACAGACGGTAACGCGCGCGCCTTGTGACTTTGTGGGGTTCCGACTTTGTGGGGTTCCTTCTTCGGTCGCCTCTCACTCTTTCAGGAAGATCGCAATGCGTATCCGCAAGACACTGACTTCGCTTTTCGCCCTCGGGCTGCTCTCGTGCACGATCTCGAACGCCGCTCACGCCGGGCAGATCACCGTGTACTCCGCGCTGGAAAGCGACGAAATCGCCACGTACCTGGCCGCCGCGAAAAAGGCGCTGCCCGACGTACAGGTCAACGTGCTGCGTCTGTCCACGGGCGACCTCGCCGCGCGCATGATCGCCGAATCCGGCGCGCCGCACGCGGACGCGGTTTGGGGCGAAGCGCTCACCAATCTGCTCGATCCGCGCATCGCGGACCAGCTCGCGCCGGTGAGCGGCAAGAACGTGTCGAGCCTGCCGAAGCAGTTCCGCGATCCGGCCGGCAAATGGTTTGCCGCGACCGGCTACATGGCCGCGCTCTGCGTGAACACCGACGCACTTGCCGCGAAGAAGCTGCCCATGCCGACCTCGTGGGAAGACCTCGCCAAGCCGGTCTACAAGGGCAACGTGGTGATGCCGGACCCGGCCTCGTCGGGCACGGGCTATCTGCAAATCGCCGCGATCCTGCAAGGCGCGGGCGAGGACAAGGGCTGGCAGATCCTCAAGGGGGTCGGCGCGAATGTCGCGCAGTTCACGCCGTCGGGCTCGCAACCGTGCAAGCTCGCGCGCACCGGCGAGTACGCCGTGGGCGCATCGTTCGCGTTCGTCGCCATGCAGTCGATCAAGGCCGGCTTCCCGGTGAAGATGGTGATTCCGTCGAAGTATGTTGGTTACGAGCTCGAAGGCTCGGGCATGCTGAAGAGTTCGACGCATCAGGTCGATACCGGGCGCTTCCTCGAATGGGTCGCCTCGCCCGACGCCGCGAAGCTCTATCAGCAATACAAGGAAATCGTCACGACACCGGGCATCAAGCCGACGCCCGAACAGATCGCCGAAGGTCTGCCCGCCGACGTCTCCAAGGTGCTGTACCCGATGGACTTCGCCGCTTCCGCGAAAATGCACGATGCCGTACTCAAGCGCTTCAAGACCGACGTGATGCATTAAGCACAGTCGCGCTTTCCCGTAGTCCGTTTCATGCCCGGCGCAACGCCGGGCAATCTAGCCTGGCCACTCTGGGAAGTCACCATGCATCTCACCGTCTCCGATCTCTTCAAGACATTTGCCGGTCACGTCGCGCTCGAACGCATTCATTTCGACGTGCAGGAGGACGAGTTCGTCTGCCTGCTGGGTCCGAGCGGCTGCGGCAAGACCACCCTGCTGCGCATCATCGCCGGCCTGCTCGACGCCGACGGCGGAAGTGTCACGATGGGTACGCGCTCGCTGCTGGAGATTCCCGCGCGCGAACGCGGCTTCGGCATCGTGTTCCAGTCCTACTCGCTGTTTCCGAACATGACGGTCGCGCAGAACATCGGCTATGGGATGAAGATTCGCGGCGTGCCGCGCGTGCAGATCGACGCACGTTGCAAGGAACTGCTCGAACTGATTCGCCTGCCGCATCTCGCCGGCCGCTATCCGGGCCAGCTTTCCGGCGGTCAACAGCAACGCGTCGCGATCGCGCGTGCGATTGCCGTCGATCCCTCGCTGCTGCTGCTCGACGAGCCGCTATCCGCGCTCGACGCGCAGGTGCGCGTCGAAATGCGCCGCGAAATTCACGATGTCCAGCGCCGCCTGCGCATCCCCACCATCATGGTGACGCACGATCAGGAAGAGGCACTCACGCTCGCCGACAAGATCATCTGCATGAATCACGGCCGCATCGAGCAGATCGGCTCGCCGCGCGAACTGTACGAGCGCCCGCGCACGCGCTTCGTGGCGAGCTTTATCGGCACCTCGAACCTGCTGCCTGCGTCGTGGGTGCGCGATGCGTTCCCCGCCTTGATGGAGCACCATCCGGGCGGCGCCGATGCAGCATTCGAAGCGTGCGTGCGTCCCGAAGATCTCACGGTGTCGCCGGGCACGCACGACGAAGGCGCGAGCGCCCGCGTGATCGACTCGACCTTCCTCGGCAGCACCACGCGCATCCGCGTGCACTGGTGTGGCCGCGAACTGCTCGCCGAACAGCCGCGCGTCCTGCCGATGGAAGCGGGCACGCCGGTCACATTATCCGTGGCGAACGACCGCTGCGCATGGGTGGCGGCATGAGCGCCTCGCTTGCTGCCACGAATCGCCCGCGCGTCGAGCGCCCGGGCCGCACGATGGGCGCCGTGCTGCGCGTCGCGATGGTCGCGGTGCCGCTCGCCTGTCTCGCGCTGTTCTTCCTCTATCCGCTTGCGGTTATCGCGTGGCATAGCCTGCTGAATGGCGACGCGAGACTGGGCGTGAGCAACTATGTCGCGCTCTGGCGCACGCCCGGCATGCTGGAGGCGGCATGGCACAGCCTCGTGCTGAGCGCCGCGACGACGCTCGTGAGCATCGTGCTCGGCTTCATGATCGCGTTCACCTTGCAGCGCTCGCGCCTGCCTGCGCCGAACATGATCCGCGCGACGCTGCTGCTCCCGATGCTCGCGCCTTCGCTGATGCAAGGCCTCGGCATGCTGTTCCTGCTCGGACGCAATGGCCTCGTGCACAAGTGGACCGGCTGGGACGTCGAAATCTACGGTTTCTGGGGACTCCTGATCGCCGATGTGATCTACGCGTTGCCGCAGGCGGTGCTCATTATCGGTGCGGCGCTCGCGCAATCGGACGCCCGCTATTACGACGCCGCCGATGTGCTCGGCGCGCGACGCTGGCAGCAATTCTTCGCACTCACGTTGCCGAATGCGCGCTTTGGCCTGCTGTCGGCGGCCTTCGTCGTGTTCACCGTGACGATCACCGACTTCGGCAATGCGGTGGTGATCGGCGGGAACTATCACGTGCTCGCCACGGAGATCTACAACCAGGTGTCCGGGCAGATGAACTTCGGCATGGGCGCTGCGGTCGGCATGGTCTTGCTGCTGCCTTCGCTCGCCTCGGTGTATATCGAGCGCATGGCTTCGCAACGGCAGTTCGGCGGTGCATCGGAAAGCCGCGTGCCGGTGACGCCTCGCGCGAATCGCCTGCGTGACGGGCTGCTCGGCGTCGGCTGCCTGCTCGCGCTGCTGCCGATCGTGGCGTCCGTCGCGACCGTGGTCTTTGCGAGTTTTGTGCGCTTGTGGCCGTACCGTCTCGAACTGACGCTCGCCAACTACGGAGGCGAATTGTCCGGCGGATATGGCGCAATCGTCACGTCGCTGGAAATCTCGCTCGCGGCGGCCGCACTGGGCGTGCTGCTGTTGTTCTCGCTGAGCTATGGCGCGCGCCGCATGCCGGGCGCGGTGTCGCGGCTGATTTACACCGTGGCCGTGCTGCCCGCCGCCGTGCCGGGAATGGTCGTGGGTCTCGCTTATATTCTCGCATTCAATAGCGGTCCGCTGGGGACATGGCTCTATGGCAGCGCCACCGTGATCGTGCTCTGCAACTTCTATCACTATCACACACAGGGCTTTCTCACGATGAGCACGGGCTTGCGTGCGGTGCCGGCTGCGCTCGAGGAAGTCGTGGATTGCCTGGGAGGCGGCCTGCGCCATGCACTCCACGATGCCGTGCTGCCCTTCGTCGCCGCAACTGCTGTGAGCGTGTTTTTCTTTCTGTTCATGCGCTCGATGGTGACACTGTCCGCTGTCGTCTTTCTTGTTACGCCTGCGCTGAATCTTGCTTCAGTCGCTGTCATGCAGCTCGATGAAAACGGCTTCGTCTCGCAGGCCGCCGCTTACTCCACGTGCATCATGGTCGTGACGTCGCTTGCCCTGGTGCTCATGCGTCTTGCCATGAAGCGCGTGATGCTGCGACGCGACGTCGTGCAATGACGATCGCATCCCTATGCAATGTATGACCGTGCATCCAGTTCGCGCCGGTGCACGGCGCAGTCTTACAGACTGATTTTGACAGATCGGCGCCGAATTCCGACACCGCCCAGAATGCGCCGTTCAGAATGCGCCGTTCAGATCGATGGTTCGCCGACGTACAGATGTCGTCTACGTTAACTGCAACCGCCCATTCGACTGAACGGGACGAAGGGTCATCCGGCGGCCTTTGCTGCCATCACTGGCTGGGCTGCTTTGGCGTAATCGCCGAAAGGCCGCCTAAGGTCACGCCGTGGTGGCCACCATCACAGAATATGCCTTGAATACCGCTGTCGCCTGCATACCGACTGCCAGCGACAGCGCATCGACAGCGTCGTTGGTGACGTTCGCCGTCAGGCTGGTGCCGCCCGGCAGCGTCAGCACAACCAGCGAAGAAACCGCACCGCGTTCGACCCGCGAGATCGTTCCGGAAAACTGGTTACGCGCCGACAGCGTATAGCCGGCGAAGTCGATCACGAGCACGATCGCCGATGACTTGATCAGCAGGATCGCCTCCTTCCCGGGCTCAAGCTTCAGCCGTCCGGCAGCGGCCGTCGTGATGGTCGCGACCACTTGCTGGCCACCCGGTATCGTCACCGACACCTGGGTAGTAACCGGCCCCGGTATAACAGCGTCAATTGTTCCGGCGAACTGGTTACGCGCGGTCGTTTTCATTGCGATTCTCCTGAGAAGGCCGGCCACCGCCGGCAACTGGTTGAGCCACGCCTCCTGCTCGTGCAGGAAAGCCTGGTTTGCGGCCTCCAGCCGACGCCACGCGTCGAGCAGCGTGAATGCCGCCGGCGTAAGGCGCGTGCCGCCGCCGCCCTTGCCGCCCGTTCCTGTTTCGATCAGCGGCTGGCTGGCAAGATTGGCCGCGCTTTCCAGCAACAGCCACGCGCCCTTGTAGCTGTAGCCTGCTGTTCGGGCCGCGCGATTGATTGAGCCAGTGTGGTCGATCGCCTCCATCAACGCGAAGAAGCGCGCATCGAGACGACCGGCCAGCTTCAGCTCGGACCCGAGCAACGTCGCTCCGGCGGCGACGGACGCGTTCCGGCGCATGTCAACATTCCGCCTGCACGTGGAGCAGTTCGCGCACTCGATACGCGTTCGCGGTGAGCGGCTCCACCGTACGTTCCGGCAACAAGGCGCAGGTCGTCACCGAGCGGGGCTGGTCTCGCCGAACGTCGACTTCGCGGGTCACGCTACCGCGCTCCACGACAAACGCGACCTGCGCCAACGCGAGAACATCCTCGACGTCATGCGTGATCATGACGACTGGCAAATTCCAGCGCGCAAACACACAGGCAAGCTGCCTGCGCAGATCCTCGCGCAACAGCGGGTTCAGTGCGGCGAACGGCTCGTCGAGCAGCAGCAGGCCAGGACGACACGCGAGCGAGCGCGCCAGCGCGACGCGTTGTTGCTGACCGCCTGATAACGTCGCCGGGCGGCTCGCCGCCAGCGCGGCGAGCCCGAACATCTCCAGCAATTCGTCGACACGATGAGTGTCGTCTGGTGCAAGCCTTCGGCGCCGCCAGTTCGTCAACCCGAACGCGACGTTCTCCCGCACGCTCAGGTGTGGAAACAGCGCGTAGTGCTGGAACAGATAGCCGATGCCGCGTTGCTCGGGCGGCAGATCAATCTGCTGCACAGAATCGAACAGCACGCGGTCGCCGATCCTGACATGTCCACGCTGCGGTCTGAGCAGCCCCGCGATCGCCTGGAGGGTCATCGACTTTCCGCCGCCCGAAGGTCCGTAGAGCGCGATCACCGTCGCGTCGGATACGAAACGCATTCCGAGCGCGAAATGTCGCGCGCCATCAGAGATGGTCGCCTCGAGATCGATGTCAATCATCGTGCGGCGGCGTCAGGACTGCGAGAAGCCGTAGCGCTTCAGGATATCCTGCGCAGAAGGCGTCAGCAGATAGTCCAGGAACGCCTTCGCGAGCGCCTTTTCGCGGCTTGCGCTGACCGCGATGACCGGGTAGGTCACCGGATCGTGTCCACCAACCGCCTGCACGATCTCGACCTTGCCTGGCATCAGCGCGGCGTCGGTGCGATAGACGAAGCCCGCGTCGGCTTCCCCCCGGGAGACGTAATCCAGTACCTGACGCACGCTGTCTGCCTGCGCAAACTTCGGCGCAAGCGCATCCCACAGCATCGCCTTTTCGAGCGCCTGTTGCGTGTAGCGGCCTACCGGCACGGTCGACACCTTGCCGATGGCGATCCGCCGCACCGCCGGATTCGACAGGTCCATCACGCTCTTCACCGGCGAACCCTGTGCGGCCGGCACGATCAGCACCAGCGCGTTCGTCGCGAAATCGCGGCGCGTGGATTCGTCGAACAGCCCGGCATCGACGCCGCGCGTGACAGTCTGCTCATCGGCGCTCGCGAACACGTCGACCGGCGCGCCTTGACGGATCTGCTGCAACAGCATGCCCGACGCACCGAAGTTGAAGCGTACCGATACATCCGGGTGTGTCGCCTCGAACTTCGCGCCCACCTCCTTGAACGCGTCGGTCAGGCTGGCTGCGGCAGAAACGGTCAGCTGCTGCGCGAACGCGACACACGGCGCTGCCGCGACCAGACCGACGAACAGGGAGGCGAGAAGACGTTTCACGAAAGGGCTCCACGAAGTCAGCGAAGGGAAAGAAAGCGGCCAGACAGCACGAGCACTGCGATGGACAGGATCGACGTGACGAACACCAGCAACAACGCAGCCTGATCGCGGCCGTCCTGCATCGCGTCGTAGATCGACATCGACAGCGTCTGCGTCTGATGCGGGATGTCGCCCGCCACCATCAGCGTCGCACCGAACTCACCCATCGCGCGTGCAAACGCGAGCAGCGTGCCGGCAAGGATACCGGGCCACGCGAGCGGCAGCGTGACGCGCACGAACACCGACCACTGCGACTGTCGCAGCGTCCGCGCTGCGGCCTCGAGCGAACGGTCCACGCCCGCGAACGCCGCGTTCGCGGACTTCAGCACGAGCGGCAACGCGACGATCGCCGACGCGAGCACAGCGCCGTGCCAGTTGAAGACGATCGTGTAGCCGGCCTGCCGGTAGAGCCAACCGCCGACAACGCTTCGCCGCCCGGCCGCGACCAGCAACGCATAGCCGATCACGGTCGGCGGCAACACGAGCGGCAGCATGCAGACAGCTTCGACGACGGCGCTGCCGGGGAAGCGCCGGCGCGCGAACAACCAGCCGAGGGCAATCCCGGCGACGAGTGCAAACACTGTCGCGACACCCGCGACGCGCAGCGACAACCAGAACGGCGACCAGTCCATCCGATGAAGGGAATCCGACATTACCGACACTCCACGTTGTGAATCAGGCTTCACATCACCTGTTGCAAGATGTGGGCCATTCGTGGGCCGGTGCTGCCGCAGGAGTACGCCCGTCGGATCAGATCAGTCCCGCCGCACAAGCGAACCGTGCGAGCGAGGCGCGCGCCTCGTGGGCATCGTGTGTGGCGGGCTTGAGCAGCAGCCGGTGCGGGCCGAGCCGTTCGCCCAGCTCTTTCGCGCGCGCCACACACTGCCCTGGATCGCCGATGATCGCGTTCGCGAGGATCACCGCTTCCGTTGCGTCCGGCGAGAACATAGGTGGCAGCTTGCCCGGCGGGAACCGCACGCCCATCAGACGGGGATACGCGCGCACTGCCGCGACACCGTGCTCGATCGCGCGACGGCTATCGTTATCGCAATGAAAAAAACGCGCGATCGCAAACGGAAAGGCGCCGCGCCGCGTACGCTCGTCGGCCACCTGCTCCGCAATTTGACCGAGATCCGAAGAAGGCGTCGCCATCAGGCCATAGCCGTGCTCCGCAGCAATGCGCAGTGAGTCCCCAGCAAGGCTCGCGAGCCAGACTGGCATCGGGCGCTGCAACGGACGCGGATAGACTGCGACATCTTCATACCGGAAGAAGCGTCCGTCGAAATGTGTTTGCGGCTCGCTCCATAGCCGCCGGATCAAATCGAGCGCCTCATGCATGCGTTCGCGCGCGACATCCGCGGACTGGATCCCCGAGGGACGATACTGCTCCGGAAACGGCCCACCGCGCGCGACACCGAACTCGATGCGCCCGCCGCTCAGCAGGTCGAGTGCAGCGATATCTTCCGCAACGCGCAGCGGGTCGTTCAGTGCGAGCAACGATGCGCCGCTGCCGAGCCGGATCGTCGACGTCAGCGCCGCGATGTGTGAAAGCAGCACGGTCAGCGCGCTGCCGATCGCGAACGGACTGTAGTGGTGCTCGGCCACCCAGACGTCGTGGAACCCCATCTGCTCCGCCTCGACGCCGGTCCGAACAGTCTGCCGGAGCGCGTCGCGTGCGTCGTTGTCGGGGTTCTCGACGTTCAGAAACACACCATAGCGTTGTAGTAATTCCGACATTTTGTGGCTTCACCGATTCAAGTCGTCGTTTGGCTCCGGTGAAACGCCGGAACCAGACAATCCGCAGGCACACTCAGCGCAGCCTGCGGCACCCGTGTGCGAATGGCGGCAGCGCTGCAAGCCGTTGCCTCCGATGATCCGCCCGCGCCAGCCCGGCGACAAAGCTCGCCAGGTTCGACGTGCGCAGCGCCACCCACGGGACGCCGTGGCGTGCACAGATGTTGCGCAGCGCGGCGAGGGACCCGGGGTCGATGGTGTCGAGCGGGCACAGCACCGCATCCGTGCGCGGCAACAGCGCGGCAAACCGGGTCGCCCGGTCGCCGGGATCCACGTCGATCAGCGCGACGTGATGCACGAACACGCCTCCGGCGCGCGCCAGCCACTCGCGCAACACCGCGTTGCTCCGGGGCCGGCCACCGACGTAGACGAAACGCCGCCCGCGCAGCAACGCGTCGATCGTGCCGCTGTCGAGCAACGTCCGTTCGATCCATTGCAACTCATGCGCCAGACTGGCGACGTGCGCCCGCAGTCGCTCAACGTCCGCTTCCGTGGCCGTGATCGGGGCGGCGTGGTTCACAGCCGTGCGCCCGCATTCCGGGCGGCCTGCTCCAGTCAGCGCTGCCATGATGCTTCATCGTCCAGCGAACGCGCCCGTGACGTCGACGTCGTGAACCAGCTGCGTACCGTGTCATACGTATAACGGCTAAGCGCCTCATGACGCGCGCGCGGTGCAAGCAACTGCACGGACAGCGGTTCGGCCCAACCCCAGAAGTCCGCGCGTAGCGCGGGCGGAAAGTTCACGTCGTCGAACGCATGCCACAGTTGCACCAGCCATAGTTCCCGCCCTTCCTCGTCGAGCAGCAGCGGGAGCCCCGCCCCCGCCTGCAGATGCGCATGGCGCTGACTGTAGTAGAGCGGCCCTCCGCAGGCCTCGACAACATAGTCCGCCACGCGCTCGGTCACACAGTCGAAGCAATCGCCCGCATGCGCGAAGAGCGGCGTCGTACGCATGCGCCTCATGTGCTGCCGCACCAGCTCGCGCAGACCGGCTTCCGCACAGATCGCAAGCAGGCGGTGCGACGGCGCCGGCAGTGGCGCGCAGACGGCTCGCATGCCCTGCACAGGCCGATCGCGGGACGCATGCGCCACAGGCCAGTGCAATGTCCGGTAACAGGCGCGCGTACAAGGTGTCCAGCGCGCCCGCGGCGCGCCTTCAGATGTTGGGTCCATGGCGTGTCGGATATCGTGTCCAGTTTGTCGGTTATATACCGAAATACATAACGGCAACCAGAACGAAGCAAGGACTACGCCTGGATCACCGAGCCGGCCTACTCCGGCCCGAAACAGTGCGCGTAGTCCGAGCACACGCCACAGCTCGGCGCCTTGCAGACAAGCAGTCCTTCCCGTTCGCACAATTGCTTGTAAAAGAACTTTTTCCACTTCATGTCATGGGTATTTTTGGCGGCAAGCCGTGGAAACCAGTAGCCGAGCAAAGCAGAGAGTTCGCGTCGCGAAGGCAGTTGCAGGTCCTGCCACAGATGATTGGCGCCCAGGCACGCGCCGGCCAGCGCATGGGCAATGCATTCAGTCTCCTCGGCCGTACCGGCACCGGGATCGGCGTGGTCCTTGAACAGCGTCACCAGATCTTCCACCTCGTCGTAACGCGACCCGCGCCGCGACATACCGTCCATCCCCTCCCGTGCGAACGGCAACACGGCATCGCTTCCTGGGAACCAGTGCGAGAGCAGCCAGCGGGTCTTGCTCGCATCGAGTCCCCGGATCGGCAGCACGAGCGCTCCGTATTGATCGAAGGCGCCCGACAATACACCCGCTAGGGCCAGTACGGTGGGGTCTCCTGGATTCACCGCATGGCGCATCAACGTGGCGTGAAAATCCATGACGGCATGCTCAGACATGCGCCGCCGAATGCGTGTAGCACTTCTTCGGACAGATCTTCGCGCAGGCGGTACAACCGATGCACAGTTCCCGGTGGGCGATGGTCATGACTTTCTTTTCGTATTCGTCGTCTTCGTCCTCGCCGTCGAGCGCGACGTGCGCGCCCTCCTCGTCGAGCCCCACGAGCTCCAGCACACCCCTCGGGCAGACCTTGAAGCACCGGCCGCAGCCAATGCACTTCTGCTCGTCGAGTGTGGACACGAAAGTCGGCGTCCAGGTCTCACCGCTCGGCAGCTTCACGCTGAAGGTATCGCTCATCTTTGCCTCCTGCGAGCGGGGTTACGCGCAAGCCGCGGCGGCGGCCTTGCGCGCTTCCATCAACGCGGCGTGCGCATCGTGGCAACGCTGCGCGACGGTGAGAATCTGCTCCCAGTTCGTCGGCAGTTCCTCGGACAGGTCGTGCAGATCCATCTTCGCCTGCGTGGCCTGCGCGTTGAGCTTCTTCAAACGCGCCTTCAGTTCGACAGCATCGGTCATCGTGTGCTCCCTGCTCAGGCGCCGTACTGCGCAACGGCCGGATAGGCCCGGATCATCCCGACGGCATCGGCCAGGAACCCGCTTCCGGCCGCAGCCAGTTTCGCAAGCGAAGGAAAGCCGAAGCGGTGCACGTCGCGCAGTTGCTTGTTGACGACGACGAGCCTCCCCGCGATCAGCACCATGCGGCCGAATCCCTCGTGGCTCATCTTCATCATGGGCGACACCATCTGCCCGGTCTCGCGCTCGATCGCCACCGCGATGGCGTTGTAGAACAGCTCCAGATGCCACAGGGTCTCGGGGTCCGGGTCGCCCATGATCGGAATCGCGCGACGCTCCTCCGGCGTCAGGATGTACGGCTTGAGCAACTGCAGGTCTGTCCTGCCTTCCCACGTGCCGTGGGTATCCTGCGCGCGCATCTGCCTGACAAGTTGCTGGATGAACGGCGTTGCAAGCAGCGCCTCGTCGCTGGCCGCGTCCGCGGCCGTGTGCTCGGTGATGGCTTCAGCCATGAGATACCTCGTCGTCTTCGAAATCGTATGTGCGTTCGCCGTCCTTCGCGAGCGCCTTGCGCAGCCATGGAGGCGGTGTGCCCTTGAGCACGCCCAGCAGCCTGGCGAGAATCTCTTCGATGGGTTCCGGCTGCGGCACCTTGATCGGATGAATCTTCAGCGCCACCACGCGCGCGGCACCTGAACCACCAATCGCGGCAACGTACAGGATCGCGCAGTCCTTTACGGCTTCAAGCTTCGGCGCAAGCTTGTCCTCGTCGCCGTCTTCCTCGAGCTTGCCGCCGAAGTCGAATGCCTCAACAAACTCATACCCGCCGGGCGTGACGTTGTAGATCACGATGCTCTTCGCCCAGCCAAAGTGGGCGTCGACGTGCTGCCGGTCCTGGGTCGCGAAAGCGATCTTCATGCTGTGTGCTCCTGGTTGGGTTCGGGCATGGCCGTGACGACCGGAATCTTCACTTCGCGCGACGGATCGCGCGCTGCCAGATCGACCGACGATTGCGGCAACGGCCAGTCGCCCGGACGGTGATGGGCGATCTGCTCGATCATCAGGTTCGCGATTTCGAAGATCAGGTTCATCGTGCCGCGGTAGCCGACCTGGCAGCGGTGTGCGTTGCCTACGCGATCGAACACGGGGAAGCCGACGCGCATTAGCGGCTTGCCCAGTCGCTCCGCCATCTGCCGGCCGTGCGAATGCGTGATCAGCAGATCACAGTCGCCCGCGGCTCGTTCCATGTCTTCCAGGTCGCCCAGCACGACCTCGGTCGCCGGCAGCAGCGCGTGCGATGATGAAGCGGTCGTGCTGACGCAGACTTTCAACTCAGCGCCCATTTCGTGCAGCAGCGCGCCGAGCGCGAGCAGCAGGTCGGGTTCGGCGCCGAGCGCCACCTTGATGCCACCGGTGTAGAAGTGGCTGTCGAGCATTGCGTCGAGCAACTGGCTGCGCTGCCGGCGGTACTTCGCGGGCACAGGCCGGCCAGACAATTGCGCGAGGCGCTGCAACAGCCGGTCGTTGGGTTCGAGCCCGGTGAGCCTCTCGAATATTTCGAACGGCGTGCCGGCAATCGCCTGCAACGCCTGCGCTCCCTCGCGCGTCTGCTCGCCCACCCCGATCGTGAAAGCCGACGCGCCGGCTGCACGAATCTGCTCCAGCGTCGTGCCACCGAGCGTCGTACCCCGCCAGTCCGGTGCGATGTGGCCGTCGAGCGAACCGGACAGGTCCGGCAGGACAATCGCATCGAGCCCGAACATACCGACGATCTCGCGCAGCTCGTCGATATCGCCAGGCGAAAGATGGCTGCCTGGCAGCAACGTGACCTGCCGCGCGACGCTCGGCAGCGGCTTGACCATCGCGTTCACCACAGCGGTAACGGCGTGGCTGTAGCCGTCCTCGAACCCGCCGACATAGTCGGGCGTGGACACGTACACGAGTTCTGTGTCGTCGAGCTCGGGCTTGCGCTTGCGAACCATGGCGAGATAGCCCTCCACGTCGTCGCCCTTGGTTTCGGTGAGTCCCGTCGAGCAGATTGCGATGATCTTCGGCGCTGCCCGCTTGCGGATGTTCAGCAGCGCTGTTTCGATGTTCTCGTATCCGCCAAGGATGGTCGTGACCTCGTTCATCGCCGTGGTCTGTAACGGAATCGCCTCCTTGAAATGGCGCACCAGCAGCACGAGGCCGAACGACGTGCACCCCTGCGAGCCGTGCATCACCGGCATGCAGGCGTCGAGCCCCATGAACGCAAAGCTCGCACCGAGCGGCTGACTCATCTTCAGCGGATTGACCGCACAGGCTTTCTTCGATTCGACGACGATGGCCATGATGTTCGCTCTCCGTCGCGTTCAGGCCGCCACGCCCGGCTCGAGGCCCATCGCCCACGCATGCACGCCTGCAACCGGCGCCGCGGCCTGCACAACCGGCGAGGCAGATGCGAAAGCTCCGGGCGTCTGCCCGTCTTCACCCCACGGTGCCGGAATGCGCACCTGCTGCCACACCGGGTTGTAGATCGCGCGATCGATTTCACGCACCAGTTCGACAATGCCCTCGTAGCCGCCGTAGGGATGATGGCGCTCCTGGTTGATGTCGAGCCACGGCATGCGCGCCTTCAGTGCAACGAACTGTGAGCGACCGCCAGAGAGCATGATGTCCGCCTTCGCGTCGCGAAGCATGCTGTACATCTCACGCGGCGTCATGTCGTCGATCATGTGCGCGTCGTCGCCCATGATCTCCTTGATCTTCTCCTTGTCTTCCTTCGTGCTCTTCTTGACGCTCGTGCCGACGATCTCGAGACCGGCCTCCTGAAGCGCGGCGACCACCGACCATGACTTCACGCCACCGGTGATCAGCAGCACGCGCTTGCCTTCGAGCCGATCGCGAAAGCGGGCAATCCGCGCCCAGGCCCGTGCTTCCTCGGCTTGTATCAGGCACTCGGTACGCCCGATCAGGTCCTTGGGCGCACCCTGCTGCACCAGCAGCTTCGCGATCTGGCGCAGCGTGTCGCTCATGTCGCCAATTCCGTAAAACGAACCTTCGAAGTACGGAATGCCGTAGCGCTGCTGCATTTTCGTCGCGATGTTGATCATCGACTTCGAGCACACCATCATGTTGACTTTCGCGCGATGCGAGCTCGCGATCTCGTTGTAGCGTCCGTCGCCGGAAATGCACGAAAGGACGCGGATACCGAGCGCGTCGAGCAGCGGCTTCGTCTGCCACAGCTCGCCCGACAGGTTGTACTCGCCAATGATGTTGATGTCGTACGGCGTCGTATATTCCGGCTCGCGCGTGCCGATCACGTAATCGAGAATCGCCTCGCCGCCGAGCTTGTTGCCGAGGTTCTTCGGCCCCGCGAAGCCAGGTGAGTTCACCGGAATCACCGGTTTGCCGAACTTCTCTGACGCGCGCTTGCAGACTGCCTCGATGTCGTCGCCGATCAGCGCGGTCACGCAGGTCTGGTAGACAAATACGGCGGGTGGGTCGTACTTCTCAATGATCTCCCGCACGCTCCGGAACAGCCGCTTCTCGCCGCCGTAGACCACGTCGAGCTCGTTGATGTCGGTAGTGAAGCCGGTACGGTAAAGCGTCGAGCCCGACGACGCGGCGTGACGGTTGTCCCATGAGTTTCCCTCGCACGCGATCGGCCCATGCACGAGATGCGCGGCGTCGACGATCGGCTGCAATGCGATCTTCGCGCCATCGAACGCACAGCCGCCCGCCGCCGCGCCGGGCGACAACTGCTTGGTGCAACCCTTTTTGCGCTCCTTCTCGTTTTTTCCCTGGTTCTTGTCGCAACCGGGTTCATCAAACACTTCGGCAATCTTGGCCTTGAGCGAGGCGGACATGGCAGGCTCCTGACGATACGGGTTTCATCACGACTGGCAAGTTCTGTACCACGGCTGTGCTGCACGCCAGGCGGCGTCCTCGCGGATCGACCCGTCGCCGAACGTCGACATCGGAACGCCGTTTGGAGGATTTGAACGGATTGCGACACGGCTGGACGAAGCAAACGCGACAGCGGCTGACGGCCGCCGTCGTCATCCTGCGCCGCGCTCGCGCGGTCGGGACACCGGCCGGGTAACGGCGCACACCCCGTTCTCCCCGCCACGCATCAGTTGTCATCCGCGAGAACTTCAAGCGCCACCAGTTGCTCGTACAGCGCACGCCGCGCAGACCAGTGCGACTTGCCCGCAAGACGTGCATCTGCCCCCTCGAATGCACTGATGGCTGCTCGATCGTTCAAGTAGACAAGACAGTGTCCGCGCGCATTGAGCGCCGCCAACGACGCGTCGAGCAGCGTCACTGGCTCATGCTGGCAAACGCCACGGCCGAGCAGATAGTCCGCGCGGTAGAGCGGCGTGTCCCAGCCATGCGCATCTCCGATTGCGCAAATCGACGGGTATTGCGTCCGCGCGCCGACATCCGGCGCTTGTCCGCTGAATTCGAGGAGTTCACGGGGTGTCACCGAATCGTATATTTCCTCCGGCCGGAGCGGGTCCGAAGCTGCGACCTTGCGCGCGAAGTCCGCCTCATCGTACGCAAACCAGGCTTTGGGCTTGCCACCCACAGGTAGTTCCACCACGTAGATCACGAGTCGCCCCCAGTCCGCCGATGCATTAAAGTGCCAGTGGATCCCGCATCAGCGTCCGCCGGCAACCCGCCGCGAAGCGCGCTCCCGGACATCAGCTGTCGCGTCGCGACGCTACCCCACTGCCCGCTCCAGCACGAGCCACGCATGCTATTCGACGCCCTCGGCAGCGACCTTCGCCCAGACAGCCTTTCGAATACGCTGGGCTATGCCGGCCGGACTTGCGTCGAACTGGCGCTGCGCGGCGCAGAGCGCTCCCAATGCGATTGCCGCCTCTGCGTGCGTGAGTGGCAAGCGCCCCGCCACGTGCGTCGCTCCCGGCACCTGGCGCGCGATCGCCTGCCGGTTCGGGTGTTCGGGCAGCGGCACCAGTTGGTCCGCCTCGCGTACGCCGGCCAGGCAGACCCAGCCGTCGATCACGTCGACCCTGCGGCCGTCCTGCGTGAACCTGATCAGTACCGGATCTGCCATGACCGCGCTCCAATCAACGGATGATGTCGTAGCTGTAGTCCGTCTTCGCGGCTACGATCGTGTTCGCGTCGAGGGTCTCGAAGAACTCGTCGAGCAGCATCACGAGCGTGCGCAGCGCGCCGTCGTAGCCCCACGTCGGATAGCGGTGATAGTGGTGACGGTCGAAGATCGGGAACACCATTCGGATCAGCGGTGTTTTCGTGTCCCGTTCCAGGTACTTGCCGTACGTATTGCCGATCAGGAAATCCACCGGTTCCGTGAAGAGCAATGAACGCATGTGCCACAGGTCTCGCTTCGGATAGACCTTGCAGCCCGCACCGTAAGGTGACGCATCGAAGAGCGCCTGAACCTTCGCCGCCCAGGCGTCGTTGCCATTGGTCGCGAGCACATGCGCCGGTTCTGTGCCAAGCTCAAGCAGGAACTGCGTGTAGCCGAGCATCTGGTCCGGATCGCCGTACAGGGCGAAGCGCTTGCCATGCAGGTGCGCCTGGCTGTCCGCCATCGCGTCGACGAGCTGGCCACGCTCCTTTTCGAGCGCAGCGGGAATCGGCTTGCCAGTCACGCGCGAGATTTCCATCAGGAAGCGATCGGTTCCCGCGACGCCGACCGGCGCGTTCAGCACTACGACCTCCTGCCCGTGCTCCGCGATGAACTTGCTGGTCTTCTCGCAGCAGTATTCCTGAAACACGAACGTCGCCTTCGCGTGCAACGCCTGCTCGACCTCCTCCTTCGTCGTGCCGCCTTCATACATGCGAAATTCACCGTCGGTCGGCGTGTTCCACGTCTCGGACGGATCGCAGATCACATTGACCTTCACTCCGAACAGTTCAAAGATCCGCCGGATTTCCTTCATGTTGCCGACCACGAAGCCGTCGAAGCCGCCAATGAAGTTCACGCTGTCGTCCGGCACGCGCACCAACGGCTGCGTCGTGCCTGCCTTGCCGTCCCAGAAATGCTTGAGAATCCCGAGCAGTGCGTTGTCGTAACCGGTCACGTGACTGCCGACGAACGCTGGCGTGTGCGCGAACGGAACGTCGTATTCTTCCGGCACACTGCCCTTCTGCTTGCTGTTCTTGATGAACGCATCGAGATCGTCCCCGATCACCTCCGCCATGCAGGTGGTCGACACCGCGATCATCTCCGGCTTGTACAGGTTGTATGCGTTCGCGAGCCCGTCAATCATGTTATTCAGCCCTCCGAACACTGCGGCATCCTCGGTCATCGACGAACTGACACACGAGGTGGGCTCCTTGAAGTGCCGCGAGAAATGCGAACGGTAGTACGCGACACAGCCCTGCGAACCGTGCACGAAACTGAGCGTCTTGTGAAAGCCGTTCGCCACGTATACCGCACCCAGTGGCTGGCATGCTTTAGCCGGATTGACCGTCAGCGCATCGCGGGCAAAATTCTTCTGCCTGTAATCTTCGGTCTTCGTCCATTCAACCACCTGTTTGACGGTTTCGTCCGGATGGTTGAATTCGAAGTGCTCTTTTTTCGTGCGAAAGATTTCCTGGTATTCCGGCTCGCGGAACAGCAGTTCGTGATCGAGAATCTTGTCGGCAGATTGTGGCATGGCGAAACTCCTGAATCGATATCGATGGGGTCGGCGACCGAAGCGGCAGCCTCGCAGGCCGCCGACCGCTTGCGCCTGGAAAAGGGGGTTTTTATGCGGCGTTTTTCCACGGCGCCTTCGCGAGACTCCATACTGGGCTCGAGATCGCCATGTCCATGTCGCGCGCGAAGATCGCAAAACCGTCGTAGCCGTGATAAGGGCCGGAATAGTCCCAGCTGTGCATCTGGCGGAACGGCACGCCCATCTTCTGGAATACGTATTTCTCCTTGATGCCCGAGCCGACAAGGTCCGGCTGAACCTGCTCGACAAACTTCTCGAATTCGTAGCCGGTCACGTCGTCGTAGATCAACGTGCCATTCTTCACGTAGTGCGTCGTGCGCTGATAGTCGTCGTTGTGGCCGAATTCGTAGCCAGTGCCGACGACGTCCATGCCGAGATCCTCGTAGGCGCCGATCACGTGGCGCGGGCGTAGCCCACCCACAAACAGCATGACCTTCTTGCCCTCCAGGCGCGGCTTGAACTTCGCGATCACTGCGTCTACCAGCGGACGGTACTTCTGAATAACCTTCTCGGCATTCGCCTTGATCGTATCGTCGAAGTGGCTCGCGATCTCCCGCAGGCTCTTCTCGATCATTGTCGGGCCAAAGAAGTTGTATTCGACCCACGGAATGCCATACTTCTCTTCCATGTGCCGGCTGATATAGTTCATCGAGCGGTAGCAATGCAGCACGTTCAGCTTCGCCTTCGGCGTGTTCTCCAGCTCGGCGATCGAGCCGTCGCCCGACCACTGCGCGATCACGCGCAGGCCGATCTCCTCGAGCAGGATGCGACTTGACCACGCATCACCACCGATGTTGTAGTCGCCGATGATCGCAACGTCGTACGGTGTCGACTCGAATTCGGGGCGCTTTTCCGGATCCGCCTTGTCGAACACCCAGTCGCGGATCGCGTCGTTCGCGAGGTGGTGCCCCAGCGACTGGCTCACGCCGCGAAAGCCTTCGCAGCGCACCGGCACGATCGTATGGCCGTTGTACTGCGTGCTCTTCTTCTTCGACACGGCCTCGATGTCGTCGCCAATCAGGCCGATCGGACACTCGCTCTGGATCGAGATGCCCTTGTTCAGCGGGAACAGTTCCTGAATCTCGTCGATGATCCTGTCGAGTTTCTTGTCGCCGCCGAACACAATGTCCTTTTCCTGGAAATCCGACGTAAACTGCATCGTGACGAACGTGTCGATGCCGGTCGTGCCGATGTAGTAGTTCCGGCGCGCCGCCCACGAGTACTGGCCGCAGCCGACCGGACCGTGGCTGATGTGGATCATGTCCTTGATTGGGCCCCAGACGACTCCCTTCGAGCCGGCATACGCACAGCCACGAATCGTCATCACTCCGGGCAGCGACTTGATATTGGATTTCACGCCACAGTCGGGCTTGCCTTCCTCGAAGGTGCCCAAATGCTTGGCGCGCCGCTTGGCCATTTTTTCGGGATAGGCCTTCAGCACTTCGTCGATCAGGGCCTTGTTCGCGGCCTTGCGCTCTTCAACCGTGGCGGTCATGGATTGCTCCGTATGTGAGGAATGGGCTTCGCCGAAGGCCGGCCCGGTGCGCCATCTGTGCACCGGACCGACGTCTCGGCATTGGTTCAGGCGGTCAGTTCAGCCGCACTCTTGCCGACCTGCGATTCGTCGATGGCCTTCATGATGCCGTGCTCCATCAGCAGGTCTTCGAGCTGGTCCATCGTGATAGGCGTCGGAATCGTGCCGTTGCCCGCGTTGTTGTGGATCTTGCTCGCAAGCTGGCGATACTCGTTCGCCTGGTTCGAATCCGGCGCGAACTCGATCACCGTCATGCGACGCAGCTCCGCGTGCTGCACGATGTTGTCGCGCGGCACGAAATGGATCAGCTTCGAGCCGAGCATGCCCGCGAGCGCCTCCGCGAGTTCGAGCTCCTTGTCGGTCTGGCGCTCGTTGCACACGAGACCGCCAAGACGCACGCCGCCGCTGTTCGCATACTTCAGAATGCCTTTCGAGATGTTGTTCGCCGCGTACATCGCCATCATCTCGCCGGACATCACGATGTAGATTTCCTGCGCCTTGTTCTCGCGGATCGGCATGGCGAAACCGCCGCACACCACGTCGCCGAGCACGTCGTAAGAGACGTAGTCGACGCCGTCGTAGGCGCCGTTCTCCTCGAGGAAGTTGATCGACGTGATGACACCACGGCCCGCGCAGCCGACGCCCGGTTCCGGACCACCCGACTCGACGCAACGGATGTCCTTGTAGCCGATCTTCATCACGTCCTCGAGTTCGAGGTCTTCTACCGAGCCGGCTTCTGCGGCAAGCGAGAGAATGGTGTCCTGCGCCTTCGCGTGCAGGATCAAGCGGGTCGAGTCGGCCTTCGGGTCACAGCCGACGATCAGGATCTTCTGCCCGAGGTCGGTGAGCGCCGCGAGCGTGTTCTGCGACGTGGTGGACTTGCCGATCCCGCCTTTGCCGTAAAAGGCGATCTGACGAAGTTGAGACATTGACGTTCTCCAGTTCTGGAAAGGTTGAAAGCTGGGTTAAAAATCAGGGTTGAGCTTCAGGGCTGCCAAGCCGCGACCATGTCCTCAGCCTGCGGTGTCCGTATGGTCTTCTTCTGTCGAGTCACGCATCGGCCGGAGTGTGTCCGCGCGGACTGCTCCAGTGCAGCTTTCATGCCAATTCGCAGCGAATCTTCGGAATCCCCGATAAACCGGACCTGTCACGCGTTTGCAGCGCCCCCTGCGCTCATACCGGGTGGGAACCGCGGTTGTCGTCTTCCCGACAAACCGTGCGCGTTTCGTCGCAAACAACACCGCCGCCGCGCGGCCTGACCCACGCATACAGGTCGGATCCGGCTATTTTGTAGTTGGTACGTTTGTTGCACTGAACGACGCCATGAACCCGCTCACGACTCCTGCCGTCGACGTGCGACGCACCTCGACCCATTTCGATGCCATTGGCGGAGAGCCGGCGGTGACGCGCATCGTCGACGCGTTCTACCGGCATATGGACACACGGTCCGACGCACGCGGCATTCGCGCGATGCACGCCCCTGACCTCGCGCCGGTAAAGACGGTGCTGGTCCGCTACCTGTGCGAATGGCTCGGCGGCCCAAAGCGCTATTCGGACGAGCGCGGACATCCGCGACTGCGCATGCGCCACGCGGCATTCCCGATCGGAGCGGCCGAGCGTGATGCGTGGCTCTCCTGCATGCGTGCGGCGCTCGACGAAACCGGCACCGCCCCAGCGCTACGCGACGAACTGATGCGCGCATTCTTCAGGATTGCAGACTGGATGCGAAACACCGGAACCTGACTCGCGATTCGCGCCTTTTTACCCAACGACTCTGGATATTTTCCGCCCGCCCCAACTTTTAAGATGCAAAGGACTCCGTCATGACCGCTACGCTTGCCCGCAAGGAACTCGACGACACCGCATTCGCCCGCCTCGAACATGAAGGCCGGCTGCTCAATCCGGTTCTCAAGGGACTCACGAACCAGTTCGGCCGGGTCGGATTCCGCGGCGAACTGGCGTTGCGCTTCGCACCAAAGCTCGCCGACGAGGCGCGCCCACCCGAACTGACGTGTGATCAGGTCATGGCCGTTGCCTCGATCGGCGAGAAACATCTGCCGTTTTTCGCCGGCTGGCTGCTGAGTTTCGAATATCTGAAGGATGTTGCCGACGTGCTAGGCGACACGCTAAGCGCCGGCGGAAAATACTTTCTGTTCTGCGACAACATCGACCTGAGCAAACGCTACCAGGTACCGTACAGGGGCGCGATGTTCTACGTGCTGCCGATTCTCGAATCGACGGTCTATAACGAAATGCTCGAACTGCTCTACCTCGAGAAGAACGATCTGAAGAAGAAGGACACGGCCGGCAAGCTCGACGCGGTCGCCGATGCAGCAATCCGGTTCGATGTGACGTTCGACACGATCACCTACAGCGAAGGCCTCGAACTGATGGGACCGGTGCGCAACCCCAACGAAAACCGTCCCGTTTGACAATTTTCCGTGCCCACGCCGGGGATCGCGTCGTTGCCGCTCCCCCGCGCCCCCACAATGCCCATTTTCGGAGCCGCAGCGTGATCATGACACTGCACACCGATACCGTCCCCGGCGTGTGCGAAAGCCGGGACCTCCGCAGCACGCCTTCCTCCGACGCGAAACCGCGGGGCAGCGTATCTGCGGCGCTCGCGACATGGCTCTCGAACCACGATTTCCCCAACGCCCATTCGCGCGGCATCGAAGGTAGGACGCCGCTGATGCTGGCGGCGCTGCACGGCGATGACGGTCTGGTAGAGGCGCTGATCGCCCACGGCGTGCGCATCGACGCGCTCGACGACAGCGGCAATCACGCGCTCTGGTATGCGTGTCTTGGCGGAGCACCCGCGCCGATCCTGCGACTGATCAACGAAGGCGCCGAGATCGACCACGCGAACGACGACGACATTACCTGCCTGATGCAGGCCGCGGCCAGCGGCCGCGTCGAACTTATGCAACTCCTGCTCGCTCATGGCGCAAGCGAGGGTCTCTATGCGCCTGACGGACGAAACGCACTCGACATGGCGGCGGAACGCGGTTTTGAACTACTCCGCGTATCCCGCCGGCTAGGTGTCGAGACGAAAGCGTCTCCTGGCGCGCCTCGGCGGCAACACGCCGATCCACTACGTGGAGAAATCGAGGCCCATATTGCAAGAGAGAAAGCTGCATGACAACCACTGGCAGATGCGTCCTCGGCGCCGATCCGCTCATCCGCACCGAGGACGATTTCACAGCACTCGACATGGCAGCCACGTTCGAGTGCCTGGAACTGCTGCGCCCACGCTAAAGGCCCTTTCATGGCTCACATTACGTTCTACGAAAAACCCGGTTGCGCTGGCAACGCGAAACAGAAAGCGCTGCTCGTCGCTGCGGGCCACACGCTGGAGGCTCGCAATCTGCTGCGCTGGCCCTGGACACCCAAAACGCTGTTTGCTTTTCTCGAACCGCTTCCCGTTCGTGAATGGTTCAACCGTGCCGCGCCGGACGTCAAATCTGGGCGGCTCGTGCCCGAATCGTTCGATGCCGCCGATGCGCTCGCACGACTGCTCGCCGACCCGCTGCTGATCCGCAGACCGCTGATGGAATTCGCCAATACGCGCATGGTGGGCTTCGACGCCGCGCGCGTGCATGCATGGGTCGGGCTCGGCGCACATGCGCCAGCCAGCAATGCTGCACGACCGCTCGAAGGCTGCGCGGCGGCGGCGGCGGCAGAAGACTGCGCGGCATCCTCCACCTGATCTGGGAGAGATTCTCACTATGCCTTTATACGACTACCGATGCCGGGCCTGCGGACAGCAATTCGAAACGCTGGTGCGCGGCGGTGCGGCCCCCGTGTGCCCGCATTGCGGCAGCACTGCCCTCGACAAGCAGGTCAGCGCACCGGTTCCGCCCGGACGCAGCAAGTCCATCATCGCTTCCGCTCGCCGTCAGGCCGCACGTGAAGGACATTTGAGCAACTATTCGGCGGCCGAACGCAGCAAACTGCTGCGGTAAGTTTGCGCAACCACCTTCGGGAATGAAACTGGAGCAAGGCGCTCAATCGCCCACTGCGGTCAACAGGAGAAGCGACATGGATCTCGTCTACAAAACCACCATGCTGACCCAGGGCGGACGGGCCGGTCAGGTGCAGAGCGACGACGGTGGCCTCAAGCTCAAACTCGCCCTGCCACGGGAAATGGGGGGCAAGGAAGGTGGCATCAATCCCGAGCAGCTCTTTGCCGCTGCGTTCTCCGCATGCTTCGAACATTCGCTACGGCATATCGCGAGGCAGGACAGGCTGCCGCTGCGCGGCTGCTACATGGAGTCGACGCTGTCGATGTACGTGAACTTCGAAGGGGCGTACCGGATGGCACTCAGCCTGACGGCGTTCATGGCCGGCACCCTCGATCAGCCCACCGCTGACAGCCTGATGGAGCGCGCGAAAGGCATCTGTCCATATGCCGACGCGACAAGAGGCAACATGACGCTTAACCTGAAGGCGGTGCTCGACACACGAGTAGCGGCATGAGCCACGCCGACGAAAGGGCAACGGGATATTTCATCGACTGGGACGGCAATGTCCGTCGCACCGATGACCCCGGTGGCGATTACCGGTGCGAGATAGACAGGGCCGCGCGCTATGTCGGCGTCACGATGAAATCCGGAACGCTGGTACATGAGGCAACGCTCTACCGCGATCTGGATGCACTTGCACGCGCCGGCATCAAGGCCTGCGTCGTCGCCGGCAGTCACCCATGGGGCAAGTGCAACGACTTCTGAATCGCACGCGAACACAGCCAGACAGTTCCCCGGCCAGCTCGCCACTGCGCCGTATGATTTCGGTGCCAACCGCTCTCCACATCACTGCAACTGCCAGCGCCGCCGCGCCTGCGACGGCGTCTACGCCGCCTTTTGTATCAGGGCGCCCGTAACTGCCGTCTTCGCAACCAGCTGCCACAGGCGCCCGGTCGCAAACGCGACCGCCTGAAGCGGGGCACATGCAAGCTGCTGATCGTGCACCGTTAGCAATTGCGCCACGCGTACATGGTCATCGTCGTCCGTGATGTGCCAGTCCCCCGTCGTGTTGCCGCGTTGACTGCACCTTGCCAGTGCCGCTTCGATCTGCTCGAATCGTTCTGGATCCCCGTCTCCGTATCCCGCTTCGTGGAGAAACTCGGCAAGAAACAGGATCTCGACCAGCCTCGATGCCATGCGGCCATCACCGTGACCGGTGCGCAACGCTTCCAGCATCAGGTGATACTCGAGCGACATACGATCGAGTCTGGCTCGGGGCATGGGCAACAGCAAAGCCTTACAGCGGGGGGAAGCGAACGGGCGTTGGGTCATGTCTGCAAGGCGCGATAGCGGTGAACCGGGTTGCAAGTCGGGGCATGACGGCATTGCCATATCCAGACTCAGGGGCCGAAGCCACGTCATCAACCGGGCAACAAGGACTGGAGCGTTGCCCCCGTAGCGATGAAGCGACACAAGATCCGGTGAAGAGAAATACGCATCATTCTTTCAGGCTGGACAGCCGGACTCCGGTGCTTGCCTGGTGCCTGCCTTTCCGGCACCGGCATCGTGAATCGGACGGCGAGCGTTACAGTGCGGGATCAGCCGGTCGTTCATGGCGCCATCTGAAACAGCGCGCCCTGACTCTGCCGATGCACACGCAACCACAGCAGCGGCGCTGGCACGAGCGACTCGCAGGCAAACCAAAGCGCGTCGTCCATTGCTGTGCCAGCCTGCGATTTCAGTTGCGCACGCATCCATCTCCAGCCGTCCCAGTCAATTTCTGGCATCGCGGCGCGAATCCGGAAACTCAACCCATCAGCCCCGTCGGCCAGCCGCGTCAGTTGCCGATGCACCTCCTGGCGTGTAAGCCGCGAACGCAGCAGCTCGGCGCGTGCCAGTCCTTCGATCAGCGTGACCACTACAATCCCCGACTGCTCGACGATCGCAAGGCGCGCGCTGTCTTCAATCGCACTGACACCGCTCATGCCGACTCCTGCATGAAACCCGTGTGTGTCGCTGCATCGACAAGACGCTCGTTCAACGTCAGTGCGAACTCGCGCCAGGCGGCCGCCAGATCCAGTGCGATCACGCGCCGCAGTTCGGCGTCGGGCTGATGCTCTTCCGGGAAATTCGACAATGCGCACGACGCTGCGTTGAATTCCAGCGCCCGGTCCAGCAGTTCGCGGTTCCAGCCCTGAAACGCAGCGAGCAGCTTCGGCGTCAATCCATGCTGACCGAGATGCACCGGTCCGGCATCGCCCGAGTTGAGCACCGGCATCAAAGCGTCGATCGCTGCCAGCGCTTCGCTGTAGACCTGCTCGACCGTAGCCAGAAGGGCATGCTGGGTCAGTTGCCCGGTAGACTGGCTCGACATCAGGCGCGTGACGTGCTGCCGGTAATGCGCCGGTGCCGATTTGCGGCAACCGGACACCGTGACGAGGAAACTTGCCACGGCTTCTTGCATCGTGACCGGCATGCCTGCCGTCGCGCGCTGACCGCCAGGCGGAACCAGCGCCCGCGCGATGCGCGCCGCAGCGTCCAGCGCGCCCTCCATGTGGCCCGCTCCGTGGCCCGCCGTCTCGCTGCCCCCAAGGTACAACCGGCCGCCCAGCCAGCCGCCACGCAGCGCCGGGTCGGCCTGCGGCCACGCAGGCAGGCTTTCCCGATCCGCATCGCTGCAGGTCCAGGCTTCGCCGGCCCAGTCGAATCGATACGCCTGACCGCCCTGCGCCTCTACCCCGTACAATTGGGCCAGCTGGCTTTCGATCAGCAGCGGCAGGCCGCGCTCGAAATTCCTGCGCTGCGATGCGTTGAGCGCAAGAAAGCCGCCTAGCGCACCCGCATCGGTGGCTCCATCGCTCGCATCAAACACCTCGCCCAGCGTCGCCTGAAGATGCCGCACGAACGCGCTGCCCGAGTGGCCTGCGCTCCGCCAGAACGGCCGGTCATACGTCGTCAGCGACTTCGCGGCCGCCGCCATCCAGGTGGGCGTCGCCGCGAGCAGATCGGCCAACGGCGTCGGCAATGGTGGATCGAACGCGACACGCTCGTGAACGAGGCGCGGCGGCAGCGCGAGCACGACCCGCCGGGCACGCAACGTGGAAACGCGTTCGCCGTGCACCACCTGCAATTCGAACCACGCGCCACAATCGCGGACCATGCGAAGCGCGTGGCCAGTCAGGATGTGCTCCCGCGGCACCGCAGCCGCCAACGCCTCTACCAGACGCCCAGCGCCGCCCACGATGCGGCGGGCGCCGGCATGGATACCGCCAGGCTCGTCACGCCGCTCAGGCTCGCGGTTCGGGTCCGTCAGCCAGAGCGCATCTCCAGGGTCGTATTGCGGCACGCTCTCCAGCCCGAGCTCCGCAAGTAAAGCCGCAATTCGCGGCTCCATGTCGGGCCAGAACCATGTCGGGCCGAGATCCAGCGCCTGGCCCGTTACCTCGCAACGCCGCGTCAAAACCCGGCCGCCCATGCGCTCGCGCGCCTCGACGAGCACGAACGGCAAGCCCTCGCCATGCAGCGTGCGCGCCAGCGCGAGGCCGCACAGCCCTGCGCCGACGATAACGACCTCGAGCGCCGGGACTTCGTTGGCGGCCATGATGCCTCCGTGTCAGACGAAACCGAGCAGCTCGACGGTAACGGGCTCCTCGCCGAGGACTGCCTGGCAAGCCAGGCGCGACTTCGAGCCCACCCCGACGATGGTGTCGAGCTTCTCGTTTTCCACGCGCTGAATCTTCGAAAGGGTCTTGCGCCCTTCCTGGACGAACAGATGGCACGAGCCGCAGTCGGCCTTGCCGTCGCATTTGTGGGCGATGGCCTCTCCTGCTTCGAGCAGAGCTTTCAGCAGGCTGGTGCCTGTCGCTACGTCATAGGTTTTGCCCGAGGGCAGTACGGTGAGTGTCGTCATGATGGTTCTTGCGCAGTGTCGTAGTGGGTCAAATCGGGAACTGGCTCAGGCGGCCAAGGCGGGTTGCAGCGCGCTCACGAGTTCGTCGGCGAATGCCGCAAGCGGCATGGCAATGCGGGTGATCCGCTGTTCGTCCAGAAAACGCGCCTCCATGCGGGTGGGCTCGTCGGGCAGCACTGCCCAGTGGGTGTCAGAGGAGCGTTTCATGATCTGGCGCGCGAAGCTGCGCGCGAGCTGGTCATCGAAGCGGCAGCCGAGAAAAAGGAAGCTGCGTCCCGTTCGCCACGCCTGCACGGCAGCCGGAATCGGCGTCTGGATATCAATTTCGGTCAGCACTTCTACATAATCGCTGTCCGACACAAGATAGTTGGCGGCAGGGGCGCGGGCGCCAATCGGCCTGTAGAGCAGCGCGCCTGCCGCAGGTACATCGGCAAGTGGCGCGCCGCTCGCGTCGTAAGCGCCGAACCATTGACCGAAGTGCTCGGATTGCGACAGCCCCTGTACCTGCACCCAGCAGCCGGGCGGACGCGCGTTAGCCAGCGCAGTCGCGAACGTGTCGTCGTACCAGCAGTCGACGTACAGTCCCGCGCCACTCGCGGCCAGGGCCCGGTGCAGTGCAGACGGTGTGGGTGCCGACGCGAACGCCTCGTTCATGATGCTCACCACCGACTTGCGGTGCTTGAAGTTCTCGATAAACTGCGCGGCCTGCGTGAGCCGGTTGCGGATCTTGTGCGGCACGGAAACCCGAGCCGTCATGATCTGCGCAAGCGCATCCGGTGTCTCCGGCACACGTGCATCCGGACAAAGCGCGAGCATACCCGGGCCGAGGTACGGGATCACGTTGCCTGCCCCGATCTGGCTGGCGATGGTGTCGACGGAAACAGGACAAAGGCTCATGGGTCGTATACCTCAGAGATAGATGGCGGCGCCCGCACCGACATTCGTCGCCGTGTCTTTCAACGTCTTGACGATGTATTTCACCTGGTCGGCATCGAGCTGGCTGTGCAGCGGCAGCGCGAGTGCGCGGTCGCCAATGCGCTCGGTGTCGGGCAGCAGACCGCGCTTGCGTCCGATCGCGTCGCCTGCGCTCATGTAATGGAACTGTTCGTGCAGCGGTTGGCTGTAAGCTGCCGTCTCGATACCGCACGACTTCATATCGTCGATCATCTGCGCACGAGCGCTCTGCGTGAAACGCTTGCCAAGATGCACGACGTAGAGCATCCAGTGCACTTCCTCGACGTCTTCAGCCAGATACGGCGGCTTGATGCCCTCGAAGCTCTGCATCTGCTCGTGATACCAGGCCTCCACCTGCTTGCGCCGAGCAAGACGTTCGTCGAGCCCCGCCAGTTGCGCGAGCCCGAGCGCCGCGGTCAGCTCGCTCATGCCCGCCTGCAACGGCACCCGGGATCCGACCGAAACCGATTCGCGGTCCGCAACCCGCCGTTGACGCAGGTAGCGCAACTCGTGCGCGAGGCCTTCGTCATCCGTGACAAGCATCCCACCTTCGCCAGCACATAAAGCCGAAGGCGTCGAGAAGTCGAATAGCGACACATCGCCGAACGTGCCGACGCTACGCCCCCTGTAGCGCGAACCGAGCGCCTCGGTGCTGTCCTCGATCAGCCGCAGGCCGTGTTCCGCGGCAAGCTCGCGCAGCGGCCCCCAGGCGGCCGGATGCCCGTTAGTGTTGCCAGCGAGGATCGCGCGCGTGCGCGCACTGATCTTCTGACGGACCTTCTCGACGTTCAGGCACCCGCTCCAGTAGTCGATGTCGGCGAATACCGGCGTGGCGCCCGCCAGCGTGATCGCCTGTGCGACCTGATGCCATGTATGCGATGCGCAGATCACCTCGTCGGTCTCACCGATACCCAGCGCGCGCAGCGCGATCCACGCCCCGAGGGTGCCGCTCGCGACCGCGATCGCGTGCGCCCGCCCGCTCCAGCCGGCGAACGCGGTCTCGAACGATTCGAGCATCGGCCCGCTGCTCCAGCGCGACGATTGCAGCACGGCATTCACGAGTTCGATCTCGCGCGCCCCACACTCTGGCTCGCTCAACGCAATTTCATCGGTCTCCATCATTGGCCCCGCCTTCCGTGAAGATCAGCATTTCAGCCTCATCCGCCTGCCCCGTGACTGACACGCACATCCCGTCCAGCCTCGCGTAATAGACACGGCGCTCGCCAAACTGCAATGCGGGCGTTTCGTCATGCATCTCGGATGCACTGATGCGCATGGTCCGCACGCCGGGAAAACGCTCCCGCCAACGTGCCGCCGCGTCCAGCAGTGTGGGAGCCGTGCGAATCGCGTCGGCGATGGCTCGTACCTGTTCCTCGCTCAGACTCATGTCACTCCTCCGCAGCGGCAATCCGCCGCGCCTCCACGGTGATGGGCAGCGCGGTGTCGTCCGCCATCTCGGGCAATTCAAGCTGCCAGCCATTTCCAAGGGTCACGAGACCGCCCCACATACGGGGCGACGCCATCGCAACGATAGGTTCCTCCAGGTCCTTCTTCGGTACATAAGCGCTCAGCACGCCCTTGCTATCCTTGCGGATCATGACTTTCACGACGGACACTCCAGGGTTCGTGGGGGGTTATGCTGCGTGAGCGGCGCAAGTTCCGAGCAGCGGCGCAAGCAACGGCGGCAGTGCGGCCATCAGGTAGTCGATGTCACGCGCTGTGGTGGTTTCGCCGAGCGACAGCCGCACGGCTGCCAGCGCCTCGTCGCGCGGCACGCCCATCGCGGCGAGCACGTGCGAAGGCTCGCTGCCGCCCGAAGAGCAAGCCGCGCCGGACGACGCCGACACGCCCAGTTGTTCCATGCGCTGCAAGACCACGTCCGCAGGCAAAAGGCCAAATCTCAGATAGCTGGTGCCCGCGACACGCGGCGCGCATGCGGAGAACACATGCATGTCCGGCAACGCGCGTTGCAGTTCGCGTTCGAGCGTGTCGCGCAACTGTGCAACCCGGCTAGCCTCAGTTTCGATTTCGCCAAGCCGGTCAAGCGCTGCCGCAAACCCCACAATCGCAGGCAGGTTTTCCGTGCCGCCGCGCCGTCGCCGCTCCTGGCTGCCCTGCATTTGCGGCACCAGCGTGCTCCCCTGGCGCAGCAACAACGCGCCGATGCCCTTGGGCCCTCGCAGCTTGTGGGCGGAGAGCGAAACTGCGTCGGCACCGAACCGTGCGAAATCGAACGGCACCTTGCCGATGAACTGGGTCGCATCGACATGCAACCGGGCGCCGGCAGCATGCGCGAGTGCACGCACTTCGTCGACCGGCATGCGCACGCCCGTCTCGTTGTTCACTGCCATCAGCGACACGAGTGCGACGTCCGTGCCGATCAGCCGGGCCGCACTGTCCAGATCGAGTGTGCCGTCCGGGTTCACGCCGATGAAGTCCACTGGAACGCCTTGCGTCTCAAGCGCCCTTGCGAGTGCGAGATGGCCCGCATGCTCGATCGCGCTGAACACAATCCGCCTGCGTTCGCAGCCGGCGGCCGCATGCAGGCCGAGCACGGCTAGATGATTCGCTTCGGTCGCGCCGCTCGTGAAAATCACCTCGGCGGGCTTGCAGCCCAGTCGGCGAGACACCGTTGCGCGAGCGGCCGCGAGCGCCCGCTTCGCCTGCTGTCCACGCGGATGCTGCGAGGAAGCATTGCCCCAGACATCGGTCAGCACCGACAGCATGGCCTGCACAACACCCGGTGCGGGCGGCGTCGTTGCGTTGTGGTCGAGATAGATCATTACAGGCTCCAGGATTCGCCCTTCAAGGCCAGAACACGCGCGCGGCATCCACGCACAGGAGATCCAGCAGCATCGGCAGGTCCAGACTCGCGCACTGCTCTACCCAGCGACCCGCCACATGGTCGCGTGCATGCAGACGCCACATGTCATTCATGTCCCGCGCGAGCCACGCGATATCGATGACCCCACCGTGCGGCTCGACGTTGCGCGAGCAACACGGGCTCTCGACGCGATAACCATCCGGCTCGCGCACCACACGCGGCTGCACATAGCGATAGCGCAGCCGGCTGCGCAGCGCGCGCTCGATCTGGTGCAGCATGAAATCGGCTACCGGTGTCCCTGTGGCGCATCCTCCACCCGGCCCGGACGCCTCTTTCCGGTTGCCCGGTTCACCGATGCTCACGGTCCGGTCCGGCCACATCGTCACGCGCCCACCCCGTCTTCCGGCAGCAGACCGGCCGGCGCTGGCGCGATCTCGTCCTCGGTGCAACCGACTACCTGCCGGCCGAATTCCACCAGGTACACAGGCTCGCCGGTCTCCACCACCTGTCCCACATTGACAATTTCACCCAACGCGCCTGCCGTCACGAGGCACTCGCCATCCTTGCGGCCGGGATAGCTGCCGTCGTTGGACAGATCGTCCAGCGCAACGACGCGCAACCCCCACGAATAAGCTGGCTGGAGCGGCCCGATGTTCATTGCGCACGACGCTCCGTTTCTTTGCCTGCCGGTGTGCTGCAGGCGGCATCGCCTTCGTTCGCGGCTTCACTGGTGCCGATCGCACGCAGCCTGACGGCACGCTCGCCAAGCCGCGCCAGCACGTCGTCGGGCAGGTTGTCGAGCGTGCACAGTTCCTTCGCCCGCATGCCGACCCGGTGACCGGTCACGACGAAATCAACCGCATAGATATAGAACTGCTGAAGGAAGGTGTTGATACTGGTTACGTAACCGATATCGCCCTTGTTCACCAGCACCTCGCCGATATCCTTGCCGTTATACGTGCCGTCGTTGCGGATCACCGAGCGCGCGATCACCCGCTCGCCGAAGCTGAAGCGAGGGGGAAACGCAATCTCGATCGCGTCGTCATCGCGGTTGATGTCACCCATGTCCGGCTCCTTCGAACGGTCGGGCCGTATCGTCCGGCGACGATACGGGTCTGGACGGCCACAGCCGCTCGCGCGCCATCGCACGAACTTCCGCGTCGGCATCGTCGAGCAAAGGTCTCAACACCCGCGGATCCGCTCGGCATGCCACCTCCCACCGCACGCGCCAGTCCGGGTCGTCGATCAACTGCACCAGCAACGACGCCGGCAGGCGCTGTGCAGCGACCCGGCGCACCTCGGCTTCCCCGTCGCCCGCAAAGCGCAACAACGCGGGCATGTCGATGCGCTCGGCCACGCGGACTCTCACCACCCAGTCCGGATCACTCGCCATCAGCGGCAGCAGCGCAACCGGCAAACGCCGGGCAACCCACTCGCGCACGCCGTAGTCCGGGTCCGTACGCAGGGTCGCGAGCGTGGCCGGGGCGAGCCGTTGCGCAACGCGAATCCGCACTTCGCGGTGCGGGTCATCCGCGAGTCTCACGAGGTGCGCTTGTGGTAACCGCAGCGCCAATTGCAGGCGCACGGTCTCGTCCGGATCGTCAATCATCGCGGGAAGCCTGAATACGTCCGCATGGCGCGCCGCGATCGCCCGCACTTCGAAGTACGGATGTTCAAGATGTGCATTGCCCAACTCCGGATGCCAGCGGAAGAAGCGGTCGATGCGGCGCGCGTACGCGTCCTGCACGCACGCATGGCCTGGCTCGCACCCGGCGGCGCCCGGCAGCGCGCGTAGCGCCGCATGCGCACACACGCAGCAGTCGACCTGACCACCCTGCCAGTGGAGAGAAGGAATGTCGCCCGCGGGCGCGCGAACGTGGTTCAGGGTGCTCATAACGGTAACCCCGCCCAGCCGCGCGCAGGATGCGCAGACGAGGTGAACGGGTCGTCCGCCTCGTCGTCGCCCTCGTGTCGGGCCAGCACGTGAGCGAGCAACGCGCCGCCCAGCACGTCGTCGGGATCGAGCCAGCGCAGTTCGGCCAGGCGGGCGCGGGCCGCCTGTCGCTCGCCGAGTCGCAGTTGCAGGTAGGCGAGCCCCTTGAGCGTGAAGAGATAAAAGCGCACGGCCGCGTCGTAACGTACGGCGTCCCCTGTCGGCGGGATGGCGCCGAAACCTGCCCCGAGCGCGCGACGCGCAACCGCCAGTGCTTCCTCTCCCGCACTGCACGCCTGCGCGAGCCGATGTCCGTAAAAATGAAAACGGTACAGCGCGATCAGCGGCGCCGGGTGCCCAGGCGCGTCAGCACGCGCACGCTCAAGCAGCGCCACCGCCTCATCAGGGCGATCACGCAACTGGCCCGCGGCGTCGATCAGCGCGGCAGCCTGGGCTGGCAGACCACCGCCCAGGGTGCACCGGGCAAACGTCGCCAACGCGTCCGCAATATCGCCGGCACCATCATCGGGCGTCACACCCTGCTCGCGAACATCCATGCTGTCGCTCCGGCTTCAGGAAACGAGCGGCCGTCCGCCGCGACCTATCGCGCCGACGTCGATGCGTGCCACACCCGGCTCACTCGCCCCCGCACTGCTGCACGCGCACGGTGCCTGGTTCGGATTCGCAAACGTCAGCCCCGATTGTGTCGGCGTGTCGACGAAGTCGATCGTGATGCCCTCGAGCAACAGGCGGCTCTCGGCCGGCAGGAACAGGCGCAGACCGTTGACCTCCACCGCCTGCTCGCCTGGCTGCGGCTGCGCCTGTGCACTGAACTCGGCGTTGTAGCCCGAACAGCCGCCCGGGCTCACGAGGAGGCGGACGCCGGCGCCAGCCGGCAACCCCGAAAACCGTACGATACGGCGCATGAACTTCTCGGCTGCGGGAGTAAGAATGAGATTGGGCAGCATGATGCGGTTTTTCTCCAGTTGGGTGAACGCGCCTTCCTGCGCTGCGTGGTATGCGCGGCGAGGCCCGCTCAGGCCTGGACGATGCAGCCGTCCACCGGGCACACGGCCACGCATTGCGGCGCGTCGAAGTGTCCTTCGCATTCCGTACATTTTTTTGGATCGATCACGAAGATGCCACCCTTCTCGCTGATGGCAACGTTCGGACACTCCGGCTCGCACGCCGAGCAGCCGGTACAGGTCGAGGCAATGATTTTCAGGGCCATGGGGACACTCCTTGTAATGATGATCTTGTGACTCGCGCCGGGCGCGACGCCCGGACTACCGCTCAGGCAGCCGCCCCCGCGGCAGTGCCCGTGAACGCGCCCTGCCGGATCGCTGCGTCACCGCGGTCCTCGTGCACGATCGAGCCACTCGCAATGCGGCCGCGATAGTCGTTGAACCACGCGAGTGCCGCCTTCTCGATGAACTCGCCGACGTATTGATCCACCGGCTCAATGCCGGCCTGCGAAAGCTCATCGCGCGGACACGCGCCGATCTTCGCAACGAGCACCGCGTGACAGTCGTTGATCGCGCGCACAACCGACGGCAACTGCTCGTCGTCGCCGTAGCCGCCCTGGCAGTACAGATCCACGCGGCGATGACCGACAAAAAGCGCCTGCACCGCACTCACCTCGAAAATCTGGAACTCGGTGACATGGCCGAAGTGCTCGTTGACACGCCCGCCGCCCTTCGTTGCGACCGCCACCAGTACCTTCAGGTCGTCGGTCATGTCGATCGCCCGGGCAGCGGCGAGCGCTTCCTGTTTCGCCGCATGCTGCGCTTCGCGTTCCGCCTCCACGCGGTCCTGATATTCGCGGCGCCGGTCGAGGTCGTAGACCACTTCCATCTGCTCGATCCTGTCGAGCGTGAACTCTTCGCTGCGATCCTCACCGAGCAGGCCGACCGCGTCGGCGCGACACTGGCGACAGTGACGCATCAGGTTTGCGCCGCCCATGCAGGCGTCCTGCACGGCCTTGAGTTCCTGCGCGCTCGGGCCACGCTGGCCGTTTAGCCCGAAGTACGTTCCGTGCTCTGCCTCGGAAATGAGCGGCATGATGTTGTGCAGGAATGCCCCGCGCTTCTTTACTTCGCGATTGACCTCGATCAGATGTTCGTCGTTGATACCAGGAATCAGCACGGAATTGATCTTGGTGAGCACGCCTCGGGCAGTGAGCATCTCGAGTCCCTTCATCTGCTGCTCGTGCAGGATTCGGGCCGCTTCGTAGCCGGTCACGCGCTTGTGTTCCCAAAAGATCCACGGGTAGATCTTCTCGCCGACCGCAGGATCGACCATGTTGATCGTGATCGTCACGTGGTCGATGTTGTATTTGCAGATCTCGTCGACCAGATCGGGCAACGCAAGCCCATTGGTCGACAGACATAGCTTGATGTCGGGCGCCTGCTCCTGGAGCATGCGGAACGTGTCGAAAGTTTTTTTCGGGTTCGCCAGTGAGTCGCCCGGACCCGCAACGCCCAGAACGGTCATTTGCGGGATCTCGCTTGCCACAGCGACTACCTTTTTCACGGCCTGCTCAGGGGTAAGCTTCTGTGAAACCACACCCGGACGCGACTCGTTCGAGCAGTCGTACTTACGATTGCAGTAGTTGCACTGAATATTGCAGGCGGGCGCGACGGCCACATGCATACGCGCGTAGTGGTGATGCGCCTCTTCCGAATAGCACGGGTGGTTCTTGACCTTTTCCCACACGTCAGCCGGCATGTCGTCGGGACCACCGGACGAGCCACAGCTCGCCTTGCCGTCGCCGCCGTGAGTACCGCAGCCGCCGCCGGCTGAGGGTCCTTCGATCGTCGCGCCAAGGGGCTTGATCTGCCCGATGCCGACATAGGCGGCAGCGGGCAGCAGGCTTGCGTTCGCGCTATCTTGCATGGAACTCTCCTCGCAACCGACAGTGGCCACGTGCAAGGCTTAAAGCCAGATCCATGCCAAACGGAAAGAGTCCGCTTCAACAGCGGTTTGACGGCCTTCCTGTATATTTTGTCGGCGATGCACAGGGTTCAAATCCAACAAGAACCGCTTCGTCTGTCGCTGTTCCGACAAAGCTCACATCGAGCATCGCTGCGGTGGTCAGCGAGCCGTCGCCAGCAAGCTTCGCAGGTTGCGACAACTCGCGCACGCTGCGCGGAACCTGTCGTCGAAAAGGAATCGGCGCACCGGGTGACGCACGTCAGATCACCGGTGCCTTCGATCTCATCGCGCAAGAGCGCCCGGCATCCATGCCTCGGGCGGTAAGCCGGCTAGAAGCGGCGAACCTCGATGCCGTACTTGTGTAGTGCGTAGCCGATCTGCCGAGGCGTGATCCGCAGCAGCCGCGCCGCCTTCGCCTGGACCCAGCCGCAGCGCTCCATCGCCCAGATGAGCCGCTCGCGCTCGCCTTCCGGCTTGTGCTCCCCGTCGTCGGCCAGCGGATTGCCGTCTGAGGCGCCATCCGAAAGTTCGTCATCGACCGGTTCGCCGGGCATCGAGAACGGCGTGACACTTTCATCGGAAGCCGGGTGGTTGTGCCCGCCATGCGACGCAGGAATCTCGCGGATCGGAATGTCGGAAAGACGCAAGGGATGAACCGCATCCTCACGTTCGAGGTGATGCAGCACGCGAGTCAGACACCGGTCCTCCTGGCACAGAAAGGCAAGACGGTCGATGATCTCGTGATGTGTCATCGTCGCGGTACGCTCAACGCAGTTTTCCAGTTCCCGAACGTTGCCGGGCCAGTAACAACCGGTCAGCACGCGCATCGCATCGGGACTGAAGCGCAGCGCGCGGCCATTGTCGCGATTGAACCGATCCAGGAAATACTGCGCCATTGCCGGAATGTCCTCGCGCCGCTCACGCAAGGGCGGCAACTGGATGCTGACCACGTTGATCCGGTAATACAGGTCGGCCCGGAACTCCCCCTCCTTCACCATCCGCTCGAGGTTTCGATTGGTCGCGAGAATCAGTCGTACGTCGACCTTCACGGGCGTTGCGCCGCCCACCCGCTCGAATTCCCGCTCCTGCAACACGCGCAGCAGCTTCGCCTGAAACGACGGCGAAATGTCCCCGATCTCGTCAAGGAACAGCGTGCCGCCGTGCGCCAGTTCGAACCGGCCTTTGCGCTGCCCCTGGGCGCCTGTGAAGGCCCCCTTTTCATGTCCGAAGAGTTCGCTCTCGAGCAGCGATTCTGTTAGCGCCGCGCAATTCACCGAGACGAACGCGTGCTCGCTGCGCGGCGAGTGCCGATGAATCGATCGGGCAATCACTTCCTTGCCTGTGCCGCTTTCGCCTCGCAGCAGCACCGTGGTTCGCGCCGGGGCCACCTGGTGAACCTGGGCGAAGATCTCCTGCATGGGCTCGGACACCCCCACTACCTGATCAAGCGCCTGAAATGGCTTGATCGTCTTCTGCATGCGACGCGCCTCTTCCTGCATCCGGTCGTGCGCGGCGCTCACGCTGCGATGAAGCTGCAGCGCCTGGCCCATCAACGTCGACACGATCTTCATCAGGTGCAGGTCGCCAGCAAACCTGCGCATGCCGCCCGGATTGTCGCAAAACACGGCAAGAACCCCGAGCGTGTTCCGTTCCTGCCGGATTGGCGTTGCGAGCAGCGCGACGTGAGCGTTGGCGTCGCCCCCGGCGCTGCCGGTCCGGTCGAGAAATGCGGGTTCGTCGCGCACATCCGGCACGATCACGGGCATGCCGCTCCTGTAGACGCGCCCGACGATCCCCTCTCCCGGCAGAAACTGGACCCGCCGATGCTCGTCGCCCGACAGGCCGGCGCTGCAAAGTCCATGCAGTTGCCCGTCGGACTGCGCCAGTACGACAAACGCACGCGTCCAGTCGAGAGCGTGCAACAGATATTGCAACGACATCCGGAACGTCTGTGCGACATCCAGCGACGAAACGAGTGTCTTGCTGACTTCGTAGACCGCGTCGAGCTCACGACGGGCCTCGCTCGCACCTGACTTCTGCATGAATCCCTCCGCTCGTGCGATGGCCCGATCGCGGCACCACTGCGCAACAACAGCATGAAAGACAATAAAGCAAGAATCAGCCCACGCCGGACAAACATTCGTCTGAGTTTGCGCTCGTGGCGACAAAGCCTACAAACGCAACAAGTCCGCTCCGCCGTGCAGCACAGGTTACGTACAAAAAAAACAACTGTCGCCCGAAAGGAACGATACAGCCGAAAAAAAAGCCATGGCACAGATGTTGCAAATTGTCGGCCGTCTCTCATGCGTCGCCGAGGAGCCCGCCATGCCGGATGTCGCACGCGATCAGGAACGCCGTATCCAGCCCGTCTACCTGGACTACGCCGCCACCACGCCGGTGGACCCGCGCGTCGCGCGGCGCATGCTGCCCTATATGACCCAGATCTTCGGTAACGCGGCAAGCCGCTCGCACGCTTACGGCTGGGCCGCTGAGGAAGCCGTGGAACTGGCGCGCGAGCAGGTGGCGAGCCTCGTGAACGCCGACCCTCGCGAAATCGTCTGGACTTCAGGCGCCACCGAATCGAACAATCTCGCGCTCAAGGGTGCCGCGCGCTTCTACCGCTCGCGCGGCAACCGCCTGGTGACGGTCGCGACCGAGCACAAGGCCGTGCTCGACACGATGCGCGAACTCGAGCGCGATGGCTTCGAGGTCGTCGTGCTGCCGGTACAACCGGACGGCCTTGTTGATCCGGCCGTGTTCGAGGCTGCGCTGACGCCAGGCACCGTGCTCGCATCGGTGATGCTCGTGAACAACGAAACTGGTGTCGTGCAGGACATCGCGGCGCTCGGGGCGCTGTGCCGCGAGCGCGGCGTGCTGTTACACGTCGATGCCGCCCAGGCGGCCGGCAAGGTGCCGATCGATCTCGACGCGCTGCCGGTCGACCTGATGTCGTTCTCGGCACACAAGCTCTACGGACCGAAGGGCATCGGCGCTCTCTACGTACGGCGTCGACCTCGCGTGCGGATCGAGGCGCAGATGCATGGGGGCGGTCACGAGCGCGGCATGCGCTCGGGCACGCTGCCGACACACCAGATCGCCGGCATGGGTGAGGCGTTCTGGCTTGCGCGCGAGTGCATGCACGCGGACAACAAACGGATCCGCTCGCTGCGCGATCGGCTATGGATCGGACTCCAGACCATCGAGGCCGTCACCCTGAACGGCGACCTCGCCCGGGGCGCGCCGCACTACCTGAATGTGAGCTTCCAGTATGTCGAAGGCGAATCGCTGCTGATGGGCGTGAAGGACGTCGCCGTGTCGTCTGGTTCCGCCTGCACGTCCGCCAGCCTTGAACCAAGCTACGTGCTGCGCGCGATGGGCCGCGACGATGCGCTCGCACACGGGTCGCTGCGTTTCTCCCTCGGTCGTTTCACAACCGGGGAGGAAATCGACTTCACGATTGCCCAGGTGACCCAGGTAGTCAACCGGCTGCGCAACATGAGCCCGCTGTGGGACATGGCGCAGGCCGGCATCCATCTTCATTCCATCCAGTGGGCCGAGCACTAACACCCGGCCCTTTCATTTCACTCTGGTAGTCCAGCGGAGCATGTCATGGCTTACAGCGACAAGGTTCTCGACCACTACGAAAATCCCCGCAATGTCGGCTCATTCGGGAAAGACGACGATGCGGTCGGCACCGGGATGGTCGGGGCTCCGGCGTGCGGTGACGTCATGAAGCTCCAGATCCGCGTGAACCGGGACGGCGTAATCGAAGACGCGAAGTTCAAGACGTACGGTTGCGGTTCGGCCATCGCATCGAGTTCGCTCGTGACCGAATGGGTCAAGGGCAAGACGCTCGATGAAGCGATGTCGATCAGGAATACCCAGATTGCAGAGGAACTCGCGTTACCGCCCGTGAAGATCCATTGCTCGATCCTCGCAGAGGACGCCATCAAGGCCGCGGTCGCGGACTTCCGATCGCGCCAGCGCGCAGCGGATTCGCACGACGCCGACCTCACCACGGAACAGCCGGCCTGCGCGTCCGGCGCAAACTGAACGCACTCACCCGAACGAGGATAAGCACGATGGAATCGCTTCAACATACGGGCGTCGCCGCCCAGAATCCGGCGCCGGCATTTCTGGAGTTCACCCCAGGCGCGGCTGCCAAGGTCGCATCGCTGATCGAGGAAGAAGGCAACCCGCTGCTCAAGCTCAGGCTCTATGTCTCGGGCGGGGGGTGCTCCGGCTTCCAGTACGGTTTCTCGTTCGACGACCAGATTGCCGAAGACGACATGCAAATCGTCACCGACGGCGTCACGCTGCTGGTCGATGCGATGAGCCAGCAGTACCTGCTCGGCGCGCGAGTCGACTACGAAGACGGCCTCGAAGGCTCGCGCTTCGTCATCCAGAACCCCAACGCCCAGAGTACCTGCGGCTGCGGCAGCTCGTTTTCCGTGTGAGGCGGCAGATCATGACCATCTTACTCACCCCCGCTGCGGCTCGGCACGTCGAGAAGTCCCTGCAAAAGCGCGGCAGCGGCGTCGGACTCCGCGTCGCCGTCAAGACAAGCGGGTGCTCTGGCTTCGCCTATGCGCTCGAGTTCGTCGATGCCCCCGCCGCGGAGGACCAATGCTTCGAAGCCCATGGCGTGATGATCGTTGTGGATCCGCGCAGTCTGCCTATGCTCGACGGCACCGAACTCGACTTTGTACGCGAAGGACTCAACGAGGGATTCAGATTTCACAACCCGAACGCGACCGCCAGCTGTGGATGCGGGGAGAGTTTCGCTGTCTGAACCACCAACCGGACATCCTGATCATGGCCCTGCTACAGATCGCGGAACCCGGCCGCGCCGCCGCCCCGCACCAGCACCGGCTCGCGGCCGGAATCGACCTTGGCACGACCAACTCGCTCGTGGCCACCGTACAGAGCGCTGCGGCCCGGGTGCTGGTGGATGCCGTGGGCGAAACCCTGTTACCGTCCGTCGTGCGTTACCTTCCGTCGGGCGAAGTACAAGCGGGACGCAACGCGCAGATACACCAGGCCGACGATCCTGCGAACACGATCGTCTCGGTAAAGCGCTTCATGGGGCGACGCCTTGCAGATCTGCCCAATGCCGACACCCTGCCGTACCGGTTTATCGATCATCCCGGCATGGTGAGCCTTGAGACCGCTGCGGGTGAGCGCTCCCCAGTGGAAGTGTCGGCGGAAATCCTGCGCACCCTGCGTGTTCGGGCCGAAGCCTCACTCGGTGGGGAACTCGCGGGCGTGGTCATCACCGTACCGGCATACTTCGACGATGCGCAACGCCAGGCGACAAAGGACGCCGCAAGGCTATCCGGACTGACAGTGCTGCGGTTGATGAACGAGCCAACCGCGGCGGCGGTGGCCTACGGCCTGGACCGCGCGGCCGAGGGCACTTTCGCGGTCTACGACCTGGGAGGTGGAACCTTCGACATTTCGGTCCTGCGCCTCTCGAAGGGTGTGTTTGAAGTCCTTGCGACGGGTGGCGATTCAGCTCTCGGGGGCGACGACTTTGATCAGGCGATCGCGCAATGGCTATGTGAGGCACACGGTGTCGCCAGTCTCGCATCGCTCGCGCCGCATGAACAACGCAGCCTGCTGATGGCCGCACGCGCTGCGAAAGAGGCGCTTTCACAGTCGGAAACGGTCAGTGTCGCAATGACACTGGCGGATGGCACGGTCTGGCAACGCACCCTGTCCCGCGCGGCATTCGCTGCACTCTGCCAACCGCTGATCGATCGCACGATTGCCGCGACCCGTCGTGCGCTACGCGATGCGAAACTGCGGACGACCGATATTACCGGTGTGGTCCTCGTCGGCGGATCGACCCGCATGCCGCTCGCACGCGAAGCGGTGCGCGAATTCTTCGGGCGAGATCCACTCGCCGACATCGATCCCGACCAGGTCGTCGCGCTTGGCGCGGCCAAACAGGCCGACGTGCTGGTCGGCAACGGCAACGGCGAAGGATGGCTGCTGCTCGACGTGTGCCCGCTATCGCTCGGCCTCGAAACCATGGGCGGCCTCGTCGAGAAGATCATTGCGCGCAACTCCACGTTACCCGTGGCGCGAGCACAGGAATTCACGACGTTCAAGGACGGACAGACCGCGATGTCGATTCATGTCGTGCAGGGTGAACGTGAAGCCGTGTCGGGCTGCCGCTCCCTCGCGCGGTTCGAATTGCGCGGCATTCCGCCCGCGGTCGCCGGTGCCGCACGTATTCGCGTCACGTTCCAGATCGATGCCGACGGGCTGCTTGCCGTTACCGCCCGCGAGCAGACGACGGGGATTCAAGCGCAGATCGAAGTCAAACCGTCGTACGGTCTCACCGACGCGCAGGTGGCTGACATGCTGAAAGAGGCAATTGAAACTTCGCTCGATGACATGCAACTGCGTACATTGCGCGAAGCGCAGGTCGACGCTCGGCGTCTGCTGGATGCGACCGGAGCCGCACTCGCGAGCGATGCTGCACTGCTATCGGCCGAAGAACTGGCCACCGTCCGGCAGGCCACCTTCCGTGTTGCCGATGCACTCGAAACCGGGGCACCCCTCGAGCCGCTCAAAATGGCGGCCGCCGACCTGTCCCGGGCCACTGAGGAATTTGCTGCGCGCCGCATGAACGCATCGATCCGAAACGCGCTAGCTGGCCGTGAACTCGACAGCCTTGCCTGAAGGACGAACAACACCATGCCTCGTGTACAGGTACTTCCCCACCCCGAACTGTGCCCCGATGGACAGGTCGTCGAAGCCAGGCGCGGCACATCGCTGTGCGAAAACCTGCTGCGCTCGGGTATCGCGCTCGAACATGCCTGTGAAATGGTGGCGGCCTGCGCGACCTGCCACGTGTACATACGCGAAGGCGGCACATCGCTCGCGCCGCCGGAGGACGACGAAAGCGACCAGCTCGACCATGCATGGGGACTCCAGGCGCAGTCGCGCCTTGCCTGCTGTGTGAAATTGCGAGACATCGATCTGGTCATCGAACTGCCAAGACATACGCGCAACCTCGCGCGCGAGCACTGACGTTTCCGGCTCGCGAGCATTCATCCTGCAGCGGTCATCCGGTATCCACCGATATCGGGCTCCCTGGCCTCTCCCTCTCTGTCCATGACAGTCAGTTACGCGCGGCAGACCCAGCGCTGCCCGTAACAGCCGAACACTACCGCGCCTGTTCGAAACAGGACATTTACGACACGGACAACCGGCAGCCCACCCCTTCGGAAACGACACGCGCCGCCGGAAATCATACGGTTAAAGCGGGTTTTCGCCGTGATATTGCCTGGCACAGCCCTTGCAATCCAAGTCTGCAACAACCAGAGAGGTCACCGATGTCCAACCCGATCATCAATGACACCACGCTGCGCGATGGCGAGCAGACAGCCGGCGTCGCATTCACGATCGCAGAGAAATGCGCAATCGCCACAGCGCTATCACGCGCGGGAGTACCCGAACTCGAAATCGGCATCCCTGCCATGGGCGAAGATGAAATCGCCTGCATCAAGGCAATTGTCGACCTGAACCTTCATGCGGGCATGATGGTCTGGGGACGGCTCACCGACAACGACCTTGCCGCCGCCCTGCGCTGCAATCCGGACATCGTCCATCTGTCGATTCCGGTTTCGGACATTCACCTTCAGCACAAGCTGCGACAACCGCGCAGCTGGGTGCTCGGGCAGGTCACGCGCGTGATCACCGACGCGGCAAAAAGCGGCCGCAAGGTCTCGCTCGGGATGGAAGACGCTTCCCGTGCCGATCCGGCATTCCTGGCTGTGGTCGCACAGCATGCCCAGCAATGTGGCGCGCAACGGATTCGCTTTGCCGACACGCTGGGCGTGCTGGACCCGTTCTCCACCTACGAAGCTATCGCACGGCTGCGCGGTGTGGTCGATCTCGAGATCGAGATACATGCGCACGACGATCTCGGACTGGCCACGGCCAACACACTTGCCGCCCTGCGCGCGGGCGCCACGCACGCCAATACGACCGTCAACGGCCTCGGCGAGCGGGCTGGCAATGCCGCCCTCGAAGAAGTCGTCATGGGCACGCGTCACCTGCTCGGCCGCGACACCGGAGTCGACACCACGGCGCTGCTGGGCATCTCGCGCCTGGTTGAACAGGCATCTGGCCGCACCGTCTCACTCAACAAGAGCATCGTTGGTGGAGGTGTTTTCACACACGAATCGGGCATTCACGCCGACGGTATCGCCAAGCACCCGACGACCTACGAAGGATTCGATCCCGCCGAACTCGGCCGGCAGCGCTCAGTAGTCCTCGGCAAGCACTCCGGCTCCCAGAGTGTGCGCCAGGCCTACGATGCGCTCGGCCTGCGCGTCGCCGAGCGGCTCGTCCCGATGCTGCTCAACCGCATCCGCCATTTCGCGATCCAGTACAAGCAGGCGCCGAGCGAGAGCGATCTGTACCGATTCCTGGCCGAAGCAAACGGCGCGCTGGAGAAAGTGTCATGAGCGACCTTCGAAGCGCCATGCCTGACGCGGCGTCGTCCGCACAGCAGTATGCACTGGACGCATCGAAGCGTTCGTGGTGGACGCTGCTGCGGGGGGATCTTCGCTGCGTGCACGAACGTGATCCCGCTGCACGAAGCCAACTGGAAGTGTGGACGATCTATCCGGGCATACACGCGATCACGGCGTACCGTATCGGCCACGCGCTGTGGCGTCGCGGCTGGCGCTATGCGCCGCGCTGGCTTTCGTATGTCGCGCGCATGTTCACTCACATCGACATTCATCCGGGTGCGATGATCGGCGAGCGTTTCTTCATCGATCACGGCGCGGGCGTCGTAATCGGTGAAACCGCAGAAATCGGCAACGATGTCACGCTCTATCACGGGGTCACGCTCGGCGGCACGAGCTGGCATCCGGGCAAGCGGCATCCGACGCTCGGTGACCACGTCGTCGTCGGCGCGGGAGCGAAGATACTTGGTCCCATTGTGGTCGGGCACCACGCCCGCATCGCAGCCAACTCCGTCGTCATCGACCCGGTGCCCGAGGGTGTCACCGTGGTCGGCATACCAGGGCGCATCGTCGCACGAGCCGCGAGGCCTGCTCCCTATGGCTTCGACCTGAACCACCATCTGATACCCGACCCGGTCGGCAAGGCGCTCGCCTGCCTGCTCGAGCGCGTGGCACATCTTGAGCAGACAGCGCATACCGGCCCGGGCGCCGCAGCCAGCCAGTGCGGATGCTGCGACGAGTCCTGTGCGCAGACCACGCGCTTTCCGTCATCGTCCGCTTCGTACATTGGGGAGTAGCCAACATGCAAGGATTCATCAAGCAGTTGGAGAGCCTCTCGTCCGCCGAGGATTTTCTCCAGTTTTTCCGCATTAGCTTCGACCAGAAAGTGGTGAACGTGAGCCGCCTGCATATTCTCAAGCGCTTCTTCCAGTACATCCGTCAACAGGATGCGCTGCCGCAGGACAACGAGGCGGCGGTGTTTGCGCTCTATCACGGGCTGCTGTTAAAGGCGTACAACGATTTCGTCATCTCCACGCCCGCCGAGGAAAAAGTGTTCAAGGTCTTTCAGGACGTGAACGGAAGGCAGCACGTCTCCCTCGACAACCTGCGCGCGTCGTTACCGGCCCGCGACGCCGCCTGATCTGGAGCCGCCATGCACATCGTCGTCTGCATCAAGCAGGTTCCGGATTCAGCGCAAATCCGCGTTCATCCTGTCACCAACACCATCATGCGCCAGGGCGTGCCGGCAATCGTCAACCCGTACGACCTGTTCTCGCTGGAGGAAGCGCTGCGGCTGAAGGACTGTTTCGGCGGCAAGGTCACGATGCTCTGCATGGGACCGCCGCAGGCCGAAGATGCGCTGCGCAAGTGCATCAGTTACGGCGCTGACGACGCGGTGCTCGTCACCGACCGCGCGTTCGCCGGCGCCGACACACTCGCGACCTCCTACGCGCTTGCCGCCGCGATCCGGCAGATCGCAAAGGAGCAGGCCGTGGACATCGTGTTCACCGGCAAGCAGACCATCGACGGCGACACTGCGCAGGTCGGTCCCGGCATCGCGAAACGCATGGGGCTGCAACTGCTCACCTACGTGTCGCGGATCGTCGAGCCTGATTTTGATGCGCGCACGATCGTCGTCGAACGCCGCGCTGAAGGCGGTGTGCAGGTGCTGAAAACCGCACTGCCGTGCCTTGTAACGATGCTCGAGAACACCAACGAGCTGCGTTTCGCATCACTGCCCTCAATGATCCATGCGGCGGGTTTTCCGGTGCGCAAATGGAACCGCGAACAGGCCGGCATCGAGGACATCAGCAAGATCGGGCTGAAAGGCTCGCCGACCGTGGTCAGCAAGGTATTCGGCCCGACGCCTCGCAGCGAGAAAGCCGAAATGCTCGAACTCGATACCTCAAGCCTGCGCGACGTGTCGCTGAATCTGCTGCAAAAGATCTTTACCCGCCATCCGACGCTGGAAGCAGATCTGTTGATGAAGGAAACCCCATGAACTCGCCCGCCGTCCCCAACAACAAACAACCGGGTGCACCCGCAAAGCGCGCCAGCGGCCGCAACCTCGAACTGCCCGAACACCTGAAATCCTACAAAGGTGTCTGGGTCTTCCTGGAGCACGATCGCGGCCACGTGCACAGCGTATCGTGGGAACTGCTCGGTGAGGCGCGCAAGCTCGCCGACAAGCTTGGCGGCAACGTGGCGGTCGCCGTGCTGGGCGGCCCCGACGAGCCGCTTGAACGCTTCGCTGCCGAGGCGTTCGGCTTCGGTGCCGACAAGGCCTACGTGATGCACGACCCGGCACTGTTCGGCTATCGCAACGAGCCGTTCACGAAGGGGCTCACCGATCTCGTGAACAGGTATCAGCCCGAGATCCTGCTCCTCGGCGCGACCTCGATGGGGCGCGACCTCGCGGGCTCGGTCGCCACGACGCTCGCCACCGGCCTCACTGCAGACTGCACAGAGCTGAACATCGACCCGGCGTCCCGCGCGCTCGCAGCCACGCGGCCGACCTTCGGAGGTTCGCTGCTGTGCACGATCATGACGCTCGCCTATCGACCGCAGATGGCCACGGTACGTCCACGTGTGATGGCAATGCCGATCGCGCAGGCCGATCGCAGCGGCGAAATCGTGCAGGAGACACTCGGCATGGTCGAAACGGATATCGTCACGAAGCTGCTCGACTTCATCGCGGACGCTAACAGCAACCGGATCAACCTGCCCTACGCCGATGTAATCGTCAGCGGCGGCAAGGGCTTGAAGAATCCGGAGAACTTTCGTCTGGTGTTCGAGCTAGCTCGCGTGCTGGGCGGCGAAGTTGGCGCTACGCGTCCATGCGTGCAGGCGGGCTGGGTCGATGCCGAGCGCCAGGTCGGCCAGACTGGCAAGACCGTTCGGCCGAAGCTCTACATCGCGGCCGGCATATCCGGCGCAATCCAGCACCGCGTCGGCATGGAAAGCTCGGACGTGATCGTCGCGATCAACACTGATGCGAACGCGCCGATCTTCGATTTTGCGCACTACGGCATCGTCGGCAATGCGCTACAGGTGCTGCCGGCGCTCACGCAGGCGTTCGCGGATCACCTGGCGCTGCGCGGCAAACAGGCCGCGTGAGGAGAACATGATGAAGAAACCCTCGCAGTTCGATGCAATCGTCGTCGGCGCCGGGCCGTCCGGTAACGCCGCAGCTTACGTGATGGCCAGGGCTGGCCTGAAAGTGCTCCAGGTTGAACGCGGCGAGTATCCAGGCAGCAAGAACGTGCAAGGTGCGATCCTTTACGCGAAAGCGCTTGAAGAAATCATTCCCGACTTTCGGGACGATGCTCCGCTCGAGCGCCACATCATCGAGCAGCGCATGTGGATGCTCGATGACACGTCGTTCGTGGGCACACACATGCGTAGCGATGACTACAACAAGCCGCCGTACAACCGCTACACGATCATCCGTGCCCAGTTCGACAAGTGGTTCTCGGCCAAGGTACGGGAAGCCGGCGCGCTACTGATCTGCGAGACGACGGTCAACCATCTGATCATGGACGGCGACCAGGTGGTCGGCGTGCAATGCGATCGCGAGCAGGGCGACGTCTACGCAGACGTGGTGATCCTCGCAGACGGCGTGAACTCCACGCTTGCACGCAAGGCCGGATTCCACGGCGAAATCCAGGCCCACAACGTCGCGCTGGCCGTGAAGGAGATTCTCTTCATGCCCGAAGATACGATCCGCCAGCGTTTCAATATTGGCGAAGAAGAAGGCGTCGTGATCGAAATGGTCGGCCGGATCACCGACGGGATGATGGGAACGGGATTCCTCTACACGAACAAGGAGTCGCTGACCATCGGCGTCGGCTGCATGCTGAGCGACTTCAAGAGGAATCCGAATCGGACGAGTCCCTACGTACTGCTCGAACAGATGAAACGCCACCCTTCCATCGCACCGCTGATTGCCGGCGGGGAAATGAAAGAGTATTGCGCGCATCTGATACCCGAGGGCGGCTTCCATGCTATCCCGCAGGTATACGGCAACGGCTGGATGATAGTGGGCGACTCGGGCGGCTTCGTCAACGCCGCACATCGCGAGGGCTCCAATCTCGCGATGACGACCGGGCGACTCGCCGCCGAAACGGTGATCGACGCGAAAGCGGCCGGACGAGGCTACCGTGCAAACGCACTTTCGCCGTACAAGGCCGCGCTGGATAACAGCTTCGTGATGAAGGATCTGCACAAGTACCGCGACATGCCGGGCATTCTGCACCGCAATCCGCAGTTCTTCACGACCTACCCGGACCTCGTTGCGAACGCCGCCCGGACAATGATCACCGTCGACGGCGTCGACAAAACGACCAAGAAGCAGGAGGTCATCGCGAGCTTTCGCAAAGGTCGCTCGCTCACCGGCCTCATGGGCGACGCATACAAACTCTGGAGGGCATTTCGATGAGCACCGTCGCTGTCAACGTCGAGGAAAAACTGTTCCAGAACCGCTACCGTGTGGACGCGGGGCGGCCGCATATCCGCATCAGGAACGCGGATGTCTGTACCAGCGAGTGCGGTGCGAAAAGCTGCACCTTTGTGTGCCCGGCATCGTGCTACAAGGCTGAAGGCAACGGCTCTGTCACGCTGATCACGGATGGGTGCCTCGAATGCGGCAGTTGCCGCATCCTGTGCGCGGAGCACAACAACATCGAATGGGAATACCCGCGCGGCGGGCACGGCATCCTGTTCAAATTTGGCTAAGGGAACGGCAATGAGCAAACCACAACGACATGTCTTCGTTTGCACCCAGAACCGGCCTGCACAGCATCCACGCGGCTCTTGTGGAGGTGGCAAGGGCTCGGTCGCCCTTATTCAGGCTTTCTGGGCCGAGCAGCAAAAGCGCAACGCGTACGAAACGGTCGCGATCACGTATTCCGGTTGCCTCGGCCCCTGCGACCAGGGGGCCAACGTGGTCGTCTATCCCGAAGCGGTGCTCTATCGCAGCGTGACACCCGACGACGTGGCAGAAATTTTCACGTCGCATCTCGAAGGCGGCACGCCGGTCGCACGTCTCATCGCACCGGAGGCTGTGTGGTGAACCTGTTCACTGGTGTCGAGTCCACTGAACTGTTCGGTGGCGAAGTCCCGCCTGCCGTGCAGCGTCTCGTTGACGAGGCGCGCGGCATGGCACCCGAGCGAGCGGGCGCCGCGCTATGGACGGCGGTGCTCACGTTTCCGAATTGCCTGCCTCCGTACTATCTGCTCTACAAGTTCCACGCGAGCCGAGGCGAACTGGGGCCAGCAAACGAGGTCGCCCGAAAGGGCCTCGCCGTCGCTGCGGCGCAGGCGTCAATCGATCGTGACTGGCACGCGGTTCAGCCCGCAGACGCCGATTTCTCCATACCTGGGCCGGCCCGCTTCTGGCTCTTTACGCTCAAGGCGCTGGCGTTCATCAGTGTGCGGCGCGACGAGCGCGAGGAGGCTCGCCAACTTGTCGGGAAGCTCCGGGTACTCGATCCGGCCGACCGACTCGGGTTCGGCGTCGTAGAGGGATTGCTCGCACAATCCGGGTCCCAGTGACGGCGTAGCCGTCCGCTCGTCGTGCCCGAACGCAACCCGACCACCATGCAAGCCATCAGCCATCCGCCACCGTCCGGCGTCGCCGCTGTCGATCGTGCGCTATGCGTACTCTCCGCACTGGCAAACGGTAACGGCAGCCTGTCGCTCAAAGAGATCGCTAACAACACGGGCCTGCATAAGAGCACGATACTGCGTCTGATCGCCTCTCTCATCCACGCGCACGCCGTGGCGCAGCAACCCGATGGGCGTTACGTCCTGGGGCCTGCGGTTGCAAGGTTCCATGCAGCTTATATGCGGTCGTTTTCCCTTTCGCACTGGACCGTCGCCGCGCTGCACGAACTGGTCAGAGCGACCGGGGAGAGCGCCGCGTTTTACGTCCGCCAGGGTGAATTCAGGCTATGTCTTCATCGAATCGCCTCGCCGCACGCGGTCAGGGACAGCATTGAAACGGGAGACCTGCTCCCGCTGGACCGGGGCGCGGCAGGCCGGGTATTGCAGGCCTATATGCACACTGGCGACCCCGCGCTCGGAGAGCAGATCCGGAATGAACAGGTGCTTCTGCTCGCCGGGGACCGCTCACCCGAACTCGCGGGCATCGCAGCACCGGTATTTGGCCCCCTTGAAGACCTGCTGGGCGCAATTACCCTGATCGTTCCGTTACAGCGGATACAACGCTCATGGATAGCGCCTGTCCGGGAAAGTGCCCGGGCGCTAAGCCGGCAGTTAGGCGGACAGTTCCCACCGGCGGGGTCGCCGAACAACGACGAAAGCACGAAAATTTCCCCTCTCACCGATCGCTTCGCATCCCATACAAAGAGAATGCGAAGGTGAATGGCGACGCGGATATCAGAAACGTTGGCCGCCCGTCATCGTGGTCCCTTGCTGATTGGGGCGGACATGAGTACGTCGCGAGGCCATGAATGGATCGTTGCCAGCGTCTCCTCCACGCTGTGCGACGTGATCACGGGTGGCGGTACTTCAACGGGATCTGTTGCAGAGGCATTCCGCTATGATGAGCGGAACGACACGAACACGATACGCTACGAACTGGTCCTGCTTGATCTTGGTCTGCCGGACCAGAACGACATGACGCTGCTTGCCAGCCTGAGGCAGCGCGAGGACGCGCCTCCCGTGATCATCACTACTGCACGCGATGCGATCCGGGACGGTTCTGTCGCTATAAGGCGGTCTGCTAAGCTGAGGACTTGAATACAGAGGCGATGGGAGCGATGAAGGACGGGGTAAATGCGGCTGTCAGGCGGGTCCTCAAGCGCCTGCACTATCCGTTGGACGTGATGCTGCTGTGCGTGCGCTGGTACGTTGCGTACCCGCTGAGCTTGCGCAATCTCGAAGAAGTGATGTCTGAACGGGGCCTGCTGGTTGATCATTCAACAGTCCACCGGTGGGCGCTGAAATTGTTGCCCATATTGGGGAAACTCTTTCGACAGCGCAAGCGCACGGTCGGAAGAAGCTGGAGGATGGACGAAACCTACATCAAGATCAACGGCCAGTGGCGATACCTGTACCGTGCTGTGGAAGAGAATGGCGACACCGTCGACTTTTTGCTGCGAGCCCACCGGGATAAGGTTGCGGCACGCCGATACTTTGAGAAGGCGATCAGAAACAACGGCGAGCCCGGTCCAGCCGAGCAGTTTTACTCGTTGGTTACATAAGTAGTCCTATCATATCTAACCTTGATTGTCCTGCAATCGTTACTGCGACAAAACCTACGAGCCTACCTTCACGCTCATTCCGCCGTCAGCCATCACGACTGATCCGACCATGAAACTGGCTCGCTCGGAGGCAAGAAATAGCACAACTTCCGCGATTTCTTCCGGGTTGGCCGCTCGGCCGATCGGAGCGCCTTCTCCGTGCGTAGCTAACGCCCCGACGCCGTTGCCGTCAGGCGCCACGTTATTGAGGATGTTGGTGAGTACGTCGCCAGAGCCAACGGCATTGACTCGGATGCCGTATTCGATCGCCTCCAGGGAAAGCGTTCGCGTCAGCTGCGCAAGTGCGCCTTTCGATGCGGTATAAGCAGCAATCGTAGGGAATGCAAAGTACGATGCATAAGAAGCCACGTTGATAATTGCACCGGAACGCTGTGGGATCATCGCTTTTATGGCTTCGCGCGAATGCAGGAAGGCACCTGTCACGTTGACATTCATAATGCGCTCCCAGTCGTCGCGCGACATGTCCACCACCAGCTTGTTGATGATGATGCCCGCATTGTTTACGAGCAGATCCAGCCGCGAAAACCGTTCGATGGCTAGCGCCACCGCTTTTTCCGCGCTGCCATCGACGGAGATATCGGCGACGAGCGGCACGACGTTCGGTCCTGCCAGCGCTTCGACAGCGGGGTCGATGTCCTCCGCCACCACATGTGCGCCACGTGCCACGAGCAGGTCAGTGATTGCGCGTCCAATGCCGCTAGCCGCGCCAGTGACGATCGCGACTTTGCCTTCAACCTCATTGATATCTTGCATTTTCGTTTCCTCAAAAATCGATTTGCCGAGCCATCAGAAGATCGGTTCGAAATCGTGGAAGTGAATTTACATCCCAGATGTCTGACGAGCCATGGCTGCGGTTCTCGAACCCTTGCCTATTAGTATCAAACGAGCATACCGGCGCCCCATATCTAATATATTGGTGATCGTCAGCGACAAACGTGCGAGGGAGGGGAGGATGCCAGAGAGCCAGAGGCGAGTCGTCAGGCTGATCGAGCGGCTTGCGCCGAACGAGGGATATACGGCATCGATGCTGGATGGAGTCAGCTTTGTTCGTGCAAATCGTTCTCTCGGCCGCACGCCTGTTTTGTACGAGCCGAGCATCGTTCTCGTCTGCCAGGGCCGCAAGCGCGGGTTCCTTGGAGATGAGGTCTTTCTCTACGACACGAATCACTATCTTGTGCTGTCAGTGCCATTGCCGTTTTCTACGGAAACTGAAGCAACACCCAAGGAACCATTTCTCGCCGTCACCCTTCGCCTTGATGCGAGCTTTATCGCAGACCTGATGCTCAGCGTGGATACGCCCGGACGGAAAGCACCCGTGACGCCACGAGGGATCTATTCCACGCCATTAAACGGTCGACTTTCGAACACCCTGCTTCGTCTTCTGGAGGCGCTTGGCTCGCCGTTGGAGGCGCGAATCGTCGCGCCCCTCGCGGTACAAGAGATATTTTTCCTGGTGCTGACGGGCGAGCAAGGCGATGCAATGCGTGCGTCGCTCGCGACGACCGGTCATTTCTCGCAGATTGCGCGAGCGCTACGCCGTATCCACAGCGATTACGACAAGCATATCGACGTCGATAGCTTGAGCAACGAAAGCGGCATGAGCGTCCCGACGTTTCACCGCCATTTCAAGGCTGTGACCCACTCGACGCCGATTCAATATCTAAAGGCAACGCGACTGCATCAGGCGCGTTTGTTGATGATCCGCACCGGGTTGACGGTAGCCGCCGCGTCCGCGATGGTCGGCTACGAAAGTCCTTCGCAATTCAGCCGGGAATTCAAGCGAGCATTCGGTCGGTCGCCGACAGAAGAAGTCGACCAGATGAAGACGGCGTTCAACTGGTCCGCATCGACGCTCGAAACTGAGCCTCGATAACAGCCACTGCGCTGGTGCAACCGAACTGCAGCGGATACCAAACGATTCACCGGATGGGACCGCATTAGCGAGTTCCGCCGGCACAACGCTGCGCTCGAAGCGACCGCTGAACTTGTCCAGTTCATTCGTGCGCTTGCCCTGCCGGTCCCGATAGCAGCGCGCCGGCTTTCGATCAGCCACCCTGCGTGACGGCTCGGCGGAAAGGGAGATGATTGATTGACAGCTTCTCGGGATGGAGCGGACCTTCCAATGTCGATCCAAGTGGCAGTCGGCTGACCCTTGTTGGCACGCACCGTGCCCCACGGTCGAGTGCGCCGATCGCCCCTCGTGCCTAAACGGTCGCGTTGGCTTGATTATTCGACTGGGTATACTTCAGACTGTCTGATCCAACCCGACGTCATCTTGTTATCTCGCAGGAAGTCCACTTGGAGCCAACCCGGCTGCACTGCACGCACACCGACACCGTCTCCCTGCACAATGTAAGCTCGACGATGCTGCAGACTCGTGGGCGTGTCGTAGAAGTAGGCTCGATCGCTTTTGACTACTGCGATCGACAACCAATGGTGTCTCGCAACCAAGGTGAATTCGGCAGGATAACCATCATCGGCAAAATGCATAACGTTCCAGCAGCCGCCGTGTTCGGTTGACAAGCGCACCTTGAATTTATCGGGTGCATCCAGGAACAGCTTGCCTTTAATCTTCTCCTCAGGCGTTTCTGGAAAATAGGTCGAAACAGGGATTGGAGATCTACCCAGCTTGCCGGTCAGATAGAAAATACAGCTGAACTGCCCATTGATGTTATCTGCCGAATAATAGCCCGTGACAGCCTGGGTGGCGGGGTTCACGCCGATAAGCATACCGTCGCCATAATCGCCACTAACCATGGTCGAAGGAGAACTTGTACCCTCACCCGATGCCGAATCCTGTGCTGTTGCCGTCACCGTGAAGGTCGCGGTTACGACACAAAGCAGCATCGATAGCACGTATATTTTCATTTTTGGAGCACCTGTTTCGTAACGATTACCGTAGCGATGCGCTTCCGATTCTCCTCGCCACACTCGCTCTAGCTTAATTGTCAAGGACTTAGCTGCAACCGTCGAACGTCTCAAACTGGGCGACCTCTGAAGGATCACGGTGCCAAATGGTCATCCACAGCCCCAAGAGGCTTGTGTCGCGCTGGATCAGAGCGCGGCCTTCAGGTCCGCCAGCGTCATCGTGACGGTCATCGGTGCAAGCGGCGAGACCTCGAAGCCCAGCGCGAGATAGAAGCGGTGCGCGTCCTGGTTGAGCGCGTGCGCGATGACGCCGCGAATCCCTATTACGTCCGCTGCCTGCGCGATGCGCGCGCCGGCATCGCGCATCAGTGCCCGAGCCACGCCTTTACCCTGCCAAGCCCGATCGACGGCCAACCGTGCGAGCACGACCACGGGGATAGGATCAGGCATGTTGCGGCGGAAACGGCCTGGCGCCGCGTCGACATCGACAGCGCCCGAGGCGAGCGCGTAGTAGGCGATCACTCCCGCATCGTCGCAGACGACGAAGGTACGCGTGGCGCCGCTCGCTTGGTTCTTGAGCGCGCGACGCCTCAGCCATTCATCGAGGCTCGGTTCCCCCGACTCGAAGGCTTTGAGCACATGGTGGCTATAGAGGGGCTCTGGTGCGCGCAGCGTCATGCCGCTCCGCTGGGAGCGTCCCAGGGTGCGGGTGTGCGCATGGTGCGTTTGAGGCGCTCGTTCGGCGCAGGCGCAGCGTCGAGGCGCGCCATGAACTCGGCGAAGACCTCGGGTGTCGCTCGGACGAGCGCCGTCTCGACAAGCGTTTCCTCAGCCGCGGCGCGCGCTGCCGCGAGAATGAAGTCGGTGCGCGTCTGGCCCCGAGCAGCTGCGGCCCGGTCGATCAGATTGCGCTCGTCGGACGTGATTCGCATGTTGAGCGCCTCGCGCTTTGGAGCGACAGCGTGTGGGGTAGGCATAGAGGCCTCCCTGAAAAACTGGAGAAGGCTAGAGTATAACAGAATCGTAATGACTGCGTCATTACGGCAAGATGGCGATGCCGCCGACTGGAGAATTCAGGGCACCGGGGGAACGGCGGATGCGGCCTCCCTCCCACGCACCCATGGCACTGTCGATACGGCTGAAAATAAGGGGGGGAAAGTCAGCCCGGCCCGACGCGACACCGTCTAGCGGGCTCCCGCGGCACGACGACACCCAGGCGACAGGTTCC
>NZ_BBJH01000049.1 GCF_000739775.1 Paraburkholderia heleia NBRC 101817 | reverse complement strand
TAGCCAGGAACCTGACGTCGAGTTCAAGATGCTGTTGCAGGAGCGCTTCGTCGCCGCTTGCCGCCGCGATCACCCGCTCGCACGCAAGAAACGCGTGACCTGGAACGAGCTTTACGAGCACGAATATGTTTCGGTGGACAAGACTTCCGGCAACCGGCTGCTGCTCGACCAGGCGCTCGGGGCTGTGTCGCCGCGTACGCCGAGCGTCTGTGAGACGCGCCACGTCACAACTATGCTTGGTCTCGTCGAGGCGGGCCTCGGTGTCGCGGCGGTGCCATCGATGGCCATGCCGGGACGCAATCATCACATCCTCACGAGCGTACCTCTGGTCGAACCGGTCGTGAAGCGGCGCGTGGGAATCGTCAGGCGTCGCGGGCGACCGCTGACACCGGCCGCCCAGGAGTTCCACAAAACGATTGTCGAGATGCGGCACGACGCCGCCGCAAATGGTGATACATCGGACAATGATGCGGCGCTGAAAAAGCGGCCGGGCAGGAAGACGCCATCGTGAAGTTGGCAAGACCGCTTCGTTTGCTCTACGTGCAGGTTGTGCTGGCCATGTTGCTCGGTATGGCGCTCGGTCACTTCTTGCCGCAAGCAGGCCCGCTGCTCAAGCCCTTGAGCGACGGGTTCATTCGTCTCGTGAGGATGATGATTACGCCGATCGTCTTCTGCACGATCGTCTCGGGGATCACCTCGCTTGCGAGCGGAAAAGCGATTGGCCGGACGATTCTTCAGGCGCTTGCGCTGTTTTATCTTCTGACAGCCGTAGCGCTCGCGCTCGGACTCGTCACGGCCTTCGTGTTGCGACCGGGTGCGGGAATGCACATCGACGCCAGCCATCTGGACGTGACTATCATCGCGCAATATGTAAAGGATCCGCATCCGCGCGGCGTCGTCGCGTTCGCGATGAGTCTCATCCCCGAGACGATGCTTGGCGCATTCGACAAGGGCGACGTGCTGCCAGTGTTGCTGCTCTCGTTGCTGTTCGGCTTTGCGCTAAATGCCTATCCGAACGAGGGCAGGCCGGTGCTCGCATTCATCGACGGCATCGCGCAGATCCTGTTCCGCATCCTCGCGATGATCATGCGACTTGCTCCGCTTGGCGCATTCGGCGCGATGGCTTTCACGGTGGGTCGCTTCGGGATCCGCTCGGTCGGCTCGCTCGGAATGTTGATGGTGTCCTTCTACGTGGCATGCGCGCTGTTCATCGCGCTCATTCTCGCTCCGCTTGCGCGCCTGCACGGTTTCGCGCTTTGGCGGCTCTTGCGCTACATGCGCGAAGAGTTGCTCATCGTTCTGGCGACGTCATCGACGGAGCCGGTCCTGCCGCGCCTGATCGCAAAGCTGGAGGCGCTCGGCTGCGACAAAGGAGTAGTGGGGCTTGTGTTGCCCGCGGGCTATTCGTTCAATCTCGACGGGACTGCGATCTATCTGACGCTCGCCTCGATGTTCATTGCGCAGGCATGCGACGTGCCGCTTTCCGCGCTGCAGATCGCCACGATGCTCGCGGTCATGCTGCTTACGTCGAAGGGCGCGGCCGGCGTATCTGGCAGCGGGCTCGTCGCGCTCGTCGCGACGCTGACGGTGATTCCCGATCTGCCCGTCGCCGGGGTGGCGCTGCTGGTGGGCATCGACCGCTTCATGTCCGAGGCACGCGCCCTGACGAGCGTCATCAGCAACGCCTGCGCAGTGATCTTCGTTTCGATGTGGGAAGGTGCCTGCGATCATACGCGTCTCGCGCGGGTACTCGGGGCAGTAGCGCCGGACGGCGCGGAAGAGCCCGCGCAGAATGCCCCGGGAAGGTGACATCGAGGTTGCCCGAGGCTGTTCTCAGTGAGAGGAAACGCTATCGAGCCCTGTCGATTTCACTTCTGCCTGTACGCCGGGCGACGCGAGATAATCGAGTAGCGCTTTCGCTTCCTTCGGATGCTGCGCGTTCACGGGAATGCCCGCGGCGAAGCGCGTCACCGATTGCAACGACTCGGGAATTTTGCCGACGAAGGTCGCGCCCTTGACAGGCAGCAATTCGCTCACCTGCTGGAAGCCGATTTCATAGTCGCCGTTCGCTACCACGGAGGCGACGGGGATTCGCGGAATCATCTTCGCTTTCGACTTGACCTGATCCTCGATGCCGAGTTTCCGGAACAGCTCACGCTCGATGTAGACACCGCTCGCGCTGTCCGAGTACGCGATCGACTTGGCATGCAGCAGCGTCTGCCGGAGTCCGTCTGCCGAACTGATATCGGGTTTCGCTGCGCCTTCGCGCACGACCACGCCGATTCGCGAATCGGCCAGCTCCACCCGCGAACCCGGGATCACCTTGCCCTCCCTGATCAATTCGTCAAGTGCATAGCCAACCATGATGACGGCGTCAGCGGGCTCCCCGCGCGCGAGCCTGTTGGGGATCGCTTCAGGCGATTTGCCCATCGACGGACCCAGCTCGGTGTCGAGCGTGTCGCCCGTTTTGGACGCGAACCTGGGGCCGAGTACCTTGTACGCCGCGGTAAACCCGCCGGAGCTCATGACATGTAGGTCAGCGGCCTGCACGTTGGCCGCCGCAGCCGACGTTGCCACGAGCGCCGTCGCGCATAGTTTCAGAAGCAGATTTTTCATGATCGAAGTCGTCTCAGATAGTAGGGAATGGACGCTCGCACAACGACATTCGCGTTAGTGCGCCGGCGTCAGCGTTACCGCGCGCCTGCGGTAGAGTGCGAACGTCGCCAGAAGCGCGCACGCTGCGGCGAAGCTCATCCAGTAGCCAGGCGCGGCCTTGTCGCCGGTCATGTGAATGAGCGCTGTCGAAATCGCTGGCGTGAATCCCCCGAACACCGCCGTCGCGAGGCTATAGGCGAGCGAGAAGCCTGCGACGCGTACCTGAACCGGCATCACTTCCGTGAGCGCGACGACCATCGCGCCGTTATAGATGCCGTACATGAACGAGAGCCACAGGAGCGCGAGCAGCATGTTCAGGAAGCTCGGTGCGTGCGCGAGCAGCGATAGCGTCGGGTAGGCGGTCGCGATGGCAAGTAACGTCATGCCGACGAGAAGCGGCCGGCGGCCGATCCTGTCGGAGAGCGCTCCGCCGACCGGGAGCCAGATGAAGTTCGACACGGCGACACATAGGGTCACGAGCAAACTGTCCGCAGTGCTCAAATGGAGGACCGTCTTGCCAAAAGTCGGCGCGTACACCGTGATGAGATAGAAGCTCGCGGTGGTCATTGCGACGAGCATCATGCCAGCGATCACGACGGGCCAGTTCTGGACCAGCGTGCGGAACGCTTCGTTCATGCTCGGGCGATGCTGGCGCGCCTTGAATTCCTGCGTTTCCTCGAGATTGCGACGCAGCATGAAGATGAACGGCACGATCATGCAGCCGACGAAGAAGGGAACCCGCCATCCCCACGCCGCAATGGCTGCGGCATTCAGCGATTGGTTCAACGCGAAGCCGAGGGCCGCGGCCACGACGATCGCTACCTGCTGGCTTGCGGACTGCCAGCTCGTGAAGAAGCCTTTACGGCCGGGTGTAGCCATTTCGGCGAGATACACCGATACGCCGCCCAGTTCCGCACCCGCCGAAAAGCCCTGCAGCAGCCGGCCGACGAGCACCAGCACCGGCGCCAGAAGGCCGATCGTCGTGTAGCCCGGTACGAACGCAATCAGGATGGTGCCGCTTGCCATGATGGAGAGCGTGACGATGAGACCCTTGCGGCGGCCGACGTCGTCGATGTACGCACCGAGCACGATGGCGCCCAGCGGGCGCATGAGAAAACCCGCGCCGAAAACCGCGAATGTCATCATCAACGACGCAAATTCGCTTCCGGCGGGAAAAAAGACGTTGGCGATTTGTGTGGCATAGAAGCCGAACAGAAAAAAGTCGAACTGCTCCAGAAAGTTTCCGGCCGTTACCCGGAAGACCGCTGCAGCCTTTGAATGCCCCGGCGAAAGGGTAGAGGGTAAGGGGTGCATCGATGTGTCTCCTGAAATTCTGAAATATGGGGCCATGCGCCCTTTGTCATTTCGTATATGTTGGGTCATGGTCGCCGAAACGATAAGTGCAATTTTCTGAACAATTGATGTCTTTCGGTTATCAATCCGCATCGCCTCTGCGCCCGCCGTACGTCAGCGTTGAACCAGCGCCCGGCGGCGCTTCGGATAGCAGCCATCAGGCCACGAAGCAACACAGTGAAACGGGTGTACGCGTGTTCCATATTGCGACCACGGTTGAGGTGATCGCCGATTTCCGCTGCACAGCGGAGCATGCGTGGATATAGAAAGATCGTGAACGCTGCGGTTTCGAGATCCGTCTCGCTGATGTCGCCGCGTCCAAGCGGCTGCCACAGCATCTTCAGAAGCAGCGCGGCGATCAGAGCATCGACATTGACGCAGTAGACGGTGCGCGAGACGCCCGCGTCGAACAATGCCTGTACCCGCGCACGGTAGTACGCATGAAACGCGTTGTACTCGCGTCGCCCCTCGTAAATCCTGGCGATGAACACCTCGCGCGGATTGTAGTTGACCGGCTTGTCCTCGAATACCGGGTGATCCACACCCGGCAGTTTGGCAATGTCGAGGTATGCCCGCATACTTCTGACGGGCCTTGTACTTTGCGTAGTGCTCGACGGAACGCCGCGCGAGCGCGTCCGGGTCAACGCCCCTCCGTCAGTGTGGCCGCAGGCCCGATGCGCCTGGGCAGCCGACTGGCCACACGTCGACCACATGCATCACGCTGTGCACCGTTTACAGGAAGATCCGAAAAAAGCGTGTGCGCAGCCTGGCGCGTTCCATGCGGCCTGTACTGCCGGAGGCCGGCTCCGTTCGCCATTCGCTGGAATGCGGATTGTTGCTGTGCGAAGGCAAGACCCCTGCCCAGGCGATTGCCCTGCTGGGATGGCGACTTTCCTGGGAGCGACGCTTCAGTATTCGGACGCTCACGCGCGGTCAGGGAAATTATCCGCCTTTTGGATTGCTCGAATGGCTGGCCTTCATGTCTGCCCATTTGCCGCCCACAGTCGACCCGCGAGACTGGCTGCATCGCGATTTCGAGCACGCACCTGACCAGACCTGGAACGCATGGCGCACAATCGCGTCCGGCATGCAGGAAAGGGGCTGCTACGTCGTCTCACCACCGATCTTCCTCACGCGCATGCTCTGGATGGATTACCCGGACGACAGGGAGGTTCTGGGCATTACGTGTTCGCGCACTCATGTGGTCCCGCTCCGCGAGTTGCGATCCCACATTAGCTGATTGCAACTCGCACCGCCGGCAAACCCTGAGATTGGCCCGGGTCGACGGGCGGATTTGAAGTCAGCGACCCGACTGGCGCATCGCAGCGTCCAGCACCTGCTTTGCCTCGCCTTTACCAGACCGGAAATACGACGTCTGGTTGCGGCGTAAATTGAATACCCGAGTCGGGGCAGGTTACGCGTCCCCTGACGGCAGCCCGCTGGTGCAGGTACGGCAGCGGGAGTGTGTGGGCTGGCTCGCCTCCCTCGCCAAGAAGGATGTCGGACACCACCTTGTCGTTGCAGGGTGAGGTGCAGGGGCGATCCAGCATGATTGTCGTGTAGTCACCCGGCGCATACTCCCCGCTGCCGCGCTGAACTGTCCCGGTGATCCAGATGTCGTATTGGAGGGGCAACGTCGGCAGCGGCGAACTGGCTGGCATGGCGTTCTTTGACCAAAACCCGGCAATCACAATTGCTGGGACCAGGACACACAATCGTCTGTTCATGGCGCAACCCTCGTGACGTCCAGTGACGCTCGCCAGTGGAAGGCATTCTGCTGGTCGGTTAGACTTGTTTCCGCCACGCGGAGCAAATCGGTGTTCCCGATGGCCGTCTCGGTCAATCCTGACCCGCAGACGGTACGAGGGAACGATAACGTGTCCTCGCACGCGCGACTCGCGCGAGGATGTCACGCATTGGGTATCGATCATGACCGATTCTCGAACGGGAACGCTGCGCTCTCTCGCCGGATTTCTCAGGCGGGAACAGGCGCGCCTGACGGAAAGATGGATGCAGGCCGTCGCTGCCGATGCCGACCTTGTCGAAGCCGACCGGCTGACCTGGGAGCAACTGGCCGATCATCTGCCCGCGATCCTGAGCGGCATCTGCACTGCACTCGAGGAGCAGGATCTCCAGCCGGTCGAGCGGGCCATTGAACGCAATGCGAGGCAGCACGGGAATGTGCGCTGGCAGCAGGGTTACCGCATTGATGAACTCGTGCGTGAACTGGAGCTGTTCCGGCAGGCACTGGACGACGGCGTGCGGGCCTTCGCGGAGTCCGGCGGCACGTTCACCCGCGACCAGGAATCCTGTGCCCGGCGCCTGATTGACGAGGCGCTCAGTTTTGTCACCGTGACATCGATTCGCGAGGTCATCGGCGAGCGTGACCGGACCATCGCGGAATACACAGCCCAGCTGGAGCGCGCCAATCGGGAGCTGAGGGAGCAGCAACGCGAGGTCGGTGAACTGCACCGGTCGCGCATGCAGATCACGCGCAGCCTCGTGCACGACCTGCGCAACTTTCTGAACGCCTTTTCGATCGACCTGCAACTGATTGCGCGCGTTCCATCCAGAGCCGAGGCCGGACTTGCGCTCGCGACCCGGCAGGCGGAGGACATGAAGCAGCTGGTCGACGAAATGGTGGAATACTCGGTTGTCGTCGGCGACAACAGCCAGATCGGCGTCGAGCCGGTTGATCTGTCCATGCTGTTTGACGAACTGGTCACGACGGCTAGGCCGGCGATCGAAGCGAAGGGCCTGCGCCTGTCTGCCTCTCTTGATGCCGGACTGGTCCGCGTGCAGTCGAGCCGCATCAGGCTCAAGCAGGTTGCACTGAACCTGCTGTCGAATGCGACGAAATATACCCGCGCAGGGGAAGTCGAACTGGTCATCGGGCGATGCGGTGACTGCCAGTGGTTCATGCGTGTGGCCGATACCGGTATCGGCATTGCGCCGTCCGACACGGAGCGCGTGTTCAGGGAGTTCGAGCGGGTCGCCGGCGACGACATCCCGGGCGCCGGTCTGGGTCTGGCGATTGTCAGGGAGCTGTGCCGCGCACTCGAGGGCGAGATCCACTTCGAGTCCCGCGAGGGGCAAGGCACGACCTTCGAAATCCGCTTTCCTGTCGACTTGAGGCCACAAGGCTGACGCAGCACCCGGGGCAGGCGTCCGCCAGATCACCGGGTCCTGTCAGCCAGCCGGTTCCGGCGCGAAGTATGCTTGAGATTTTTGCATGCGATCCCGATTTCGCCCGCACGTTGCCGGACTCCGCAGGTAGCCGGCGTCGTTGACGCTGTTCATTCCGCCGGGCGGGTAGCGAAGTTCCGTCCCCGAGGGTCATGTTCCGGTCACGCTCGAGGCACACTCCGGCTGCCGGCCCGACCATTCCGCCCGTCGTCCGGATCACTGGATCGGCGGCGCCACGCCCAGTTTCTCGGCGAGCATCCGCTCGTACACACCAAAATGCAGGTCCACTTCGGACTGATCCACCGTGATGACGATCAGGTTGATGTGGTCCGGCGGCAGGCCGAGCACGCCCGCGACAAATGTTTCGAGTTGCGGAGCACAAACCTTGTCCTTGGCGACAGTCGTCCCGATCGTGACTTCATGGCTTTTTTCGTGCCGTCAGTCCACTTCCACGATGCGAGCGCGGGCGCTCATGTTGTTGTCGACCGCAATCCGGATGACGTCCACCGCCTTGCGCATTGCTTCCGTCGGAAAACCCCTGGTCGAGCGCAGCCGAACGCGGTGTGGGCCCAAGGTCAGCCAGTCGGTATCGAATTCCACGATGTCCTCCGCTCGCCGTATTGTTCCGCCGCGATGATAGGAACTGTCAAGAATTTTTCAAGGGCAAACCGCTATTTTTCCCTCTTGAAAATTTTTGTGGCAGTTCCTATCTTGGATTTCGCTCAGGCAGACGCGCGTGTCCCGACGCCCCGTGCGCTGCGTGTTTCGATTTGTTATGCCAGATGGCAGGCGAACTGGAGCGCGTAGGTCCGTTCGCCTCCATGTATCACATGAGGAGAACAGCATCATGAGCGATCTCTACTTTGGAACTGACCTCATCAGCGAGTTCGACCGGATGCAGCGGCAGATGGCGAACCTCTTCGGTACTTTTCCCTCCAGTCTTCGGGCGAGCCGCTTCGGCACGTTCCCGCCGGTCAATATTGGTGCCACCGACGACTCGATCGAGATTGTCGCGTTCGCACCCGGCATCAATGCTGCGGAACTCGACGTATCGATCGACAAGGGGCTGCTGACCATCAGCGGTGAGCGCAAGCCGGCCCAACCGGATACTGGCGAGGACACACGCGTTTATGCGCAGGAGCGCTTCACTGGCGCGTTCCAGCGCGTCATCGAGCTGCCGGAGAGCGCAGACCCCGGCAAGGTTCAGGCGCGCTATGAGAATGGTTGCCTGTCGATCGCTATCGGCAAGCGCGAATCCTCGAAGCCTCGAGCAATCACCGTCCAGTAATCCAGGGAGGCGGAAATGAGCGAAACCACCGAACTGAGCAGGCGCGACCCGTCGGCGATCACGCGTAGCGAAAGCGGGCCCGCCGCGCGGCGGATGACGATTACGCCCGCCGTCGACATCTATGAGGACACCCAGGGCGTCACGTTGTGGGCCGACCTTCCTGGCGTCACCCGCGACAAGCTCGATGTGCGGGTCCATGACAGCAGTCTCGTCATCGAGGCGGAGGCGGTTGTACCGACACCGGCCAGTCTGCGGCTGCAGCATGCCGAGGTCCGTGAGCCGCGCTTTGCGCGCACGTTCACGCTCTCCCCGGACTTCGACACATCGAAGATCGAGGCAAATCTGAAGGACGGCGTACTGAAGCTCACGATCCCACGCCGTGACGAGGCGCGCCCGCGGCGGATCGAAGTGCGTACGGGCTGAAGTCGGCGCGTGGGCAGCAACGGCAGGAAGCACACCGGGTGGCGGCTGCCCGGCTGCCACCCGCCGACAGCAGAGGCCGGGGCAAGCCAGCCGTTCCCGACAGCCAGGATTGAACGTGATGGCCGACCGGCATCTGCACCAGCATGCGCAGCGCAACGCTATCTCGCGCCGTCAGGCGGCCTGGAAAGGAACATTCGCGGTTACGGAGCACAGGGTGGCTGCGGCAGCCGCGTCCGACTCTCAGTCTGAAGACGTCGACAGCGGAAAAAAGCGGGGGCGCCGGCGCCATGAGCAGAAGACGGTTCTCCTGCCAGATACCAGAGGAAGAAACGATGAACTCCGATCCGAAAAAGTGGAATCCCTTCAAGTTCCTTCGCGGGGCCGTGCGCAAGTCCGATGCGGACAGCCCGGAGAGGCCGCCGTCTAGCGAAAATGAACCATGGCACGCCGCCTTGCCCGAGATTGCGCGACTGTTCTCACGCGCGCCATGGCGCGCTATGGAGGAGTTCTTCCACGACCCGTTTGCAGGCCGTGGCGCGCTCGAACGATGGTTCGGCGACTTCAGTTCATCGCGCTTCCAGCCGCGCATCGACGTCGTCGATGAGGGACCGGTGCTGCGCGTGACCGCAGAACTGCCCGGGATGGAGCGCGAAGACGTGAAGGTGAGCGTAGAGGACGGCGCGATCGTGCTGCGTGGTGAGAAAAGGCAGGATGTGCACAGTGAGGAAAACGGCTGCTACCGGCTGGAGCGTGCTCATGGACGCTTCGTGCGCACGATCCCGATGCCTGAATACGCCGATCCCGGTCGCGCCCTGGCAAAGTTCGACAATGGCGTACTCACGTTGACCGTGCCGAAAACGGAGCCGGCGCCGTCCACGAATCGTACGATCGATATCGGTTAGGGCGCGCGTACCAAGCGCCATGACGGAGGGCAAAAAAGAGGACTGGGCTGTTAGCTCAGCTGGTAGAGCAGCGGACTTTTAATCCGTTGGTCACTGGTTCGAATCCAGTACGGCCCACATGAAACCGGGCACCGACGCCACCCACGGCGCCAGGTTCTTCCCGGCCATGGACAGCGGTTAGCCAGCCGGGGCGGAAGGATCACGACGGAAACGCATGACGCCGGGCATTCTCGACGTATATCGTAGGGTGTGGTCCTTCGGGCCGGGTTGAATCTCGCACCAGAATTCCTGATGGCGGGCACCGAGACGTCGGGCCGCCTCATAGCGGTGAAAGTGACTGGCAAGCCAGAACTGGCAGCCATCAAAGCGCACCTTCATTGCCGGCTGCGCGGTGCGCATTGAACCACTGAGGACGGCGGCCATAGCGTCCTGCAGCGCTGCATCGTCGAACGATCCTTCACAGGCAAGCTCATCACCCGCCGAGAGCTGCAAAAACTTGAGATAGTCCAGGCCGAGCACGCCAGCGGGTAGTCTGGCCGGTGATCGGGCAGGCAAACGAGAATGGCCGGACATCACGATGTCAGATTATGCAGGATAACTATACGAATGGAAAACCTGGTCGAGCCATACCTCCCGACCGGGACTGACCAGCTGCGTTCACTCATCCGCCATGAGATGGCGAATCACGAGTGCCGGGTCAGCGATATCCAGAATGAGCCTGCGCAGGACGCGCCTGCGCATGTGCTCTTCGTCGAGGATCCAGGGTGCGCCTTTCTCGCTGAGATAGCGCTCCAGGGCTGCGTGATGATCTTCGCTGTCGGGCAGATTCAGGCGAGCGGCCAGCAGTCCCGCAACGACGTCGTCGATCTCAATATCGAGCGGCTTTGAGTCAATGCGAAGTTCAAGTTTCATGTCTGACTCCGGTAAAAAGCGGCGCCGCATGACGGAGACAGCGTGCGGCGCCGAACGGGTTGCGCCGGTCGCGACTGTAGACCGGCGCATGCAGGAAACGCTGCCGGATCAGTACTCGATCGCGGTGTCAGCGGACTGTGCCGGTTTTTCTTCCTTCGGTGCTTCGGCAACCGTGGCGTCCGTCGTCAGGATCAGGCCGGCAATCGAGGCCGCGTTCTGCAACGCCGTGCGCGTTACCTTGGTCGGGTCCACCACACCCGCCTCGACGAGATCGCCATACTCGCCGGTGGCCGCGTTGTAGCCGAAGTTGCCCTTGCCTTCGAGGACCTTCGCGATGACCACGGAAGGCTCGTCCCCCGCGTTGGCGGCGATCACGCGCAGCGGCGCTTCGAGCGCGCGCAGCACGATCTGGGCGCCCGCGTCCTGATCCCTGTTGGCGCATTTCAGGCTAGTTATCGCCGAACGCGCGCGCAGAAGCGCCACGCCACCGCCCGGCACGATGCCTTCCTCGACCGCCGCGCGTGTGGCGTGCAGCGCGTCGTCCACGCGGTCCTTCTTCTCCTTCATCTCCACCTCGGTTGCCGCCCCGACCTTGATGACGGCCACTCCACCTGCGAGCTTTGCTACGCGCTCCTGGAGTTTCTCGCGGTCATAGTCGCTCGTCGCATCCTGGATTTGTGCACGGATGGACTTCACGCGTTCCTCGATGCGCTTGCCGTCGCCAGCGCCGTCGATGATGATCGTGTCGTCCTTGCGCACTTCGACGCGCTTCGCACGTCCGAGATCCTCAAGTGTCGCCTTCTGCAACTGCATGCCGGTTTCCTCGGAGATCACGGTTGCACCCGTGAGGATGGCGATGTCCTCAAGCATCGCCTTGCGGCGGTCGCCAAACCCCGGTGCCTTGACGGCGGCGACTTTCAGGATGCCGCGCATTGCGTTGACCACGAGCGTGGCCAGCGCCTCACCGTCGATATCTTCCGCGACGATCAGCAGCGGCTTGCCGGCCTTGGACGTCGCCTCGAGCACGGGCAGCAGGTCGCGGATGTTCGAGATTTTCTTGTCGTGGAGCAGGATCAGCGCATCATCCAGATAGGCCGCCTGCCTGTCCGGATCGTTGATGAAATAAGGGCTCACGTAGCCGCGGTCGAACTGCATGCCCTCGACCACATCGAGTTCATTCTCGAGCGACTTGCCGTCCTCGACCGTGATCACGCCTTCCTTGCCGACCTTCTCCATCGCGTCCGCGATGATCTTGCCGATCGCCTCGTCGGAGTTCGCCGAGATCGAGCCGACCTGCGCGATCTCCCTGTTCGTGGAAATCGGCTTCGAGAGCTTACGCAGCTCCTCGAGCACGGCGGCCACGGCCTTGTCGATGCCCCGTTTGAGGTCCATCGGGTTCATGCCGGCCGCGACGTACTTCATGCCTTCCTGCACGACGGCCTGCGCCAGCACCGTGGCCGTGGTGGTGCCGTCCCCGGCCACGTCCGCGGTCTTCGAGGCTACCTGCTTGACCACCTGCGCTCCCATGTTCTCGAAGCGGTCCTTCAGCTCGATTTCCTTCGCGACCGACACGCCATCCTTGGTGATGGTCGGCGCGCCGAAACTGCGCTCGATCAGCACGTTGCGGCCTTTCGGTCCGAGCGTGACCTTCACGGCATCGGCCAGCACGTTCACGCCCTTGACGATACGGGCACGTGCGCTGTCGTGAAATTTGACGTCTTTTGCACTCATGTTCCTGCTCCGGGTAAAGTCGTTGACTCAACGCGTCACGAACGACCGGCCGGGCGTCCGCGACCGTAACGGGATTTCAGGCGGCCTTGCGGGCGGCGCCCGCGTCGACCTCAAGGACGCCCATGACGTCTTCCTCGCGCATGACGAGCAGTTCCTCGCCATCGACCTTGACGGTCTGGCCTGCGTACTTTCCGAAGAGAACCTGGTCACCGACTTTGAGCTGGAGCGCGCGCAGCGTGCCATCCTGCAACGGCCGGCCGCTGCCGACTGCGACGACTTCGCCTTGTTCTGGTTTTTCTGCCGCTGAGTCGGGAATCACGATGCCCGAGGCCGTCGTCCGCTGCGTTCCGATTCGCTTGACGATAACCCGGTCGTAGAGGGGACGAATCTGCATTTCCATCTCCTGAGCGATTAGAGGATCACCAATTAAGGGAATCCGGCTGCGAGTAGCGGAGCGCATCAGCGCGCCACACAGCAGCCGAGCCAATGTCTGGCGGAAAGCGAAATAGAGGCGCTTATCGCGCCCTTCAAGGGAGCGTGAAAACGGCCTTGTGTAACAAATTGTTTCAGCGCGGCAGGAGGATGCGATGGACCTTGCCGAGGCGATAAACGGTGCGGCCGCGCCCGTCCGGTCGGCGCAGCTGAGGCGACACGGGACAGGGCGGCTGACGTCCGCCATCGACGTCGAGGGTGTCGTCCGGCTCATTGAGCGTGCGCCACAGGCCGCCCTTGACGGGGCGGAACAGCCAGCGCACGTAGCCCCTGCGCGCAGCGAACTGCATCAGTTCGCGACGCTCGGTCTCGTCATCAAGAAGCGGCTGGGCAGGTCCGGCCTCCTCTCCGTAGTCGCCAAACGCCTGACGGCATGCAAGCGCTTCGGCAGCGCTGGCGCCGATCACGTTGCAACCGCGCTGCTCCACGCGCTCGACATCCCACGCACCGGATTGCCAGGCAGCATCCAGCAGCATGGCATCCACGGTCTCGAAGCTGTGCCATGGTGTATCGAGCTGGACTGCCGATCCCGGAACCGCTCGTGGCGGGATTTCAACGCCGGGCAGGACAAGCGGCGTCGAGCGCCGGAATCCGTGCCAGTGGAATATTGCGATGAGCGGCGTATTCACCTGCGCTGCCGCCGTGACGGTGACAGCAACGAGCGGCAAGCGCACGGTGTCGATCTGCTGCTGAAGCCTGTCGAAAAAGTCCATGAAGCCTCCTAGGTTGACATGTTGCAGAGCCTCTTGAAATTTCCGTTCCTTGCGCTATTTTATTCATCGCTCAGGCAGTCGCGATCAAGCGCTGCGTGTTTCGATTTGTTTGTCGGCGGGTTTCCCACGGGCAGGCGGACTGGAGCGCGTGGTTCCGTTCGTCCCCGTGTCGGCCCCGGTTTTCCAGGAGCCATCATGAGCGACCTCTTCTTCAGCACCGGTCTGCCGGGCGAATTCGACCGCCTGCAACGGCAGATGGCCAGCCTCATTCCCGGCTTTCCCGCGAGCCTGCGCGCCACGCGCAGCGAAACCTTTCCTCCCGTCAACATCGGCAGCACCGACGACAGCGTCGAGATCGTCGCGTTCGCGCCAGGACTCGATCCGGCCGCGATTGACGTCTCGATTGACAAAGGAGTGCTGACGATCAGTGGCGAGCGCAAGCCGCCCGGACCCGAACCGGGCGATGAGGCGCGCGTCTATGCCACGGAGCGTTTCATGGGTGCCTTTCGCCGGGTGATTGAACTGCCGCAGCACGCCGATCCCGACACGGTCAAGGCGCGCTACGTGAACGGTTGCCTGATCATCAGCGTCGGACGTTCCGAGGCATCGAAGCCGCGCGCCATTACCGTCCAGTGAGCCGTTGGCTAAACCATGAGAATCACGGAGGACATCATGAACGACAGCACTGAACTGGCTACCCGTGAGTCACACGCCGACATTGCCTCGCGCGAGGGTGCGCAACCTGCGAAGCAGCTCACCCGGATCGCACCTGCGGTGGACGTCTTCGAGGACAGCCATGGCATCACGCTGTACGCGGACCTGCCGGGTGTGCCGCGCGAAAAGCTTGAGGTGCGAGTACAGGACGGCAGCCTGAACATCGAGGCTGAAGCGGTGATTCCGACCCCCTCCGGGCTGCGCCTGCAGCATGGCGAGGTGCGCCACCCGCACTTCCGGCGCGCCTTCACGCTCAGCCCTGAACTTGACGTCTCGCTTATCGATGCGCAGCTGCGCGACGGGGTGCTCAAGCTCACCATTCCCCGTCGTGAGGAGGCAAAGCCGCGACGCATCGAGGTGAGCGTTAGTCAGGCGTAAGCACAAGGGCAAATCCGGTCATGCGGAGGAATGTATGAACGACGTACGCAGCGAAAGCTGGAAGGGCTTCATGATCGAGACCAGTGCATTTCCGGTCCGGCACTGCGCGCTGCCTCCCGCTGGCCGGGATACGTATGTGGCCGTCGTGCGCATCCGGCGCGCGGAGCGCACGGTCGCGGACTGGCATCTGCCGCGCTACGCGCAGCACCGGTCAAACGTCTACGAGGCGCACCGGGAGGCGGTCGAGTACGCGATACACGCCATCAACGCGGGCTGTGTCAACGACACAGGTTCGCCGGCGCGCTTCCTCGCGTGACAAACACCGCGCTGCACGGTAGTGCGGCCCTTGTCCGGCCTGCATTACGTGTCGTTTTTCTGCGGGAGCCGCTGCTTTCGGGACCCTGTTTTACGGGAGAAGGAAATGCTCAGTCCACACGAATTTGCGACCCTGATGCTGGTTAGTCAGGCATCGGACCAGATCGACATGAATCGCGCGGAACTCGACGCGCTGCTCGAACGCCAGCTGGTCATGCTGGAACATTGCGCCGGGGGCGCGCGCCGCGCGTACCTCACCGGGAAGGGCAGAGCGTTCCTCGACGCGCTCCACCCGGGCGACGTACCGCGTCGAAGCCGCGAGACCGCCGGCAACGACGGTGGGACAAGGCCGGAAACGCGCTCCGTGCCTGGTGGCATCACGACGGATAGTGTGGTGCCGTCAGGCTGAACGGCTGCGTGATCGCTACGCCAGGCTTGTCGTCCTCGCCGAGAGGTGCGGTCGCGAGGCTGTCGGGGCCTCCCGGGCAATCTCGGGGCGGCACGAGTCGTCGTGGTTGCGCGCGGTCGCGCCGACGGGGGGGGGCAGGCGTGCAGTGCCATGTGGAATGCCATGCGCTACATGAAATGACAGGAAACTCTCTTCGCCGCGGGCGCTTGCGCATGAGTGAGGCGCCCTGCCGGAGGTGTGCTATGAAAGTGGACAAAATCATCGAGTATCACGGCTGCGAGATCCGGCCGGTGGTCACCGCCACCGGGAGCGGCCGTTACACAGCTGCAGCCATTGTCACCGACCGGGCCGACGAAACGCGCACGCTCGGTGTGGATGGGGAGTTCGCCAACCCGCAGGAGGCGCGCGATGAAGCGCTGGAGCTTGCCGTCGCATGGATCCAGCAACGCTCAGTCGTTTCAGACCGGTATGTCCGACGGACCTGGCTCCCGGTCAGCAACTGCCGTCCGGACGCGAGGTGAACGCCTGCGATTTCATGGTCGATCCGGTTCCGGTTCGCTGCGCCTGCGGAACCATCTGGGCTCAAGCCACTTCGAGGAAAACAGCATGACAGACATCGCATTCATCGATCCCGACAAAGACGCGCTTTACGAACGCATCCGGCTGCTGCTCTTCAGCGCTGATCTGCCGGTGCAGCGTCTGGAAGCCGACATCGACGATATCGGGCGTTTCACCGCGCCGGATGTGCGCTCACCGCACCTGCGCCTGGTCGAGTCCATGCCGCCGCTCACACCTGCTGCCGAAGCGATCGTGCGCGCCGTGATCCGTGCTTACGGAATCGAGCTGTTCGGGCGCGACAGCGTGAATTCCCGTCTGCGTGCCCTGATAAAGGCTGGACCCGTCAAGTTTGGACAGACTGCCCTGATGCTGGGGCCGGACGCGCCCGTGCCGCAGCGTGCCCGTGCACTCGTCGAGGAGTTCAACCGGATTTTCGAGCGCTATCCCGAGAGCGGCTTCGCGCAGGCGCGATGCCTTCTCTCCGGGATTGGCCTGCCAGTCGGCCGCGACGTGCCTCGCCGGCCAACCCGCTCGCTCCAGGGCGGCTAGCAGACGTCATGCCGGCAAACATCTCGCGTCGGGACGTCGCCTCACGTCGTAGCGGTCAGTTTTCGCGAGCCAGGATCAGTCGCATCGAGCGTACCCGCTCCACATTGAAGCGCTGCTAGAGCGGCATTGTGCCGTCGACCGTATTATTTACACCGTTACGACACTAATTGTGTCACCGCACGCCAGACAAGCGACCCGGGAGGCCAGCGGCCGAGGCTTGGCTGGCGAAGGCGCGGCACCAGGGAGGTGCTGCCGGTATC
>NZ_BBJH01000050.1 GCF_000739775.1 Paraburkholderia heleia NBRC 101817 | reverse complement strand
ATTGATCAACTGCTGTAGAAAGATGTCCATATCCGGTTCAGAACTTCTGGCCGTTGTGCGTTTGCAGGAATTGCGCCCTGCGCGACGGGACCGCGTCGGTAGCCAGCGCGTTTCGCTATCAATGCGGCGGGGGGGAGGAAAAAGAAAGGCGTATGACCGGCACAACCGCATCGCTGCAGTTGTGCCGGTTTGATCAGCAGACCCTGGCGGGTTAATTCTTCACGTAGTCGAGGAGGGTTTGCTTTCCACCAACGTACTTGTAAAGAGAAATCGTCCCGTGGACCAGATCGCCCTTCGCGTCGAACTGTGTCTGACCGAGAACGCCCTCATAGTTCGTCGCTGGCATTGCGGCAAGAATCCTGTCGGGGGCCGTCGAGCCCGCACGCTTCATCGCTTCGGCGATGACGTACACCGCGTCGTAAGCGAATGGCGAGTTCAGGACAGGGTGGGTCCCAAAGCGCTTTTCGTAGCGTTGCGTGAAGCCTGGACCCTTCGGCATCTTTTCGAGCGGCGAGCCTGCGATGGAGCAGATCACGTCATCGGCCGCATCGCCGGCAAGTTTCGACAGATCGTCAGCGCACAGGCCGTCGCCTGCGAGAATCTTCTGCGCCATGCCAAGCTGTTTGGCCTGCTTCGCGAACGGGCCGCCCGTCCCATCGAGACCGCCGTACATGATGATGTCCGGATGCTCGCCCTTGATCTTCGTGAGGATCGACCGGAAGTCGGTGGCCTTGTCGTTGGTAGCGTCGTGTGAGACCACCGAAAGACCGTCTGCCTTCGCGCGCTTCTCGAATTCATTGGCCAGTCCTTGCCCGTACGCGGTTGCGTCGTCGACGATCGCGACCGTCCTGACTTTTAGCGTCCGCGTCGCGTAATCGGCGAGGGCCGGCCCTTGCTGGGCATCGGTCGCAACCACGCGGTATGCGGTCTTGAAGCCCTGTTGCGTGTACGCCGGATTCGTTGCCGACGGCGAGACCTGCACGATGCCGGCGTCACTGTAGATTTTGGAGGCAGGAATCGTCGTTCCCGAATTCATGTGACCGACTACCGCCACGACTTTGTCGTCGACCAGCTTTTGCGCGACCTGCGTGGCCTGGCGCGGATCGCCAGCATCGTCTTCGGTGTCGAGAACCAGCGTGACTTTCTTTCCGCCGACGACAAGTCCCTTTTCGTTGATTTCCTCGACCGCGAGCCTTGCACCGTTCTCAGTGTCCTTGCCCAGATAGGAAGCCGGACCGGTGAGAGGCGCCACTTCACCGACCTTCACGGTTTCGTCGGCATGCGCCACCCCGGCAGAAACGGCGGCCAGCGCCCCCAGAATGCCAAAGGTCGTCGCACGGCGACCCAGTCTTTTGCTCTTGGTCATTGCATTACCTCATCGATAGTTATCTGCATCGAGGGCGATCCGCCGGATTGTCCCCGTCGCTTCCGTCCTTGTACCGCGCACCGTGTGGTCTGCGCTGGCGAGACAAATTTATGCGGACACAAACCGGCGGCATTGCACCGATTTGCCAGAAAATAGAAGAAATGCGACGGCGGCGAGGCGGGTCGCGCGGTCCTATAATGGCGTGATACTGATTATCCGCGCCGCCCATGTTTTCCTCCGACGATCCCCCGGCCAAGGCACCGCCAGCCCACGAACTGGTTGATCGGCTTGACTCACTTTCCACGGCACCGGAGTTGCCTCAGGGGCGTCCCGGCGCGGAGCTCAATGTCGGAATCCTGCTATGGCCGCGCTTTCCGCTCCTGTCGCTCGGCGGCCTTTGCGACGCGTTACGTCACGCTGCCGATCGCAGCGATCAGAGTCGTCAGTTGCGCTGTCTCTGGACGACGATCGGCGTGCACGACACCACCGTCGAATCGAGCTGCGGTATCGCTGTACCGGTGCAGGCGGCCTTTCCGGACGTCGGACAGTTCGACTACATCGTCGTTATCGGCGGCCTGCTGCCACATATCGGGAAGGTCGACAGGCGCTACTGGGACTATCTGGGCGTAGCTGCAGAAGCGGGCGTTCCGCTGGTCGGCATCTGCACGGGTAGTTTTGTCCTCGCCCATGCTGGGCTAATGCAGGATCACGTTGCGTGCGTGCACAGCTTTCACTTCGACGACTATCGGAACATGTTTCCCGGGTTACGCGTCGTCACGCATGCCGACTACCTCATCGACGGCGATCGCATCACTTGTGCGGGAGGAATCTCGGTCATCGAACTCGCCGCGCGGCTCGTCAATCTGCATTGCGGGCCCGACCGCGCATCGAAGGTGATTCATCAGATGACTGTCAGCCGGCAGGCCGGCGCCTCGTTCATCGAGCGCCGCCGCGCACTGGGCTACCTGTCGGTGGACGATGCAAACGTACGTCATGCCGCGCTGCTCATGGAGGAAAACCTCGAAGCGCCGCTCAACATCGCGGTGATCGCGAAGATGATTGGCACGAGCGTGCGTCAGTTGGAGCGGGCGTTCGTGGCAGAGATGAACGTGTCGCCGAATGAGTTCTATCGCGGTATGCGGCTACGCTACGCGCGCTGGATGCTGCTGAACACCGGGCGCAAGGTCACGGACATCGCATACGAATGCGGCTTCGCTGATTCCGCTCATTTCATCAGGGTCTTCCGCGAGACCTACGGCGTGACGCCGGGCAAGCTGCGCGGCTCGCGCACAGGTCCCACCGAAGCCTGAAGCTGTGCGGCGGCGGCGATGCGATCTTCGCGCACCCTGTCTGGCGGCGATTCGTTGTCGCGTTTCTTCTATTTTTTTGCTCATCGGTGCAATCCCCCCGGTGTCGCCTGGCTCAACATCCTGTTTCGTGCGAGTGCACCGTAAAACAGGGAAACAAGCGACATGCAGATTGCCGTATTGGGTGCTGGTGTCATTGGTCTGACGAGCGCCTATTATTTGAACCGGGCCGGACATCAGGTCATCGTCATCGAACGGCATGGTGAGGTGGCCACCGAAACCAGCTTCGGCAACGGTGGCCAGTTATCGTATAGCTACGTCGCACCACTGGCGGGGCCGGGCGTATTGTCGAAGCTGCCCGCGTGGCTCATCCGGCGGGACTCGCCGGTGCGTTTTCGACCATCCGTGAGTCGGGAGCAGTGGCTCTGGTGCCTAAAATTCGTGTTCGCCTGCACGCAACGGCGTAGCAATCTCACCACGCGCGAATTGCTCTCGCTCTCGTTCGCAAGCCGTGCGCTCATGCACCAGCTCCTGCGCGACGAACCCACTCTCGACTTCGACTTCCAGCACTCTGGAAAGCTCGTCCTGCATCGCGATGCTGCGGCGATGCAAGCCGCCATCAATCTGCTCAATTTCCAGCGCTCGCTCGGCTGCGAACAGGAGGCACTGTCTGCCGAAGAATGCGTCGCGCTCGAACCCGCGCTGGCTCATGTGCGCGAACGGATCGTCGGCGGCATCCATACGCGCAGCGAAGATACAGCCGATTGCCATCGCTTCAGCAAAGGTCTCGAAGCCATTTTGAGAGCGCGCGGCGTGCGGTTTGCGATGAATACGTGCATCGATGCACTGGAGGTCGCCAAAGGCGGACATATCGTAGCGCGCAGCAGTGACGGGGTGGTCGAGGCGGACCATGTCGTCGTGGCTGCCGGGGCCAGCGCAGCGCAACTGCTCCAGCCTTTGGGCCTCCACGTGCCCGTTTATCCGCTCAAGGGCTACAGCCTGACTTACCCGCTGGGACCCCAGGCAGTAGCACCGACATTGAGTGTCACCGACTTCGCCCGCAAAGTGGTCTATGCGCGTCTTGGCAACCGGTTACGAGTGGCGGGCATGGCTGACCTCGACGGCTACTCGCTAAAGCCGGATCCGTCGCGCGTTGCCGCGCTGCGTGCGGAGGCCGCCGCGCTGTTCCCGCAGGTCGTAGCCGATGACGTCGATGCGGCTGAGTGGACCGGATTGCGTCCGGCGACGCCCCAGGGCGCGCCGGTTATCGGGCCTACACGATATCCGAATCTCTGGCTCAACATCGGGCATGGTGCGCTCGGCTTCACGTTGGCCTCCGGGTCGGCCGCGTTGCTCACGGGCTGGATCGACGGAAAGCCTGACCCGTCGCTGGCCCGCCTTTTCTCGCTCGCTCAATGACCCGTGCAGCATGTGATGCACGGCTGTCTTCCATCAAAAGTTCCTCGAATCGATACCGAATGAAAGACAAGCCCAATATTGTAGTCATCGGCACGGGCGGTACGATTGCCGGCCGTGGCGCAAGCGCTGTCGACACTTCAGCCTACACATGCTCGGTGCTGGGCATAGACGAAATCCTGTCAGCCATTCCGGAAGCGTCGTCGCTCGCGAACCTGAGCGCCGAACAATTGCTCCAGACAGGTTCGGAGAATTTCAGCGGGCAGCATCTGCTCATGATCGGGAAGCGGGTATCGGAGGTGCTCAAGGACGACACGGTAAACGGCGTCGTTCTCACGCACGGCACCGACACCATCGAGGAAACCGCGTACTTTCTTCATCTGACGTTGAAGAGCACGAAACCCGTCGTCGTAGTCGGCTCCATGCGGCCGCCATCGGCGATGAGTTCCGATGCATCCCTGAATCTCTATGACGCGATTGCGGTAGCGATTCATCCGTCCTCGCATGGAAAAGGAGCGCTTGTCGTCGCAAACGAGGAAATCCACACCGCCCGGGACGTGACGAAGACAAACAGCTTCAAGCTCGAGGCGTTCCGCTCGCCCTATGGCGCGCTCGGTTACGTGACCCAGGGCAAGCCTCGCTACTACCGTACACCCTCGCGCGATCACACTGTATCCACTCCGTGGTCAATCGACGAGATCGAGACGCTGCCGAAAGTCGACGTCGTATATGCCCATGGTGCGCTCGAGAGCGAACTGGTCCGCGCCATTGCGGCTGACGCGAGCGGGCTTGTCTTTGCCGGCACTGGCAACGGCAACATCGCAGAACATATGGTCGAGCCACTGCGGGAGGCGACGCGTCGGGGGCTGCACGTGGTAAGGGCCTCACGCACAGGCAGCGGCGTGGTCATCCGCAACGGCGCGCAGCCTGACGACGACTATGACTGGCTCGTCGTCGACGATCAGCCACCTCAAAAAGCCCGCATTCTTTTGATGCTGGCGATGCTGGGTCACCCGGACGAGCGCCGCGCATTGCAGGCAGCCTTTTATCGCTTTTGAACTCTGCCAGGAAAACACAATGTACATAATCACTGACGAACACGTTCATCGACTCATCACGATGAGCGACGCCATCGAAGTGCTGCGCTCTGCGCTTGCTGAACAAGGCAGCAGGCAAGCGAAGATCCAGCCACGCGTGCGCACGCCCGGCGAAAACGTGTCGCTGAGTACCATGGGGGCAATCCTGCCCGGCGCTGGCGTGTGCGGTGCGAAGGTCTATTCGACGCACAAGGGAGTCTTCGATTTCGTGATTCCCCTGTTCTCTACGGATGACGGCAGATTGCTGTCCATCATCCACGGCGGAGCGCTCACGGAATATCGCACCGCAGCGGTGACCCGCATCGCGTTTGACGCATTCGGCCGTGCTGATGCAAAGGTTCTCGCGGTGTTTGGTACCGGTGCTCAGGCCAGAGCGCACATCCGGGCGCTTGTCGGGAAGTCGGGCATCGAGCGCGTTCTGATAGTCGGCATCGAGGGGGTGCAGGAAACGGTTGCGCAAATGCAGGCGCGTTTCACCAGCGTCTCCTTCGAGGCGTCCACAGTGGAGACGGCTGTGCAGGCAGCTGACATTGTCGTAACCGCTACACGCAGCACAGTCCCGCTTTTCGACGGTGCCGACCTCAAGCCGCGAACCTTCGTCGCAGCGATCGGGTCCAGCAAGCCGGGTGCGCGTGAAATCGACGATACGACGCTCTCCCGCGCGAGCATAGTCGTCGTCGAATCGCTTGAGCAGGCGCAAGAAGAGGCGGGGGACCTGCTGATGGCAGCGCCAGGTATCGTTGACTGGAGCAACGTTGTGGAACTCGGCGACATCATCGCCAATGGTGATGTTCGGGAGCGCTCGCCAGGCGATATAACCGTCTTCAAATCGCTTGGGATCGGGCTTGCCGACGTTGCGCTCGGTGAACTTGTCACGCGCAGGGCTGTGGCAGCGGTGGAACCTGGGGGCCAGGCAGTGACCGTTGATTGACGATAGTGTTGAAAAACCCGAGTTTTCAGGCGCGCGCGCACAGCATTCGATGCGTATTCTGCGGCTCTGCTTTGCCGGGAGGATCAAGTGCACCCGGATTCGGGGGCATCCGCCCCCCCGGGATGCCATTTCATGTTGCTATTGCCATCGAGTTCGACTCATTTGACATCAACCGCTTCGCCATGCGTCGTAGGTTCTGAGCTGTGGCAGCTAGGAGGAACTCGTCCTGCGCCCCCGACAGTCCTCGTAAGCGCAGCCGATCCAGCTTCAGGATGCGCTTGAGGTGAGTAAAGAGCATCTCCACCTTCTTTCGCTCGCAGCTTGAACGCCGGTATTGCGGGGTAGTTGCGATCTGTCGGGCAACATTCCGTGCATTCTCGTGGATGCTACGGGCGATCTTCCGAAACGGTGTATTTGGACAGCACCGGTCCTTCATTGAGCACACCATACAATCGCCGCCGCTGGAAAAACGAAAGTCCGGCGCGAAGTCGGGGTGACCGACTCGCGCCGATGCAATCGCTATCAGGCCGACGATGCCGCCGACGCGTTGCTGTCCGCGCGGCGACGGTACAGCCCGAGCGTCGCGCACAAGCCGCAGAGCGCGGCGAAGCTGAGCCAGTAGCCGGGTGCGGCCTTGTCGTGCAGGACCTGAATCAGATACGTCGATACCGCCGGCGTAAAGCCGCCGAACAGCGCCGTGGCGAGACTGAACGCCAGCGAGAAACCCGCGACGCGCACTTCGACCGGCATCACTTCGGTGAGCGCGGCGACCATCGCGCCGTTATACATGCCGAAGAAGAACGAGAACCACAGCAGCACGATCAGCATGCGCGCAAAGCTCGGCGCATCGGCAAGCCAGGACAGCGCCGGATAAGCTGTGAGGATCGCCAGTACGGAAATGGCGAGCAGCAACGGCTTGCGGCCGATGCGGTCGGAGATCGTGCCGCCGATCGGAAGCCAGATGAAATTCGATGCAGCCACAAGCAGCGTCACCATCAAGCTGTCCGAGGTGGACAGCTTCAGTACCGACTTGCCGAAGGTCGGTGTATAGACCGTGATGAGATAGAAGGTGGTGGTGGTCATGGCCGTCAGCAGCATGCCGCCGATCACGGTGCGCCAGTTGCCGATCAGCATCGCAAAAATGTCGCGTGCCTGCGGATGATGCCGCCGCGCTTCGAACGCTGCGGTCTCCTGCAGCGAGCGACGCAACACGAACAGGAACGGCACGATCGCACAGCCGATAAAGAACGGCACGCGCCAGCCCCATGCGGCGATCTGCTGTGCGGACAACCACTCGTTCAGACTGTAACCGATGGCCGCCGCCACGACGATGGCCACCTGCTGGCTCGCCGACTGCCAGCTCGTGTAGAAACCTTTGTTGCCGGGCGTTGCCATTTCCGCGAGATAGACGGATACGCCGCCGAGTTCGGCTCCTGCGGAAAAACCCTGCAACAGACGCCCGAGCAGCACGAGCGCCGGCGCGAGCAGGCCGATGGTCGCGTACCCGGGCACGCAGGCAATCAGAATGGTACCGCTCGCCATGATCGACAGCGTAACGATCAGCCCGGTGCGCCGTCCGACCTTGTCGATATACGCGCCGAGAAAGATCGCACCGAGCGGACGCATCAAAAAGCCCGCGCCGAACACGGCGAAGGTGAGCATCAGCGAGGCGAACTCGCTGGTAGACGGAAAGAAGATCTTCGAGATTGATGTCGCGTAGAAGCCGAACAGAAAGAAATCGAACTGTTCGATGAAATTGCCGCTCGTCACACGCAACACGGTGGCGGCCCTCTTCGTGGGCGAAACGCCGGGCGTAGCGGCGATCGGTTCGGTACGGTTCATTGCGTCTCCTGCTTCTTGTCTATAGTGATGGGCGCCCAAGGCGCACCCGGGTAGCTGGCTAATCCGAACCGAGGCTCAGTGTGTTGCGTTGACGCTTCTCGATCGACGATTTGAGCAGCGCCGCCGATCGGAAGATGCCGTGCGCGAACTTGCCGTAAGGCAGCGTGGCGAACAGCGCCATCACGATGCCGAGATGAATTGCGAGCAGCGATGGCATCGTCGAGGTCGTGCGGAGTGCGAGCAGCGCGAGACCGGATGTGCTCGTCAGAAGCAGGAGCGCGATGAAGCCGCGGTCCATCGGACGCTGACGGGCATCGCCGCGCTCCGGAACGCGTTTCAGGTTCAGCCACAGCAGTCCCGCCGGCCCCGCAATCAGTCCGATGCCGCCTGCAGTTCCCAGCAGCACCGGCACGCTCAGAAACGGGTACGGCGCTTCCAGACCGAAGGCGTAGTGATAGAGCGTCGCAACGGCGGTCGCCGCAAAGCACAGAATGAAGCCGTAGAACGTCAGGTGATGGAAACGGCGCCGCGCCAGCGTGAACGTATCGTTCTCTTCGTTGCAGCCGTCGCCGTGGCCGCCGTCCAGGTACTTGAGCGTCAGCGCGTTCCTGGCCGCTTCCGCGACGGCCGGCGCGCTCGCGCTCGCTGTTCCTGCCGACACGTCGCGCCAGAAGCGCGTGACGCCCATACCGAGCGCGAGAATGGCGAACAGGAAAACGATGCCGAACATCGCCGCGAGCAGGTTGTGCGGGAAGGTCGCGTAGAAGTTCGCGGGCGCGACATCGCCGGACAAGCCGCCGTGCAATGCCGTACCGAGCAGCAGAAACAGCGCGAGTCCGGCCGCCAGCGCGACCGACACAGTCAAGCCGTTGCGCTTGTATAGCGCGCCGAACGACGCGGGAAACGCGTACTCGGTGTAGGTTTCGAGCCGGACTTCGGCCATCGCTTTCGGCACGTTCACGCCGAACTCGTGCGGCGGTGCGTATTGGCACGCGTGATAGCACGCTCCGCAGTTGTGGCAGAGATTCGCTAGATAGTTGACGTCCGCCTTGCCGAATTCCAGGCGGCGCGTCATGGCAGGGAACACGGCGCAGAAGCCCTCGCAGTAGCGGCAGGCGTTGCAGATCTGCATCTGCCGAGCGACTTCGGTTTCGCTGGCGCTCATCGGCACAATGGGAATCACGCGCGCCATGCTGTCGCGTGGCGTTTTTTTCGTATCGACCGAAAAGGCCGTGCGCGTGTGTTCGGGTGCGAGCGGGTCAGACTGCTGCACGGGTTGCCTCCGTTGTTTTGAGTGCGGCGCGCGCGGCCTGCGTCCCGGCAATGCGCCCGAAGGCCGTGCCGATCGACATGCCGACGCCCGCTGTATAGCCTTTGCCGAGCACGTTGCCGGCCATCATTTCGCCGGCCACGAACAGGTTCTCACTGGCGGTGCCGCCGAAATGAACCTGCGCGCGGTCGTTGGTCTTCAGTCCGAGATACGTGAACGTGATGCCTGGCCGCAATGCATAACCGTAGAACGGCGGCGTCTCGATGCGACGCGCCCAATGCGTCTTGGGCGGCTCGAGACCTTCGGTGTGGCAGTCGTCGAGTGCGGTGTGATCGAAGATGCCGTCGCGGCACGAATCGTTATAGCGCGTGAGCGTCTCCATGAAGCGTGCTTCCGGCAGCCCGAGCTTGCGCGCGAGTTCCGGCAGCGTGTCGGCCTTTTCGCCCGGAAACACCGGCGGCATGAAGCGGCCGATTGCTTTCGAGTCGATGATCGAATAGCCGGTCTGCCCCGGCTGATGCGCAACGAGCCGTCCCCAGATTGCATAGCGCTTCGGCCAGAAGTCCTCGCCTTCGTCGTAAAAGCGCTGGGCGTCACGATTCACCACGACGCCCAGCGACACGCAGTCGATGCGCGTGCAGATGCCGCCGTCATACAGCGGGGCGCGTGCATCGATGGCGACGCAATGCGACTGCGACGGGTCACCGATCATGTCGGCACCGGCGTCAGCCATATGCTTGATGAGCACGCCCTGGTTGAAGCGCGTGCCGCGAATCAGGAAGTTGTCGGCGGGCCATTCGCCGCGCTCGTTTTGCCCCCACGCTTCGCGCAGCCATTCGCGATTTGATTCAAAGCCGCCCGCCGCCAGCACGCAGGCGTGCGCCTCGAAGCGCTGGCGGCCGCTGCGCGCTGCGATGAAGTGGTTGCCGTCGAGTTCAAGCGAATCGACGGGCGTTTCATAGCGGATATCGACGCCGAGTGCTTCGGCGCTGCGGTAATACGCGTTGACGAGCGCCTTGCCGCCGCCCATGAAGAACGCATTGGTGCGTGCCACGTGCAGCGCACCGGACAGCGGCGGCTGGAAGCGTACGCCGTGCTTCCGCATCCACGGCCGGCACGACGACGACGCGCGGATCGTCAGCCGCGCGAGATGCTCGTTCGTGATGCCGCCGGTGACTTTCAACAGGTCCTGCCAGAATTCCTCTTCCGGATAGGCATCGACGAGAACATCCTGGGGGGCATCGTGCATGCAGCGCAGATTGCGCGTGTGTTGCGAGTTGCCGCCGCGCCATTCGCGCGGCGCGGATTCGAGAAGCAGGACCGAGGCGCCCGCTTCGCGCGCCATCAATGCGGCACACAGCGCGGCATTGCCTCCTCCGATTACGAGCACATCGACCATCAGACTTGTCTCCTTTCGGGCAAATCGTAAAGGCCTCGTGTCCGCGCCGCTATCAGTCAGCCGTCAACGGGTGTTCACTTTTTGTGAAGGCTGACGTTCCCGCAGCCGTGCGCCGGGCCAGCGGCCTTCCCGCACCAGTTGACGGGCGACATCGGCGAGCACCACGCGCGCGGCGAGACCGGCGGGAGACAGTTCGTCATCGGAGATGCTGGCGAGCATGTTGGGCCGCGTGGCGTATTTCTCGGCGATGGGCACGCTCGTCAATATCACGTTCTCGGGCCTTGCGAGCGCCGCGCCCGGCTGTATCGTCGCGCCGCTGCCGGTGCGGACGAAGTCCATCAGGAGCGCGAGGCCGTCGACTTCGGCGACGATGTTCGGCTCGTACTCGGCGCGTCTGAATGCTGACAGCAGCAGCGAACGCAGCCCGTGCGTGCTGCTGGGGAGAATCAGCGGAAGACTGCCGAGATTTTTGAGCCGGACGGATGCGCTCGTCGGCATGCCATTGAGATCGCCCGCGCCGATCAGGAACAGCCGCTCGTCCAGCAGCGGCAGCACACTCCAGCGTTGCGCGGACTCCTCGCGGAACAGCACGGCGAGATCGATCTGACGCGCGCTCAACATGGATGCCAGATAGCCGGAGAGACTTTCGACCATGTGCAGCCGCACATCGGGATAGCGCGAGCGCATGGCCTGCATGAATGCGACACCCAGCACGCTCGCCGTGCTCGGCGCCATGCCGACGCTGACATGGCCCGACAGACGGGCTGAGCGTGCAGCGAGCGCGGCATCGTCGATATGACGCAGCGCGAGTTGCGCTTGACGCCAGAACGCCAAACCTGCGTCGGTCGGAACGACGCCGCCCGAGGTGCGTTGCAGCAGACGCGTGGACAGTTCGCCTTCGAGACGGCTGATCTGCTGACTCAATGCCGAGGTCACCACGCCGAGTTCCAGCGCTGCCTTGCCCATGCTTCCGTGTTCCACGACGCTGAGAAAATAGCGTAGCTGTCTGAGTTCCATTCCGCGGTCGGTCAAGAGGATTAAGCGGGTATTTTGACAGAACGTCGTCGGACAATCCTCCGCTTCGAGGTCGGATTTTTACCGCGCGTGCGCCTTTGAGGCAGTCGCTCATCTCAAGCAACAGGTCCCACAAACACATAGCGAGATTTCATGGAACGTAGCCAACACGCGCCAGGTTGAGCATCCAACCGGGCTCAAGTGCTCGAATTGCAGACTATGCGTTTCCAAGACCGCCATACCTGAATCCAACCCCTCGTAGCCTTGCCAAAAGATATATCCGCGGCATAGGCGCCACAACGCGTCCTCTATAGCGTCCGCGACCGGTGTGAAAACGGACTCTCGAATGACCTTCCGACGGCTCGGTTAAACGACTGCTTCCTGGCCGGTTTCACCCGCTGAACGGCGCCACCACAAAGCTGCCGCTCGCGCCTGGGTATGTTTTTTGAACGACAACTAACGGCGAAATCGGCGGGCGCACGCCATCGGCCATGAACGGCCGGTCGAGGTCGTCGTCCAGTTAGGTTGACCGAGGATTCATCCGGCCTCGCTCAATGGCCGGTTTACAGTGAGCAAATTGCAGAGGACACTGCCTCGACGCGGCCATGAGCCGCCGTTCACCTGCTGTGCCGGACGGACGCTCGGGCGTCAGCTTCGCCTGCGGAAACGGCCATTCACCCTGATGCCGCCCTACGCATCTCCGCGCGTACGCAGGGATCCACTCCGCCCGACGCGATCGAGGATTCTTATTTCGTGGTGTATCCGCCGTTGATCAATATGGTCTGCCCAGTGATCCACCAGCCATCGCTAACGAGATGTCGGATGAACGGCACAACATCCTCGATGTCAGTCAACCCCGTCTTCGAAAACTTGGACAATGCGGCAGCCGTTTTATGATAAGCAACCGCGTCGGCACCTTCAGCAGGGTAGAAGAACGGCGTATCCATCGGGCCCGGTCCTACCGCCGTTACCGAGATTCCGCGCACGCCAAACTCCTGGGCGGCCGCGCGCGTGAAGTGCTCGACCGGTGCCTTAGTGCCGGCGTACGCCGCGTAGAAGGGAGTGAATGCGCCGAGCAGCGACGTCACGAGCGTGACTATTTTGCCGTTGTCGTTCACGTGACGGCCTGCTTCGCGCAAAAAGAAGAAGGCCGATTTTGAATTCACGGCCGTCATCGCGTCGTACTCAGCTTCGCTAATTTCCGTGAAAGGCTTCTTCAGAACCTTCCCAACAGTATTGATGGCAATATCCGGACGCCCGACCGCCGCGATCGCATCGGCGAACAGCGTCTCCACCGCTGCCGCACTCGTCAGGTCCGCCTGCAGTGCGATCGCTTCGGCCCCAAGTTGCTTGATCACTGCAACGGTGTCATCTGCAGCTTGCCGAGTGCTGTCGCTGTTGTAGTGAATCACGACCGCCTTCGCGCCGTGCCTGGCCAGATCCCGCCCAATGAGGCCCCCGAGGTTCTTCGCACCACCTGCAAGGAGCACGGTTTTGCCTTGGATGTCATGTTTTGCCATCTTTTCGCTCCGATTAACGTGACCGACCCAATGCCGTCACCCACTTGCCGATGCTATAGTTCGATCTGCAGCCTATAAAGCCCTTACTTTTGGATACTCCTGTCAGGATTCGCGACCAATTTCAGTTGACGTACTCTCCAGTGCAAACTGATCGCAAGCATGGACCGCATCGATCTTTTCCGTGTATTCGCACGGGTCGTAGAGTGCGCGAACTTCACCCGCGCTGCCGATACCCTCAGCATGCCTCGTTCGTCGGTGTCAGCCGCTATACGGGACCTGGAGAACCGCGTTGGCAGGCGTTTGCTGAACCGCGCCACGCGTAAGGTGACGACTACACAAGACGGCGCTGCCTTCTATGAACGTTGTCAGCGACTAATCGCCGATGTTGAGGAAACGGAGAACCTTTTCCGTTCGGCCGATTTCGCTTCTGCCGGTACGTTGCGCGTCGATATGCCCGGCCGGATCGGGCGCTTGATCGTCGCGCCGGCACTTTCCGCGTTTCTCGATGCGTATCCTCAGATCCATGTTGAGATAGGGGCAACTGATCGACCGGTCGATTGGATTGGCGAGCGGATTGACTGCGCGCTGCGCGTCGGCCTGCTTGGCGAATCGGATCTCATCGCGCGTTCCGTTGGGACGCTCACACGGATCAACGTCGTCAGTCCCACGTATCTTGCCCGGTACGGTGTTCCGCGCAAACCCGGCGACCTCGCCCATCACATAGCGATCGGCTACGCGTCCCAATCCAGCGGCCGGCTCGCGCCATGGGAATGGGTTGAGGAAGGCGCGACCAGGACAATCACGATCAAGGGGCGCGTCACTGTTAACAATGCAGAAGCCTATATTGCTTGTTGCCTGTCGGGCCTTGGGCTCATACAGATCCCCGCCTACGACGTCGGAGTTTATATCCGAGCCGGAGAACTCGTCGAGGTCCTGCCGGAATATCCTGCGGCACCCCATGCCGGTCACACTGCTTTATCCACATCGGCAACATCTGTCTCGCCGCTTCCAGGTGTTCGCCGATTGGCTTGTCGACCTCGTGAGGAGGCGGTGCTGCGAAGGGGCGGGAGGCGATTAGGTCGACCTGAGTAGGCGCAACTGGTCGATTGATACTTTGGCGAGGAACGGGGCTGTTCGTTTGCTTGAAATTAGCCACATCAGATAGTGAGAGCCGAGAGCTATGGTCAAACTGATCCTGATTCTGCTGGGCACAGACTTTCTGCGCAATCGCTGGCGCGGCCTGATAGTGATGGGCGCGCTGTCGTCGGTGCTTGGCATTGGCGTGCTAATCGACGCACTGGACGGCGCGCTGGGCTTTCCAATTTCATGGGTAGGCTGGCTCTTGCTCGCCGAAGGCATGGTGACGCTTTCGGTGGCATGGTCTGGCGTGGGCGGTCAGCGCAGGCTGCGGTACGCGAAGGGAATCACGTTCGTCGTCGCTGCGGTGTTGATCCTGCAGGAGCAGCATCATGGCCATTTCATCCTTTCTCTCTTGATCGGCGCGGTGTTCCTAAGCGATGGTGCATTGCAGGCGGCATCGGCCCTGGTGGTGCGCTATCGTCGCTGGCGAGCCGCGCTTGGCTTTGCGATTTTCGAGATCACACTGGCCATCTTCATGTTTCAACCTTATCCGACGCATTATGTCGGCACCGTGCCGTATTGCATCGGAGCGCTTTGCATTTTTGCGGGCTGGAACCTTATTCTTATCGCACTGCGTGTACGCAGGCTTAAAAGCAATCCCGCGTTATCGGACGAGGCGGAGTCAGCAACCGAGAGCCTGGAACCCGCAGCAAGCGATGCATCGGCGCTTCCCGTGTTCGGCAAGCACGAATGGGACGGCCCGCCCGCCGACGATGAGCCTGCCCTCACCGTGCATGTGTGGACGCCGGTAGGCTCATCGAAGCACGAGGTACAGCGGCGCTTGCTGGTGGATCGGTACATCGCGGCTGTTGACCGGAACGGCGTGATTTCAACGGGACATGCGGCGCTCGAAGCGCCGGGCGGCATCTATGTGAGTCTGTATCCCGCGGTCGAGATCGATCGGTCTCCGGATGACTTCGCGCGACTGCTGCGCGCGACACGGGAGAATGACGTGCCCGGCACGTTTCAGCCGAGCTATGCGATCGAGTCAAGGGCATGGTGTCCATCTACCGTACGCGTGCGCATACGCAATTACGATCCGGTGAGGCTCGCACGCTTCTGGCGCATGTACAGGCAAGATACGACTTATAACCTCACGCATCGCAACTGTTCGAGCAGTGTGTCGCGCGCGCTCGAAGCGGCGCTGGAGGGCGCGGTGGGGCGCCTGTATGGCGCGCGCGCGGGCTGGGGCGCTTTGTTCAGGATGCTCGTGACGCCGGAGTTATGGGTGGCCGCGCAGATTCGCAAGCGCGCAGTCACCATGGCTTGGACGCCGGGGCTTACGCTCGACTACGCCCGCGCGCTTAGCATGATCGCCGACCCAAGGCCCTATGCATGGCACAAGGTCGCGCGCCTCGCTATTTCGACCATGCATCGAGCACGGCAAAGGTGGCGCAATGAAGCGCGCCAAGTGCATGACGACGTGACCAATAAGGCGTGAAAGAATGCTGCGTAATTAAAGGTCTAGCGTTCGAGGTCGTCAGCTTCCTGTCGCGCGCGGCGCTCCTCGTTGGCGCGACACGCCTTGAGGCCTTGAGGCGTTGACAAGAGTTGCGCGATCACTTCACCGGTGCTCGCGCCGGGTGGAACTCCGTGCGAATGACATTGGGCGCCGTCGGCGGACCAATACGTATCGCGGCAGACGACTCACTGTGCGTATTGACATCACGCGCGAGGACCGATATCGGCACGCCTCGTGAGCGCAATTGGCAGCGTGGCGCTTTGGCCTTTGGTTGCGCTCGAATTCAAGTCCGTCGACAGTGGTCGTCTGATGCGAGATTCTCAGGGGAGAGACCGCTGTAACTCGTCAAGAGACATCGGTCAGACCTGGCGTGGAACGGCTGATGAGGGTCGACTTATGCCTTTTGCATCGCGCGCACACCTTGACGAACGTCGCGCTCGGGCGTCCGGCTCTGGTCGGCCAGAAGACGACGTTCGACCGGCCGAATCGACAGACCGAACAACGGCAAACACCAGCCATCTGGACGGAACGCGCCTTGCTGAATGTTTGGCATTCGAACCGCCAGAACCAGAGAGATGATTCACGGAACCTTCCCGCCTTGGCTGAACACGCTATCGTTCACGTGGATCAATTTGGGCGCAATATGTGCGGGTACGGTCGTGGTTGACGAGGTTCGACACCCCCAGAAGATGTGGATCATGAACGTCGTCTGGCCCCTAACGACTTTGTTCGGCACAGTCGTATGGGTCGCCGCTTACTACGCGTGGGGACGAAATATCGCTGACGCCGGCCGGAAGGCCGACGAGCAGCCGTTCGCCGTGATGGTGATGAAAGGGACGAGCCATTGCGGTGCCGGCTGTACGCTGGGAGACATCATTGTAGAGTGGTCGGCGTTTGCCTTCCCCCGCTTGGCAGTCTGGTTCGGCTGGCACACGGTGTTCCACGAAAGAACGTTTGCCGTCTGGATCCCCGATTTCATCGTCGCCTTTCTGCTTGGCATCATCTTTCAGTATTTCACCATCAAACCGATGCGGGGGCTGTCGGTAGGTGCGGGTGTGGTGGCGGCCGTCAAAGCAGATATCGCGTCGATCACTGCGTGGCAGGTAGGCATGTATGGACTTATGGCCATTATCCAATTCTTGTGGTTCAAGCCGGCTTATGGAGGGATCGCGAAAGTTGCGAGCGCCGAATTCTGGTTCGCCATGCAACTTGCCATGCTCGCGGGATTCGCAACCAGCTATCCCGTTAACTGGTGGTTAATCCGTTCGGGTGTAAAAGAAAAGATGTAAATCCGCTGCTTCCTGGGTGTCGAAATGTTTGGGCCGTTGCCGCCCTAAAGACCGTACTGCAGCTCCGTTGTGTTGCCAGCGAAAATGAAAGATCGGTTCACGTTCAAATGCCTCGCGGGCGAGGCGCGATAAAAGCGCCGATCGCCTGATCCGAGTCCATTGTCGGCGGCTCTGCAGACAGGCGGGAGATGCTGCTTGTCTTCAGTCAGGGTTCCGGGTGCTATACAGTCCCCAGCCCAGTCCCGCACGCCCTGCGACGAACGAACCAAGCAGTACGCCAAGCTTTGCCGAGTCTAGTGTTGCAGCCTCGGCAAATGCGAGCGTCGCAATGAAAATCGACATCGCGAAGCCGACGCCCGCAAGGAGCGCGACGAGGCCGACTCCTCGTCAGGACATCTCTGTCTGCAATCGGCGAAGCCCAAGCTTGACCAGAATCCAGCTGGTTAAAAACACGCCAACGGGTTTGCCGACCACGAGTGCCAGCGCGACACCGAACATGATCCAGGGCGTTTCATCGTTCGCAAAAACTGTCACCGGTCAGCGGTACGCCGGCATTCGCGAGTGCGAAGAGCGGCATGATCCCGTGCGCGACCCACGGATGACGCCAGAGGCGATCGCCGCGTTCGGTCCTCGGGCGCTGGTCGGCCAGTTTCTGCCACTCGCTAGAGCAATGCAACGGCCACTGGAACGGCTGGAAGGCGCCGAATCAGCCGATGCTCGACACGCGAACGTCGCGAAGCGGGTTCCCTCAGGGTACCCGCGCGTTTCACAAATTGACGGGATTGGTCAGCTCTGGTTGCCCCATAGATCGTCAATCGCCCGGATCGCTAGCAGATACCCGTTTGCTCCTGCCCCGCAGATCACCGCCGTGGCCGCTACCGAGATCGTCGAGTGACGATATTCTTCCGAGCGCGCATGTATGTTGGTGATATGCAATTCCACTACCGGCCGATGAACGAGCTTGACTGCGTCAAGCACCGAAATTCGACCGAACGAAAAGCCGGCCGGATTGATGATCAGTGCGGCGTCCTGCACGAACGCTTCCTGGATCCACTCGATTAGCTCGCTTTCGCTGTTGGTCTGGCGGAATACGCAGTCGAACTTGAGCGCGTCGGCGAGTGTCAGGCAGTTCTGTTCGATGTCTTTCAGCGTGGTGCTGCCGTAAATGTGAGGCTCCCTTACGCCCAGCATGTTCAGGTTGGAGCCGTTGAGGATATAGAGTTTGCGAGTCATGGTCTCAATGTGCAGAGGAGCGTTCGAGGGCGGTGCCTCTGGTTTCCCGGGATACCGCAATCATGAGAAAGGACAGCAGATTGAGCGAGCCACACACAGCGACGATGGCCCACGGGGAACCGTGAAAGACATTCAATAGCGCCACAGCGACAATCGGCATCGGACCGCCAGTGAGCAAGTTGGCTCCCGAGTACGACAGCGCGGACCCCGTGTATCGCGCTTCGGTCGGAAAGGACTCGGCGAACCATACCGGCTGGATGCCACTCTGGAACTGTGTGAAGCCGAGGAATGCGCCCATCACGGCCATTGTCATGGCGATCGAGTTCTGGTTGACGATCGGAAAGTAGATCAGGCAGCAGATTAGCGTGCAGAACGAACCAATCATCAGCGCGCGTTTGCGTCCAATCCGATCGCTGAGATAACCGCCCGCCAGCGCGCCCACGATCGCACAGACATTCGCAATCATCAACAGCATGAAACCTGTCTGCTTGGGCACACCGAGGTGCTTTGTCAGATAGCTGAGAGAGAAAACCACGATCAGATAAAACAGCGCCGCCGGCCCACAAAAGAACAGTGTCAGGCGAAACGCGGTGCGCCAGTGGTACTTGAACACGATGCCGAGCGGATTGGCGCCGCGTGTAGGAGCGCTTGTCTTCTTGAGCGCCTCAAAGGCGGGTGTCTCGCTAACCTTCCTGCGGATAGAGATGCCTAGCAGCACCAGGACAAAGCTTGCGAGGAACGGGACTCGCCATCCCCAGGAATCGAAGTCGTCCGATGAAAGCAGGGCGGCCAGTGTAAAGAGAGAGAAATTGGCGAGAATCTGGCTGAGTGGCGAGCAGATTCCAAGGAGGCCCGAATACCAACCACGCCGGTTAGCAGACGCGTGCTCCACCGCCATCAGTTGCGCGCCCGTCGATTCCCCTCCCAGCGCGAAGCCCTGGATGATCCGCAGCGAGACCAGCAACGTAGGGGCGAGAATGCCGACCTGCTTGTAAGTCGGCAGCAATCCCATCAGGAAAGACGACGCGCCCATCACCGATACGGTGATCAGCATCATTTTGCGGCGTCCCCAACGGTCGCCGAGGATCCCGCAAATCACCGCGCCGAGCGGGCGAGCAGCCAACCCTGCCCAGAAACTTGCCAGCGATGCGAGCAGTGAGGCGGTTGGGTCGAGCGACGGGAAAAACAGCTTGGGGAAAATCGTGGCCGCGACCACGCCATACAACGCGAAGTCGAACCATTCGAGTGCCGTACCGACGGTCGCGCCTGCTACTGCCCGACGCGCCATCAAGTGAGCTTGCGTAGACTGTTCTTCCGCAGCAAGGTCCGATTGAGCGAGAAATGACATTTTGTCTCCTGATTCCCTTATGTTGAAAGTTCGTTTCTGGCGACGAACAGATGCTATTGTTTGCGCTGCAAAAGCGGCCCGTTCCGCACCGGAACCGCATTTTATATTGTGAAAAAAGCGAGAGATGTCGCTAAGAAATGGCCTGAGAATTCTGGATTTCCTGGCGTCGCAAGGCGAAGGCGCAGGCCTTGTGGCCATTGCCGAGGCATTGTCTCTGCCGCGCAGCACGTGTCACCGTGTGCTCGCCGAACTCGTCGAAAGCGGGTATGTCCGGCAGTTGGTTGATCACAGCCGCTACATTCTGACAATGCGCATGACGTCGAACGGACTCGAATTCCTGAGCCTGACGGGCATCGCGGATATCGCCCAACCGATCATCGAGCGCGTCGCCGCGCAAACCGGTGAACTGGCAAGGCTGTCGCTCGTCGACGGCGAAGCGATTATCTGGGTGGGTAAGGCGGACGGACAGCGCATTGGCTTTCGCTACGATCCCGACATGGGCCACGCGGCACGACTTTCATGCACGTCGACCGGTCACGCGTGGCTCATGACTATGACCGACGAACAGGCGGTCGCATTGGTTTTGAAACAGGGTTTCGGACAGCCGAATGAGTTCGGGCCCAATGCGCCGACGACGCTTAAAGCGCTGCTGGGATTCCTGCACGCTGCGCGCGTGCGCGGCTACGCGATGATCGACGAGGTGTTTGCTCCGCGCATGTCAGCGGTGGCGGTGCCTGTGGTAAGTGGCTCGCGCTGCGTCGGCGTGATCAGTCTGGCCGGACCACGGGTGAGGTTGACCGCCGAGAAGATCCACGAGTACTCCGTCCCGCTCCGCGAGGCCGCGAATGAACTGGCCCAGTTGAGCAATATGGCGGGATTCCCCAGTCGGCCGCCGCTCGGCAAGGGGTGAGGAGCTACTGGACCAACACCCTGTGGCTGGCGAGTCTGGTCCGCTTCGGCCGAGCTGCTGTCTTCGATACGTCGGCGTGGATGACCGAACGTCTGTTAGCGGCCCCTTGTTGGCCGACCGTGGGACCGGCAGCAACGGATCGGGTTATGCTTTTTGCATGAGAGCCGCGGCCCAGAACGATCGCCGCGCCCTGTCATGGGGCTCTGGTCGGCCACAACCAGACGTTTGGCAGCGCACCGTGTATCGTCGACAAAAGTTGGTAGCCTCGATGAGAAGTAAGAGGACCGGCGAGCACTTAACCCAGCATTCTTCGAAGCGAGATGGGTCGCGTATCGCCGCCGAGAGGACAGTCGAAGCGACCAATCTTCCGAGACAAGCATGAATACAAAAAAACCGAAACGGCCAATTCTTGTCTGGGTTGTCTTTCTTTACTATCTGGTGACTATTGTCCCTGCCGCCGGCGGACTGCTCGTCGTTTGGCACTCGGCGCCGTTTTCTGCGAAAGCACGGATGGCCGTCGAGTCGATGACAACGCTGGCCTGGACACTCCTCGGGCTGACGTTTGCATTGCAGCTGGGTGGTGCGGTCACGTTGTTTTAACTACGGCGTATTGCGTTTCCTTTGTTTGTTGGAGCGTTCGGCTGCATCATCCTTCAGATGAGAATACAGCATCAGGAGAACACGGTTTCGGGACCCGGCAACCACGTCCCTGCACTAGGGCTGGCAATTGACCTTTTCGTATGTGCGTATGCGTGGCGTCTACGGTCTCGTTCTGCGCTCACCTGAACGTGGGTAAGATCACTTATGCTGCATGAAGCGCGCCGGGGCGATCGTCGCGCTCAGTCTTGGGACGCAGTGCGGCCATCTTCGGCCGTTCGACATCGAATTAAAAAAACAATTGAACGTCTGCTCCGCTCGGCGGACCGTCATAGATGTTCAACGCAATTCGCCGGGATACTACTCACCACTCGATCTTCAATGGCTCGCCGCGCAGCAGGCGCAACAAGCGATCGCCGACGCCAAGCGCGGTAAATGCCGAAGCCAGCTCGTCAGCGCTTTCCGTGTTGTGCTTCCAGCCTTCGTTGTGCACCGCCAGGATCTTCGCATTGGGGAATGCATGGGCGGCAGCCAGTGCGTCGTTGCTGTCCATCGTCATCTGGAAGCGCCCGCGCGGCTCGGCCGCGCCGGCGAAGACGATCACCACCTTTGGAGAATACCGACGGGCGATCTCGGCAGTGCCCTCATACCAAACTGTGTCGCCGGTCACATAGACCGCGTCGCCCTCTTCTTCTTCTCCCAGCAGAAAACCGATGACGTCGCCCGAATACGGCTCGATTCCCACTGGGCCATGTCGCGCAGGCGTGCCGGTAATCAGCAAACGCCCAGAGCCTGGACCTTCCAACGTTTTTGTTTCGAAGGGTGTCAGGCCGAAGGCATTACCGCCCAAGCGGGCCTGCCCGGAGAGCGTCGTATAGGTTGATTTCACTGCCGGCAATATCGAGCGCCCCGTTGTGTCAAGGTTATCGAAGTGATGGTCGTGGCTTAGCAATACGGCGTCCAATGGACCGATTTCCCCGATCGTGAGCGCGGGACCGGTGGTTTTATGAAACGTCACGGGCTTGCCAGGATATGGCTGGTAAGTACCTGGCGGATCAAAGGTCGGATCGGTTAAAAGCCGAAAGCCACCTACCTCTATCAAAACGGTCGGTCCGCCAATCAGCGTAATAGTTGCACCAGTCATCACAGCGTCCAATGTCGAAGTGGGAATGCGGCGATTATGGCGGCCTGGGTTTCCGCGCGGCATTCCCCACATTTGTTCAGCGGATGCTCGATTTCGCACAGGTACATTCAGGACAGAACTGGCATGCGCGTGAAAGAGCTGCAGGCAACGGAAATGCGTGCGGTGGCGCAGCAAGACCTATTCGATCAGTGCACGCTCGCTGGAAAGGAGGTTCATCAGGAAATCGACCACCGTTTTGATTGCGAGGTTGGTGACGCCATCGCGCCGAATCAATAGCCAAAGTTCCCTGGATGGCGGCGCTTCCTTCATCTCGCAATGCACCAAGGTTGCTTCACCGCGCCCGACAAAGTGAGGCAACAGTGCGATGCCTGCGCCGGCACGGGCCGCTGCCGCCTGCATCACCTGACTATTGCTTTTGAACGCCACGCGGGCGCGTGGATAGGTTTCGCGGAGCCAGCTGGCTTCCGGCAAGTGAGCGTTCGCATCGTCGAAGCCGACGAAGGTCGGGCTTTCGCCGGCTGCCAAACGTCGCCGCCATTCGTCCAAGGCATAAAAACCAAAACCTAGCGTGGCCGCCCGCTTTGCGATGACTTCACCGTCTGTTGGCCGCCCGAACCGCAGCGCAACGTCGGCTTCGCGTCGCTCAAGGCTGACCGCTCGAAAGTCGGTGGCAAGATCCACATCCAATGTCGGATACGCTGCAGTCAAACCGGCCAGTTTCTCGACAAGAAAACATTGCGCCAGACTTGGCGGGGCATTGACGCGCACAAGCCCGCTCGGCTCCTGCGGTTGACCGCCGCGTCCGAGTCGTGCGGCCGCCACTTCCATCTCGCTGGCTGGCGCAAGCGCGCGCACGCCAGCCGTGGTCAGCGCATAACCATCGGGGCGACGCTCCACCAATTTCTCCCCTAGCGCTTTCTCGAGCGTCTGAATGCGCCGAGAAATGGTCGCGTGCGAAAGCGATAGCGCCCTGGCCGCAGCTGAAAGGCTGCCATAACGCGCCAGAGACACGAAAATGCGGATGTCTTCCCAATCGAACGATGTGCGAATTTGATCAGCCATTGTCGGATATTAGCGAATGGTTCAACGACGACATGCCGATTAGCATGAACCCCTGGCTTAAAAAAGCGTCCGTCGATGCACGGCCGGCAGCTTTGACATTTGCTCAACGAAAGCGGCTTAAAGCTCCTCAAAGGTGAAAGGATACGTCATGCGTGAAGGGATCAAAGGAAAGGTCGTTCTAATCGCAGGAGGTGCGGGCGGGATAGGCTCGGCCGCGGCGAAAGCATTAGCCGCGGACGGCGCGATCGTCGCGGTTGCGGACATAGATCAAATCAAAGCGGATTTGTTGGTCCAACACATTCGTGCCGAGGGCGGCGAAGCCAAGCGATACAACGTCGACGTCACCCGAAAGAAAGACATGGAGCTGGTCGTGAGTACCATCGTCGCTGATTTTGGGAAGCTCGACGTGTTGATCAACAGCGCGGGTGTCATGTTGATCCGTCCGATGGCCGAGGTGAACACGGAGGAATGGGAAACCACGATCGATCTGAACTTGAAGGGGACCCTATGGGGGATCGCCGCTGCGCTGCCGGTGTTCTTGCGGCAAGGCTTTGGCCATGTGATCAACCTGGGCTCGGTGCATGGACTAAAGGTGTTCTCACCGGGTGGCGCCGTGCATTCCGCATCCAAGTTTGCGATTCGGGCGCTCTCGGAAGGCCTGCGCGCCGAGATGGCCAGCCATTCGATCCGTGTGACCTCGATCACGCCCGGTGCGGTGGACAGTGGTATTCAGAACAAAACCACCGGCACCGACAGCGCGCGTATTCTGGAAATCTACACAAAAGCGATTTCTCCAACTGCCGTGGCACGCGCCATTACCTTCGCCATCGAGCAACCGATTGAAGTCGACATCAACGAAATCGTCGTACGTCCTACCGCTCAATTACTGTGATTCGGTATCGCCATCAAGCAATGAGGTTTGAGCCTTTCATCGCTCGGTTCGAGATGCGGATAGTTGCAACGGTGACTCTTTGCTAATAGTCATTGGCAGCGCTCGTTGCCGAAGACTTGCTTTTGCTCCGGAGGACCAGGCAAAGGTTGCAAAGTCATCGGTTGGCGTAGCGCCATGGCCGGTCGGATTGGTGATGACCATCCTATTTGCATCGGCTCAGGAGCTTTGGCCGAATGTAATCGAAAGCGGACGTTTAGCACGATGAATCCGTGCGACCGAATTGGGTCTCGTGCCGCCGATCGCGGCATTACGAGGCCCGGGCAGCGTATGCGAATTGCATCAGGATGCACCCGGCCACAACCTGCCGTTCAGGATTTCGGAAGATGTGCCATTGGATTGGCGGCTATGCATCCGGAACCTGACGGACGAGCTACTTGCAAAATTCGGCCATAGTTGACGTTCAGGTGTCAACGGCAGTGAGGCAGCTTAAAGTCGGTTTCCTGACGTTCGCACATCGATGGCCACGAATGTCAGGTCTCGTTGTCAATGAACGCGTGCTCCGGACGCTATGCTTGATCGGCTGTGCCGCTCGTAAGATGCCGCAATTCGTCCAGCAGTTTTGCTGCGGGGGCGGGTAGAATTCCGTCGCGACGCCTGAACGCAGTGAGTGTCCGCGGGGCCTCTAGTCCGTCGATTTTCAGCCGATCAAGAATGCCCGCCGCCTTCTCCATGTCGTACATTGGTTCTGACATCCAGGTGATGAACCCTGAACGTGCCACGAGGCTCTTGATGAGCGTCACGGAGCGCGTTTGCACCGCAATTTCGGGGAAGGGGACTCCTGCTGTCGCGAACGTCGATTTCATGTGTGCGTATGGACCGGTCCCCTCTGGTGTCAGGGTCCATTGCTGCGACAGCGTGTCTTCGAGACGAAGCTGGCGCTTGCGTCGCAGGGGATGGTTCGCGGAGGCGATGACGTGGCTGTAATCGGTCCAGCGGCAGTCGGCGATGGCTGAAATTTCGTCGGTTTGAACGTCTGATGTTGCGAGTGCGATGTCGATCTCGTGTGTTAAAAGGCCTTCCGCAAGCCTATCCCAAACGCCTTCGTGCGCCTCGACGCGAAGGTTTGGCCATTTCTTCAAAACATTACCCAACGCGACCGGCAGCACGAGAGTCGCAATGCTGGCTACTGCCCCCACTTTGATCACTCCTTTTTTGAGTCCGCGCATTGCATCGAGTTCTTCTTGTGCATTTTCGGCGTTTCGCTGAAGCGACATTGCATGCGGCAGCAGCGCCTCGCCTATCGCCGTCAGTTGCATACCCCTGGCATGACGTTCGAACAAGGGTGAGCCGACAGTCGATTCAAGTCGTTTGATGGCGCGGCTCAGTGCCGGTTGCGTTAATCCGAGTGTGCTTGCTGCACGTCCCAGACTGCCGCAATCGACGATGGTTGTGAACATGTGCAACTGTTGAAGGCTGAAGCTCATAACGGCAATGGGGGCACAAAAAAGGGGCTCTTGGTGCAAGCGTTGCACAGATGACTTCCATGTATGGCGTCGGTATTTTCCCTGAGTCGCTCCGGCGGGCGACAGGATGCGAGCGACCGGGAATACGCGTCGGATAAGGCGAGCCGTGGTCGAGGCACGGTTCGATCTCCAGCAACTCATGCCCAAATGTAATGGGTCTTGACTGATTTGGCAATTTTCAAACAACAGTCCAGCTCCCATACTCCGCTCCATCGCAATCACGGTCGGCTAACGAAGGTCGACGTATTTGGACATGTACATGGAGCACAGCACACAGGCCGTTGGCCGCCATGGCGCAGCGACGATCACGGTTCGACACGCCGTGATCGATTTGTTGAGGCGACTCGGCATCACGTCCGTTTTCGCCAATCCCGGGTCGACCGAGCTGCCGATGTTTCGCGACTTCCCAGAAGACTTCCGCTATGTGCTCGGCCTCCAGGAGGCTGTCGTCGTGGGCATGGCGGACGGCTACGCGCAAGCGACCGGCAATGCCGCGCTGGTCAATCTGCACTCGGCGGCGGGCGTCGGCAATGCCATGGGGAACATCTTTACCGCTTACAGGAACCGTACTCCCCTAATCGTGACGGCTGGGCAGCAGGCTCGTTCGATTCTGCCGTTCGATCCGTTCCTCGCCGCCTCGCAGGCCACCGAGCTGCCCAGGCCGTACGTCAAATGGAGTATCGAACCGGCCCGCGCCGCCGACGTGCCGCTCGCAATCGCCCGCGCCTACCACATCGCCATGCAGGAGCCGAAGGGGCCCGTTTTCGTGTCGATTCCAGTCGATGATTGGGATCAGCCCGCGGAAATGGTCGCGTCGACGCAGGTGAGCACGCGCGCACGCCCGGAACCCGCGCTGGTTTCGCTCGTCGGCGCGGCGCTCTCCGGCTGCCGCAATCCCGCGTTCGTCGTCGGTGCGGAGGTCGATCGTGCGGGTGCCTGGGACGAGGTGGTTCAGCTCGCCGAGCAGCAAGGCGCCAGCGTGTACGTCGCGCCGATGTCCTCGCGGTGCAGCTTTCCCGAAGATCATCGTTTGTTCGCCGGCTTTCTGCCCGCTATGCGTGAAAAGATCGTGAGCCTTCTCGAAGGGCACGACCTGATCCTCGTGCTTGGCGCGCCGGCCTTCTCGTATCACGTGGAGGGCAGTGGTCCCCATATCCCCGCGGGGGCGACACTGTTCCAGATCATCGACGATCCCGCGACGGCAGCGTGGACGCCCGTCGGGACATCGATCGTGGCCAACCTCAAGCTCGGGCTGCGCGACTTGATCGACGCGTCGGTGCCGACCTCGCGTGAGCACCCGGCACCACGTCGCGCCGCGGAGCGGGCACAGGCCGCCGAGGTCATCTCGACGGCTTTCGCGCTGCAAACGCTGGCCGAAGTGCGCGAGGCAAATGATGTGGTGGTCGAGGAGGCACCGAGCGCGCGGCCGGTCATGCAGCGCTATCTGCCTTTCACCCGTGCGCATACGTTCTTCACGATGGCCAGTGGGGGACTCGGTTACGGCATGCCGGCTGCCGTCGGCGTGGCCCTGGCGAAGCCGGGAAATCGCGTGATCGCCCTGATCGGGGACGGGTCGAGCATGTACTCGCCTCAGGCCATCTGGAGCGCCGTGCAGCTTCATTTGCCGATTACCTTCGTCATTCTGAACAACGCGCGCTACGCCGCCTTGCAGGAGTTCGCACCCGTCTTCGGCTTCGCGCCGACCGATCCCGTGCAAGGCACCGATCTGTCCGGACTGGACTTCGTCGCCTTGGCCACGGGGATGGGGTGCGAGGGCGTTCGGGTTTCAGATGCGGGTCATCTGAAAGCCGCGCTCGAGCAAGCGTTGGCGTCGAGCGAGCCACGGCTGGTCGAGATCGTCGTCAGCTAACCGCTTGTGCATTTTTCTGTCCATCAGGGCACCTTAATTGGAAGGTAAAGAGGCATGAATCAGGTATCCATGTTGATCAACGGCGAGCGCGTCGACGCGCGTGACGGGGCAACGTTCCAACGCCGGAACCCGCTCGACGACACCGTTGCAAGCACGGCGGCCGCCGCGTCGACCGCCGACGCGAAGGCAGCCGTCGCTGCCGCCGCCAGGGCGTTTCCAAAATGGTCGTCGATGGGGCCGACCGAGCGCCGCGGGCTGTTGTACAAGGCGGCAGATGCGCTGCAGGCGCGCGAAGTCGCGTTCGTCAAGGCGATGGCCTCGGAAACCGGCGCATCGCATCTCTGGGCCGCCTTTAACGTCAAGCTGGCAAGCGACGGCCTTCGCGAGGCGGCAGCGCTGACTACGCAGATCGGCGGCGAAGTGATTCCTTCCGATGTTCCCGGCAGCGTCGCACTCGGCGTGCGCCAGGCGGCAGGTGTCGTGCTCGGCATGGCCCCGTGGAACGCACCCGTGATTCTGGGGGTGCGGGCGATCGCTCTGCCGCTGGCATGCGGCAACACGGTCGTACTCAAGGGTTCGGAGATTTGCCCGATGACCCACGGGCTGATCGTCGAAGCGCTGCAGGATGCGGGCTTGCCCGCCGGTGTCGTGAACTTTGTGACGAACGCGCCGGAAGACGCGGGCGCCATCGTGGAGGCCATCATTGCAGAGCCCGCCGTGCGACGCGTGAACTTCACGGGATCGACGCGGGTGGGCAAGATCATCGCGATGCAGTGCGCGAAATATCTCAAGCCGTCGGTGCTCGAATTGGGCGGCAAGGCGCCGCTGCTCGTGCTGCACGACGCTGACATCGATGCCGCCGTGCAGGGCGCGGCTTTCGGCGCGTTCGCCAACTCCGGACAGATCTGCATGTCGACGGAGCGCATTATCGTCGACAACGCGATCGCGGACGCGTTCGTCGCAGCGCTCAAGGCCAAGGCGACGAGCCTGCCCCTCGGAGACCCTCGCAAGGGGCCGACCGTGCTGGGCTCAGTCGTCGACATGACGACGGTCACGCGCTGCAATCAACTGATCGACGACGCGCTCGCCAAGGGCGCCACGCTCGTCTGCGGCGGCAAGGCCGACAGCACGCTGGTGCCCGCCACCTTGCTCGACCACGTGACGCAGGAAATGGCCATTTATCACGAAGAATCGTTCGGCCCTGTCAAGGCGATTGTCCGCGTCGATGGCGACGATGAGGCTATCGCGTGCGCGAACGATAACGAGTATGGGCTGTCCGCCGCCGTCTTCAGTCGCGATGTGGCGCGCGCGATGAACGTCGCTGGGCGCATCGAGTCCGGCATCTGCCACGTCAACGGTCCGACGGTGCACGACGAGGCGCAGATGCCGTTCGGTGGCGTCAAGGCGAGCGGGTTCGGCCACTTCGGCGGCAAGGCGGGGATTGCCGAGTTCACGGATCTGCGCTGGGTGACCGTGCAGACAACGCCGCGGCATTACCCGTTCTGAGTCCGCACGGCGCTCGATCACTCCGGCGGAACGGCGGGAGGCGGGCGAGCGCCGCCTGCGACAGTGGTAGCAAACATAACGATATGAACCTCGCGTCGGCTGGCCATCGCGCCAAACGGTTGCCATCAAGGAGACAACTTTGACCATCACCCCCCGCATCTCGATGCGCTCTCGAGAACAACGAGCGTTCCCGGTGTGTATGTCTGCCCGCTTTTTCGCTTCGTGGGGTGCGTAATGAACGATCGACCGCACCAACTTCCCATAACGGTGGACATCGGCAACGTGCTGGATGAAGGGCCATTCTCTACGTTTCAGAAGATCGTCGTCTTCCTAGCCGCGCTGTCCATCGTGATGGACGGCTTCGACGGTCAACTGATCGGCTTTGCCATTCCCAGTCTGATCAAGGAGTGGGGCATCACACGCAACGCTTTTGCGCCGGCGGTGGCGGCGGGGCTCGTTGGGATGGGCATCGGCAGTGCGTGCGCCGGCCTTTTTGCGGATCGGTTCGGACGACGCTGGGCGGTGATCGGCAGTGTCATGGTGTTCGGCGTCGCCACCAGCTCCGTGGCGCTGTCGCAGGACGTAATCTCCCTTGCCGCGCTGCGCTTCGTCGCCGGTCTGGGCATTGGTGGTGCGCTGCCGAGTTCCACCACGATGACGGCAGAATTCACGCCGGCGCGTCGCCGAACCGTTGCGGTGACTGCGACGATCCTGTGCGTACCCTTGGGCGGCATGCTCGCCGGGCTCTTCGCGAACACTGTGATGCCGATGTACGGATGGCGCGGCCTGTTTCTTTTCGGTGGCGCATTGCCGGTGGTGATGTCTGCGCTGCTCTACTTCGCATTGCCGGAGTCGCCGCGCTATCTGGCGCGCCATTCAGCGCGATGGCCTGAGCTTGGAGGGTTGCTGTGCCGCATGTCGCGTGCCGTGAGCAAAGACTCGACGTTCACCGATGTGATCGAGCAAAAAGCTGAGGAACGTGCCGGCATTGGCGCGCTTTTCGCCCCAGGTCAAGCGCGAGACACGCTCGCGATCTGGTTGGCATTCTTCATGAACCTGCTGGCCGTCTATAGCGCATTCAGCTGGCTACCCACGATGCTCGCGGGCGAGGGGCTTGCCCCGGGTGTCGCAAGTTCGGGGCTGACCGCCTATAACCTGGGCGGTGTTTTCGGCGCCCTCGGGTGTGCCGTCGCCATTGCCCGTTTCGGATCGCGCTGGCCATTGCTGATCTGCTGTCTGGCGGCGGCCGGCAGCGCGCTGGCCGTGCGAGGCCTCGGCTTCACGGGGCATACGTCGATGCTGATTTTCGGCATCGGCCTGCACGGACTGTTCGTCAACGCGGTGCAGTCGACGATGTACGCGCTTTGTGCCTACGTCTACCCGACGCAGGTGCGTGCAACGGGCACGGCGACGGCCCTGGCTTTCGGCCGGCTTGGCGCGATCCTGAGCGCGTTCGCGGGCGCGTTTGTGATTACCGCGGGCGGCGCATCGCTCTATCTGGCGATGCTGACTACTGCGATGTTGCTTGTATTCGTTTGCTTGATGGTGGTTCGACGGCACATTCCACCGGTCAAGAGAGCCTGAAAGACGCAAAAACCGAATGACGAAGAAAATGAAGGGCGTGTTCGACATCGACGACTATCGGGCCATGGCGAAAAAGCGCCTGCCGGCCATGGTGTTCGATTATCTGGAGGGGGCTGCCGACGACGAGTCGGGGCTCGACCACAATCGGGCGGCGTTTCAGCGCTGGGAGTTTTGCCCGCGCAGATTGGTGGACGTCAGCGCGCGAGAACAGCGGACGCGGCTGCTCGGCAAATCGCTGCCGACGCCGCTCGTGATTGCGCCGACCGGTCTCAACGGTGCGTTCTGGCCTAAGGGCGATCTCGCCCTGGCCAAGGCGGCTGCGCGGGCCGGAATACCGTTTGCGTTATCGACTGCGTCGAACATGTCGATCGAGGAGGTGGCCCGGGAAGTACAGGGCGACCTATGGTTTCAGCTCTACGTCGTTCATAAGAACCTTGCGAAAAGCTTCGTCGAGCGTGCACGTGCCGCCGAATATTCGACGTTGATCCTGACGACGGATGTCGCCGTCAACGGATTTCGCAAGCGGGATTTGCGCAACGGGTTCGCCATGCCGTTCAGGACGAGTGTTAGCGCAGCTTACGACGGCCTCACGCATCCGAAGTGGCTCTGGTCGTACCTCACGAACGGCATGCCGCAACTGCGCAATTTTGCGACCGACACAAGCTCGGATACCGCGGCTCAGGCGGCGGTATTACGCCGGGAGATGGACGCCGGATTCGATTGGGACGACCTGAAGCGCTTACGCGATGCATGGCCGGGCAAGTTGCTGGTCAAGGGCATTCTCACCATCGCGGATGCTACACGCTGCATTGATGCAGGAGCCGATGGCGTCATTCTGTCCAATCACGGTGCCCGTCAGCTCGCGGGGCTCCCCGTACCTGCAAACATCATTGCGGCTGTGCGAGACGCCGTACCTGCATCCGACCTGATTGTCGATAGCGGTGTGCGCACGGGTGCCGACGTGGTGAAGGCGACCGCCCTGGGCGCGAATGCGGTGATGTTGGGGCGGGCGACGCTCTACGGTCTGGCCGCCAACGGCGAGGCCGGCGTTGCGGATGTGCTGGCGATGATCCGGCGCGACATCGATCGCACGCTGGCGCTGATCGGGTGTCCGGCAATTTCGGCGTTGACGCGTGACTTCGTGGCTGAGCGGCCCTTCATGGCGGCAGGCAGCGGGTGGACTTGACGGAGACAATCCGGCGGGGGATTCTGTGATGCATCGCTTGCGATTCCTCAGCTCAGCGGAGTCTCTCATGAAACAACTCGCCCCTGAATCCGCTGCCACTCCCGCCGAACGCCTGCAAGCTTGGGCGCATCAGGTTGAGGAAAGCTGCGTGCCGATGGTGTATTCGATGACGTCGGAAGGGGCATTCGAGGGAGAGATGCTCGCTGTCGAAAACGGCGGGTTGCACGTCTCGAAGATTGCGGCTGTCGATCATGTCGCGAAGTATCGCCGCAGGGCGATGTCGTCGATCGAGGACGACTACCTGCTCGTCTCGATCCAGTCACGTGACCGATCCGCCATCGAACAGGATGGCCGTGTCGCAGTCGTTTATCCCGGCGATATGGTGTTGTTCGATGCTTCGCGCGACTTCGAATGGCATTTCTCCGGGGAGCACTATACCGTTCGATTTCCTCGTCAACTGCTGACGGGGCTAGCGCCGTTGAGCCGTCAACATACGGCGGTCCGTATCCCCGGTGAGGACGGCATTCGGCGCATTGCCACCGAGCACGTGGCAACGGTTCATCGCGAGCTGTTACTCGAGCCGACGTGCGGGGAGGCCCGCGCCGGTCTGGCGGGGGTGACGGCACACCTCGTGGCCGTGGCCCTGGCCGACTTCTTCAACCGGATGCCGAGCGCGGACACCAACCTGAGGGCGATGCACATAATTCGGGCGCGTCGTTTCATCGACGAGCATTTGCGTGACCCGGAGCTGAATCCGGATCGAGTGGCGGCCGCACTCGGGTTGTCGAGTCGCTATCTGTATCGTTTGTTCTCCCACGAGCACGAGTCGATGAGCGAGCGGATCATCACCGGTCGTCTGGACGGTTGTGCCGCGTGGTTGCGTCAACCGGCCTACGCGCATCTGTCCATCACCGAGATCGCGATGACGTGGGGATTCAATGACCCCTCGCACTTCAGTCGCGCGTTCCGGCGCCATGCTGGGGTGTCTGCCAGGGAATACCGGCAACTGCGCGGCGCAGGCGCGCGGCGTTCATAGCCTTGGATGCGTGGTCAGCTGACGCTGGATCACTGTCCTTGTCTGACGTAAGTCTCGGCGCACTTTCACACCCGAAAACATCTCGATGATGTTCTTCTGGTAGACCTTGCCTTTCGTAATCTGCCAGCCGTCGGCGGTATCGACGCGTGCATGCCATTTGTCCCAGATGCGGTCGACAGACCAGCCATCGACCCTATCCTTCGGATCCCACTGGAAATACATGCACTGCCCGCCCGGCGAGCGTGTGCTGCCGACGCCGGCGCTGCGTCGGCTAGTGGTTATCGGCTCAACTCCACAGGCAGTCGCAGTCAAGTTCGAGTTCAGCGTCAATCAAGCAACGCGAATATTGCGGCCCGACACTTCCGTGAAACGCGTTCGAAGTAGGCAAGAGCCGATTGGAGTAGAGACATGACACTTAAACACCCACGCTATAAGGCCGCCGTTGTTCAGGCGGCGCCCGCCTTCCTGGATCTTCAGGCTGGGATCGAAAAATCGATCCGACTCATCGAGGGAGCGGCGAACCAAGGCGCGAGCCTCATCGCATTCCCTGAAGTCTGGTTACCGGGTTACCCCTTCTACGTCTGGCTTGGTACTCCCGCGTGGTACATGCAAGAGGGTTACGTTCAGCGATATTTCGACAATTCACTCAGCTATGACAGTCCAGAGGCTGAACAGCTCCGGGAGGCCGCGCGCGCGCACTCGATCACTGTCGTCGTGGGGTTATCAGAGCGCGCTGGGCGATCCCTCTATATCTCCCAATGGATAATCGGACCGGACGGAGAGACGCTTCTTCAGCGCCGCAAGCTCAAGCCTACTCTTCTTGAGAGAACCGTTTTTGGAGACGGATCTGGGGAGGGGCTAACCGTCGTTGATTCAGCCTTGGGTCGGATTGGTGCTTTGTGCTGCGCTGAGCATGTACAGCCACTTACCAAGGCCGCGATGTTTGCTCAAGATGAACAGATACATGTCGCGGCATGGCCCAGCTTTTCCCTTTACGATTTTGCGAGCGCCTTGAGTTACCAGGTCAACAACGCAGTGACACGGACCTACGCTGTAGAAGGCGGCTGCTTTGTCCTCGCACCCTCGACAGTTGTCAGTCAAGAAATGATTGACCTTCTTTGCGATACTCCCGAACGGCGAAATTTGCTGAAAGCGGGCGGGGGGCATAGCGTAGGTTATGGCCCCGACGGTGCAGAACTCTTCGAGAAGTTGCCGCCCGACGCTGAAGGCCTCCTCTTCGCCGAAATCGATTTGTCGCTACAGTCGCTCTCGAAAGCAGTGTTTGACCCGGCGGGGCACTATGCACGACCCGATGTCGTCCGACTTGTGCTTGACAGACGTCGCCGCCCACCAATGCACGAGTTACGTGACAGAAGCGATGGGGTGGAGATGGGTGACCTCTCGGCAGCAGGAGGGGCACGTAACATCGAATCGATTGGCGGTGAGGAAGTCCAATCGGTCGAGACACCCGCGAACGATCGCTAATCTCATGTAAAAGTGGCTGGTCCCTGTAAAGAGACCATAGATACTGGATCGATTGATATATAGGATTGCGAAATGAAACCAGAAAAAGACACGGGATACGAGTGGTCAATTGTGGTTCTCCTGGCTGTTTTATTCGGCGTCGTCGGGTTGGATAGGCTCGTTATCGTCTATCTCTTCCCGGTGCTGATGCCTGAGCTTGGACTGAACAATACTCAGGCGGGCGCCATTGCGTCAGTCCTCGCGTTGACGTGGGCGATATCGACGTGGGTGCTGGGGAGTCTTTCCGATCGATTCGGTCGAAAGAAGATTCTCATTGGATCTGCCGTCTTCTTCTCACTGATGACTTCCTTTACTGGCGTCGCAAAATCTTTCTACAGCATGTTGGCTGTACGCGGACTTCTTGGGATCGGAGAAGGTGGGGTCTTCAGTACCAGTGTTGCAAAGATCGATGAGATTTCCACGCCACGAAAGCGCGGACTGAATCTGGGTATTCACCAATCATTCTTCCCGCTACTTGGAATTGGCCTGGGTCCAATCATCGCTACGCAGCTGATTCTTCACATGAGGTGGGAGGCGGTCTTTTTCGTGTTGGGAATTCCGGGAATTATCCTGACGATGATTCTCGCGAAGATAATGCGCAACACCTTGCCTCGATCGGCACACGCTAGCCAGCCGAACGAGAAAGGCAGCGCAGTTGCTGTGCTGAAGTTCCGGAACGTATGGCTAGCGACGCTGATTGGCTCGCTGTTCCAGACCGGACTGTTCGTTTTCTCCACGTTTGTCGCTCTCTACCTGACGAAGGTTGCCGCCCTTCCACTAAGCGTTGTCGGTTTGATCATCTCCGGCTGGGGATTCGGCGGCTTCCTAGGCATGATCATCGTGCCCGCAATATCAGATCGCGTCGGCCGCCGGATTGTGCTCGTTCTGTCGGCAGCGCTGTACGGTGTTTTGATGCTTGCCTTCGTCGTGGTTGACGCGGCACCGACTGCGAAGTTCGCGAATCTCTTCGCAGCCGGCTTCTTCGGATTTGGCATCGCACCCCTGTTCCTCGCTGTGATCCCATGTGAGTCTGTACCGCCGCGGCTGACCGGCTCGGCAGTTGGGGTTCCCACCGCAGTAAGCGAACTCGTCGGTGGGGTGCTGATGCCAGTTGTGGCAGGCGGTCTTGCTGACAAGTTTGGTTTGACCTATCCGATGCTCATCGTCGGCGTTGTCTCCATATTAAGCGCGTTTGTGGGACTATTCCTTAAAGAAACGTGTCCTCGTCGCCGCGGAGAGATTGAAGCTCGGCGAGTAGAGGTCGTCTAAGCCAAATTTGACCGGAGTCGAGTTCTCGTTCAGGTCTGGAATCCACACGTCGAGATGTTTCTGTGGCGCTTCTTGTCAAGAGAAAGTTCGATATTAAACATTAGCATTACTTATTGTTATAAACATACTTTAAATGTCGGGAGATTTTGATGAAAAGGTTGTATGTTGTCAGGCCCGCAATCGCTGTCTCCGCCGGGCTTATTTTTTCTGCCGGATCTCACGCGCAGAGTAGCGTTTCGCTGTATGGCATTGTCGACTCCGGTTTGATTTATTTGAACAAAACCAGCGGAAACAGTGGAAAGTTGGTTGGTTTTAATGATAGTGGAAACCTTCCGTCACTATTCGGAATGACTGGATCTGAAGACCTTGGCGGGGGGCTCTCGGCCGAGTTCAAGCTTGAAAGCGGTATCGACACTGCCAATGGCGGCTATAACAACTCGAACGGCAACCTTTTCGGTCGCAACGCATGGGTCGGAATGAAAGGCGGGTTTGGCGAAGTCCGTGCCGGCTTGCAGCAATCTCCGTATTTCATGTCGTTGATTGCACAGGACCCGCGACACCTGTCAAACTTTGGCAGTTCCATCCTGATTCTCGCCAATGCCGCTGGTGCAACCAGTATTTTCAACCCCAATGCCATATCGTATACAAGCCCGAAACTCGCGGGGTTTCAAGGTAGCGCGATGTACGCATTGGGCGGCGTGGCAGGAAATTTCCAGTCCGGCCGTCAATACTCCGCCAGTCTGAGCTACACCTGGAGCGGGCTCGCTATCAATGCTGCCTATTACAATGGCAATCCTGGTGGCAACGTGTCGACTACGCCGCCCACCACGGTGGGATTCGATGGCAAGTTGATTGGCGCGACGTACACGATCGGCTCGTTGACCGTAAAAGGTTCATATGAAAAGATCAAGGTTGGCGGCGGGGCTAACAACGACGTGTACGGTGGTGGCGCCGACTACATGCTCCGCCCGAACATCGACTTGAATACCGGCGTCTGGTATGTCGACAACCGCTCCGTTTCCGCCAGCCATTCGTTGTTAGGGGCGATCGGCGCGTACTACTTCGTCTCGAAGCGCACGTCGGTTTACGCCCAGTTCGGCATGGTCAATAACCACGGTGCGCAGGATCTGGGTCTTTCGATTAGCCAGGGACCAACCACCTTGCACGCCACCACAGGGACAACTACGGGCGCCTCAGTCGGGATCTCCCACACGTTCTAGCCTGACTTTTTGACGAGGCGGCGCGAGTGAGGAAGAAGTCGTATGCCGAATTGCGCGTCGGCGGACTTGCAGAACGTCAATCCGCCGAGAGGCTATATGTCTTAATAGCAGTCGGCGAGACGCACACAAGCAACGTGACGATGCCAACAGACAGTGCTTCCGACTCACAGCTCACGATTGCGCGGTGCCGCCAACGTCGGCATCCCGCCATACCGCCGACGCTCAGTCGACGGGAGTCAGCGACCTACGTGCTCGATGGCCGCAGGCCCTGGAAGCCGCAAATCAGGGGATTGATTGCGGAGCCGCTACCCGTTTAAAGCGGTCCGGGGATGAGGAGCAGCTTGCCGTGCGCGCGCCCGGCCATGCTGAGTTCGATCGCTTTTCGCCAGTCTTTCCACGTGAACGTGCGCGCGACCGGAATAACGAACTGCCCGATGGCGGCCAGTCGGGCGTAGTCTCCGAGTACGTCGTAGCGATGCACCACGCCCTTCTCGCGCCCCGTCGTGCGAACGCCGAGGCCGCCCTTGTCAAAATCGCTGAAGCTCATCACCCGGCGAGGGTCGCCGCCTACAATCCGGATGAGGTCGGGCAGCACGCCCTCGACACGCGCGGTATGCAAGGCGAAATCCGTCGCGCCTTGCGCGATCTCGCGAACACGCTCGACCATGCCTTCGCCATAGGGTGTCACTTTCGCGCCTAGCGCACGCAAACGACCCGCGAACGTTTCGCCGGCGCTGGCGATCACATGGGCGCCTCGCAGCAGTGCGATCTGAACAGCGGCGAACCCGGTCATCGTCCCGCCGCCGTTGATCATGATGGTTTGCCCTTTCGATAGACCCAGCAGGTCGATGCTGCGGGTGGCCGTTTCGACGGCCATGGGAAGACACGCCGCGTGCTCGAGGCTCAACCCGTTCGGCACGGCGAACCATACTTTCAGGACGGCGAATTCCGCCGCTCCGGCGGTGGGATAGCCGAGATAGTCGGGAACGCCAAAGACGGGATCGCCGACGTCGACGTCAGTGACACCTTCCCCGATCGCATCGACCGTCCCCGCCACGTCGAAGCCGATGCCGCGCGGCGGCGGCAACGGAAAGAAGCCCTGGCACACCGCCCAGTCGGCCGGATTGAAAGCGCACGCATGAACTCGCACACGCACCTGCCCCGCGCGGGGTGAGGGGACGGGAACATCAGCCAGATGCAGGACGTCCGCCGGCGCACCGTAGCGCTGAACCCAAAGGGCTTTCATCGTTGATGGATCGGAACTCGACATTGCAATTCTCCGTGACGGTCGGCAATGGATGCGAGACACGCGGTTGTCCCTCCCACGCTTGCGGCGGACGGAGAACAACGATAGCGTATCGTCATATGCTGACGATACGCGTAAAGTCAGCTTGTGACAATACGATTGGTGAATCATGCCCAGAGATCCCGGAAAAGTGCGGCGCCGCCTTCAGGAGGCAGCGCTCAAGCTCTATCAAACCCGTGGTTACGATGACACGACGGCGGCCGACATCGCGGCTGAGGCTGGTGTCACGCAGCGCACTTTCTTTCGTCATTTCCCGGATAAGCGGGAAGTGCTGTTCGGCGGGGAAGACGAGTTCATCTCGACACTGACGAGCGCGGTGGCGAGCGTTCCGTCGGACCTCGGACCGCTGGAAGCCCTGGTTCGCGCGTTCCCGTCGGTGGAGCCGCTCTTCATCCAGAATCGCTCGTTTACCGAACCGCGTCGGCACATCATCGCGGCCCAACCCGCGTTGCAGGAGCGGGCACAGACGAAGTCCCGCGCGGTCATGTTGGCGCTCGTGGAGGCATTCCGGCAGCGTGGTGTGTCCGACCGTGCCGCCGACCTGGCGGCACAAGTCGGAATGGCGGCGCTGGGTCAGGCGGTTGCTGCCTGGTTCGAGAACGGATCGACGGATCTTGGCGTCCACGTCGAACAGGCGTTCAAGGAATTGAGCGATCTCGTGACGTTTGCCCGAAGGCCAGGACATGAGAGAGGGGCGCGGTAGTCTTCACGCCCGGACTGCCGTTATCGGCCTCAAAGTTGTCGCTCGGGACGTGATGACAGAAGGTCCGCGTTGGGTCGCGTTATGCCTTTGCATCGAGCGCACGGCGGAGGTCATCACCGCACTCGGTCGTCGGCTTTTGGTCGCCGCGAAGCGCCGCTCGCTTGACAGTGACATGTGGCCGGGCCTCGACGCGTTTCGGTCATTCGCCCCATTTATGTCATCTCTCCGCTTCGCATAGGGAATGTGCTGGACGCGTGCACCGCGTGCCGTTCGGCCATGAATACGCACTCACCCGGAATTCGATATAAATCGCGGGTCGGGCTTCCATGCAAGTCGGTGCGCTCAGGTCAGTTCGCGCAATGTCTGCACCTGGATAGATCCGTGCAGCCGGGTCCGGAAGGCGTCGACCATGGCGAGGAAATGTGCTTCCCGCTCGTGGGCGGCGAGCGCCTCGCGGCTGGCCCAGCGCTCGATGAACACAAACCTGCCCGGATGTTCCAGATCGGTATGGACCGTGTAAAGGCGGCAACCGGCTTCCTTGCGGGTTGCGGCAATGCACGGGCGGATGGCGGCTTCGACTTCGGCCTCCAGACCAGGACTCGCCTGGACGGTTGCGATAACGGCAATTTCCTCGGACATGAATGGACTCCCCGGTCAGTCGATGAGGTCGATCACGACCTTGCCCAAGGCACTGCCGCTGTCGAGATGAGCATGTGCCGCCGCGGTTTCGGCAAGCGGAAAACGAACGGGATCAAGAAGTGGCGTGAGCTTGCCTGCATCGACGAGCGCGGCGACCTCTCGCAGGATATCGCCGTGGTGGGCGAGCCCCTGACCCGTCAGCATCGGCAGCAGCATGAAAATACCGATGAGATCCAGACTGCGGCCCAGCACGGGGACAAGATCGTGAGGCTCCCACGCAGCGCAGCTGATGAGCCGTCCGTAAAGGCGGGTTGCCACGGCAGACTGCTCAAGGACCGAACCGCCAACCGTGTCGTAAACGACATCGAAGCCTGAGCCGCCGGTATGGCGCGCAACATACTCTTCGGTTGTCATGTCGCGATAGGGGATCGGTTCCGCGCCCAGATTCCTGGCAATGGCGAGTTTGGCCGGTGTAGACGCAGTTGCGAACACCTTCGCGCCGAACGCGCGGGCAATCTGGATCGCGACATGGCCGACGCCGCCGGCAGCAGCATGGACCAGCACGGTTTCATCCACGTTCACCGTGGCGCGGTCCACAAGCCCCTCCCAGGCCGTGATGGCTACGAGCGGAAGTGCCGCGGCTTCCCGCATGGACAACCGTGCGGGCTTCGATGCGACGAGCCGCGCGTCGACGGCGACAAATTCAGCCAGCGTGCCCGGACGTCCTTGCACACCGCCGGCACAGCCATATACGGCATCGCCAACCGCGAAGCCCCGCACACCCGGACCGACCTCAACGACGACACCGGCGAAGTCCATGCCGAGAATGGCAGGCAGTTCGGGCGCCGCCGGCCCCAGTTGGCCCGCTGCAATCTTCAGATCGGCGGGGTTGACCCCTGATGCGTGTACTGCGATGAGGAGCTCTCCCGGACCTGCTACCGGGCGGGGTATATCGTCACGCAATTGACCGGGTTTGCCGAATTCGGTTGTTACATAGGCACGCATCAGGTTTTGCCTTTTCTGTTGTCGGTGGCGACACGATACGACCCGAGGCCTGCATTAGAAAAACGATTAATTCTAATTCTCAAGATTCGAATTTCGAATGATAGACTCGTCCCTTGCGACGCTGGGAGCACACGAATGGCAACGACTCAACTGGAACTGGACAGTCTGCGGGCTTTTCTGGCCATAGCGGACAGGGGTAGTTTCACCGCAGCTGCAGGCAGCGTCGGACGCACCCAGTCAGCCGTCAGCCTCAAGATCCGCAAGCTTGAGGACGCGCTCGGCAAGCCCCTGTTCTTCCGTAACGCTCATCGCACGGAACTTACTCCGGCGGGCGAACTGCTGCTCGGCTACGCCCGGCGCCTCGTGCGCGACAGCGACGCAGCCGTCGCGCACCTGCGCGCGCCGGAAGCAACCGGCGCTATCCGCCTCGGCATCGGAGAACTGTTCGTCCCCGACCACCTGCCGCGCGTATTGACCCGGTTCCGCCGCACGCATCCCCGAGTTCGGCTCGAAGTACAAGTTGGCCTGTCTGCCGATCTTCTGAAGGAGATGCGCGCGGGAGCGCTCGATCTTGTCGTCGCAAGCCGCGATAGTGACGATATGGGAGGGCGGGTCGTATGGACCGAGCCTCTGCGCTGGGTCGCGGCAACCGATTTCGAGTGGAGCGAGGACGGGCCGGTGCAACTGGTGGCTTTGCCGGCACAGTGTCCCTATCGGCGCATGGCCATCGACGCGCTGGCGGGCATGGGACGCACGAGCGAGGTGGTCTACGCCTGCACCAGCCTGCTGGGCGTCGAAGCGGCGATTGCAGCGGGGTCGGGCCTGGCGATTCTTGGTCAGTCCTCGCTGTTGCGCAACCCCGGCTTGCGTGATATTGGCCGTCACCTGCCGCCCCTTCCTGTCTGTCAGATTGCGGTGTTTGGCGATGCAACCAGCATCCATGATGCTGGGGGCGCGTTGATCCGCTTTATCGAGGATAGCCTCACCTCCGAAGCGTCGCTGCTCAAGGTGTAAATCTCCATCGGTGGCGATCTCAGGCTACCAGCCTGCCGCGTTGGCCGAGTGTCCGCCGCTCGCCGCAGCATGGATGGCCGATCGACTCCGAAATCTGTCGAACGAGCGGCATGGATATTCCGGCCGACGCTGCCGTTTGCACAGAGACCTTCGTTACCCACTTGTCGCCATAGACGATCGTCAGTGGAGGAGCGCAAAGCCAGAATTTGCTCACCTGAACCTAGGTCCAATTTTTACTTACTAGTAAATAAGATATGATCGTGCTTTCCAATGAATGAACACGGTGAAAGTGATGGACATGGCAAACCAGTCGGAAGACCAGAAACCAGCGCGAGTGCTCGTGCCAGGCGAGTATGGATTCAACGACCTGCAGATCGGCGACACCTACCAGACGAGCGGCGTAACCGTCACTGAAGCGCATGTGGTGGGATTTGCCGGCCTGTCCGGTGACCTGTTCGACGTTCACATGGATGACGAATTCGCGCAGGCAGCGGGTTTCCCTGGCCGGATAGCGCACGGGCTGTTGGGTTTGTCTCTCGCCGATGGACTGAAAACGCGCTGCCCCGTTCGACTTCAAGGTATTGCAACGTTAAGCTGGAACTGGGCGTTCCGCGCACCCTTACTCATTGGGGACCGGATCCATGTCGAGGTGCGGCTTCAGGACAAACGCGTCACCAGGCGCAGCGATCGCGGCATCGTGACACTCGCGATGAAAGTCATCAATGGCCGCAAGGAAGTCGTGCAAGAGGGCGAAACGCTATTGCTCGTGCAGGTGTGATCGGTGCCGCATCGCGCGCCTGGATGCGGTAGCATGCTGCGCTTGAACTGTGATCAGAAGAGGCGGCAGCCAAGATGGGAAACAGCACGGAAACCGAACCCAACTCCGGGATTCAAGCCGGAACGCGGAAAAAACGGGTTACCAAGACGCCGGTTGCATCACGTTCCGATATGCGCGAAAAAATCAAACAGGTGGCGACGGAACTGCTGATCAGCCGCGGTTTCAACGGCACCAGCTTTGGCGATATCGCGACCCGGCTCGGCGTCACGACCACGAATATTCATTACCACTTCGGCAACAAGCAGGGCCTGGTGGACGAGGTCGTGGCGGATTACGTGGCTGAGGCGAGGGGGCGCCATCTGCGCATCTGGCTCGATCAGACCACTACCTTGCAGGAAAAGCTGCAGAAAGTGGTCGACTATAACTTTGAGCGTTACCGGCGCTTCAACCAGAGCGATCAAGGCGCTCAATCGTGGAGCCTGATCGGTAGGTTGCGGCTCGAGAGCGACCTTCTGAGCGAGAACGCGCGCGCGATCCTCGCATCATTCACCTCGTCGATTCACGAAGGCATCCGCCTTGCAGTCGACACGGCTTGGCACAACGGCGAACTGCGTGAAGATACCCCGCGAGAGGATCTGGCGTTCCTGCTGATTAATATCGTGAACAGTTCGTCTGTATTTACGCAAGGCACCGGCGGTTTCGACAAATTGAAACTGTTTTTCGATGCCTTTTCCCGTGTGATGTTGTCGGCCTATGCGCCGGAGCCGAAAACACCCCGTCGGACAAAGTAATCCGGCGAAGGTCCTGCGCGACTTGCGCGCGTCTTTCGGTACGACTCCCCGTACGTTCCCCGTCTCCCGGCATTTCCCTGCGTCCCCCGACGCGGGTCTGCCTACGTCCGTCCGCAGGCCTCCATCGGGCAGGGTAGACCGTTATGCGAGCATTTATTGACTTACTAGTAAATAAGTTTTAAGCTCGCCTCCATACTTTTCCAGTGGAGTAGCGATGCAGGTATTGACGGCTGATCAGGCAACGGCTTTGATCCATGATGACGATACGATCGTCATTGGCGGCTCGGGCTCAGGACATGCCATCCCGGAAGCACTGATCGAGGCGGTGGCGCGGCGTTTTCTGGCGACTGCGGCACCGCGTTCGATCACGTCGCTGCACCCGGTCGGACTGGGAGATCGCTCACATCGTGGCGTATCGCATTTCGCCCATCCCGGGTTGCTCAAGCGCATCGTGTGCGGCACCGTGGTCGACGCGCCAGCAGTCGCCGAAATGGCAAACCGCAATGAAATCGAGGCGTACACGCTGCCGCAAGGTGCGCTGTCGCAATTGATGCGGGAGATCGCTGCGGGGCGCCCGGGTTTGCTCACTCACGTCGGCTTGCACACGTTCGTTGACCCGCGCATCAGCGGCGGCAAGCAGAGCACGCGCTGCGCCGAGGATCTGGTCGAGCTCGTGGAACTCAACGGGCGTGAATGGCTGTTCTACAAGCCGTTCAATATCAACGTCGCATTTCTGCGCGGCACCACCGCCGATCAGGACGGCAATATCTCGATGGAAGACGAGGCCGTCTTCGGTGAAATGCTGTCGATGGCGCAAGCCACACGACGTTGCGGCGGGATCGTGATCGTGCAGGTCAAACGTCTCTCGCAGCGCGGCACCTTGCCGGGCAAGACAGTCAAGATTCCTGGCATGCTGGTCGACGTGGTTGTTGTCGAGCCGGACCAGAAGCAGACCTACCAGACGCGTTACGACCCGGCTTTTGCAGGGCAACTGCGCATTCCGCTCGACTCGTTTCCGACCTTGCCGCTTGATGAGCGGAAGATCGTCGCGCGACGCTGCGCGATGGAACTGCAGGCAGGCGCGATCTGTAACGTCGGCTCAGGCATCTGTACGGGCATCGGTATCGTGGCCGCCGAGGAAAATATCCTCGAGCACATCGTGCTGACCAATGAACAGGGCTTGATCGGCGGTGCGCCAGCCAATGGGTTGGACGCGGGCGCCGCTCGCAACTACTGGGCGATGATCGATCAACCCTATCAGTTCGACTTCTACGACGGCGGCGGGCTCGATCTGGCGTTCCTTTCGGCCGTCGAAGTCGATGCGCAAGGCAGTGTGAACATCAGCCGGTTTGCTAACCGGGTGATCGGCATAGGGGGCTTCGTGAACATCAGCCAGAATGCCCGGAAGATGGTGTTCGGCGGCACGTTCACCGCAGGAGGTCTGAAGATCGCGACGGGAGACGGGCAACTTGCCATCGTGACCGAGGGCAAACATCGCAAGTTCGTCGAGGCGCTCGAGCAGGTTTCCTATAGTGGCCCCTACGGCCGCGAACGCGGCCAGACGACGCTGTTCGTCACCGAGCGAGCGGTGTTCCGGGCTTCGTCAGATGGACTGGAGCTGATCGAGATCGCACCGGGTATCGATCTGGAGCGGGACGTATTAGGCCAGATGGGATTCCGCCCCATCGTTTCCCCCGCACTGCGAACCATGGATGAGCGCATCTTCAAAGCAGCGCCGATGGGAATCGAACAGCAACTGGCGGGCAAAACGCGAGCGCCGCACCCGCGACTCGCGGCAAAGGAGTCAGCAGCATGACTGCGGCCCAAGGCGTCCCCGGTCCGTTATCGGGTAGCACACGGCTCTATGCAATCGTCGGCGACCCGATCGCACAGGTCGCATCGCCACAGCTATTCAATACCGCTTTCCGCAAGCGCTGCGTAGATGCCGTGTTAGTGCCGTTGCATGCAGCGCCTGGCGCGCTACGGCTGGTGATCGACAGCTTCCGTGCGATTCGCAATTTCGACGGTCTCATCGTTACCGTGCCGCACAAGATCGCAGCCACTGAATGGGTCGACGAACTGGGCCCGCGGGCTCGTCTCACCGGCGCGCTCAACACGATACGGAAAGGCGACGATGGCCGGTTAATCGGTGAGAACTTCGATGGCGAAGGATTCATTCGAGGTTTGGCCTCGCGAGGACACACACTAACCGGACGTCGCGTACTGGTCATTGGTGCGGGCGGAGCAGGATGCGCGGTGGCACACGCCATCGCTGCAGCGGGTGCAGAGGCGATCGGGCTGTTCGACATCGAGGCGCGGCGCGCTCAGGTTCTGGTGGACGGTATCAAAGCCCGCCAGCTGGGTATCGATGTATTCGAAGGAAAACCGGAAGCGGCGGGCTTCGACGTGATCGTCAATTGCACGTCGATTGGCATGCGCACCGACGATCCATTGCCGGTCGACCTCACGCATCTGGCAAGTCACGCGCTCGTCGCCGACATCATCCTGAAGCCCGTGATGACACCGCTACTGCTAGCCGCGCAGGCACGAGGCTGCGCCACCCACCAGGGACCCGCCATGCTGGAAGGCCAGATTGACGCTGTCCTTGATTTCTTTGCTGTGCGTACACAAACCTGACCAGGGCTCACGAAAAGACAGGCACTGTCAACTTCCGTGCGCGCCAGATATTCGTTAGAGAGAGATCGATGAGCATTGCCTTGAAGCTCCCGGCCGGCGACGGCAACTTGCAGCACTACCAACTCCGCGAAGCGGCCCGTTTCACGGCACGTCATCTGCGCCCACAGACCGCGCGAATCGCTTACTCGGCTGCGCACGTAGTCGCCGATCCGTTTGCCAGTCATGATCCCTCGTCGCAGAGCGCGATCGATTGGGATGCGACGATGGCTTACCGTCGACACCTGTGGTCGCTCGGTCTCGGCGTGGCCGAAGCTATGGACACCGCCCAGCGCGGCATGGGCCTGGACTGGGCGACTTCACTCGAATTGATCAGGCGTTCGCTGGACGTGGCCAAAGACACGCCGGGCGCGTTGATCGCATCCGGATGCGGCACCGATCAGCTCGCGCCGGACGACGCACGCAACGTCGACGACGTGATTCGCGCGTATGAAGAACAGATGGAAGCGATCGAGGCGCTGGGTGGGACCTTGATCATCATGGCGAGCCGCGCGCTCGCGCGCGTGGCGAAATCGCCATCCGACTACGAACGCGTGTACGACCGCATCTTGAGCCAGGCGCGGCAGCCGGTTGTGTTGCATTGGCTGGGCGATATGTTCGACCCTGCCCTGACAGGTTATTGGGGCACCACAGATCTCGGCCAGGCGATGGATACCGCACTTGGCATTATCGCGGCGCACGCCAGCAAGGTTGACGGGATCAAGATCTCGCTGCTCGACAAGGATAAAGAAATCGCTATGCGTCGCCGTCTGCCGGAGGGCGTGCGGATGTACACAGGCGACGATTTTAACTATCCCGAGCTGATCGCGGGGGACGGCATAGGCGCGCTGGAGAACCATCGGCAAAGCCACGCGCTGCTTGGCATCTTCGACGCTATCGCACCGGCCGCGGCCGCCGCGCTGGGTGAACTGGCAGCGGGGCAAACCGCGCGTTATTACGAGATCCTGCAGCCGACGGTTGCACTGGCGCGGCACATCTTCAGGGCGCCCACGCGATTCTATAAGACGGGCGTGGTCTTCATGGCATGGCTCAATGGTTATCAGCCTCACTTCACGATGGTGGGCGGACAACAAAGTGCACGCTCGCTGCAGCATTTCGGGGAACTGTTCCGGCTTGCGGACGCGGCAGGTTTGCTGGAGCGTCCGGAGCTGGCAGTGACGCGCATGAAAACCTTGCTGGCGATGAACGGAGTGTGGGATGCGTGATTTGTCGCGAGATCACCGCTGGTTATCTATCAATACGGCCACCGTACGGCAATGGCCGCTCGATCGAATCATCGAGGAATGCGCCCGGCGCGACATTCGCGCGATTTCGCCGTGGCGCGATCAGGTGGCGGCGATCGGGCGCGGCACGGTAACACAGCTTTTGCGGGAAACCGGCATCGTGTTGTCCGGCTATTGCCGGGGCGGCATGTTTCCGGCGTCGACCCCTTTGGGACGGCTACAGGCGATCGATGACAATCGCCGTGCTATCGACGAAGCTCGCGAGTTGAATGCCGCGTGCCTGGTTCTGGTCGTCGGCGGTTTGCCCGTCGGATCAGGAAGCAAGAATATCGGTGCCGCGCGCGAGCAGGTCCGCGATGGTATCGCAGAGGTGCTCGAATACGCGCGCAGTGTTCATATGCCACTGGCGATCGAGCCGCTACATCCGATGTATGCAGCGGATCGCGCATGCGTCAATACGTTGGAGCAGGCTCTCGATCTTTGCGATGAACTGGACCCGGAAAAAAGCAGGGCGCTAGGTGTTGCGGTAGATGTTTACCACGTGTGGTGGGATCCGAAGTTGCAGGCGCAGATCGATCGCGCGGGTCGCACTCGCCTGCTGGCCTTTCACGTGTGCGACTGGCTGGTGCCCACTCGCGATCTGCTTAACGATCGGGGCATGATGGGCGATGGTGTCATCGACATCCCGAAAATCCGCGGCTGGGTTGAAGCCGCGGGGTACGAAGGTTTCAACGAGGTCGAAATCTTCTCGAGTGAAAACTGGAGTAAGCGTGATGGCGGCGACGTTCTCGATACCTGCATGGAACGTCATGCCAGCGCAACGTAAGTAGTCAAACAGGTGGTGCGCAGGCCGAATAGAGCCGAGAAATATACTGGAGGAGAGAAATGCTTGAAACAGCCAAACAGCAAGCCGGGTCGGATTCCGGACAACGATGGTATCGCGAGATCAGCCGCGGCCAATGGGGGGTACTGATAGGCGTGTGGTGCGTCTGGGCGATGGACGCATTTGATTTTCTGCTGGTCACCTTTGTGCTGACCGACATTGCGAAGGCATTCGGCGTAGCGGCCAGCACAGCTTCGCTGTTGATCCTCGCGACCTTTGGCGTGCGATGGCTCGGTGGCTTGATGTTCGGCAGCCTGAGCGATCGAATCGGTCGCAAGATTCCGCTGCTGATCGCGCTGGCATGGTTCACCGTGGGTGGCGCGTTGACCGGGGTCGCGTGGAGCTTTGCATCGATACTCGTGTTCCGCCTGCTGCTCGGCTTTGGCATGGCGCCGATCTTTGCGCTGGGTTCGACGATCATTGCTGAATCGTGGCCCGAAAAGCACCGCGCGATTGGCATCGGAATGCTCGATGCCGGATGGGGTATCGGTGCGATTCTGGCTGCGCTCGTCTATGGTTTTGTCTATCCGCATTTCGGATGGCGTGTGCTGTTCTTTGTCGGCATTGTTCCCAGTGCAATCCTGGGATGGTTCCTGTATCGGTATCTGCCCGAATCGCCGATGTGGCAACGCAGCCAGAAGCAGGGCAAAGCGAGCGGCCGGTGGCCCGCGTTTCGCCTGTTCGCGGAGCATCCGTGGCTTGTGTTAATACTCGCGCTGATGCTGATATTTTTGCAGTTCGCCGCATGGCCGCTGCAAGGGCTGCTGCCGACCTTTCTCAAAGGGCTCAACTTCGGTGCCGCGACAATCAGCTGGTTGACAAGCGCCTCGGCGGTGGGGCAGATCTTCGGGTTTTCTGCATCCGGTTTTGTCGTGGAGTATCTCGGGCGCAAGAAAGGTCTGGCGCTGTTGTTGATTCTGGGCAGCGTGAGCGTCTACGCATTGGTCAACTCAGTGGCCATCATGCCGCTCGCCGTCGTATTCGCATTTTTCTCGGGCTTCTTTATTGTCGGTGCAGGCGGCTGCTATGCAACCATCATTGCGGAGAATTTGCCGGGCAACGTGCGCGGTTCCGGCGTTGGCTTTATCTACAACATTGGCGTGTTTGGCGGCGGTATCGCCCCATACGTCGTGCTGTCGTCGATCAGGACTCTCCATCTCGACATGGCGGTCGGTATCTGGCTCTTCACCTCAATCGGTGTTCTGCTGGGGCTCGCGGTAATCTTCGGCTTCCTGAAGGAGACAAAAGGCGTATCGCTGTTGCAGATCAAGTGATTCGAGTTCAACTAGCCACGCGAAGCCGACCTTCCAAGGCTATTAAAAGTGATTGGCTCGAATCGCTGGAGAACGCGCGGGCAATCTCATAACAATGAACGTTCATGTAAATGACAATGAAACGAACTCGTGCTGCGGTCTGCGGCGCTGCGCATCGCACGCGTATGCCCAAAGCGTCTGTGACGCTTTACGGCATTATTGACGAGGGCGTGCAATTCATCAGTAACAACAAGAATGTGGTGAATGGCCGGAATGTCGGTGGGCGGCAGCTCACCCTCGACTCGACCAACGGTATCACCGGCAGCATATGGGGGTTGAAGGGCTCGGAGGATCTCGGGGGCGGACTTGCTGCGATCTTCCAGCTGGAATCTGGCGTGAACCTGAATAGCGGCCAGCTTGGACAGGGAGGCGCCGAGTTCGGCCGACAGGCGTATGTGGGTCTGGCAAGCAACCGCTTTGGTGCCATTACGCTTGGCCGGCAATATGACTCGCTCTTTTACCTGGTGCGGCAGGTTACGACGATGGGCTATTTCAGCAGCGCGCTTTTCTCGCACCCCGGCGACCTCGACAACCTGAACAATTCGCTACGCTTGAATAACTCGATCCGCTACATCAGCGTGAACTACCGGGGACTTACCTTCGGTGGCGAATGGAGCCTTGGCGGACAGCTCGGCAACTTCACCGGTAGCAGCGGGTATAACGCTGGCGTCTTGTATGCGAATGGGTCGTTCGCGCTCGCCGCAGCCTACGAGTACTTCAAGAACTCGACAGGTGCGACCGGCAGTACCGGCTTTTTCACGGGAAACCCCAATGGCGCGACGCAGCTCAGTGGTGTGCTCAATAATGGTTAGACGACGGCGTCTTCGTATAAGCTGGTCGCTGCCGGGGCCACCTATGTGATTGGCAATATGCTGATCGGCGCCGCGTATTCAAATGTCGAATACGGCAACATCGCCGCGCTCGGCGGCAACTCCGCAAAATTCAAATTCAATACTGGCGAAATAGGCATCAAATATCGGTTCACGCCGTCGTTTTATGCGAGTATCGGCTACGAGTACACGAAGGGTAACGCCGTCGGTACCGGTGCCGGGGGGGCGGTGGGGAACCGGCACTTCAACCAGTTGGGCGTGATCGCCGACTATTCCGTCTCCAAGCGAACGGATTTCTACGTCGGCGCGACTGGTGCTGGACGACTCGACCGGCCAGAACCGGGTTCAACTCTACTCGTCCAGCACGAATGCCCAGCTACACCTGGGTTACCTCATCGATCAGTCATGGCAACATGAGAGGAAATTATCTGGGGAGCGGCTTCGATCTGAAGTCTGACGCATTTGGCGCCGTGCGCGCAGGTCAAGGCCTGTATGTCACTACCGGTCCCGTCGCCAGCCAGCCGTTCGACGCGCGAAACACAACCACGCAACTGGTGAAGTCGGAAAGCGTGCTCGAAGCGATGTCCCACGCCAGCACGACACATCAGGCCGAAAGCCTGAAAGACGGCTACGATTCGCTCAAATCGTTCACGGATGCGACGCAGAACGGCGTATCCGGTTCATCGTCGGGTGGGAAAACAGCGGGTGGTGGGACAGGTAACGCCAATGCGTTCAAGCAACCGGTCATGCTGTTCGGCAGCCCCGCGGGTATCGCGCTGTCCACGCAGAAGTCCGTTCATATCGCGAGTGATGCCCGGACCAATCTCGTCAGCGCTGCTCTCGGCGACGAACAACATCGAAGCGGTGGCAAAGCAGGAAATCCTGTTGACATCTGGTGGTGCGTATATCCGCATCAAGGACGGCAACATCGAAATTCACGCGCCCGGCAAACGTCCGTGAATGATAAATCGCTTGTCAAGGTCGTGATCCAGAATGATACGGGAGAATGGGTGCGTCCGGCGACGGGCGATAAGTTCTATATCAACGGGACGCCAAAATTTCCATCGATTGTTTTTGAAATCAAGACGGATGCTGCCGCGCCCTATCAATGGAATTGGACCATCGTGTGGGACGCGCAGGTTAGCGGACTACGCGAAAGCGCGAAGCGCGGAAAGAAGTTGAAGACGTTTTCCGCTACTGGCAACTTCGCGAGCAACGACAAGTCATGGGAAGCGACCCGCGCCGACGCGCACGCTGCGTTCGATCGTTTCGTTGCGATCTATGTGGCCAAATATCCGAGGGCGACCGAGACGTTGAAGAAGGACCGGGAGAGCTTGCTCGCGTTTTACGAATTCCCTGCCGAGCACTGGCAGCATCTGCGCACGACCAACGCAATTGAATCGACGTTCGCGACGATGCGTCATCGCACGACACGTACGCGTAACTGCGTGTCGCGACCGACCTTCCTCGGACTGGCATTCAAGCTGATCGAGGAAGCCGGGAAAACCTGGCGCCGTATCAACGGCCCGGAAAAGATCAAGCTGTTGCTCGAGGGCGTTGCCTTCAAGGACGGCGAACCGGTGCAAGACGATCGACCGGTTCAGCAGAAACTTGCCGCTTGAAATCGACCGCCATCAAAATGTTCGTACACCACTATTGACGTTAGCTCCGTGTCGGAGGAATTAAGCGTTTCTGTGACAATTCCTTTTCAATGAAGGGAGATTGATTTTGCGTCTTGCGAAATGGTCACTGTCCGACCCTCTCTGGCCGTCCGGGTAAGCGCCTGGGGAAATGGCTGCTTACAAAGGGCGGATTCATCCGATCGATGCAACACAATGATCGCTGCATGAGGCTCCGCATGGGGTGCTTAATTGCTCAACGGTGGTAGAACTTCAAAACACTCTACGCGGTCGAGATGGGCTATCTGGTCCCGCTGCACTATCATGGCGCACCGCAGCAGTTCAGTCTTCGTCGAGGGCGCGCGGCACAGTATCGTGCAAAATACCGCATCTAGAATGCGGAGAATGGCACGTGGGCATCAACTTCGACCTGAACGACTTGCAGGCATTCAGAGCTGTAGTGGAACTGGGAAGCTTCCGCAAGGCCGCCGAGGCGGTAAATATTTCGCAACCGGCCTTGAGCCGCCGGATCGACAAGCTCGAAGAGGCGCTCGGCGTGCGTCTCTTCGAGCGCACGACGCGCAGCGTTACGCTCACCACCGTCGGTCGTGTCTTCGCGCCTAGTGCCGAACAGCTACTCGATGA
>NZ_BBJH01000051.1 GCF_000739775.1 Paraburkholderia heleia NBRC 101817 | reverse complement strand
GTGAAGAACGAGGACGGCAGCGACCGTCTGCAGATCAACGCGCAGAACTGCGTGCACTGCAAGACCTGCGATATCAAGGACCCGACGCAGAACATCGTGTGGGTCACGCCGGAAGGCGGCGGCGGTCCGAACTATCCGAACATGTAAGTCAAGGCAAACAAAAAAAGCCGCTACAGGTGTGAGCCTGCAGCGGCTTTTTTGTTGCTCGCGCAACGAGTTCGGATCATGCCGCAGCGGCCGCCATCACTCGTCGCTGGCCGCGATCTTCGGCGTCGTCACGACGACGTCGGCATTCTGCGCGCGGTGGCGCAGCGCGTGATCGATCAGTACGAGCGCGAGCATGGCTTCGGCGATCGGCGTCGCGCGGATGCCCACGCACGGGTCGTGGCGGCCGAAGGTCTCGACCGTCGCGGGGTCGCCCGCCTTGTCGATCGAGCGTCGCGGCGTACGGATGCTCGAGGTCGGCTTGATGGCGATCGAGACGGTGATGTCCTGCCCGGTCGTTATGCCGCCGAGCACGCCGCCAGCGTGGTTGCCATGGAAGCCGTTGGGCGTGAGTTCGTCGCCGTGCACCGAGCCGCGCTGGGCGACGCTCGCGAAGCCCGCGCCGATCTCCACGCCCTTCACCGCGTTGATGCCCATCATGGCGTGCGCGATATCGGCATCGAGCCGGTCGAACAGCGGTTCGCCCCAGCCCACCGGCACGCCGCTCGCCACCACGTTCACGCGCGCGCCGATCGAGTCGCCGTCCTTGCGCAGCGCGTCCATGTAGTCCTCGAGTTGCGGCACGACGTCGGCGTTGGGCACGAAGAACGGATTCTCGTGCACGTGCTCCCAGCTCACGAACGGCACGTCGATCTCGCCGAGCGCGCGCATGTAGCCGCGCACTTGCACGCCGAAGCGCTCGCGCAGCCACTTCTTCGCGACGGCGCCCGCCGCGACCGTGGGCGCCGTGAGACGTGCCGACGAACGGCCGCCGCCGCGGTAGTCGCGAATGCCGTACTTCTGCCAGTAGGTGTAGTCGGCGTGACCGGGGCGGAAGGTCTCGACGATGTTGCCGTAGTCCTTGCTGCGCTGATCGGTATTGCGGATCAGGAGCGCGATGGGCGTGCCCGTGGTGCGCCCTTCGAACACGCCCGAGAGAATCTCGACCTTGTCCTCCTCCTGGCGCTGCGTCACGTGACGCGACGTGCCGGGGCGCCGGCGGTCCAGGTCGATCTGGATGTCGGCTTCGGTGAGCGCCATGCCGGGCGGGCAGCCGTCGATGACGCAGCCAATGGCCGGGCCGTGGGACTCGCCGAAGGTGGTGACGGTGAAAAGCGTACCGAGCGTGTTGCCGGACATGGCGGTCGTCCAAAGGGAATCGGGTAATCCAATATTATGCCAGCCCGCGCGCGGCGACGCCCGACCGCGCAGTCGGGCGAAAGACGGCGCGAAGCCGGTTTGGGCGGCGCAACCGGCCACCCCGCGTGACCGAGAGGCGTCAGCGCCGCGCGCCGCGCAGTTCCGCCACCGTCTCCTGCAAAAGTTCGAGCGTGACGTCAGCCGCCGCGATCGGTTCGCCCACCGCGAGCGTCAAACGGCTGGTCAGGCCTCGCCGCCTCGGGTGCTCCTGCCCCGAGGCCGCAAAGCGCGAGAACGCGCTGCCCCAGAGCCCGCGCAGCGCCATCGGCACGACGGGAACCGGCGTGCGCCGCAAGATTTCGGTCACGCCGTGCCGGAACGGGTTCATGTCGCCCGTGCGCGTGAGCTTGCCCTCCGGAAAAATGCAGACGAGATCCCCCTCGGCCAGCGCCGCCGCGCACGCGTCATAGGCAGCGTCAAGTGCGGCCGGATCCTCGTGCGCGGGCGCAATCGGAATCGCCCTGGCGTGGCGGAACACCCAGCCGAGGAACGGCGAGCGGAAGATCTGCTGATCCATCACAAAGCGGATCGGCCGCGGGCTCTCGGCCATGATGACGATCGCATCGACATAGCTCACGTGATTGCAGACGAGCACCGCTGCGCCCTCGGCCGGTATGCGTTCGGTATGCACGAGCCGCACGCGGTAGACCGTATGCACGAGCACCCACGCCACGAAGCGCAGCAGGAACTCGGGCACGAGCGTGTAGATATACGCCGCCACGACGATATTGAGCAGCGCCGTGGTGAGGAAGATGCCGGGAATGCCGATGCCCGCGGACGTGAGCGCCATCGCCATGAGCGCCGAGACGATCATGAAGAGCGAATTGAGGATGTTGTTCGCGGCGATGATGCGCGCGCGGTGGCTGGGCGTGCTGCGGCTCTGGATCAACGCGTAGAGCGGCACGCTGTAGAAGCCGCCGAACATGGCGAGCAGGAACAGGTCGGCGAGCACGCGCCAGTGCGCGGCGATGCGCAGGAATTCGCCTACCGAAAGCAGATGGGACGCGGGAGGCAACGCATGGCTCGCAAAGAAGAGGTCGATGCCGAACACGCTCATGCCGATCGAGCCGAGCGGCACGAGGCCCACCTCGATGCGCCGCCGCGAGAGGCGCTCGCAAAGCAGCGAACCCGAGCCGATGCCGAGCGAAAACATCGCGAGCAGCACGGTCACGACGTCGGGATCGGCCGACATCACGTCTTTGGCGAAATTGAAGAATGACGCCAGAAATGTCGCGCCGACGAACCAGAGCCACGAGATGCCGAGCAGGCTCAGAAACACGGTGCGGTTGCCGTGCGCGAGGCGCAGGTTGCGCCAGGTCTCGGAGAACGGATTCCAGTTGATGCGCAGATCGGGCTGCGACGGCTCGCACGGCGGCACAAAAGCCGACGCCACGCGTCCCACGAGCGCGATCGCGATGCACATGCCGCCAAGCCACCATGCGCCAGGCGGCGGGCCGACGTCCGCGTGCGCCGACGCGGCATCCATCGCCCCGATACCCGCCGCCACGCCCCCGACGATGGTGCCGAGCAGAATCGCGACGAACGTGCCCATCTCGACGAGCCCGTTGCCGCCGACCAGTTCCTCCGGCGCGAGCCGCTGCGGGAGGTACGCGTACTTGACCGGCCCGAACACGGTCGAATGCACGCCCATGAGGAAGGTGCACGCATACAGCAGCGGCGCGCTGTGCATCCAGAAGCCGGCCGCGCCGATCAGCATGACCGCGATCTCGAAGGTCTTGACCCAGCGCGTGAGCATCGCCTTGTCGTACTTGTCGGCGACCTGGCCTGAGGTGGCGGAAAAGAGCACGAACGGCAAAATGAAAATGGCCGAGATGAGGAACGCGACCGTCTTCGGGTCGACGCCGGAAAAGCGCGCCGCCTGATACGTGACGAGCGAGGTGAAGCCGATCTTGAAGACGTTGTCGTTCATCGCCCCGAGGAACTGCGTCCAGAAAAACGGGGCAAAACGGCGCTGGCGCAGCAGCGTGAATTGCGATGCGTGGTCACCCTCATGGTGCACGTTGCGCTTGTCGCGCTGCGTCGCGGGCATCGGTCTATCGTTCATCGAGCAGGAGTCGCACTGACGGAATTCATGAGGCCCAGACGCGAAAAAGCGCGCCTGACGCGCGCTTTTTCATGCTGACCAACCAGATCGTTGGACGGCCCGCGCTCAGCGCGCCGGCTGACGCTCCTCTTCGGGCCAGTCGCGAATATACGCCTTGAGCAGCTTGTTCTCGAAGCCCTGCGCTTCCACCACGGCTTTCGCGACGTCGTAGAACGAGATCACGCCCATGAGCGAGCGGCTTTCCATGACCGGCAGGTAGCGCACATGGTGCTCGAGCATCATGCGGCGCACTTCGTCGACCTCGGTTTCCGGCGTGCAGGTGATCGGGTGATCGTCCATGACCTTGCGGATCGTCGTGGTGCCGACGCTGCCGCCGTTCGTGCGCAGCGTGAGGATGATCTCGCGGAACGTGAGCATGCCGACCAGATCGCCGTACTCCATCACCACGAGCGAGCCGATATCGTGCTCGGCCATGGTGTTGACTGCCTCGTGCAGCGCAGTGTCGGGCGTGACGGTGTAGAGCGTGTTGCCCTTCACCTTGAGGATGTCGCTGACACGCATGATGTGTCTCCAGGAATGCCGCTAGTAATGGGGGAAATGCTGAAAAGATGCCTACCTGATTCGATCCTAGCGGAAAGATTGTTAAAAGGAAAGCCGCGCGGCGGGCGCTCCGCGGCGCGCCGAAACGTCAGCCGAAAGCCATGGAGAGGAGTTTTGCGGCGTGAAACCGGCCATGTGCGCGGCCATCCGGCGCTCACGCAGGGCGGCCTTCATCCGGCCCGAAAACGCCCGGGCCGGCGTCCCCGCGCCCCGCCGCCGGTGTTACGATGCCTTTCACCCTCGATATCAGGCCGGTTCGCGCCGGCCGCGCCGCCACGATGTCATCGAATCCCGCATCCAATCCCGATAGCCGTTTCGACACGCTCGCGCTGCACGCCGGCGCGGCGCCCGACCCGGCCACCGGCGCCCGCGCGACGCCGATCTACCTCACCACCTCGTTCTCGTTTCGCGACACCGACCACGCCGCCGCGCTCTTCAACATGGAGCGCGCGGGCCACGTGTACTCGCGCATCTCGAACCCGACCGTCGCCGTGTTCGAAGAGCGCGTGGCCGCGCTCGAAGGCGGCGCGGGCGCGATCGGCACCGCAAGCGGCCAGGCGGCGCTGCATCTCGCGATCGCAACACTCATGGGCGCGGGCTCGCACATCGTCGCCTCGGCGGCGCTTTACGGCGGCTCGCACAACCTGCTGCACTACACGCTCAAGCGCTTCGGCATCGAGACGACCTTCGTGAAGCCGGGCGATCTCGACGCCTGGCGCGCGGCGCTGCGGCCCGGCACGCGCCTGCTGTTCGGCGAAACGCTCGGCAATCCCGGCCTCGATGTGCTCGACATCGAAGCCGTCGCGCACATCGCGCACACCCATGGCGTGCCGCTCCTCGTCGATTCGACGTTCACCACGCCTTACCTGCTGCGCCCCTTCGAACACGGCGCGGATCTCGTCTATCACTCGGCCACCAAGTTCCTCGGCGGCCATGGCACGACGATCGGCGGCGTGCTGGTCGATGGCGGCACGTTCGACTTCGAGGCGTCGGGCCGCTTTCCCGAACTCACCGAACCCTATGCGGGCTTTCACGACATGGTGTTCAGCGAGGAAAGCACCATCGCGCCGTTCCTGCTGCGCGCACGCCGCGAGGGCCTGCGCGACTTCGGCGCGTGCCTGCATCCGCAGGCCGCGTGGCAGTTGCTGCAAGGCATAGAAACGCTGCCGCTGCGCATGGAGCGGCATGTGGCGAACGCGCGGCGCATCGTCGAATTTCTCGCCGCGCACGAGGCGGTCGAATCGGTCGCATGGCCCGAGTTGCCGAGCCATCCCGACTACGCGCTGGCGAAGCGCCTGCTGCCGCGCGGCGCAGGCGCCGTATTCAGCTTCAACCTGCGCGGCGGCCGCGCGGCGGGCAAGCGCTTCATCGAAGCGCTCACGCTGTTCTCGCATCTGGCCAACGTCGGCGACGCGCGCTCGCTCGTGATCCACCCCGCCTCCACCACGCATTTCCGCATGGACGCCGCCGCGCTTGCCGCCGCCGGCATTGCGGAGGGCACGATCCGGCTCTCGATCGGGCTCGAAGACCCCGCCGATCTGGTCGACGACCTCAAGCGCGCGCTGAAGGCGTCACAAAAAACGGAAGCTTCGAAAGCCAGGTCTGCCGGCAAGGAGGCGTCATGATCGTCGACGTCGCCGGCAAGCCGGCCTATGTCTACACGGCCTCGCGCGCCATCGACCGCGCGCTGCCGTTCGCGGTGTTCGTCCACGGCGCGCAGCACGACCACAGCGTCTGGGCGCTGCAATCGCGCTATTTCGCGAACCACGGCTTCAATGCGCTGGCCGTCGATCTGCCCGGCCACCTGCGCAGCGCGGGCCCCGCGCTCACAAGCATCGGCGCACTCGCCGACTGGCTCGCGGCGCTGCTGGATGCGGTGAATGCCTCGCAGGCCTTCGTCGCCGGCCACAGCATGGGCTCGCTCATCGCGCTCGAATTCGCGGCGCGCCATCCCGAGCGCGCGCAGCGCATCGCCCTGCTCGCCACCGCGTTCCCGATGACGGTCGCGCCAACCCTGCTCGAAGCCGCACGGGAGCGCGAGCCGGAGGCGATTGCGCTCGTCAACGCGTGGTCGCACTCGACGCTCGCCGCCAAGCCGTCGAGCCCCGGGCCCGGTTTCTGGCTGCGCGGCGTGAACCGGCGGCTCATGGAGCGTGTGTCCGCGCGCGGCGAGCCGCAGCTTTTCCACACCGATTTCGCGGCGTGCAACGCCTACGCGGATGGCTTCGCCAGTGCCGCGAAGGTGCGCTGCCCGGTGCGCCTGATCGTCGGCAAACGCGACGCGATGACGCCCCCGCGCGCGGCGCGCGCCCTCGCCGATGCGCTCGCACAGGCCGGCACGCCGGTGGACACGGTCACGCTGAACGCGGGCCACGCGCTGATGACGGAGCAGCCCGATGCGACGCTCGATGCGCTCTACGCTTTTGCGGTGCAGCAAGCGCCGCGCGCGGGCAACGGCTGACAGTTGACCCGAGCCCGGGTTGCACGGTCGTTCGGAACGCCGGAAAATGCCTGAATCAACCATCCCCTGCGTGACCGCGCAGAAAGGAGGAGACGATGCAACCCACCACGCATCCCGAGCATTTTTCGAGCTTCGCGCAGTTCTATCCGTTCTACCTGAGCGAGCATAGCCATCCCGTGTCGCGGCGGCTGCATTTCATCGGGTCGCTTGGCGTGATCGGCTTCGTCTCGATGGCGATCGCCACCGGCAACTGGCTCTGGCTGCCGCTTGCCATCGTGTGCGGCTACGGCTTCGCGTGGGTCGGACATTTCAAGTTCGAGAAGAACCGCCCGGCCACCTTCCGTCACCCCATCTACAGCCTGATGGGTGACTGGGTCATGTTCGCGGACATCTGCCGCGGCAAGATTTCTCTCTGATTCGAATCCAATGCGGCGGCGCGCCTGTCATGGGCGCGCCGCACCGTCACGCCGCCGGATGCGGGAGCACCGGCGGATGCTCCTCCGTGAGCACCGGGACACGCCGCGTCGCAATCAGCGACGCGAGGGAAATGCCAAGCTTGTCGTTGTCGAGCGCGCCCAGCAGCAGGTGCGCGTCGATACTGCTCGACTTGAGCTGATACGCCAGTTCCTCGCGATCGATCGCGAAGCGGTCGAAGATGCGCGCGACCGTGATGCGCGCGGGATTGCCGACCAGCAGAAACAGCGTTTTCGCGCGTTCCTCCTGCTCGAGGCGCCCCACGAGCTCATCCTCTTCGAGACCGTTGATCAGACGCGTTACCGTGGCCAGGTCGCGCCGCAGCAGCTGTGCCAGTTGCTCGGTCGTGCGGCCCGGCTCGCCCGCTTCCCGCGCGTCGGCGAGGCCCGCGAGCAGTTCGAGCGCGTCGAGCAGATCGCTGCCCGGAAAGCGCGGCCGGTCAAAGCGCCCGGTGCGGATTTCGGGCAGTGCCGAGGTGATCATCGCGCCCACGAGCGTGATGAACCAGCTCAGGTACATCCACAGCAGGAACATCGGCGCTGCCGCGAAGGCGCCATAGACAGCCGTGTAGGTCGGAATGCGACGCACGTAGTAGCCAAAGCCGCGCTTGGCCGCCTCGAACGCGATTGCCGCAGCGATGCCGCCCACCAGCGCGTCGCGCCATTGCACGCGGCAGTTCGGCAGGTAGACGTAGAGCATCGTGAACGCGAGCGCCGTGAGCGGCAGCGAGGCGCCGATGAGCATCCAGTCGAAAATGCCCGAAACGTGCTGCTCGGTCGCGATCACAGCGGAACGCGTGAACACGTACGAGGAGATCGACAGGCTCACGCCGATCAGGATCGGCCCGAGCGTGAGGATGGCCCAGTAGACGAGCACGCGCTGCGCTAACGGCCGCGCCTTGCGCACGCGCCAGATCAGGTTGAAGGCCGACTCCACGGTCATCATCGTCATGACCGACGTGACGAAGAGCACGATCATGCCCATCGTCGTGAGGCCCTTGGCCTTCGACGCGAACTGGTTCAGGTACTTGAAGATCTCGCTGTTGATCTGCGCCGGCATGAGATGATCGGCGAGAAAGGCCTGCAGCGAGTTCTGGAACGACGCGAAGATCGGGAACGCGGTAAAGAGCGCGAATGCGACCGTGGCGAGCGGCACGAGCGAGAGCAGCGTGGTGAACGTGAGGCTGCCCGCGACCTGCGGAATACGATCTTCGCGACTGCGCCGCGCCGCGAAGCGCGCGAGCCGCTTCACGATGTCCAGATCGATCTTCACCCTCGACAGCACATCCATTGACCCGTCTTCCTCTCCGCCGTGAACACGTTGATTGCCGCGCATCGGCGGCAAACCCAACCCCTATAATATCCCGTCCACCGACGAGGCCCGATGAAACCGATTCTTGTGCTCTATTACAGCCGACACGGCGCGACGCGCGAACTCGCGCGCGCCATCGCCCAGGGTATCGACAGTGTTCCCGGCGCCGAAGCGCGCGTTCGCACGGTGCCGCCCGTCTCGACGGTCTGCGAGGCCACCGCGCCCGATATCCCTTCCGACGGCCCGCCCTACGTCGAACTGCGCGACCTCGAAGAATGCGCGGGTCTCGCGCTCGGTTCGCCCACGCGCTTCGGCAACATGGCCGCGCCGCTCAAGTACTTTCTCGACGGCACCACGCCGCAATGGCTTGCGGGTGCACTCGCGGGCAAGCCCGCCTGCGTGTTCACGTCGACGGGCAGCCTGCACGGCGGCCAGGAAAGCACGCTGCTCTCGATGATGCTGCCGCTGCTCCATCACGGCATGCTGCTCGTGGGCATCCCCTATACGGAGAGCGCGCTCACGACCACGCAGGGCGGCGGCACGCCCTACGGCGCCTCGCATCACGCGCGCCAGGACGCGCGCGGCCACGGCTTGAACGCCGACGAGAAGACGCTCGCGAGTGCGCTGGGCGTGCGGCTGGCACGCACGGCGCTCGCGCTCGCCAGCGCCGGGCAAGGTCAACGGCTGTGAGCACCCGCGCGGACGGCGTCACCGAGCCCGTCGCCCCGCGTCGCGGCGCCGCGCTCGGCGCGTTTGCGATGCTTGCCGCGCTCACGCTGCTGTGCATTGCGTGGGAATGGCGGCTCGCGCCGCTGCGGCCCGGCGGCAGCGCGCTCGTGCTCAAGGCCGTGCCGCTCGCCATCGCCCTGCCGGGCGTGCTGCGACGCAGGCTCTACACGCTGCAATGGGCGGCGATGCTCGTGCTGCTCTACTTCGCGGAAGGCATCGTGCGCGGCATGACCGATCCCGCGCCGGGCAACCGGCTCGGCTGGCTGGAAGTCGCGCTTGCGCTAGGCTTCTTCGCGTGCGCGCTTGCCTATGTCGCGCCGTACAAACGCGCTGCGAAGCGTGCCGCAAAGCCAATGAAACGCGAGTCGGCCTGAGCGGCTCGATCCGAGGCTCATTCCGCGACGCATCCAGGTCGCATCCACGCCGCGTCAGCCTTGTCCGCGACCGCTGCGTGAAGGCTATCCCCGTGTCAAACTATCTGTTTGAGCCTCGCGACTTCACGACAATCGCGCCGCGAGCCAGTCGAGCCCAGGCGCGAACCTCCGAAACACCATGACCGACTCCACCGCCTGCCGAGCCTTTCTCGACGCCTGTGCCGCCGCCATCGGCGCGCAATACGCGCTGACCGACGCACACGACACCGCGCCCTACCTCGCCGACTGGCGCCGCCGCTACCAGGGCGCGGCCTTCGCCGTGCTCTGCCCGGCCAATACGCAGGAAGTGGCCGCGGTCGTGAAGCTCGCGCACGCGCATCGCGTGGCACTCGTGCCGCAAGGCGGCAACACGGGCCTCGCGGGCGGCGCGACGCCCGACGCGAGCGGCAGCCAGGCCGTGCTGAGCCTGCGCCGCCTGAACCGCGTGCGCGAAATCGATCCGCACAACAATACGATCACGGTCGAAGCCGGCGTGATCCTGGCCGAAGTGCAGGCGCGCGCAAAGGATGCGGGCCGCCTCTTCCCGCTATCGCTCGCGGCCGAAGGCAGCTGCACGATCGGCGGCAATCTCTCGACCAACGCGGGCGGTACCGGCGTGCTGCGCTATGGCAACACGCGCGAGCTGTGCCTCGGCCTCGAAGTCGTGACGCCGCAAGGCGAGATCTGGGACGGCCTGCGCGGGCTGCGCAAGGACAACACCGGCTACGATCTGCGCGACCTCTTCATTGGCGCGGAAGGCACGCTCGGCGTCATCACCGCCGCGGTCATGAAGCTGCACCCGCTGCCGGCCGCGCGCGTCACCGCGCTCGCCGCGCTCGGCTCGGCGCACGCGGCGCTCGACTTCCTCGCGCTCGCGCAGCGCTACGCCGGGCCGTTGCTCACGGGCTTCGAGCTGATGTCGGACTTCTGCATGCGGCTCGTCGGCCGTCATTTCCCGCAACTGCGCTATCCGTTCGCGCAACATCACGCGCAGGTCGTGCTGCTCGAACTGTCGGACAACGAAAGCGAAGAGCACGCGCGCGCACTCTTCGAGCGGCTCATGGAAGAAGCGCTCGAACAAGGCATTGTGGAAGACGCCGTGGTCGCGGAAAGCCTCGCGCAGTCGCAGGCGTTCTGGAATATCCGCGAGCACATTCCGCTCGCGCAGGCGCAGGAAGGGTTGAACATCAAGCACGATATCGGCGTGCCGATCTCGCGTATCGGCCACTTCATCGAGGAAACCGACGCCGAAATCGCGCGCGCGGTACCCGGCGCGCGCATGGTCACCTTCGGCCATCTCGGCGACGGCAATCTGCACTACAACGTCCAGGCGCCCGAAGGCGGCGACCCGAAGCGCTTCCTCGCCGACAACGAGAAGACGCTGAACCGCATCGTCTACGACAGCGTGGATCGCCATCGCGGCACGATCAGTGCGGAACACGGCCTCGGGCAGTTGAAGATCGACGAGAACCTGCACTACAAGAGCGAGGTCGAACTCGCGCTGATGCGCGCGATCAAGACCGCGCTCGACCCGCTGAACCTGATGAATCCGGGGAAAGTGCTGCGCTGAACGCGCAGACCGCAAGGAGCCGACATTGTGCTGAAGATCCGCGTGCTGTCCGACCTGCATCTGGAAAACGACGAGCCCGACACGATCCCGCATGCGCAGGCCGATCTCGTCGTGCTCGCGGGCGACATCCACAATCATGGGCTGGGGCTGCGCTGGGCGGCGCAAACGTTCGATCCGCAGGTGCCGGTGGTGTACGTGCCCGGCAATCACGAGTACTACGACGGCGACCTCGGCGCGCTGGAAACGGCGATGCGCGACGCCGCCTCCACGCTCGACAACGTGCACTTTCTCAACGACGGCGTGCATGTCGATCCGGCGGGCCGCTTTCGCGTGCTCGGCACCACGCTCTGGGCGGACTTCGCCCTCTTCGGCGCCGACGATGCCGCGCGCGAGGCCGCCATTGCGGCTGCCATGCGCGTGATGCTGGACTTTCGCGGATTGATCCAGGTGTCCTGGCCGGATAGCCCGCAAGCGCTCGCACGCGACTTCACGCCGGCCGACTCGCTCGCCCTCCATGCGCGTTCGCGCGCGTGGCTCGAAGCGGAGCTGGCAAAGCCCTTCGCGGGCGAGACGATCGTCGTCACGCACCACGCGCCGCACAGGCAGAGCCTCGCGCCGCGTTACGCGGAAGATCTCGTGTCGGCGGGATTCGTGAGCGATCTCGACGCGCTCGTGCGCGCGCCTGTCGCGCTATGGATTCACGGCCACACGCATACGTGCTTCGACTACACGGTCAACGGCACGCGCGTGGTGTGCAATCCGCGCGGCTATCGCGACCGCCGCACAGGGCGACCGGAGAATCCGGCCTTTGCGTGGGACAAGGTGGTGGAAATCTAGCGCGGCAAACGTGCCCGCTTGACTGGCACGCGTGCTTACTGCATGCGAGCGTCGTCGCGACGCACGCGCAGCGTCACGGGCTGGAGCTGCGCGCGGCGCATGCGCAGCAGATCGCGCGACGCCGCGATGCCGATCAGGCCCATCATCACAGCGATGCCGATCATCAGATGCGTATCCATGTAAGTTCCCGGTGTTGGCAAATAGAGGGTTGCGTGAAACAGTCCCGCTACCTTACCAAGCCGCCGTGCCGCCGGGCGTAAGGAAATGTTGCCATCTGCGCAAGCTGTAACAGGCTGTCACCGGCCGCCTTCCGCCCGGGCGCCTGGCGCAGCGCCTCAGGTGCGCGCGAACTGGCGCAGTTCGTTCTGATCCCGCGCGAGCGTCGAAGGCATGCTCTCGCGCAGCAGCTCGACCCACGTGCGGATCTTCGCGTCGAGATACTGGCGTGACGGATACACCGCGAAGACGTTCATCTCCTGCGACTTGTACTCCGGCAGGATCCATTGCAGCTCGCCGCTGCGCAGACCGCTGATCGCCGAATAGATCGGCAGCAGGCCCACGCCCATGCCTTCGCGCACGGCCACCGCCATCGCCTCCGCCACGTTCACCTGGAAGGTCGCCGCGCCGAGCTCGACGGTGGTCTCGCCTTCGGGGCCGGTGAACTGCCACTGCGCGGTCGGGAACACGGGCGTCACCATCTGCAGGCAGGTGTGGCTCGCGAGATCGGCAGGCTTTTGCGGCACGCCGCGCCTTTCAAGGTATGCGGGCGAGGCAACCGCGATGCTGAACGCGCTCGTGAGCCGCTGCGAGACGAAACCGGAATCCGGCAGATCGGTCGCGACCACGAGCGCCACGTCATAACCCTCGTCGAGCAGGTCCGGCATGCGCTGCGCGAGCGTGAGCTCCACGTGCACGTCAGGATAGCGCTGCTGATACTGCCCCACCGCCGGCACCACATAGTGCTGGCCGAAGCTCGTCATGGCGTGGACCTTGAGCTTGCCCGAGGGGCGCGCATGCGCGTCGCCGGCTTCCGCTTCAGCCTGATCCACGTAGGCGAGGATCTGCTCGCAGCGCTGGAGGTAGCGCTCGCCCGCCTCGGTGAGCGCGATGCGGCGCGTCGTGCGGTTCAGCAGGCGCGTGCGCAGGTGCGCCTCCAGATCGGAGACCGCGCGCGAAGCATAAGCCGTGGTCGTGTTCAAGTATTGCGCCGCGCCCGTGAAGCTGCCCGCCTCCACCACCCGGACGAATACACGCATGTTTTGAAGCGTATCCATACCAATCCTCTATCTGACACACGAATTGTTTCATATTTCGCAAGATCGATTGTCTCACTATTCGTAAAAATGCCTTGCATCCTTACCGGTTATTCACCAATTGCGCAAAAAATATAATGGCGCTCAGTGATTCATAGTCAAGATAAGGAGTAAATCGTGCAGTCTCCGGTACCGAAAGGACTAGCCGCACTCACGGTTCTTACGTTCTCGTTGATAATCGCGGGCTGCGCCAGTACCGGGGGCATCGCACCGCAAGCGAAGCAGGCCCAAGCCGCGCAACTCGACGCCGGAGCGGCGATCCGCGCGGCCGACACCGACGCCGCCTGGCCCGCCAGCGACTGGTGGCGCGGCTATAACGACCCTCAACTGAGCGCCTGGATCGAAGCCTCCGTGGCCGGCAACCCCTCGCTTGCCGCCGCCCAGGCGCGGGTGCGCGAGGCGCGCTCGATGGTGGGCGTGGCCCAGGCCGGACTCCTGCCGCAAATCAACGGCAGCATGTCCATTCAGCGTCAGCAATGGTCCGACAACGTTTATTACGGACCGGGACCGCTCGCGGGCGCGAATACGTGGAACAACACGGCGACGCTCGGCCTCTCGTATCACCTCGACCTCTGGGGTCAGGACAGGAACAACGCCGAGCGCGCGCTCGACGTGGCGCACGCCACAGCTGCAGACGCGCGCGCAGCGCAGCTCGAACTCGAAGTCAATGTCACGCGCACCTACATCGAGATGTCGATGAACTACGCGCTGCTCGACATTGCGAAACAAACGCTTGCCCAGCAGCAGCGCATTCTGACGCTCGCGCAAAAGCGCCTGGCGGGCGGCATCGGCACCCAGCTCGAAGTGAGCCAGGCGCAAACGCCGCTGCCCGAATACGAGCGCCAGATCGACGCGCTCGAAGAATCCATCGCGCTCGGCAAAAACCAGCTCGCGGCGCTCGCGGGCAAGGGTCCGGGCGCCGGCGAATCGATCGCGCGCCCTGCACTCTCGCTCGCTGCGCCCGCGGGCCTGCCCTCGGCATTGCCGGCCCAGTTGATCGGCTATCGCCCCGACGTGGTCGCGGCGCGCTGGCTCGTCGCCGCGCAGGCGCGCGGCATCGACGTCGCGAAGGCCGACTTCTATCCGAACGTGAACCTGCTCGTTTCGATGGGCGGCTACGCAGCGGCCGGCCCGCTGTTCCAGTTCCTCAAATCGATGAGCGGCAGCTACTCCGCGGGTCCCGCGCTGTCGCTGCCGATCTTCGACGGTGGACGCCTGCGCGCGCAGCTCGGCGCGCAGTCCGCCTCCTACGACATCGCCGTCGATCAGTACAACCAGACGATCGTCACCGCGCTCAAGGAAATCGCCGATCAGGTCGTGCGCATGCGCTCGCTCGCGACGCAGGAAGACGACGCGCATCGCTCGGTCGCGGCCGCGCAGCGCAATTACGATCTCGCGCAGGAAGGCTTCCGCCGCGGCCTGACCGACTATGTCAACGTGCTGATTGCGCAAACGCAGCTGTTGCGCGCACAGGAAGGCGTCGCGCACGTGCAGGCCGAGCGCCTCGCCGCACACGCCACGCTCGTCGCCGCGCTGGGCGGCGGCATGATCGACGCATCGAGCGATGCCGCGGCGAAGGGCCCGACCGAAGCCGAGCAACTCCCCGCGCACGGCAAGAAGACGCGCGACGTGCCGCTCATGCCCGCGGCGCTGCTCGCGCCGCACGGCTCGCACGCTTCGCCGGGGCCCGACGCCGCCGATGCGGGCGCATCGGGCAACGCCGGCGCGACCGGCGCGGCGCACTGAGGCAGCCGGCCATGCAAGCGTCCACCTCCTCCCCCTCGCAGCCGGGCGGTCAAAACCTCTGCGCCGCGCTCGTCGACTGGGCGCGTACCGACGGCCTCGTCTGGATCTATCTCTTCAAGGCGGTCGCCGCTGCGCTGCTCGCGCTCGGCGTCGCCATGAAGCTCGATCTGCCGCAGCCGCGCACGGCCATGACCACCGTGTTCATCGTGATGCAGCCGCACAGCGGTCCCGTGTTCGCCAAGAGCTTCTACCGGCTTTGCGGCACGCTCGTGGGCCTCGTCGTGATGCTCGCGCTGATCGGCCTCTTCGCGCAGCAGCCGGAGCTCTTCATCGTCTCGACGGCGCTGTGGGTCGGCCTGTGCACCGCCGGCGCCGCGCGCAACCGCAACTTCCGTTCGTACGGCTTCGTGCTCGCGGGCTACACGGCGGCGCTCATCGGCATTCCGGCCTCGCAGCATCCCGACGGCGCGTTCATGTCGGCGATGACGCGCGTGAGCGAGATCTCGATCGGCATCCTTTGCTCGGGTTTCGTCAGCGCTGTGGTGTTTCCGCAGTTTACGGGCGAACTGCTGCGCTCGAACGTGCGGCGCCGTTTCTCGTCGTTCGTCGACTACGTTTCGGCGGCGCTTGCCGGGCGTATCGATCGTTCGCATATCGAAGCGAGCAATGCGCGCTTCGTCGCCGACGTCGTGGGCCTCGAAGCGAGCCGCAGCACGGCGGTGTTCGAGTCGCCGGACGCGCGCATGCGCTCGGGGCGCCTCGCGCGCCTGAACACCGAGTTCATGACGGTCTCCACGCGCTTTCACGCGCTGCATCAGTTGATGAACCGTCTGCGCGCGGATGGCTCCCCGGCCACCGTCGATGCGCTCGAACCGTACTTCCGCGAGATCGCGCCGCTGTTCGCCAAAGCGGGCGAGCCGGTGCTCACGGCCGCCGACGCGACGCATGTCTCGAAGCAACTCGACGACTACCGCGCGGCGCTGCCCCGGCGCGTGCGCGCCACGCGCGCGGAACTCGAGGCACAAGGCGATGCGCGCCTGCTCGACTTCGACACCGCCACGGAACTGTTCTACCGCTTCGTGCACGAGATGACCGAGTACACCGCCACCTACGCGTCGCTCGCCGTCGATACGCATGCGCGCGAAAAATGGCTCGCGCGCTACGTGCCGAAGACGAACCTGATCGCAGCGGGCGTCGCCGGACTGCGCGCCGCGGTCGTGATGACGCTGCTCGGCGCGTTCTGGATCGCCACCGCGTGGCCGAGCGGCACGAACCTCGTGCTCAATGCCGCCGCGACCTGCGCGCTCGCCTCATCCGCGCCGCAGCCCGCGCGCATGGCGGCGCAGATGGCGCTCGGCACCGTGCTCGCATCGCTCGTCGGCATGATGCTCACGTTCGGCGTGTTTCCGCATATCGACGGCTTCGTCATGCTGTGCGTCGCGCTCGCACCCGCGCTCGCGTTCGGCGTGTTCGTCACGACGCGCCCGAAGTACGCCGGCTACGGTGTGGGCTACTGCATCTTCCTGTGCTTTCTCGCGGGGCCGGACAACGTCGTGCAGTACAACCCGGGCAGCTATATGAACGACGCGCTCGCGCTCGTCGCCTCGATGGCGGTCTCCGCTCTCGCGTTCGCCGTGCTCCTGCCGCCTTCCACGCCGTGGCTGCGCCGGCGCCTGCTCGCCGACCTGCGCGGCGGGGCCGTGCATGCTTGCCGCGCGCGCCTGAAGGGGCTGCGCAACCGCTTCGAGAGCGGCGCGCGCGACCTGATGTTCCAGCTCTCGGCGATCGCGGGCAACGACGACGCACAACGCCGCGACACGATGCGCTGGCTCTTCTCCACGCTCGAAGTCGGCAACGCCGCGCTCGATCTGCGCCACGAGCTGGCCACGCTGCCCGCGCATCCACAGTACGCGCGGGGGACGGCGTGGCGCGTGGCGATCGACGCGACGCTCAAGGCCGTGAGCGCGCTCTTCGAGCGCCCGGGCGAGGCGCGCTACCGGGATGCGCTCGCGGCGACGGCGCGCGCAATCGACGCCAGCCAGGTCGTGCTGCAAGGCATGTGGAAGCCCGAGGCGACGAGCGCAGCCGCACGTGGCGACGCGCCGCCGCGCGAAGAGCGCCACCAGTTGCAGCGCATCCAGAGCCATCTGCATTTCATCCGCACCGCGCTCATCGACCCGCAATCGCCGCTCGCGGCACACGCGGGCAACGACAGCGCGAACCCTGGCGCGAGCCAAGGAGCCAACCATGCCTCGTGACGTCGCGTTTCTGGACGCCTATATCCCGGCGATCGTGCTGCTCTTCATTCTGGGCGCGGCGATCACCTGGGTGCTCGATTCCGTACTGGCCCGAACCGGCCTCTACCGGGTCGTCTGGCACCCGTCCCTCTTTCGCGTGAGCCTGCTCGTGGTCGTATGCTGCCTGCTCGGTCTCGCGGTCTATCACTAAATGTATCGCTGAATGCATCGCTGAACGAATCAACCGAATCATGACAATCCGCAACCTCATTGGCTTTATCGCGACGGCCATCATCTTCGTCGTCGCCATTCTGGTCGGGCGCGTCCTGTGGGTTCACTACATGGACGAGCCGTGGACCCGCGACGGCCGCGTGCGCGCCGAAGTGGTGAACATCGCCCCCGACGTCTCGGGCGCCGTGGTCGAGTTGCCCGTGAAGGACAACCAGTTCGTGCACAAGGGCGACCTGCTCATGCAGATCGACCCGTCGCATTATCAGATCGCCGTCGAGCAGGCCGAGGCCGCCGTGGCCGCGCGCAAGGCCGAACTGACAATGCGCCAGGACGACGCGCGCCGCCGCGCCGACATGGACAGCGAAGTGGTCTCGGCCGAAAACCGCGAAAACGCCTCGCATACCGCGAACTCGGCGCAGGCGCAGTACCAGCAGGCCGTCGCCGCACTCGACGCCGCCAGGCTCAACCTCGAGCGCACGCGCGTGATCTCGCCGGTGGACGGCTACATCACGAACCTGCAGGTGTTCCAGGGCGACTACGCGATCTCGGGCCAGGCCAAGCTCGCCGTGGTGGACAGCCATTCGTTCTGGGTCTACGGCTACTTCGAGGAAACCAAGCTGCCGCATGTGAAGGTGGGCAACAAGGCCGACATCAAGCTGATGAGCGGCGGCACGCTCCAGGGTCACGTCGAGAGCATCTCGCGCGGCATTTACGACCGCGACAATCCGCAAAGCCGCGAACTGCTCGCCGACGTGAACCCGACTTTCAACTGGGTGCGCCTCGCACAGCGTGTGCCGGTGCGCATCCACATCGACAAGGTGCCGGACGACATGGTGCTCGCCGCGGGCACGACTTGCACGGTGGTCGTCAAACCGGGCACGTGATGGCGCAGTGACGCGGCATGCCGACCGCGCAAAACGCACGCAAAAGGGGAACGCCGGTTTGGCGTTCCCCTTTTTTTTGCTGCGCGTGGACGAAGTGTTAGAGGTTGCCACACATTGATCCGACAGCGAACCAATGAGTAGGGCAAAACATCGCTTTTATCACGATTAAACCTATCTCGATTGACACACATCAACAGAGGTATCTCGAGTTACTCGGATTATTCCTACTCCCGCACTCTCCCAAGCAGCCATCAACGTGATCCTTCGCCTCCATCGACCTGACGAAATCGGCGCCATGCCGCAGGCATCGCGCGACGACGGCGCAGTGCGCGCCTTCGCGCGCCGCGCACTGGCCGGGCTCGCAAAACGCCAGGCCCTCGCACCGCAACGGGTGGTCGTGCTCGGCCTCGGCAATGTTCAATGGGGCGATGCCGGCATAGGCGTGCTCGCGCTCGAGCGGCTGAAGGCGAGCTGGCAATGCCCCGAGCAGGTCGAACTCGTGGAAGGCGGCACGCGCGGCCGTGCACTCGTGCCCGTCGTCGAATCCACGCGGCGTTTGCTCGTGCTCAGCGCAATCGATTTCGGGCTCGCGCCGGGCGCACGGCGCGTCCTCACCGGCGATGCGGCGGCCGAATACCTCTACACGCTCCGTCCGGGCCGGCCCGGCATGGGCTTCGCCGACGCGCTCGCCTGCGCGCGGTTGAGCGGCCGCTCGCCGCGCGAGATCGTGCTGATCGGCGTGCAGCCGCAGGCCAGCGACTGTTACGGCGCGGGCTTGTCGAGCACGGTGCGCGCGCAGCTCGATGCGACTGTCGAAGCCGCCCGGCTGCGGCTGCGCCGCTGGCGCGCGGCGCCGCTGCCGCGTCTCGAGCATCCCGAAATCGGCGGCTGAGCGCAGCACGCGGGTTGCGCGGGGTTGACACGCGAGCGCGAGGCGCAAGGCGCACCGCTGCCCCCCGTAGCCGGAAATCCGCCGCAAATCTGCCGGACAACCCGCGGGAGAACCCGCGTTGCCCGCGTGCATTGCACTGCACTATCCTGAAAAACTGCGCCGGATCCGGCCAACGGCTGCACCATCCGCACGGGAGGAAGGGAGTCATGCGTTACCGCGATTTTCACCGCGAGTCGGTCGCGAACCCCGACGACTTCTGGCGCCGCGAGGCCGGGCGCATCCATTGGCAGACGCCGTTCGATCAGGTGCTCGACCGCTCGAACCCGCCGTTCGCGCGCTGGTTCTGCGGCGGCCGCACGAACCTGTGCTTCAATGCCGTGGACCGTCACCTCACGGCGCGCGCGCACCAGAACGCGCTCGTCTATGTCTCGACCGAGACCGGCATCGAGCGGCGCTACACCTACGCCGACCTGCACGCCGAAGTGAACCGCATGGCCGCCGTGATGCGCTCGCTCGGCGTGAAGCGCGGCCAGCGCGTGCTCATCTATCTGCCGATGATTCCCGAGGCCGTGTTCGCTGTGCTCGCCTGCGCGCGCCTCGGCGCGATCCACTCGGTGGTGTTCGGCGGATTCGCCGCGCCGAGCCTCGCCGCGCGCATTGACGACGCGAAGCCCGTGCTGCTCGTGAGCGCCGACGCCGGGGCGCGCGGCGGCAAGGTGATCGACTACACGCCGCTCGTGGACGAAGCCATGGCGCGCGCCGAATATGCGCCGCCCAAGGTACTGCTGATCGACCGCCAGCTCGCGCCCGAGCGGCTGAACGCGCCGTATCTCGTCGACTACGAGCCGCTGCGCGAGCAGCACTACGACGTGCAGATTCCCTGCGAATGGCTCGAATCGAACGAGCCTTCGTACATCCTCTACACCTCGGGCACGACGGGCAAACCCAAAGGCGTGCAGCGCGACGTGGGCGGCTACGCGGTGGCGCTCGCGGCGTCGATGGAATATATCTTCGAGGGGCGCGCCGGCGACACCCTGTTCACGGCGTCGGACATCGGCTGGGTGGTGGGTCACAGCTACATCATCTATGCGCCGCTCCTCGCGGGCATGACCACAGTGATGTACGAGGGCACGCCGGTGCGCCCCGACGGCGGCATCTGGTGGCGCCTCATCGAGCAGCACCGCATCAACCTGATGTTCACGGCGCCGACGGCCATTCGCGTGCTCAAGAAGCAGGACCCGGCGCTGCTGCGCAGTGCCGATCTTTCGAGCCTGCGCACGCTCTTTCTTGCGGGCGAGCCGCTCGACGAGCCCACGGCCGAATGGATTTCCGGGGCGCTCGGCAAACCCGTCGTCGACAACTACTGGCAGACCGAGACCGGCTGGCCGATGCTGGCCATCCAGCGCGGCGTCGAGCCGCTGCCGCAAAAGCTCGGCTCGCCGGGCGTGCCCTGCTACGGCTACGACCTCGTGCTGCGCAACGAACATACGGGCGAGCCCTGCGCGCAAGGCGAGAAAGGCGTGATCACGCTTGGCTATCCGCTGCCGCCCGGCTGCATGCAGACCGTGTGGGGCGACGACGCGCGCTTCGTGAAAACGTACTGGGAAAGCGTGCCCGGCCAGCAGGTGTATTCGACCTTCGATTGGGGCGTGCAGGACAGCGACGGCTACGTGACGATCCTCGGCCGCACCGACGACGTGATCAACGTGGCGGGCCATCGCCTCGGCACGCGCGAGATCGAAGAGGCGATCTCTTCGCACGCGGCGGTCGCGGAAGTGGCCGTGGTGGGCGTGAGCGACGCGGTAAAGGGTCAGGCGGCGCTGGCTTTCGTCGTGCTGCGCGACGCGGGTGCCGCCGCCAGTCCCGCCGATGCACAGAAGCTCGCGGCTTCGCTCGCCGCGACGGTGGACCGCCAGCTCGGCGCGATCGGCCGGCCCGCGCGCGTGCACTTCGTGCCGATGCTGCCCAAGACGCGCTCCGGCAAGCTGCTTCGCCGCGCGATTGCGGCGCTCGCCGAAGGGCGCGACCCGGGCGATCTGCCGACCATCGAGGATGCCTCGGCGCTGCAGTCGATTCGCGAGGCGGTGAGCGCAGGCGACAGCTGAGGCCTGCGCGTGCGCACGCTCAGCGGGCGAGCGGCCGGTACGCGGCCAGAAAGCGCTTGAGGATGCCTGTGGAGTATGTGCCCGCGATATCGGCGAGGAAGCTCGAGAACGACGTGCTCGCGTGCTCGTCGGCGGTGTCGGAGATCGTGCGCACGATCGCGCACGGAACGTCGTACTCGTGACAGACCTGGGCGATCGCGGCGCCCTCCATCTCGACGGCGAGCGCATCGGGCAAGAGCGCGCGCAGCGCGCCCACGGCCGCGGCGCTCGCCACGAACTGGTCGCCGCTGATCACGAGCCCGCGATGCACCTGCGGCAACGCGGTCTCGAAGCGAGGCAGCGCGGCCTTGAAGCGCGCGGTCAACTCCGGCCCCTCCTCCGCGATGAAACGCTCGCAAGCGGCGGCGAGCGCTTGCGCCAGGGCGTGATCGGCATCGAAGCGCGAGCGCGCGAGCAGCGGAATCTCGTGACGCGGGAACAGCGGCTCGGCGTTCATGTCGTGCTGGAGCAGCGTTTCGCCGACTACGACGTCGCCCACGTGGACACCCGAGCCCACGCCGCCCGCCACGCCCGTAAAGACGATCGCTTCCACATCGAACGCATGGATCAGCGCGCTGGCCGTGGCGGCCGCCGCCACCTTGCCGACGCGCGCGAGCGTCACCACACAGGGCGCGCCGTGCACGGTGCCGAGGTGATAGTCGCGCCGGCCGAACGTGCGGGTCACGACACCCGCTTCGGCCTGCATGGCCGCGATCAGATCGCCGAGTTCCTGGGGCAGCGCGGCGAGCACGCCGAGGGGACGGGCGGCACTGCCGCTCGCCTGGGTCGAGAGGTTCATCTTCGAATGTTTTCCGTCTGGGTTGTTTGAGGCCGACGCGCGCTCACTCCACCGGCTGCAGCCTGGCCACCGCCAGCGCGAGCCACTTCTCGCCGTGACGCTTGAAGCGCACCTGCGCCTTGGCGTCGGCGCCGCTGCCTTCGAGCGCCGTGATCGTGCCTTCGCCGAACTTCGTGTGGAACACGCCCTGGCCCACGCGAAAACCCGTCTCGGCGGCGCGCTGCTCGTTGGCGAACGCGGGCGCCGGGCTCTTGTCCGCGAGATAGGCGTCGCGCTCGCGGCGGCCGCCGCCGTAATTCCCTGCGTTGCCGCCCTCGCCGCCGCCCGGCCGCGCGAACCAGTCGCGGCCCCAGCCTGCGTTGTCGGAGCGGCCGCCCCAGCGCGCGCCCGCTTCGACCTTGGGCGTGAGCCACTTGAGCGATTCCTGCGGCAACTCGTCGAAAAAGCGCGAGCGCACGTTGTAGCGCGTCTGGCCGTGCAGCAGGCGGCTCTGCGCGAACGAGATATAGAGCCGCTCCTTCGCGCGCGTGATCGCCACGTACATCAGGCGGCGCTCTTCTTCGAGGCCGTCGGCTTCCATCGCGCTGTTCTCGTGCGGGAACAGGCCCTCTTCGAGACCGGTGATGAAGACCGCCGTGAATTCGAGGCCCTTCGCGGCGTGCACCGTCATCAGCTGCACGGCGTCCTGGCCCGCCTGCGCCTGGTTGTCGCCGGCTTCGAGCGACGCATGCGAGAGGAAGCCCGCAAGCGGCGTCATGACGTCGGGGTTCTGCGCGGGGTCGGTGATCGCCGGCGCGTCGAGCACTTCGATCTCGCCGTCCTGCGAGACGATCTCGGGCACCGCGCTCGCACCGGGGCGCAGGGGAATCGAGCGCGCGGGCGTGTCGAGGCCGTAGCCCTCTTCGCTCACGAACGCCGTGGCCGCGGTCACGAGTTCCTGCAGGTTCTCGAGGCGATCCTGACCTTCACGCTCGTTCTGATAGAACTCGGCGAGACCGCTCATGCGCACCGCGTATTCGACGGTTTCCGGCAGGCTCATCTGTGCGGTCTCGGCGCGCATCTTTGCGATCAAACTGGCGAACGAACCCAGGCTCGTGCCTGCCTTACCCGTGACGTACGGAATGGCTGCGGCCATCGAGCAGTTGTAGAGGCGCGCGGCATCCGCCAGTTGCTCGATCGAGCGCGCGCCGATGCCGCGCGTGGGGAAATTCACGACACGCGCGAACGCCGTGTCGTCGTTCGGATTGTCGATGAGACGCAGATACGCGAGTGCGTGCTTGACTTCCTGACGCTCGAAGAAGCGCAGGCCGCCGTAAACCTTGTACGGCACGCCCGCGTTCACGAGCGTGTGCTCGATCATGCGCGACTGCGCGTTGCTGCGATAGAGGATGGCGATCTCGTTGCGCGCCAGCCCCTGGTTGATGAGCGCACGGATTTCCTCGACGATCCAGCCGGCTTCCTGCGAGTCGGTGGCCGCCTCGTACACGCGCACCGGCTCGCCGTGGCCCGCATCGGTGCGCAGGTTCTTGCCCAGACGCCGCGAGTTATGCGCGATCAGGTAGTTGGCCGCATCGAGAATATGGCCGTGCGAGCGGTAGTTCTGCTCCAGCTTGATCATGTGCTTCACGCGGAACTCGTTCTCGAAGTCGCGCATGTTGCCGACGTTCGCACCGCGGAACGCGTAGATCGACTGGTCATCGTCGCCCACCGCGAAGATCGCGTTGCCCGGTCCCGCGAGCAGCTTGAGCCACGCGTACTGGAGCTTGTTGGTGTCCTGGAACTCGTCCACCAGAATGTCGCGAAAGCGCCCCTGATAGTGCGCACGCAGCGGCGGGTTGTACGCGAGCAGCTCGTAGCAGCGCAGCAGCAGCTCCGCGAAATCGACCACGCCTTCGCGCTGGCACTGCTGGTCATAGGCTTCGTAAAGCTCGACGAACCTGCGGTTGAAGTCGTCGCTCACGTCCACGTCTTTCGGACGCAGGCCCTGCTCCTTCGCGTTGTTGATGAAGTACTGCAGGTTCTTGGGCGGGTATTTCTCGTCGTCGACGTTCAGGCCCTTCATCAAACGCTTGATGGCCGAGAGCTGGTCTGCGGTGTCGAGAATCTGGAAGGTCTGCGGCAGGCCGGCGTCGCGGAAGTGCGCGCGCAGCATGCGGTTGCACAGGCCGTGGAAGGTGCCGATCCACATGCCGCGCGTGTCGATGGGCAGGAGCGCCTGGAGGCGCCCCATCATTTCGCGTGCGGCCTTGTTCGTGAAGGTCACGGCCAGGATGGTCGAGGGCGAGGCCATGCCCTGCTGGATCAGCCACGCAATGCGCGTGATCAGCACGCGCGTCTTGCCGCTGCCGGCCCCGGCCAGAATGAGCGCCGGTTCGTTGGGCAACGTGACGGCGGCGAGTTGTTCGGGGTTCAGGTTCGCGAGCAGTTCGGGCATGGGCTGAAATGGAGCGTGCCCCCAAGGGCGGGACCCCGGGGACGTGGCGCGCGGCACAGGCGCGCCGTTGAATGGCAGACCGCCATTATAAGTGCGCACGCACGCGGCGGCTTGCGCCGCCTGGGCGCGTCGCGCATCGGCCTGCGCATTGGGCCACGCATCGGCCCCCCTCCGCTGGCGCGTCGGCTCCGGGAGGACTTCCCCTTATAATCGAACGTTTCCGCATCCTTTTTTCGGCAGATTCCACCCATGAGCGACAGCACGCTAGCGAAAAGCTTCGAGCCCCAGACCATCGAGGCCCACTGGGGCCCCGAATGGGAGCGTCGAGGCTACGCCGCCGCGACCTTCGAGCCCGGCCGCAAGAACTTCTCGATCCAGTTGCCGCCGCCCAACGTCACCGGCACGCTGCACATGGGGCACGCGTTCAACCAGACGATCATGGACGGCCTCGCGCGCTATCACCGCATGCTCGGCGAGAACACGCTGTGGGTGCCGGGCACGGACCACGCGGGCATCGCCACGCAGATCGTGGTCGAGCGCCAGCTCGACGCGCAGAAGATCTCGCGCCACGACCTGGGCCGCGAGAAGTTCGTCGAGCGCGTGTGGGAGTGGAAGCAGCAGTCGGGCTCGACCATCACGGGCCAGGTGCGGCGCCTGGGCGCCTCGATCGACTGGTCGCGCGAATACTTCACGATGGACGACAAGATGTCGGCCGCCGTGCGCGACGTGTTCGTGCAGCTCTATGAACAGGGCCTGATCTATCGCGGCAAGCGCCTCGTGAACTGGGACCCGGTGCTGCTCACCGCCGTCTCGGACCTCGAAGTGGCGAGCGAAGAGGAAAACGGCAATCTGTGGCACCTGCGCTATCCGCTCGCGGACGGCTCGGCCACGCTGACCGTGGCCACGACGCGCCCGGAAACCATGCTCGGCGACACGGCCGTGATGGTGCACCCCGAGGACGAGCGCTACGCGCACCTCATCGGCAAGATGGTCAAGCTGCCGCTCACGGACCGCGAGATCCCCGTCATCGCCGACGAATACGTGGACCGCGAGTTCGGCACGGGCGTCGTGAAGGTCACGCCCGCGCACGACTTCAACGACTACCAGGTGGGCCTGCGCCACGGCTTGCCGATGATCGAGATCCTCACGCTCGACGCGAAGATCAACGACAACGCACCTGAAAAATACCGCGGCCTCGACCGCTTCGAGGCACGCAAGCAGGTGGTGGCCGACTTCGAGGCGCTGGGCCTGCTCGACTCGGTGCAGCCGCACAAGCTCATGGTGCCGCGCGGCGACCGCACGGGCGTGGTGATCGAGCCGATGCTCACGGACCAGTGGTTCGTGGCGATGACGAAGCCCGCGCCCGAGGGCACCTTCCACCCCGGCAAGTCGATCACCGAGACCTCGCTCGAGGTGGTGCGCAACGGCCAGATCAAGTTCGTGCCGGAAAACTGGACCACGACCTACTACCAGTGGCTCGAAAACATCCAGGACTGGTGCATCTCGCGCCAGCTCTGGTGGGGCCACCAGATCCCGGCGTGGTACGGCGAGAACGGCGAAATCTTCGTTGCGAAGAGCGAGGATGAAGCGCGCGCGCAGGCCGAAGCGAGTGGCTACAAGGGCGCATTGAAGCGCGACGAAGACGTGCTCGACACGTGGTTCTCGTCGGCGCTCGTGCCGTTCTCGTCGCTCGGCTGGCCGCAACAGACGCCCGAACTACAGGCCTTCCTGCCCTCTTCCGTGCTGGTCACGGGCTTCGACATCATCTTCTTCTGGGTGGCGCGCATGGTCATGATGACCACGCACTTCACCGGCAAGGTGCCGTTCGACACGGTGTACGTGCACGGCCTCGTGCGCGACGCCGAAGGCCAGAAGATGTCCAAGAGCAAGGGCAACACGCTCGACCCGATCGATATCGTCGACGGCATCGACCTCGAGGCGCTGGTCGCCAAACGCACCACGGGGCTCATGAATCCGAAGCAGGCCGCGACCATCGAAAAGAAGACGCGCAAGGAGTTCCCGGACGGCATTCCCGCGTTCGGCACCGACGCGCTGCGCTTCACGATGGCTTCCATGGCCACGCTCGGGCGCAACGTGAACTTCGACCTCGCGCGCTGCGAGGGCTATCGCAACTTCTGCAACAAGCTCTGGAACGCCACGCGCTTCGTGCTGATGAACTGCGAAGGCCACGACTGCGGTTTCAGCAAGCCGGGCGCGTGCCAGCCGGGCGATTGCGGCCCCGGCGGCTACACGGACTTCTCGCAGGCCGACCGCTGGATCGTCTCGCTGCTGCAGCGCGTGGAAGCCGAAGTCGCGAAGGGCTTCGCGGACTATCGCTTCGACAACGTGGCCAACGCCATATACAAGTTCGTCTGGGACGAATACTGTGACTGGTATCTGGAACTCGCGAAGGTGCAGATCCAGACGGGTACGCCCGAGCAGCAGCGCGCCACGCGCCGCACGCTGCTGCGCGTGCTGGAAACGGTGCTGCGCCTCGCGCATCCGGTGATTCCGTTCATCACCGAAGCGTTGTGGCAGAAGGTGGCGCCGCTCACCGACGCGTACCCCGAGGGCGCCGCCGAAGGCGAGGCATCGATCATGATGCAGCGCTACCCGGTGGCGCAAGCGAAGAAGATCGACGAAGCCGCGGAACAGTGGGCCGCCGACCTAAAGGCCGTGATCGACGCGTGCCGCAACCTGCGTGGCGAAATGGGCCTCTCGCCCGCCACCAGGGTGCCGCTGCTCGCCACGGGCAACGCCGGGCGCCTCGCGACGTTCGCGCCCTATGCGCAGGCGCTTGCGAAGCTTTCGGAGGTCCAGATCATCGCCGACGAAGCGGCGCTCGACGCGGCCTCGGCAGGCGCGCCAGTTGCTATTGTTGGGACGGACAAGCTCGTGCTGAAGGTGGAGATCGACGTCGCCGCCGAACGCGAACGCCTGTCGAAGGAAATCGCCCGCCTCGGCAACGAGGTCACGAAGTGCAAGGCCAAGCTCGGAAACGACAGTTTCGTAGCAAAAGCACCGCCCGCGGTCGTTGAGCAGGAGCAGAAAAGACTGGCAGAATACCAGGCAACGCTGGACAAGCTGACCGCGCAACTCACGCGGTTGCCGGCCTGAGCGCCATATCGGCCAAAGGCTGTCACGTGTGATGCCGCACCCGCGGCGTCACACGAGCACCAGGACAGGGACTAAAGACATGCTGAAAGTGACAAAAGCGGTATTCCCGGTAGCGGGCCTCGGCACGCGCTTCCTCCCGGCCACGAAAGCCAGCCCGAAGGAAATGCTGCCCGTGGTCGACAAGCCGCTCATCCAGTACGCGGTCGAAGAAGCCGTGGCTGCGGGCATCACGGAAATGATCTTCGTAACCGGCCGCAGCAAGCGCGCGATCGAGGACCATTTCGACAAGTCGTACGAGATCGAGGCCGAACTCGAAGCGCGCGGCAAAGCCAAGCTGCTCGAACTGGTGCGCAACATCAAACCGAACAACGTCGACTGCTTCTACGTGCGCCAGCCCGAGGCGCTCGGCCTGGGCCACGCCGTGCTGTGCGCGGAAAAGCTCGTGGGCGACAACCCGTTCGCCGTGATCCTCGCGGACGACCTGCTCTACGGCACGCCGCCCGTCATGCAGCAGATGGTCGAGGTGTTCGATCACTACCATAGCTCGGTGCTCGGCGTGGAAGAGATTCCGCCCTCGGAAACGCGCTCGTACGGCATTGTCGACGGCAAGGAGTGGGAAGACTCGATCGTCAAGCTCTCGGGCATCGTCGAGAAGCCGGCGCCGGAAGTCGCGCCGTCGAACCTCGGCGTAGTCGGCCGCTACGTGCTCAAGCCGCGCATTTTCGAGCATCTGAAGTCGATCAAGCCGGGCGCGGGCGGCGAGCTGCAGCTCACCGACGCGATCCAGTCGCTGCTCGCCGACGAGCAGGTGCTCGCCTACAAGTACCACGGCACGCGCTTCGACTGCGGCAGCAAGCTCGGCTACCTCAAGGCGACGGTGGAGTTCGCGCTGCGTCACCCGGAAGTCGGCGCGGATTTCGAAGAATATCTGCGTACGCGCAAGCCGGTGCTGGAAGGCTAAACGCCCCCGGCCAGGACCGGCCCGGCGCAAATGAAAATGGCCCGCATGCGGGCCATTTTTTTCTTCCGATGCGCTTAGCGCCGGCGCATCAGAAACACGAACGTCTCTTCCTGCTTCGAGCTTTCCACGATCTCGTTGCCGGTTTGCCTCGCGAAGGCGGCGAAATCGCGCTGCGAGCCGGGATCGGTCGCGAGGACCTTGAGGATCTGGCCGCTTTCCATGTCGGCGAGCGCCTTCTTGGCGCGCAGGATCGGCAGCGGGCAGTTCAGCCCGCGCGCATCCACTTCCTTGTGAACCTGAATCTGCATCGGGGTTGGATCCTTCGGTGGCGCACCGTCGCGGCGTGAGACGGCGCTGGCAATGGCATCGATTTTACCGCAGCCACGCCCGCCGCCGCTTGCGTCCCGGTCACGCGCCTGCTTGCAGCGTGACCGCCGCCCCCGTGTGCAGCGATTCGCGCAGCGCCTGGCCGATGCGCGTGGCCTCCAGCGCGTCTTCGAGCGTCGCGCCGAGGCTTCCATTCTGCGCGTCACCTGCCTTGCGCCCAGCCACTTCCGCGACGAACGCCTGCGCTTCGATCAGGAACGCCTCTTCGAAACGGTCGAAGAACGTGGGCGTGCAAACGCTGCGCACACCCGTCGAGTCGTAGACATCGACGCGATTCGCGCGCGGAATGCGGCCGATCGCCAGTGCCCCCGCCGTGCCGATCACTTCGCTCGACGTGTCGTTGCCGTGCGCCATCGTGCGCGAGGCGTAAAACATCGCGAGGCGGCCACCCTCGAACTCGCAGATCGCCACGCCGTTGTCCACGTCGCCCGATGCGCGCAGGCCTTCGTGCAGCGCGATCGCCCCCGCGGCATAAACGCGCGTGGCGCTCGGCTTGCCGAGCAGCCAGCGCGCCACGTCGATGTCGTGGACCGTGCAGTCGAGAAAAATGCCGCCCGAAGTCGGCGCGAAGCGCACGAAAAAACCTTCTGGATCATTGAGATCGCAGGTCTGCGAGCGCACCAGAAACGGCCTGCCGATCGAGCCCGCCTGCACTTTTGCGTAGGCATCCTGATAGCCTGGATCGAAGCGGCGCATGAAGCCGATGGTGACCTGCCGGTCGGCATGGCGGCGCGACACGTCCACCACCCGCTCGCACTCGGCCACGTCGAGCGAGAGCGGCTTTTCGCAGAACACGTGCTTGCCCGCTTCGAGCGCCTGGACGATCTGCTGGGCGTGCAATGCCGAAGGCGTGACGAGCCACACCGCGTCGACCGCTTGATCGGCCAGCAGGTCGGCGTACTCGCCGTACAGCCGCGCCGCCGGCAGCGCCTCGCGCGCCCACGCGAGATCCGCTTCGAGCGGACTGCACGCGGCCGCGAGCGTTGCACCCGGCACGCGATACGCGAGGTTCTGCGCATGCCGCCGCCCCAGCCTCCCCAGTCCCGCTACGCCCACACGCAACGGCCGGGCACGATCGATTGCCTGCATCCTTGCTCTCCTCGCCTGATCCGTTTCAGTCACCCAGCGTCACCACCCGGCCCTCGCGCCACGACAGCGAGGCGGCTTCGGCCAGCTCCAGCGCCTTCAGGCCGTCGGCGACCGACGTGCGCACCGGCACGCCTTGCGTCACGGCTTCGTGAAAGTGCGCCATTTCGCGCGCATAGGCCGCGCGATAGCGTTCGAGGAAGAACGCCTCGGGCACGTCCTGCGCGACAGCGGTCTTCGACCACGCCACGACTTCGGTCGGCTTCATGTTGCCCGCCTGCAGCATGCCCTCGCTGCCGAGCACTTCGAAGCGCTGGTCGTAGCCATAGGCCGCACGCCGCGCCGTGTTGATCTGGCAAAGGCGCCCGCGCTTCGTGCGGATCGTCACCGCCGCCGAGTCGATGTCGCCCGCCTCGGCAATCGCCGGATCGGACAGGCAGCTGCCCGTGGCATGCACGCTCGACGCCTCGTCGTCGAGGATCCAGCGGAAGATGTCGAAGTCGTGGATCAGCATGTCCTTGAAGATGCCGCCCGAGTGCCTGATGTACTCCACCGGCGGCGCGCCCGGATCGCGGCTCGTGACGATCAGCATTTCCGGCGTGCCGATCTCGCCTGCGTCGAGGCGGGTCTTCAGCGCGGCGAAGGTCGGATCGTAGCGGCGCTGGAAGCCGATCATGGCCACGACGCCCGCGCGCTGAACGGCTTGCGCGCAGGCACGAGCGCGCTCGATGGTCAGGTCGACGGGCTTTTCGCAGAAGATAGGCTTGCCCGCCGCGGCCGACTTCAGGATCAGTTCGGCGTGCGTATCGGTGCTCGAGCAGATCACCGTGGCGCCGATCGAGGCGTCGCCGAACGCGGCGTCCACGTCCACGACCTGCGCGCCGTGCTGGGCGGCAAGCGCGGCGGCGGCTTCGCGATTGACATCGACTACGTACTTCAGACGCACGCCCGGCTGGCGCGCGAGATTGCCCGCATGAATGCGGCCAATGCGCCCCGCGCCGAATACCGCCACATCCAGCGTTTGCGCTGCGCCGCTTGCTGCACTAGTCATCGTATCCTCCGGTGTCGGTCGATTCTTCCACGTTGAGTTCGAGCCGGTACGCAAGCGCAATGAAGAGCGCCTGGCACAGGCAGAAGGTGCTGGTGAGCGAGCGGAACGCGAACGCGCTCCCCTCCTTCACATAAAGTTGCGCGTTCGCGTGGCGCGCGAGCGGCGAGAGCTGGCTGTCGGTAATGACGAGCGTCCTGGCGTGATGCTGCTGCGCCACGCGCAGGCAGTACTGCGTCTCCTTGCCATAGGGCGCGAAGCTGATGGCGATCACCACGTCGCCCTTCTTCACGCCGCGAATCTGTTCGTGATACATGCCGCCGAGCCCCGAGACGAGGTGCACGCGCTTGCGCGTGTGCTGCAAGGCATAGACGATGTAGCTCGCCACCGGAAACGAGCGGCGCACGCCGATCACGTAGATGTTGTCCGCGTGCTCGAGCATCTTCACGGCTTCGTCGAACTGCGCGCCGTCGAGGCCCGCTTCGAGTTCGTCGAGCCCGCTGCGGCACGCGCCGATGAACTCGCGCGCCACCGCGCCGCCCATGTCCGGGCTCGCCTCGCCTTCCTTGGCGTCGATCAACTGGCGAATGCGCTGCTGATAGCTCGTGGCCGAGGCGCCCTGCCCCGCGTAGGCCTGACGGAACACCGCCTGCAGGTCGGAGAAGCCCGAGAAGCCGAAGCGCTGCGCAAAGCGCACCACCGCCGAAGGATGCACGCCGCAGCTCGCGGCAATATCGCTCGTGCGGTCCATCATCACGCTGGCGCGGTGCTGCTCAATGTAGGTCGCGATGCTTTTCAGCTGACGCGGCAGCGTCTCGTAGTCCTGCGCAATGCGCTGCATCAATTCGTCCACGCCTGCTACGGCGTCGGTTGTGTCATCCGCCATGATCGTTTTCCCCGGCTGCTTGCCGCACTGCCGCAAAGCCTTACCAGGCCTTGATTCCACGGCATGCCGACGGAGCCGATTATAGGCAGTGCGTCACACGAATGGAACAGATTTTCCATTTTTATTTGCAATGAAATTTTCGTTGCAAGTCGCGAGGCGATGTCCTAATCTTGTCGATGAGCGCTGCAGCCGGTGCAGGTAACAAGCGGCATCGCAAAAGCACGGCTGCGGCATTCACCCCAAGAACGAACGACAGACCGAGAAAGGTGGAGACAATGACTCAACGCAAGGGCAAGACCCTGCTCCGAAGGTTGGCCGCGGCGCTCGCGCTGGCAGCGGGGCTGACCGGCGCGAGCGTCCTTAGCGCCCAAACGGCGCAAGCCGCCGATGCGCATTTCGTGCTGATCAGCCACGCGCCCGATTCCGACTCGTGGTGGAACACGATCAAGAACGCCATCAAGCAGGCCGACGAAGACTGGAACGTCGAGACCGACTACCGCAATCCACCCAACGGCGATATCGCCGACATGTCGCGCCTGATCGAACAGGCCGCCGCGCGCAACTACGACGGCGTGATCGTCACCATCGCCGACTACGACGTGCTCAAGAGCTCCATCGGCAAGGTCACGCAAAAGAAAATCCCGCTCGTGACGATCAACTCGGGCACCGAAGAACAGAGCGAGAAGCTCGGCGCGATCATGCACGTGGGTCAACCTGAATATGTGGCGGGCCACGCAGCCGGCGAAAAGGCCAAGGCCGCGGGCGTGAAGTCGTTCCTGTGCGTGAATCACTTCGCGACCAACGCCGTGTCGTTCGAACGCTGCCGCGGTTTTGCCGATGCGCTCGGCGTGGACTACAAGACCTCGACGATCGACTCCGGCCAGGACCCGACGGAAATCCAGTCGAAGGTGAGCGCGTATCTGCGCAACCATCCGAACACGGGCGCGATCCTCACGCTCGGCCCGGTGCCGGCGGCCGCCGCGCTCAAGGCTGTCGACCAGATGGGCCTCGCGGGCAAGATCTACTTCTGCACGTTCGACTTCTCCGATGAGATTGCCAAGGCGATCCGCGCGGGCACGATCCAGTTCGCGATCGACCAGCAGCCGTACCTGCAGGGCTATATCCCCGTGGCCGTGCTCGCGATCGTGAAGAAGGAGCACACCACGGACCCGCAGAAGATCCGCCAGATCCTCGAAGCGAATCCGAAGTTCAAGCAGCGCCTCGAAACCTACGGCCTGCAGCCCTCGTACGGGCCGAAGAATATCCGCTCGGGTCCGGGCTTCATCACCAAGGATAACCTCGACAAGGTCGTGAAGTACGCAGGTCAGTATCGCTAAGCATTTTTCGTCAGTCACGCGCGGCGGCGGCCAGCATCTTCCGATGCCCATCGCCTCTCGCCAGCCCCGCCGCGCGCCATTCACCGGGTTGCTTCTACTGCAAGGCCGTCGCTTGTGGGGAATGCGCTCGGGCATTTGAGCCAACGCAGGTGCGAATGCGCCTCACACGGCCGATCGCCGTGCATAGGATCCGGGTAGGACGCTCAAGCGCCAACTCGGGTCGATACAGGAGACATCATGGGTGTAGCCGGCAAACACTTCCCCTCGCACGCTCCGGAAAGCGGCGCACAAGACGCGCCCACGCCGCAGCCAGGCGCCAGCGACGAACGCGTGCGCCGCGAATCGTGGTTCGGCCATCTGCTCGGCCGCCCCGAATTCGCCGCGATTTCCGGCACCGTGCTGGTCTTTGCTGTCTTCGCGATCGGCGCGGGCGGCTCGGGCATGTTCGATCTCGACGGCGTGATGAACTGGTCGCAGGTCGCCGCTTACCTCGGCATCCTGAGCGTCGGCGCGTGCCTGCTGATGATCGCGGGCGAGTTCGACCTCTCCATCGGCTCGATGATCGGCTTCGCCGGCATGATGGTGGCGATCCCTACGATGTATTTCCACTGGCCCATCGCGCTTTCCATCCTGTTCGCGTTCGTGGGCTGCACCGCGCTCGGCGCGCTCAATGGCTACCTCGTGATGCGCACGCGGCTGCCTTCGTTCATCGTCACGCTCGCGTTTCTGTTCATCCTGCGCGGCCTGACGCTCGCGCTGTCGATCATGTTCGCCGACCGCACGATCGTCTCGGGCGTGGGCGACGTGGCCAAGGCCGACTTCGTGACCAACCTGCTCTTTCACGGCACGGCGTTCAAGGGCCTGTTCGTGGCGCTCACGCATGTCGGCATCGGCAAGATGCTCGATAACGGCCAGCCGCTCGTGCCGGGCGTGCCCAAGGTGATTCTCTGGTGGTTCGCGCTCGTGGCAATCGGCGCATTCGTGCTCGCGAAGACGCGCTATGGCAACTGGATTCTCGCCGTGGGCGGCGACTCCAACGCCGCGAAGAACGTGGGCGTGCCCGTGAAACGCGTGAAGATCTCGCTCTTCATGCTCACCGCGTTCTGCTCGTGCCTGTTCGCCGTGCTGCAAGTGTGCGACATCGGTTCGGCCGCTGCCGACCGCGGTCTTCAGAAGGAGTTCGAAGCGATCATTGCCGCGGTGATCGGCGGCACGCTGCTCACGGGCGGCTATGGCTCCGTGATCGGCGCGGCATTCGGCGCGCTTATCTTCGGCGTCGTGCAGATCGGCATCACTTATACGAATATCGACTCGGACTGGTTCCGCGTGTTCCTCGGCGTGATGCTGCTCATCGCCGTGCTCTTCAATCACTATGTGCGCCGCCGCGTCGCGCAATCGTAAGCCGGAGGCTCAAATGTCCGATATGCAACCCACCGCGAACGGCGACACGATTCTCGCGCTCGAGAACGTCAGCAAGTACTTCGGCAAGGTCATCGCACTGAACGGCGTCACGCTGCGCCTGAAGCGCGGCGAGGTGCACTGCCTGCTCGGCGACAACGGCGCGGGCAAGTCCACGCTCATCAAGACGCTCGCCGGCGTGCACCAGCCGACCTCCGGCCAGTATTTCGTGGACGGCAAGCCCGTGACGTTCGATTCGCCGAAAGACGCGCTCGATCTCGGCATTGCCACCGTTTATCAGGATCTCGCGCTCGTGCCGCTGCTCTCGGTCGCGCGCAACTTTTTCATGGGGCGCGAACCGCAAAAGAAGCTGTTCGGCTTCATCAACGTGATGGACCTCGATGCGAGCGCGGCGATCGCGAAGGAGCGCCTCGCCGGAATGGGCATCAACGTGCGCGACCCGCACCAGGCCATCGGCACGATGTCGGGCGGCGAGAAACAGTGTCTCGCGATCGCCCGCGCCATTCATTTCGGCGCACGCGTGCTGATTCTCGACGAGCCGACCGCCGCGCTCGGCGTGAAGCAGAGCTTCAACGTGCTCAAGCTGATTCACGCTGCGCGCGCCAAGGGCATTTCGGTGATCTTCATCACCCATAACGTGCACCACGCCTACCCCATCGGCGACTCGTTCACGCTGCTCAATCGCGGTCGCTCGCTCGGGACCTACACGAAGGACACGATCAGCAAGAACGAAGTGCTCGACATGATGGCAGGCGGCGCGGAAATGCAGAAGATGATCGCCGAGCTCGACGGCGCGACCATCTGAACGAGCGCACGGCACAGCACACAACAGGAATACACATGGCCCTGACTCATTCAACCCCGCCCCGTTCAACGCCGGGCCGTTTCGCCGCCGGACGCAGCCGCGACATCGTCTGCCTCGGACGCCTGGGCGTCGATCTCTACGCGCAACAGGTGGGCGCGCGGCTCGAGGACGTCTCTACGTTCGCGAAATACCTGGGCGGCTCCTCCGCGAACATCGCCTTCGGCTGCGCGCGTCTTGGCCTGAAGTCGGCCATGCTCACACGCGTGGGCGACGACCACATGGGGCGCTTCCTCGTCGAAACGCTCGCCAGGGAAGGCTGCGACACGAGCCATGTGCGCGTGGACCACGAACGCCTCACGGCGCTCGTGCTGCTGGGCCTGAAAGACCGCGACACGTTCCCGCTCATTTTCTACCGCGAGAACTGCGCCGACATGGCCGTCGATTCGGGCGATTTCGACGAAGCCTTCATCGCTTCCTCGAAAGCACTGCTGATCACCGGTACGCACTTCTCGACCGAACAGGTGAACCGCACGAGCCTCACTGCGCTCGACTACGCGCGCCGCCACAACGTGCGCACCGTGCTCGACATCGACTACCGGCCCGTGCTCTGGGGCCTCACGGGCAAAGCCGACGGCGAGACGCGCTTCGTCGCGAGCGAAGACGTGAGCGCGCATTTGCAGCGCATCCTGCCGCACTTCGATCTCGTGATCGGCACCGAGGAGGAGTTCCGCATCGCGGGCGGCAAGGAGTCGCTCGTCGATGCGCTCAGGCGCGTGCGCGAAGTCACGGGCGCGACGCTGCTCGTCAAGCGCGGGCCGCTCGGCTGCCAGATCGTGGAAGGCGCCGTGCCCGCCTCGATGGACGATCTGCCCATGCAGCGCGGCGTGGAAGTCGAAGTGCTCAACGTGCTCGGCGCGGGCGATGCGTTCGCCTCCGGCTTTCTGTCTGGGTGGCTGCGCGACGCTTCGCTCGAAGACTGCGCGCGCGCGGCCAACGCAAGCGGCGCCCTCGTCGTCTCGCGGCATGGCTGCGCGCCCGCCATGCCGACGCCCGTCGAACTCGATTACTTCCTGCGCGAAGCCGCCGCCGACCCCGCGCGCATGCGCCGTCCCGACCGCGACGCGACGCTCGCGCGCCTGCATCGCGTCACGCCCGCGCGCAAGCGGCACGACGAAGTGCTCGGCTTCGCGTTCGACCATCGCAACCAGTTCTTCGATCTCGCGCAGCAAACCGGCGTGAGCGAAGCACGCATTTCGTATCTGAAGAATCTCTTCGTCGAGGCCGTAGCGCAGACCGAGCACACGCTCGGCTTGCAAGGACGCGTCGGTGTCCTGATCGACGACCGCTACGGCCAGGACGCGCTCAACGCCGCGACCGGACGCGGCTGGTGGATCGGCCGCCCGGTCGAGTTGCCGGGGTCCGTGCCGCTCGTGTTCGATCACGGCCGCTCGATCGGCACGACGCTCGCTTCCTGGCCCATCGACCACACGGTGAAATGCCTCGTGCAGTTCCATCCCGACGAGCCGATCGAACAGCGCCTCGAACAGGAAGCGCAGCTGCGCGCGCTTTACGACGCCACCCAGGCGAGCGGCCACGAACTGCTGCTCGAGGTGATTCCGCCGAAGCTTGACGGCAAGCCGAACGCACCCGATACGGTCTATCGTGCGCTCAAGCGGCTCTACAACATCGGCCTTTATCCGGAGTGGTGGAAGCTCGAACCGATGAGCGCCGCGCAATGGCGCGAGATCGACGCGCTGATCGCCGAGCGCGACCCATATTGCCGCGGCGTCGTGCTGCTCGGGCTCTCCGCGCCGATCGACCAGCTGGTGGAGGGCTTTCGCGCGGCGGCCGCCTCGAACACGTGCCGGGGCTTCACAGTGGGCCGCTCGATCTTCTACGAGCCGAGCCTCGCCTGGCTCTCGGGCGAAATCGGCGACGACGAAGTGATCGCCCGCACGCGCCGCGCCTTCGAAACGCTGATCGGCGCGTGGCGCGCCACGCGCGCCGAAGCGCAAGGCACGCACGACAACCATGAGGAGAAGGCGGCATGAACCAGCGCATTGCTCCAGGCGATTACGCCTCGCAGGATGGCGCGCAGAACGCGACGCCCGGCGCGCACGCAAGCACAGTGCGGCTCACTGCGGCTCAGGCGCTCGTGCGTTATCTCGCTGCGCAGCGCGTGGCGAGCGAGGACGGTTCGGGCCGCACCGAGCCGTTATTCGGCGGCGTGTTCGCGATCTTCGGTCACGGCAACGTGGCAGGCATCGGCGAGGCGCTCTATCAGTATCGGCACGAACTGCCCACGCTGCGCGCGCACAACGAGCAGGCCATGGCGCACAGCGCGATCGCCTATGCCAAGGCGCACTTTCGCCGCCGCATGATGGCGGTGACGACCTCGATTGGCCCGGGCGCGACGAACCTCGTCACGGCGGCCGCGCTTGCACACGTGAACCGCTTGCCGGTGCTGCTGTTGCCCGGCGATATTTTCGTGTCGCGCGAACCCGATCCGGTGCTGCAGCAGATCGAGGATCTGCACGACGGCGGCCTCTCCGCGAACGACTCGCTGCGCCCCGTGTCGCGCTACTTCGACCGCATCGTGCATCCCGCGCAGTTGCTCACCGCGCTGCCGCGCGCGCTGCGCGTGCTCACCGATGCCGCGCTCTGCGGCCCGGTCACGCTCGCGCTGCCGCAGGACGTGCAGGCCATGGCGTGGGACTATCCGGCGAGCTTCTTCACGCCGCGCCTCGTCACTTTTCACACGCCCGCGCCCGTGCAGGCCGAGATCGACGCGGCGCTTGCGCAGTTGCATCGCGCGAGACGCCCGCTCATCGTCGCGGGCGGCGGCGTGCTCTACTCGCGCGCCTCGCAGGCCTTGCAGACGCTTGCCGCCGCGCGCGGCATTCCCGTGGCCGAAACGCAGGCGGGCAAAGGCTCGCTCGCGTGGGACGATCCGCTCAACGTCGGCGCGCTCGGCGTGACGGGCTCGCCCGCCGCCAACGAACTGGCGCGCGACGCCGACTGCGTGCTCGCCGTGGGCACGCGTTTGCAGGACTTCACGACCGGCTCGAACTCGCTCTTTGCGAACGCACATGTGATCGGCGTGAACGCCAACGGCTTCGACGCATTGAAGCACGACGGCTTCGCCGTGCAGGCCGACGCGCGCGAGGCGCTCGCGGCGCTCAACGACGAACTGATCAACTGGCGCGCCGACGCCAACTGGACCGCCCGCGCCCAGCGCCTCGCGGGCGACTGGCGCGCGAGCATCGAGCGCCTCACGCACGCGCCGCAGGAACGCAACCGCCTGCCCTACGACGCCGATGTGATCGGCGCCGTGCAGCGCTCGTCGAGCCGTTCGTATACCGAAGACATCGTCGTGTGCGCGGCCGGCACGCTGCCCGCCGAACTGCACAAGCTCTGGCGAGCGGGCCAGCCCGGCGCCTATCACGTGGAATACGGCTACTCGTGCATGGGCTACGAGATCGCGGGGGGCCTCGGCGCGAAGCTTGCGCGGCCCGATCGCGAGGTCATCGTGATGGTGGGCGACGGCAGCTACCTGATGATGAATAGCGAGATCGCCACCTCGGTCATGCTGGGCGCGAAGCTCATCGTCGTCGTGCTCGACAACCGCGGCTATGGCTGCATTAACCGGCTGCAGCAGGCTTGTGGCGGCGCGCCGTTCAACAACCTGTTCGACGACTGCGCGCAAGGCCCGCTCGGCGCGCCGCGCATCGACTTCGCCTCGCATGCGCGCTCGCTCGGCGCACAGGCCGAGCACGTGGCGAACGTGGCGGAACTCGAAGCGGCGCTGCAGCGCGCGCGCGCTTCTTCGCGCACTTACCTGGTCTGCATCGACACGGACCCCGCGCGCACGACCGAGGAAGGCGGCTGGTGGTGGGAAGTCGCGGTGCCCGAAGTGTCCACGCGCGCTGGCGTGCGCGAGGCGCGCGAGCGCTATGAAGAACAGGTCGCGCAGCGCAGCGGACGTGCGCCGGCGAGCGAAGATACGCCCGCCGGCGACGACGAACCCGGCAACGCATAACGCCGGCGACACAGACATCGAGGAGCGCACATGAGCGCATTTGAAGTACGCATCGGCATCAACCCGCTGTCGTGGATGAACGACGACCTGCCCTCGCTCGGCGGCGAGACGCCGCTGTCCCAGGCGCTGACCGAGGGCCGCGAGATCGGCTATGAGGGCTTCGAGCTAGGCAACAAGTTTCCTCGCGAGCCGCAGGCGCTCAAGACGCTCCTCGCACAATACGATCTTGCGCTCGTCTCCGGCTGGTACTCGGGCATGCTCGCGCGGCGCAGCGTGGCCGAAGAGATCGCCGCGGTCGAGAAACATCTCGAACTGCTCGCGCAGAACGGCGCAACCGTGATGGTCTACGGCGAGGTCGCCGATTCGATCCAGGGCGCGCCGCGACCGCTCTATCAGCGCCCGCGCTTTTTCAGCGACAGGCAATGGGACCAATACGCCGCGCGCGTGGACGCCTTCGCGCGCCATACGCTCTCGCGCGGCGTGCGCCTCGCGTACCACCATCACATGGGCGCCTATGTCGAAACGCCCGCCGACGTCGACAAGCTCATGGCGCGCACGGGCGAGGCGGTGGGCCTGCTGTTCGACGCGGGCCATATGACGTTTGCAGGCGGCGACCCGCTCGTCGAACTCGACAAGCACATTGCCCGCGTGTGCCATGTGCACTGCAAGGACGTGCGTCCCGCCGTCATGAAGCTCGCCCGCAACCGCAACTGGAGCTTTCTCGACGCCGTGCTCGCAGGCGCGTTCACCGTGCCGGGCGACGGCGCCGTCGATTTTCCCGCGCTCATTGCGCGCCTGAAGCGTCACGGCTATCGCGGCTGGCTCGTCGTCGAAGCCGAACAGGATCCTGTGATCGCACCGTCGTACGCCTATGCGCAAAAGGGTTATCGCACGCTGCGCACGCTCGTCGATGCGTCGGACACCCCATCGAAGGAGGCCGCATGACTCTGCTAGTCAAGGCCGCGCGCGAAGGCCAGACCATCGCGCGCGTCACGCCCGACACCGCGGGCTGGCGCTATGTCGGCTTCGCCGCCTATCGGCTCGAGCCGGATGAACTCGTCTACGTCAGCGAGCCCGATCGCGAAAGCTGCATCGTCGTGCTCTCGGGCGCGGTAGACATCGAGGCGGGCGGCGAGCGCTGGTCGAGCCTCGGCTCGCGCGACAGCGTCTTCGAAGACGCCGCGCCGTACGCCCTTTACGTGCCGCCGGGCGTGAAGGCGACCGTGCGCGCCACACGGACGGCCGAAGTGGGCGTGGCGAGCGCGCCCGCCAAGGGCACGCTGCCCGTTCGCCTCATCGAGCCTGCACAGATGAAGCGCTCCACGCGCGGCAAGGGCGCGAATACCCGCTATGTGTGCGATATCCTGCCGCAGGACTCGCCCGCGGAATCGCTGCTCGTGGTCGAAGTGCGCACGCCTTCGGGCCATTCGTCGAGCTACCCGCCGCACAAGCACGACGCCGACCGCTTGCCGGACGAAAGCGCGCTCGAAGAAACCTACTATCACCGGCTCGATCCGCAGCAGGGTTTCGCGTTCCAGCGCGTCTACACCGATGCGCGCGACCTGGACGAAACGATGGCCGTGGAAAATCACGACGTCGTGATGGTGCCGCGCGGCTATCACCCTGTCGTCGTCCCGTATGGCTACGACTCGTACTACCTGAACGTGATGGCGGGCCCCAGGCGCGAGTGGCATTTCCACAACGACCCGGCGCACGAGTGGATCATCGGGCGCGACGCGAAGTGACGTCCCCATAAAAAACGCCGCGTGCACACAACCACGCGGCGTTTTTTCGTTGTTCCGCAACGAGCGGCTAGGGCATCAAGCCAGCCGGAATTTCCCCACCAGCCGCTTGAGCACCTTCGCCTGATCGTCGAGCGATTGCGCGGCGGCAGTCGCCTCTTCCACGAGCGCCGCGTTCTGCTGCGTGCCGGCGTCCATCTGCGTGACCGCGCGGCTGATTTCCTCGATGCCCGAGCGCTGCTCGCGCGAAGCCGCCGAAATTTCGCCGATGATGTCGTTCACGCGCCGCACGGCCTTCACGACTTCGTCCATCGTCGAACCCGCGTCCTGCGCGAGCGTCGAGCCATTGGACACGCGCTCGACGGACGCGCCGATCAACGCCTTGATCTCCTTGGCCGCCGCGGCGCTGCGCTGCGCGAGGCTGCGCACCTCGCCCGCCACCACGGCGAACCCGCGCCCTTCTTCGCCCGCACGCGCGGCTTCCACGGCCGCATTGAGCGCGAGAATGTTGGTCTGGAACGCAATGCCCTCGATCACGCCGATGATGTCGGCGATGCTCTTCGCGCTGTCGTTGATCTCCTGCATCGTCGCGACCACGCGCCCCACCACCGAGCCGCCCTTCTCCGCGATGGCCGAGGCGTTGCCCGCGAGCGTGCTGGCCTGTTCGGCGTTTTCGGCGTTCAGGCGCACCGTGGACGTGAGTTGCTCCATGCTGCTCGCCGTGCGCTCGAGCGCCATGGCCTGTTCCTCGGTACGGCGCGACAGATCGAGATTGCCGGTCGAGATTTCACCCGAGGCCGAGGCGATCGCCTCGGCGCTGGCCGCGATCTCGGCCACCGTGACCGAGAGCCCCTTCTGCATGTCCCGCAGCGCACCCAGCATGCTCGCCGCGTCGCGTGCGTGAAGCGCGACGGGCTGGGCGAGATCGCCAGTGGCAATACGGGCCGCGATGGCCTTGGCGTGCGCGGGCTCGCCGCCCAGTTGCCGGGCGATGCGGCGCACGACCCATTCGCTCACGAAGAACGCGAGCACGAACATGGCCGCAGTCGCCACGGCCATCATCACGAACGACGACTTGAAGATGAACTCGGCCTTCGCGAGGGTCGCCTTCGCGGCCGTGCCGCGCTGCGCGACGAGGTCGTCGACGAGCGTTTCGAGCTTGCCGGTCTCCACGAGCAAGGAGACGTCCTGGGTGCCCACCTGCCAGCTCATCTGCGAGAGATCGAGTGGCTGCTGCTTCACGAGCGTCACGAAATCGCGCAGATGGCCGCTCCACGCCGTGGTCGCATCGGCGAGCTTCTTTTGCAGTGCGAGCGCGTCGCCGCCCTGCTCCTGCGCGTATTGCTGCAGCTGGCCCATGCCGTGCTCCAGCGCGCCAAGATCCTTGTCGATGTCCTGGCCCAGCTCGTCGCGCTCGCGCGCCGTGGTCGCGGTGAGCAGCATCTTCTGCGCGCGGCTCGCGCGCAGCACGTGGCCGCGCGCCTCCTCGGCGGCGCGGCTCGCGACGTAGCCCTGTTCGTAGATCGATTGCGTCGAGCCGTTGAGACGGCTGACTTGCGCAAGCGAGATGGCGCCGATGGCGAGCGTGCCGATCAGCACCAGCGCGAAGGCGAGGCGCAGTGTGACCTTCACGGAAAGCCGCGAGCTGCGCGTTGCCGCACCGGCGCGTCCCGTTTTGCGTGGCTGCGCATGCGCTGCGCTGCCTGCCGGATCCTGCGGCACGAAACCCGCGTGCCTGCCGCCTTGCGATACTGCTTTCATCTTTTCGGTCTCCAGCGTCTCTGCTCGTTGTCCGGCCTAACGCCATCGTTCGTGATTTGCGTTACGCCTCAACTCCGGTCTACGGCACACCGTCGCGCAATCTTTAACCCCGCCGTCAACCCTGCGGCGCGCGGTGCGGCTCGTATTCCGGCCCCGTATTGCGCACCTCGTGGGCGCGCACATCGGCGGTTTATACACGGCCAAAATGAGACGCCAAAAATAACGGACCCATTTTCGGGTTTGGCTCCAGCCTTTGCGACATTGGGCCGCAGGGCAACCGTGTCCCATCGGTGTCCGATTCTCGACAAATCTTGTCCGTACGGTTCGAGCAAGACACATTACACTGCGCTCATAACTCTTATACATGTCCTTTCATGCCGTCGCCGCTGCCCGCCTGGCGTGGTGCCCGCTGAATACTCTCTGCTGCTGCCGAAAACATGGAAACCAGTCTCGACAAGCGCGCCTTGCCCGGCGCCGCCGCGGGTTCGTCCGCGGCCGTTGCCGCCCCCGCTGCGGGCGCGGCGCAACGCACCGTCTATTCGGTGCTGGGTGCGATCAGCTTCTCGCACCTGCTCAACGACATGATCCAGTCGCTGATCCTCGCCATCTACCCGATGCTCAAGGACAACTTCTCGCTGTCGTTCACGCAGATCGGTCTCATCACCCTCACCTACCAGATCACGGCCTCGATGCTGCAGCCGCTCGTGGGCGTGTTCACCGACAAGCGGCCCTTGCCGTACTCGCTGCCCGTCGGCATGGGTTTCACGCTGTGCGGCCTGCTGCTGATGTCGGTTGCGCCGACCTTTGGCGTGCTGCTCGTGGCAGCGGCGCTGGTTGGCTGCGGCTCGTCGGTGTTCCATCCGGAGTCGTCGCGCGTGGCCCGCATGGCATCGGGCGGCCGCCACGGCCTCGCGCAGTCGCTCTTCCAGGTGGGCGGCAATGCGGGCACGTCGCTCGGGCCGCTGCTTGCCGCCGCGATCGTCATTCCGCACGGCCAGCGCAGCATTGCGTGGTTCTCGGTGGCGGCGCTCGTCGGCATGGTCGTGCTCACGCAGATCGGCCGCTGGTACAAGGCCCATCCCGCGATGAAGAAAAAGCGCGCCGAGGTGCCGCTCGTCACGCTCTCGCGCAAGCGCGTGGCGATCGCCATGAGCGTACTCGTGCTGCTCGTGTTCTCGAAGTACTTCTACCTCGCGAGCATCAACAGCTACTTCACGTTCTATCTGATCGACCGCTTCCACCTCTCCGTGCAGGCCGCGCAGATCCATCTGTTCGTGTTCCTCGCCGCCGTTGCCGCGGGTACGATCATCGGCGGTCCGGTAGGCGACCGCATCGGCCGCAAGTATGTAATCTGGGGTTCGATTCTCGGTGTCGCGCCCTTCACGCTGCTGCTGCCCTACGCCAACCTGTTCTGGACCGGCGTGCTGACGGTGATCATCGGCGTGGTGCTGGCCTCGGCGTTCTCGGCCATCCTCGTGTATGCGCAGGAACTGATTCCGGGCAAGGTGGGCATGGTCGCAGGCCTCTTCTTTGGCTTCGCGTTTGGCCTCGGCGGCATCGGCGCGGCGGTGCTCGGCCAGTTGGCGGACGCCACCAGCATCGGCTTCGTCTACAAGGTCTGCTCGTTCCTGCCGCTCATCGGCATCCTCACCGTGATGCTGCCCGAGGTGGAAGGCAGGCGCGCGAAGAAGACCGCGTAGGCGCAGCGGCGCGCGCGTCGCCCGGCAAAACGGCCAGACGCCCCTCGGGGCGCCGGCCGTTGTTCGTTGTGCGCCTGCACACGCTTTGCCTTGCGGCGACTTCGTACTAGGCTTGTGGTTGGCCGCCGCCACCCGCCAGCCAGCCCCTTCGGCCCGGCGAAAGACGGCGCTTTCGAGACGCCCGCGCGCGAGGTCCGCCATGCAACTGTCCACGGTAGAGATCGAAAAGCCCGAAGCCACCAACTTCATCCTCGGTCAGACCCACTTCATCAAATCCGTCGAGGATCTGCACGAGGCGCTCTACGGCACGGTGCCGGGCATCCAGTTCGGCATCGCGTTCTGCGAAGCGTCGGGCAAGCGGCTCGTGCGGCGTTCGGGCACGCAGGACGCGCTCATCGAAATGGCGACGCAGAACGCGTTGCGCATCGCGGCGGGCCATAGCTTCATCATCTTTCTCGGCGACGGCTTCTTCCCCGTCAACGTGCTCAACACGATCAAGGCCGTGCCCGAGGTCTGCCGCATCTTCTGCGCCACCGCGAACCCCACGCAGGTGCTGATCGCGCAAACCGATCAGGGGCGCGGCATCGTCGGCGTGGTGGACGGCATGCCGCCGCTGGGCGTCGAGGCCGAAGACGACGTGCGCTGGCGCAAGGACCTGTTGCGCGCAATCGGCTACAAGGCCTGAGCGCCGATGACGACGCTGTGCGCGGCGATCGAGCGGCAGACGGCGCACGCGCTCGCGTGCGGCGCGCTCCATCCCATCGAGACGGCGCATACCTTCATCGACGATGGCGGCATGCGTTTCTCCGTGCGGGTGGCGGAGAATCTCGCGCGCAAGGAGGCGGCGCGGCTCACGCCGCAGACTTCGATCTCGTCCGTTCCGCAGCCCCCGCGCGACCCGTTCCTGCCTTACGAGCCCGATCTATTCGTCGGCGACCTCTCGCCCACACACGTTGCGCTGCTCAACAAGTTCAATGTGATCGACCGGCATCTGCTGATCGTGACGCGCCGCTACGAGCCCCAGGAAGCGCTGCTCGACGCGGCGGACTTCACCGCGCTCATAGCGGTGCTGCGCGAGATCGACGGACTCGGGTTCTACAACGGCGGCGCGGCCGCGGGCGCGAGCCAGCCGCACAAGCATCTGCAGATGGTGCCGCTGCCGCTCGCAGGCGATGCGCCTCGCGCGGCGCCACTCGAAGCGCTGCTCGGCGGCGCGCAGTCGGTCCACGGCGCGCGTCCCATGGCGATCGTTCCGGGGCTCGCGTTTCGCCATGCGTTCGCGCGCCTCGATCTCGGTCCCGGCCTCGGCCCAGCGGAAGATGCCGCGCATGTCGCACTCGACTGCTATCGCGCGCTGCTGGACGCGGCGGGCGTGCCCGCTATCGACGTGGACGGGCTCGCGCATCAGGGCGCGCCCTACAACCTGCTCGTCACGCGCCGGTGGATGCTGGTGGTGCCCCGCACGACGGAATGTGTCGAAGGGATCTCGGTCAACTCGCTCGGCTTTGCCGGCTCGTTCTTCGTGCGCGATGCAGCGCAACTGCAGACGCTCGCACGGCTCGGGCCGATGACGGCGCTCGAACGCGTAAGCGTGCCGCTGAGGGGCGCCTAGCCGACGACGAGCGGCTCGAGCGCCGCGCGCAGCGCGTCGGGCAACGCGCTCACGGGCCGCCGCGTCGCCCGCTCGACGTAGACGTGCACGAAATGGCCCTGCGCCGCGGGCGCGCCCTCGCCTTCGCGAAAAAGCCCGACCTCGTAGCGCACGCTCGACGAGCCGAGACGCGCGACGCGCAGCCCCGCCTCCACGCGCTCCGGAAACACGAGCGGCGCGAAGTAGTTGCACTGCGTTTCGACGACGAGCCCGATGGTCGTGCCGTGCTCGATGTCGAGCGCGCCCGCGCGAATCAGATACTCGTTCACCACGGTGTCGAAGTAGCTGTAGTAGACGACGTTGTTCACGTGGCCGTAGACATCGTTGTCCATCCAGCGCGTGCCGATTGGCAGGAAATGACGATAGCCGGAGCGGGGGACGGTGACGGGTCGGTTCATCGAAGCGATCCAGGGAAGGCGTGGAGGGAAAGCGTCTGCCGGCGCGCGGCCGTCACTGGCCTGGACGCTCGACGAACTCGAACGGCAGGCCGCGCCGGCGCATCCATTCGCCGAGCGCCTGGCCCGTGCCCGCGCGCCACGGCCGCAGCTTCGCGGGCTCGACGAGGCGGTATTCGAGCAATTCCGGCGACAGCGCGATCGTGCCCGACGCCTTCACGTGATACGCGATGATGAGCTCGTTCTTGCGGATGAACTCGTACACGCCGACCAGTTCGACGCTCTCGGCGCGCAGCGCGGTTTCTTCGTGCACTTCGCGCGCGATGCCCTCCTCGGGGGTCTCGCCGTTTTCGAGAAAGCCGGTGATGAGCGCGAACATGCCTTCGGGCCAGGCGGCGTTACGGGCGAGCAGAATGCGGCCCTCATACTCGATGATCGCCGCCACGACGGGCAGCGGATTGTTCCAGTGCACGTAGCCGCAGGCGTGGTCCGGGCAGGCAAGACGCACGCGGCCGCCTTCGTGGGCGGGATCGGTGCGCTCGGTCAGGCGCGTGGCGCAGCGCGGGCAAAACTGGTAGTCGCTCATGAGGAAAAGGCACGGGTCGATGGCGCTGGAAACCGGCCGCGCGGCCCGGCGGACACGCTCGCGGCCTCGCGCGAAAGCGTCCATTCTAGTGTGCTATCGGAGTCGGCGTGCGACCTCGCGTGTATGCCGGGCCCGCCATACGAGCCCGATTGCGCCGGCCACGAGCGCACCGGCCGCGAGCCAGAGCGAAGGCGAGAACGAACCTGTCGACGCCGTGAGCGGCGCAGCCACGAGCGGCCCCGCGATCTGCCCGACGCCATAGGCGGCCGTCGCATAGCCCATCAGCGCGGCGGCACGCTCGCCGCGCAGTAGACGCGCCTCGCGCATCGCGAAGAGTGTGATCGCCGTGAACGGCAGTCCGATCAACACGCTGCCGAACGAGAAGCCCGCCGCGTTGGGCCAGATGATGCCGAGCGCGATGCCCACGGCCTGCAGCACGTAGGCGAGCGCCAGCATCAGCCGGTTGTCCCAATGTAACGGGAGGCGCGCAGCCAGCAGGGCGCCGGCGATCAGCGCTGCGCCAAACATCGGCCAGAACAGGTCGGGCCAGGCCGAGCCGGGCAGCGCGTGGCGCGCGATCACGGGCAGGAACGTCGCCGTGATGATGTAGCCGAAGCCCGGCACGCCGTAGAGCAGCACGAGCCAGAAGGCGTCGGCGCGCTGCGCGTGCGCGACGCTTGCCGCGGCACGCGTGGCGGAACGCGGCGCGAGCGCGCGCATGTCATCGCCAAACACCGACCAGACGAGCGCGGCGAAGAGCGCGCTGATCAGCCCGAAGCCGATCCAGCCCGCGCGCGCGCCGAGACCGCCGGCCGCGCTCACGAACAGCCCGGTCGCGATGATGCCGATGCCGGGACCGGTGTAGATCACGCCTGCCCACTCGTTCGCGCCGAGCTGCGCAAGCCGCCGCAGGCCCCACTGCGAGGCGAATACGAATGTCCACGCGCTCACCGCGCCCGCCACGAAGCGCACTGCCGCCCAGATCCAGAACTGCTGCGTGAAGCCCATCGCGAGCGTAAGGAGCACGGTGGCCACGAGGCCCGCGCGCACGATCTTCGCGGGCGCCATGCGCAGCGCGGCGCAACTGATCGCGCCAACGAAGTAGCCGGCGTAGTTCAGCGAGGCGAGCCAGCCGCCGTGGCGCAGGTCGAGCGCGCCGCCGTGCAGCATCAGCGGCAGGAGCGGCGTAAAGGCGAAGCGCCCGACGCCCAGCGCGACGGCGAGCGTCACCATGCAGGCCAGCGCCGCGCGGCGTCCGGCATGCGGGCGCGGCTCGCAAACGTGGACGGTACCGGGGACGTAGTCGTTCATGAGATCAGCGGATCAAGTCACTGCCGACCATCGTAGGCGATTCTATCGTTCACGAAAAATGAATTATCATGAATCGATGCATCCCGAGGAGAGAACTATGGACCTCGCCGAACTGGCGATTTTCCGGGCGGTCGTGCGGGAAAACGGCGTGACGCGGGCCGCCGCCAAGCTCAACCGCGTGCAGTCGAACGTGACCACGCGCATCAGGCAGCTCGAAGATCAGCTCGGCACGCCGCTCTTCACGCGCGCGGGCCGCCGCCTGATTCTCACGCCCGCCGGCGAAACGCTGCTGCCCTACGCCGAGCGCCTGCTCGCGCTCGCCGACGAAGCGCGCCATGCGCTCAAGGCCGGGCGCCCGGCGGGACGCCTGCGCCTGGGCACCATGGAGAGCGCTGCAGCAAGCCGTTTGCCCGGCCTGCTCGCGCACTATCACCAGACCTGGCCCGAAGTCACGCTCGAACTGGAAACGGGCACGACCGGCACGCTGATCGAGCGCCTGGGCGAATACGAAATCGATGCCGCGCTGATCGCCACTCCGCTCGACGGTCTCCCGAACGCCGAGGTGTTCGAGTTCGTGCCGGTCTATCGCGAAGACCTCGTGATGCTCACGCCGCGCGGCCATCGGCCGATCCGCCAGCCGGGCGACATCGCACTCTCCACGCTCGTCGCGTTCGAGCGTGGCTGCACGTATCGCGCCTATGTCGAGCGCTGGTACCTCGAGCACGGCATCCGGCCTTCGCGCGTGCTGGAACTGGGGTCGTATCACGCGATCGTCGCATGTGTGGCGGCGGGCGCGGGCGTGGCCGTCGCGCCGCGCTCGGTGCTCGAACTGCAGCGCGGCGCCGACGAGGTCACGACGCATTCGCTCGGCAAGCTCGGCCAGATCGACACGCTGCTCGCCTGGCGGCGGGGCCACTTTTCGCCCGCGCTCGGCGCGTTGAAGGACGCGCTGCTCGAGCACGCGCAGCGCACGGGCAGCGCGGCGTCGCCATGGGCGGGGGAAGCTGCAGCCGCGCCCGCGGGCCTTCCGGCCATATAAGCCGCGCGGGAAACAAAAAAGGGCTGTCCTCGTGGACAGCCCTTCTGCGTCGCAAAGCGGCGTTCACGCCGCGCCGCGCGGATTACAGCTTCGCTTCGACCCAGCCCTTCACGCCGGCGAGCGCCGCCGGGAGGTTGGCCGGCTCGGTGCCGCCTGCCTGCGCCATGTCGGGACGGCCACCGCCCTTGCCGCCGACCTGCTGGGCGACGAAGTTCACCAGTTCGCCGGCCTTGACCTTCTTGCTCGCCTCCGCGGTCACGCCCGCGATCAGGCTGACCTTGCCGCCGTCCACAGCCGCCAGCACGATCGCCGCACTCTTGAGCTTGTCCTTGAGCTTGTCCACGGTCTCGCGCAGCGTCTTCGAATCGGCGCCATCGAGCGTCGCGGCCAGCACGTGCACGCCGTTCACTTCGATGGCCTGCCCCACGAGCTCATCGCCCTGGCTCGATGCGAGCTTCGACTTGAGCGCGCCGAGTTCCTTCTCCAGCGACTTCACCTGGTCCTGCACCTGCGCGATACGCTGCGTCAGTTCCGCAGGTTGCGCCTTGAGCGCCGCTGCGGCCGCGTTCATGCGCGCGTCGAGCTCCTGCACGAAGCGCACGGCGTTGTCGCCCGTGATCGCTTCCACGCGGCGGATGCCCGCTGCCACGCCGCCTTCCATCACGATCTTGAAGAAGCCGATGTCGCCGCTGCGCGTGACGTGCGTGCCGCCGCACAGCTCGCGCGAGAAACCGAGGTCGAGCACGCGCACTTCGTCGCCGTACTTCTCGCCGAACAGCGCCATCGCGCCGCCTTTCACCGCATCGTCGTACGACATCACGCGCACGATGCCGGGCGCGTTCGCGAGCACTTCCGCGTTGACGATCTGCTCCACGCGGCGGATTTCGTCGTCCGTCATCGGCGCGTTGTGCGCGAAGTCGAAGCGGGTCTTGTCCGCGTCGACGAGCGAGCCCTTCTGCTGCACATGCGAACCGAGCACTTCGCGCAGCGCCTTGTGCATCAAGTGCGTAGCCGAGTGGTTGCGTGCCGTGCGGGCGCGGCGGATGGCGTCGATTTCCGCCTTCACGACGTCGCCCACCTTCAGCGTGCCCTGCTCGAGCGTGCCGTGGTGGCCGCTCACATCGGCCTGGACCTTCAGCGTATCGGCCACGGCGAAACGGATGCTCGCATTCGAGATCACGCCCTGGTCGCCCACCTGGCCGCCCGACTCCGCGTAAAACGGCGTGTGGTCGAGCACGACCACGGCGTCCTGGCCCATCTTCACTTCGGTGACCGATGCGCCGTCCACGTAGAGCGCGACGACCTTCGCGTCGTCGAACGCGATTTCCTCGTAGCCGTGGAACGTCGTCTTCGCGCCCGAGTATTCGAGGCCCTGGGTCATCTTGAACTTGCCTGCCGCGCGCGCCTGTTCGCGCTGACGCGCCATCGCTTCGTCGAACGCCGGTTCGTCGACCGTGACGTTGCGTTCGCGGCATACGTCGGCCGTGAGGTCGAGCGGGAAGCCGTACGTGTCGTGCAGCTTGAACGCGAGTTCGCCCGAGAGCGTCTTGTGACCCTTGGCTTCGAGGTCCGCGAGTTCGGCTTCGAGAATCGACATGCCATGCTCGATGGTCTCGAAGAAGCGCTCTTCTTCCTGGCGCAGAACGTCCGTCACGCGCTGCTGCGCTTCGGCGAGTTCCGGGTAGGCAGCGCCCATTTCCGCGACGAGATCCGCGACCAGCTTGTGGAAGAACGCGCTCTTCTGGCCGAGCTTGTAGCCGTGGCGGATCGCGCGGCGCACGATCCGGCGCAGCACGTAGCCGCGGCCTTCGTTGCCGGGAATCACGCCGTCGACGATCAGGAACGAGCACGCGCGGATATGGTCGGCAATGACCTTCAGCGAGTTGTTCGTGAGGTCAGGCGTGTTCGTTTCGCGCGAAGCCGCCTTGATGAGATTCTGGAACAGGTCGATCTCGTAGTTGCTGTGCACGTGCTGCAGCACCGCGGCGAGACGCTCGAGCCCCATGCCCGTGTCGACGCACTGCTTGGGCAGCGGCGTCATGTTGCCCTGGGCGTCGCGGTTGAACTGCATGAACACGAGATTCCAGATCTCGATGAAACGGTCGCCGTCTTCTTCGGGCGAGCCCGGGGGACCGCCCCAGATTTCCGGGCCGTGGTCGTAGAACACTTCCGAGCACGGACCGCAGGGACCGGTGTCGGCCATCTGCCAGAAGTTGTCCGAGGCGTAGCGCGCCCCCTTGTTGTCGCCGATGCGGATGATGCGCTCCACCGGCACGCCGATTTCCTTCGCCCAGATGTCGAAGGCTTCGTCGTCTTCCTTGTAGACGGTGACCGTGAGCTTCTCCGCCGGCAGCGCGTAGACCTGGGTCAGCAGTTCCCAGCAGTAGTGGATCGCGTCGCGCTTGAAATAGTCGCCGAACGAGAAGTTGCCGAGCATCTCGAAGAACGTGTGGTGACGCGCCGTGTAGCCGACGTTCTCGAGGTCGTTGTGCTTGCCGCCCGCGCGCACGCTGCGCTGCGCGGTCGTGGCGCGCGTGTACGGGCGCTTCTCGGTGCCGAGGAACACGTCCTTGAACTGCACCATGCCCGAGTTGGTGAAGAGCAGTGTCGGGTCGTTGCCCGGCACGAGGCTCGACGAGCGCACGATCGTGTGGCCCTTCGATTCGAAGAACTTGAGGAATTTCTCGCGGATGTCGGCGGCTTTCATGGCGTGCGTTGGGTCCTTCCTGGGGCGTACGGTGCTGCAATCTTTGTCGTGGTCGCGCTCGGGGCTCGCTTTGCTCATGCAAACCCCGCTGCTGAATCGAACGATTATACGGGATCGCCGCGCGCTCGCGGCGGCGCGTCCGGCGCGGTTTGCACGGGCGCGACAGGGCGCGCGGCAACGCAACGGCCGAGCGACTTGTTCCGCGGTGCGAAACCCCGTACCGAATATTGACGCAGACCGCGCCTTTTCGCTTACCATGGGCGGCATCGGCCGGCGCGCAACTCGCGCTTGCGGCCCGCTTTGAAACGACATTGGAAGACACAGCATGGGCGCTCTGAGCCATATCCGCGTACTCGACCTCACCCGCGTCCTCGCCGGCCCATGGTGCGCCCAGACGCTCGCCGACTTCGGCGCCGACGTGATCAAGGTGGAGCGCCCCGGCGCCGGCGACGACACGCGCCACTGGGGCCCTCCCTACCTGAAGACGCCCGATGGCGCGGACACCGCCGAGGCCGCCTACTACCTCGCCGCGAACCGCAACAAGCGCTCGGTGACGGTGGATATCGCCACCCCGGAGGGGCAGCGCATCGTGCGCGAGCTGGCTGCGCAAAGCGATGTCGTGCTGGAAAACTACAAGGCAGGCCAGTTGAAGAAATACGGCCTCGACTACGCGTCGCTGCGCGAGGTGAAGCCCGACATCGTCTACTGTTCGGTCACCGGCTTCGGCCAGACCGGGCCCTACGCCTCGCGCGCGGGCTATGACTTCATCGTGCAGGGAATGGGCGGCTTCATGAGCATCACCGGCGAGCGCGACGCGCTGCCCGGCGGCGGTCCGCAAAAGGCCGGCGTCGCGATCGCCGACCTCATGACCGGCATGTATTCGACCATCGCCGTGCTGACGGCGCTCGCGCACCGCGACCGCACGGGCGTGGGCCAGTACATCGACATGGCGCTGCTCGACGTGCAGGTGGCGATGCTCGCGAACATGAATTCGAACTACCTCGCGAGCGGCAATCCGCCCACGCGCTGGGGCAACGCGCATCCCAACATCGTGCCCTATCAGGCGTTCCAGACGAGCGACAGCTGGATCATCCTCGCCGTCGGCAACGACGGGCAGTTTCGCAAGTTCGTCGAAGTGGCGGGCCGGCCCGAGCTTGCCGACGACGAACGCTTCGCGACCAATCCGGCGCGCGTGCGCCATCGCGATACGCTCGTGCCGATCGTCGCCGACCTGATCCGCACTCGCACGAAAGCCGACTGGATCGGCATGCTCGAAGCCGCAGGCGTGCCGTGCGGGCCGATCAACAATCTCGCCGAAGTGTTCGAGAACGAGCAGGTGATCGCGCGCGGGCTGCAGGTGGACGTGCCGCATCCTTCGGGCGGCATGGCGCGGCTCGTAGGCAATCCCATCCGCATGAGCGAAACGCCGCCGCGCGTGGCGAGCCATCCGCCCACGCTCGGCGAGCATACCGAGGCGGTACTGCGCGAAGTGCTCGGCTATGGCGAGGAGCAGGTGGCGGCATTGCGCAGCAAGGGCGTCGTGTAACGCGTGGGCGCCCGCCTAGCCGCCCTCCCTGCCCATCGACATCAGCCACGCCAGCCCCTGCGGCCAGTCCCCGAGCCCGCTGTCCGCATTGATGTGCCCGCGCGCGCCGATGTCGATCCAGCGGCTTCCCCACGCCTGCGCGCAGCGCTGCGAAAACGCCACTGCGCCGTACGGATCGTCGCTGCTGGCGACTACGACGCCCGGAAACGGCAACGCGGCCAGCGGCACAGGATCGAAGCCCCGCGCGTCGCGCGGAAATTCGGGACCGTGCGGATCGGGCAGCGCCACCAGCAGCGCGCCGGCCACCTTCGCGCGCGTCGCCGCGCTCGCGTGATGCGCAGCCCAATGCGCCACGGTCAGGCAGCCAAGGCTGTGAGCGGCGAAGCGCACGCCAGCAGGCGCGCGTTGTACCGCAACCTCCAGCGCCGCGCACCACGCCTCGCAGTCCGGGTGCATCCAGTCGGGCATCTGCACCCGTGCAAAGCCCGCGTGGGCGGCTTCCCAGCGCGTCTGCCAGTGCCCCGGTCCCGAATCCATATAGCCCGGCAGCACCAGCACAGCCGTGTTACTCGTTGTCACCTTTTTGCCTCGCTTGTTGTGGTCCGCGCGACGATCCGGCACCGGGACTGGCACCGCCGGTCGCGTCAGGTAGAATGGAAGACACCATCGGGTGCCCGGTTACGCGCTTTTATCCTTTTGACGGGTGCCCTCGAACGACTCCCTTTTCGCATGAATACCGAACGTAAAGACGCCGACCGCACGGACGCGCCTGCGGCATCCAATTTCATCCGCAACATCATCGACGACGACAACCAGTCGGGCAAGTGGGCGCAGCGTGTCGAAACGCGCTTCCCGCCGGAGCCGAACGGCTATCTGCACATCGGCCACGCGAAGAGCATCTGCCTGAACTTCGGCGTGGCGAAGCGCTATGGCGGCGTGTGCCACCTGCGCTTCGACGACACGAACCCGGAAAAGGAAGACGTCGAGTACGTCAACTCCATCATCGACGCCGTCGAGTGGCTCGGCTTCGAGTGGAAGAAGGGCGACAAGGAATACCTCTTCTACGCGAGCGACTACTACGACAAGCTCTACGAGTTCGCCGAACTGCTGATCCAGCGCGGCCGCGCGTATGTCGACAGCCAGTCGCCGGAAGAGATGCGCGCGAACCGCGGCTCGGCCACCGAAGCCGGCAAGAACTCGCCGTTCCGCGATCGCTCCGTCGACGAAAATCTCGACCTCTTCCGCCGCATGAAGGCGGGCGAATTCGAGGAAGGCGCCCATGTGCTGCGCGCGAAGATCGACATGGCGTCGCCGAACTTCAACATGCGCGATCCGGTGATCTATCGCATCCGCTTCGCGCATCACTACCGCACCGGCGACAAGTGGTGCGTGTACCCGATGTACGACTACACGCACTGCATCTCGGACGCGCTGGAAAACATCACGCATTCGCTGTGCACGCTCGAGTTCGAAGACCATCGCCCGCTGTATGACTGGGTGCTCAACGAACTGGCCGACGCCGGCGTGTTCACGCGCCCGCTGCCGCAGCAAATCGAGTTTTCGCGCCTGAACCTGACCTATGCGATCACGAGCAAGCGCAAGCTGCTGCAACTGGTGACCGAAGGCCACGTGGAAGGCTGGGACGACCCGCGCATGCCGACCATCGTCGGCGTGCGCCGCCGCGGCTTCACGCCCGCAGCGATCCAGCTCTTCTGCGAGCGCATCGGCGTGACGAAAGTCGATTCGTGGATCGACATGAGCGTGTTCGAAGGCGCCCTGCGCGACGACCTCGACGACAAGGCGCCGCGCACGGCCGCCGTGCTCGATCCGCTCAAGCTCATCATCGACAACTATCCCGAAGGCCGGAGCGAGGACTGCACGGCCCCCGTGCATCCGCATCATCCGGAACGCGGCCTGCGCACGTTCCCGATCTCGCGCGAGCTGTGGATCGAGCGCGAGGACTTCAACGAAACGCCGCCGAAGGGCTATTTCCGCCTGTTCCCGGGCAACAAGGTGCGTCTGCGCTATGGCTTCGTGATCGAATGCACCGGCGCGGACAAGGACGAGAACGGCAACGTGATCGCCGTGCACTGCAACTACTTCCCGGACAGCAAGTCGGGCACGGAAGGCGCGAACAACTACAAGGTGAAGGGCAACATTCATTGGGTCAGCGCGGCGCATGCGTGCCCGGCGGAAGTGCGTCTCTACGATCGCCTGTTCCGCGAAGAGCAGCCCGACGCGGGCGGCCGCGACTTCCTCGAAGCGCTGAATCCGGATTCGAAGCGCGTGGTGCAGGCGTATCTGGAACCGGGTGCACGCGACGCCGCACCGGAAGACCGCTACCAGTTCGAGCGCCATGGCTACTTCGTCGCCGACCGCTACGATTCGAAGCCGGGGGCGCCGGTATTCAACCGCATCGTCGGTCTGCGCGACAGCTGGGGCAAGTAAGCGACTCGCCGCGTCCGCCGGCAAGCAAAAGGCCCGCACGAACGAGTGCGGGCCTTTTCATTTCGGCAGCGGCTAACGATAGCGGCCTAAAGTCCGCGGTGCAGTTCCGCGAGCGAGAGCGCCGTGTTAAAGAGCCGCGCGAGACTGCGGCTCGCGTAGCGATCGACTTCGCCGGGCGCGGTCCAGCGCCAGGCGTCCATCTCCGGAATCATCACGCCGTCCTCGCGGCGCGGAAACAGCGACACGCAAACGCAGCGGGAGAGATCGAGTTCATCGGCACCCGCGCGCGCGGCAAAGAGATGCAAGTCCTTGTCGCGCCGGTACACGTAGCGCCCGAGGTCGACGAGCCGCGACGGCGCGACGTCGATGCCGGTCTCCTCGACCATCTCGCGGCGCGCGCTCTGCGATTCGGTCTCGCCCGGCTCGCCCTGTCCCTTCGGAATGTCCCAGTGATTCGTGCCGGTAGCGTGCGCGAGCAGCACGCGGCCTTCAGGATCGAGCAGCACGATGCCGCACGAAACGATCTTGCCGTTCACCGCGCGCTCAGTGCTGCTTCTGGAAAACCCAGGCACCTTGGCCCGTGCGGCAGAAGTGCGGACGCAGCGTCATCGACTGGCCCTTCGCGTTGATGACGACCTCCGTATCGCGGCACGTCTTGTCGCCTTCCTTTTGCGTATTCGACGGCGTGATGGTCGAGGTGATGCGCGTGCTGTTACGCGAACCTTCGTTCGACCAGTTCATGACCTCGCCGTCGGCCTTGTGCTCGACGGCATCGCGCACGGCGTTCTGCAGCGAGCTGTAGTCTGCCTGGTTCATGAACGACATGGGCGTGTTGTTCAGGAAGCCCAGATTGGCGGCATGCGCGCTGCCCATGCCAACGGCGACAAAGAGCGCCGCGCCCAGGGCGCTCAGCGTGTGAAGGGTTCGGGGCAGGCTGGACATCGTGTGTTCTCCTCGGCGGACTGAACGAATCGGCGAAAAGCATAACACGCGCCCTTTTTTCGGCTCGCCCTGCAAGGCCGCCTACCCGGCGGCGGCCAGTTCCTCAATGCCCGCCCGGCTGCCAGCCGTCGGTGAGCGTATCGAGAAACGCAATCACGTCCTTGATTTCGGCGTTGCTGAACACCGGTTCGTCCCCCGGCTTGCGATCGAACGGCGGATCCGTGTTGAGATTCGCCCAGTAACGCTGCGGCAGGTCGTCGAACTTCTGTACCCTGCCCTTCACAACCGGATAGAACTCCTCCGGATTCGTGTCGCGCCGCGCGTAGAAACGCAGCACGTCTTCCAGCGAGTGATAGATGCCGTTGTGGAAGAACGACTTCTTGAGCGCGACGTTGCGCAGCGTCGGCGTGCGGAAGAGCCCGCAAAATTGCGCGCGGTGATCGAGGTCCGTGCGCTCCGGACCACACGCGCCGAGATCGAAAAACTTGCGGTCGCGATTGACGGCAAGCGCACGATTGCGCGGCACGCCCACGGCGATCAGACCGAAGTCGCTGAACTGCGGCGGCGCGCCGTTCTTTGCGCGCTGGCTGATATGGCAGCTCGCGCAATTGCCCTTCTTCTCGTCGTTAAAGAGCTGCAGCCCGCGCAATTCGGCGGCGCTGAGCGTGGCCTTGCCGGCCAGGTACGCGTCATACTTGCTCGTGTACGGATAGAACACCTCGGGCGATTGCTCGAATGTCTCCAGTGATTTCAGGACTGCCTTGAAAGTCGCGTCGTCGTCAGCGAGGACGCTCGCGCCAAAAGCCTCGCGAAACGCTCCGGCATAGGGCGCCGCGCGCACGGCTTGTGCGACCTTGCTCGGCGAACTCGCCATCTCGAACGTCGAGAGCAACGGGATGCGCGCCTGGTCCGAGGCGCGATCGACACGGCCATCCCACGTGAGTCCGCCGGTCGGACCGGCATCGACGCTTTCATCGCCTTCGTCATCGGAGTCGTGGTAGTGCTCGGCGAACGCCGGCACCGCCTGCAGATACTTGAGCGTCGGCACGGCGCGCATGCCCTGGCGCCGCATGTCGGCGCCGCCGATCTGTACGCCGAGCGAGTTCGTCGGCGTGAATGCGCGGTCCGGGCTGTGGCACGACGCGCACGCCATCTTGCCGGAGCCCGAGAGCGACGGGTCGAAGAACATCTGCTTGCCGAGCGCCGTCATGCGGCGCACCTGCGCATAGACTTCGGCGCGCGTCTGTCCGCCTTGCGCCGACGCCGCGATCTTTATCGGCTTCACGCCCTGTACGGCGCGCGCATTCCCGTTGGCATCGAGCGCGCGCGAAGCGCTGCCGGAAGCGCCGGCCGCCGCTTCGGTGCCGGCGGAGGCGGACGTGCTGCCATCGCATGCCGTCAGCAGCAACGACAGTCCCGCCGCCGCCACGAAGCGCCCCGCGTGGCGGCGCGCGCCGCTACGCGATCGAACCCGCGCCTCACCTTCCGTTCGCGTCGAACGACGCGCCAATCTACGCAACATGCCTGGTCCCCGAAGCTTGAGCGCGGCCCGCGCGCGTGGCGCGCCGCTGCAGTGCGAATGCCGATGCGCTGATCCGCGCATCGAGGTCGCGAAAGCATATGTCAGGGATATGACGCTCCAATGACATGACGTAAGACGGATGTCATGCATTCACAGGCAATGAAAAAGCTAAATGTAATTTTTTACATATCGCTGTCAAAATCGATTGCGACACTGCGCCTCGCCCGAAGGCCGGTGTCATTCGCGCCGGCCTCCATGCGGGCCCCCAACGCGAGAGAGAAAAATGATCAACAGAAAATGGTTCTATGCCACGCCGATCGCCGTAGCGGCGTCGGTATTGGTCGTCGCGGCTTGCGGCGGCAACGACAGCAGCAAGCCCGGCCTTTCGTCGGTGAAGAACATCGTCGTGATCTACGCGGAAAACCGCAGCTTCGACAACCTGTACGGCAGCTTCCCAGGCGCCAACGGCTTGCAGAACGTGAGCGCGCAAAGCGCGCAACAGCTCGACCGCGACGGCTCCGTGCTGGCCACGCTGCCGACCGTCTGGAACGGTCTCACGCAAACGGGTGTCACGCCCGCCGTGACCGCGGCGATGACCGCGAACATGCCGAATGCGCCCTTCGCCATCGACGACGCGAAGGGCTACAACGTGCCGCTCTCGGTCACGACGCGCGACCTCTATCACCGCTTCTACGAGAACCAGATGCAGATTCACGGCGGCAAGAACGACATGTTCGCTGCCTACGGCGACTCCGGCGGTCTCGTGATGGGACGCTACACGACGAGTGCCGAAAAACTGCCGCTCTGGAAGATCGCTCAGCAATACACGCTCGCCGACAACTTCTTCATGGGCGCGTTCGGCGGCTCGTTCCTGAATCACCAGTGGCTGATTTGCGCGTGCACGCCGTACTACGCGAACGCGGACACGAACCCGGCCAAGCCGACGATTTCGATCGTGGACGCCGACGGCGTCTCGCTCACCCTCGCATCGAACTCGCCGAAGTCGGCGCTCATTGGCCCTCCGAAGTTCGTGACGTCGGGCAATCTGACGCCGGACTTCTACGCGGTCAACACGATGCAGCCGCCGTATCAGCCGAGCGGCAACGCACCGGCTCCGGGCGGCGACGCGAACCTGGCCGACCCGGCGAACGCCTCCACGCTGCCCGCGCAAACGGCCCAGACCATCGGCGATCTGCTTTCGAACGCGGGCGTGACGTGGGCGTGGTACAGCGGTGCCTGGGGCGCAGCCGTGAGCGCCGCGCAGAACAGCACCTCGGGCGTGATCTATGGCGCGAACATGACGGCGCCGAACTTCCAGCCGCACCACCAACCGTTCAACTACTTCGCGAACTACGCGCCGGGCACCGACGCGCGCGCGAAGCACCTGCTCGACGGCGGCATGGACGGCACGGCGTTCATCAAGGCGATCGACGCCGGCACGCTGCCGGCCGTGGCGTTCTACAAGCCGCAGGGCAACCTGAACGAGCACCCGGGCTACACAGACGTCTCTAGCGGCGACCAGCACGTCGCGGACGTCATCGCGCATCTGCAGAAGAGCCCGCAGTGGAACAACATGGTCGTGGTCGTCACCTACGACGAAAACGGCGGCTTCTGGGACCACGTTGCGCCGCCCAAGGGCGATCGCTGGGGTCCGGGCTCGCGCATTCCGGCGCTCATCATCTCGCCGTACGCGAAGAAGGGTTACGTCGACCATACCCAGTACGACACGTCCTCGATCCTGCGCCTCATCACGCGCCGCTTCTCGCTGCCCACGCTGCCGGGACTTGCCAACCGCGACGCCGCGCTCAAGAGCAACGGCGCCCCGCCGATGGGCGATCTGACTAACGCACTCGACGTCAAGCTCTAAGCGCTCCCATGGAGCGCCGGACGTTGCTTGTCCGGTTTGACGGGCAGCCCACGGGCTGCCCTTTTTATTGCTCCGCGGATTCGTCGCTTTCGCGCGCATCATGCGCCAGCGGGGGCGCTGAACCGCGACGTTTAACCACGGATCCTACGCCACAAGATGCATTACCTTACAAATTAATTACTGCAACAAACTTGACGGAGGTCATTGTGAAATACGTCGAATCGACTCTCCTGGCAGGCGAAAGGATCGTCTGCGAGGGACACCCCTGCTTCTGGGCGGTGGGTCCGCGTATCACACTCAGCCTTTTGCTCATGGTTTGGGGCGTGCTCATCGGCACCATGGGGACGTCGCCGCTCGCAGCGGTGAGTTTTTTTACCGCAGGGCTGGGACTATTCGGCGCGTCGCTACTCGCCTGGTGGAAGACGGAATTTGCCGTGACCAACAAGCGCGTGGTGGCCAGGTTCGGCGTGGTGCGCCGCCAAACGGTGGAGTTGACGCTCGCGCGAGTTGAGAGCGTGCGGATCGAGCAAAGCCTGATCGGCCGGATATTCGACTATGGTTCGCTCGTCGTTGGCGGCGGGGGCTTGATTGCTACATCGATTCCCGGCATTGCGAACCCGCACGAGTTTCGCCGCATGGTTTTTCTCGCGCAGGCGGCCGAGGAGCCGGTGCCGTTGCGGCTCGTAGCGTGAGAGGTTTGAATCGGGCGGATTCGCGATGTGTGAAAACGCAAAAAGCCCAGCGGTGAAGGCCGGGCTTTTTGTTTATTGATCTGGCGCGACAGGAGGGGCTCGAACCCCCGACCCTCGGCTTAGAAGGCCGATGCTCTATCCAGCTGAGCTACTGTCGCGTGAAAGTGCGCAGGCCGCAAGCGGGCCTCGCCAAGACGGGGCTGGATTATACCGCGATCGTCTCATGCGGTCGCGCCTCGCTCGCCGCACCTGCCAAGGCCTTCGCGGCCGAATCAGACCGGCTGCTGATGCAACGCGAACCAGCCGAGGAAAATCGCGCCGGCGATCAGGCAATACGCACCGAACGAAGCGAGGCGCCCGCGTCCCTCGAAATAGCTCATGAGGAACTTCACGCTCAGCCACGCCGCAATACCCGTGAGCACGCCGCCAACGACAGCAGTCATCAGCTGATCGCGGGCGTGAAAAAGCTTGGGCAGTTCGAGCACGCCAGCCGCAAAGATGATCGGCGTGCCGAGCAGGAACGAGAACTCCGCAGCCTTTTCTGCCGTGAGGCCCGCTGCATTGCCGGCAATCATCGTGAGGCCGCTGCGCGAAAAGCCAGGAATGAGCGCGCCAATCTGCGCAAGGCCGACGAGAAATGCCTGGCGGAACGTGAGTTTTTCGGGCGGACGATGCGCGCGCGCACGCTGGAGGCGATCGCCGAACCACAGCAACACGCCATTGACCATCAACGCAGCCGCGACGATACGCAGATCGTGAAAGATGGCTTCGATGCGCTTTTCGAGCACGAGGCCCACGATACCCGTCGGAATCGTACCGATGATGAGCGCCCACATCATGTGCCCGTCGTCATTCTTGCGGCCGCCAAGCGAGGCAAAGAAGCCGCTGATCAACGCGACCCAGCGCTCACGGAAATACCAGAGCAGCGCAATGGCGGTCCCCAGGTGCAATGCGACGAGGAACGGCAGCAATTGCGGCGCGTGCTTGTCGATGTGCATGCCGAACAATGCCGGCACGAGCAGCGTATGGCCAAGGCTGCTCACGGGAAACAGTTCGGTGACGCCTTGCAGCACGCTCAGGAAAAATAGAAACCAGAGACTCACGCGCGGATCCTCGTAATGATGGTGTAAGGGGCCGGACCGTTGCGGAGCCGGTGCGGCAAAGCGCACCGATTATGCCTGGGCCGCATTGCAGCGCCAAGCATGAAGATGGATTTGTCAGAAAAGTTACTGCGTCGCAACAAAATTGGCTGCGAATGCAGGGGTTCTGGCGCGAACGCGCGTGTCGCGCTCGCGGGAATCAAACGAGGGAGGGACGGAACGCGGCGCGATCAGCGCGCCATTTTGTAGAAGAAATACGCGCTGCTGCCGACAAAGAGGCTGAACAGAGCCATGCTCATTGCCATTGCGAGGTCCATGGGGAGGTCTCCTGCGAAAATGCTCTGTGCGCTACCGCACGGTCATGCGAATTATGCTGACTCTGGTCGGTCAACGACACCCACGCTTTCCCGACGAGGGTTTTCACGCATCAGAAAGCGGCGCAAAATCCGCGTCTGCCCAGCGCAAACGCGCCACTCTCCTTCCATCCATTCCAGGCCCGCCCATGAACGCCCATCCAGAACAGGACATACTCACCCTCACTCGCGGTGCTTCGACGCTGCGCTTCGCGCCGTGGGCCGGCGGCCGTTTGCTTTCGTGGCACGTCGGCGGCCAGCCCGTCATCGTGTGGCCTGAAAATGCGAACTGGACCGAGCCGGCACGCGTGCGCGGCGGCAACCCGCTGCTCTTCCCCTTCCTTGGCCGCCATCGCGTGGACGGCCAGATCGGACGCTGGCGCGACGCCCAAGGCGTGGTTCGCGATCTGCCGATGCACGGCTTCGCGCGCGACCTGCCGTTCGCGGCGCAAGTCGACCACGATGGGCACGGCCTGCGGATGACGCTCGTCGACTCAGAAAACACGCGCGCAGGCTACCCGTTCTCCTTTCGCTTCGAAGCGGCCTACCGGCTGGCCGACGCGCATACGCTCGACGTAACGCTCGCCGCGACCAATACCGGCCCGGATCCGCTTCCCTGGTACGCGGGCCATCACTTTTATTTCGCCTTGCCCCATGCCCAGCGCGCGCAGACGACGCTCGACCTGCCGGCTAGCCAGTGCCGTTATCAACTCGCGGACGGTTCGATCAGTGCGCCCGAACCCGGCAAGGCGCAATACAGGCTCGACGATGCAAGCATCATCGACCGCTTCCATGTGCTCGAGCCAACGCCGCCCACCACGCCAGTGCGCCTCGCAGCACCAGGACTCGCCCGCGCGGTGACGATCGATCTGAACCGGCCCGGTTCGCTTCCCTGGTATGCGGTCACGACCTGGACGGAAGCCGCGGACTCTGACTTCTACTGCGTCGAACCCTGGCTTGGTCTGCCCAACGCGATCCACAACGGCCTCGGCCTGCGCTGGCTCGCACCGGGTCAGACGGAGACGGCGACGCTGCGCATCGGTGTCGAGGCGCTCGGCGGCTGATCACGCGGCACCGGTGCCGTGCCGTGCTGGGGCCGGTGCCGGTGCCGGTGCCGGTGCCGGTGCCGGTATAGATGTTGCCGTTCTCGTCAGTCATTCGTCAGGCAAAGCCCCAGTTGCGTTTGCAAACCCGCTAAAATCAGACGTTTTGCCAGCACGGCGGATCGTAGTCCGTCGAGGTAAGGTCATGCGAGGTTCAATATTGGCACCAGGAATTAGACGGGTTGCATGCGCTGCGCTCGTTGCGCTACTCGCGGCGTGCGGATCGGCTCCGGTTGGCCCTGGCTTTTATCGCGTGGAGCGCGGCGACACCGTGTACAAGATCGCGCGCAGCAATCGTCAGTCCGTGCAGAACATCGTGCGCTGGAACAATCTGTCGAACCCCGACGCCATTGAAGTCGGCCAGGTCCTGCGCGTCGAACCGCCCGCCGGCACAGCGAGCGCCCGCACTGGTGGCGTGCCGCGTGGCGCAGCGACTGCCCCGCGCGAGAGTGCCGACACGGCGGCTGCGACATCCGCGCCTTCATCCGCAACTTCGACGGCTGCCGCACCGTCGATTTCGCTCGTCTGGCCAACCAGCGGCCAGGTCATCCACAGCTTCGACGGCCGCAACTCGAAGGGTATCGACATCGCCAATGCCGCCGGCACGCCCATCGTCGCCGCCGCGCCCGGCACCGTGGTCTATGCCGGCAATGGGCTGCGTGGCTACGGTAACTTGCTGATCATCAAGCACAGCGGCGATTACCTGACGGCCTATGCGCACAATCAGGCATTGTTCGTGAAGGAAGGTCAGAGCGTCGCCCAGGGGCAGAAGATTGCGGAAATGGGCAGCAGCGACAACGATCGCGTGATGCTGCATTTCGAGCTGCGATATCAGGGACGCTCGATCGATCCGACTCGCGAACTTCCCGCACGTTGAGACGCGCCGTTACGGGTAGCCAAATCAATAGACAAAAAAAAGCCCGGCATGGCGCCGGGCTAACGGGGGTTTGGCGCATATCGGCAAAGGACCGGTTTACCATGCGCCGAATCGCAATCTATCAACGCGCTTCCTGCGGCGCAATCACTTAATTAGCGCGAAAATGTGCTACGGCGCACGGATTATGTGTCGCATCACTTTTCAGCAACGAATGAGGATGCCGAATCAAGGGGGGATGCGCATAAGATCGCACGCCTCATTGACACATCGCGACAAGTCAACGAACGGTGCAAAGGCTTGCTGGACGGGCCAATCCGGCTGAAGCACACAGCCTTGCCGAGGGATTTTGCGAGGCCGGATCGCCGGTTTAAAGTGCGGCGCTTTTCGCATTTTCGAAGCAACCGGCTTTAGTGTGCAAGCGCACGCAACAATGCATTTATTCGGTGTGGCGTACAGATTTGAAACACCAATTCGCAGCGCGCTTAGATCAGATGTTTGGCTGATTTAATGTGTCTTATTGTCTGTATTTTGCCGCCACGAGCCTGGATATCGACTTATTAATGTGATTAATACCGCAGATTCGGCGTTCGCCATCCGGTCGCCGGTCGGCAGACGGACTATCGTTTATAGTATTGGCCGCAACGAATTTCCAATCACCATGACTATCGAAGACGCCAACCCCAGTTCGACGTACGCCAAGCTGCTCGGCGAAACCGCCAGGATCGACTGGCAGGATCTCGAACGTTTCTTCGCGCAAGGCAAGTTGCTGAGCGTGGCGCGCGACCTCGACCTCGTCAGCGTGGCGGAGGCCATCGCCAACGACGACAGTGCGGTCGTCATGCAATGGCTGTCTTCGGGCCTCGTCGCACGCATGCCGGGAGAAACCGCAGCCGATTACGCGGCGCGCAAGCCGGAGTTGTGGGCGGTCGTCGTCTCGCCCTGGGTGTGCGTGCAGGAACGCGCTTGAGCAGCGCCGAGGCCCTGCCCGACCGGCGAGACTGGCATCGACGCGTGCTGACGCTCGCGTTTCCCATCGTCCTCGCCAATCTCACGCAGCCGATTCTCGGCGCCGTCGATACGGCTGTGGCGGGCCACCTCGGCAGCGCGGCCGATCTTGGCGGCGTTGCACTGGGCGGCTTGTTCTTCAACTTCGTGTTTTGGGGTTTCGGCTTCCTGCGCATGGGAACGACGGGACTCGTTGCACAGGCCTACGGCGCCCGCGACCTCCCCGCATTGCGCGCGAATGTCGTGCGCGCTCTGCTGCTGGCATTTGCGATCGGCGCGGCGATCCTGCTGATTCAATCGCCCTTGATCCGGTACACGCTTGCCGCCATTGGCGGTAGCGCAGACGTCCAACGTAATGCCGGGATCTACTGCCTTGCGCGTATCGGCTCTGCGCCTTTCGCTTTGGCGAACTACGTCGTGCTCGGATATCTCCTCGGCACTCAGCGCGTGCGCATCGCGCTGCTTTCGCAGATCTTTATCAATTTGACGAACGTCGGTGCGGTGCTCGCCTATGTGTATGGGCTGCGGTGGGGCATCGCCGGGATCGGCGCTGCGACGGCTACGGCCGATACACTCGGGTTCGTCTTCGGCGCCAGTGTGCTGTGGATGCTTCGTCCTCGCGCCCTCGCGCCGCTCGCGCTGCAAACCGTGCTCGAGCCGGCAGCGCTCAAGCGCCTCGTCGCAATCAATCGCGATATCTTTCTCCGAACGCTTTGTCTGTTGGGCTCGTTTGGATGGTTCGCGCATCTCGGCGCGAAGCAGGGCGACGCGATCCTTGCCGCGAACGCCCTGCTCCTGAACTTCCAGACCTTCATGGCCTATGGTCTCGACGGGTTCGCCCATGCGGCCGAGGCGCTGGTAGGCGCGGCGATCGGCGCAGGTAATCGCCATGCGTTCCGCCAGGCCGTGAAAGTCAATCTGTTCTGGGCCGCGCTGGGTGCCTTCGGTTTTTCTCTGGTCTACTGGGCCTGCGGTCCGTGGATCATCGGGCAGCTAACCAACCAGCCGGCAGTGCGCGCCGCCGCCCAGGCATTCCTCCCATGGGCCGCGCTTTCGCCGCTCATCTCCGTTTGGGGCTTTTTGCTGGACGGCGTTTTCATCGGCGCGACGCGCACGCGCGAACTCATGCAAGCCATGGCGGTGTCGCTGGCTGTGTTTCTATGCGCATCTTGGGCGCTGGTCGGGCCGCTCGGCAATCATGGGTTGTGGATCGCCCTGCTCGTCTTCATGGCCGCGCGCGGTCTGACGCTTTCGCCTTTGCTGCCCCGCATCAGCGGCGCGATCGTGCCCGTCTCTGTGCAGTTGCGCTGACGGCGCTCGCGCCGGGCGTCGGCGCTTACTGAGCAGGCGACGGGTTGTCTATCATCATTGGCGGCCGATCATCGGTCGGCACACCATGGTAATCGGGCGGATCCTGCGGCGGGGTGCCATGGCGGTGGGTCGTTGCGTTGTCGGCGCACGCCGAAAGCAAAGCGGCCATTGCAAGGGCCAGATAAACACGGTACATCGTCTCAAATCCTTTCCGAATGGTCATCCGTCCGACGCTCCATCCGGTAGCGAAGCGGCCGAACTCGCTATTTGTTCCGTTGCGACACTGTTCTAAGATACGGACATGGCTGCAATCGACAGGAGGCTGCCATGGATGCCGAAACTATTGCGGGTCTGATCGGTCTTGCTGTGGGTCTGCTGGTTCTGCTTGGGCTATCGATTTTTGAATCGCGTGCCTACCGGAAAGAGCACGACGGCGAAGGCATGATGCATCACTGGCTAGCCGAGCATCACGTGCTCGACCGGGTACGCCGCAGGCACTGAACCCAGCGTCGGCATCGCGTCGGCGCGCCCCTTGCCTGAATCTCATCGCGGCCAGTCGAACTGGCTGTGGGGGGTGCTGCATCATTCAATGGATGATCAGCCGGCCTCTATTTGCCGCG
>NZ_BBJH01000052.1 GCF_000739775.1 Paraburkholderia heleia NBRC 101817 | reverse complement strand
TCAGTTCCTGTTCCGCCCGCTCGTCGCGTGGGCCGACAAGTTCCGCATGGAGAACACGAGCTCGGGCGACGCCCCGGAATCGTGGCTGCTCGACCTGATTCGCCGCACCCATCTCATTCATCAACTGCTTGTGCCGCTCGGCTGGTTCTTTGCCAGGGCGGCGCGCATGCCGATCCAGCTGCCGTCGTTTCCGAACGTGTCGCGCGCCGCGCCCTTGGCGCGTGGCCGCACCGGCTTGCGCGCACGCATCGGCGACGCCGTGTGGGCCGTGCTCGTGATCGCGTTGACCGTGTTCGTGGTGTGGCGCGTGGTGGCCTTCGTCCGCACGGGCGTGACACTCGACGAAGTGTGGCACGTGCTCGGTCTCGGCTTCATCACGCTCTTTCGCGTGATACTGCTGATCGCCATCGCTTCGGTGATCTGGGTGCCGCTCGGGGTGCTGATCGGTCTGCGCCCGGCGCTCGCCGAGAAGGTGCAGCCGCTTGCCCAGTTCCTCGCGGCGTTCCCGGCGAACCTGCTGTTCCCGGTGTTCGTGATCGTGATCGTGCGCTTTCACCTCAATCCTGACATCTGGCTGTCGCCGCTGATCGTGCTCGGCACCCAGTGGTATATCCTGTTCAACGTGGTTGCGGGGGCCAGCGCCTATCCGAACGACTACAAGGAAGCCGCGAAGAACTTCCATATTCGTGGCTGGCAGTGGTGGCGTCAGGCCATGCTGCCAGGCATTTTCCCGTACTACATCACGGGCGCCATCACGGCTTCGGGCGGCGCATGGAACGCGAGCATCGTCTCCGAGTTCGTGCAGTGGGGCGACACGAAGCTCGCCGCGCACGGCCTCGGTGCGTACATCGCGCAGATGACGGCGGCCGGCGATTACCCGAAGATCATTCTCGGCATTGCCGTGATGTCGCTCTTCGTCACGCTGTTCAACCGCGTCCTGTGGCGCCCGCTGTACACGTATGCCGAGTCTCGTCTGCGGCTCGACTGATCGAACAACGAATGATCGAAGGTAACGCGATGCAAAACCCCAAGACGCTGAGCGCCGCGCACGGCGATGTGCAGACGGTTCCGAACCCGCCGCGCCTCGGCGAAGAAATCCTGAACGTGAAGGACGTGTGCCGGGGCTTCAACAAGTCCCAGGGCGAGCTGCTCGTGCTCGACGATGCCAATCTCCAGCTGCGCGAGGGCGAGATCGTCGGGCTGCTGGGCCGCTCGGGCTCGGGCAAGTCCACGCTGCTGCGGATCATCGCGGGCCTGATCTCGCCGACCTCCGGGGAGGTCACCTGGCGCGGCAAGCCGCTCGAAGGGCCTGCCGAAGGCGTGGCGATGGTGTTCCAGACCTTCGCGCTGTTCCCGTGGCTCACCGTGCTGCAGAACGTGGAAGCGGGCCTCGAGGCGCAGGGCGTGGGCGCGCGCGAGCGCCGCGAACGCGCGCTGGCCGCCATCGACCTGATCGGTCTGGACGGCTTCGAAAACGCGTATCCGCGCGAACTTTCGGGCGGCATGCGCCAGCGCGTGGGTTTCGCGCGCGCGCTCGTGGTCGACCCGATGCTCATGCTCATGGACGAGCCGTTCTCCGCGCTCGACGTGCTGACCGCCGAAACGCTGCGTACCGACCTGCTCGACCTGTGGACGCAAGGCCGCCTGCCGATCAAGTCGGTGCTGATCGTCACGCACAACATCGAGGAAGCGGTGTTCATGTGCGACCGCATTCTCGTGCTGTCGTCGAATCCGGGCCGCGTGGTGGCCGAGATCAAGGTGCCGTTCAAGCATCCGCGCAACCGTCTCGACCCGGCATTCCGCAAGCTCGTGGACGACATCTACGCGAAGATGACCGCCCGCCAGACCGACGAAACGACCAGGAAGGGTCTCGAACTCGGCAGCTGGCTGCCGCGCGTGTCGACCAACCTGATGGCGGGTCTGATCGAAACGCTCGCGATGGCGCCGTATCACGGCCGCGCCGACATGCCGGAGATCGCGCGCTCGCTGCATCTGGAAGTGGACGACCTGTTCCCGATCGCCGAAGTGCTGCAAAACCTCGGTTTCGCCGACGTGCGCGAAGGCGACGTGCTCCTCACGCCCCCCGCGCGCGTGTTCGCGGAGTTCGGCACGCAGGAGCGCAAGATGATGTTCGCCGAGCATCTGCTGCGCCATGTGCCGCTCGCGGCGCGCATCAAGAAAGTGCTCAACGAGCGCCCGGGCCATCGCGCGCCGCGCGTGCGATTCGAGCAGGAGCTGGAGGACTTTCTCTCCGACGGCGCCGCCGAAGAAACGCTCGACACGGTGATCGACTGGGGCCGCTATGGCGAGATCTTCTCGTATAACGACCAGTCGGAAATCTTCAGTCTCGAAGACGTGGAGTCCTGAGCGGCGCGCTTTTCGCGAGGCATAAAAAAGGTCGCGGGGCGAGTTCGCCCGGCGACCTTTTTTCGTTTGCGGATAACGCGGGCTATTGCAGCGTGCCCCAGCGCTCCACCGCGGGCTCGGCCGTGGCCCACTTCCAGCCCGACTGGTCCTGACAGGCGCTCGCGGTAAACCACTGCTCGGGCGCGTCGGCTTTCTCGCCGTCCTGCACCGAGAACACGAAGTCCTTGCACAGTGTGAGGGCGTTGGCGAACGCGCGCGTCACGCGCACCTGACCGTGGCCGTTCTCCACGGGCAAATCGTGCTGGATGCGCCAGATGTCCATGCCGCCCACAGGCAGGCGGCCGGCCGTCTCGGCGATCATTGCCTGCTGGTCCGCGTGCATGCCCTTCATGAAGCGGCCGACGGCTTCGTCGGTGGCGGCCTGCACGGCAATGCCCACGCCGATACCGACGGCAGGATTCGCCGTGACGATGCCCGTCGCCGCAGCGGCGGCGGCGCCGCTCGCCGCGCCGATCGACGAGCAGCCGCTCGCCGCGAGCGCGATGCCCGCACAGAGCGCGGCCAGTGCGACGAGCCTCGCGGGGCGCGACGCCGACGAATCCGTTCCAGCGTGCCGTGCGCGCCTCGCGCGCGCGTTCATGCCGTTCATTGCAGCGCACCCCAGCGGGCGGTGGCGGGTTCGGCCGAGGCCCACTTCCAGTCGTCGCCGTCGCGGCACACCGAAGCGACGAAAAAGGCGCTCGAGGCGGGCTTGTCCCTGGTGGCCTCGTGATCGACGGAGAACACGATCTCCTTGCAGTCGAGCGCACCGCTGCTGATCGTGCGGCTCACCGTGACGCGGCCGTGCTCGTCGTCTTCGATCGGGAACGAGTGCGTGATCGACCATGGCGCGACCGCGCCGACTGCGAGCGGGCCTGCCGCGTGGGCGATGCTGTTCTGGGTATTCGTGTGGACGACGCGCTCGGAGTACTGCACGCCGGCCTTCGCCGCAGCGACGGCGCCGAGGCCGATGCCGGTCGCCACGGCGGCGTTGTTCGTCAGCTTCGAGGCGACCGCCGCGCCGGCGATACCGGCGCCCGTTTGCGCGCCCTCCGAGTAGAGCGAGCTGCAGGCCGAGCACGCGAGGCTCGCCACCGTCGCGAGCAGCGTGAGCGACATGACACGTCGCCAACGAGGATGCGCGCAAGCGAGCGGGGGCACGCCGGCAATCGTTTCCGCGACCGCCGCTGACACCGGTGGCGCAACGCGCGCCCGAGCACTTCGTTCTTGCATGATGATTCCCTGCCGCTATCCGGATAGCGCCGCATTGCGCGGATATCCAGCATGTTTTGCTTACTTAACGTGCTGCGGATTGTGCAGCACGGGATTGCTCAGGGGGATAGGTAAAGTGCAAGAAATTGCAAAAGGGCGTGCGCGGCAGGCCGATCTTTGATCGGCCTGGCCTGGCCGTGCCGCTCCCGCTTCGCCGCGCCGCGAGCGCGCTGTGGCGCGGCGATGGGAGGGGGCTCAGGCTTCGTTCGTGTCCGGGTCGGCGGGCGCTTCGGTTTCGCCATCGTCGGCGCCGTAGCTGCCGAGCCGGTTGTAGAGCGTCTTGAGGCTCACGCCGAGCGTGCGCGCCGCGAGACGCTTGTCGCCGCCGCAGTATTTGAGCGTGCCGAGGATGATCTGCTTTTGCGCATCGGCGAGCGGTGTGCCGATCCAGACGCTCATCGCGTCGCCCTGCGTGACGGGCTTCTTCACGCGCGGCACCAGTTGCGGATGCGCGATCTCCACGACCTTTTCCGCGAGGATGAACGCGCGGTACACGGCGTTTTTCAGTTCGCGCACGTTGCCGGGCCACGACCAGTTGCGTACGGTTTCGAGCGCGCGCTTGCTGAACGCCTTTTGCGTGCCTTCCTGGTCGTTCAGTTCGGTGAGGAAATGCTGCGCGAGCAGTTCGCGGTCGCGCTCGCGTTCTCGCAGCGGCGGGGCGCGCAGCGGAAACACCGCGAGCCGGTACATCAGGTCCTCGCGCAGGCAGTTTTCCTTCACGGCCGTCATGGGGTCGCGGTTGGTCGCGGCGATGATGCGCACGTCGCCGCGAATCGCCTCGTTGCCGCCCACCGGAAAGTACTCGCCGGTTTCGAGTGCGCGCAGCAGCTTCACCTGATGCAGCAGCGACATTTCGGTGATTTCGTCGAGGAACAGCGTGCCGCCGCGCGCGTGCTCGAAGTGGCCGTCGCGCGCCTGCACGGCGCCCGTGAAGCTGCCTTTTTCGTGACCGAACAACTCGGCCTCGATCAGCTCGTCGGGGATCGCGCCGCAGTTGACCGGGATGAACGGGCCGTCACGGCGTTCGCTGTGCGCGTGGATCGTGCGGGCGATCAGTTCCTTGCCCGTGCCCGATTCGCCGACGATGAGCGCCGTCGCCTCGGTCACGGCCACGCGCTCGATCTGCGCATAGAGCTCCAGCATGACCGCCGACGAGCCGTACAGCAGACCGTACGACTGCAATCCCGCGATGCGCGGGTCCGCATCCGCTGCGGCATTTCCGTTGTTTCCGCTGTTACGCTTTGTGGCGGCGGGCGAGCCCGGCTCGATTGACGCCATAGGGGGTTTCGTCCTGCAAAGGTAGTGCGGGGCGTTCGTTGCTGCGCGCGTCGGCATGCGGCTGCGCGTATCGGCGAACAGGCCCTGCGATCCGGGGCTGGCCGTCCAGGACAGGTGCGGAACTTGCCGCTCCGACGGCCGCGAAGGTTGGCATCAACGAGATTCGCATCGCGCTGGCGCGTAAACATTTAACCACTGCCGCGCCTGACAGGGCAATGGACCTGGCGAGGCAAGCGCGAGCGGGCGTGGCATGCATCCTGCTGCGGAACTTGCAGAGCCCGGCGCCGTCTGCGTTGATAGGGGCGGCGCGTCGGCCACGCCCCGGGCGACGTCATTCGAATCAACTCGCGTCTTCCGTCTTTGACGAGGCGTATCTGGGAGAGAGCGACATGTCGAAGAACCGCAACGGTTTGGTAGGAACCCTGGTGACCGTCGGCGCGCTTGGCGCCATGGCGGGCATGCTGGCGTGGCGTTTTTCGCAGCGCCATCGCGCGCAACGGCAAACCTTTTATCGCGATCTGAGCCGCTGGGAAGGCGAAGGCGGCTCGCTTGCCGATACGACGGGCAACAACGGACTGGGCCCGGAAATGGCCATGGCCGGGGGGGCGTCGGACTCGCACGCACATGGCGCGAAGAGCCGGGTGACGAATGGTGTGAACGGCGCGAATGGCTCGGCTGGCATGCCGTGGCCGTTTCCGCACAGCTAGGCGGGTGTGGCGGGGACACGCGAGAGCCGTGCCCGCTTATCTCGAATACGTCTATAATAGTGATATCAACAACAATCGAGGTTCGGGCGGCCCGCTGTTGACGGTATTGTTGCTCAGTTGTAGCCAAACCGCGCATATTCAGGCTTTTGCCGCTTGGGCGTGCGTCCCGACGTTTCGTACTCCACTGCAGCGCAATCACGTGCGTCGCGACTTCCGCGGCGCCGGGCAACGTCGTCCGGCGCGCTCGCGAAGGGCGCGGCGCTCGCGCTTTGGAGCCATTCACCTATCAAGGCTGACGAGACGCGATGCCACATGTATTGATTGTCGATGACGATGAGCAAACCCGCGAGGCGCTGGCGGCCGTGGTGAGCGAAGACGGGCTCACCACCGCGCAGGCAGGCGACCTGCGCGAGGCGCGCATTCAGCTCGTGCGGCAGACGCCGGACGTGGTCTTTACCGACCTGAAGCTGCCCGACGGCAGTGGCACCGACCTTTTCGAGGATCTCGATCCGCGCTCGGGCGTGGAACTCGTGGTCATCACCGGACACGCGACGGTCGAGACGGCCGTCGATGCGCTCAAGTCCGGCGCAATCGATTACCTGGTCAAGCCGATCAACCTCCAGCGCGTCAAGGCGATCCTGAACCGCCTGCCGCGCGCCGGCGACCTCAAGGCCGAAATCGGCACGCTGCGCGGCGAGTTGCGCCGCATGGGGCGCTTCGGCCTGATGCTCGGCAATTCGCCGACCATGCAGGAGGTCTACGACCAGATCAGCCGCGTCGCGCCTACGCCCGCCTCGGTCATGCTGGTGGGCGAATCGGGCACCGGCAAGGAAGTGGCCGCGCAGACCATCCACCAGCTGAGCCTGCGCCGCAAGCACGAATTCCTCGCCGTGAACTGCGGCGCGATTTCGCCGAACCTGATCGAGTCCGAGATGTTCGGCCACGAGCGCGGCTCGTTCACGGGCGCCGACCGGCAGCACAAAGGCTATTTCGAACGCGCCAACGGCGGCACGCTGTTCCTCGACGAAATCACCGAAATGCCGATCGAGCTGCAGGTGAAGCTGCTGCGCGTGCTCGAGACCGGTATGTTCATGCGCGTGGGCACGACGAGAGAAATCGAGACCGACGTGCGCCTGATCGCGGCGACCAACCGCGACCCGGAGCAGGCCGTTGCCGAAGGCAAGCTGCGTCTGGACCTTTATCACCGCCTGAACGTGTTTCCGATCAGCCTGCCGCCGCTGCGCGAGCGCGGCAAGGATGTCGAGCTGCTCGCCCAGTCGTTCCTCGACGAGCTGAACGAGCGTCACGGCACGAAAAAGCAGTTTCCCGCAGCCGTGCGCGACATGCTGGCGGCCTATCCGTGGCCCGGCAACGTGCGCGAGCTGAAGAACTACGTGCAGCGTGCGCATATCATGTCGGGCACCGATGGCGATTTCACGGCGACGGTACCGCTGCAGATTTCGCTTTCGAAGCCGATTGCGGGCACGGCGGTGACGATCCCGTTCGGCACTTCGCTTGCCGACGCCGATCGCCAGCTCATTCTCGCGACGCTCGAGCAATGCGGCGGCGTGAAGACGCGCGCGGCGGAAATCCTCGGCATCAGCCTGAAGACGCTCTATAACCGTCTTGTGGAGTACGGCAATGAAAGCGCCGGCAAGGGCGATGCGCCCGCGCGCGCAGCCGGCGCCTGAGCAGCATGCGCGAGCGCGACGCCTTGCGCGCTCGCACGGGCGGTACGACGCTTGCAGTGTGAGTTTCGCGTCCATGATGAGGAGCGAAAGATGCCGAGCTGCATAACCAGTGATGCCGTCCGCGTGAAGCCCTGGCTCGCGCATACCCCGCAGCCGGACGAACCGCCGCCGGACCCGCCCGGCGAGCCCGACGTCCCGCCCATCGGCGATCCGCCGGCCCAACCGGGTGAAGTGCCGCACACGGCGTATCCATTCGACCCTTCGGTCTCCTCTGGATTTCATCGTTCGCGTGGCGCATTGCCCGCCACCTGAGCGTCTGCTCGCGCAGCCTCGCGTAGCCATCGGCTGATCCTGACGGCTTTTATGTACGAGTTACAAAGACTCCACCATTTTTACCGGCGAATTCACGCGGCGAACCCTAGACTATAAAAAAGCGCCACGGCCGCGTGGCCGCCTTCCCGCTGGAGGCATCGACATGAGACATCCTGCCTTGCGCCGCTCTGCGCGCTACACGGGCAAGCGTGGCCCGCGCGATTCGCAAGAGAAGAGCAGTCCGCAGCAGTCGGTTGCGCCCGACCCCGCAGGCCAGAATCGCGCAGCGCCAGGCGTGCCGCCCGACGGCGAGCACAACCAAGGCGGGGCGCGGGCTGAGGGCATCGAGTACCAGCGCGATCTCGGCTCGGAACAGGACGCCTGATCCGCTTCGAGCCGCGGTTCGAAGCGCGCTGCGTGCAGGCCGGTTTCCTGGCCTGACAGATCACCGGGGTAATCCGCACTTGCGTGCTTGCCGCGCGGAATTTGCTCGCGCTGTCGTTTGTGCGAAAAGATATTTTCTCCAGACCCTGCCGATCCGGCACGCGTCTTGCGTACGTAGTTGAAGCATCGTCTTCGGACCCAACGAAACAGGAGGTAGAGCCGCAATGGGCAGACTGATCGTGGTATCGAATCGCGTTGCGCCGACTCAGGAGGGCCGTCCCGCTGCGGGCGGGCTCGCAGTCGGCGTACTGGACGCGCTCAAGGAAACCGGCGGTGTGTGGTTCGGATGGAGCGGCGAGACCGTCGCGCAGCCGTGCGCACCGGTCATCGAGCAGCAGGGCAGCGTCACCTACGCGACGGTGGGTCTCACCCGGCGTGACTATGACCAGTACTACAAGGGCTTCTCGAATACGACCCTCTGGCCGACGTTCCACTACCGCAACGACCTCGCACGCTACGAGCGTCAGGAGTACGGCGGCTACCTGCGCGTGAACGTGTCGCTCGCGCGCCAGTTGCAGCCGCTCATCGAGCCCGACGACATCATCTGGGTGCACGACTATCACCTGATTCCATTCGCGCGCTGCCTGCGCGATCTCGGGGTGAAGAATCCGATCGGCTTCTTCCTGCACATTCCGCTGCCGGTGCCCGAAGTCATGCGCTCGGTGCCGCCGCACGAAGAACTCATGAAGTTCCTGTGCCACTACGACGTGGTCGGCTTCCAGACTGGCGCGGACCGCCAGGCCTTTCTCGATTACGTCGAGCGCGGCGGCCATGGCACCGCAAGCGATGACGGCATGGTTCACGCATGGGACCGCTTTCTGAAGGTCGGCGCGTATCCGATCGGCATCTATCCGGACGCCATCGCCAAAGCCTCGTCGCAGTTCGCCGACCGCAAGGCCGTGCGCAGCCTGCGCGAAGCCATGCGCGGACGCAAGCTGATCATGAGCGTGGACCGGCTCGACTATTCGAAGGGGCTCGCCGAGCGCTTCCAGGCGTTCGAGCGCCTGCTGCAGAACGGGCCGGGCTGGCACGGCCGCGTCTCGCTCCTGCAGATCGCGCCGCCGACGCGCTCCGACGTGCAGACCTACCAGACGATCCGCCGCAATCTCGAAGGCGAGGCGGGCCGCATCAACGGCCGTTTCGCGCAGCTCGACTGGACGCCGATCCAGTACCTGAACCGCAAGTACGAGCGCAACCTGCTGATGGCGCTGTTCCGCGAGGCGCAGGTGGGCTACGTCGCGCCGCTGCGCGACGGCATGAACCTCGTGGCGAAGGAATACGTGGCCTCGCAGAATCCCGACGATCCCGGCGTGCTGGTGCTTTCGCAGTTCGCGGGCGCGGCCGAACAGCTGCCGGGCGCACTGGTCGTGAATCCGTACGACCTGAACCAGACGGCCGAGGCGCTCGAGCGCGCGCTCTCCATGCCGCACGCCGAGCGCGTCTCGCGCTACAACGACATGATGGCGTCGCTGCGCGAGAACAATCTTTCGGTGTGGCGCGATACGTTCCTCGCCGATCTGCGCAGCGTCGCGACGGCCGCTTCGGTCACGGCCAGGGCGCGTAACGCGGCCCCGGCGGGGAAAGCTTCCGTGCAGACAAGCGCCCCCGAACCCGAACAGGCGCAGCGCGCTGCACGCGCCTAGCGAGGCATCAGTGAGGGGCGACGCAGCGTGTGTGCCGCCCCTGACGGCCTAATGTAGTCTCGACGCAAATGGATCCGCGCGGCGGCCTTTCGGGCCGCCGCGTTTTTTTGCATCCGCGTTGTCGGTACGCAGCGATATGCAGCGCGGCGTGCGCTCAGACCCGCTGGCCGCTCGGCGCGGCGAACGGCATCGGCGCGCGGGTCGGATCGAAATCGGCCCAGTGTCCGTCGTGCCATTGGCCTGAGGCGCACTCGATATCGGCGGCGCCGCCGTCGCGCAGCAACTGCGCGGCGAGGTCCTGATTCTCGTAGCAGACGTGCACCGAGAGCAGCACACCGTCGCTGCGCGTCTCGCGATGCACCCTCTCGTGGTGCGCCGGCATTGGCTGAGCAGCGGCTTTCGCCCCCACGCTCGCGCCGATGCGCGCCCCGATCCAGGCGCCCACGCCGGCCGCGATCACGACGGACGGCAGTGCAGCCGAGAACGCGCTGAAAATCACCACGCCCGCGACGGCGCCCGCCACGGCTCCTGCGGTGATGTTGCGAGCGTGATGCGGGTGCACCGCGGCGGCCGTGGGCGGCGCGCCCATGGCCGTCCCCTGGACGTTGTGGCGCGCATGCTGGCCGCGCGGATTGACGAAGAACAGGTTGACGTCTTCTTCGAGGAAGCCGCCCGCATACAGCTTTTCGGCGGCGGCTTCGGCGGCGGGAAAGGTCGTGAACCGACCAGCGACGATCAGTGACATGGGAAGCCCCCTTTGCCGGATTCGGCAGGTTGACTCGCCGGGCGCGGCCGCGAATGCGGCTCGCCCTGAATCCATGTTAGTGCCTGTGCGCGTGCAGGGTTAGGCCGCGCTCAGCCCGGCGTTTGCGCCGCGGAACCCGGCATCAGGCGCAACAGGCTCACGACTGCCGCGACGGCGGCGAAGGCCGTCGCCACGTAGAGGGCCGTGGTCGGCCCGTGTTGCGGTGCAATGCCGAAGATGAGCGCCACGAGCGCCGCGCCGAGCGTCTGCCCGGTGAGGCGCGCGGTACCGAGCATGCCGCTCGCGCCGCCGCTGCGCTCGCGCGGCGCGGAGGAGAGGATCTGCCGGTTGTTGGGCGACTGGAACACGCCGAAGCCCATGCCGCACAAGGCCATGCGCCAGCAGATATCGAACGCCGTGGGATGTGCGCCGAGCGTGGCGAGCGAGAGCAGGCCGAGTGCGAAGAGCGCGAGTCCGATACCGCCGAGCATGCCCGCCGGATAGCGGTCGGAGAGCGCCCCCGAGAGCGGCGCGGCGCCGACGATGACGAGAGGCCAGGGCGTCATGAGGAGACCCGTGTCGACCTGCGAGAAACCGAAGGCCTCCTGCAGCATGAAGGGCAGCGCGACGAACGCGAGCATTTGCGCGCAGAACGAGCAGACCGAGGTGCTGATCGAGAGCGCGAACACGGGGTTGGCGAGCAGATCGACGGGCAACAGCGGCGCGGCCTGCGTAAGCTGGCGGCGCACGAAGAACCAGCCGATCACGATGGCGAGCACGAATTCGAGCGCGACGAGGCGATTGCTCTCGCCGTGGCCGAGGCCGTCGACGGCAAAAATCAGGAGGCCGAACACAATGGCGTTGAGCACGGCGCTCAGATAGTCGTAGGGCGCGGGGTGCCGCTCGTTCACGGGCAGGGCGCGCAGACCCAGCGCCAGCGCGGCGATGCCGATCGGCACGTTGATCGCGAAGAGCCAGGGCCACGTCGCGATGGCGAGCACGCCCGAGGCGAGCGTCGGGCCGACCGCCGAGGCGATCGCGACGACCATCGCGTTGATGGCGACGCCGCGGCCGAGTTGCGTGCGCGGATAGATCATGCGCACGAGCGCGGTGTTCACGCTCATGATCCCCGCGCCGCCGAGGCCCTGCACCATGCGTGCGAACGCGAGTTCGGGCAGCGTGGTCGCCAGCGCGCAGCCGAGCGATGCGACGGTGAACAGCACCATGCCGGCCAGATACACGCGCTTGTAGCCGATGCGGTCGCCGAGCGAGGCGAGCGGCAGGAGCGAGATGGTGACCGAAAGCTGATACGCGTTGACGATCCAGATCGAGCTTGCCGCGCTCGCATGAAGGTGCCGCGCGATGGTCGGCAACGCGACATTGGCGATCGCGCCGTCGAGCACGGCGAGCGTGATGCCGAGCGCGACCACGAGGATCGCGTAGTAACGCTGCGGGAAGGGCAGGCCGGTTTCGATGTCGGCGGGGGAAGCGGCGGAGAGTTGGGAAAGCGTGGGCATCGACGGGAGAGGCGGCGCGCGATGGACGTGCGCCGCCGGCAGGATGTTTGTTTTCCGGGGGACTATTTCAGTTCATAAAGCCCGACGTAGGTGGTCGAATCCACCTCGTTCAGATGTGTCATGAAACGCGCCACCGCGTTGGTCGTTTCCGGCGTGACGGGCAGTTGCGCCGCCTTGAGCGCATGCACGCGGAAGATGTAGCGATGGGGTTGGTCGCCGCGCGGGGGGGCCGCGCCGCCGAAACCGACCGTGCCATAGTCGTTGCGCACCTGCACCGCGCCCTGCGGGAGCAGGCTGCCGTCGGCCTTGCCGGCATTGCGGGCGAGGGAGCGCACGTCGGGCGGAATATTCACCACGACCCAGTGCCAGAAGCCGCTGCCCGTGGGCGCGTCCGGATCGTAGACGGTGAGCGCGAAGCTTTGCGTGTCGGCGGGCGGCTCCTCCCACTGCAGCGCCGGCGAGACATTGTCGCCGTCGACACCGAAGGCCCGGTCGTCGAACTCCTGCGCCTTCGGCATGAAACCGTTGCTGGGAAAGTCATCGGACCAAAGTCGGAAATCAGCCATCGGGTGTCTCCTTCGCTTGGGGTCATTGGATGGTTGCGCCAGCACGTTGGACGCCTGAAGACGGGTGCGCAGCCGCTCGATCGAGTTTATCACCGCGGGCTGTTCAGGCAGGGCCAGCTTCGCAGCGTGACATGCGCTGCGCATCGGCTGGTTGACGCACGTCGTGTGATGCCTCGCGAGGGTGTCTTACGAGCGCGCCTCGAACCACGCCGACGACCCGTCTTCGAGCCACGCGGCGAGCCGCTCGACGACCGCCTGCGGATCGTGCTGCGGCCCACGCAACGCGCATTCCCAGACCACTGCCACGCGCCAGCCCTGGGCTGCGAGCGCGGCGAGCGCCCTGGCGTCGTTCAGACGGTTGCGCGCGATCTTCTCGCGCCAGAACTCGGGGCGCGTTTGCGGCCATTTGAAGAGCGCGCAGTTGTGGCCGTGCCAGAAGCAGCCGTGCACGAACACCACGGCGCGCCGGCGCGGCAGCACGATGTCGGGCCGGCCGGGCAGCTCGCGTACGTTCAGGCGAAAGCGGAAGCCGCGGCGGTGCAGCAGACTGCGGATCAGCTTCTCGGGCTTCGTGTTGCGTCCGCGTATGCCGGACATCATCCGGCTGCGCGTCGCGGTATCGACGACGTCCACCATCGTCTGTCGCCTCGCTTCGGTTGGCTGCCGCGCGCGCCGGTCAGCGGCCTCCCGCCGGGGCCGTCGCCGCAGCCGTGGTGCGCGACGGGCCTGCCGTACGCGTTGCGTGCGTTGTGTGCGCAACAGGGGGAACCGCCGTCGCGTCCGCACGGGGCGTTGCGTGCCGTGCGGCCAGCAGCGCATCGAGATGCGGCATCATCGTGCGCGCGACTTCGCGCATCACCGGCATCACCACGCTGTTGCCGAACTGGCGGTACGCCTGCGTGTCGCTCACCGGAATGCGGAAGGTGTCGGGCAGCCCCATCAACCGCGCGCACTCGCGCGGCGTGAGGCGGCGCGGGCGCAATCCTTCGCCTTGATAGACGAGGATCTCCGAGCCGTCCTTGTGATAGCGCGCAGAAAGCGTGCGCGTGACGCTGTCGGCAAACGCGAGGCCGTAGCCGAAGCCGTTGCCGGCCGCGCGGTGCTTCTCGGCGTACTGCTGCAGATAGGCCCAGAGCCCCGGCGTGAGCGTGTACTTCGGCTGCACGCGGCGCGCGCCGTGATCGAAGAAGCGCTCGCCGTCCCAGGGCAGCAGCGGCTCGCAGCCGTCGGTGCGGTGCAGGATCGCGGCGAGCCGCGGGCCATCTTCGGGCAGCGCGAGCGCGTCCCATGAGAACGACGTCGGCTCGCGAAAACCGACGATGATGATGCGTTCGCGATGCTGCGGCGTGAAATGGCGTCCGTCGATCACGCGATAGTGCACGTCATAGCCAAGCTCGTCGCGCAGCACCTGGAGGATGACGTCGAACGTGCGGCCGCGGTCGTGCGAGACCAGGTTCTTCACGTTTTCGAGCAGGAATGCGGCGGGCCGCTTCTCGGCGATGATGCGCGCGACGTCGAAGAACAGCGTGCCCTGCGTGGTGCAGGCAAAGCCGTGCGGACGCCCAAGCGCGTTCTTCTTGCTCACGCCGGCGATCGAGAACGGCTGGCACGGAAAGCCCGCGAGCAGGACGTCGTGATCGGGTACGTCGGCGGCCTCCACGGCCGTAATGTCGCCGATGAACGGATGATCCTCGCCGTAGTTTTCCAGATAGGTCTTGCGCGAGAACGGATTCCATTCGCTCGTGAAGACGCACTCGCCGCCGTGTGCCTCGAAACCCTTGCGGATGCCGCCAATGCCGGCGAACAGGTCGATGAAGCGAAAGCGCGCCGCCGCGCCATTGGCGTGAGCGCCGCCTTGCAGCAGCTCGCGCAGCGCGGCTTCGAGCATGGCGGGGCAGGGCGTTTCGCCCTTTTCCCAGCGCCGCACCGTCTTCACGTCGCGGCCGACGTGTGTGGCGATCTGCTGTTGCGTGAAACGCTTGCGTGCCTGCTGGAGCAGGTCTCTCGGTTCGGCCGTGTGCACGGAGTCCTCGCTAGGGTATTTTTGCGGACATTATGACCGATGGTCGACCCGCGGCACCAGCAATTCCCGCTGTGCGTGCGCGAGACGTGCGCCGCGCAGGCGAATGCCTCGCGCGTGCGAGCGTTGAATTCAGGGAGAAGTCAGGAGTGTTGCGGACCGGCGTTGGCCTGTTTCGCCAGGGCGGCGGAGGCCGAGGCGACGTTCAGCTCGTGCAGGTCGAGGATGAGCAGCAGGCTGTCGATTTCAGACAGCTGGCCCTTGTTCACGTGACCGGTGTCGAGCAGACGGTGTAGGCGCTGGCGCCAGTAGGCCGCGGGGAGAATCGGCCCGCCGAAGTCGCCGGCGAGCGACAGCGGCATGACGCGGCGAATGTGCGCGATATCCTGGTCGATGAGGGTCGACATCATATGACCGGCGGGGAGGGGACGCGTGGAGTCCATGAAGGCCTTTACGGCACTATTTTTCCATTCTTTAGGGATATTTACCCCGGTATTTACCCTATAGGGCCGGCCAGATTCCGCTTATTCGGCAGCCGGCGGCGCCGCGCCTTGCGCCTGGGACGCGCTTTCGAAGAAACGCCGCGTCGCTTCGAACGCGTTCAGCATCGGCTCGGGCCAGGGCGTTTGCAGCATCACGGCCTGGTGGTTCTCGAACGCCGCGCCCAGTTGGCGGGCGAGTTCGGGCGAATTGAGGTGGCGCAGCAGCACGCTCACGGCGATGGCGGTGGCCTGACTGGCTCCCGCCGTCTGCAGTTCGGAGGCGGTGAGAGCGGCGACTTGCTTGTTGATGTCCATGGAAAACCTGCTCGGGAAGAGGGCGTGCGAGTGCGCCAAAGAGACGGAACGAGGATCTGCGAACCGGTTGCGACCTGCGCGGCCCGGCGTGGGCGGGCGGCTGGTCCCCCTGGCAGGAATCGAACCTGCATCTAGCGCTTAGGAGGCACTTGTTCTATCCATTGAACTACAGGGAGCGCGAGGTCGAGCATGGCTCCGTACGATCGCCATGTTTCCCAAGTGACCCGTCATGGCGCGGAGCAGCGCGCGAAGCGGTTCGGCCTTGCGGGTCCGACCTGCATCGCGGCGCAGGGCCCAGAGTATAGCAAACGTGTTCGGGCGCGAAAATGTCGCCCCTTTAGTTGCCGCGGAGTCGTCGCAATCAGAACTCGACGACGGCGAACTCCGCCTTGCCTACGTCGCACAGCGGACAGCGCCAGTCGACGGGAATCTCCGCAAAGCGCGTACCGGCCGCGATGCCTTCGTCGGGCAGACCTTCTTCCTCGTTGTAGATCCAGCCGCAGATCAGGCAGACCCAGCTCTTGTACTCGATTACTTCGCTCACAGCATGTCCTTCGGTTAGTCGATTCGTTGCGTGGCCCGTCATGCGGCCCTTTATCTACCAGGACAGGGCGGCGCGGGCGACCCGCGATGTTACCGGAAATCGGCTCGGGTGCCGCCGCGCTACAGGGGAGCTAGACGCGGAGGTGCGGCCAGGGGCGCGCGACCCGGCGGCCCGACCTGCGCGGCCCGGTACAATGTCCCCTTCAGGTCCACCGCACGCATCGCTTTCCATCCATGTCGCTTTACACCATCACAGGCGCGCAACTGGCGTTCGGCCACGTCGCGCTGCTCGACCACGCGGATTTTTCGCTCGAAGCCGGCGAGCGCGTCGGGCTGATCGGCCGCAACGGCGCGGGCAAGTCGTCGCTGCTCACGATCGTCGCCGATCTCGCCAGGCCCGACGACGGCCTCGTCACGCGCCAGCAGAATCTGTCGACCGTCTACGTGCCGCAGGAGCCCGACTTCGACGCCGACGCCACGGTGTTCGACACCGTCGCCTCGGGACTGGCCGAGGTGCGCGCGCTGCTCGACGAATACGACACGGTCGCGCACCGGCTCGCGGACACGCCCGAAGGCGCCGAACACGATGCGCTGCTCGCGCGCATGAACACGCTGCAATCGTCGCTCGATCATGCCGACGCCTGGAACTGGCGCACGCGCGTTTCCACGACGCTCGCGCAGATCGGCCTCGAAGGCGACGCCCGCGTGGGCGCGCTCTCGGGCGGCATGCAAAAGCGCGTGGCGCTCGCTCGCGCGCTCGTCGTGCAGCCCGATGTCCTGCTGCTCGACGAACCGACCAACCACCTCGACTTCGACGGCATCCGCTGGCTCGAGGAACTGCTCGTGACGCAGCGCTCGAGCCTCCTCTTCATTACCCATGACCGCGCGTTTCTCGACCGCGTGGCCACGCGCATCGTCGAACTCGATCGCGGCAAGCTGCTTTCGTATCCGGGCAACTTCTCGCAGTACCAGGCGCGCAAGGCGCAGCAGCTCGAAGTCGAGCGCGTGGAGAACGAGAAGTTCGACAAGCTGCTCGCGCAGGAGGAAGTGTGGATCCGCAAGGGCGTGGAAGCGCGCCGCACGCGCAGCGTGGGGCGCATCGCGCGCCTCGTGCAGATGCGCCACGAGCGCGAGGAACGCCGCAACGTGCAGGGCAATGTGAAGCTCGACGTCGCGCAAGGCGAGAAGTCCGGCAAGATCGTCGCCGAACTCACGGACGTGACCAAGCGCTATGGCGGCCGCACGATCGTCGATCACTTCTCGTCGACGGTCATGCGCGGCGACAAGATCGGCTTCGTCGGTCCGAACGGCGCAGGCAAGACCACGCTGCTGAAGCTGATTCTCGGCGAATTGAAGCCCGACGAAGGCACGGTGCGCGTGGGCACGAACCTGCAGGTCGCGTACTTCGACCAGATGCGCGCGCAGCTCGACATGGAAAAGAGCCTCGCCGATACCATCAGCCCAGGCAGCGACTGGGTCGAGATCAATGGCGCGAAGAAGCACGTGATGAGCTATCTCGGCGACTTCCTGTTCGCGCCCGAGCGGGCGCGCTCGCCCGTGAAGTCGCTTTCGGGCGGCGAGCGCAATCGCCTGCTGCTCGCGCGTTTGTTCGCGCGTCCCGCAAACGTGCTCGTGCTCGACGAGCCGACCAACGACCTCGACATCCCGACGCTCGAGCTGCTCGAAGAGTTGCTCACCGACTACGACGGCACTGTGCTGCTCGTCTCCCACGACCGTGCGTTTCTCGACAACGTGGTGACGTCGGTGATCGCGTCCGAGGGTGAGGGCAGGTGGCGCGAATACGTGGGCGGCTTCACCGACTGGCAAACGCAGAGCACACGTGCGCAGGAGTTTGCCGAAGCACGCACGCCGAAGGAAGCGGCGGCTGCGGCTGCCGCGCCCAAGGAGAGCGCAGTGGGCCGCAATGCGCAGCGCACCGTGAAGCTTTCGTTCAAGGAGCAGCGCGAACTCGAGGAACTGCCCGGGCGCATCGAGGCGCTGGAGACGGAGCAGAAGACGATCGGCGCGAAGATCGAGGACGGCTCGATCTTCGCAAAGGACGCGGCCGAAGGCGCGCGGCTCACCGAACGTTACGCGGCGATCGACGAGGCATTGCTCGTTGCGCTGGAGCGGTGGGAGGAGCTGGAGAGCAAGCGCAAGTGATGCGAGAGAAGGCGGCCTGATGAAGGCCGCTTCTTTATGAGCGTCTCAGCTGTGAAAGCTTGAGTTCAAGTTCGGGCAAATATGACTTCACGGTGCTCCAGACAATGTCGACGTCCACGACAAAGTACCCATGCGTCACGTGGTTGCGCATGCCATACATGGGTTCCCGCGGTATGTCGGGATGGGCGGCAGCAAAGTCGGGGTCGTCGCGAGTGATATTGCGCGCAGCTTCGCCCATGATCGCGATGTTACGCACGACCGCATCGACAGCCATCGGTGTTGCCTCGAAGCTTTCGCGTGAAAGCGGGGCAGTGTATGTGCGAATCCGTTCGATCGCGTCAAGAATGTGCTGCAGGTAATCTGGCGTGCGCAGATCTTTCGTTCTCGTACCGGCACCGATTCGGCGACTACGCGAGCGCGAAAGGTCTCGGGTAGCGCTTTGGGCGTGAGTACATCCACTCGCACCCCTAGAAGCGCTTCGAGCCGCAGTTGGATTTGCGCGAGATCAATGAGTGTCGTTTCCGGCGTCGGGTCGACGAGCAGATCGAGGTCGCTATCCTCGTCGTCCCCCGCACTCGCGGACGACCCGAAGACGCGCGCATTCGTTGCGCGATGACTTGCGACGATCTGGCGAATTTCGGCGCGGTGCGCGCGTAAGGCTTCGGATGGTCTCATCACGGCTCTACGCTCCTCAACGTGCAACAAACGGGTACGACAAGGCCGGTTGAACTTGCGGCAGCGCGCGGCGCGCCACGCGTGCCCATTCTACGCGACTCGCCCAATGCTTCGCCCCTCCGCCGAACAGCCAACCGCAAAGCAAATTGCCGTGCGAGCCCAAATCAGTACAATACCTCGCGAATTCGAACAACTGCGCGAACGTCCGCGCTGCCGCGAGCGTACCTGCCACCGCGGCGCGCAGCGGGTTCACCCCGTTGTTTCGTATCGGTTTTTTTGAACGCTCAACGCGTTTTCCCCGCAGATGTCCACAGGACCTGTGGACAAGCGCGCGGACAACCCCCTGTGGATCACCATGTCAACGAAGAAGTCCAACGCTGGAAACACTGGCTATAGCGAAGCGTCGATCAAGGTGCTCAAGGGCCTCGAGCCCGTCCGGCAGCGGCCGGGCATGTATACGCGCACCGAGAATCCGCTGCACATCATCCAGGAAGTCATCGACAACGCCTCGGACGAAGCGCTCGGCGGCTACGGCAAGCGCATCACCGTGACGCTGCACGCCGACCATTCCGTCTCCGTCGAGGACGACGGCCGCGGCATTCCGTTCGGCCTGCACCCCGACGAGAAGGTGCCCGTCGTCGAGATCGTGTTCACGCGCCTGCACGCGGGCGGCAAGTTCGACAAGGCCGCCGGCGGCGCCTATACATTCTCGGGCGGCCTGCACGGCGTGGGCGTCTCGGTCACGAACGCGCTGTCCACGCGTCTGGACGTGACCGTCTGGCGCGACGGCAAGGTCGCCGAAATCGGCTTCTCGGACGGCAACGTCACGAAGCCGCTCGCCACGCGCAACGCGGCGCGCGACGAGAAGAAGAGCGGCACGCGCGTAACCGCCTGGGCCGATCCCAGGTATTTCGATTCGCCCAATCTGCCGCTCGGCGAACTGCAGCGTCTCTTGCGCTCGAAGGCCGTGCTGCTGCCGGGCGTCGAGGTCGAACTGATCGTCGAGAAGACCGGCGAGCGCCAGAGCTGGAAGTACGAAGACGGCCTGCGCGGCTATCTGCTCGAAGGCATGGGCGGCGCCGACCTGCTGATCCCCCTTTTCGAAGGCGAGCGCTACGCCGACGCGCGTACCGCCGACGACACCTTCGCCGAAGGCGAGGGCGCCACGTGGGTCGTGGCGTGGAGCGAGGAAGGCTCGCTCACGCGCGAGTCGTACGTGAACCTGATCCCGACGCCCGCGGGCGGCACGCACGAAAGCGGCTTGCGCGAGGGTTTGTTCCAGGCCGTGAAGAGCTTCGTCGAACTGCACAATCTTCAGCCGAAAGGCGTGAAGCTGCTGCCCGAAGACGTCTTTGCACGCGTCTCGTTCGTGCTCTCGGCCAAGGTGCTCGACCCGCAGTTCCAGGGGCAGATCAAGGAGCGCCTGAACAGCCGCGACGCCGTCAAGCTCGTTTCGTCGTTCTCGCGTCCGGCGTTGGAGTTGTGGCTCAACCAGCACGTCGAGCACGGCAAGAAGCTCGCCGATCTCGTCATCAAGCAGGCGCAGGCGCGCACGCGCGCGGGCCAGAAGGTCGAGAAGCGCAAGAGCTCGGGCGTGGCCGTGCTGCCCGGCAAGCTCACCGACTGCGAATCGACCGACATCGCGCGCAACGAACTCTTCCTGGTGGAGGGCGACTCGGCCGGCGGCTCCGCGAAGATGGGGCGCGACAAGGAGTACCAGGCCATCCTGCCGCTGCGCGGCAAGGTGCTCAACACGTGGGAGACCGAGCGCGACCGGCTCTTTGCGAACAACGAAGTGCATGACATTTCGGTGGCGATCGGCGTCGATCCGCACAGCCCCGACGACACGGTCGATCTCTCGAACCTGCGCTACGGCAAGATCTGCATTCTCTCGGACGCGGACGTCGACGGCTCGCACATCCAGGTGCTGCTGCTCACGCTCTTCTTCAAGCATTTCCCGCAGCTGATCGAGCGCGGCCACGTCTGCGTGGCGCGTCCGCCGCTGTTCCGCGTCGATGCGCCCGCGCGCGGCAAGAAGCCCGCGCAGAAGCTCTATGCGCTCGACGAAGGCGAACTCGAAGCGATCCTCGACAAGCTGCGCAAGGACGGCGTGCGCGAGACGCAATGGACCATCAGCCGCTTCAAGGGGCTTGGCGAAATGAGCGCCGAGCAGCTCTGGGACACGACGATGAACCCCGACACGCGGCGCCTCTCGCCCATCGCGCTCGGCGACCTCGACTACGAGGCCACGGTCGCGCGCATGACGATGCTCATGGGCAAGGGCGAAGCGGCATCGCGCCGTTCGTGGCTCGAAGAGAAGGGCAACGAAGTCGAAGCGGATATCTAGGCGAGCGCGCCCACACAAGATTACGGAACGATTGAAACATGGACGATCTCTTTGCTGAAGTGACGGACGCCCCGAACGGCGACACGCTCACGCTCGGCCACTACGCGGAGCGCGCCTACCTCGACTACGCGGTGAGCGTGGTGAAGGGCCGTGCGCTGCCCGACGTCTGCGACGGCCAGAAGCCGGTGCAGCGGCGTATTCTCTTCGCGATGAACGAAATGGGCCTCGGCGACAACGCCAAGCCCGTGAAGTCGGCCCGCGTGGTGGGCGACGTGCTCGGCAAGTACCACCCGCACGGCGACCAGTCGGCCTACGACGCGCTCGTGCGCCTCGCCCAGGACTTTTCGATGCGCTACCCGCTCATCGACGGCCAGGGCAATTTCGGCTCGCGTGACGGCGACGGCGCGGCGGCCATGCGATACACCGAAGCGCGTCTCACGCCCATCGCGAAGCTGCTGCTCGACGAAATCGACATGGGCACCGTCGATTTCATGCCGAACTACGACGGCTCGTTCCAGGAGCCGAAGACGCTGCCCGCGCGCCTGCCCATGCTGCTGCTCAACGGCGCCTCGGGGATCGCGGTGGGTCTCGCCACTGAAATTCCGTCGCATAACCTGCGCGAAGTCGCGTCGGCGGCGGTGGCGTTGATTCGCAACCCGAAGCTTTCGCATGCGGAGATCATGGAGAAGCTGCCGGGGCCCGATTTCCCGGGCGGCGGCCAGATCATTTCGAGCGACGCGGAAATTGCGGCGGCGTATGAGTCGGGCCGCGGCAGCCTCAAGGTGCGCGCGCGCTGGAAGATCGAGGACCTCGCACGCGGCCAGTGGCAACTCGTGGTGACCGAGCTGCCGCCGAACACCTCGGGCCAGAAGGTGCTCGAAGAGATCGAAGAACTTACGAACCCGAAGCTCAAGCTCGGCAAGAAGACGCTCACGCCCGAGCAGCTGCAGAGCAAGCAGACCATGCTCGCGCTGCTCGACGCCGTGCGCGACGAGTCGGGCAAGGACGCGCCCGTGCGCCTCGTGTTCGAGCCGAAGACGAGCCGCATCGACCAGAGCGAGTTCGTCAATTCGCTGCTCGCGAACACGAGCCTCGAATCGAACGCTTCGCTGAACCTCGTGATGATCGGCGCCGATGGGCGGCCGCGCCAGAAGGGCATCAGCGAGATTCTGGGCGAGTGGATCGGCTTCCGTTTCGCCACGGTCACGCGCCGCACGCAGCATCGCCTGATCAAGGTCGACGACCGCATCCATATCCTCGAAGGGCGGATGATCGTCTTCCTCAATATCGACGAGGTGATCCGCATCATCCGCGAGTCGGACGAGCCCAAGAGCGCGCTGATGAGCGCGTTCGGACTTTCCGGGCGCCAGGCCGAGGACATTCTCGAAATCCGTCTGCGTCAGCTGGCGCGGCTCGAGAAGATCAAGATCGAGAAGGAGCTCGCGGAGCTGCGCGAAGAGAAGGCGAAGCTCGAGGAACTGCTCGCGAACGAGGCGTCGATGAAGCGGCTCATCGTGAGGGAGATCGAAGCCGACGCGAAGCAGTACGGCGACGATCGCCGCACGCTCATCCAGCAGGATAAGCGTGCGAGCTTCGAGGCGCGCGTGGTGGACGAGCCGGTCACGGTCGTCGTCTCGCAGAAGGGCTGGGTGCGGGCGCTCAAGGGCCACGGGCTCGATACCCAAGGCTTCACGTTCAAGGCCGGCGACGGCCTCTATGCGGCGTTCCAGTGCCGCACGCCCGACATGCTCATCGCGTGGGGCAGCAACGGCCGCGTCTATTCGGTGGCGATCGCGAATCTGCCTGGCGGCCGCGGCGATGGCGTGCCGGTCACGTCGCTCATCGAACTCGAAGCGGGCACGCATCTGCTGCACTACTTCGCGGCGAATGCGGAACAGCCACTGCTGCTGGCGTCGAGCAACGGCTTTGGCTTCATCGCGAAGATCGGCGACATGGTGAGCCGCGTGAAGGCGGGCAAGGCGTTCATGACGATCGACGAGGGCTGTGTGCCGCTCGCGCCGATGCCGATGCTGCCCGACGCGCTGCAGGTGGCGTGTCTTTCGTCGGGCGGCCGTTTGCTGGTGTTCGGCCTCGACGAGATGAAGACGCTCTCCGGCGGCGGGCGCGGCGTCACGCTCATGCAGCTCGACGACAATGAAAAGCTCGTGCAGGCGCTCGCGATCAGCGCAGCGGGCGTCGTGCTCGTGGGCACGGGCCGCGGCGGCAAGGCGGGCGAGGACCTGATGGCGGGCGCGGTGCTGGCTCCGCAGATCGGCAAGCGCGCACGCAAGGGCCGTGCGCCGGACTCGAAGCTCAAGGTCGTGACGGGCATGCGCCCGGTGTTGCCGCAGTAAGCGCGTTTTGCGTGGGACCGGCGTCGGTGCCGAAGCACTCACGCCGGTCGGCATATCCGGCGCACCCGGCCGCGCGGCATGGAATAATGCCGCGCACAACGCATGAGACGGGAGCGTTCCCGCCTGCGTGCGCCAGATAAATACACGTTACGAGGGAATTCAAGCATGGGCCACGCGATCGCAGTCGCGCTCTTTCTGCATCTGCTGGGCGTCGCCGTCTGGGTGGGCGGCATGATCTTCGCGCACTTCTGCCTGCGTCCGGCGCTCGAAGACCTCTCGCCGCAGCTGCGCCTGCCGCTGATCGAAGCGGTGTTCGGCCGCTTCTTCAACTGGGTGGGCGTCTCGGTCATCGTGATCCTGCTGACCGGCGGCTTCCTGCTCATGCAGTTCGGCGGCGAGCACGCCACCTGGCAACTGCATGCCATGGCGGGCCTGGGCGTGTTGATGATGCTGATCTTCGGCCACATCCGCTTCGCCGTGTTCCCGCGCATTCGCCGCGCCGTGCAGGCGCAGAAGTGGCCGGACGGCGCGCGCGCCGTGGGCACCGTGCGCCGCCTCGTCGTCGTCAATCTCGTGCTGGGTATCGTGACGATCGGCGTCGCGGTGCTCGCGCGCGGGTTCTGATCGTTTCTCCTGTGACGTTCGCGGCGCGCGCCTGACGCACTACAGGCGCTGCGCGAGCGCATGGCGCTGCATGCAGCGCTCCATCGCATCGAAGAACGCTTCTTCGGCGGCATTGCGCTTGCGTTCGCGATGCCACAGCAAGTGGATATCGACGTCCACGAGCCCTTCCTCCGGCGGCAGCCGCCACAGGCGCTGCCGTGCCAGATCGTCCCGCACCGTATGTTCGGGCAGGCAGCCAATGCCGTAGCCCGCGTAGATCAGTCTGCGCACCTCGTCCAGACTCGGGGACGACGCCACGATCCGCCCCGTGAAGCCGCGTTGGTCGCGAAACACCGTGAGCGGCGAAAGGCTGTCGCCGATCTGGTCGCTCGTGAAGGAGACGAAGTTCTCCGCGAGCAGGTCGTCCATGGTCAGTTGAGAGAGCCCGAAGAGCCGGTGATGCCGGCCGCAGAACATCGCATAGCGCTGGCGCAGAAAGCAGCGCATGTCCAGCTTGTCGATGGGCGTGCGGCACAGGCTCAGGCCCGCGGTCGCGGTTTTCTGCAGCAGTGACGAGATGATGTCCGACGAGCGCATCACTTCGATCTGCAGATCGATGCGTGGGTAGGCCGTGTGGAATTCGGCGAGAAATTCGTCGTACACGCGCGACTCGATGCGGCTCACCGTGAGCAGGCGGATGGAGCCGGTGATGTCGGCGGTGCGCTCGTCCAGCCCGGTTTCGAGCTGGGAAATCGTGCCGTAGATGTCGCTGGCGATGCGATAGACCTCTTCGCCCGCCTCGGTCGGCACGAACTGCGCGCCGCGCCGCTCGATGAGCTTGCGGCCAAGTGCGTCTTCGAGGCGTTTGAGCGCCTGGCTCACCGCCGGCTGCGTGACGTACAGGCGCGCGGCGGCGCGGCTCAGGCTGCGCTCCTGCATGATCGCGAGATAGGTGCGCAGCAGGTTCCAGTCGAGACGATCGTTCAGAAAGCGGGTAGTGTCGGCGCGCATGGGCGGTCTCCGGCGCAGTGGTGCGCCAAAGGTATTAGTTAAATTTATGCGATGAATAATAACGCGAAATTTGACTAATGATTTGTGGCTGGCGATAAAGCGTACATGCACCACGAACCCATCCCCAACGCGCCTGAAGGAGACCGACGCATGGCCAGCCCACAACCCAGCGCCCGGCAACCGGTGCGCGCCGCCGCCGCGGCTTTCATCGGCACGATGATCGAGTGGTACGACTTCTACATCTACGCTACGGCCGCTGCGCTCGTTTTCGGCGAGTTGTATTTCCCTTCCGAAGACCGCTTCGTGAGCACGATGGCGTCGTTCGCGACCTTCGCCGTCGGATTCTTCGCGCGCCCGCTCGGCGGCCTGATCTTCGGTCACCTCGGCGACCGCATTGGCCGCAAGAAAGCGCTCATGACCACGCTGATGATGATGGGCGTCGCGACCGTCTGCGTCGGCCTGTTGCCTTCGTATGCGAGCGTGGGAATGCTCGCGCCGGTGCTGCTCGTGCTGCTGCGCGTGGTGCAGGGCATCGCCGTGGGCGGCGAGTGGGGCGGCGCGGTGCTGATGGCGGGCGAGCATGCGCCCGAAGGCCGCCGCACGTTCTTCGCCTCGTTTGCGCAGCTGGGTTCGCCGGCAGGCCTGATTCTCTCGCTGCTAGCGTTCCGCTCGGTCACGTCGCTCGACAAGGCGGATTTTCTTTCCTGGGGCTGGCGTCTGCCGTTCCTCGTTTCGGCCGTGCTGCTCGTGGTCGGCATCATGATCCGGCTTGGCGTGAACGAGTCGCCCGAGTTCGAGAAGCTCAAGGATCAGCGCCGCACGCTCAAGCTGCCGGTCGCCGAAGTGTTCCGCTCGGCGTGGGGCCTCGTGCTGCTGTGCATCGGCGCGAATACCATCGGCATTGCAGGTGTGTATTTCACCAATACGTTCATGATCGCCTACACCACGCAGTACGTCGGCATCACGCGCTCGCTCATTCTCGACTGCCTGTTCGCGGTCGCGATCATCCAGTTCCTTGTACAGCCGCTCGCCGCCTGGCTCGCGGAGCGCACGGGCGGCGCGCGTTTCCTCAAGTGCGCGGCCGCCGCGGCGATGCTCTCGCCATATCCGATGTTCGTCCTCGTGCAAAGCGGCAAGGTCGTGCCGATGGTGATTGGCATCGCGATCGCCGTGGTCTGCATGGCGAGCTTCTATTCGGTGATCGCCGGTTTCGTTTCCGGCGTGTTCCCTACGCGCGTGCGGTACTCCGCGATTTCGCTCTCCTACCAGGTGTGCGGCGCGATCGCGGGCGGCCTCACGCCGCTCGTCGGCACGTGGCTCGCGCATCGCCATGTGGGGCAGTGGTGGCCGCTCGCGGTGTTCTATACGTGCCTCGCGGGCGTCTCGCTTTTGTGCATCGTCGCGCTCGACGCGCGCCGTCACCCGCATGCGCTTGACGAGGCCGCTGCCGAGGCGCTGAGCACGCGCTGACGTTGTTCAGGTGTTGGAATAGCTCGACAGAGATGGATGGACCGATGAAAGACCTTTTGCAGATCGACGGCCCGCGCCTGTGGGCGAGCCTCATGGAGATGGCGCGCGTTGGCGGGACGCCGGGTGGCGGCGTGCGCCGCCTCGCGCTCACCGAGGAAGACCGGCGCGGGCGTGAGCTGTTCGCACGCTGGTGCCGCGAGGCAGGCATGACGGTGTGGACCGACGAAGTGGGTAATTTATTCGCACGCCGCGAAGGCGATGACGCGCAGGCCGCGCCGGTGCTGATGGGCAGTCACCTGGACACGCAGCCCGAAGGCGGCCGCTTCGACGGCGTCTACGGCGTGCTCGCCGCGCTCGAAGTCGTGCGCGCGCTTAACGACGCGGGCGCGCGCACCGTGAAGCCCATCGAGATCTGCTCGTGGACCAACGAGGAGGGCGCGCGCTTCACGCCGGCGATGCTGGGCTCGGCGGTGTTCGCGGGTGCGATGACGCTGGCGGACGCTCTGGCGCGCACGGACGCCGACGGCGTGACGCTCGGCACCGCGCTCGACGCATGCGGCGCGCGCGGCACGCGTGCCGTGCAGGGCGTGGCGGTCGACGCCTACTTTGAAGCTCATATCGAGCAGGGCCCGATTCTGGAGGCGAACGGCACGACCATCGGCATCGTGACGGGCGGTCAGGCGATCCGCTGGTTCGACGTGAACGTGACGGGCGTCGCCGCGCACGCGGGCACGACGCCGATGCACTATCGCAAGGATGCGTGGTTCGGCGCGGCGCAGATGTCACTCGAGATCGAACGCACGATGGCGCGTTACGCACCGCTTGGTCTGGTGACGATCGGCCAGGCGCAGATCGCGAACGCGTCGCGCAACACGATCGCGTCGAATTTGACGTTCACTGTCGATTTGCGTCATCCAGACGATGCGCAACTCGACGCGATGGAGAGCGACTTGCGCGCGCTATGCGCGGACGTGGCTGCACAGCGCGGCCTCGGCATGCGGATCGCGCATTGCTGGACGAGCCCCGCCACGCCGTTCGACGCGCAGTGCGTCGAACTGGTCGCGCAGGCAACGTCGAGCTTCGGGTATCCGCACGAGCGTATCGTGAGCGGGGCGGGCCACGACGCGATCCACCTCGCGCGCTACTGTCCAACCGCGATGGTGTTCGTTCCCTGCGTGGACGGCCTGTCGCACAACGAAGCCGAGAACGCCTTGCCGGAAGACGTCACCGCCGGCGCGAACGTGCTGCTCAACGCCGTCGCGATGCGCGCGGGTGTGCGCCTGGCCGTTGCCGCCGACGCGTAAAGGAAATAGTAGGAGAACTGAGCATGAAGACCTGGTTTCACCCCGATCAGCTGCTGCACCATCCGCGTGCCTATTTTTCGCGGGGCCAGCTGCGTGAGCCGCAGGAAGTGCCGCAGCGCGCCGAGCGTCTCGTGGCCGCGGCACGCTCGCTCGGCTTCGGCGTACAGGCGCCCGCCGACTTCGGCACCGCGCCCATCGCCGCCGTGCACGACATGAACTACCTGCGCTTTCTCGAAGAAGCGCACGCCGAGTGGAAGCGCGTGCCCGAAGATTGGGGCGAAGAGGTGATGTCGAACATCTACGTGCGCGAACCGAATCCGCTGCGCGGCGTGCTCGCGCAGGCGGCGCGATATCTCGCGGACGGCAGTTGCCCCATTGGTGCGAACACCTGGCGAGCGGCCTACTGGTCGGCGCAAAGCGCGCTGGCGGCCGCTGCGTGCGTGAACGAGGGCGCGCGCGAGTCGTACGCGCTCTCGCGTCCGCCCGGCCATCATGCCCGCGCGGACGCGGCGGGCGGCTTCTGTTATCTGAACAACGCGGCCATCGCGGCGCAGTCGCTGCGCAACCGCTTCGAGCGCGTGGCGATCCTCGACACCGACATGCACCACGGCCAGGGCGTCCAGGAGGTCTTCTATGGCCGCAGCGACGTGCTCTATATCTCGATCCACGGCGATCCGACCAACTTCTATCCCGTGGTCGCGGGCTACGAGGAAGAGCGCGGCCATGGCGCGGGCGCGGGGTACAACGTCAATCTGCCGATGCCGCATGGCGCATCGGAAGCTGACTTCTTCGAGCGCGTGGAAGCGGCGCTGCGCGTACTCCGGCGCTTCGAGCCGGATGCGCTCGTGCTTGCGCTCGGCTTCGACATCTACAAGGACGATCCACAGTCGAAGGTCGCCGTGACCACCGAGGGCTTCGGCCGGCTCGGCGCGGCGCTCGGCGCGCTCGGCCTGCCTTCGGTGATCGTGCAGGAGGGCGGCTATCACCTCGAAAGCCTCGAAGACAACGCACGCGCGTTCTTCAGCGGCTTTACGGGCGCGCGCTGATCCGCGCGCGGGTCTGCGCTTCGGACGCGCGCTTCAGGCCAGCAGCAGCCACGCCCCGCACGCGAGTCCTACCGTTGCGTAGACCGCGTAGGCGGGGAGCTTGAGCTTGCCGAAGCACATCGCCGAGAACACGGCCGTCAGCAGATACGACAGATGCAGCGGCACGTGCCGCGCGATGTGCCAAACGGCGACCGCGAGGAACGCGGTGGTTGCGGCGCGCAGCACGCGCATGGCGTGCTCGAAGCGCGGGTTCGCCTTCATGCGGTGCAGGTGCCGCCTCGCGAGCACGACGAGGCAGCCCGACGGCACGAAGAGCGCGAGCGTGGCGACGAGGGCGCCGACCCAGCCATCCACGAGATAGCCGAAGAAGGGCACCACATTGAGGAGCGGTCCGGGCGAAAGCGGCGAGAGCGTGAACGCCAGCGTGAAGTCGTCGTTGGTGATGCCGAGCGCGGGCGTGACGAACAGCGTTTTCAACACGGGCAGCGCCGAAAAGCCGCCGCCGAACAGCGTCATGCCCGCCCCCGCGAGACGCGGCCAAAGCAGTGCCGAGTCGAGCGGATGCGGCAGCGGCAGCGCGAACACGACGATCAGCGCGGCAAGCGCGGCGAGCAACTGCACGTCGCGCCGCGTCCCGCGCAATTCGAGCCGCTCTGAAGGAACCGGGCTCGCGAGCCAGCCCGCGGCAAACGCGACGAGCAGAATCGCCACGTAAGCCGCGCCGCTCGCCGCGAGCGCGAGGGCCGCGCAGGCTGCGAGCGCCACGCCCCATTCGAGCGGGCCGCGCACGAGCGCACGCGTTTGCCTGTACCCGGTCACGCCGATCAGCATGGCGAGCACCACGCTGAAATGGTCGAGCAGCGTGCGCGAGGCGACCGCATGCACGAGCGGGGTGCGGCAGAAAATGGCGAACAGCGTCATCAACGTGAAGAAGGGCAGCACGCTCGCCACGCCCGCGACCCAGGCGCCCGCGCGTCCGCGCAGCGCGTGGCCGAGCTGCACCGCGACGTTGCAGCCCACCGGTCCCGGCACCATCCAGGCAAGGGCGACCAGATCCGCGAATGCCGTTTGCGTGAGCCGCGCTTCGCGCTCGACATAGTGCTGCTCGAGTTGCGCCATGAGTGCGAGGCCGCCCCATGAGACCGCGGACACGGTCAGCACGACGCGAAAGAGCGTCAGGAGCGGTTCGTGATGGTCGCGCAATGGGCCCGTAGCAGGCGCCGCGATTGGTTCGTCGGTGCGGGTTTGCATGGCTGCATCATGCGTGCGAAGGTCCGTGCGGGTCTGTGTGCGAAGGCACGCGGTTCGTGCAACACAGGGGAAAACACGCGGGAAAACACGCGGACAATGCGCAATCTGCGCGCCGCCCTGGCGTCAGCGCGGTTGCGGTGCGTCGCTCAGACGCTCGTTGCGGCGATCTTCGCGGGCGGTTTGCGTGCCCGCCGGCGGCGTGGCGCTGCACACGCCGAAGCGCTCGATCAGCGCGGCCACGCCTTCCACGGGCACGGGGCGCGAGAACAGGAAGCCCTGCGCCTCGATCGGGCCGAGCGCGGAGAGCCACGCGATCTGCTCTTCGGTTTCGGTGCCCTCGACGACCACCGTGAGCCCGAGCGAGCGCGCGAGATTGACGATCGCCGAGACCATCACGCACACGCTGCGGTCCGCGGGAATGGCCTGTACGAACGAGCGGTCGACCTTGAGCGTGTCGACGGCGAAGCGGTTCAGATAGGAGAGCGAAGAATAGCCGGTGCCGAAGTCGTCGAGCGCGACGCGCACGCCAAGGCGCTTCAACGCGAAGATCTTCTCCGATACCAGTTCCGGATACTCCATCATCGCGGTCTCGGTGATCTCGAGTTCGAGCCGGTGCGCGGCAATGCCGGTTTCTTCGATTGCGCGCGCCACGGTCTCGTAAAGGTCGCCGCGCCAGAACTGCACCGCCGAGATATTGATGGCGAGCGTGAGCGACTCGTAGCCCTGCTGCTGCCACTGCGCGAGCTGCGCGCACGCGGTGCGGATCACGAAGTCGCCTACGGGCACGATGAGGCCCGTGGACTCGGCCACGGGAATGAATTCGCCCGCAGGAATGAGCCCGTATTGCGGATGGTTCCAGCGCACGAGCGCCTCGAATCCCGTGATGCAGCGACGGCGCAGATCGATCTTCGGCTGGTAGGCGAGAAAGAGCTGGTCCTCGGCAAGCGCGACGCGCAACTGCTGTTCCCACTTCATCAGGTGGTCGGCGCGGTGCGCGAGCTGCGGCGAGTAGAAGCGAAAGCAGTTGCGTCCGGCCTCCTTCGCGGCGTACATCGCGAGGTCGGCCTTCTTGAGCAGATCGATTTCGCTTTCGTGCGCGACCGCGAAGAGCGCGATGCCCGTGCTCGCGTGCAGCACGAAGGCGCTGCCGCGCACGTCGAACGGATGCGTGAACGCGGTATTGGTGGCTTCGGCCAGCGCGATGGCGCGCTTTTCGATGTCGTCGCCCTTGACGATCACCACGAACTCGTCGCCGCCGATGCGCGCGAGCGTGCCCGCGCCGCCCACGGCGTCGGCGAGGCGCGCGGCGCTCATCTGCAGCACGATGTCGCCGGCGTTGTGGCCCAGCGTGTCGTTGACCGTCTTGAAGTTGTCAAGATCGATGAAGAGAATGGCGAGGCGCCCGAGGTTGCCCGGCTGGGAGACTTCATGACGCAGACGCTGCAGCGTGGCGTAGCGGTTCGGCAGGCCCGTGAGCAGGTCGTACTGCACGAGCTGCGACATCTCGCGCTCGCGCCCGAGCAGCTTGCCGATCAGTCCCGTGGCCACGGCGAAGAACGAGAGCATGGCGAGCGAGATGAAGGTCGCCATCATCAGGTAGACGTCGCGCGTGTGGTTGTAGTCGGCGAATTCCTCGGCCTGCGAGAGACCGACCAGCACGGCGAGCGGATAGCCATCGATATGGCGGTACGAGACGATGCGCGTGACGTGATCGATCGGGTCGACATAGGTGCCCGACGCATGTTCGGAAATGGGATACACGCCGCTCGCGGAGAACGCGCCGTCCGCGCGGCCGGCGTTGCCCGTGCGGCGCGCGAGCACGGCGCCGCTGTCCGAGATCACGGCAATCACGCCGTCACGGCCGATCGCGGCGTTGTTGTAGAAGTCACTCGTGAAGTAGCTCGGGTCTTCCGAGACCACCACCACGCCCGCGAACGAGCCGTCCGGGTGATTGAGACGGCGCGTCATCTGCAGGGTCCAGTGGCCGGACACGCGGCCGAGCACCGGCTTGCTGATAAAGAGCTGGTCGTCGTTCTCGTGCTCGTGCACCTTGAAGTGCTCGCGGTCCGAGAGGTCGATGGGCTTGGGATTCGGGTCGACCGTATTGGCGACGAGCTTGCCATGCTCGTCGATGATCGACACCTGCACGAGCGAGTCGCTCTGCATCACACCCTTTTCGACCGTGCTCCCCAGATCGAAGCGGCCCGGCGACTTTTCGAACTCGTACTTCACGAAGCGCGTGATCTGGTCGACCTGGTGGATCGCCTTGACGGTGTGCTGTTCGAGCGCCGCCGAGAGGATCGCCGCCGAGGCCGTGGCCTCGCGCATGGTGGCTTCCTTCTCGACCGACAGACGCGTGAAGATGACCGCCCACAGCAGCACGAGCACCAGCACGCCGAGCAGCGGAATGGCAAGCAGCGCGCGCGGACGCGTGTATGCCGGGCCGGGCACGTTGCGCAGGCTCGAATCGCGCGAGAACGGACCCCGCGTAGCGCTCATCGCGGCCGCCGTAGGCGCGTGCGCTCACACCGCGGCTGCGGCGGCCAGTACGGCAAGGATGCGCTCGGTTGGGTCGGCGGCATGAATGACGGATGGCTGGGGGGAATACGCGCATGACGCGCGCGCAATGCACGCCGGACGCGTCATGCGTCCGATGTTTCGATATTACTGGTTGGGGAATGATTAAGGAAGCTATGGTCCCTCGGGTATACGCGAGGGTCGCCTCAACCCGCGCACGATGCCCATGTGCGGTGCATAGGTGCGAGGCGATGCAGCGCGGACAATGCACCTTGCATGAAGCGGGGGGCTGCCTGCGTTTAGCCGAGCCGGCAGGTCCCGTCGACGACCGTCACCGTATGGCCGCCAATCCAGATCTTTTTCGCCGCATCGTCATATTCGACGTGTACGCGCCCGTCGCGCCCGAGCGCCGTGCCTTGCCGCACCGTATAGCGTGCGCCCGGACGCCGGTTCTGCTGTTCGAGCAGCATGGCGATGGCGGCGTTCGCGCTGCCGGTGACGGGGTCTTCGCCTTTGCCGAGCCCGGTCATGAGGCAGCGCACTTCAAAGGTCGCGGGACCGTCGGCTTCATGCGGGCCGTAGGCGGCCACGCCGTGTGCGCCCACGCTCGCGGCAACCGCTTCGATTGCCGCATAGTCGGCGTCGAGCGCGAGCACCGCTTGTGCCGAGTCGAGGCGCACGACGAGCCAGGGGGCGCCGTTGTCGACGCCGCAGGGCGCGGCCGTGAAGTCGATGGCGTCCGGGCGCAGCGCCGCGCGCAAAGCATCGAACTGCGCCGCGGCGAGCGGCGTCACGTGCGCGGGCGGTGCGGCGAAGGCCCATGCACCGTTTTCTGTGGCGGCCAGATCGAGGAGGCCGGCGCCGCACTCCTGCACGAGGCGACCGGGCGTCTTCGACGTGCGGCCGCTCTCGAGAAACGCGTGCGCCGTGCCGAGCGTCGGATGGCCCGCGAAGGGCAACTCGCCCCTGGTCGTGAAGATGCGCACGCGGTAGTCGGCGCGCGCGTCGGTGGGGGCGAGCAGGAAGCTCGTTTCCGAGAGATTGGTCCAGCGCGCAATGGCCTGCATCTCGTCGCCGCTCAAGCCTTCGGCGTCGAACACCACGGCAAGCGGGTTGCCCTTGAAGGGTATCGACGTGAAGACGTCGACCTGTTTGAAGCGCACGCTCGGCTGGGTCATGGCGGGGTGGCCTTACCCGACTTCGGCGATCAGCTCGATTTCGACGCACGCGCCAAGCGGAATCTGCGCGACGCCGAAGGCCGAGCGCGCGTGCTTGCCCTTCTCGCCGAACACGTCGGCGATCAGCTCCGAGGCGCCGTTCGTGACGATGTGCTGCTCGGTGAAAGCGAGCGTCGAGTTCACGAGGCTCATGAGCTTGACCACGCGCTTGACCTTGTTGAGGTCGCCCGTGTGGGCGTGCAGCGTGGCGAGCAGGTCGATCGCGATCGCGCGCGCGGCGGCCTTGCCTTCCTCGGTCGTGAGCGACTCGCCCAGCTTGCCGGCCCACACCTTGCCGTCCTTTTTGGCGATGTGACCCGACAGGTACACCGTGTTGCCGCTTTGTGCGCTCATCACGTAGGCCGCGGCGGGCGCGCCTGCCTGGGGCAGGGTGATGCCGAGCTGTTCGAGACGGTCGTAGATGTTGATGTCAGCCATGGTGGGGATTCCTCATTCGGGTGTTGAGTCGGAAAAAGCCTGGCGCTGCGCCGGCCATTCGCCGGGCTTGCGTCAGGCGTGCGCGCGGATCAGGGCCGCGAGCTTCGCGACGCCTTCTTCGATCTTCGCGGGCGGTACCGTGACGAACGACAGGCGCAGCTTGTTGTGTTGCGGCTCGTCGGCGAAGAACGGCGCGCCGGGCACGAAGGCCACATTCTGCGCGACGGCTTCGGCCAGCAGCTTCATGCTGTCGATGTTCGAGGGCAGCGTCACCCAGATGAACATGCCGCCTTCGGGGCGGTTCCAGCTCACGCCTTCGGGCATGTTGCGCTCGAGCGAGTCGAGCATTGCCTCGCACTGGTCGCGATAGAGCGCGCGCACCTTCGGGATGTGCGTGTCGAGGAAGCCGTCCTTCACCACCTCGTAGACGATGCGCTGCGTGAAGCTCGGCGTGTGCAGATCGGTGGCCTGCTTGGCCTGCACGAGCTTGAAGTGCAGGTCTTCGGGCGCGATGATGTAGCCCACGCGCAGGCCCGGGGCCAGGATCTTCGAGAACGAGCCCAGATGCACGACATGCTCGGGCGCGAGCGAGTGTACCGTCGGCAACGGCTCGCCCGCGTAGAGCAGCGCGCCGTAGGGGTCGTCTTCGATCACGGGGAAGGGCGCGTGCTTCGCGAACGCCGCGAGCGCCTGGCGGCGATCGAGCGGCAGGCGGCGGCCCGTGGGGTTCTGGAAGTTCGGGATCGCGTAGAGCAGGCGCGCGCCGGCCGTGAACCCGGGCGTGAGGCCTTCGGGCACGAGACCCTTCTCGTCGGTCGGGACCTGAACGTACTTCGGCTCGTAAAGCGAGAACGACTGCAGCGCGCCGAGGTAGGTGGGTGTCTCGACGAGCACCGGGCTGGCGGGCGAGACCAGCACCTTGCCGATCAGGTCGAGCGCCTGCTGCGAACCCGTCGTGATGAGCACCTGCGAGGGACGCACTTTCACGCCGCCCACCGAGTGGCGCGCGGCGACCCATTCGCGCAGCGGCATATAGCCTTCGGTCGCGCTGTACTGGAGGGCGCCCGCGGGATCGTCGCGCAGGATGCGGTCGGCGGCGGCGCGCATTTCCTCGGCCGGGAAGCTGGCCGGCGCGGGCAGGCCGCCCGCGAACGAAATGACTTCGGGACGCTCGGTGACCTTCAGGATTTCGCGAATGGCCGAGCTGGTCAGCTTGATTGCACGCTCGGACAGTTGCCACGCGGGCGCGGCCTTGAGATCGCTCTGGTCCATGGGGTCTCCTTGTTGGGGTGGGGCGAGTGACGGATTCAAAGGCGGCATGGGGCGCGATCACGCGGCGCCGGATGCCGCCGAAAACTTTCGATTATGACGCGAAACCGGCTCATGCGCGCGCTGGCGCGGGGGCCGTGCGGATCGCCGCGCGGCGGCCCAGCACGACCGTGGCGATCACCGCGGCCGCGTAGAGCCACGCCGAGGGCGCGACCTGCTCGCCGAAAAAGAGCGCCGAGAACGCCATCGTGAAGAAAATCTGCAGCAGCTGCACCTGTCCCACGCGTGCCGTGCCGCCCATGGCGAGCCCCGCGTACCACGCGAAAAAGCCGATGAACTGCGAAAACAGCGTGACGTAGCCGAAGGCGAGCCAGGTCTCGGGCGCGACGGGCCCCGGATGCGCCACATGATGCGCCCACGCGAGCCAGCCTACCGGCAGCACGAGGAACGGCGCCGAGAGCACGAGCGCCCAGCAGATCACCTGCCAGCCGCCCAGCTGACGCGCGAGGCGCGCGCCTTCGGCGTAGCCGAGCGCGCCGATGCCCACCGCGATGAGCATCCACGCGTCGCCCGCGTGCAGCGAGCCGCCGCCCGCCTGGAGCGCGAACGCGACCACGAGCGCGCTGCCGACCAGCGCGCTGGCCCAGAACGCCTTCGAGGGCCGCTCGTGCGAGAGCCACGCGGCGTAGATCGCCACGGCGAGCGGCTGCAGCCCGTTGACGATGGCCCCGTGCGAGGCCGGCACGGTCTTCATCGCAAAGGCGGAAAACACGGGAAACGCGACGATCACGCCAAGCGACACCACGGCGAGGCTCTTGACCTGCGGCCACGTGGGCCATGTCTCCCGGCGGATGGCGAGCAGCAGCGCGGCCGGCACGGCAGCGGCGAGCGCGCGGCCGAGGCCGTTCAGGAGCGGGTGGAATTCGGCGACGACGATGCGCGTCATCGGCAGCGTCAGGCTGAAGATCATGACGCCGACGAGGCCGAGCAGCATGCCCTGGGTTTCGCGTGCTTTCATGCGGGACTTTGCGCTCGGCGGATCAGCGTGCCGGCGCGCCGAGCGTGCGCGGACCGGACGGGGTTTCGAACTGCGCGACGAGCGCGGGCGAGAGGGCTTCCTCCACGGCGATCAGGTCCGCCGCGCCGAGCCACTGCAACTGCTCGCGCGCCGCTTGCGCCTCGCGGTGAAAGCCGGTGAGCGACGTGAGCGCGATGCCGGTATCGGCCAGCGCCTGCGACGGATGATGCGCCGTGTCCCACTGGATCAGCGAGGGCAGGATGCCGTCGCCCGCGCCTTGCCAGGACGGCAAGGCGCCGTTTTCCGGCACCGTGAGCTGCCAGCAAAAGTCGCCGCGCGTCATCGGCACGAGCGCGGCAATGCGCTGTGGATACTGCTCGCGCCAGCGTGCGAGGTTCTTCGGCGGATCGACGTGCGCGACCCAATGCGACAGGTACGGTCCCTGTTCGAGGCGCGCCTGGACGGCGGGGTCGTCGAGCGCAAAGAGGCGCGCGCGGGCATTGGCGCCACTTTTCGCGGCCGGATCGATTGCGATGACTTCCAGATACGCGCCGCCCCACAGCCCAAAGAGACGGTTGTGAGTGCGCATGAGCGGGTGAGCGCCGCCGCCCGAGGGCGCGACGCCGAGCGCGTCGCTCACGTACTGCACGCCTTCTTCCAGCGTGCGCGCGGCAACGACGAGGTGATCGAGGCGAAGCGAAGACGCGTTCATGGGCGGGAGATCGGAGCCGGAGGTTTCCAGGGGGCCGGAGGGAAGGGGCAGGAGCGCGCACCTGAACAGTGGGCCGACGCCGCTACCGAATCCTTACCGGTACGCATGTGATCAAATGTACCGGTATGGTGGCAGACAGTAACGGTACAATCGGCCCGATAGTGCTCTGTACAGTTCGAGTTCAGGGAGCCCTCATGTCCTCCGTACCGCTAGACCAGATTCCCGCCCCGCATGACGCGGCCACGCTCACGCTCGTCGACCAGCTCGTGCAGTGGGGCCGCCGCCGCATCGAGGAACGCGTGTTCCGCCCCGGCATGCGCATGCCGTCCATCCGCAAGCTCGCGCTCGACAAGGGCGTGTCGCGCTTCACCGTGGTCGAGGCATACGAGCGTCTGGTCGCGCAGGGCTACCTCGACTCGCGGCGCGGTTCCGGTTTCTACGTGCGCGAGCGGCTGGCGCTCGTGGCGGGCGGCGAACGGCCGCCGGCGGCCGCGGGCGGCCCGGCGCGCGCCGACGCGGTGGCCGCCCCCGCGCCACCCACCATCGACGTGGTCTGGCTGCTGCGCAACATGCTTCACACGTCCACGCGGCCAGAAAAAGGGCCGGGTCTGGGCTATCTGCCCGCACGCTGGCTGGACGGCGAGCTGCTGACCGGCGCGATGCGCTCGCTTGGCCGCCAGAGCGGCACGCAACTGCTCGGCTTCGGCTCGCCCCAAGGCTTCCTGCCGCTGCGCCAGCAACTCCAGACGCGCATGGCGGAACTCGAGATCGGCGCGACGCCCGAACAGATCGTGCTCGTTTCGGGCATCACCCAGGCGATCGACCTGCTTGCGCGCATCTATGTGCAGCCCGGCGACACGGTGATCGTGGGCGACCCCGCGTGGTTCCAGATGTTCGGGCGCTTCGCCTCGCAGGGCGCGCGGCTCGTCGGCATGCCGTACACGCCCGAAGGGCCGGACCTCGACGCACTCGAAGCGCTGGTCGAGACGTGGCGGCCCCGGATGCTCGTCATCAATTCGGTGCTGCAAAACCCCACGGGCACCTCGTTGACCGCCGCGCAGGCGTTCCGCATTCTGCGGCTTGCCGAACAGTACGACTTCATCGTCGTCGAAGACGATATCTACGGCGATCTTTGCCCGGCCGGCTATCCGGCCACGCGTCTCGCGAGCCTCGACCAGCTTCGCCGCGTGATCTACCTCGGCAGCTTTTCGAAGACGCTCGCGCCGAACCTGCGCGTGGGCTATATCGCGAGTGCGCTCGACGTGACCCAGGCGGTGGCCGACCAGAAGATGCTCGTCGGCATGACGAGTCCCGAACTCAACGAGCGCGTGCTTTACCGCGTGCTCACGGAAGGCCACTACCGGCGTCACGTGGAGCGCCTGCGCGGGCGGCTCGATGGCGTGCGCGACAAGGCCGCGCGCATGCTGGAGCGCGCCGGCTTGCGCCTGTTCGCGGCGCCGGGCGCCGGCATGTTCCTGTGGACGGACACGGGCGTCGATGCGGACGCGCTGACCGCGGCGGGCCACGAAGCGGGCTTCCTGCTCACGCCGGGGAGCCTCTTCTCGCCGCACCAGTCGCCCACCACGTGGATGCGCTTCAACATCGCCAACTGCGGCGACCCCGCGCTACCTGCGTTCCTTGCCGACTACCTCGAAGGCGTGGCCCGGCGCGGCGGCGGCGCCCCAGCCTGAATTCGCGGGTGGCGGCTCTTGAAAACGGCGCCGTCTGTCCCCACGTGGGCGGGCGGCGCGCCGCGATGCGAACAGGACGTGAAACTCGCGGCCACACATTTGTCAGACTAGAACTGCAACGAAAGAGGACTCCCGACCATGGCACAAGAAACCATGAGCTTCCAGGCAGAAGTGAAACAGCTTCTGCATCTGATGATCCATTCGCTGTACAGCAACAAGGAAATCTTCCTGCGCGAACTGATCTCGAACGCATCGGACGCGGCGGACAAGCTGCGCTTCGAGGCGATCGCGAACAGCGGGCTCTATGAGAACGATCCGAACCTGCGCATCCGCGTGGGCGTCGACAAGGAGGCGCGCACCATCACGATCGACGACAACGGCATCGGCATGAGTCATGACGAGGCCGTGTCGAACCTCGGCACGATCGCGCGCTCGGGCACGAAGGAATTCTTCGGCAAGCTCTCGGGCGACCAGCAGAAGGACGCGGCGCTGATCGGCCAGTTCGGCGTGGGCTTCTATTCGGGTTTCATCGTCGCGGACAAGATCACCGTGGAAAGCCGCCGAGCGGGCCTGACGGCCGCCGAGGGCGTGCGCTGGACGAGCGCGGGCGAGGGCGAGTTCGCCGTCGAGACGATCGAGCGCGCGCAGCGCGGCACGACGATCACGCTGCATCTGCGCGAAGGCGAGGACGAGCTGCTTTCCGCATGGAAGATCAAGTCGATCATCCAGAAGTATTCGGATCACGTCGGCCTGCCCATCGAAATGAAGAAGGAAGAATGGGACGCCGAAAAGAGCGAGATGGTCACGAAGGACGAGTACGAGACCATCAACCAGGCGAGCGCGCTGTGGACGCGCTCGAAGAGCGATATTACCGACGAGCAGTACCAGCAGTTCTATCAGCACCTCGCGCACGACCATCAGAACCCGCTCGCGTGGACGCATAACCGTGTGGAAGGCCGCAGCGAATATACGCAGCTTCTTTACGTGCCTTCGCATGCGCCGTTCGACCTGTGGAACCGCGATCACAAGAGCGGTCTGAAGCTCTATGTGAAGCGCGTGTTCATCATGGACGACGCCGAGCAGCTGCTGCCGAACTATCTGCGCTTCGTGAAGGGCGTGGTCGATTCGAGCGATCTGCCGCTGAACGTCTCGCGCGAGATCCTCCAGGAAAGCCGCGATGTGAAGGCGATTCGCGACGGCGTGACCAAGCGCGTGCTCTCGATGCTCGAAGAGATGGCCGGCGCTGTTACGGACGCCGAAGCAAGCGAAGAGGACAAGGCGAAGTACGCGACGTTCTGGACCGGGTTCGGCCAGGTGCTCAAGGAAGGCATCGGCGAGGATCACGCCAACCGCGAGCGCGTGGCGAAGCTGGCGCGCTTTGCGTCCACGCACAACGACACGAACGAGCAGACCGTCTCGCTCGCCGACTACGTCGCGCGCATGAAGCCCGAGCAGACGAAGATCTACTACGTCACGGCCGACACCTGGCAGGCCGCGAAAAACAGCCCGCATCTCGAAGTGTTCCGCAAGAAGGGCGTGGAAGTGCTGCTCCTCACGGACCGCGTGGACGAGTGGATGCTGTCGTTCCTGAACGAGTTCGACGGCAAGCCGCTCGCGAGCGTGGCGCGCGGCGACCTCGACCTCGGCGCGCTCAACGACGAGGAGAAGCAGCAGCAGGAGAAGGTGAGCGAAGAACTCAAGCCGCTCGTCGAGCACATGAAGGAAGCGCTCAAGGACAAGGCCAAGGACGTGCGCCTCACGTTCCGCCTGACCGATTCGCCCTCGTGCCTCGTGGCGGATGAAGGCGACATGAGCGGCTATCTGCAGCGCATGCTGAAGGCGGCGGGACAACACGCGCCGCAGATGCAGCCGATCCTCGAAGTGAACCCGGAGCATCCGCTCGTGAAGGCGCTGCGCACCGATAGCGCGGACTTTGGCGACTGGTGCAATCTGCTGTTCGATCAGGCGCTGCTGGCGGAAGGCGGCGCGCTGGAAGATCCGGCGAGCTTTGTGAAGCGCACCAACGCGCTGTTGATGGGGCGCGTGGGTTAAGGCTTCACGCCGCATTGCATGACCGAGACCCCTTGCGGCTGCCCGCTGCAAGGGGTTTTTCTTTTGTCCGCCGCGCTCGCAGCGAACTGGAAACTTCGCAGCCTATAATGCGCGCCATGCCTCTTCGATTCGATGCCGCTGACGCGCACTGGCGCGTCACGCCCTTGCCCGCCTCGAGCGCCGACCAGAAGGACTGGCTCACGCGCGGCGGTTCGCTCACGGCGCATTTGCGCACGCTCGGCCGCGTCGTCGTGCGCGTCACGCGCGAAGCCGTGGATCTGCCCTGGTCCGACGAATGCGCCGCGCTTGGCCTCGCGCCGCGCGAGCGCGCGTGGGTGCGCGAGATCGTGCTCGAAGTCGATGGCGTGCCGTTCGTCGCCGCGCACAGCGTGACGCCGCTCGCCGCGAGTCAGGGCGTGTGGCAGGCCATGCGCCGCTTGCGCACGCGGCCGCTCGCGGAACTCCTCTATAGCGATAGCGGTGTGGCGCGCTCCGCGCTCGTGAGCCGGCGCGTGAGCGCGCGGCATGCGCTCTATACGCTCGCCGCGCGCGAGATCGCGGTCGAGCCGAAGCGCGCGCCGCACGCGTTCGTCGCGCGCCGCTCGGTATTCGAGCGCGCAGGCGCGCCGCTGCTCGTGACCGAATGCATGCTGCCCGCGCTGTGGTCGCGTCTTGCGAGCGTGCCGCTCACCCAGGAAACCGGCGTGCATCTCGGACGCGAACGCGGCCCGCTCGATCACACCGCCTCGCGCGCGCATCACGCGCCGCGTTGACCGTACCGCGTCCGTTGCCATGACCATCAAGCGCTGCTTCGATCCCGTCGTCGATGCACAGACGCGTGTGCTCATCCTCGGCAGCCTGCCTGGCGAGGCGTCGCTCGCGCAGCAGCAGTACTACGCGCACAAGCAGAACCGGTTTTGGGCGCTTGTTGGTGATGTGATCAGGGTGGATCTCGTCGCGATGGATTATTCGACTCGGCTCGAAAACCTGCTGCAACATCGCGTTGGCTTGTGGGACGTTGTTGCCGAGGCTCGACGTGTCGGGAGCCTTGATAGCAGTATTCGCGATCATGCGCATAACGATCTGGTTGCGCTGGTCGATACGCTGCCGAATCTGGTCGCCATCGCGTTCAACGGCGGAACTGCGGAGAAGATCGGGATGCGCTCGCTTGATGAGACGGCAGGTCGATATCGGCTCGTCCGGTTGCCATCGAGCAGCCCGGCGTACGCGGCGATGCCTTACGACGTGAAGCGGCGCGCCTGGGCGGCGCTGCGTCAGTGGTTGCAGATGTAGGTTCCAGTCCTGGACGCCTTCCTTTCTCAGCACGAAAGGGCGGTTTTGTGTCTAATACGTCGCTTGTCTCGAAAACTCCGGCTCAGTGATAATCGCTTTCGCGTTGGTGGCGCATGGCGAGAATCGTTACCGTTTGATTGTCGTCGATTTCGAATAACGCAACATACCCCGATGCGCCGAACGGAATAATCAGTTCCCGCAGAAATGGCATTGACGAATGCGCTTTGCGGCAAGTAAATGGCGACGATTCCAGTGTCGCGATACCGGCAGGGATGGCCACAAGTGCGCGGGAAGCGAGGTCGACATCGGCGTCGTCGCGCTCGACAATGAAGCCATAAAGGCGATCCAGATCATCGGAAGCCGACCGTGTGAACCGGACCGTATACGTCATCGAGATTTGGCCCGCGTCGTGCGAAGGGCATCGAGCTGCCTTTCCAGTTTTGCCAGCACTTCAGAAGCGGGCAGGTAGTCGCCGGTGCGTCGAGCCGCATCGCGCGATGCGATGCCACGGGCAATGAACTCGCTCTGGTTGCGACGACGTTCGATGCCCTCGCGAATCGATTGCTCGACGAGTCTCGATAGCCGCATCCGCGATCACGGGGTGAACGATCTCGTGGCGCTGATCGCGACGCTGCCCAATCTGGCGTGCATCGCGTTCAACGGCGGCACGGCTGCGAAGATCGGTGCGCTTGTCGATACACGGCAAAAGCGCGGCCGGATGGTGGCTCCAGCCGCGCCATGCAGGCGTTACTTCTGCAATTCGGGCGCCGTCGCCAGCGCCGACTGCAACCGGGTCACCGCGTCGGCCGTTGCAAGCTGGCCAGCCAGGCCGAAGTTGTGCTTGAACTGACTAAACTCTGCGTGGCCGGTGCCCGTCACGTCCGTGGTGGTCACGGTCTGGCCGCCCGGGTCCGTCACGGTGCAGGCAAGCGTGACCGAGAAATCCGTGGGCGGCCAGGTGAGGAGGCTAGGGGACGACGACGTTGTCTTGATCGTCGGCGTGATCACGTAGTCGAGATGTTTGGCCTGTATCGTTGCCGCGTCCGGTGCGCGCTTGAGCTTGGTCACGTTCTTGAACACGTGACCGAGTCCAACGTACATCGGCAGTTCGAGGTCGTGGTACGGGTGATAGCTCACCTTGTCGCCGCCGCCGCCGGGCGTGATCACTTCCTTCGACAAGTCGTCGTCCGTAATGACGAGACCGACGGTTTTGTCGAGCGGCTGCGTCGAGAGCGCCGGAATCCTGCTTGCGTCGCCGGTCAGCGAAATCTCGTGCGCACAGCCTGAAAGTGCGGCGATCACGCTTGCCGCGGCGATCATTCGAATCAATGTCATGGTGTTCGTTCCCCGTCGTATGGCTGGTTGAGTTATTGGATTGCCTGAATGAAGGCCGGGTCGGCGTAGAGTTCGCCGAGCAGTTTCTGCACGGCGAGCGGATATTCTTCGCGCGCCTTCGGTACCGCGATCATGGCCGCGAACGCCGAATCCCATTGCGTGTGCGCGGATTTCACCTGGTCGTAGCGCACGCTGCCCGATCGCAACACGATGAAGCGTGCCGACAGTCGCGCGGCACCGGTTGCAACGCCGACGTCGATGTCGTTTTCCAGTAGCGTGGCCTTGATCTCGACATCGCTCTGCGGAGAAAGCTTGCCGGCCATTTGCAATTCCCTCGTCATCGCATCGGCAAGATAGGCGCCGAATGAATTGCCGACCGGAGACTTCAGGCTATTTGCGCGTAACGGAACCGGATACGGATTTTTTGCGTCCGCGTGGGAGTCGAATGCGCCGACTTTCGCGTGCGCGGTCGTCGCGTTCTTGAGCGACTGAATATTGTCGACGTCTGGGGAATACGGCGGAGCGACTACAGCACAAGCGGTCAGAAATACGAGCGGCGTGATCACGCCGATGGTTCGCACGGTGTTGAGCATGGTTGTTATACCTCGTGATTGCGGAACGCTGCTGACATGGGGACTCGAGGTCTTGTGTGTCGGTCCAGGCGGGTCTCCTGGAGGAATATCGGCGCTGCGGCATGAATCTTGAATCCGCGGACATCGCGCGTTGGCCGTGCGTATGCGCGGTGCATGACGATGCTGCCGCTACCCACCGGCAGTCCTGCGACGGGATGCGAGACCGACGGAAGGCAGCCTGAGCGCCTGGCAATGGAAGCGCTACGCGAGCTGCAAGCTGGGCGGCAACATGTTCGGCAATCCCAGGAAAGTACCTGCGGATACGGAGGCCGTCGTATCGATCCGTGCGGCTGGGGCGAGGCGCTCGATGTGTCTGGCAAATCCGGCACGAAGCGCAGCGGATGCTATGCTCTCGGTCGCCTGAGCAAATGCACCTGCATTTGCGTTCCCACAGCAAGCGACTTTCTACATGACGACTCTCATCAAGCGTGCCTCCGCCGAGGCCCGCGCATTCAAGCAAGCCGGCAACGCGACGCAATCGGGCGAGACCGCGGGCAAGACCGCAAAGGTCACGAAGCGCCCGCGCCGCGCCGCCGCCAGCGCTGACGAACTCGACAACGCTCCGGTCATCGAAGCGCCGCGCAAGCCGCGTTTCGCGCCGGTCACGTTCTCGGAAGAGGACGGTGTGCGCTATCTGCACTTCGGCACGGAGTGGGTGCAGGGCGCGATGCGTCTTGCGAAGCCGCTGCACATCGAACTGGAATACGCGCAGCAGATGATGGCCTGGCTGCTGTTCCTCGCCACGCCCAAGCGCATCGTGCAACTGGGTCTGGGCGCCGCCGCCCTCACCAAGTTCGCGCACCGCTATCTGCGTCCCGCAAAGGTCGAGGCAATCGAGCTGAATCCGGCGGTCGTGGTGGCCGCTCGCACGATGTTCGAGCTGCCGTACGACGACGCACGCCTGAGCGTGCGCGAACTCGACGCGTGGGACTTCGTGCAGGACCGCGCCAATCACGGCACCATCGGCGCGCTGCAGATCGACGTGTACGACGCGACCGCGCGCGGCCCGGTGCTCGACAGCGTGGCGTTCTACCGCGCTGTGCGCGCGTGCCTGACCGATGCCGGCGTCGCGACGATCAATCTGTTCGGCGACCACCCGAGCTTCGTGCGCAACATGAAGCGCCTGAACGAAGCCTTCGAAGGCCGCGTGATCGCACTGCCCGAAGTGCACGAAGGCAATCGCGTCGCGCTCGCGTTCTCGGGCCCGGCGCTCGAAGTCACCTTCGATGCGCTCGAAAAGCGCGCGCGCCTGCTCGAAAGCAAGCTCGGCCTGCCGGCGCACCAGTGGGTCAAGGCGCTGCGCGAATCGGGCGGCCAGCACGGCGCAACGTTCTCGATCTGATCCGCGCGAACGGCGGCAACGCCGTTGCGGCACAGATAACCGGCCTCGGCGCCGGTTTTTTTTCGCCTGTAAAGCGTATTTCCGGGCAATTTTCCGGACATGGCGCAAGCCGTTGGCTCTTGACAACGTCCTCGGAATTGGGGTCCGCCCTGCTTGACCGTGTGGCGCGGCCTCGATACTCTTTTCAGCGCTTTCGGGGACCTTGCGGGCTTATCCGTCTGTGAGGCCATCCGCCGCTTCACGCCGGGCGGCGCACCGCAGAGAAAGCCAGGCCGCATAACTACATAAGCAACGAGGAGACGTCATGGCTCACGACGCCGACGCCGGAAAACCGAGCAAGCATTGGCTTTGGCTTTTGCTGCTGCCCTGGATCGCGATGATCTGGGTGCCGTCTTACAACAAGATCGAGCCCACTCTGTGGGACTTCCCGTTTTTCTACTGGTATCAACTTCTCTGGGTGCTGATCAGCGCTGCCATTACCGCGCTCGTCTACTTCAGGACGAAGACCCGCAGCAAGGGCGATGAAGGGGGCGCGCAATGAACGTCACAGCAACCGTTGTCTTTGTTCTGTTCTTCCTCGGCGTCACGGTTCTCGGCTTCTTCGCCGCGCGCTGGCGCAAGGGCGACCTCGCGCATCTCGAAGAGTGGGGCCTCGGCGGCCGCCGCTTCGGTACGATCGTCACCTGGTTCCTGCTCGGCGGGGACCTCTACACCGCATACACCTTCGTCGCCGTCCCGGCGCTCGTGTTCGGTGCGGGCGCAATGGGTTTCTTCGCGCTGCCGTACACGATCCTGATCTATCCCTTCGCGTTCGTCGTGTTCCCGAAGCTCTGGGCCGTCGCGAAGCGCCATCAATACGTCACCTCGGCGGACTTCGTGAGCGCGCGCTACGGCAGCCGCCTGCTGGCGCTCGCCATCGCCGTGACGGGCATCGTCGCGACCATGCCGTATATCGCGCTGCAGCTGGTGGGTATCGAAGTGGTGATCGGCGCACTCGGCTTCGACACGACGGGCTTTGTCGGCGACCTGCCGCTCATCATCGCGTTCGCGATTCTCGCCGCGTACACGTACACGTCGGGCCTGCGCGCGCCGGCCATGATCGCCGTGGTGAAGGACATCCTCATCTACATCACGATCATCGTCGCGATCATCGTGATTCCCGCGCAGATGGGCGGCTTCGGCCACATCTTCGGCGCGGTGCCGCCAGCCAAGCTGCTGCTCAAGTCGCCGGACGCCACGAGTCTGAACGGCTATAGCGCCTACGCGACACTTGCGGTGGGCTCGGCGCTCGCGCTGTTCCTGTACCCGCACTCGGTCACGGCGATTCTGTCGTCGTCGTCGGGCAACACCATCCGCCGCAACATGGCGATGCTGCCGGCGTACTCGCTGGTGCTCGGTCTGCTCGCGTTGCTCGGCTACATGGCGCTCGCCTCCGGCGTGAAGGACATGCCGGAATTCGCGCCATACTTCAAGGCCTTCGGCCCGAACTTTGCGGTGCCGGCGCTGTTCCTGCATTTCTTCCCGTCGTGGTTCGTGGGCGTGGCGTTCGCGGCCATCGGCATCGGCGCGCTGGTACCGGCTGCGATCATGTCGATTGCGGCGGCTAACCTCTACACGCGCAACATCCACAAGGAGTTCATCAACCGCAACATGAATCACGAGCAGGAGACCAATATCGCCAAGCTGGTCTCGCTGATCGTGAAGGTCGGCGCGGTGGCGTTCATCCTGGGTCTGCCGCTCACGTACGCGATCCAGTTGCAGCTGCTCGGCGGTATCTGGATCATCCAGACCCTGCCCGCGATCGTGCTCGGTCTCTACACCCGCATGCTCGACTATCGCGGTCTGCTGGTGGGCTGGGCGGCCGGCATCGCGACCGGCACGTGGATGGCCATTTCGCTCAAGCTCGCAGGCTCGATCTTCACGATTCACCTGTTCGGCATGGCGATTCCGGGCTACGCCGCGGTATGGTCGCTGGTCGTGAACCTCGTGGTCTCGATCGTCGTGTCGGCGCTCGTGCACGTGGTCGGGATGCAAAAGGGCGCGGATCGCACGCGTCCGGAAGACTATCTCGACGCCGTCGAGGGCTGATCCGCTCATGCCCGGCGCGTGCCGCCGGGCTGGTTTCGTACCCGATGCCCGCAACACGGAGTTGCGGGCATCGGTTTTTCCGGTGCACGATGACGGCTGATCTGGCTCACGTTCAGCCCGTGCCATGGCCTCATTCCGAACCGAATCCCGTTCCCGAGCCGGGCGCAGCGGCGCGCAACGCCTGCGCCCGCCGCGCCGCCGCTCGCGTCTGGCGCGCATGTGGCGCGCGTTGACCTCGCCGTACTATCGCTACCGCAACGCCAAGGTGATCCACAGCGTGCGCGTGGGCCTTGCCATGCTCGCCTCGATTCTCGCGACTTCGGGCATCCATATTCCGCACGGCATCTGGGCGTCGGTCACGCTGCTCGTCGTGATCGGCGGGTTGCAGCACCAGGGCAACATCCGCAAGAAGGCCGCCGAGCGCGCGCTCGGCACGCTGCTCGGCGCCGTGATCGGGCTCGCGCTCATCGTCGTGCAGGCCATCACCGGTTCCGTGTCGCTCACCTACGTGCTGATGTCGCTCGTCGCCGCCGTGTGCGGCTACTACGCCATCGGCAAGCCGGGCTACGTCGCGCTGCTGGCCGCCATCACCATGTGCATCGTCGCGGGGCACGGCGACAACCTCATCGATACGGGTCTCTGGCGCACGCTCAACGTGATTCTCGGCATCGTCATCGCGCTCGTGTTTTCGTTTGCCTTGCCGCTGCACGCGACGTATTCGTGGCGCTACCGCCTTGCCGACAATCTGCGCGAATGCGCGCGCGTGTACGCGCAGGTGGCGGGCGGCGTGCATGTGGACACCGATGAGCAGGTGCAGACCTTCATGCGCCTGAACGCACGGCTCGTGCAACTGCGCGCGCTGATGCCCTCGGTTGCCAAGGAGATCGACGTGCCGCTCGCGCGGCTCGAACAGGTGCAGCGCCTGCATCGCTCGCTGCTGAGCGCGCTGGAGATGCTCTGTACGGGCACCGGCAGCTACGAGCAGGCGCTCGTGCGCGTGGCGTTCGCCGAGCGCAGTGAAACCGTGCGCCGTGCGCTGCTTGCCACGGCACGGGCGCTGCGTTTTGGCGGCGGGCGTCACCCCGAGGCGGCGCAGCGGGCGCTGCGCCCGGGCGCGGCACAGGTGGCGGGGCGCGGCGCGGGCGGCATGACGGGCGAGGCCGTGCGCGAAACCATGCCGGGCGAGCCGCAGGGCTGCCCCGAGCCGCGCATGCAGGGGCCCTACTGGCTCAGCCTGCGTGTGGAGGAGCAGGTGGAGCGCCTGCGCGCGCTCCTCCTCGAGACCGAGCCGCGCTGGAACATCGAGCGCGCCGCGACCCACCGCATGGTGTGACGCCGCGCGCGCTTCTGCAGTCGTGGGGCGGATCAGGCGGGTTGCTCGTGCGGCGCCGAGACCATCCACGGCACGCCGAACTTGTCGGTCAGCATGCCGAAGCCGGGCGACCAGAAGGTCTTCTGAAACGGCATCGTGACCGTGCCGCCTTTGGCCAGCGCGTTGAAGTAGCGTTCGGCCGTGGCGATATCGGGCCCGGTCAGCGAGACGCCGAAGCCGAGGAACTTGTCGTTCTGCGTCATGCAGCCGCCGTCGGACACCATGATTTGCGCGTCGCCGATCTGCAGCGTCGCATGCATGATCTTTTCGGCGAATTCGGTCGGCATGGGGCGCGCGGGGTCCGGCGGCGCTTCCTTGAAGCGCATCTTGATCACTTCTTTCGCGCCGAGCGCTTCGCCATAGAACGCGATCGCTTCCTCGCAGTTGCCGGGGTAAAAGAGATAGGGCTGGATTTGCATCGTCGGTTTCCTTGCGGACGGGACGTTGGCCGGCCGGTTTCACGCGAGGGTGTGCGCGGGGCCGGATCGCGCGGCGGGTTGCGCCGCTGCTCTGATTCTAGGCGCGCGCGCGGGCGTGGCTGAGCGGTGTGTCGTCAGGGTTTGCGAGAGGGCGCACGGGAACGGTCGTTGCGAGCCGCCGTGTAAAACAAAGGGCCGCACATTCGCCATGTGCGGCCCTCGGTCATCGATACGTCAATGCGCCCTGCCTGGAGCGCCAGCGCATTATTTCGCGCGCAGTTCCTCGATCATCTTTTCGAGCTTGACCGCGTCTGCGGCGAACGCGCGGATGCCTTCGGCGAGTTTCTCGGTCGCCATGGCGTCTTCGTTGAGCTGGAAGCGGAACGACGGCTCGTCCACGGCCACGCGCTCGATCTTCGCGCCCTCGAACGCTTCCGGCGAGAGCTTGCGTTCGACCTTCTCGTTGCTGTCGTGGAGCTTCTGCAGCAGGTCCGGGCTGATGGTGAGCAGGTCGCAGCCGGCCAGCTCGACGATCTGGCTCGTGTTGCGGAAGCTCGCGCCCATCACCTCGGTCTTGTGGCCGAACTTCTTGTAGTACGCGTAGATCTTGCGCACCGACTGCACGCCCGGGTCGTTCGCGCCGCCGTCCTTCGCGTCGTCCCAGTCGGCGCCTTTGGCCTTCTTGTACCAGTCGTAGATGCGGCCCACGAACGGCGAGATGAGCTGCGCGCCCGCCTCGGCACACGCGGCGGCCTGGGCGAGCGAGAACAGCAGCGTCATGTTGCAGCGGATGCCGTCCTTTTGCAGCACTTCGGCGGCGCGGATGCCTTCCCAGGTGGAGGCGAGCTTGATCAGCACGCGCTCGCGGCCGATGCCGGCCTGCTTGTACAGGTCGATAATGTGGTGTGCCTTGTCGATCGACTTTTTCGTGTCGAACGAGAGGCGGGCATCGACTTCGGTCGAGACGCGGCCCGGAATGATCTTGAGGATCTCGGTACCGAATGCGATCAGCAGATGGTCGATGATCGACTCGAGCGACTCGCTCGCGTGATCGCGCACGGTTTTTTCGAGCAGCGGACGGTACTCGGCTTTCTGGACCGCCTTGAGGATCAGCGACGGGTTGGTCGTCGCGTCCTGCGGCTTGTACTGCACGAATTGCTGGAAGTCGCCCGTATCGGCGACGACGGTGGTGTACTGCTTGAGCTGGTCGAGTGCGGTAGTCATGTCAGGCCTTGTGGGCGCGTGCGCGCCTGCTTCGGTGAGAGTTGAACGGCCGGAGCGCTTCAGGCGTGAACCTGGGGCGCGCCGGGCGGGACGCGAACGGGTGCTGCGCCGTTGCGGCCCAGCCCGCGCGGATTGCGCGGGAAGCCGGCTGGGGCGCGTCGTGCCGCGCGTCTGGGCGCGGCTCAGTTCATCATTTTATGGCGGAAACGCCTGGCGTTGCGTTTCAAGCGGGTGCGGTGCATGTCGAGCGCGCCGCACGCACCGTGCCAGCAGTGCTGGCAGGCGCAAGCGGCGGCTCAGGCGCCTCAGGCGCGCCGCGCGTTCAGCACGAACTGGGTGATCACGCCCGCCACGAGCCCCCAGAACGCCGCGCCGATCGAGAGCAGCGTGAGCCCCGATGCCGTGACCATGAAGGTGATGAGCGCGGCTTCGCGCTCCCTTGCGTTCTGCATGGCGTTGGTGAGGCCGCTCATGATCGAGCCGAACAGCGCGAGCGCCGCGATCGACACCACGAGCGCCTGCGGGAACGCCGCGAACAGCGCCGCGATGGTCGCGCCGAAGATCCCGGCGAGCAGATAGAAAATGCCGCACCACACGGCCGCCATATAGCGCTTCGTGCGGTCCTCATGGGCGTGTGGGCCGGTGCAGATCGCCGCCGTGATGGCCGCGAGATTCACGCCATGCGAGCCGAACGGCGCGAGCACGAGCGAGGCCAGGCCCGTGGTGGCGATGAGCGGCGAGGAGGGGGCGGCCGTGTGGTCGTAGCCGTCGGCGCGCAGCACGGCGATGCCGGGCACGTTCTGCGAGGCCATCGCCACGACGAAGAGCGGGATGCCGATGCTCACCACCGCCGTGAGCGAGAACGCCGGCATCGTGAACACGGGTTTGGCTACCGCCACGCGGAAGTGGCTGAAGTCGAGCAGCCCGAGCGCGGCGGCGGCGGCGACGCCGATCGCGAGCGTCGCGACGATCGCGTAGCGCGGCACGAAGCGCTTCACGATCAGATAGCCGGAGAACATCGTGAGCACGAGCGGCGTCTGCACCTGCGCGGCGTGGAAGATCTCGATGCCGATCTCGAACAGGATGCCCGCCAGCAGCGCCGCCGCGATACCCGCGGGAATGCGCTTCATGAGCGTGTCGAACCAGCCGGTGAGGCCCACCGCCGTGAGCAGCACGGCGCAGACGATATAGGCGCCGATCGCCTCGGCATAGGGCACGTGCGGCAGCGAGCTGATGAGGAGCGCCGCGCCCGGCGTGGACCACGCGACCACGATGGGCGCGCGAAACCACAGCGACAGGCCGATGGTCGTGAGCGCCATGCCAATGGAAAGTGCCCAGATCCACGAGGAAATCTGCGCGTCGGACAGATGCGCGGCCTGGCCGGCCTGGAACATCAGCACGAGCGAGCTGGTGTAGCCCGTCATCATCGCGACGAAGCCGGCCACGATCGTGGCGACCGAGGTATCGGCGAAGGGCCGCAGCGGTCCCGGCCTGAACGTCGCGGGCAGGTCAGGGGAGGAGGGGGCGGTCATGCGGGTGGACTCCAGACTATGCGTAGAGAGGAAGACGTCGGGCGGCGCGGCCTGTCGACACTCAGGCACGCGCCGCCTCGAAAAGCGGAAAAGGTCGGGGGCGCCGGTGCCTATTTGCTCAGCACGCGCATGGCCGTTTCGAGCCCGGCGACGGTGAGCGGGTACATGCGGTGGCCGAGAATCTCGCGGATGATCGACACCGACTGGCGATACTCCCATAGCCGCTCGGGCTCGGGGTTGAGCCAGGCGAAATGCGGGAACTGGTCGGCGAGGCGGCGCAGCCAGACGGCGCCCGCTTCGGGGTTGTTGTATTCGACCGAGCCGCCCGGCTGAAGCACCTCGTACGGGCTCATCGTGGCGTCGCCGACGAAAATGAGCTTGTAGTCGGGCGTGAACTTGTGCAGCAGGTCCCACGTGGGCGTGCGCTCGGCGTGGCGGCGGCGGTTGTTCTTCCACAGGTGGTCGTACACGCAGTTGTGGAAGTAATAGAACTCCAGATGCTTGAATTCGGCCTTGGCGGCCGAGAACAGCTCCTCGGTACGTTTGATGTGATCGTCCATCGAGCCGCCCACGTCGAGCAGCATCAGCACTTTCACGTTGTTGTGGCGCTCCGGCACCATCTTGAGGTCGAGCCAGCCCGCGTTCGCGGCGGTGCTGCGGATCGTGTCGCCGAGGTCGAGTTCTTGTGCCGCGCCTTCGCGCGCGAAGCGGCGCAGGCGGCGCAACGCGACCTTGATGTTGCGCGTGCCGATTTCGACCTGGTCGTCATAGTCGCGGTACGCGCGCGCGTCCCACACTTTCACGGCGCTGCGCTGGCCGCCTTCGCCGCCCATGCGGATGCCCTCGGGGTTATAGCCGCCGTGGCCGAAGGGCGACGTGCCGCCCGTGCCGATCCACTTGCTGCCGCCCTCGTGGCGCTCCTTTTGTTCCTCGAACAGTTCTTTGAGGCGCTCCATGAGCTTGTCGAGGCCGCCCATCGCTTCGATCTGCGCGCGCTGTTCGGGCGTGAAGTCGCGCTCCAGCCGCTTCTTGAGCCAGTCTTCGGGAATCTCGAAGGCCAGTTCCGACTGCTTCTCGATGCCGCGAAAATACGCGCCGAACGCCTGATCGAAGCGGTCGAAGTACTGCTCGTCCTTCACGAGCGTCATGCGCGCGAGGTAGTAGAAGTCGTCGAGCGAGGGCGCGATCACGCGTGCCTTCAGCGCTTCGACGAGCGTGAGGTACTCCTTCACGGAAACCGGCAGCTTCGCGTCGCGCAGCGTGTAGAAGAAGTCGATCAGCATGCGGTGTCTCCGGCTTTCGCGCGCGGTGTCCTTGTCAACGGTTGTGACGGTTCATGTAGATGAGGCGCTCGAACAGCGTCATGTCCTGCTCGTTCTTGAGCAGCGCGCCGGCGAGCGGCGGCACGGACTTCGAGCCGTCGGCCGCGCGCAGCGCCGCGGGCGGAATTTCTTCGGCGAGCAGGAGCTTGAGCCAGTCGAGCAGCTCCGACGTAGACGGCTTTTTCTTCAGGCCCGCGACGTTGCGCAGCTCGAAGAAGCTTTCCATGGCCGCGTTGAGCAGTTCCTTGCGGATGCCCGGATAGTGCACCTCGACGATGCGCTGCATCGTCGCCGGATCGGGAAAGCTGATGTAGTGGAAGAAGCAGCGCCGCAGGAAGGCGTCGGGCAGCTCCTTCTCGTTGTTCGACGTGATGATGACGAGCGGACGCTGTTTCGCCTTGACGAGCTGGCGCGTCTCGTAGACGTAGAACTCCATGCGGTCGAGTTCGCGCAACAGGTCGTTCGGAAATTCGATGTCGGCCTTGTCGATTTCGTCGATCAGCAGCACGCTTTGCTGCTCCGACTCGAACGCCTGCCACAGCACGCCTTTCACGATGTAGTTGGCGATGTCCTTCACGCGTTCGTCGCCGAGCTGCGAGTCGCGCAGGCGCGATACCGCGTCGTACTCGTAGAGCCCTTGCTGCGCCTTCGTGGTGGACTTGATGTGCCACTGCATGAGCGGCATACCCAGCGCCGCGGCCACTTCTTCGGCCAGCATGGTCTTGCCCGTGCCGGGCTCGCCCTTGATGAGCAGGGGGCGCTTGAGCGTGATCGCGGCATTGACCGCGAGCTTCAGGTCGTCGGTGGCGACGTATTGCGATGAGCCTTCGAAACGCGTGGCGCGCATGGTGAATCCGCTCGCTGGGGAAAAAAATCCCAGTATAAGTCAGATGGGGTGTTGCGTCGGCGCGCCACCGCGTATCGTTGGGTCCGCTCTTTAGGGACGGCGTGCAGGCGCTGCCGGACGCCTCGCGACGGCGCGCGGCGAGTCCGTTGCGCGTGCCAGGGTTCCTCCGGGTTGTCTGCGGGCGAGCCCGCACGCGAGGGCGCTGGGTGGCCGCCGCGGGCCCGCGGCGGGACTTCGCCTCGCGCTCCGAGGCCCGCCAGGCGTGGCGCGGCCGGTGGACGTGCGGCGCGGCGTCGCGGTATACTCGGACCGATTTTTTTCGGCCTGCACGGCGACCCCAAAAGTAAAACAGCAGTAATGCGGCGCAGGCCGTGGCCTGCGGTTCGGGCGTTCGAATCCCCTCAAGCCAGGTTGGATGCTATGAAAAAAATTGTCGGCAAGCACGTCGTCACGGGCGCAATCACCATGCTGGCGTGCTTCGCGGTCACGGCTCACGCGGACATCGTGGGCAACGCGAAGGCGGGTCAGGACAAGGTGGCGATGTGTATCGGCTGTCATGGTATTCCCGACTACCGCACCGCCTACCCCGAGGTCTATCACGTGCCCATTCTGGGCGGCCAGAACGCGCAGTACATCATGAACGCGTTGCTCGCCTACAAGAAGGGCGAGCGGCATTTCGAGACGATGCACGCGATCGCGTCCTCGCTGACCGAACAGGACATCGCCGACATCGCGGCCTACTATGCGTCGCAAACGGCCGCGTCGAAAGACAATCCGAATAAATAACCGGCAGGTGGAGAATCCATGAACAAGCCCTACACGGCTGTGCCTTCGTTTGCCGGTGCAACCATCAAGCTCGCGCTCGCCGGGGCCGCACTGGCCGCCGCGCTCGCGCTCGATCCCGCGTACGCGGCCGACGCCTCCAACGGCAAGGTTCTCGCCGAAAGCCACAACTGCGCGGCCTGTCATGGCCCGGGCCTGAACAAGCCCGTGAGCCCCGAATATCCGAAGCTCGCCGGCCAGCACGCCGATTACATCTACTGGGCGCTGCGCCAGTACCAGATGGGCACGAGCAATCCGCACCTCGGCCGCAACAATCCGATCATGCAGGCGCAGGTGCAGAGCCTTTCGCAGAGCGACATGAAGGATCTCGCCGCGTACATCGAGTCGCTCAGCGGCGACCTCGTCAACAAGAAGTAAGCGTGAGCGCGGCGCGCGCCATGCGTGCCGCATCATGTCGGACACCCCGCGTGGGCCTCGCTTCCGGCGAGGCCCACGCGGGGCGTTTTTTTGCGGTTCGTTTTGCCTCGGTCGCGAAACGACTGCGATTCAGTCGCGTGAGGCGCGGCGCTCGATGCGCATGAGATAGGCGTCGGTGTCGGGCGGCGTGTTCGTGCGTTGTGCTTCCCAGATCGTTTCGCCCAGGCACTCCATGATCGCGTGCTGCGCGTCGTGCGTGGAGCCAAGCCGTGCCGCAAGCCGGTCGTGGGCCGCGCGGATGCCGGGCGGCTGGTCGATCGACAACTGCTCGCTGATCGCGAGATGCATCGACAGATGCAGGAACGGATTGCTCTGGCCGCGCTCGGGCGAGTAGTCCTGCGCGGCGGCCGCATCGGCGTCGGCGAGTTCGGCGTGATATTCGGGGTGCTCGACGATCCAGTCGGCGGCGATCGCCTCGAGCGGCGTGAGAATTTCGCCCGCGCGCTGCTTGCGCCAGGTCTCGGTGAAAAAGCGGCGGACTTCGTCGCGGCTGGGATTGAACATCTTGAGTCGGTCGTATCGGTGAGGCGCTAATTCGTGCGGTGTCGTGCTGCGACAGCTGTATCGATCATTCTACGTCCGGGCGCACGCGCTCGCTCAGAGCTCCGGCGGCGGCGTCTTCGGCTTGAACTCGCACAGCGGCTCGATCACGCAATGCCAGCATTCGGGCCGGCGCGCCTTGCACACATAGCGCCCGTGCAGGATGAGCCAGTGATGCGCGTCGTGGCGGAACTCGGCCGGCGTGAATTTTTCGAGCGCGGTTTCGACGGCGCGCACGTCCTTGCCGGGCGCGAGTCCCGTTCGGTTCGCAACCCGAAAGATATGCGTGTCGACGGCAATGGTCGGTTGGCCGAAGGCCGTGTTGAGCACGACGTTCGCGGTCTTGCGTCCAACGCCGGGCAGGGCTTCGAGCGCTTCGCGCGTGGGCGGCACCTCGCTGCCGTATTGCTCGACGAGAATCCGGCACGTCGCAATGACGTTCCTGGCCTTGGTGCGATAAAGGCCGATCGTCCTGATGTAATCGGCCACCCCTTCCTCGCCCAGTGCGAGCACCGCTTGCGGCGTGTTGGCGACCGGAAACATCCGGCGCATGGCCTTGTTCACCGAAACGTCGGTGGCCTGCGCGGAGAGCATCACGGCAATCAGGAGTTCGAACGGCGTGCTGAACTCCAGCTCGGTGGTGGGATGCGGGTTGAGGCTTTGCAGCGTTTCGTAGATGGCGCGGCGCTTGGTGGCGTTCATGCTCGTTGTGAGTGGGGCCGGGGCGTTGTGGAGCGCTATCGCGCGGATGTGTCGTCGTCGGGCGTTGGGTCCGATTTACCCGGCTCGATACCGATACGCTTGCGGCGCGCCTCGGCGGCATCGATCTGCGCCTGCACGTCGGCGCTCACGTGCTCGACGTTGCGCGGTCCCACACCCTGTTCGGCCATCTCCGCCTTCTTGCGGCGCGCACGTTCGAGCGCGGCCTGGATGATCGCTTTCTTCTTCGCTTCGGCGTCGTCGGCGGGTGCGCTTGCGGGCTGCGTGGCGGCGTCTTGCGGCGCCTGGGCTTGCGGCGCGCTCGTGGCGGCGCGGCGTGCCGCGGCGCGCGCCTCGGCGGCATGTCGTTCGGCGGCCTGGCGCGCGGCGCGCCGGTCATGCCGTACGCGGGCCTCGTCGGCCTGCTGCTGCGTCCATGCATCCCAGCCGGTCGCTTCACCCGTAACGGGAATCATTGCGATGCAGTCGACCGGGCAGGGCGCCACGCACAGGTCGCACCCCGTGCACTGATCCTTGACGATGGTGTGCATCTGCTTGGGCGCACCCACGATCGCATCGACGGGACATGCCTGCATGCACAGCGTGCAGCCGATGCACAGTTGTTCGTCGATGAACGCCACCGGACGCGGGCGCTCCACGCCGTTGACCGGGTTGATCGGGATGACGGGTTTGCCGAGCAGTGCCGCGAGGCGCCCGACGCCTTCCAGGCCGCCGGGCGGGCACTGGTTGTAGTTGGCGGTGCCGGCGGCGACGGCTTCGGCATAGGGCCGGCAGCCGTCATAGCCGCACTTCGTGCATTGGGTCTGGGGCAGCAGATCTTCAATGCGATCTGCGAGTGTTTTGGGATCGTTCACGTTCGCTACATCGGGGCGGGCGGTGGCGTGAGCCTGGGCGCGCAGGGTTTCGCACCTGGCCTGACGGGGCGCACACGCACAGCGCCAAAGCGTGCATTATCGCCGATTTCCCGCATTGCCATCGGCGGGCCATGTGCCATAATCAAAGCGCTTAATGCGAAGCACCGTGCAGTCCAGGGGAAATCAATAGACGTAAGCGGTACATGTCGGGCACGGCAGGCAACGTGCTTCGCACGCAGCAGACAGGGGGAAGAACGATGTCGGCTCGCAACGACATCTAACAAACAAGAAGGAACGCAAGACCGTAGGTCGGAGGGTGTCTGTCCATTAACCTGGCGCGCCCCGCACAACGTTGTCGATCCCAGGGCGAGGAGAGGCCCGGCGAAGTATTGCCCGACAACGTAAACCGGACAACGCGGCTTAACGAGATCCTGCCACCATGAATCAGCCAAAAATCAAAAGAGATCCTGAAGGCACCCGCCGCCGCATTCTGCTGGCCGCGGCCGAAGAATTCGCCAATGGCGGTCTGTTCGGCGCACGCGTCGACCAGATCGCGCGACGCGCGGAAACCAATGAGCGCATGCTCTATTACTACTTCGGAAGCAAGGAGCAGCTATTCACAGCAGTCCTCGAGCACGCATTCGGCGCGCTCAATGAAGCCGAGCGCGCGCTCGATCTCTCGGGGGTCGCACCTGTCGAGGCAATCACGCGGCTCGCGCATTTCGTGTGGGACTACTATCGCGACAATCCCGAACTGCTGCGGCTCGTGAACAACGAGAATCTGCACGAGGCGCGATATATGCAGAAGTCCACACGAATTCGCGAGATGATCTCGCCGATCGTGGCGACGCTCGGCTCGATTCTCACGCGCGGCGAATCTGCGGGTCTGTTCCGCCCGAGCGTCGATCCGTTGCGTCTCTATGTGACGCTTTCAGGCATGGGCTACTACATCGTATCGAACCGCTACACGCTCAATGCCACGCTCGGTCGCGACTTCAGCACGACTGCCGAACGCGCGGAAATCATTCAGCTGAACACGGAGATGCTGCTCGCGTATCTGATGCGCAAGTAGCGCACGCGTCGCACGCGGCGAATTCACCGGTTCGCGCCAGTTCGTTTCGCGCTCCACAAACGCGGCGCGCCGTCCTGGGACGGCGCGCGGATTGTGCTGCTGGCGGGAATTGCGTGCGCTCGAGCCAGGCGCAAGGCTTCGTCAGGCGACAGCGCCCTGTGCGGCGCGGCCGCGGGCAGACGTTGGCTTGCCGGTGTGGCCGGCGGCCTGCTCGTGCTGGCGGATGAAGTCGCGCAGTTGCGGGTAGATGATCGTGCGCCAGCGGCGGCCCGAGAAGATGCCGTAGTGGCCGCATTTCTCGGCAGTCAGATGATGCTTGTTCGCCTCGGGAATGCCCGCGCACAGGTCGTGCGCGGCGCGCGTCTGGCCCGCGCCCGAAATGTCGTCGAGCTCGCCTTCGATCGTGAAGAGCGCCGTGTCGCGAATGTCCTGCGGACGCACGCGTTCGCCGGCCACGTCCCACGTGCCTTCAGCGAGGCTGAACTCCTGGAACACGGTGCGGATGGTCTCGAGGTAATACTCGGCGGCCATGTCGAGTACCGCGTTGTATTCGTCATAGAACTGGCGATGGGCTTCGGCGTCCTCTTCGTCGCCGCGCAGCAGGCTCTTGTAGAAGTCCCAGTGCGCCGTGGTGTGACGGCCCGGATTCATCGCCACGAAACCCGCGTGCTGCAGGAAGCCCGGATACACCTCGCGTCCCTCGCCCGGATAGTTCGCCGGCACGCTATGGATCACGTTGTTCGCAAACCACTCGAGCGAATGTTCGGTGGCGAGCGAGTTGACTGCGGTGGGGCTGCGGCGCGCGTCGATCGGCCCGCCCATCATCGTCATCGTGAGCGGGGTGTCCTCGCCGCGGCTCGCCATTAGCGAGATGGCCGCGAGCACGGGCACCGTAGGCTGGCAAACCGACAGCACGTGCAGATTCTTCGCGCCGATATGGCGGATGAACTCCTGAATATACGCAACGTAGTCGTCGAGATGGAACGGACCGGCTTCGAGCGGCACCATGCGCGCGTCGACCCAGTCGGTGATGTACACCTTGTGGTCCTGCAGCAGCGTGCGCACCGTATCGCGCAGGAGCGTGGCGTGGTGGCCCGAGAGCGGCGCGCATACGAGCACGACAGGCTCGTCCTTGAGCGCGGCCACGGCGCCGGTGTCGTCTGCGTAGCGCTTGAAGCGCAGCAGGCGGCAAAACGGCTTCTCGATGATGGTCTGCTCGACGATCGGAATGTTGAAGCCGTCCTTCACGATCTGGCGAAGGTTGAATTCGGGCTTCTCGTAGTCCTTGCCAAGCCGATAGAGCAGCTCGTAGCCGGCGGCAAAGCGCGTGGCGCCCGGCACGAGTGAAAACGGGCTCGTCGGATTCGAGAACGATTTCGAGGCGGCCTGGGCCCAGGCGGTCAGCGGGCTGAGCAATGCGCGCTGGAATTCACGGATTTGATAGAGCATGAGCGCTCCGGCATCTTCAAGGAGCGGTTCGCACCCAGGTCGCGCGCGGTGAAGGCGCGGAGCAGATGCGGGCCGGCAAGGTTGGTCGGTCAGTCAGGTTGTTTATCGGCCGCCGCCCGGAGGGCTTTAGCGAGGGCAGACCCGCACGCATCTCGCAGCGGGTGGCTGCAAGGGCGCTGCAAGACGGTACACGCGTTTCGCCCCGTTGCCAGGCGGCTCGGGTGGCATTTTTCCGCCCGGCTGTTGTGCAACGCAGCATCCCTAGTGTACCCCACCTCGCGAAAACGTCCAGGCGCTTTCGAACATTTACGATGCGGATGCAACAGCTGGCTCGGCCGACGCGCCGCCGACCGCGGGATGTCCCGTCTCCTTCGCCATTTCCTGTTCGTGCCGCATGAGGTTCAGGCCCGTATGCACGAGCGCCACATGCGAGAACGCCTGGGGGAAGTTGCCGACCAGACGCCCCGCAATGGGGTCATATTCCTCGGCAAGCAATCCTACGTCGTTGGCGAGCGCGAGCAGGCGCTCGTACATGCGGCGTGCGTGGTCCATGCGGCCTTGCAGGGCCAGGTTGTCGACCATCCAGAAGCTGCACGCAAGGAAGGTGCCCTCGCCCGGCGGCAGACCATCGTTGAATTCGGTGGTGCGGTAGCGCATCACAAAACCTTCACACATGAGATCGCGCTCGATCGCCGCGACCGTACCCGCGATGCGCGCATCGGCGGCAGGCAGGAAGCCGACGAGCGGCATGAGCAGCAGGCTCGCGTCGAGATCGGTGCCGCCGTAGGTCTGCGTAAAGGAATTCAGATCCTTGTTGAAGCTGCGTTCGCAAATGGTCGCGTGGATCGTCGAGCGCAGTTCGCGCCAGTGATCGAGCGGCCCCGGCAGTTCGAACTTTTCCGCCGATTTGATCGCGCGGTCGAACGCGACCCACGCCATCACCTTCGAGAACGTGAAATGCTGGCGGCCGCCGCGCGTTTCCCAGATGCCCTCGTCGGGCTCGGTCCAGATCGTTTCCAGGTGTTCGAGCATCGTGCACTGGATCGACCATGCGGTGTCGTCGGCCTGCAAGCCGCCCACGCGCGCGAGGTGCAGCGCGTTCATCACTTCGCCGTACACGTCGAGCTGCAGTTGGCCGACCGCGTTGTTGCCCACGCGCACCGGTTTCGCGCCTTCGTAGCCGGGCAGCCAGTCGAGTTCGAATTCGGGCAGACGGCGCTCGCCGGCGAGCCCGTACATGATCTGCAACTGCGAGGGCGAGCCGGCCATCACGCGGCCGAGCCATGCGCGCCAGGCCCGCGCCTCGTCGTAGTAGCCGCCGCGCATCATCGCGAGCAGCGTGATGGTCGCGTCGCGCAGCCAGCAGTAGCGGTAGTCCCAGTTGCGCGTGCCGCCCAGCTGTTCGGGCAGCGACGTGGTGGGCGCCGCGACGATGCCGCCGGTGGGTTCGTAGGCGAGGGCCTTGAGCGTGATGAGCGAGCGGCGGATGGGTTCGGCCCAGCGGCCTTCCACCGTGCCGCGCGAGGCCCATTCGGTCCAGAAGTTTTCCGTGCGCGCAAGCGCGGTGAACGGGTCGCGCGGCGGCGGCAGACGCAAGTGCGAGGCCGCATACGAAAGCGAGAACGGCACGCGCTCGCCCGCCTTCACGTCGAACTGCGCCACCGTGTGCATGTTCTCGCCCTGGAGGTCCACAGGCGTGCGCAGCACGACCGTGTCCGGGCCTACGGTGGCCTTGATGCCGCTTTCATAGGTGAGGCGGCTCACCCACGGCACCGAAAAGCCATAGTCGAAGCGCAGCACGAGCTGGCTTTCCATGCGCACGGTGCCGCGCCGGCCCACCACGATGCGCACGAGTTCCGACCAGCCGTTGCCGGGCGGCATGAAGTCGATGAGCGTCACCGCGCCCTCGGGCGTTTCGAAGTCGGTTTCGAGGATCAGCGTGTCGCCGCGATAACGGCGCGTGGTCCTGATCTCGACGCGGTTCTGGTCGCCTTGGCCATCTTCGGGCTGCGCGGGGGCGATGAGCCAGCGGCCGTTTTCCTCCGTGCCGAGAAGGGCGGCGAAGCAGGCGCCGGAGTCGAAGCGCGGCCAGCAGAGCCAGTCGATGGATCCGGCGCGGGAAACGAGCGCGGCCGTGTGGCCGTCGCCGATCAATGCGTAGTCTTCAATGGGTGCGGGCATAGTAAGCAGATTGACAGCGTTGCTCGGAAACGAAAGCCGCTTGCCGCAGCGGCGCGGCATGCACGCACAAGAGTAGTGGCAGCGGGGCCGCCTGCGCAATGCGTTTTGCGCAGCAGCACGCGCAAATACTCATCTCGCCTGTGTCAACAAACGCTGTCGGGCGCGACCTGAGCGGGTCACAGATGCCCGCCCACGCCGAACAGCCCGATGACCCCGATGATGATCAGATACAGCGCGACGATGTAATTGAGCAGACGCGGCACGGCGAGAATCAGAATGCCTGCGATGAGCGCGACGAGCGGCCCGATGGCGACGTGAATGTTCATGACGGCTCCCTGGTTGCTGCGGGTTTCGAACCTTTGCGTTAATGCCTGTGTTGCGCTTTGCTGCAGCTTCGTTGCTTCGAGTTTGGCCTCGTCTCGTCGCTGCGCGCCTGCGGGGCGGGTGTTCGCGGCCTCTCTTATACTTGGGCCGGTGTCTCATGTATCAGACGAAAGCTGGACGAATACGGTCGGCATGGCGACGAGAGGCCGACCCGCTTCCGCTTCCCTGCATCGACAAGAAAAAAGAGGTCGACATGTTCCTTCGCCGTGCCGCCGCAAATGCCGTGCCCGCGCCCTTCCGCTCGTCTACCCGCTCGTCTGCCGATTCAGGCAGCCTCTCCCGTGCGCGCCGGAGCGCACGCGGACCCGCGCATCTGCTCACCCAGTTCATCAAAGGTGTTGTCATCATGGCTTCCGTCGCCGCGACGCATGCGTTCGCGCAATCCGCTTCCACGACCGCGCCTGCGGGTGGTGTCTACAACCTGATCGTCGGCACCTATACGGCGGGCGGCAAGAGCGAGGGCCTCTACGTCTACCGCTTCGATACGCAGACTGGCGAGATGCAGCCGGTCAGCGTGGCGAAGACGGTGAACCCGTCGTTTCTCGTGGTGAGCAAGGACAACCGCTTCGTCTATGCGGTGAACGAACTGCCGGGCGACAACGGCCCCGCAAGCCTGCGCGGCGACGTGAGCGCATTCGGCTTCGATGCCGCAAGTGGTCAGCTCACGTTTCTCAACAAGGTGTCGGCGCAGGGCAACGATCCTTGCTACCTGAGCCTCTCGCCGGATGGGCGCTATCTCTTCGTGGCGAACTACTCGGTGGCCGCCGACCCGGGCGGCAGCTTCGCCGTCCTGCCCGTGCTGCAGGACGGCAGGCTGGGCGAGTCCGTGCTCACCGTGCACCACGAGGGCGGCGGCCCCGTGAAGGGACGTCAGGACAACGCGCACGTTCACTCGACGGTGTTTTCGCCGGATGGACGCTACCTCTTCACCCAGGACCTCGGCACCGACAAGCTCTGGACGTATCGCTACACGCCGGACGGCAGCCGCGGCCTCGTGAGCCCGGCCGAGTGGCGGTATACCGATGTGAAGTCAGGCAGCGGTCCGCGTCACCTGATCTTCGGCAACGACGGGCGGCACGCGTATCTCACGAGCGAACTGGCGGCCACGGTGACGGTGTTTGCGTATCACGACGGCCATATGAAGCTCGAGCAAGTGGAGAAGCTCGCGCAGCCGGGCTTCAAGGGGACGCAGGGCGCGGCGGCCCTCCACCTGTCGCCGGACGGCAAGTTCCTCTACGTTTCCAATCGCGGCGACGCCAACGACATTTCGATCTTCGCCGTCGATGGCAATAGCGGCAGGCTCAAGCGCGTGGGGCGCCAGTCGAGCCTTGGCAAGTCGCCGCGCGAGTTCGCGATCGACCCGACCGGCCAGTGGCTCATCGTGGGCAACCAGAACAGCGATACCGCCTACGTGTTCCGCCGCGATCAGCAGACCGGTTTGCTCGAGCCGAACCCGAAGCGCGTCGACATCGGCTCGCCGGTCGATTTCAAATTCGTCGCGCAGTAACGTTTCGAGACGAGGAAAGCAGGCGCGCGGCGCGCCTTCGCCCTTACTCGCCCTGGCCGCCGCCGGGCACGAGCACTTCGCGGCTGCCGTTGATGCCCATCGGCGAAACGAGGCCCGCCGTTTCCATTTGTTCGACGAGACGCGCGGCGCGGTTGTAGCCGATGCGCAGTTGCCGCTGTACCGACGAGATCGACGCGCGCCGCGTGCGCACGACGAACGCGACTGCCTCGTCGTAGAGCGGGTCGGCTTCGGCGTCGGGCGAGTCGCCGAAGAGGTCCTGCGGCGCGCCTTCGGAAGCCGGGCCGTCGAGAATGCCTTCGACGTACTCGGGTTCGCCGAACTGCTTGAGGTATTCCACGACCGCGTGCACTTCCTCGTCGGCGACGAACGCGCCGTGCACGCGCTGCGGGTAGCCCGTGCCCGGGGGCAGGAACAGCATGTCGCCCTGCCCGAGCAGCGACTCGGCGCCCATCTGGTCGAGAATCGTGCGCGAGTCGATCTTCGACGACACCTGGAACGCCACGCGCGTCGGAATATTCGCCTTGATGAGGCCGGTGATGACGTCCACCGAAGGACGCTGGGTCGCGAGAATCAGGTGGATGCCGGCGGCGCGCGCCTTCTGTGCGAGACGCGCGATCAATTCTTCGATCTTCTTGCCCGCCACCATCATGAGGTCGGCGAGTTCGTCGATCACGACCACGATCATCGGCAGCGGCGAGAGCGGCTCGGGGGCTTCCGGCGTGAGCGAGAACGGGTTGCCGATCTTCTTTTCCTGAGCTTCGGCGTCGCGGATCTTCTGGTTGAAGCCCGCGAGATTGCGCACGCCCACCGCCGACATCAGCCGGTAGCGCTTCTCCATTTCGCCCACACACCAGTTGAGCGCGTTGGCGGCGAGCTTCATGTCGGTCACGACCGGCGCGAGCAGATGCGGAATGCCTTCGTACACGGAAAGCTCGAGCATCTTCGGGTCGATCATGATGAGCCGTACGTCCGCGGGCGTCGCCTTGTAGAGGAGCGAGAGGATCATCGCGTTGATGGCGACCGACTTGCCCGAACCGGTCGTGCCCGCCACGAGCATGTGCGGGGCCTTGGCGAGATCGGTGACGACCGGATGGCCGACGATGTCCTTGCCCATCGCGATCGTGAGCTTCGACTGCGAGCGATGGTACGGCGCCGATTCGAGAATCCCGGACAGGCGGATCATCTGGCGGCGGGCGTTCGGCAGTTCGAGGCCCATGCAGGTCTTGCCGGGGATCGTTTCGACCACGCGGATCGACGTGAGGCCGAGGCCGCGCGAGAGATCCTTCATGAGGCCGACGATCTGGCTGCCGCGCACGCCGAGCGCGGGTTCCACTTCGAAGCGCGTGATGACCGGGCCCGCCGAGGCGCCGACCACCGTCACGGGGACCTTGAACTCCTGGAGACGCTGCTCGATGAGCTGGCTCGTTTCGGCGAGCTTCTGCTCGGAGACGGGCTCGATCTCGGACGATGCGCGCTCGAGCAGATCGAGGCCAGGCAGTTCGACCGCTGATGCGCTGAGCGGCTCGAACGCGAAGGACGTGGGCGCGTGGCCGCGCACGGGAGCGCGCTGGACCGCGGGCTCGGGGGCTTCGACCGCTTCGACCGCTTCGACCGCTTCGACCGCTTCGACCGCTTCGATGGTTTCGGGTGCTTCGATGGTTCCGGTGGCTTCGATGGTTCCGGTGGCTTCGATGGTTTCGGATGCCGACTCGAAATCGGGGCTCGCGGCGCTGTGTTCGGTCGCGATGACGGGGTAGGGCGCCGCGGGGGCCGCAATCGGGGTGGGAGCCGACGTTGCGGGTTGCAGGAGAGTTGGCGAGAGCGTGACTTCGGCCGCCTCGTTCGCAACCCCATGCGCTCGATCCATCGACGCGGAGTATTCATCGACGCCGGCGGTCTCGCTGCGCGCGACGGGCGCGGCATGGGCAGGCGCCTCGCGCGAGGAGATTCCGAACGCGCTGCCGTACCTGCCGTATGCCGATTCGTCGCGGGTCGTCGTCGATGCCGGTTCGACCACTACGTCGGCGCGGCTGCCTGCTTCGAGCGGTTGTTCGCTAATGGGCGCTGCGTGCGGCGCAGGCGTTGCGGCGGCGTCGGGTTGTGCCTCGCGGGCGAACTGGGGCAAGTGCGCGATGATCGACGGAGCCGATGGGTCGAGCGGGTCGTGTGGTTCGTGCACCTCTTGCGACTCGGCGGCGTGCGTCCCGGCGGGGGTGGCAGCCGGCGGTTCGTCGTCGAGCAGGAGCCACGGCATGCCGTGATCCAGCGTTGACCAGGTCGAAGGCGTTGCGGCTTGGGCGGCAGCCGCTTGCACCGGCTCGGCATGCGCTGCCTCGCTTGGGGCGCCTTGCGTGGCTTCGTCCATGTGCGCAGGCATCGGTTGCCAGGCCGTCGGCGCAGGCGTGCAGCCAGCGCTGAGCGAATCCGGCTCGAACGATGCCGGGTTCTGAGCCGCGGCAGCGTCAAGGGCAGCGGACGTCGCGCCTGGCGTCGCGTCGTCGGGTTGCGGCGAGGCGTGTGGTTGCTCGAACGCTTGCGAACCCGGATTTGGCGAAACGTCGTCACCTTCCGGCTGCATGACCGGAGCGAACGCCGTTTCCGGGGATCCCGCCGCAGTTGTTTCCGGCGCCGCCGTCGTCGCGATGTCCGGCGATGCGCTCGGGAATTGCGCATGCGTTTGCGCCTCGCCCGCGAGTGCGCCCGCGTCGTCCAGGGTGCGGCGGGCGAGGCTCGCGCCGGCGAGCGTGGTCCAGCGCGCGGCGTTCTCTTCGATCGAGCGCAACGTTTCGAGCACGCTCGTCGAGAGCGGTGCTTCCGCCTGCGGTGTGCCGGCGGGCGCGGGGCGCGAGTAGGCGGGCGTCGCGGGCGGCGTTTGCGCCAGATGCGAGCTGAACGGCGCAGTGCGCGGCGCACTCATGGGCGGGCGAGGGTTCACGCGCGCGGGCTGTCCCTGCCAGACGTACGGTTTCGGCGGCTTCGCGACGCGCGGCGGCGCGGCGGCAGCGGCGCGCGCGGCGGTGCTGCC
>NZ_BBJH01000053.1 GCF_000739775.1 Paraburkholderia heleia NBRC 101817 | reverse complement strand
AAAAGCGGTCCTCCGACTTCGACGGCCAGATCGTTCACAATCGGCATCGCACATTGCCGCCTGAATCGCTATGACCCTGTACACACCCACGCTACGTCGAATCGACCGTCGATCATCGGATGACATAGAACGTCTGCAAGCTGTGCTCGAAGGCGCGCCGGGCTATAGCCTTGCAGTGGAAGGCAAGCTGCCCGCGCCGAACGCTGCGATCGAGTTACTTGATGCGCTGCCGCCCGGCAAAAGCCACTCGGACAAGTTCGTCTTTGAAATCTCCCACGATGTCGAGGCGGTTGGGTGTATCGAGATGGTGCGGGGCTATCCTGAGGTCGATATCGCTTTCATCGGCTTGTTGTTGTTCCGGGAAAGCTCGCAGGGACGGGGCTTGGGTCCGCAGGTTCTACGCCTCGCCGAAGCGATCGGGATGGGGTGGCAATGTCGCGCATTACGCATTGCCGTCATCGACACAAATTCAAGAGCGTTCGAATTCTGGAAACGCGAAGGCTTCATTGAGTTGCTTCGCAAGCCTGCGATGGATTTCGACGGGCAGGCAATCGTAATGGAGCGCGCTCTAGCGGCCGCAATACCTGCCTAAGGCAGATCTTGCCCCAACAGGTTGCATACGTCGCCTCTGTTTGTCGTCAACATCACTCGGCGGCGAATTCAACCGGTCACTCGGCAAGACAACGAGAATTGGAGACAATTTAGTTCGGCGTATCCTTAGCGATCGATTTCCGACACCCTTGGCCACGATTCCGATAGCAAAATCCGATGCAAGCACATCTTAGAATCGCCAGACCTGTCAGCGACCTTTCGCGGGCAGAAAGCATGTATTGCGCAGCACTCGGCCTCGTTGTCCTGGCAAATTTCCAAGACCACCAGGGGTTCGACGGCGTGATGCTGGGACGTCCCGGCATGGATTATCACTTCGAGTTCACACAGTGCTGCGAACATCCGGTAATGCCAACACCAACGCGTGAGGATCTGCTGGTGCTTTACGTCCCGGATCACGTTGAGTGGAAGTCCACTTGCGAGCGCCTCGCCGAAAGCGGATTTGTTCGCGTGACGTCGCTTAATCCTTATTGGGACGTGTCAGGCAGAACATTTGAGGATCACGACGGCTACCGCATCGTTTTGCAAAACTCGGCGTGGCCCTCATGACGCGTACGTAATGTCATTAGGCGTAAGCCTGATCGCTTTGCAGCAACTCGTATGGTCGCGCGAAAGGCGACCCTGGCCACGAAGAGAGGTTCCGGCGTATCAATCGTACGTCCACTGAGGGGAACGTTTATCCCCATTGCATGGGTCTCAAGCTCCAATCGCTCGATGGCGCCTGGCCGGACGCTGTCGTGAGCGGACTATATTGGCGTCTGATACATTCGGTTCGTATCCATTCGGGGACTCGTCATGAAGCTTCGGACCGTGTATTTGAAGGTGAATGAGATGGAGACGTCCACTTCGTTTTGGGCGAGACTCCTCGGATATGAACCGCTTAAGCGGTCCGGGAAGTGGACTGAGTTCATGATCGGCACTAACCGGCTGGGCCTGTTGCTAAACGACTTCGGAGACGAGATAAAGGGTAGCGGTTCAGTCCCTGTCTTTGAGTTCGAAGAAAATGCGCTTCACGAATTTTTGAAGCGAGCAATAGAAAACGGAGCTTCGGTCGTGATGGACGGATTAAAAATCGAGTCGATGAAAAGCATCGTACTGAGCAGCCCCGACGGACACGAATTCGAGCTTTGCACGTGCCGTAACTAAACTCGCGGCCCTGCTGCTTCTCGCATTTCCTTACGAACGGCTGCCTCGCGTCGGCGACAGGTCGTTTCACGAGTCACGTGGAATGGCACTTCCGGTTCGGTTCATGCCTTTTGCCTTGGATGCATGCCCAAGGAAGATCGCTACGCTCGATCGTGGTGCGCTGGTCTGCCATGAAGGGCCAGTCGACTTACCCCCGTGAATTGCCGAAAGTCGCTGCCCGAAGCGTCACCAGCCGTAAACCGGCCGCGTGCGGCGTCCGCCGGTAAAACGTTGGCCGCTGGAGACGAGCAACTGCACGGCGAGAAAAATGGTGAGGTAGCATCATCGAACTCAACAGGGGGAAGACGGTGATCCGGCAAATCAAGGCTCGCGTAAGCTCGATCGGCGCCCCTCTTGCGAGTCTGCTTCTCAGCGATCTGATGAGGATCGTGGCAGAAATGGTTGGCTATATCACGCTCCCCTGGTGGATCGTTCACCGGGCCGGCGCGCATGACCTGGCGGTCTACACCGTAAGCATCGCCATCACCACGATTTTTGCAATGCCGCTGCTTGCACCACTCGGGGATCGCTACGCAAAGAGACAGCAGATTGCATGGGGTATATGCGCCCTGATGGTCGTCGCTTTCATCCTCGCGGCGCTCGCCTCGCTGTCCGACTACCGGCTCATGCTCATCATCTGCATAGGCGTGGTCACCGTTATAGCGAAAGCTTTCGTTGATCCGGCCAGTTCCACCATTTCGGCTGAACTTGTTCCGGCGAATCGTTTGGCCGAAGCGCTTCGTCTTCGTAAATCGACGCAGGCGCTTGGCCGTGCCTTGGGGCCAGCATTGGCTGGTGCAACACTGGCCCTAGGCGGTATCGCTGCAACATTCTGGATCAACGGCATACTGCTCGGCGTGGCTGCCTGCGTGACGTTTCAGCTTCCATCCCAATCCCAGCATCACGAGCACCATCGTGGTTTAACCCATTGGTGGAAAGACCTGCGCGCCGGACTGCGTGCTAAATGGATCGTCCCGTTGGAGCGTGGCTGGACACTTGTAAACTTCCTCGTCTGGATATTCCAGGGCCCCGCAGTCGGCATGCTGATCCCGCTCAAAGTTCAATCACTCGGACTGTCGGGTCTCTGGCTGGGTGTTTGCGAAGCGGCCTTGTCCATAGGTTTATTGCTCGGAAGCTTTCGTGGTTCTGATGCACTGGTCAGCCGTTTTGGCCGGTTCAATGTCCGGGTGGGGGCCGCGGTGTGTGAAGGGCTGGCACTTGCGGCCTCCGGCTGGGCCCATTCAGCTATCGTTCTCGTGTTGACGCTTACGTGTGTGGGTTTCGCCAATGCATCGATGGGGCTCGTCGGCGCGACTCACCGCTCGTTGGCCATCCCGCAGAATTTCCGAGTGCGCATTCTTGCTGCCAGCATGATGACCACGCAGATTGCGGGCATTCTTGGTCCAATGATCGCAGGCGCGGCACTCACGCATTGGGCGGTAGGCAAGGTCTACACATGCTTCGGTCTCGCTACCTGTCTGCTCGCTTCCGGTTTTGTCCTGATACCGCGATCGCGTGAATTCTTTGCGCTCAACCACGATCAGGTGACAGATTGGTTTCGTCACGAATATCCCCATGCATTCAAGGCGTCCGTAGTATCCGAGCCGAGACAAGCTACATAGATCGCAACGCGGCACGGAGCGGGAAATCCCGTGCGTATGCGCGGATGGGTCTTGCCCGGGACACGATCGAGTGACTGCTTTGTAGGAGTTTGATCGACCACTTGGGTTGAGTTATGCCTTTTGCATGAAGGGCCGCGCCCGTGGCGATCGCCGCACTCGGGCATGGGGCGGTGGTCGGCCAATTTCGGTCATTGGACCGGTTAGGCAAAATCGCTGACAATCGGTTCTCTGCCGGGTTGCTACGTGGACACCACCTCGGACCGCCCGACGATCTTCGCTCCCCCTCCATGTCGCTACCACTTATTCTTCTGCCCGCGATGCCGTGCGACGGACGCATGTACGCCGAACAGGTCAAGGGACTAAAAGATCTTGTACCACCGTCTGTTTGCGTACTCGCACAAGCGACTTTTGCCGAAAGCGCAGAAAGCCTGTTAGCTTCTACAGAAGGCGAATTCATCCTTGCTGGTACTGCCTACGGTGGGTGTCTTGCAATGGAAGTGCTGGCACGGTGTCCGGATCGTGTTCGTGGAATCTGGCTGATGAACTGCCAGCCAGGTGTTCACCCGAATCCGGATGCGGCTCGCGCTACGAGCCGGAGAATTCGCTCCGGTGAACATGAACACGTAATCGCCGAGTTCGCCGAGCATGCGATTCCCGCTAACGACGTTGTTTCGAGGGAGGCGTTCGTTCGGATGGCCCGCGACACGGGGGCCGAAGTGTTTGCTCGGCAATCCGACGCTACGTCGACTCGTTCAGATCATTGGGCGACGCTTGCAGCGAGCAAGATACCAACGCTGCTTATATGGGGCGATGCTGACCGCTTCGTTCCAGTTAGCGTGGGCCGTCGCATCGCGACGTTGATGCCGCATGCCCGCTTCGTGTCGCTCGAAGGTTGCGGGCATTTCCCAACCTTGGAGCGACCGTCGCTCTGCACAGAGCTTGCACGACGGTGGCTGACCGAGTCGGGCCTCAGCTGAACATCCTCGCCAACGCGCGGAGGCGACATGAGCCAGATTGCTCAGGCTGGGTCGCGCCGCCCCGAGTGCTTCGGCAGGTCATCGGCCAAATGAATCCACGGCAAGCTCTTCGCAGTGCGCACATGGTCCGTAGGAGGAACCAATTCGGGGATGTCAAGGCTGCACGTGGTCACGTCGATCTCGTCCGGCAATTCGGAGTGGAGGAATGTGAGTTGCGTGCCGCAGTCAGGACAGAAACTTCGTGTCCCCCATGTGCTCGAAGCGAAGCTTTTAGGCGTGCCCTGGGTGAACCGGAATTCTTGCCTCTTTATCGAGAAACACGCTACAAGCGGCGCCGCCGCTGCCCTTCGGCAGTCGTCGCAGTGACAAATGGTCGAGTTGAACGGCTGGCCAGCGACCTCATAACGAACATTCCCGCAGAAACAACCGCCCGTCAGTACGTGTTTTGGCATCGCGATCACCCGGAAGTCAATTGAAGCTGACATTATGTGTCGAAAGCACTCTGCGATATCGATAATAGCGGGCGACGAGTGGCTGCTATGGAAGAGCCCGAACGACCGATGAGGGTCGACACCGGTAGTTCACAGCCAGCGGCGGCGGTGTTTGCCGCAGCCGCTCCTCAGCGCCGTCCGATGGTAGCGTGCCGATCGCCCAGTGGGTGGTGGCACAATGATCGTCGTAACGGTGTCACTTTTATTACGGTCTACGCTTCACGAGCATCAGTTTCGGAAAGGACATCCTGCAGCGCTAGGTGCTAGTGTTCCATCCGTTCAAAAGTGGTCCCGGGCAGTACGAACTGGTCAGCGGGTGCCGTTCGGTCCCGCTGGTCAAGCGCACGCTAGGCAGCCGCTTCGCTTTCGCGCCCCCCTATCTGGCGGTCCTCGTCGTCACGGCCTGCGTGCTCTTCTTCATGGGCTGGGTGCTCAACCAGAAGGCGAAGGGGGAGCCGGAGGCCATCTTCCCGATGTGGCTCGCGTATTTCGTCGCGTTCTTTGCCAGTGTGGGGGTGCTCGTTTGGGCAGGGGATTCCGGAATGTGCGGGTTCGACGGCGCCCCCCGGAATCTGGTCGCACAGATCATTGTCCGGGCCGCTGACTGGTTCCTTGCGGTGAACGACGAATGCTCGCTGCTGCTGGGGTTTCTGACGATGTTTGTCCTGCCGCAGTGGTGCGCGTATCTGTTCGCGGGCGCCAGCGGTGCGGCCCGGCGCGAGCTTCGAGACGAGCGACGGCTGCGAAGCCTCCAGGATGTTGAAGCCGAGGAAGTAGACGAACAGCACGCCCGACACGATGACAAGTGTATGCGCGAGCGAGCCGAGCAATAGCTGGCCGATTAGGATAAGACCGATCGCAGAAAGGAGCACGGCCTTCATCTTGCCCCGCTTCTCCGCGACGATGATGGCCGGCACCATCAAGACGAACGCGAGGCCCATGACCGGCAGATAGATCATCCAGTGCGACGCGACCGGCAGGCCCGCATCCACGAGCAGGCGCGGCACGACGAGAAAGAGCGCCGTTTGCGTGGCGTGCAGCACGAGCACGCCGAAGTTCAGGCGCAGCAGCTCCACGTTGTGCAGCACCTCGGCGAACGGGGCGCGCACGTGCACGGGCTTGCTGGGCGCATCGGGCATGACCCAGATCACCACGCCCACCGCGAGAATCGAGAACACGCCAACCAGCGCGAACAGGCCGCTCATGCTTACCCAAAGGAGCACGATCAGTGCGCCCGCGATCGCCACCGCGAAGGACATGCCGGTCGAGCCACCTACATCCTGAATCATCCGGCCGACGACGTACGATGTTGTGCGCGCCCACCGCAACGAAGCGGTCGCGCGCGAAATCGCAGGCGCTAAGTGCCAGAAGGAGGCTGTGTCACCGGGCATTGTTTTCGTGTGGACCGAAATGACCGGCATGATCTTGAAGAGGCCCAGCATTTGCAGCCCGAAGATGGCCGTGAGGACGGCTGGCGCCAAAAACCGAACGTAGGGCGCCGTTCGGTCATTGCCTTGAACTCGCCGAACGCGGTTGGTCAGGGTGACCCGCCATAGTTACTGCGAGGGGCCCCGGCTCGGCCTCGCGTCGATAAGAAAATAGCGAAAATTGCGAACTTCAAAAATCTTGCGAAAAATGAGAAATCGTGTACCATTGAGATTGTTCTGAGCCTCCCTAGGTGGACGCATGATCTACTTTGAACAGGAAATTCGCCACCTTGTGGTCGTCGGCGAAGGCGTCAGGCAGCGTTTACACCTGCCTACTCCGGTAAAAGATGGCGAATACGCATTGCGCGAGCCGTCGGAGACCACTGTCACTTTTGAGGGAACGAACCTCGAAAATCTACTCGACGCCGATGTTTCGCTTGACCCGCTTACCGTGACGTTTGGTAACAACGGCGGGTTTGAACGCGGCCTGCTTGCGATACTGCGCTACTTCGGCTGTTCTGGACGCGCACTCGTCCAGTCTCAGACGTCGCGGGCGGTCGAGCGTCTGTGGGGTGGCAAATTGCGCCGGCGCACGAGCTACGTTGTGTCAGATGGCAGTTGGGCATCGACTGGCCGGCTCGCAAGGGACTTTTTCCTAGCGGTGTGGCGTGAGCTTTCGGTCATCCATAGTGATCTGGCCAACAAGCGAGCACGCGTGCGCGCCCTTCGCATTCACGCCAAGCCGAAAAACGCGCCTGTGACTGAAACGGGCAGCGCAGCGGCATTCGCCAAGCGGATGAATCCACTTGGCGCTCCCCCGCATCTCGTCTGAAGGAGATCGATATGCCACATGTAATTGACGACCGAAACCATGGCACGGGCGGAATCAAGATTCACGCGATTCTGGCCGAGGGAAGCAGCAGTACCGGTGAGCGCGCCGCGCGGGACGTAGCAGAGATTTTCGCGATGGATATTGAAGAGGTCCTGCGCGAGAAAATTGCACCCGGTCTGGTTGATGAGCAGCTTCATCACCTGGTTCGCAAGGCTCTTGAGGAGCGCCTCACCACGATGCTTGTCATCGAGGCGGGTACGCCCAAGGCGGCCGCGCCGGTGTCGTTGCCTGTGGGCAATCTCAAGCCCTCGGATGTGAAAGGACAGGGACTGGTTCAACTCTCGCTCGCTAGCTTGTATCGATGCGTGGACACAAACCGGTTCTACTGCGTGAAGCCACCCGGCCAGAGCAACGGCCGCGTGTTTCCAGAATGGCAATTTGTACAGCCCGTGCCGGAACTGCTTCCTGCCGTCTTGTCTGAGCTTCGAGGGGCCGTAACGACTGAGATTCACGCCTTTCTCGTGACCGCTCGAGACGAACTGAACGAGCTTGCGCCGGCCGAATTGCTCGCCGGAAAGCCGTTCGCAGGCCGTGGAGAACTCCACAGCAGCCAGTTGCGCCTTTTGCAGCTGCCTGCTGCGGAACGGCAGCGCCGCGTTCTCGCCGCAGTTGAGCGTCAGAGGGAAGGTGTGGCGCATTAAACGGCCTACCCATGCAGAAAAACAACCAGTTGGAACCGCCCGACGTCGGCGAAGCAATGCCGTCCGTCGGGCAAATCATCACCGGTCTCGCGAACGAGACTGTACTCATCAACTGCGGGGAGCCGCTCTACCGTGCAGCATGGTCGCCTCACGCGATTCTCCCGGAGCAGGCGCCGCGTCCATATCGCTTTGGTCCTCCTGATGCCCTTAGGGCGGCCGACGGTGCGGTGCCGTTCTGGTGGTTGTACCTCGCTCAGACACCCGATACCACAGTTTGGGAAGCGCGTTTCTGTCTGAACGACGTTACCCGGCCTGGGACCTTCTATATTGATCCGGCGGCCGAATGCAACGGGCTGATCGCGAAGCTGTCGTTTCCCCGCGAATTGCGGCTCTGGAACCTCAACGGCGAGGCGTCGAGTCGGCTCGGCATCTACGACTATCTCTCTAGTCCGGACTACGAATGGTGCCAATGGTTCGGGGCCCGCATGCACGCTGCGATGTCGCAGATCGATGATGCGTCGAGGCCCGATGGGTACATCTATCCGTCACGTCGCCTGCGCGGAAGCACCGCAATCGTTCTATCGTCCGAGGCAGTCGAGTCGATGCGTGCGCAGGTGACGTCGCAATACGGGCGATTTATCGACCATCCTGTCTATGAGCGGCTGCGCGACCAGTCGCTGCGCGTGGCCCCGCCGCCAGCCTGAGATCTTGCACGAGCTGGCGTCGTCCTGGCGGGTTCGGAACGGCGACAGGACCCTCGATGTCCCAAAAGAAGTAGCGCCACCTGCGGGTGGCGCTCTCACTTCTTGTCGCGTTCAATTCAGAAACAGATTCTCGGTACGGGGCCTTGGGCTGCCGTGCAGGGATCAACACTTTAGTTGGGCCTTACCTCGCGGAAAAGCGCCGTCAACGTGGTGCCAGACCCGCGAGCCGTCTCGGTATGCACGACTGGCTTGCCAAGTTGATATCTTGGCGACCACACTCCGGTGCTTGCGCTTGAAGGAGTTGCATCGCATGTGCTCTATGTCTTCCCAAAACCAAATCACTGATTGGATCATTTGCTCCAGCAGGCATTCGGGTAGCGTGATCGAGTCGAAGGGGGGATTCTTGGGACCATCCTGCGATGCAACGATGCGAAAGGGACCTGCCACTACCTCTTCTCCTGGCGCTATCCAGTTGAACCAAAGCTTCGGGCAAAGTTGATGCACTTTTCGTGCGGCGGCTCCGTCGCCATGCCGAATGGCGCCGCCCAGGCGCTCACTGCCTCATGGGAGAACGCACGACAAGCCCCCGCGTGTTCAGACGATGCCGACGCGCGCGAGCCTGTGGAAACTTCTCGGCGTCAGTTCGTCGGTACGGGGGGCAAACTCCGCCCGATAGAGCCGACCCGATGAGCGCTCTATTCGTGATCAAGCCGTGGCAGGTCCGCGAGCGCTCGGCCCGCATCGGAATCAGCGACCACCATTTCGATGCCTTCGCGTCTGGCCTCGTCCACGACGCGTCGGACCTCTGGACCAGCGACGCGCTGTCCATCCAGCGGAAAGACTGCGACGACGGTGTCGCCCCTGGCCAGTGCCTCTACCACTTCGATGACAGGCGATGCGTGCGGCGCGACCTCAAATTGCTCCCCGCTCACTGACACCTGCCCCCAAAGCACGTGCGTGACCCTTTGCGAATGCCCGTCCATCCGAACCGCCGTTATAGCGTGCACTGCCATCGCCTTTCCTCCCTTGTCGGGGAAATCCTGGCACGAGTGCAACGACCGCCAATTCGGCACCTACCGATACCGCGCGCCGGCGCCGCACCCTTCGCCGACCGTGCGCGGACGAAGTTCCTAATGCTGAACCCGAGCGCGGTCAACACCTGATGCGGGCGTGCAGGGCGTGCGCCGTTGCGATCTCTCACGAAAAGCGCTGGCTGCCGGCGCGCATGCCGGCCGCGTCGGGGTGGCCGCGTACGTGGCACTCCGGGGCAGGCGCCCGGGTTGCGGGTTCGCAGCGGGCCGGTATCCCGTCGGTGCGGGGTTCGCCAGGCCGGCCGGGACGGACTTCTTACAGTCCACGTGATATGTCAAAAGTAGCAAAACTACGTGGTCGGGCGGCGAGCGGTGCACCTGCGCCATCAACTGAGATCCTTTAACCGACCTCAGCACACAGAATTTCTGACACCTCCTCCCTCGGGGCTTACTCGGTTCATCACTTCGGCTTTGATCGCTCCAGGCATGCTACAAGGCGCGCATCGCTGGCCCCGGTGCCGTACGCTCTCTAACGACGGACATCCTCAGCCCCTGTCGACCACGCCTGCGATGTGGAAGCAGCATCGTATTGCCATCGCGAGACATTTTCACAATCGCATCTCGGCCAGCTCCGGCCCTGGCCTTGGCAATCACGATCACACGGGCTCGACTTGTAACGCAGCTTAGGAGCCAGGAACGAAACCGATGCGCAGCGCTCGCGTCGTTTTCGCTGCTGGATCGTCGGCGGCAGGTGTTGCGCCGGACGACAACGGAAGGGGCGCACCGGAGGCAATCGCGACGAGGCGCACGAAAACGGCGCGGCCGCGCATGAACACATTCTTGATCGTATCGATGAGAAGCCGATAGTCCTGAAGCGTGCTTGCCATGCTCAAAGAACGAATCGAGAGATCGTTCCGCGACCGGCGTGATTTGCCAGGCGCGATCGGAGGCGCTGCATGTTCAAGCGCACGCGTTCCGCTTTCATTGCACATACATTGCACGCAAACGAATAACGTAAGCGCAAATCCGTTGTTATCTGAGCGAGCGCGCATCCCTATACTGGTTCGCTGTACTGCCGAACAAGTTCGGCATCAGGCCCACGCATGCCGGTCTGCAAGTCCAGCACAAGGAACGTTGAATGCCTGCACACGATCGAGCGAGTTCGCCCGCGCTCGAAGGCCATTGGGGAAGGCGCTGCATCGCGAGAGGCATGCCGCGAGTTGCCCTTCAAGGCCTTCACGCCCTTGCACGCAATCTTGCCTTGGCCAGTTGGGGCTTCCCATCGAACAGGCGGCTTGAACGGCTCGCTCAAAGACGCGCACATGGGCTCGCGATACTCGCCGCCGAAGCGGCGATTGCACGCTCAACGGCATGATAACGCATCTCCCACAAGGCCGGCATTTTTGGCCTTTTCTGGCGCGTATTCACGTATTCGTACGATATTCAACGGCCTGTCACGCTAATAAGGAGCGACATGCAATGAGCCGCGATCTTCTTTTGCTGCTGGAACCCGGATTCGCCGATCCCCGCTATCCGGGCGAGCGTTTCAGCTGCCCCGATGGCGCGCCGATCGAAGGGCTGCTCGCGAGCGACCCGTCGCGCGTCGAAAGACTCGACGTGAAGCGCCTGCCGTTCGAGCGGCCACGGGAAGTCGTCGTCGACATGCTCGATGCCGAACATCAGGGCTTGCCCGTGCTCGTGCTCGACGACGACCAACCCGCGCCCGCCGATGCACAGACGCTGGGCGAGCGGCGCTTCGTCACCGACCCGCGCCGCATTCTCGAACTGCTCGTCGAGCGGCACGGTTTTCCGAAGGTGCATTGATCTTCGCATACGTTGACGCCATCGTCATCGATGGCGATTGCCGATGTACCTCACCCACGACTTGCGCACACCATGAGCCAACGCAAAGGACATCTGCGCCTCGGCGCTTTTCTGTATCCCACCGGACATCACATCGCAGCGTGGCGCCATCCAGATTCACAGTCGGACGCGGGGCGCGACTTTCGCCACTATGTGCAGCTTGCGAAGGCTGCGGAAGCTGCAAAGTTCGACCTGATCTTTCTCGCGGACGGCTCGGGCACACGCGGCGACAATGTCGATTTTCTGAGCCGCACGGCGCACAGCTACGTGGCGCAATTCGAACCGCTTACGTTGCTCTCGGCGCTCGCCGCCGTGACCGATCGGATCGGTCTCGTGGGCACGGCGTCGACGACGTTCAACGAGCCGTATCACATCGCGCGCAAGTTCGCGTCACTCGATCACATCAGCAGCGGGCGAGCGGGATGGAATCTCGTCACGTCGTCGAGTTCACACGAGGCGAAGAACTTTAACTTCGATGAGCATCTCGCGCATGCGCGGCGCTATGAGCGCGCGGTCGAGTTTGCCGAAGTCGTCGAGGGGCTGTGGGACAGTTGGGATGAAGACGCGTTCGTGCGCGACAAAGCGGCGGGGCGCTACTTCGATCCCGCGAAACGCCACGTGCTCGATCATCGCGGCGAGTTCTTCAAGGTGCGCGGGCCGCTGAACGTCGAACGCTCGCCGCAGGGTCGGCCCGTGGTCGTGCAGGCCGGTTCGTCGGAAGCGGGCAAGGCACTCGCGGCGCGCACCGCGGAGGTCATTTTCACGGCGCAGCAGACGCTGGACGACGCGGTTGCGTTTTACGCGGACGTCAAAGGCCGGATGGCGGAATATGGCCGCGAGCCGGATGATCTCAAGATCATGCCAGGCGTGATGCCGATCGTCGGTGCGACGGAAGCCGAGGCGCGCGAGAAATTCGAAGCGCTTCAGGCCTTGATCGACCCGAAGGTAGGGCTCGCGCTGGTATCCACGCTGACGGGAGGCATCGATCTGTCGGAGTATCCGCTCGACGGTCCGATTCCGGAACTGCCGGAAACCAACGCGAGCAAGAGCCGCCAGTCGCTGACGCTCGAACTCGCACGGCGCGAAAACCTCACGCTCCGCGAGCTGTATCTGCGTGTCGCCGGTGCGCGCGGACATTGGCAGCTGGTCGGCACACCAGAGCAGATCGCCGATGCGCTGGAGGAGCGCTTCGTCCACCACGGCGCGGATGGCTACAACGTGATGCCGGCCTTGCTGCCCAACGGCCTCGATGATTTCATCAACCTCGTGCTGCCTGAACTGCGGCGGCGCGGACTCTTTCGCAGCGACTACGAAGGTCGCACGCTGCGCGAGAACCTCGGCTTGCGTCGGCTGGTGTCGCGCTATGCGCGCGAATCCGTGGCGCAATGACGAAGCGCATATCGCGACCCGTCATAACGTTAGTCGGATCCGGGTTTGAGCGGTGACCTGGCACTGCTTATACTCGGCGGGTTGTCGATCCACCTTCGCCACCTTCACCACCTTTGCCGCCTTCGGGCACTTGCATGCCGCGACATTCACGCTTTTCACCAAACGTCCCGTCTAACTCGCGCAGCACACCACGCGACGACGCATCGAAGAACACGCCGGCATTACCCCGTCGCAGGATGCTGGGTGGTCTCGCACTCTCCGCGTTCGTCGCACCCGGAGTGAAAGCCGCCACGTTGTTGAGGCCGCTGGGCGTCGACGCATGGTCGCAAACGCCGGGTGCGCCGATTCTCGAGCATCCTTATGGGTTGCCGTCGCCGCATGAAGCGAACGTGGTGCGGCGGGCCGCGCGTGCGTGGCCCACATCGGCACCGGGAAAACCACCGGATCCAGTGGAGGCCGGCGCGGGGACCGGATGAGGCGGATCGGCCGGCCCTAGAGTTTGATAGAAAAAAAGACGCCTTATGATAAGAATACTTATCCTAATGGCACGATCATCGATCGTCGGTCCATGGTCTGTTTGATGGCTTGGTAACAAGCCACGACCGTTCGATTCGACAATGGGCGAATGCGCGCAATGACGAAGGGTGATCAAGGATAAGGCTCCCGCGTACTTCTCAAGGGCTCAGTGGGTCGTACTGGGGGGGTACACGGGCTGCCGGATTCACATGCAGCCCTGGTTGAGCTTCCACGCGCCGACTGCATGGGCGAGCGTGCGCGCGCGTCCGTTGAGATCGTCGGTCGCCTCCACGAGATGCTGGACCATGCCTGCATTCTGCTGCGTGACAGAGTCGATTTCCCGGATCGCCTGGTTCAACTGCTGCACGCCGTGACTCTGTTCGCTCGCCGAGCGGCTCATTTCGTCGCTGAGCTCCACCACTTCGTGTGCGGCCGCAACGACTTCGTCCATGGTGGCGCCCACGTGGGCACAGAGCCGCGCGCCTTGCTCGATCGTGCTGCGCGCGCTGGTGATCAACTGGTCGATCTCGCGAGCCGCGCTGGCGCTGCGTTGGGCGAGGCTGCGCACTTCGGAGGCGACGACGGCAAAGCCTTTGCCTTGATGTCCGGCGCGTGCCGCTTCGACCGCTGCGTTGAGGGCGAGGATGTTCGTCTGGAACGCAAGGTCGTTGACTACGGAAACCACGGCGCTGATCTGCCGCGAATCGGTAGCGATAGAGTCCATGGCATCGATCACGGCGCGCACGCGGGTGCGGCTCGCGTCGGCGAGACGGGAGGCGTTTTCGGCCAGGCGGTTGGTCTGGGCGGCCAACTGTGCGCTGCGCTGCACGCCTTCGCTGATCTGCTGGGTCGTGGCCGCAGTTTGCTCGATGGCGGCGGCCTGCGACTCCGCGCCGCTCGAAAGGCGGAGGTTCTGGCTGGAGAGATGCGTTGCACAGTCATCGACGGCAACAGCCTCATGCGTGACGAGCGAAAGCGTCTTGACAAGCCCTTGCTGCATCTGCGCGAGCGCCGCGAACAGCTTGCGCGCCTGGGTCGCTTCGTCGATGACGATCTTCTCGCGCAACTCGCCCAGCGCGATGGCATTGACTGCCCGCATGGCGCCGTCGAGCGGATGGACGACCTTGGTGGTGAGCCAACGCCTCCCGGCGATTGTCAGCAACACGTTGCAGATCGTAAGGAGGCCGATGCAAAGCAGAGCGCTGTGCTCAAAACGCTGCAACGTCATCAGCGCTGCATCGCGCGGCGCCCGCGTTGCGCCGAGCGCGGCCTGGGCGAGCACGGAGGAAACGTGGACGCATGCCGCGCCTGCCGCAGCAATGGCCAGCGACATTGCGAGACCCACGCCGACAACGAGGCTCAACGCGGCAGGAATGCGGACCTTCTTCATCACCATCATCGACGTTCCAGGCTAGAAGGCGTGCACGATGCCAAAAATTCCGGTCGTGATGTCTTTGCCCGGGGAAACGGCAATGCCCGGGCCCGCAGCGTCCATCACGGTGAACGCCGTCGTGCCGTGGTTGTGCACGCCCGCTACGCCAGCATAGAGACCCGTGCGCTTCGAGAGCGGGTAGTCGTAGCGCAAGGCCCATGACGTGGCGTGACCGTCGCCGCCCGACTTCAGGAAGTACTGGCCGAAGCTCGCGAGCAGCGAGCCGTTCCCCAGATGGCGAATGAGCGCGTTCACTTCGTAGAAGTCGTGGTTGGGCGTGGCGTAGGCGCTCGAGATCGACGTGCTCACGCCGGTCGCGTTGCGGTGCATCTGATAAAGCGCGGCCGTCTTTACGAAGCCGAAGTCGTACGACGCGCCGATCAGGTAGTAGCGTCCCGTGCCGACTGGCGTCGTGGTCGTGAGCGTCGCCGTGTTGGCGAAACGCTGCTGCAGATAGTCGACGTCGGCGGAGAACTGGCCGGCCTTGAAGTTCACGCCCGCGGAGAGCGTGTCGCCGAGCGAGGCGGGTACGCCGCTCGTTCCGTTCGCGCCGCGCGCGTACAGCGCGCGCACCGTGAAGCCAGCGAGTTCATTCGAGGTGTAGCGGATCGAGTTCGCGGTGCGCGCCACCGGCACGAACACGTAGTTGTTGGTTGCGTTACCCCAGGCGAGTGCGTTGAGTTCGCCGATCGAGTAAGTCACGTAGGAGAGAAACAGCGGCGTGTAGTTGTTACCCGCCTGGACCTGGCCGAACGGTCCGCGAATGCCGATCCACGCCTCCCGGTTGAAGAGCGTGTTGCTGCTCGCCATCGCGCCCGAGTTCAGGTTGAAGCCGTTTTCGAGCTTGAAGACCGCGCTATAGCCGCTGCCGAGATCTTCCTTGCCGAAAAGGCCCCAGCGGTTCGGCGCGACCGAACTCGACGCCTCGCGCACCACCGTGTTGCCGCCCGTGCGGGCGACCTGGATGGCGGTGTCGATGATGCCGTAGAGCGTGACGGACGACTGCGCGTTGGCCGCGGGCGCAGCGAGCGCGGTAGCGAGCACAGCGATGGGAAAGGACGGCGCGAGCGGTAGCTTCATGAAGTCTCCTGAACGGTGCCGTCGGGATGCGGCACTCTCTGAAAGCAGGAGTTTTGTGTACGGAGTATCCAGTCGTCAATAAAAATATACAAAACTATCGAAAACACCAGGTTGTGTATGTTGTATGTGCGGACGAGCGCAACCGCGCCCCGGAAGGGGCGGCAGGCTGCGTTGACGGGGAAACGGCTTAGTGGGAGGAAGGCGGGAACAGGTCGGCGTCCGTGAGGATGATGTCTGCCGTCTGCTGGTAATGCGTGGTGAGGAGCTGGATAGCGTGGGCCGCGTCGCCGGCCACGACCGCGTCGAGAATTTCCTTGTGCTCGGCGCCTTCGTGGCGCTTGGGAAAGACGCGCCGCACGGAGAGCTGGCGGTAGCGGTAGAGCTGGTCGGCCAACTGCTCGCAGAAGTTGATGAGCCAGCGCGACTGGCAGCCGCCGATCAGCGCGCGGTGAAACTCGCGGTGGCGGCGCTCCCACTCGGGGTTTTCCTTGTATTCGCTCTCGGAAAGCGAGCGCGGTACCTTGGAAAGCCGGTGATACGCGAGCACGACGTCTTCTTCCCATTCGGTCGAACGGGTGGCGAAGGCCTCGCGCAGGGCGACTTCCTCGAGCCAGCAGCGCGTTTTGGTGATCTCGCGCAGGTCGCTCGAGCTGATGCCGGCGACGGCGAAACCTCGCTGGTCGCGGCGCTCGACGAGGCCGTCGGAGGTGAGCCGGTTGAGCGCCTCGCGCACGGGCGTCTGGCCCGCCTGGTAGTGGTCGCAAAGGAACTCGATCTGGAGCTTGCGCCCCGGTTCGAGCTTGCCGTCGAGCAGGTCGGCGCGGATGCGGTCATACAGGTTCGTTGCCAGGGTCGCGACGCTCGCGCCCCCCGTGCCTGCGGGCGCAGCTGGGTTAGCCACGATGCGGGACAAGTCACACCTCATTAGGATTCGATCTGGAATGAAGTATATCTGATTTGAGCGACTACACGGATCGGAAGCTCAAATATGGGGTTTTCCCTCAACAAATACACAAAACGTTCGACATACTAGTTTTGTATATATTATGATTCTCAACAGATCGAATCGCGACCGGAGAGCAACTTGGGGTAATCGTCCTTTTCGTGCTAAATCTGGCGGTTTGATCTGATTTGGCTTTTAAAAACAATGGGATACGAATTTCCCATTTTGCGGGAGCGCATCCTTTTGATGCAAAATATGGCGCTTTTGTTCGACCGCGCCTGATCGGCGAGCGCGTGATCGGGTGCGGCTGGTAAATCCTCGCCATGCGCTTGCTGTTTGCGCGCACGTTGTCAAAGCCAGATTCATATGTCGTAGCCACTGATTCGGAGTCGAGTCGCTTTGTCCCGGTTCACGGCTTTACAGAACCGCTTCACGATCCGGCCACGCGTCGCCATGGCGCTGCGTCGAGCAGCATCTCGCGATAGCGGTCGATCGGAAAGCTCAACGTTCCGCGGAAATTGACATGTGCGAAGTGCGCCGGCCCCATCCGCCGCAACCAGTCGTCGTCAATCCCTTGACCCTTGCTTCGCCAACGATCAAGGGTTGTCTGGATGCGCTGAGTATTCCACGCAATGACGAGGTTTGTCAGCAGCGTTAAAGAGCCCGATATCGCGATCATTTCGTCGCGGCGCCGCCCGCGCTCCGGCGCGATCTTGCCGGTATAGATTGCGCGCTGCAACTGATGGACCGATTCGCCGCGGTTGAGCAGCGTATGCATTTCCCGCCTGAATTCAATGTTGCTGAAGTAATCGCACAGGAAAAGCGTACGCAGCAACCTGCCAAGGTGGTCCGCTGCCCTGTACACTGGGTCGCCCTGCGCCGCGCTGCCCAACCGCTGCAACGCGACCATTGCGCCCACGCGTCCCGCATGAATCGATGCGACGAGGCGCAGCAGTTCCTTCCAGCCCTCGCGAATCGCCTTGATAGAGATCTCGTAGGCAACGACCGCTGCCAGTCCCTCGGGCGCAGCCACGCCTTTCGGCAGATGCAGTTTGCGTTCTGAGAGGTTGCGCAGACGCGGACAGAGATCAAAACCGAGCAGCTTCGACACCGTCATGCCTACGTTCGTGTATCCATGCGTGTCTACTGAAAGTCGCAACAGTCCGCCGTCGTCGCGGTTCTCGTTGTGTCGGATGACGCCCTCGATCGCCACGCCAGCCTGGCGTTCGTTCAGCACGATGGGCTGGTTATAGACAATGCCGTGCTGATCCAGCACGTGCGTGTACATGCCCACCGCGTGGGTGCGACGTCGCGGATCGACCCGCGCATAATAGAGGTGCGGTGACGTATCCAGGCTCATTGAGTCGCTCGATGCCTGCCGTCCAGTACCCCAGAGTTCCGTAATCGGATGCGTGCGCTGGAATTCAACCACGCGGTCATTTGCACGCGGCAGCCTGCCGGGCATCTCAAGCAGGCGCATTGCCGTCGAAATGTGCGCCGGGTCCAGTTGCGGGATCATGGCGGCGACGCTCTTCGCGTCAAGTTCCGTCCCGTGGGCGATCAACGCAGCGTACAGCGAGACGAGCTCATTCGCATCACGTGCCTTGCGTGAGCGGAGCACTTCACTGAAGCCAGTGTGGGCGTCCATCTCCATGATCATGTCGGCGAACTGTGCCGTGCCGATCTCCGCGAATATCAGATCCCGCGTGCGTTTCGGTATGCCATCGGTCGGCAACGCTTCGATCGCCGACAGGTGCAATGCGCCGTCGGTGCCGATCGTCACGCGGTCTGCCTCGCGCGCTTCTTCCAGCGCGGCCAGGCCTGCCTTGAGATGTTCCGTCAACCGTTCGAGGAATGGCTCAGCGGTCCCCGGCAACCCGAGCGATGTCAGGTAGCGGTCGCGTTCGCTTTCCCATTGCGCGGGGGGAATCAGCAACTGGTCGCGCTCCCGGAAGGACAGGCTGTGGTCGATCCAGACCGAGCCGCGGCGAAGCCCCTTGCGCAGACCCGTGATTGCCGAGGCTTGCAGTGCCCGCAACGCGCGAACACGATCGTCACCGTGGACGAGCTCGCGCCACGCGGCGCTGACCGGCACATCGCAGTCGCGCGGCAATTCGGTCGAGCCACTGTCGTGAAGTGTGCCGACAAGTTCGAACTGTCGCAGGCTCGGCTCCGCGTCGCGGCCCTCGAAGCCTAGCTCACGTAACGGCCCCAGCAGATTGCGGATGCGGTGGTGATCGTTGGCGAGCGTTTCGCGTACGCTGGCTGCGTGACTTGCCGGTGGCCTGTCGCCGAGGTCCTCAAGCAGCTTGCCAATATCGTCGAGACGTTCTTGCGCTGTACGCTTGCTGTCCTGAACCAGCGCCTTGATGGCGACCAGTTGTTGCCGGTATTCGATAGCAGAGCGTGCCTGCCGGACCGTCGTGCGGTCGTACGCCTGCCGTACGAGGTCGGAGACGCGCCGCCCTGTTTGGTAGAGTAGCGCGTCCGTCAGCTCGAGCAGCGAGACGCGCAGGAAGAAGACCAGTTCGATGGTGCGGGTCGACGCCTTGAGTTCGCGGACCTTCGCAGGACGGCGAGCCTGGATGCGTTGCGCGTATGCACGCTGCTTTTCGATTGGCACGGTGTCAAGTCCCCACGTATGCGCGCCGAGGTCCTTCAGAAACCGAACCTTCTCAAGGGTTTCGGTGAGCGTCGTGGGGCTGTGCCGCGCCGGCGGCGTCTTCAGCCATTCGAGAACTCTTATGCCGGAGGTTCCGTGCTGGGCGGAGAGGGCGGCATCGGCGTGCATCAACTGCGTTTCTGTGACCGTTGCCTTGATAAGTGCGAGCAGGCCACGTTCAACGTCCGACCAGATCGACCGGCCGAGATCTCGCAGCTTCCGTTCGGCTGGTATCAGAACGCGACGCTCATACAGCCAGCAATGGGCGTGCTGAAGCAGTTCGTCGAGCGTGAGCGATTCGGTGGCGTCCTGTCGCATCCACGCTTTAAGTTCCGCCCAGTGGCTCGGTCCAATCGACGTCATGCCGAGATATTCGCAGGTCCAGACCTGATGCTCGTACAGTGTCTTATAGCGCTGATAGAGCGTGCGGAGCGAGGCGATTGTCGGGGTAGGCAGGCCGAGCCGCTCGCCGACATAGCGCAACAGCTGGCGTGGCAGTGTGCCGACATGATCGAGCGTATGACCACTGGCACGCAGAAAGACCAACTGGATCGCGACGCCGGCACGGGAATCCCGCCGAAATCGCTCGTTGACCGCGGCGACGTCGCTATCGGTCAACGCGAAATAGCGCTCCACGTCGAATTCCGAAAGTCGGGCGGGCAGGCGATCCTGTCCCACATAGCGAAATCCCGGGCTTGGCATCTTCTGCCCCCTGTCAAGGTCGCGCGATACGTAGTCGCGGGCACGTATGTTATCGCAGGCGCTTTTTGGGCCTCGTGACAACGGTCAGAGCCGATGGCAGCCTTATAGATAAAGGACCTGCGGCGGAACCGCCAGATTTAGCACGAAAAGGACGATCACCCCTACGAGCCGCACCGCGCCAATCGGCAGCCCGCGTAAATCGTTGTCGAGAATGCGGTTCAGTACCTGATCTCGAACGCTTGCCGAAGCAACCGGGCTCGCATAGGAATCGTCATCCTGCTGCAAATGAACGACCGCAAGCCAGGGCTCTTGTCGCGTAAAGACGATACGATAGAGCATCGCGCAGGGTTTGCCCGCTTCATCCGGGTAGATAATGGGCATACTGGGACTTCGAAACCGCATGTCTGCTCCTTCGGTTGGAAACGTCGCCGGAAGTGGCGACCTTTCCACGGTACGGAGCGCCAGCTGAAGTCAAGTCGGGACGCTTCGGCTTTGGATCGTGGCGCGGAGGCGTACCGCGGTCCGATGGCTCGCGAGTCCAAGCATCCGGCTCACTTCTTCGTTGGATCGTCCACCTAGCAAGAGGCGGCGTGCGTATGTGTTGCGCAGGACGCGCGGGCTCATGTCCGGAAGCCGCACACCGATCGCATCCAGGGCCGTGCGAACGATTGTCCAAAGGGCAACGGGCTGCAGCGCGCCGGGCCCGCGAGGTGACGGAAAGAGATGGACTCCCGAACGATCAACGGCTGCTCTCAACCACGCTTGAAGTGCCACATCAGCGTACTCGGGAAGGGGAATGCGGCGACCGGGGCGTATGCCGCATTCCTCGACGTCGACGTGCGGCCGCGGTGCGGAGACAAGGACCTGAGCCATTGTCAACGTCCGAAATTCCGCGGCCGTGATCCCCGAGCCCAACAGCAGCGCGACGACCGCGCGATCCCGCACCTGCAGCGGCGCGTCCGTAGCGCGGGGCTGAACGTGGAGTTGCAGCCGCCTGTCAGCGTCTACGTCCAGGAATACCGGCGCAGGCTCGCTATCGGGCCACGTCGTCGCGAGGACCAACCCGGCCGCAGGGTTGCTGCTACGGATGCCCAGTTCTATCAGGTGACGGGACATTCGATCAACGAGCTTTATGTATCGCAGCCCGGTCGTCGTCCCCGGCGCGCTACGCCGACTGACATCTGCCAGAAAGCTCCCGAGGTGCTCGTCCCCGAAACTGGCCACCGTCACTCCGTGATGTTGTAGATGCCGCATGAAGCGCGCGAACATTGCTGCATGCTGCTTCGCCGACCGGGGAGCGAAACGTCGGCTGTCAGCGCCCGTCGCTTCCGTTTCCTGCCACCGTCGGAAGGCGCTCGTGGGGGCATCCAACCATTCGTGTCTGGTATCCATTTCGACCGAATATACTGAATTTGGCGACTCGCCCCTTGATACGGATCTTCGATCCGCATCGGGCTACCAATCGGAAGGGCTAGTAACGCCGCGAAGCAGGTCAGGAATTGCAGTGAAAGGTAGTGGTTTTTGTGCGGCTTTCGTCTGAATGAAACGAAGCCGCAACGGGGGCTGGTCGCCGCGCTGGACGCTGGCCCCCCGCGTTGTTCGCTGGACTATTCTATACGCCCCGCCTCGTAAGGGGGCGACTCGCGAATCCACTGTTCAATCTCGTCGAATCGTTCGAAGACCGGCTTTGAGCACCAGCCTCCGAACACTGCGGCCCATTCATCCCATTGCAGGTCGAACGGATCGAATTCTTCCTCGATCAGCGCCACGTTATCCTCACGCAGATAGGCGAACACAAGGTTCCGGCCGCTCCACCACGCAATGATGTGTTGTGTCACTCGGGCAGCGGTCCCGCGCGGTTGGTCCCGCAGCAGCATACCGGCGTCCGCGTAGAATTCCTGAAGGGTGTTCGTGGCCATCTCCGCCTCTCTGTCAGCAACACGATCGCCCAGTCTACGCCGGGTGTCACGTGACGTCTTGGAAAGCTGCCAGTTCCCGGATGCCCCCGTTCGCTTCGAAGCACGCATAGATGAGATGTGCTGCCGTGCTCCTCGTTATCGAAACTCTAGCCGGCCGTAACCGACCCGTTGCGGACAATCCAGGCCCGTGCCTGAATATGTCCGTTTCCAGCTTTCCTGCGGCCAGTCAAGTCAGGTGGTACTGCGTTTCAAGAAGCCTTCGATAACGGTTGCGAAATATGGCGGGCACTCCTGCATCGGGTAATGACCGCAGTTGGGGATAACTTGCAGTTCTGCGTTCGGATGCCATGCGAGAAAAGTGCGCGCCATTGCCTCCGAATCCAGTCCGGGATCCTTATCACCGACGATGACCAAATACGGTGTTTCAAGACCCCGAACGTCATCGACGAAGTCCGCCGTGACGAGCATTTCGAGGTATCTGGCCCGGCAGTCAGGTGAGACTGTGTCGCGGCTTTGTCGGGCCTTGCGTTCAGCCCACGAATCGGACAGTCCTCCGGTGACGAAGCGAAACAACCTCCGAAGGGCATCGTCGTCTTGCATGGTGCTGGCAAAGAAAGCCAGTGCATCAGGACTCAACCGATTTCCAGCTGCGGAAACGGGACATACGGCGATCGCGCTTATGACGCGGGACGGCGCGTCCGCCGAAATACGTTGCGTGACCATTCCGGTCATCGAGTGGCCGACGATATGGAAGTGCGTCCAACCCAGTCGGTCAGCGAGCATGAGGCAATCGGCTGCAATCTCCTCGACCGTGAATTCACCGTCCAGGTTGATGGATTGCCCGTAGCCGCGCAAATCGACGAAAACGTAGCTAAACGAATGGCCATCGAGCCAAGGCATGACTGCATCGTAGCTGGAATGGTCGCCGAGCCAGTCGTGCATGACCAGCACGCGAATTGGACCATTGCCATACTGCACATATCCGAGACCGGCATCCGAGCCAGATCGGATTTCAAGAGAGGCTTTCATTCCAGGGTTCCATTTTGGTTGCAGGAACCAAAACGAAACGCCCTCCCGGCGGACCGGGAGGGCGTTTTGAAAGTGAGGCCATCCTATCAATCTCCGGAGCATGGGTCAATAGGCGAGCGCGCGACGGGCGCGTGACCGGAGTACGGACATCAAGCACCGCTCCGGCATGCGCGTTGGCCCCGCTCGAACGACCGCATCTGGCCGGGTAGCGCCCGCCGTCCGGGCCTGGCGATCCCGCGGGCGCGGCGCCTCATGCAAAGGGCATAAAGCGACCCGTTGTTGCCGGTCGGAATCGCATTATCCGGCGTCGGCATTAGAGCCGATAGCAGCCATTTAGACGATAATTCGACGACTAAATGCCCCCACGTCGCGCACATCCCACAGCGATGCTGCCGATAAACCACGCCTTGAGCAATTGAACCGCCTGTTTGGTTCCGGCACTGGCGGGATGGACGAGGTAGTATCCGGCGTCCAACGCCAGCGCATTATCGAATGGCTCGATCAGTTCTCCACGAGCCAGTTCCGCTTCTACCAGCAGGGGGCTGGTAAGCACAACGCCTTGCGCGCGCACTGCGGCGTCGATCGCCATCAACGACTGGTCGAACCTGATACCGGTAATGGTTTCAATCCGCGAACCGTCGAGACCGCTGAATCGAGCAAGCCACGCGGCCCAGTGCGGGTGTAGCGTGTTATGGAGCAGTGTCGCCGTGCGCAAATCGTCGGGGCGCTTCAATCGGCGCTGTTTCGCGTATGCCGGATGGCAATACGCGCGGGCCTCGTCATGGCACAGTAGTTGAACGGATAGTCGTGCATCCATCCCGTCGAAATGCCTAACCGCGAGATCGACTCCATCCAGTTCGAAGTCGACCATCGTTGTCGATGTGCTCAGGCTCAGCGCAATCCCGGGGTTTGCCTGCAGGAAGTCGGCCATGCGTGGGGCGAACCACTTGGCAGCGAAGCTCGGCGGCATCGACAACCGCACGCCGCTACCGCGACGCTCACGAATGCGATGGCTCGCATGAATGAGGTCGGCCAAGGCGGGTTGAATCTGCGCGAAGTAGGCGCGACCATCCTCTGTGGGCGTTACCTGCCGTATCTGGCGTACGAACAGGGCAACGCCGAGCCATTCCTCAAGCTTCTGAATCTGCTGCCCTATCGCACCAGGCGTCACGTTCAGTTCCCGGGATGCAAGAGTAAAACTGCCGAGCCGCATGGCAGCTTCGAATGCAGGCAGGGCTTTCAGTGGAGGAGTCAATCCCATAACTCAGTTTTTCTATTCCATAGTCGACATTAAATCATTTGTAGCGCATGACCGGGCCGAACACAATCAGGACTTCATCCGCTTTCCGGTGCGCTGTCATGAACCCCGCTTATTTCGCCTTCGCCGCCCTCGGACTGATCTGGGGCACCAATTTCCTGTTCATGAAGTGGGCGAGCGTCGATCTGGCTGCCAGCCAGATCGTGTTTCTGCGCGTGCTTTTCGGCTTTATCCCGCTGCTGGCCGTCGCGCTTTTCAGTAAGGCACTCAAATGGCGCCATCTCCGGCACGCTCACCATTTCGTGGTGATGTCCCTGCTCGCGACGGTGATCTACTACTACGCATTCGCGAAGGGAGCCGGCCTGCTGTTCTCGAGCATTGCTGGGATGCTAAGCGGCGCCATCCCGCTTTTTTCCTTCCTGTGCGCATGGGCGCTGCTGCGTGAGGAGCGCCCGAACGCGCGAATGATCGCGGGCATCGTCTGCGGATTCGTCGGCGTACTGCTGATCGCGCGTCCGTGGAATGCCCACGCGGCTGGCGTCAACCTCCTCGGAGTCGGCTATATGATCGCCGGCTCGCTGAGCGTGGGCTGCTCGTTCGTGTACGCGCGCCGCTTTCTTTCCGGCCTGGACCTCTCACCGCTCGCCCTCTCGACGTGGCAGATCGGCTTCGCACTGGTCCTGATCGGCTGCGTCACAGATTTCCACGGCATCGTGCGTGTGACCGGCGATGCGCGAGCGCTGCTCGGCCTCGTGCTGGGACTCGGTCTGACGGGCACCGGGATCGCTTACATCCTTTATTACTTCATCGTCGGACGGCTCGGAGCAGTGGCGGCGTCCAGCGTGACGTACATTCCGCCGGTCGTTGCGTTGCTGATGGGTTCGTGGCTCGCGCAAGAACCCATCGGCGCCGTCGAACTGTTCGCGATGGGCGCAATCCTCGGTGGTGTGTTTCTGCTGCAACGTGGCCGGCAACCACGCGCAGCCGCGGCGCGCGGTCCGGCGAAGGCAACCGGTCAGGGCCGCAGTGTCGTATGAATGCTTCGATGAAATATCGCGCGGACCGCAATTCGGCATCTCGACGGAAGTCCACGGGCGAGTGGTCGGCGTACGGGTGCCCGATGCCATATGAAGCTGACATCCGTGCCATTGGCGCGCAGCGCCCGGTCGGCAAATCTATCCAACTCATACCAGCGTGAACAAACATGTCTTCACGGGTTCCCTCGACCATATTCGTCATCGGTGGAACGGGCGCACAGGGATTGCCCGTCATCCGGGCGCTCGTCGCCGACGGCAAATATGCCGTGCGCGCCTTGAGCCGAGATCCTGAATCGCGAAGGGCAATCGAACTCTCCACTCTGGGGAACGTCTCGATCGTGAAGGGCACGTTTGCCGATGAAGCGGTTCTGCGTGACGGTTTTCGTAATTGCAACGCAGCGTATATCAATCTCGATGGATTCAGCACCGGCGAGAAGACTGAGATTTATTGGGCCATCCGATGCTATGAAATAGCCATCGAAGAAGGTGTCAAGTTCTTCGTATATGGAAACCTCGATTACGCGCTCAAAAGGTCCGGATACGATTCCCGGTTTCGGACAGGCCACTATGATGGCAAAGGCCGCGTAGGGGAATGGATTCTGTTCCAGAACCTGACAAACCGGGACCGGATGGGCGCCGCGCTGCTTACGACCGGCCCGTATATGGAGATGGCCATCTCGGCAATGACACCGATGACGCCGTCCGTGGAAAACGGCGTCGTTACATGGCGGGTGCCGCTCGGTGACGGCGCCGTCCCGCATGTAGCGCTTGAGGACTGCGGGTACTACGCACGTTGGCTTTTCGACAATCCGGAGCGTGCGAATGGCATGAATCTCGAGGTCGCGATCGATCATGTCGAGTATGCGAAGCTTGCCGAGGCGTTCGAAGCCGTGACCGGACATCCCGCGCAATATATCGATACCGACCTCGAAGCATACTGGAGCGGACCGCTCAAAGCCGCGGCCGATTTGCCTTCCGGATATAACGCCGATCTCCGCGACAAAAGTACGATGAGCTTCCGCGAAAACTTCACCGGCTTCTGGAATCTGTGGAAGTACGGGATCGTCAAGAGAGACTACGCATTGCTCGACGAAATTCATCCTGGGCGAATCAGGACGGTCGAACAATGGCTCAGGCGCGAAGACCAGTTGGGACGAGCACTGGGCAACGGAGGCCTCTGGGAAAGGGTTCAGCCTGAAAATCTGCTCAGGTCGCCGCCTGTCTTGAAGCTGTCCGAAGACAAGAGGAAGGGCGCGTTATAAGTTCCTCGCGAACGTCTGGTTCAACTGCAAAACGCCTCACTACTTGCTACGCGCTTTCTCACGCTGCGATGCCGGCGAAGATCGTCGACGCTCAACGTCCGAAGCTGTCGCCAAGGCGGCCGACGAGGAACGGCATGCCAATGTCCGGACATGGCCGCGAAGCGCCCGACAACCAAGCGCGGCGGTCGCTGCAGGCGCAGCCTGTCATGCAAAAGGCATAAGGCGACCCTTAGCCGCCCTGACCCAGCCCGTGGCGGACATCGGTTTCGACAGCGAATTCACCGACGCTTAACCGATGGTCGGCGGCGCTTGACGCAAAGGCCGGTATTCGTGGTTGGGCGAGGCGTAGTCGATGTACTGATCAGCCGCGTTGGTCATCCGTAGCAGTAGGCGCTGGAACAGCCCCCTCAGCAGCTTCATGTCCCGGATCGCAGCCACCTCCTGACCCTGTGGGATCGGCGTGCCATGGGCGGCTTTGTTCCGTCGGCGCCACGCGGCGTCCTCGTCATCGCCCAGCTCAAGGTTCAAGGCAGCCATCACGTCTTTCAGCCGCTGACGCTGATCGATGCCATTGAAGGTAGGCAGCTTGTTCTTCAAGGCCATCTTCGCCTCAAGGGAGATGTTGCCGCCGTCGATGACGGCGCTGAGTGCAGTCTTGAGGATCTTCCATTCGTCTCGGGTGGCCCAGCCCTCTTGCACCTTTCCGGGGTTGGCTTTGGTGTAGGCACTCTGCAAGCCCTCGATCGCCGCGCCGAAGTGAGCGGGCGCGATGTGCGGAGTGGCGGCGCACGCATGCCAGAAGGCCCAGTGCAGGTTCGCAAGATCTAGGGAGTCGAACGCCGTCACAAATGCCTGGATCGCTTTTGACAGTTGTGGGGCACCAAGCTCATTCAGGAAGCGGTCGCCGAGCGGCGCGAGCTGGAGAGTTTCAATGTCGAAGGCATGGCGGCGCAGGCTGTAGGCGCTCCGTGCGAGCGTGGACACGACGTTCCATTCGGCATCGTAGTGGGATGTGCCGAGATCGACCAAGTACACGCCCATCGCGAAAGAAAGGCCTGTTCGGACCTTCTTTCGAAACTGGTCGTCTGGGGCGCCATCGTAGACGATGCACCCCGGCTTGATGGCGCCGGGGCGGTCTTCTCTGTCGAGCGCGCAAACGTAGAAGGTCGCGCCATCCACCGTCACCTTGGCGGAGTTCCACGAGGTGCTGGAACGGTCGGTATCGCTCGCGATAGTGATGCCGTCGTTCAGAGAAATTCTTCGAGTGGTGATGGTTCTGGTAACCACGTCGGAAGCCGCTGGCCAAACGTATGGGCTCGTGGGCAGGTTTTCGAGCCAGTCGATGACATATGCCGCGGGCGCCCCGGACGGGTTGTTTGTCTTGGCGACATGGACCTGAGCCAGCTCCTTGAGCGGCTGCTCGGTCACACCGAGGGTCTGGCGATTCTGACTGTAGGGCATCAGCCCAAAGAATTCCCCTTCGAGACCACCCACGCTCCGGAGGAGCGCCCGCTCGTTCGTCAAACGAACCGTGCCTGGCGGCAGATTGATCGCCGCCGACGTCGCATTGGGGGCGGCCTCAGTCTCCAAGATAAGGTTCAGCTTTTCGTCCCGGCGGATCGAAAAGCTACGAATTGGCTGATGGAGTGGGCCGGGATCGGTGATCTCGAAAAAGCCCTTGTTCAGGATTCGAAGGCATTCCTCGGTCAGGTCGCGCATCACAAGAAGAGCCGCCGGATGTCAGTTATCGGCCGAAATAGCTTTATGGGCTGATCGGGCAATGCGAGGAGACTCTCCCACTCATAAAAGCGACGAGCGCCCTCATCTTTCGCGTCGATGATAACAGCGAACGACGCAATTTCACTCCGTGCGGCGCGGTGGAGCGCAAGCGATCGCTGGGGACCGTGGCCAGGGTGATTGCGGCGCACGCGTATTGAATGAAGGAGTGAATACGTTCGGGACAGCATGGCGGGCAGGTCTTGCCGGTGAAGCGGTCACTGGACAGGCTACTTGAGCGATCGCGCAAAAGACTCATATTGGCCGGCTAGCGCCAGACGACCACGCGTGGCGATCGCCGCGGGCACGGACTCTCATGCAAAAGGCATAAAACGACCCTCAACGGCCGTTGCACCCAATGTTGGCCAGTGGCTCTTTTCGGAAATGCAGCCGCCATTCGATACGGTGGTCCGACAGAGGAGCGGATGGCGTCGCCTCGGGTGATCGCAGCGATCCGCTACACTGGCAATCTCCCGCATGCTGAGTTGGGGCTTCCGAAATGCTTGAATTTCAAGTTCGAGTCGATGACATGCCTAGGATCTTCAGGGGGCTTTCTGAAATCGTCGGGGACGCTAGTTGGAACAAGGTAGTCCACAATAAAAAAAAGCATTCGCGGAGCAACGCATTTCTCCGTGAGCACTACGAGCGCGAGTACGCAATTGCATTTCAGCTTGCCAAGTGCAGTGAGCTGATGACCAAGTACGGCAAATTGCCCGTGACCGAGCTCGCGCAGCTTCATCATGCCTGTGGTTTTGCCGGCCAAACGCTGTCCATACTAGAAAGCTTGCAGACGAAACACCGCAACGAGTTCGCCGGGAGGATTCGGGGTGCGCTCAAAAACTCTGACAATATGCGCGGCATGCTACTGGAAATCGCCACCGCCACACATTTTGTCCGTCGCGGAAACCAAGTTTTGTGGCCGGAGCACCAGACGGCGGGGTCTCCAATTGCGGGTTCTACCTACGATCTTTTCATCGAGGACGTTGGTCCGAATGGACTAGAAGTCGAATGCAAGTCGGTATCTGACGACAAAGGCCGGAAATTCCATCAGGAAGAACTGCTGGCTTTCCAGCAACTGATCAAACGTAGGCTTGAGCCCCTCGTCAAGAACATCAAAGCGGGCGTTGCGGTCATAATCACTGTACCTGATCGTCTACCGAAGTCGCATAAAGAGCTGGAAGAGTTGGCTGACCGCGTGCGCGCTCAAGTGCTGTCGAATGAAAGCAAAGTATTCGACGACGGCTCGAGTGTACGCGTCGCCGATTTCGACATCGCCTTGTTGAAAGACATACCGATGATTCCAAACTCTCCCGCCGTACGTGCCGTGATTGAGAAAGTGACAGGCACACGAAATCGAAACGCGATGATTATTGGCCGACCGAACGGTGGCGCGATTGTATTTGTTCCGCAGAGTGCTCAAGACGATAGCGTACTTGCAGCGGCGTTCGATACCGCCGCTGATGCCGCGAAAAGGCAATTGACCAAAACGCGGCCGGGTCTTCTTGTCCTTGGTTTCGATGGGATGGAGGCCGATCAGCTGCGGAGTGTTGCCGAGGATGACTTTGAGAACCCACAGAAGCCGACGGCATTGCGCATCGGCGTTAGTCAATTTCTTTCTGGCGAATCGCGCGATCACATCGTAGGTATAGGGTTCGTCAGCCGAGGCACGCTCACGCCGCAGAGCGACGGGGCGCTTGATACTGGGGGCTCGGTCTACAGCTTCTCTAAAGAGGAAAGCTCCTTCTGGCACAGCGACTTCGCCAACATTTTTGGTGCCAAGAGCACCTGAACCCCGAGCCTCGGCTTAGCTTTCTGGGTTTCCTATGCGTGTTGCTCGCGTTTCTTAGCCACTTTCAGCACCTTAACTCGCACCCATTTGCCGCGACCACCGGTTGCCGTGTACAGGATCATGAACAAGTAGCCGTCGCGGGCCATTTGCATGATCTCATCGGTCTGTTCAGCGATGCCTATCCATTGAGACCCCACGTCGAACCGATAGGGGATTCGCTGTGCCGGCGCCGGATCAGTGATAATGAACGCCTGTTTAGGCTTTCGGCGTCGAAAGGCATACCACCAGGATTCGAAATACATTCCACCAAGGTTCGTTATGGTTGTCGGCCGATCGCCCACATTGAGCGCGGTGACCGTCACATAGCTCCGCGGGTCTTCGGCTTCTCCGCCAACCATCTTCATTCCGGTTGAAACTGACAGATCGATCCTCGGGCCGGATCTGAGCCATTTATACGCGTCCCATCCGAGCAAGAAGGTGGAAACGAGAGCGGCGTATGCCGCTATTCCCAAGGTCCACACCTCGTTCGAATTAAAGGCGTGCGGGGCGATTGTTATCATGGCCGTCAAGTATCGTCGTGAAGACTCACTATACCTGTACTTCTTCGGACTCAGGTGCGATGACGACAATGACAACCTCGCGATCAACTACCACTTTTGTCCCCGCTCAGCTTTTTTCTCGGCTTCTTGACTGCAACTTTCTTTTCAGATGAAACCGAATCTGTTACCTGAACTGGCGTCGTCGCGTTAGGTCCCAGCAGCGCCAAACGTCGCTCTTCATCTTTCTCGGCGTCGGACAACGCCGACTTTCGGAAATCAGCGCTCGGAAGCTGCAACATGCCATGTGAGCTCCGTGCACTGGTCGTCGAGAGCATCTCCCGAATCGCACCATACAACATTGGATAAGCGGAATAACGCACGGCCTTGAATCGATCAACACCATGCATTTCGCTGCCCAAATATGTCAGATAGGCGATAACTTCTACATCGAACTCGTATGGGAGAGTCTTCTTCTCTTGATCCTTTTCCAAAGCAGTCATAGAAAAAACGACTTGGAAGTGACGCGGATCCGCTGCCTCATCGTCGGGAAAATTGACCCGGGTCCGACGAACAAAGTTAACTCCAGAGAAATTGAAATTCAATTGTGGATAAGCACAGTTCGCCTCTTCCGAACTGGGATCGAATTTTGGATTGGCCACGACATGAATTTTCGTGAATTCAAGCCGATCAAGTGAAAGCGAAGCGGGTTTCATATTAAACTCGTCTTGATCAACCAAAGGCAACACGGGCTTCATTCTCCGTATCACCCATTTCTTGGTGTACGCGATGACGCTCAGCCTGCTTCCATCGTGGTACCAGTCTAATCACGTTGTCGGGAGATTGGAAAAACTCGATCCCGTCAGTGCCTCCGCTTCCTTCAGCACCAACCGTCAACAACTCTCCGTCGCCCCCATGCGTTTCTCCGCCATCACCCGCAACGACAGTATTGGCATCTCCAATGGAAATGAAAAGCTCCGTTTCGACGGCATCAGCAAGCATATAAAGCGTGTCAAGAGTCACATTGCCCCGCCCCTTCAAAATTCGAGAAATATTGGCCTCGGACACGCAAAGCCGCTCCGCAATATCAACATTCTTCAAATTCTTATTTCGCATGGCGGTTTTCAGTTGAAGCATGGGATCGAGTCTACGTACAGCACCCCAGGTCGCGGCCTTTTCCTTAATTTCCGCAGCAAATTCCGCATTGCTCTTCGCCATTTCGCTCACCTCTTAAATAAACTTAATCTCCGCCATGCCAGTGATCAACTCTTTGATCTCTCGTGTACATGGCGTCTTTACCTCATTTGGCGTGTTTTGATCTTTTTTATGATACGCCATTAACAGAAAAATTATCTTAACGTCGCCAGCGCTAACAGGAAAGAAGTAAATCCTGTCTTTATTCTGATATTTAATTTCCCAAAGATTTACAGTTTTTGATTGAAACTTGAAATCGTGCGCAACCTTAACACTTACGGGTGTATCATCCTTCAAGGCTTTCTGATAATTATCGACCTGAATGGCGTGAAATAAAGCACGCCCCATCACCAAGTAATTAGACTTCTTTTCCGCCGAGTCGACAAAATCCTTGACCGTTTTCGCGAAACGACTGGCCGTGTAATCACCCGCACCACAAATAAGTGCGACATCCCAACGCTGCTTCACCCCCATCGGCTGGAGACCTGGCAGATTGATAGCCGGGTCCCCGATCAAGCCAATCAGCTCTTTAAGGGTCAGTTTGCGTGCTCGAATCATAGCCCCGAACTTAACTTATAAATTAACTTTACGCAACGCCGATGTGTGGGTTGGGCATCAAATTTCAACCCGGAACGCGACATCTGTTGGCTGTCGAACGTGGCTTGGTGCCAATACTGACGCGTGGCGCCGCCTTGTAACGAAATCCTACATCAAACTAGGGGTCGATCCCACAATGCTAGTCGACGCAGCGGTCACTGACGCGCTTTCGCAGCATACGACTGAAACAGTCGCACGCCGCCCCTCGTGGCACGGCACGCATCAAGCAAAGGGCGATCGGCAAGATGCGGCCATAAGTACGCATTTGCCGATCTGAGAGTCGCCGCTCCGAAACCGGCTTGAGCGAACGGCCGGTTAGCACCGCGCAGCAGCCCAATGACGGTCGGTAACTAGGCGTCTGCAATGGCCGAATTCCGCACATAGGTCCTCCGGCAGGTTCCAGAGTATTGCAGCCGCTCCAACGGCAGGATTTCCAGCTTGCTGAACGGCTGGTTGTGGCCGGCTAGCGCCCGACGACCAAGCGTGGCGATCGCCGCGGGCACGGACTCTCATGCAAAAGGCATAAAGCGACCCACACCGGTCAGATAACTTCCTCCATAACGGTCAATCAGCAGATTCAGGTTTTGCGAACCGGAGTGCCAGTAAGCGGTCGTTGTCGCCCTCACCCAATCGGCCATGAACGGCCACTCAAGGTGGCCGGGTGGATCATCAACAATCGCCGCGGCCATCAAGCAAACCCTCGGCTAGCAGTGCCGTCTTAACCTCGCACTCCAGGGCCTTGAGGCGCGCGCGCTCGTCTGTGGTCACGCCATCGCGCTCACCGTGGTCAACCTGGTCGCGCTTGACCCAATCATGTAGCGTCTGCGGCGTGCAGTCGATCATCGGTGCAATCGATTCGACCGCTGCCCACATAGATGGATGTTCCTACGCTGCTCGCGCACCAGACGTACTGCACGCTCGCGAACCTCCGGGGAAAACTTGATTGCCTTCTTGTTCATGGCTCCATTGTCTCAAGGGTTGGAGCCTCCACAAAATCCGGTGCGTTTCAACGAGCTTTGCGGCGCCTGCTGCCTTTCAATCATCTGCGACGCATGGGATCGCAGATGCGAGCAACATCCACGCTGCGTTTACGGGAACGTGACCACGTACGGAAGGTCGGTAGACCAGATCCCCACGTCTGATTGGTGCGCTTGTTAAAGCGCACACGCCGCGCCCTCGGGCCCGCGTCAAGCGCCAGGGCTGCTCTCCGTAACAACCTGCGGTGGGATCCTTCAGGCAGACCGCGATCAGGACGTCCGAGTGGCGTCCTACAACGGTTATATTGCTGGTCGCTGGTGCGGTCTTTGTCGGAGCCTGAGCCATCGGCCGATGTCCTGCGGCCGCACGCCGTGCGCCTTGGCAACCCCCGGAGACTTCCAACATTTGCGCCAAAAGGGCAAGCGCGTAACCCCAGGCATCGGCAGGTAACCGTTCATTCATGACTGGTCTCAGGCAACTGGCGGTGAGTTAGCTCGAAGCCCCGGGGTGTTCGACGTGTCCTGCAGTTCGATCCTCGGGTCTCTGGCGATAACCTGGCATAACTTAAGATTGGTGCGAACCCTGCTGTCTGACGTTGGTAAAGTCGGCCTATCGCGACCATGAAGTAGTTGCCTGCCATGGTCGGAAGCAACGATGATATGGTCGGCAGAAGTCCACGCAGAAGTTCGGCTGCAGCCCGTCGAATGAGTCGGACACAGCGAACGGGCGCGACACCATCCAGCTCGCAGGTGCGTTCGTGACTTGATAGCGGAAAAGCAGTGATGCGAGTTCATCGTATCGGCTGGCCAGCGGCATTTCTGGTCGCTGGGTGCCATTTAGACGGGCAACGGTTGACTGAACGTGCCACGGGGGTGGCAGATATTGTCCGACAAATGATGCGCACATGTCCCATCGAAGTGCGAAGACGCTCTATACTCGATTCCGCATGATATTCGTGTAGCGTGAGTAGCCTTGGGGTCTGAGATGACAATTACGACAAACACTTCTCTTTGCCATTGGTCGACCAGCGAAGTCGAACCAGCCATGCGATTTGAGTACTATGCGAACGCACTATCCACTGCACTTACGCCGATGCGGCTGATTGCCGGAGACCCGCGCACATTCGAATCACACATGACCGCGGCATCAGTAGGCCCCGTCTCCGTGATCCGGCAAAGCGGGTCTTCGCACAGTGTTCGCCGGGACCCGTTCCACGCCGACCGCGCTCTCGAGCACTCGTGGCATTTGATAGTCAATCTGTCGTCCGCATGGAATACACGCCATCGTGAACTCGTTCGCCTGCTGCCCGGTGAGATGATGATTGTGGACTCGCGCCTGGATTTTATGGTCGAGATTGCCGGTCGTTACGACGTCGCCCATTTCAAATTTTCGCCGGCCTGGCTGCGCCAGTGGATACCGGCGCCTGAAGCGCTGGTTGGGCGCCGTATTGCTTCGACTTCGGGATGGGGGCGTGCGCTGGGTGTCTATCTGGCCGAGCTTTCGCCCGAGGTGATCGAGGCAGCGCCGTTGCCCGTGTCAGTCCTGACCGATCACATTGGCGCCCTGCTGGCGCTGATCGCCGCTGAGCGCGATCTACCAGCCGCTGTTGCGCAGCGCCGCGACGACTCGCTGCTTCGGCGCATTCGCGACTGCATCGCCCAGCGCAGCGCTGAGCAGGGTGTCTGCGCCGCCGACATCGCCAGGGAACTCAATATTTCAGTGCGTAGTTTGCACCGGACGCTCGCGGCACACAACGAGACGTTCGGCAAGCTCCTGATCGACCGCCGGGCGGCGGTAGCTGTGCGGATGATTCGCTCGAGCGTCGGCCGTCGCCTAAGCCTTGCGGAGATAGGCCGGCGCGCTGGATTCGCCGATCCGTCGCATTTCAGCCGCGTCATATCGGGCCGCTACGGCATGACGCCGTCGCGCATACGGAATGAGGATCAACGCTCGCCCGATGACGCAGAGAATTCTGGCTCGTAAGGAGAATCGGTCCTGATTCTGCGTTGTGTTAACTCCACAACGCTTTAGATTAGCGGCTTGGTTGCGTGACCAGCCAGGTGACGCTCTCTTTGGCTAGTCGAGCAATAAAATGGGTCCTCCAGTATGGCCGACTTCCTGAATCACCTGCGCATATTCGTTCGTGTCGTCGAGGCAGGGTCGTTCACCGCGGTCGCAAAAGAAAACGACTCCACTGCTGCCCAGATTTCCCGCGCCGTATCTTCGCTGGAAGAGGAGTTGCAGGCGGTCGTATTGCATCGCACGACGCGCCACCTTTCCGTGACCGACGTGGGCGCACGGTTCTACGAGCGCGCAAAGGCGATCCTCGGCGAACTCGACAACGCGACGGACGAAGCGCGCAACGCCACCCAGAAGCCATCGGGGCGTATCCGCGTGCATTCGGCACCGGGGCTGGCGTACAGCTGCGTGGCGCAGGTGCTTGCGAGCTATCAGCAGGCATTTCCCGATGTTTCCGTCGAACTCAAGGTCGAGCAGAGCATGCCGAGCCTTGTCGAGGACGGCTACGACCTTTCGATCGTCTCGGCCACCCAGTTGCCGGACTCTGCCTATATCTCGCAAGCGTTGGGCGCGGCGTACGCAGTGCCGGTTGCCTCCGAGTCATATCTCAAGCAGCGTGGCTATCCGCGAAAGCTGACCGATCTGGCCAATCATGCACTGCTGCAACTCGAAAGCCCCGTCGCGCCGCCCGACGAATGGCATCTGCAACAGGGAGCCGACACCCACGTCTGGACCATTACGCGCACGCCGTTCCGGGCAAACTCGCCCGAGGCGTTGCGGGCGGCGATTCTGGCCGGAGCGGGCATTGGCACGCTTGCCACCTATTCGGTGGCTGACGATCTCGCGAGTGGCAAGCTCAGGCGCGTTCTGCCGCAGATCCATCTGCGTCCGTTCTCGGTTTATGCCGTCTATCCTTCGCGGCGCTACCTCGACGCCAAGGTGCGCACCTTGCTTGCGCATCTGCGTGCAACGCTCTCTCCCGCATTGGCACGGGCAATGGGGATCTGCGAGGCCCACGCCGACGCAGCCGTCGCTCCCAGCGCGCGGCGGAGCAACCGGACAAAACAGCAGACGAAGCGCAAGTAGGGCAGTCTGGCCTCATACGCGCAGATATGTACATGATTCCATGCACGCGCAGCAAAATTGATTATCGCGCGACCCGTCTTAATCGCCGACGGCTTCATTTCTAGACTCCATTGCAAGCCGATGATTGTTCGATCGTTCATCGACGGATTCTCAATCCGATACTGGAGTCACCACATGAAACCCACCTTGTTTTCCTGCCTGCTCGCGGCCGTGCTGGCCGCGCCCGTTTCAGCCTTTTCACAGCCAATCATCACGCGTGCGCAGGTCCGCGACCAGCTCGTGACGTTCGAGTCTGCCACCGTTCCCGGAACGCCGGGCGATGCGCATTATCCGGATGCTGTCCTCGCCGCCGCCAACGGCGGTGCGAAGACTGCAATGGCGGCGCGTGCCTTCGGCGATCACGGTGGCGTTGCCGCCGGTTCGAGCGAAGCGGGCCGGCGCTCGCAGCGCACGGTTTCGGGTGACATGAACGACGTTCCCGGACTCAAGCCCATCTACTTCGGCCAGTGAGGGAGCGGCGAATCATGCAAACAATCGACCTCGTTCATCACACGGTCAGGGCGAACGGCATCCGGCAGCACTATGTGGAAACAGGGGATGGACCGCCCGTGGTGCTGTTGCACGGCTTTCCGGAAACGCACTACGCGTGGCGCCATCAGATTCCGGCGCTCGCCCGGAAGTATCGCGTGATTGCGCCGGATCTGCGTGGATATGGCGAAACCGACAAGCCGGCGAGCGGCTACGACAAGCGCACGATGGCGAACGACGTGCGCGCGCTGCTGGATCATCTGGGTATCGATCGCGCGGCGCTCGTGAGTCACGATCGCGGATCCCGCGTGGCGACGCGTTTCGCCAAGGACCATGCGAACCGGCTGGACCGGCTCGTGGTGATGGACAACGTGCCCACGCGGGTCGTGGCGGAGCAGCTGGACGCCCGCATCGCCCGCGCATACTGGTTCTTCCTGTTCCACCAGGTGCCGGACCTGCCCGAAACGCTGGTTGCCGGCAACGAACGCGCGTGGCTGCGCCACTTCTTCTCCGACTGGTGCTATGACCCGAATGCGATCAGCGGGGACGCATTCGAGGCCTACGTGCGCGCTTACGAAGCCCCCGGAGCGGTGCGTGGCGCGATGGCCGACTATCGGGCGAACGCCGAGGACGTGGCACAGGACAAGGCGGATGCCCACGTTCCCATCAGCGTCCCGACACTGGCGTTGTGGGGCGCCGAGTTCTACGCGGTCGGCAAGATGTTCGACATGGAAGCCGTCTGGAAAGGCATGGCAACCGATGTGCGCACCCATGCGATCGAGCGCGCGGGGCATCTGCCGCACGAGGAGCAACCGGAGCGGGTCAATGCCCTGCTGCTCGACTTCCTGGAGGGCTGGAAGGGCTAAGCGTGGCATGCAGGCGGACAGCCATCGCGCTGTCACGCCTGAGGCCCCGCGCATCTTCCGCATATCGCCATGAGCCACGAAATCGCTTTTGCCCTGGTGCCTTTTCTCTTTTCGATGGGTGCCGGTTATCTCGCCGGGCGGCTGAGCACGACGCCCATGCCGCTCGCCGCCATCAACACGATGCTGGTGCATTACGCGTTGCCCTTCGCGCTCTTTGTCTATACCGCGCGGATGCAGCGCGAGAGCCTGGGTGCGCATCTGGCGCTCATTGTCGTGCTGACGATCGTGATGATCGTGCCGTATGCGCTCTCGCTCCTGCTTTCGCGCTACGTCTTTCGTTCGAATCTCGCGCAGGCGGCCGTCAAGGCGGTCACGGTCGGCATGCCGAATTTCGCTTCAGTCGGGCTGCCATTGCTTCGCGCGGTGTATGGTGAAGGTGCCGATTTGACCGTCGCCATCGCGGTCACGATGGGGGCGGTCGTCATGTCGCCTGCTGCCCTCATCCTGCTCGAGCGCGCGCAGCATCGTGACGGACAGGCGCTGCTCGGCAAAGCGCTGCGCAACACTTTCGTCAAACCCGTCGTGATCGCGCCGCTGGCCGGCTTGCTGGTGTCGCTGTCCGGGTGCACGCTGCCAGCACTCCTCACGCAGTCGTTGGGCATCATCGGAAACACGACTGCCGGACTTGCCCTTTTCTCGACTGGACTCATACTCGCAGCACAACCGTTCCGGCTCGACGCACAGGCACTGGTTGGCGTTTTGCTCAGCAATGTCGTGCAGCCCCTGCTTGCCTTAGCGCTTGTCTGGCTGCTGGCGCTTCCGCAGCCGTTAGCCGGCCAGGCCATTCTTCTGTCGGCGATCCCGTGCGGTTCGTTCAGCATCCTGTTTGGCCTGTCCTATGGGGTAAAGGACACCTCGGCGGGCACGACGCTGGTCGTGTCGAGCGTAGTGTCGGCCGTCACACTCGCGGGCACGATGGTCTTACTCGGGCGGATTTGACCGCTTATCAATCAACTTACCTAGGAGTACGATTTAAAATGAAACGAACTTTCCTGATTACGGGTGCAAGCAAAGGCATCGGGCGTGCGCTGAGCGAGCGTCTCGCGCGTGATGGCCACAATGTGGTCGGCCTCGCGCGCAGTTCCGGTGACACGACTTTTCCAGGCACGCTCGTGTCCGTCGACCTGACCGACCGGGAGGGGACGCAAGCGGTGCTGTCCGATCTCGACGCGCGCTTCGAATTCGACGGCGTCGTCAACAACGTCGGGTTCGTTGAGCTTTCGCCGCTTGGATCGATCGATCTCGATGATCTCGACAGGGCGATGCGCGACAACCTGGCGCCCGCCGTGCAAACGGTTCAGACCTTGCTACCGGGGATGCGCAAACGCGGCTGGGGCCGTATCGTGAATCTGTCCAGCCTCGTCGTGCTGGGCGTGGCCCAACGTTCGACGTATGCGGCTGCGAAGGCCGCGATGATCAGCCTGACCCGAACGTGGGCGCTCGAACTCGCCGATACGGGTATCACCGTCAATGCGGTCGCACCTGGGCCGACCGAAACCGAGATGTTCCGCGCGAATACACCGGCGGGCAGCGAAGCGGAGCGCCGTTTCCTCTCGATTGTTCCGATGAAACGGCTGGGGCGTCCCGAGGAACTGGCGGCATCCATCGCGTTCCTGCTGGGCGAGGAAGCGGGATTCATGACGGGGCAGACGCTTTTCGTCGACGGCGGCGCGTCGATCGGGAAGTCGATGATCTGATTGGGGTGCTGGACGCCGGAGGCCTCCCGGGAGGCCTCCGCGTTTGCCGCTATTCCGGTTGGCCGAGAATATGAATGAGGTTCCCTTCGGGGTCCCGGATCATCGTAGAGGAAATGGTGGGCGTGAGTTGCGCCTGCGCCCAGACAATCTCTACGCCAAGCCTGGCGAAGCTGGCAGTCGTACCCGCAAGATCGCCGCTCTCCAGCACCAGCGCCTTCCATCCCGTCTCGTCCAGGTGCTCCGGTGGCGGTGTGCGCTTCGCGGCGACCTTGGGTGTGCCAGGGCGGGAGACGAGTTCGAGCCGGAAGCCCATGCCGTCGAGCATGGCGTAGTCCGCGCCAACGGTATCGAAGTGCCCCTTCGCCGCGATGGCGAGGCCAAGTACGTCGACGTACCAGGCAACCATGGCATCGAGATTCGCAACGGCGAGTGCGATATTGTTTAGACGTAGTGCGGGTGCAGCCGTTGGCTGCGGCGATTGTGCGGTACTCATGAGCCGGGCTCCTCGTTAGAGAGACGCATCGCGGGCAGCGCCGCGATGCGTCTGGAAAGCATTAGACGTTTTGGGGGAAGAGCGCGCGACGCGTTTCTTCGTCAAAGTCGGTCTTCAGCGTGAGCCGTTCCTTCAGTGCGAGCGCACGTGCGGCGGCGGGGCGTTTGCCGATTTCGTCTACGAGGCGTTTGACGTTGGCGTAGTCACTCAGTCCTTTTTCGCCAAGAATGTAGCCGGCGAACATGGCCCAGCCCCACAGCGCCATGTCCGCAATCGAATAGTGCTCACCTGCCAGATACCTTGTTTTCGCAAGCCGCTCGTCAAGCACGCGATAGTGGCGCTCGACTTCCTTCAGGTAGCGGTTGCGCGCATAGGGCAACGGCTCCGGGGTGTGGTGCTGGAAATGCACGGCCTGACCGGAGAACGGCGAGAGCCCCGTTGCCACGAACATGAGCCATGAGAGCATTTCGGCGCGCCCGGCAGCATCGGCGGGAACGAACTTGCCGTGCTTCGTGGCGAGGTGCAGCAGGATGGCATGCGAATCGAAGACGGTCACGCCTTCGTCGGTAATGGCCGGCACCTTGCCGTTCGGGTTGACGCTGCGGAATGCTGGCAGATGCTGTTCGCCCTTGAACGTGTCGACGGCGATCAGATCGAACGGCAATTCCAGTTCTTCGAGCAGAAGGGCGGCCTTCATGGGATTGGGCGAAGGGTGGAAGTAAAACTTGATCATTGGCGTTTCCTTTGTAAAGCCGGAGAGAAATTCGCTTGGAGAGGATGCAGTTCATCAAACCTGCATCGGTCGCGCGCACTACGAGGCGGACCGCGTCTCACTGACGTCATGGTGAACGCGCTGCGCGAGATTGCCGTTCGACGGGGCTGATGAAATCGTTCGACGGTATCGAACGTGTTGTTGCGAGGGGGCGGAGGGAAGTGAAGGCTACCGGCTGAAGCAGATGAGAAGCCAGTGGCACACGCAACGCGCCGCTGGTTCCCCTGCGCCAACTTACAGCTTTACGCAAAAAAGTCGATTAGCGCGCGAGCGATCGTTTTCGGATCGTTTTCAGTCGGAATATGTCCGGCCGCGGGGATACGCACGAGCGAGGAGTGCGGTATTTCGGTCACGAATCGCTCGGCGTGCTCGATCAACTGGAACGTATCGTCCTCGCCCCAAATCAGCAGCTTCGGCACGCTGGACGCGCGCAAGGCCGGAACGAGATCCGTCGTGTAGTGGCTGTATGCCGCGCCCGCCAGGGCAAGCCACGAGCGCGTCACGCGGGGCTCGGTCCACGGATCGAGATAGTCGGCAATTTCTGCCTCGGAGGCGGGGCGTCCTAGCGCGGTGATCACCGACGTGCGTCTCGCCGCGAGCACATCGGCGGGCGTCGTGGCAGCAGCAATCTCGGGGTCGCGAAAGCGTGCGACCCCGGGGACCGGCCAGGAGTCGAACATGACGGCGTTCATGAGCGCGAGACGGCTCACTCCGAGCTTGCCGTCGACGAGCACCTGTTGTGCAACGCCACCGCCGATGTCGTGGCCGGCAACGCCGACCGGTCCGCTTATGCCGAGCGCCTGTGTGAAGCGAGACAGCCAATCCGCGAGCGCGGGAATGGAAGCGGTCGCAACCGTCAATTCACCGGCGGAGCGGCCGAAGCCTGGGAAATCGACGGCGATCGGGCGCAGGCCCGCCGCAGCCAGATCACCGATGACGGGTTGCCAGACCCGGCTCCAATAGGTGCCGTGGAGCATGAGCACGACCGGTCCACGCTCGCCGGCGCACAGATAACTGGCGGCGACACCGTCCACTTCTACAGTCTTTCGTTGCATGATCAGAACCTCTTGATGGCGCGATTGCAGCGCCGGTATGTCTCAACGGATAAAGCGCCTGACGTAGTCCGTACCAAGTCCGATCGCCTCGTAGTGCTTGCGGGCCGCTTCGATCTTGGTGAAGACATCCTCGTAGCCTGTTGCGTTGCCTTGAGGATCGACGTAGGTGTAGCCACCCGTCACGTGAAACCAGGTGATCATCTCGTCGACGCCTTCGGGTACGAACAGCGTATGCGTTTCACCTGCCGGCTCGTGCGCATACGAGCCTTGTTCGGCGACCCAGTCGTGTTCGAGGTAATACCAGCGACCGCGCAAGACCATGGCATGCACCGGACCGGTGTGACGATGACGCGAGAGCACACCGGACTGCCGCACGCGCAGCAGATTAACGTAGTAGCCCTGGCTCGCATTGAGGAGCAGGGGCTTGAACGATACGGTCTTTGTCGTGGGCACCCACAGGTTGTCGTCTTCCAGCCACTGGTCGAGCACGCCGGCGTGAACGAGGTCTGCCGACATGTCGGCGGGCTGCGGATGTTGATAGGGGATCGCCAGTTCGTCCGGCTTGCGTGTTGTTGCTTCGCTCATGATGATGTCCTTGTCAGATCAAACGATGTTCTGTTGCGCATCACGCGCTCAAACAGCCTCTGCCGGCGCGACAGACCTTACGGGCCCGAGACCGCGCAGCAGTTGCCGGTATGCTGCGCAGCGCTCAGTTAGTGCTTCGTCGCTGATGGAACCGGTCCGTGTCAGCGGGCCGACGTTGTAGGTGACGAACGGACGTCCATATTCCATGCCGGCGAGGTGCGCAGTCTGTTCGAACGGCGTAAGCAGCGTATCGACAATGTGTTCACCATGGCGTTCCAGCAGCGCCGGTTTGAGATACGGCCGCGTGACGCCTTCGGCCCACATGTGTTCGCGAGAGGGCGGAAAATAGCGTTCGCGAACACGCCCGATCGTGACGGCAAGCTGGAGCGTGCGGCCATCCAGTACCAGGGATGTTTCCGGCGCGCTGCCGAACAGCGCGTCGTTGACAACGTCGTCGAGCCACTTCTTGAGCAATGGCGGGCAGTTGTACCAGTACATCGGAAATTGCAGAACGAGATGCCCATGCTCGCGAATCAGTTGCTGTTCCCGTGTTACGTCGACGCGGAAGTCGGGGTACAGCTTGTACAGCTCACGCACGGTGATATCCGGTTCCTGTGCGATTGCATCGCGAAGGGCCTTGTTGCCGCGCGAGTTTTCGATGTCGGGGTGTGCGACGATCACTAACGTCTTCATCTTTCATCCTCGATGGGTTTCGGATTCAACGTCGCCGACTATACTGGGGTGCCGAACGCTTGATTAGCCATCCGAACGCCAATTCACTTTACGAGCTCTTCAAAAGATGGACAGGATTGACGCGCTGCGCACGCTGATCGAAGTGGCCGAGATGGGCAGCTTTTCCGCCGTTGCAAGACAGCGCGCGATCGCACCTTCGTCGGTGACGGTGGCAGTCAGGCAACTCGAAGGCGAACTCGGCACGACGCTGATCACGCGCTCGACACGACGCCTTGTTTTCACACACGAAGGCTTGCTGTTGCTGGAAAGTGCTCGTCGTATCGTTGCCGAATGGGACGCAGCAGTTACGGGGTCGAGAGAGGATGGCCCGTTGAGCGGGCCGATACGGGTGACGGCAACGAACGATTTCGGGCGCGCTCAGTTGCGAGCGCTGCTCGACCGCTTTCAGGCCCTTCATCCCAGTGTTCATATCAGCCTGCTGCTCAGCGACAGCACCGTCGATCTGATTGATGAGCATATCGATCTGGCTCTGCGCAATGGCCCGCTCGTGGATTCCGGCTTGCACGCGCGGCTCCTCGTGCGCGGCGAGCGGCTCGTGTGCGCCTCGCCGCACTACTGGCGTACGCATGGCAAGGCCAAAGTGCCCGACGACCTGACGGGCCACAACTGCCTGATTCTTGCGCGGCCAGGCGCGCCGCTCGCGATCTGGCCGTTTCGCATGGCAGGCAAGCCACACAACGTCAAGGTTTCAGGCGATCGCCAGGCGAGCGACGGTGGCGTGCTCCGCGAGTGGGCGTTAGAGGGCGTGGGCGTCATCATCAAGAACCGTTGGGATATTCGGGCGGAACTCGCGTCCAGGACGCTGGAGACGGCGCTGGAGGAATACGTCGCGGAGCACGTCGATTTGTATGCCGTTTATCCGGCCGAGTTACCGGCGCGGCGCGTGACAGCGCTTATCCAGTTCCTCGCCGACGAACTTGCCACAGGATAAGGTCGTCGTGACTTTGCGCACGCAACGACTCATCCACCAATGCAGGCTAGTGTGAAATCGGCTTCTTGATCGGGTCGTGAGGCCCCGCGAGCGCGAACACGACGATCTGCGCGGGTTCTGTGTCGCTGGCATTCCTCGAAACGAGATGATGCGCGCCAGGCGGCTCGTACCAGGCTTCGCCGGGACCATAGGTCCTTGCGGGCGAGCCTTCGAGTTGCGACACGACGTGGCCAACAGTCACGTACGCGAAAATGGAACCCGGATGCATGTGTGGCTCAGAAGCATGACCGGGTGCGAAAGTCACGGTGGCAATATCGACGTTTTTGCCGGGTAGCTCTGGAATCGGTTGCTGCATCACCGGCTTGATGGCTTCCTCGCCAGCACCTTCCGCCATGGCGGTCTGAATGCCAGCGAAGGATAGCGTAGCGGTTGCGAGTGCACAATGAAGGACTACAAACCGAACGAATTTCATCTCGGCTCCTCAGGCTGGCGTTTTGCGGAATGCGATGGCGAAACGGTTCCAGCTATTGATTGCGCAAATCAGCAGGGTGAGATCTACCACTTCGGCGTCGCTGAAATGCGGTTTGACGCATTCCCATGCAGCGTCCGGCACATGGCTTTGCGCAACGAGCGTGAGCGCCTCGACCCATTCCAGCGCGGCGCGCTCGCGTGGCGTGAAAAACGGCACCTCTCTCCATGTCACCAGCGTTGCCAGCCGGCGGTCGGTTTCGCCGTTCTTGCGGGCGTCGCTCGTATGCATGTCGACACAGTAAGCGCAGCCGTTGATCTGTGACGCGCGCAGGCGCACGAGCTCGATCAGCGGCTTTTCGATCGTACTCTTTCCAATCCGCTCTTCCAGCGCGAGCAGCGCCTTGATGGCTAGCGGGTTGGCCTGATAGAAGTCCATACGTGGTTGCATGACAGCTCCTTCGAATGAGCCGAAGGCGGCGCGCGGACGTGGTACGCCTTTCGGATTTTGGAATGCGGCAACGCTGACGCGAGCCTATCGTATCGGCCGGTCTCCGCAGATTCTGGCCGCTGCGTGCCAACGATGCGGGCTGCGCTTGCCTGGGCGTGCCAGGCGCCTGTCGAAAGGCAAGCGTATCGCGCGACTCGATCGCGTGCTCTGGCACGCAGAGGCAACTTCAACCGTCGACGACGGCGCCTGGAGACCAGTGCCTTCGCGGAAAGGCCCATACGATTGGCCAGCCTGAGCGCTATTCGAAACTGCAGGTAAATCCGTAAGCGATGTCGGGTTACCAAGGTTCTCAATCTTGTGCAGCAAATCGCCGGAGGTGGCTAATGTCCCAGCGTATCGTTGTCATCGGAGCCGGGTTTGCCGGCATGTGGAGCGCCCTGAGTGCAGCGCGCCTGCTGGATGCACAGGGCAGGACCGACGTGGAAATCACGCTTGTTGCGCCCGATCCGCATTTGCATGTACGCCCGCGCCTGTACGAGGAGGGGCCGGCCAACTTCAGGGCGCCGCTCACGGAGATTTTCGACGCGGTGGGCGTGAAGTTCGTGCAGGGAACGGTAGAGCGCATTCAGGTGCCGACTCGTACGGTCGAGGTCGTTGGTGAGGATGGACGACGCGGGATGCTCGATTTCGATCGACTCGTGCTCGCGAGCGGCAGCCGGCTCTTCAGGCCCGCTATCCCAGGTCTTGCCGAGCACGCGTTCAGCGTGGACCAGACCCACGAGGCGGTTGAACTGGAAGCGCACATCCTGAAGCTGGCTGAACGGCCGGAATCGCTGGCGCGCAACACGGTGGTGGTAGCGGGGGGCGGCTTTACGGGTATCGAAACGGCGGCTGAAATGCCGGCTCGCCTGCGTGCCGCGCTGGGCGAGGATGCGGATGTGCGCGTGATCATCGTCGAACGCAACGAGGCAATCGGGCCCGATCTTGGCCCAGGGCCCCGGCCGGTCATCGAAGAGGCGCTTGGCGAGCTTGGTGTGACATGGAAGCTCGGCTCGGGCGTGGCATCGATGGACGACCAGAGCGTTGTCACGGCGGATGGAGAGCGTATCGAATCGAGTACGGTGGTCTGGACCGCAGGGCTGCGAGCAAGCTCGCTTACGGAGCAGATTCCCGGTCGACGGCATGCGAGCGGTCGTCTTTATGTGGACCGTTACCTCGCGGTTGAAGGGGTGCCGGGTGTCTACGCGACCGGCGACGTGGCGTATGCCGCGACGGACGACGAAGGCAATTACACGATGATGTCGTGTCAGCACGCGATGAATCTCGGCCGCTCAGCCGGGCACAACGTAGCAGCAGATTTGCTGGGCCTCGAGCCGATTCCCTATAGCCAGCCCAAATACGTGACGTGTCTCGATCTTGGCCCGTGGGGCGCGGTCTATACCGAAGGCTGGGAGCGCGACGTGAAGATGAAGGGCGCGGAGGCGAAGAAGCTCAAGCGCCAGATCAATTGCGAATGGATCTACCCGCCGGGCGCAGATCGCGCGACAGCGCTCGCTGCTGCGGATCCGCTTCGCATCGTCGTAGCCTGATTGTTCCGGGTCGTGGTGCCTAGCGGGCCTTTGTGCGAACCCGGGTCGCTGCTTGGGGTACGCAGAACGCCACTAACACGTGCTTCCAGTCCTGGTCGCGTTCGCCGGAGAAGCCATATAACAACTAGCCGCTAACGTGCAACGAGGCTGACGATGGATTCATCCGGGTCGTCCCACGGCGTCGCCCCCCTCAGTGGCCCGCGTTTCATGATTGGTACTTTCGCGGTCGCTCTTGCCACCTTCATGAACGTGCTCGATTCGTCTATCGCAAACGTTGCGATCCCGACGCTCTCGGGCAATCTCGGTGTGTCAGTGGATGAGGGGACGTGGGTCATCACCCTCTTTGCCGCGGCTAACGCAGTGGCAATTCCGCTTACGGGATGGCTGACACAGCGCGTGGGCCAGGTGCGCCTGTTTGTCTGGGCGATTCTACTCTTTGTCTTGTCTTCAGCTGCGTGCGGACTGGCGCCCAACCTCGCAGTCCTTCTCGTGGCGCGCGTTGTTCAGGGCGCGGTGGCCGGACCGTTGGTGCCTCTTTCTCAGGCTCTCCTGCTTGCCTCGTTTCCAAAGGAGAAGAGTGCGAGTGCGCTGTCGCTATGGGCGATGACGGCGACAGTCGGGCCGATTGCCGGACCCGCGCTGGGCGGCTGGATTACCGACAGCTGTAGCTGGTCATGGATCTTCTACATCAACGTACCCGTGGGGCTCTTTGCTGCGGGGGCGATCTGGGCGATCTACCGCGACCGCGAAACGCCGTCGCGCAAGCTGCCGATCGACAAGGTCGGCGTGATCTCGCTGATCATCTGGGTAGGATCGCTCCAGGTGATGCTAGACAAGGGGAAGGACCTTGACTGGTTCAACTCGCCACTCATCTGGACGCTGGGTATCGTCGCCGTAGTAGTGTTCGCGTTTTTCGTGATATGGGAGCTGACCGACGAGCGGCCGGTGATCGATTTGCGGCTCTTCAAGGGCCGAAATTTTCTTGGCGGGACGATAGCGATTTCAGTTGCCTACGCGGTCTTTTTCGCCAACCTGGTGATTCTCCCTCAGTGGATTCAGGGCTTTTTAGGCTATCGCGCCGTTGATGCGGGGCTGGCAACAGCGCCACTCGGCGTCTTCGCGGTCATCCTGGCGCCAGTGATGGGCAAGATCATGCCTCGCTCGGATATGCGGGTGCTGGCGACGCTCGCATTTTTAGGATTCGCGGGTGTGTTCTACATGCGCTCGCTTTACACGACGGAGGTTGACCGTTACACGCTTGTGCTACCGACCCTCCTGCAGGGGATACCGACAGCCCTCTTTTTCACGCCGCTCACAGCGATTATTCTTTCAGGGCTTCCCTCCGAGAAAATTCCCGCTGCCGCGGGGCTTTCGAACTTCGTACGGATCTTCGCGGGCGCAGTGGGCACTTCGCTCGTCAGTACCGGCTGGAACAATCGCACAATCCTGCATCACGCGCGCCTCATGGAACAGGCGAGTGTCGATAATCCCACGTTTACTGGCGCAATAGAGAGTATCGAGCGAACGCTCAATGTCGGAACCCCGCAAGCGCTCGCGTTCTTTGAAAGCTCACTCAACGTTCAGGCGACGATGTTGGGTCTTAATGACATTTTTTGGCTCTCCGCGGTCATTTTCATAGCGATCGTGCCTCTGATCTGGGTGACGCGGCCTACGCAAGATGCCAGTAACAGCGCGGTCGCGGCGGGGGGACATTGAGGTCGACCGAGGCAGCGGCAAAATCAGAATATCTTTGGCGATCGCAGTCCCAACGCCAGCCCGAAGAATACGCCTAACATTCCAGCCCGGGCAACAGACAATCCGTAGCCTCGAGACTCTCCGATGACCTGGTCGCGGTATTTCCGCCACTTCTCCAGGCCGGTGGCAGGGTGCTCGTACTGGTCGAGCAAGCTACCGTCCAAAAGGTCAATGGCCTGACAGCAAAGGCGCTCGCGGAGCTGGAGGAGTCCGCCGACGAACTCTGTGCTCGCCCGTACGTGAAGTGCCAGGCTTTGCACCGAATCGTCTTTTCCGAGGTTGAACTCAAACGAGCCGAACTCGCCGTCGTAGATGCCCAGCCGGGATCATTCCAGTTCGTGCCTGGAAAAACATCTGTCACCGCGGTCTGGACTCCCGAACGAGACCCTAGTGGATGTGGCTGAGCGTCGCTGGGAATCTACTCGATACGGCGATAACTTCAAGTGAATTTGTACAGTGAGACGTCCCAGCTCATGTTGGATGCTCCAGTGAGGCTATCGGTCAATAGGGGCAGACAGGGGAAATTGTCGGCAATTCACGCCCTCATGTCGAACGACCGGTTGTGGCCGAGTCTAGCCGAACAAGAGTAAGCGATCCATTATCGACGTCTACCCAACAGCACTCTGAGCGGGGAGCATAGGTGTCCACCTACTGTTGAAGGTGGACACCTATGGCCGACAAAGACTCAGAGTTAAAAGTAGTTCGCGAGAGTGCCGACGGCCGTCGGCGCTACGACGAAAAGAGCAAGCGGGTACTGATCGAGGCGGCGTTGCAGCCGGGCGTATCCGTGGCCCGGTTGGCGCAGGAGCACGGAGTCAATGCCAACCTGTTGCGCAAGTGGATCACGAAGTTCTTGATGGAGCGCGAGCAAGGCATCTTGCCAATACAGCACGCCGGTGATGACACCGCTTCGCCGGATGAGGTTGATGGCGTGACCATCAACCAGCAGGATTCGCGTGAGCTCGTCGCTACCGCTGCTGCACTTGCCGCGTTCGTGCCGGTCGTTTCGATACCGACTGCGCCGGTGCCGACACCGCCGCCTTCGTCCATGGCGCTCACGCTGCATGTGCGACTGGCCAACGGTGTCGAGCTCGAGATGGGCAAAGCCATCGCGACCATCGACGAACTGACCACCCTGGTCCAGATTCTGGGGAGGATGCCGTGTTCCGGTTCGACGAAAACCTGAAGGTGTACTTGCACCGCGATCCTGTCGATTTCCGCTACGGCATGAACAGCCTCTCGATTCTCGTCGAGCAGGCCATGCATCTGAACCCGATGGATTCCTCTCTTTATATCTTCGGAAACCGCCGTCGTGACAGGGTCAAGATTATCGGCTGGGATGGAAGTGGTTTCTGGTTGATGACAAAACGCCTTGAAACAAGCCGTTTTATCTGGCCCGACAGGAAGGCCGAAGTCGTGGCATTAACGTCGGCGTCGCTGCACGCGCTGCTCGATGGCGACGACATCACTGCGATCCGCCTACATCCACGGGAGGAATACTTGCGCGTGAGCTGAACATGGGCAGGGCATGCGTGGTCTAATCCGGCATGCCCGCCCAGATCACGATCTCTGCCGAGGAACTCAAGGCGTTACTCGCCATGCGCGAGGCGTATGCCAGTCTTGAGCGCGAGCACGAAGAAACCCGCAGCATGCTGCGTCTGGTGAGCGCGGAACGGGACCTGGCCGAGGAACGGCTGCGTGCCTACCGGCGTGAGCTGTTTGGCGCAAAGAGCGAAGTACGGGACTCGGAACAGTTCGGGCTGTTCAACGAAGCTGAGGCGCTTGGCGCGAATGCGGCACCCGCCCAGGAAGATACACCCGAAACGAAGGTCGGTGCGCATACACGCAAAAAGCGCGGCCACCGCAAGCCGCTTGACCCCAGTCTGCCCCGCGAGATCCGGCGGCACGAACTTCCGGAAGCCGAGCGTTTCTGCAGCAACGACGGCCATGCACTGGTCGAGTTCGGCGTGGAAATCAGCGAACAACTCGACGTGATTCCCGAGCAGTTGCGCGTGATCCAGCACCAGCGCGTCAAGTATGCCTGCCCGTGCTGTGATCTGGGTATCAAGATCACGCCGGCGCCGCCGCGCATCATCCCACGAGGACTACTGACCGAATCCGCGCTTGCCTGGATCGCGACGGGAAAATTCCAGTTTGGCATGCCGTTGTATCGCCAGGCTGGCCTGCTTCGTCGCTTCGGCGGCGATATCTCATCGAATACGATCGCTGCCAGCGTGGTCAAGGTCGGCCTCGCAACACAGCCTGTGATCAACCTGATGCGCGATGCGCTGCTTGAGGCAACGGTGATCCTCACAGACGAGACGACCTTCCAGGTGCTCAAGGAGAAAGGGCGCAAGCCACAGACGAAGAGTTACCTGTGGTGTCAGATGACAGGCACGGGAATCCCGATCTGTCGCTATGCCTATACGCCGGGTCGTGGGGCAAAGCTGGCCGACAAGCTGTTCGCCGGCGTGCAGGAAGGTGCTGCGCTGATGACTGATGGCTACGAGGCTTATAACGGTATCGCCGAGCGGTACAAGCTCGTGCACCTTGGTTGCCTCGTTCACGCGAGACGTTACTTCGTCAAGGCAGAGGAAAATGTTCCCAAGGCAGCACGTACGCCAGATTTGCTCGCAACACGCTTCATCAAACTGTTTGGCAAGTTGTTTGCCGCCGAGGCACGCAGTAAAACGTGGAATGCAGGGCGACGTCAGCGCCTGCGGCAACGCTATAGCGCCCGCGTACTCCAGGTCATCAAGGATCTCATGGTCGAGCAGTCTCCGGGAGTGCTGCACCAGAGCCTGCTCGGCAGGGCACTGACCTATCTACGTGAGCAGTGGCCGAAGCTTGTGCGTTACCTCGAGAAGGGCGACTGGCCGGCATCGAACAATTTCTGTGAAAATTCCATTCGCCCGTTTGTCGTTGCACGCAAGGGCTTCCTGTTCGCAGATACGGTTGCCGGCGCACATGCCAGCGCAAATCTCTTTAGTCTCGTTGAAACATGCAAGGCCAACGGTATCGATCCATACCGTTACCTGACCTGGCTGTTCGAGCGCCTGCCTCTGGCAAAGACCGCCGACGACTACGAGACGCTCGTGCCTTGGCGGATGCAGTCCCCCCTGAACTGATTCGCAGCACATCCACTCCACGAATCAACGCGCCTGTCCACTACTCAGAGGGACGGCGATAATGGATCGCTTACGAACAAGACACGCGATTGGTCGATGCTCGCTAGCTATCGAACGGCAGCTCGCGCTGAACGGGACGCTCGGCGGGTACCCCTTCTGCCGCTGACAGCGACCCGACGCGTACGCCTATGAGCCGAATCCTCCGATCCAGTCTCACGCGCTTCAAACACTCGCCGACGGCTCGCCGAATGGCCGCCGCGTCTGCCACTGGTTCGGGAAGTGAGAGGTCACGAGTCACGATCTTGAAGTCTGCAAACTTGATCTTCAGACCCACAGTGCGGCCCGCGTACCCTTTGCGCTGCAGATCCCCGGCAACCCGTTCGCAGAGGCCCGTTAGCGCCGGCGTCAGAATTGAGCGGTCTCGGGCTACGTGCATATCGCGTTCGAACGTCGTTTCGCGACTCATTGATTTTGGCTCGGAAGAAACGACAATCACGCGTTCGTCGATGCCTCGCGCAACTCTCGCCAGCCACTCTGCGTATGTGCGTCCGAAGTGCTCCTGCAGCAGCGCCGGGTCGGCAGCCGCGATCTCCCCGACGGTCAAGATTCCGATGGTCGCCAGGCGCTCATTTGCGCGAGGGCCGATGCCGTTGACCTTTTTCGCCGCGAGTGGCCAGATCCGTGACTCAAGATCCTCCATCGACAGAATCGTTAGCCCGTCTGGCTTGTCGAGCTCTGAGCCGATCTTTGCGAGCAGCTTGTTGGGCGCGATCGCGATAGAGCAGGTGAGGCCGGTTGCCTGCGTAACGGCCGCCTTAATCCGGCCGCCGAGCTCTCGCGACTCTCCTTCCACATCTGTAAGATCAATGTAGATCTCGTCTATCCCGCGGTCCTCAATACGGTCAGTAAATGCGCCAACCGCGTCCTTGAACAACCGCGAATAGCGCCGGTACGAATCAAAGTCGGTAGGCAGGAGAATGGCATCGGGAGCGAGCTGGGCGGCCTTCATCATGCCCATTGCGGAAAAGACACCCAGAGCGCGAGCCTCGTAGGTAGATGTCGTAACCACACCGCGGCCCACGTAGTCCCGCAGTTTCGCAAAGCGTCGCGTGCCGTCGGACAACATCTCCGGAGCCGCGTTACGGCCGCCGCCGATAACGACCGGCTTTCCTCGTAGCTCGGGATAGCGTAGCAACTCGACAGACGCGTAAAAGGCGTCCATGTCGAGGTGAGCAATCCGTCTCGTCCGATCGCCCTTCACGTCGCTGTTACAGCCGTGTCGCCGAGTAGACCAATGAGCGTCCGCGCGTTGCGCTGCCCCTGGTCCTCATAGTTGTTGTTGAACACAACATGCGTCTGCGCAACCAACGAAGCGATCTCCCTTATCTTCCCGGACAACTCGGATAACTCATCGTCGTTGTAGTCGTAGTTGAACCGATCACTTGCGACGGTCGCACCCTTAATGTTCCATGTCTCATGGTTACGCCCGTGCAGGCGCACCAGAGCAAGCGAGGGGTTCGTGACTTGCCACACGGAAGGAATCGAATTGGCCGACCCCTGCGGCTCATCGACAACAACATTGACGATCCCGTGTTCACGTTCGAATGCAAGCGTCGCTTCAGAATGTTTCGTGTCGAACCAGCTGCGGTTGCGGAATTCGACGGCCATCAGATGACGACCGTCCATCAACTCTGCGCAATGCCCAACGTGCGCACGCCCATCCGGTGCAGAGGTGATCCAAGGAGCGAACTGGAAATGCACTGCCCCAAGCTTTCCCGCATCCTGCAAGGGTGCTATCGCCTCGAAGTAGCGTCTCCAAAGCTCGGCACGAATTTCGTCGGGCATGTCCTTGTAGTAGAGGTTCTTCTTCCCGTTCTGCGGCAACGCGGGCTGCATGTCCTTCGGAAACATGTCGCGCGGGGTCTGATGACCCGTGAAGAGCCGGAACGCCTTGATGTTGAAAACGAAGCCCGGCGGTGTGCGCTCAACCCACGGGACGGAGTTGCTTCCGTTGGGCATCGAATAGTAGCTGGAGTCCACCTCAACGAGCGGAAACTGGCTCGCATAAAAGCGCAGACGAGCCTCCGCGCTGCTACATCCGGGCGGATAAAACCGTTTGCTTTTGATGAGTGTCGGATCAGTCCACGACGCAGTGCCAACGCGAATGTTCATCGGGTTTCACTCCACTAGCAGAAGTCACGACTCACGGTTGGAAGTTCGCCAAGCATGGAAGTCACATCAACGAGCCGGTTTGCAACGAGATGCCGCACCTCTCCCTCGCGCTGCCACACGCCATATACGGCGAGCAACGACGAGCCGAGCGCCTCACGGCGGAATTTCTCCAGCACTGACTGCCAGACGATTACGTTCACGCTGCCGGCTTCATCTTCGAGCGTCATGAACGTCACGCCGTTCGCAGTGCCCGGGCGCTGCCTGACCGTGACGATGCCGCAGGCGCGCGCAAGCTGCCCGTTACGATAGCGCAAGAGCGCATCCGAAGGCACGAGGCGCATTTTCGCAAGCCGTGGGCGGAGCAGGGCGAGCGGATGGCGGCCGAGCGTCAGGCCCGTCGCACGGTAGTCACTGACGATCTCCTGACCCTCGGTCATCGGCGCAAGTTCTGGCGTCTCGTCGTCATCGGTTGCGCCGCGCAGCAAGTCGCGGTCCGGTACTGCCGCGACCGCCTGCCAGAGTGCCTCCCGTCGTTCGCCCCCGAGGGCACGCAGGGCGTTCGCGGAAGCTAGCACCTCAAGATCACGCCGGTCGAGCTGCGCGCGGCGTGCGAGATCCGACACATCGCGGAACGGTCGCACCGCACGAGCCATCTCAATGCGCGTCGCGGCCTCTGCTTTCATGCCACGTACCAACGACATGCCGAGCCGCAACGGATCGCGCGTCGTCGGGCCTTCGATCGCGCAATCCCAGTTGCTCACGGTCACATCGACAGGGAGTACTTGTACGCCATGGCGCTTCGCATCCTGGACGAGCTGGGACGGCGAATAGAACCCCATCGGCTGGGAGTTCAGCAAGGCGCAGGCAAACACCGTGGGTTCGTGGCACTTCAGCCACGCACTCGCGTAGACCATCAGCGCGAAACTGGCCGCGTGGCTTTCCGGAAAACCGTACTCGCCGAAACCCTGAATCTGGGCAAAGATCTGTTCAGCGAACTCGCGCTCGTAACCACGCTCAAGCATGCCGTTGACGATGCGGTCGTAGTAGACGCCGAGGCCTCCCTTGCGACGCCACGCTGCCATCGCGCGACGCAACTGGTCGGCTTCGCCCGCGGAGAAGCCAGCGGCGAGCATCGCCACCTGCATCACCTGCTCCTGGAAAATCGGCACGCCCAGCGTACGGGCGAGGGCCTGCTCCATCTGAGGACTCGGGAACGTCACCGGCTCGATCCCCTGGCGCCGGCGCAGGTATGGGTGGACCATTCCGCCCTGGACCGGACCGGGGCGCACGATCGCCACTTCGATCACAAGATCGTAAAACTGGCGCGGCTGCAGTCGAGGCAGCATGCTCATCTGCGCACGGGACTCGATCTGGAATACGCCGACCGTGTCCGCACGGCAGATCATTTCGTACGTTGCCGAGTCCTCCGGCGGGATGTCCTGTAACTCGAACACCTCGCCGCGCTTTTCCGAAATCAGGTCGAGCGCGCGGCGCACCGCCGAGAGCATGCCGAGTGCTAGGACGTCGATCTTGAGCAGCCCGAGCGCTTCGATGTCGTCCTTGTCCCACTGGATGATTGACCTGTCAACCATCGCGGCGTTCTCAATTGGCACTAGGCGCGAGAGCTTCCCCCGGCTGATGACGAACCCGCCGCTGTGCTGTGAGAGGTGACGCGGAAAGCCAAGCAGCAGAGTGGCGAATTCAGCCCACTGCACAATGAGTGGCGCCTGTGGGTCGAGGCCCGCTTCCTCAAAGCGGCTGAGCAGGTCTTCCTTCGAGTCGAACCAGTGATGGGCCTTCGCAACCCGATCGACGATGGCCAGGTCAACGCCGAGCGCCTTGCCCGCCTCACGCAGCGCACTCCGCGGACGATAGGTTGTGACGGCAGCCGTCAACGCAGCGCGCTCGCGCCCGTACTTGCGATAGATGTATTGAACCACTTCCTCGCGCCTCTGGTGCTCGAAGTCGACGTCAATGTCTGGCGGCTCGCCGCGCTCCTTGCTGATGAAGCGCTCGAACAGCATCGACGAGCGTGCCGGGTCCACCTCTGTGACGCCCAGGCAGTAGCAAACGGCAGAATTTGCTGCCGAGCCGCGTCCCTGGCAGAGGATCCCCTCGTTGCGTGCGAAGCGCACGATGTCGTAGACCGTCAGAAAGTAAGGCTCGTACCTCAGGTCCGCGATGAGCGCGAGTTCGTGCTCGATCTGCGCCTGTACCTTGTGCGGAATGCCCGCTGGCCAGCGCCGGTGCGCGCCAATGTAGGTTTCCTGGCGCAGGTAGGCCTCGGGCGTGAAGCCTTCGGGCACAAGTTCGTCAGGATATTCGTAGCGGAGCTCATCGAGAGAGAACGTGCAGCGACGTGCGATCTCGACCGTCTCGGCGAGAGCACGTGCCGGATAGAGATTGGCCAGACGTAATCTCGAACGCAGATGCTGTTCGGCGTTGGGCGCGAGGTCATAGCCGCACTCGGCAACCGGCCGTCGGAGACGGATGGCAGTCAACACGTCCTGAAGCGGTTTGCGCGAGCGGACATGCATGACCGGCGCGCCGGTGGCTACCACGGGTACGGCATGGTGCGCTGCAGCCCGCTCGATCGCGCCGCGATGCAGGTCGTCCATCGCGCGGGCGTGAAGCGTGAGCGCAATTCGCGCGCGTTCACCGAACGTCGCTGCGAACCATTCGAGTTGCGCATCAAGGCGCGTCTCATTCGACGGGTACTCCGGGATGAGGATCGCCATGCAGTCCGGCAGTCCCTTCAGGTGTCCGTGAGAAGCTTCCGGGTGATCCAGGTCGCGTGTGGCGAGCCGGTAGCCACCCTTGTCCGCGCGCATGCGCGCGAGCGTGATCAACTCGCTGAGATTGCCGTAGCCCTCCCGCGTCATGGCCAGGGCAGTAAAGCGCAAGGCGTGCGAGCCGTCGGCATTTGTCAGCGCAAACTCGGACCCCACGATGAACGGGATACCTGCGGTTTTCGCTTCGACGTGCGCGCGCACGACCCCGGCCAGCGAGCACTCATCCGTGACGGCGATTGCTGCATAGCCCAGTTGCGCCGCGCGCGCGGCAATGTCATCCGCATGGGATGCTCCGTGGAGGAATGAGAAGTTCGATACACACTGTAGTTCCGCGTAGGCCGGCAGTGCGCCGAAGCCGGAAGTCGTCATTGGCCGCGTCCTGTTCCCGTCCTAGCCAAACAGTCCTTGCAGAAACCAGCGCGGCTCGCGTTCGTCGCGGCTGCCAACGCGTTCGCGAAAGACCCAGTAGTGCACGTGATTGGCCTCTGCAACGAAGTAGTCGCGCGTCACGATCTGGCCGTCCTGCCAACCACACTCGATCCGCTCGCCTGGCGACACCGTGCGCAACGGCGCGCCATAGAACGGACGATGTCCGCGCATGATTAGCTGGATAGGCGTGTCAAGCAGCCATGCAGGCCGGGGGAGATCGCGCGGCAAGTCCACGCGCGATGTTTTTGCATCACTGCCGACCGGCACCCACCGCGCGGCCACTTCCGGTCGGAAGTCGGCAACTGGCGCCGGTCTCAACACATTCTCAGCGCCAAGCCGTGCCGTGAGCAGTTCCATCAGGCGAGCAAGGTCCTGTGGCGTTCCACCAGGCTCGGGAAAAAGAGATTCGCTCGGCGCCTCCGCAACGCGCACGTCTTTCGCTTCAAGGCGCAGTGCTATGACCGGGGCAGCGAGGTCGATCCGCGACAACCGCTCTTTCAGCAACCGCACAAGGTGTTCTTCGTGCCATGTCGGCTCGCCGAGTGCGACTTCTACTTCCGTCGGGGCGATGGCAGCGCGGCCTCGTTCATGCTCGAGTGACACAACGAAGCGCGCAACAGCTAGTTGGCGCGCGGCAAGCCAGCCGGTCATCTGGAGCGTTAGCCTACGCGCAGCAAACAAGGCGGCTTCGACGTGCTCGATTCGGTCTGGCAGCTCGACACGCGCGTCGAAGGCGGGGGGCATCGTAAGCCATTCGTGGACTTCGGGGGCGTCGCCTGTCGCTCGGTCGAGCGCGTCGAGGAGGGCAGTGCCGCACCTTTTTTTCAAACCGGCACGCGGCAATCGCATCACGTCGGTGATCGTTGCGCATCCCAGGCCATCGAACCAGTCAACGAAACGTCGCGCAGGCGGAAGCGCACTTAGTGGCACGCGCGTCAGTGCGCGCGACAGAGAGCGCTGAGTGAGGGCAAGACCACCGCCGGCGCGCGCCAACAGCCATGCAGCCTCAGCCGTCGGTGCCATAGAGGCGGTGCACGTCACTCCAAATTCAGCAACTACACGACGAATGCTGGAACGTAGCGCGCGTAGACCGCCAAAGAGTCGCAGACTTGCGGTTACATCAGCCAGAACCACGTTTTCCTCCCCAACAACGACGTTCGGCGTAAATTGCAGGAGTGCGAACGATACTCCTTCTACGGTATGTTGCTCCCGAATCGGGTCGCGCTCCCGAAGCTCGGCGCTCGGCGCAAGCGTCAACACACCACCTCTGCGCATCCCGTCAACTACACCATGCCCCCGCGCTGCTGCATCGGCATCGAGCACCCGCCCCTTTTCCAGAACAACAAACCCTTCACTCGACACCGGCGTGTACCAAGTCGGGCAAAAGCTCTCGATGGGGAGGCGTGGCAGATGAACGCCGATCCAGTGGTGCATGACGGTTTAGAAGAACAGGGGAAGGGTGAAGCGACACGAACACCGGCTTATCGCGATGTGGGCCCCGGCGCTTTACGAATGAGACGTTCAGTCCATCGGGAACCGCTTCAAGCGATATCCGCAACGGCGCGGGAGACGTCGCACTCGCTGCGGCCGTGGGTCGAAACAGAAAAAACAGCGTCTCCGACGATTGGGCGGCGAGGTGCAGACGGCGCAGCGCCTCGGGGCGTACCTGCTGCTGCCAGAAAAGCAGGGCGCCGGCTGTCCCTGAGCGTAGGATCTGCTCGGCCGCCCAAAGACAGTCTGCAGTCGCAGGTGCCTTCAACACACTCACGTTTTCAACGCTCAAGCCCCACCACGCCAGCGCGGCGGGCTGCAGTCGATGTGGTGGCTGCAGGACAAAGACCGGCCGGCGCGCTACGGACTCCAGCGCCGGTTTCAACAGGCGCAGTTCTCCGCAACCCGGCTGCGGAACGAGTACCTCTGACAAAGCGCCGGTGGGCCACCCCCGACCGGGTAGTTCGGCATCCAGTTCGGCGTGTCCGCTGGCAACGGTTCGACCTTGCGCCGAGCCCAGTTGGGACGCTCGCCACAGATCCGGATGGATTGCCTCTGCCTGAATTGCGTGCCCCATTTCGGCCCCAACACTGTATATATATACAGGTATCTTAGCTCATCAGCCGACCGATGACCAATCTTCCGCAGTTCATCAGGCTCTGCTTCCTCGCGAGCCCCAGTTTTTGTCTTATTATTGCTCGCCAAACGACAGCCACATATTCGTATGCGACAAGGCCAAACCGCATTAGCCGCCGTAGCAGTCTCTGCACTTGCAATCCTCGTTGCCGGTTGCGCCAACAAGCAGGACCTGAGCGAGGCGAATCTGACTGATGCGCTGAACGCCTACTTTGCTCCCGCTCCGGGCATCTGCCTTAACGTTTGGCATTTCCCGTATCAGGTGAACCGCGTCACCATCAAAGGCGCTGCCGCGATCGACAACGATCCGCATCTGACGTCTATCGGTGCCCTCGAAGCGTTGAAGTCGGCGGGCCTCGTGATGTCCCACGACGTTCCGAATCCCCCCTCCAGTGACGGGGCGGTGGCGCGCACCTACGATTTGACCGAGGCGGGCTCAACCGCTTTCACCGACGCGCCGGGCTCAAGCGGAACAGCTTCATCGGGCGCCCGAACGGGTACTTTCTGCTATGGCCATGTGCACGTTACACACGTAGTCAAATGGGACGCGCCGGCAATGGGGGAAACGACGGCCTATTTCAACTACGTGATAGAGGGCCTTCCGGACTGGGCGAAGCAGCCCGCTATTCGCCGTGCATATCCCAAGCTCGATCACCTTGTCCAAGGCAGCGGATCCGACGACACCGCGTCGAGTGCCATGCGCCTGACGAGCAATGGCTGGGAGGTGAAGCATTAAGCGCAGCGAGATAAATAGTAGGGTCATATTACGGTCTGATCACCGATCTTCGAACAAACATTGATCAATTTACATGACGCAATTGGAAATCATTTATGCACCGGTGCATAAATGATATGACCCCAAAAGATCGATAATTTAATTTATGTTAAATTGAATGATCATTCGCGTCATGCTTGCGACCGCGCGATAGCCATTCCCGCGCGCGTACGATGCATCCGGGTCGCGTGCCCCGAGATGACAGAGAAGTCACGTTGACCCTATGCCCGAGAGTCGAGAAATATGGCAAACCATGCGCACGATTCGCGCACATCAGAGATGCTCATGATTAACGCACCTGTGGCACAATCGGATGTCGGCAAGCGCGTCGACAAGGCACCTGCCCAGTCAAAGGTTACGCGTAAACCCACCAACGTGTCGCTTCCGACGTCGGCCGTTCGCGTTTCGGTTTTGTTGCTCGTTGTGACGGGTCTTCTAACACTGTTGTATGAACGTGCGCTGAGTCTTGGTGCCGCGACTGGCTTCTTTTGCAGGATAACAATACGTACGGCTCTGATCGCATCGTTACGATGCTGAGCCGGTGACACGATCATCGAGTTCTACGATACCCTGATGCACTGAAGATGCTCTATCCTGCCGGCGGGTACGATCCGTCCATCGTTCCTGGCGTCCTCGGCATAAGCAGCACGACGACCAGATAGACCGCGCTGACGAGAGCGCTAATGATAGCCAGCGTCTTCGGCAGAACGTCAACTTCAGCCGTCAGCAGCGAGACAAGAGTCGGCATTGAGCCACCGGCGGCGAAGCCGAGGTTCCAAGAGATCGCTGTGCCACTCGATCGGATTTCGGTCGGGAAGCGCTCGTTGATCACAACCACGAGCGGTGCATAGCAGAACGTGCCAATCGAGCTGAGTGCAACCGTAAAAACGGCGATGGGACCGATTCCCTGTGCGTTGCTCAGCCCCATGTACAACACTGGAATCGATACAAGCGAAAGCAAACCATAGATCACCATTGCGCGACGCCGGCCAATTCGATCCGTGAGCGCACCCGAAAACACCGATGTAAGGCTCACGCAGACGGCCGACACGCTCAGGATCAAGCCCAGCGTGGTATGCGGCATACGATTGACGATCTTCAGGAATGTCGGCAGGTAACCGGAAGTCAAATACGAGAGACCACCACCGGTAAGGGCCAGCAACACGCTCCCGAAAGTGACGCCTGCGAACCCGCCACGTAGCGCGCTCACCTTCTTCTCCTGTTTCGTGGGGTCCGCGCGATGCTGAGTCGCGAGCGCAAGCCACAAGGGCGACTCCTGAAGGCGTGTGAATACAAGCAGGCCGAGAAGTGAACTGGCAAGGCCCGAAAAGAACAAGATTCGCCAGCCCCACCCGCGGATTCGCCGTGGCATAGCGTGAGCGCGAAACGTTCGCCCTCGCGCACGGTGAACGCGGCTTCGAGCGCCTGCGCGTGAACGCGCAACGGCACATCCGCGCGCAGCGTCAGCGGGCCACCTGCGGCGTGCAGTGTCGCTGCGCCGTTTGTATCTATCGCGGCGGCGCGCACAGCAGGTCCATCGGCGCGGCGCGGCTGCATGATCATGTGCATATCCACACTGCCTCGCGTGCCTTCGACCATGCGCACGATGCACGCCTCGGTGCTATCGGCCGCCATGAAGTCGATCACGCGCGCGCTGCCGCGCTCGCTCTCCCACGCGGTTTCGATCACGAGCGTATCGCGCTGGTAACCGCGGCTCGCGCGGCACGCCGGATCCGCCGGCGCAAGCCGCCAGTGGCCCTCTTCGTCACCGCCGAGCAACGCGGCAAAGCACGGTTCGCTGTCGAAACGCGGCCAGCAAAGCCAGTCGATCGAGCCTTCGCGAGCGAGCAGCGCCGCGCTGCGGCCATCGGCAAGCAATGCGTAATCTTCGATGAGGCGTGTGCGGGTCATGGGCGATGGCGCCATCGACCCGCGCAAGCACTTCGGATTCCCGAAAGGTCGGCGAGCAAAGGGGCGCGGCCCTCAGCATCGCGTTTTTTTCGCATGGCAGAGGCCGCGCGCGTAGTTGCATCAATTACGCGTAAGGCGTGAAACGCGGGCGCAGCGCCTTCCCCGCCTGCTGCCGCATCCACGCAGCGTGAAAGCTCAAAGCGCGTCGTGCCACTGGCGCATCACCACGAGCTTGCCGTGCAGATGCGCGCCGGCGAGGCGCTCGAACCCCTTGGGCGTGTCATCGAAACCGATACGATCGACCACTTCGGCCTTCACCGCGCCTTTCTCGACGAGATCGACGATATGCGCGAGCTGAGCACCGTCCGGGCGCGCGGTGTAGCGCGTGGCGCGCGCGCCATGGCGGCCGGCTTGCGCCTGCGAAGGTTCGCCCAAGGTCGAGACGAGCGCCCCGCCGTGCTTGACGACCGCCCAGGAGCGCTCCTGCGTTTCGCCGCCGACGAGGTCGAAGACGAGATCCACCTCGCCCGCTTCCTCCTCGAAACGCTGCGCATGATAGTCGATGACCTCGCTCGCGCCGAGCGCCAGCAGCGCGTCGCGTTCGCCCGCAGAAGCCGTGGCGATGACGCGCGCGCCGCAATGGCGCGCGAACTGCACGGCAAAGCGCCCCACGCCGCCGCTCGCACCTTGAATCAGCACGCCCTCGCCGCCTTGCAGCTTGCCGTGATCGAACAGGCCCTGCCACGCCGTGAGTGCCGCAAGCGGAATGGCGGCCGCTGCGTCCACGGCGCACGTTGCGGGCGCGCCCGCGAGCGCAGTTGCGTCGGCCACCACGTAATCGGCGAGCGCACCGGGCCCCTGGCCCACGAACGCGCACACGCGCGCGCCCTGCGGCCAGGCCTGCGCGCCTTCGCCTCTGCGCACCACCACACCGGCCACGTCACGGCCGAGCGTATAGGGCAGATCGCCTTGCGTAATGAGCGGATAGCGGCCCTCCAATGTCTTGAGATCGACGGGATTGAGCGCCGCGGCCTGTACTTCGATCAGCACCTCTCCATGCGCGGGCTCGGGCACGTTCACGCTCTCCTGGCGCAGCGACTCCACGCCGCCGAAGCGCGGCACCCGCCACGCAAGCATCGTCTCGGGAATATCAGCGTCCATGAATGGCTCCTTGTACG
>NZ_BBJH01000054.1 GCF_000739775.1 Paraburkholderia heleia NBRC 101817 | reverse complement strand
CTGCGCGAGCCAGGTGGGATACCAGAACGAGCGGATCTCGCGCTTTGCCTGGTAGCGCGAGCCCGCGCCACCGTCGAAACCGTCATACGACGGGGCCTGCAGAAACAGCGTTTTCATATTCCTCGTTTGTCCACGCAGTGTGGTGAAACCCGGTTTGCTATCGCGTGCGCCCGGTGGCTTGTCTCGTCGGCGCCCAGCGCCGCGCAAATGCCTCGAAACGCATTACGCAAAACATTCGATCGGCATACCGGTTCGCACGTTTGTTATCGAATTGAAGGACTAAGCGCCGCGGGTGAACCCTAGGATATTAAGCTGAAAATCCGATGCTGACCTTAAGCGCTTTCCCTTCTTCCGAAGTATTGAAACATGCCAAACCCCCAGTATGACAAATTGATATGACAGTTTTCATCGCAGCGCGCCAATTGATGTCCATTGGCATGACAATCGGCCACAAGTCTGGCATAACCCGCCCTCTTGCCCCCGAAAGTCGTGTCAATCGGCCAAAGCTAAGCAATTCGTGTGCCATCGGGTGCATATCGCTCGCGCATACCTCAGAGGAATCGCCCGGTGCGTTGGCATCGCTTCCGCCATATCGGACAAGTTTTCGCTGATCGCCGACATTGCGTAAAAACACCTCACAATCGGGTTACGATGCAGCAAACGGCGTGACTGCGGGTCCCCGCCGCGAATGTGCGAGCGATGCGGCGCGGCCAACGCTGCCCGGCAGGTCCGGACGACTGTCCGGGTTTTCATGCAGGCCAGGCACCCGGCGTGCGCCGCCTGCTCAACCAAGCGCCACCGTGAGCCGTCATTGTCCATGCGTATCCTCTTCGTCATCGGCAACCTGGGCGACTATCACGTCCCTCGCTACGAGGCTCTCGTCAGCGCGGCCTCCAGTCGCGGCCACCAGGTGGCACTGCTCGAGGTCTTTGCCCGCTCGGGCGTCTACGGCTTCCCTCAGGAACGCCGCGCCGCATTCTTCGCGAACCGGCCGCGCATGGCGGAAACGCTGGTGGAGAACGGTGCCGACAGCGACGGCCTCAGCGCGCGCGACACCGCACGCCTCATTGCGAAGGTGCGCAACTTCGAGCCCGACGTGGTCATCACGCTCGGCTACAACACTGGCTATTCGGCAGTGCTCTGTTTCCTCAGACATCTCACGCGGCGCTTCAAACTCATCTATATGTCGGACTCGAAGGCCGACGACGGACTGCGCCAGCGCACCAAAGAGCGGCTCAAGCGTTTCATCGTGAGCCGCTTCGACGGCGCGCTCGTCGCGGGCGAGAAGCATCGCCGCTACGCGCAATCGCTTGGCATACCGAAGGAACGATCCCGCATCGGTTTCGACGTGATCGACGTAGACTATTTCTCGGATCTCGCGCAGGCCGCGAGCGATAACCCCGAGGCCGTGCGATCCCGCTTCGGCCTGCCGCAGCGCTACGTGTTGTGCGTGAGCCGCTTCGTTGCGCGCAAAAACGTCGACGTGCTGATCGACGCCTATCGTAAATCCGGCGTGTACAACGAAAATATCGGCCTCGTTCTGGTGGGTCAGGGTCCGCTCGAAGGGCAACTGCGCGCGCGTATCGCGTCGCTCGGCCTGATGCCGCATGTGACGATACTCAATTCGCTCGCCAACCAGGACATGCCGAATCTCTACGCGCTCGCGGAATTCGTCGTGCTGGCGAGCGAATTCGATCAATGGGGCCTGTGCGTGAACGAAGCCTTCGCGGCCGGGTGCCCTGCCATCGTCACGCGCACATGCGGCGTGGCTGGCGAAGTGGTGATCGACGGCGTGAACGGTTTCGTGGTCGAACCGCGCGACGTCTCGACGCTCGCGCAGCGCATCGGCGAGCTGGGCGGCAAGCCCGCGCTGCGCGAGCGCCTCGCCGCCGGCGCGCAAAGCACGATCCGGCGCTGGACGCCCTTGCTCTTCGCCTCGAGCGCGCTGGAGCTTGCCGAGGTCACAACCCGCCGTACTAGCGACCCCGCACGGCACGAACTCGTGTAGCGCTCCCTTTAGCTCTATAGCGCACTACACGACGCCCCGCCGCTCAGAGATTGGGGGCGAACACGCGCCCGGGCGCAAACTTCCGCTTGAGCGTACGCATCAGCAAATAAACCGTGCCGTGGCGCTCGACGCCCAGCCGCTGCGTGAGCGTCGCGCCGAATCCGTTGAGGAAGCTGAATGTCGATGGGCTCGAAAAACCGTCGAAGTCGAAGGTGAGCTTGCGCTCCAGCGCGCGGCCAATGCCGGTCCACAGCAGCAGGCTGATCGAGCCGCTGTGCGCGTCCTGCGCGCGCGACGAAAGCAGGTAATACATCGCCTGATGGTCCCAAACGAGGCCCACCGCCGCCACGAGCTTCCCGCCTTGCCCATAGGCACCGAGCAACATCCCCGCCTTGCGCTCGACGAACGCGTTGACGAGGTCGCGCATGACCGCATCCCCGTAAGCATTGGTACGCGAACGCGCCGCAAGATTCGCGTCGTAGAACGCGATGAACTCGTCGGGCGTGATGTCCGGCACGATGGTCAATTCGCGTGAGGCACTGCGGATCACGTTGCGCGTCTTGCTGTTCAAACGCTTCCATGCCTCGTCGGCCGTGGTGTTCCAGTCAATGCGGAACGTGTAGCGCGCCGACACCGTGAAGCCGTGCAGTGCGAACGCAAGCGCGTCGTCGATGCGCGGGTCGAGCACCTGGAAAAAGCTGTCGCAGTCGGGCAACTGCTCGATCAGTTTTCCGGTGATGTCGAGTTCATGATGCAGTTGGCGAGCCTCGCTGCCCGTCACGGATTTGATGACCGGCCCGAGCGTGCGCGTGAGCGGCGGCAGGTGCGAGACACGCCACAGTCGCGTGCGCTGCATCGCGTACGGCATCTCGCCAATGACCTCGTCGTTCTGCTTCACCACCGCAAGCTTCCAGTCGCCTTGCGTGGCGATGTCGAGCCACCAGCGCTCATGAAAGATCGAAGGCGCTGCGCGTACCGGCACCGGCGTAGCAGCCGGTGCCTCGATAACGGGCAACGTCCGGTCGTTTATGGTCGTCATCGATCACCGGTATATTCTGACTGCAAGCGCCGCGGGGTCCCACATGCGCTCCACCTCCCCCAGCACCCATGCTCCTAAATGACTTCTCGTCGACGGGGCAACGGCATGTACTCAATATGCACATTTCACGCGGCGGGTTGCCTTTGTCCCTCCCGGGTCCTGCGACGCTACACACAAAATGGCGCTTCGAGCGCTTCTGTTTTCGTTTCCGGGATCACCTGCTCGCGCTGCGATGGATTGCGTAGTTCCGCGGCGGCGAACTGCCATTCGTACATCGACTCCAGTCTACGAACAGCAACCTGCCCGTTTACGCCAAAACCAAGACGCATGCGGATAGGTTATCTCCCTGGTCGTTTTTTTCCGATCATACTGCTCGATTTTGCAATGCAGCAATGCACGGACCTGCCGCACATTTGCATACTGATTATCTAACGCGAACGATTCGCGATCAGGCGTTTAGTTAGGAATCCATTCAACCTGATCAACCCCGCTCATCATCGTTCAAGCCAGTGGTTGTGTCGTCATGGCCCGCGTGAACCCGTGCATGGGGCGGCGCACCGCCACATCGAACGGGTTCGTTTGCGGCCCGATGATTCCGGCCTGCCGCTTGAGCAGTTCGACGATCGTCGGCAACCGGTCCTCCGTGAGACGCGCAGCCAGCGTACCTACGCTCAGCGCGCCCACGGCGCAGCCGTTGTGGTCCAGAATCGGCACGGCCACGCCCGCCATGCCTTCGAGCACGCCGGTATTGCGCCCCGCGTAGCCGAGCTTGCGCACACGCTCGATTTCCGTGCGCAAATACACCTCGTCCAGCACGCCGTAGCTGCGCAAACGCGGCACGTTGAAACGAATGATCTCTTCGCGCTCGGCCTCGGGCTGGAACGCGAGAATGGCAAGACTGCCCTGACCCACGCCCAGCGCTACGCGCCCGCCAATATCGCCCGTGAACGAGCGGATCGGAAACGGACCTTCGCACATGTCGAGGCAAACCGCGTCGAAGCTGCTCTTCACGAGCAGGAAAATGGTGTCGCCAAGGCTTGCGCACAGCCGCAGCAATGCGGGCCGGCATAGCGTGCGCATGCCGCTGGGATTGCCCGCCTGCGCCGCGAGCGCAAAAAAATCCACGCTCAGCCGATAGCGCCGCGTGCCTTCGTCCTGCTCGACCACGCCTTCGGCGATCAGCCCCTGCAGCAACCGATGCACGGTGGCCTGGGTCAACCCCACGGCCTTGGCGAGTGCCGTCACGCGGCTGCCTTCCGCCTGACTTGCCCCCAGCGCGCGGATCACCGCGAATGCGCGCTGCAACACGCCAGCGCTGCGTGCGTCGTCGGCCGGCGTTCCACTTTTCTCTTCCACTGACGTCATATCAACCTCGATTCATTCCATTCAGCGGAATACCCGCCGAGAGCTCGTACGAATTGGCACACTGATCGAAAGATCGAACTGCCACACCGCATTACCCTGTCGCTAGCCTGCTCAGGGATTTCCCGAGGTTCGCCGGGTGAAATAATCCATAAGCTAGGCCAGTCGCATATTCCGTTAAACGGAATATAAGACAGATTCCTATCGTATGATGGAATTTTAAATTGACGACCAAAAATTTGGCTAGCTACAGTCGGCTTCAACGCCCCGCACTGCAATTCGCTTAGCGGGTGCCGGCGCAACCCAAGCACTGGAAGGCCACACCATGTCGTTCCTCACCCTGACCGATGTATCGAAATCGTTTGGCGATCTGCAGGCGGTCGCGGGCGTCAGTTTGTCGGTGGAAAAAGGCGAGTTCGTCTCACTGCTCGGCCCCTCGGGCTGTGGAAAAACCACGACGCTGCAGATGATCGCCGGCTTCGTCGAAACCACGCGCGGGCGCATCACGCTCGATGGGCGCGACATCACGCATACGCCGCCGAACAAGCGCGGCCTCGGCATCGTGTTCCAGAGCTATGCGCTCTTTCCGCACATGAGCGTGGAGCAAAACGTGAGCTTCGGCCTCGAAATGCGCAGCGTGGACAAAGCCGAGCGCCGGGATCGCATTCGCGAAGCACTCGCGCTCGTGCGCCTCGACGCTTACGCGCAGCGCTTTCCGCGCGAGCTTTCGGGCGGCCAGCGCCAGCGCGTGGCGATTGCGCGCGCCATTGTGATCGCACCGCCCGTGCTGCTGCTCGACGAGCCGATGTCCAATCTCGACGCCAAGCTGCGCGAAGACATGCAGTTCGAACTGCGCGCCATCCAGCGCAAGATCGGCACGACCACGCTGATGGTCACGCACGACCAGTCCGAAGCGCTGTCGATCAGCGACCGCGTGGTCGTGATGGAAAGCGGCCGCATCACCCAGGTCGACACCCCTTATCGCGCGTATGAGCGGCCCGAGAACGACTTCGTCTCGCAGTTCATCGGCAAGGCCAACATGCTCGCGGGCCGCGTCGTCGCGCGCGAGGGCGACACGATCCGCGTGGACCTCGGCCACGATCTCGCGGAAACGGGCTCGACGGCGCAACTGCCCGAGCGCAGCCGCACGGTGGGGGTGGGCGACGCGATCACGCTGTGCATCCGCCCCGAAAAGCTCAAGCTGTGCGCAAGCGGCTCGGGCCGCCTCGCCGGGCGCGTGACGAGCCGCTTCTTCCTCGGCAGCCAGTGGCTCTACCGGCTCGACAGCCGCGCGGGCGAAATGCTCGTGTGCTGCCAGAACGAGGGCAAGGAGCCGCTTGCCGAAGGCGACCACGTGGGCATCGACTGGCATAGCGACGCCATCCGCTTCATCCATCAGGAGGGCGCCCATGTCTAGCACGCTCCGCGCTTCGCAGCCGGCCGCGCGCGCCACCCTGCGCGCCGGCTGGCAGGCTTACATGCCGCTCTGGCTCATGAGCGGACCCGCGCTCCTGCTGTTCGCCGCGCTCGTGCTCGTGCCGCTCGCCATGACCGTCGCGCTCACGTTCTACCGCTTCGATCCGATGAGCGGCCCCATTGCCGCATTCGATCTGCATAACTACGTAGAAGTGCTGGGCTCGTCGTACTTTCACACGATCTTCCTGCGCACCTTCGGCATTGCCGCCCTCACCACGCTGCTGTGCGTCGTGATCGGCACGCCCGAGGCGTACATCCTCTCGCGCATGCGCGACCCGTGGCGCTCGCTGTTCCTGCTCGTGATCCTCGCGCCGCTGCTGGTTTCCGTGGTGGTGCGCGCGTTCGGCTGGAGCATGCTGCTCAACATGAACGGCCTCGTGAACCAGTTCTTCGGCCTGTTCGGCATGGGACCCTTCAAGCTCGAATACACGACCTTCGCCATCGTCATCGCGCTCGTGCATGTGATGCTGCCGTTCATGGTGATTCCGGTGTGGACCGCACTGCAAAGGCTCGATCCGCAGACGGAAAACGCCGCGCTGTCGCTCATGGCCTCGCCCTTCACCACCATGCGCCGCATCGTGCTGCCGCAACTCATGCCGGGCATTCTCTCCGGCAGCCTCATGGTGTTCGGCCTGTCGGCGAGCGCCTTTGCGATTCCGGGCCTGCTGGGCGGCAGGCGCCTGAAGGTGGCGGCCACCGCGGTGTACGACCAGTTCCTGAGTTCAATGAACTGGCCGCTCGGCGCGACCATCGCCGTGGTCCTGCTCGTCGCCAATCTCGTGGTGATGCTTACCTACTACCGCGTGCTCGAACGGCGCTACGCGCGCAGCATGGGCTAGGCCCGTTATCCATGTGAACAGGCATCCAGGACACACCATCATGCACAAAAACGGACCGCTCGCCCTCACGTTCCATAGCTTCGTCATTCTGTTCGTGCTCGCGCCGCTCGTCATCGTCATACTCGTGGCCTTCACGCCCGACGAAACCTTGACGCTCCCGACGCACGCCCTCTCGCTGCGCTGGTTCCGCGCGATTCTCGACTATCCGGACTTCATTACCGCATTCCTCAACAGTCTCAAGCTCGCGTTCGCCTCGGCCACGCTCTCGCTCGTCATTGCATTGCCGGCGGGACTCGCAATCGGCCGTGCGCGCTTTCCGGGCCGCGGCTTTCTCAACGCGCTGCTGCTTTCGCCGCTCGTGATTCCGGGGCTCGTGCTGGGCATCGCGCTGCTGCGCTTCTTCGCGCTGATCGGCGCGACTGGCTCGTTCGCATGGCTGATCCTTGCGCACATGATCATCATCACACCGTTCGTCATGCGGCTCGTGCTCGCCTCAGTAAGCGGCCTCGACCGCAGCATCGAGCATGCAGCCGCGTCGCTCGGCGCGAGCGCGTGGACCACCTTCCGCCGCGTCACGCTGCCGATGATCGTGCCCGGCATCACGGGCGGCTGGCTGCTCGCGTTCATCAACAGCTTCGATGAACTGACGATGTCGATCTTCGTGACCTCGCCGCAAACCGTCACGCTGCCCGTGCGCATGTACATGTATGCGACCGAGTCGATCGACCCGATGATGGCTTCCGTTTCCGCGCTCGTTATTTTCATCACGGCAGGCGCGATGTTCCTGCTCGACCGCGTGTATGGACTCAACCGCATTCTGATCGGGCAGCATTGAACGCCGCCCGCCTCTTTCGATTCCTGTTGCCGCACCACCGACCTCCCATGAGCACCGTCACGCCGCTTCCCGTTGCCCAGTTCGTCCGCATTGCCGAAACCGCGCGCGCGAGCGTTTCCTTCGTTTTAGACGGCGTCGAACTCAAAGCGCTCGCGGGCGATACGCTGCTCACCGCGATCCTCATGCACCAGCAGCACGTGCGCCGCAGCGAGTTCAGCACGAAACCGCGCGCGGGCTTCTGCCTGATCGGCGCTTGCCAGGACTGCTGGGTGCGCAGCGAAGACGGTACGCGCCTGCGCGCCTGCTCCACGACACTGCGTGAAGGCATGCGTGTGCTGACACAACCCGTTTCGGATACCGAATCTTATGACGGAGGTGCGCGATGAGCACGGCCAGGCTCGATCGCATCGTGATCGTCGGCGCCGGACCAGCCGGCATTCGCGCCGCGCAAACGCTCGTGGCTGCGGGACTGCGCCCCACCGTGATCGACGAAAACGCGCGCTGGGGCGGCCAGATTTATCGCCAGCCCGCAGCCGATGCGGGCTTCTCGCGCACGAAAGCCGCACTCTACGGCTTCGAGGCGAAGAAAGCCGACGCGGTCCATCGCGCCATGGCCGAGCTGCTCGCGAAGGTCGACTATCGGCCCGACACGCTCGCGTGGTCGTGCGAGCCGGGCCGGCTCGATACTCTGCGCGAGGGCCGCGAAGCAAGCGTGCCCTGGTCGCGCCTGATCATCGCGAGCGGCGCGACCGACCGCATCGTGCCATTGCCTGGCTGGACGTTACCAGGCGTGTATACGCTCGGCGGCGCGCAGGTCGCGCTGAAGGCGCAGGGCTGCGCAATTGGCCGGCGCACCGTGTTCGCCGGCACCGGGCCGCTGCTTTACCTCGTCGCTTATCAGTATGCAAAAGCGGGCGCGCACGTGGCCGCCGTGCTCGACACGAGTCCGTTCGCGCGCCAGGCGGCCGCCGCGCCGAAGCTGCTCAACCAGCCGGGCACCTTCGTCAAGGGCGTGTATTACGTCGCGTGGCTCAAGGCGCATGGCGTGCGCATGGAGCATGGCGTTTCGCTCGCTGCGATCGAGGGAGACGAAGCGGTGCAATACGTCCGCTGGCACACAAGCGATGGAAAGGAGCACGCTCTCGCTTGCGATGCCGTCGGCCTCGGCTACGGCTTGCGGCCAGAAACCCAGCTCGCCGATCTCGCGGGCTGCCGCTTCGCCTTCGACACCCTCAACCGCTGCTGGCTGCCCGAGCGCGATGCGGCAGGCCGCAGTTCCGTGCCGGGCGTCTATCTGGCCGGCGACGGCGCGGGTATCGCAGGCGCCGATGCCGCCGAACTCGCGGGCCGCCGCGCAGCGCACGCGGTGCTCGAAGACATCGGCATCGAAGTACCAAAGCACGATGCCGATATGCCTGACGCGGCAACGCTCGAAAAGCGCCTCACGCGTATTGCGCGCTTTCGCGTGGGCATCGAGCAGGCGTTCGCCCCTCCGGCCAACTGCGCCGCCAGCTGGCCCGATGATCTGACCGTCTGCCGCTGCGAGGAAGTCGATGCAGGCACACTGCGCAGTTGCATACGCAACGGCCTCGTCACCGAAGTCAACCGGCTGAAGGCGCTCACGCGCATCGGCATGGGTCGCTGTCAGGGACGCATGTGCGGCGAGTCCGCCATGGCGCTGCTGAGCGCGGAGACCGGCAAACCGCTGCACGAGGTGGGCCGTTTGCGCAGCCAGGCGCCCATCAAGCCGATTCCCATTTCACCGATGCTGTTCGACGACGGCGTGCAGGTCGTCGAAGAGGAAGCCCACGATGAGTGACACGCGCCACTTCCAGGTTGTGGTTGCGGGCGGCGGGCTCGTCGGCGCATCGGCGGCGCTCGCGCTCGCGCGCAAGGGCGTGAGCGTCGGCTTGTTCGAGCGGCGCTTTTGCGGCGCCCAGGCGAGCGGCGTGAACTACGGCGGCGTGCGCACCCACGGCCGCAGCGCCGAGCAACTGCCGCTTGCGGTGCGCGCCCGGCGTGTGTGGAGCCGCTTGCCCGAGCTGATCGGCATCGACGGCGAATTCGTCGTCTCGGGGCACTTGCGCCTCGCGCGCCGCGACAGCGATCTCGAGGCGCTTCACGCATGGTCCGCCATGGCACGCGATTTCGGCGTGGAGTCGCGGGTCATGAGCGGCGAAGCGTTTCGCCGCCGCTACCCCTGGCTCGGCAAGGCCGCCATTGGCGGGGCGCTATGCGCGAGCGACGGCCAGGCGAATCCGCGTCTCGTCTCGCCCGGCTTCGCGGCGGCGGCGCGGCGCGCTGGCGCGCACGTGCAGGAGCAGACCGCGCTCGGCGACCTGAGCTTCGACGGCCGGCGCTTCCAGATGCGCGCGGGCGACGGGCGCATCAGCGCCGACTGGCTCATCAACGCGTCGGGCGCCTGGGCCAATACGGTGGCGGGCGCGTTCGGCGAAACTGTGCCGATGAAGCCGATCTACCCGAACATGTGGGTCACCGAGCCACTGCCGCGCTTTATCCGGCACAACCTGGGCGTGTATGGCGGCGGCGTCTACGCGCGCCAGGTCGAGCGCGGCAACTGCGTGATCGGCGGCGGGCGCGGACACGGCGACGGCGAGTACGCGCAGCCCTCCACCGCGACCACGCGCGCTGTCATGCGCGACGCCTGCGAACTGCTGCCCGGCCTGCGCGATGCACTGCTCATCCGCACATGGAGCGGCGTGGAAGGCGAAACACCGGACAGCAACCCCATCATCGGTTTCAGCAACACCACGCCGCGCCTCTTGCACGCTTTCGGCTTTTCCGGCGGCGGCTTCCTGCTGGCGCCCGGCGTCGGCGAAGTCCTCGCGGAACTCGTCACCGAAGGCACGACGAGCACGCCCATCGAAGCGTTCGCTATCGGCCGCTTCACGCAGTCTTCCGTTCATGCCGCTCTCCCAATCAAATAAGGAATCCGCAAGATGAAACTCACACGCCCCCTGGTCTCGCTAGCCGCGCTCGTTGCCTTGGGCGTCTCGCCCGGCGCCTGGTCGCAAACGAAGACGATCTACATCGGCATGAACGGCGGTCCGATGGAGAAGGCCTACACGAGCCAGGTCCTGCCCGACTTCGAGAAGGCCAACAACGTAAAGGTGGTGGTCGTGCCGGGCACGTCGTCCGACGTGCTCGCGAAGCTCCTCGCCAACCGCAACAGCCCGCAGATGCATGTTGCCTTTCTCGACGACGGCGTGATGGCGCGTGCCGTGAGCATGGGCGTGTGCGAGAAGCTCGACGATTCTCCGGTGCTCAAGGAGCTTTATCCGTTTGCGCGCATGAAAGGCGACGTGGGCGCAGGCGTGCAGCTCGGCATGACGGGCATTGGCTACAACACGAAGGTGTTCGCGGATAAAGGCTGGGCGCCGCCCACTTCGTGGCTCGATTTCGCCAATCCGAAATACAAGGGCAAGGTGGTGTTCCAGTCGGCTTCTAGCAGCACCTTCGGGCTGCATGGCTTTCTCGCCATCAACCGTCTGATGGGCGGCAGCGAGAGCAATGTCGAGCCAGGCTTCACGAAATGGGCGAGCACGGTGGGGCCGAACGTCGTCGAATACATACCGAATTCGGCCAAGCTCTCGGAAATGATCCAGACCGGCGAGGCCGGCATCTTCCCGCTCACGCCAACCGCTGTGGGCGACCTGAAGGACAAGGGCCTGCCCGTTGCCTATGCCAACCCGAAGGAAGGCGCCGTGCTGCTGCTCGTGGACCTGTGCGTGGTGAAGAACAATCCCGATCCGCAGATCGCACAAAAGCTCGCGCAGTTCCTGCTTTCGGCGCCTGCGCAGAGCAAGGCGGCCGTGGCCGGCAAGCAGATCCCGACCAACCAGAACGCGACCATGCCGGCCGACATGCAAAAGAGCCTGGGCAATCTCGACCAGCTCGTGAAGAAGGTGACGGTGGTGGACTGGGACGTGATCAACGAACACCGCGCGCAGTGGGATTCGCGCTGGAACCGGCAGATCGAGCAGTGATCGTTTGATTATTCGAAGCAGCGTGCCGTGCTGCGCCACACAGCGCTCGGCGATCAATTGCGCGCCGATGTGGCATGCAGGAACAGGCGCGTGTGATGCTTGAGCGGAAAAGCCCCGCTGAAGCGGAGTTTCGATCGGCACCCGGCGAACCCGCCCGCGAGTTCACCGGGGCTTTGCCATCTAGACCCACGCAGTCATGTCGCGGTCTGAAGCGATCAAGCGTGGTGGCGGATCGCACCGGCATTTGCAGATATCGAATTCAAGCGCTGTCTGCTTGCCCCCCCAAGATCGTCTTTAGGACGACTTCCAGATGGTGCGATAAAGCCGTCTGTCTTGCATACGAAGCATCGAACCTTCGCGAAAAGGTAGCTCAATTCTCTCCCCGGGCTTTCCGTACCCTCGATGCCCTCGATGCCCTCGAGCACGTACCCGCCATTAGTCGTGCTGTCCCCTTGCCGGATATAGGCGCGCTGCTGCATGTTATGCCCCGAGCCAATGCCACGTAGCGTATGGCACTTCGCTAACACCGTAACCTGGGTCGCGCGTGCGGCTTCGTGGCGTAGCGTGACTTCTTCTTCGGCGGCTTGTACGTCGCTATACGGCATCCCCCATGCGTAGGCTTCGCCATACGTCGTGTGGTCGGCAACCCAGTCCTTACCCCTTCGCACATGCTCGCTTTCGCGCTCAGCCTCGATTGGCATCCCTAGCGGTTCATCAGGGCTGAAACTGCGCACGACCTGACTCGCCGCCATCGTCGCACTGCGCGTAAGAAGCGACTTCACGAATTCCCTCCCGCTCGTGAGCAATCCGCCTGGTTCGTGATACGGTCGCTCGAATCGCTCCCGGTCTCGCGTGTACTTCGAGAAGTCATCCCCAAAGCGCACGCGGCCGCATAGCTTCCCTTCTTCACACGCGAACCAGATACCGCTTCGACGGCATAATCGCTGGATGAAGGTCAAGTCATCTTCGCCCCACTGCATCACGATTGGCCGCTTGCGGTACTGGCGATAAAGGTCGAATACGGCCTCCGCGAATATCTGGTTGAATTCGTGTTCCTTCAGAATCTGCTGGATGATTTCGGGGTCTTTCTTCTCCAGAAAGTGGCGATACCGCGGCGTATTGCGCAGAAGTGCCAGGCGCGATTCAAGCGTGACTTCGTATGTCGTTTGATCTGGCGAGCCGGGGAACTGCGCGAATGCCGTAATAACGCCTTGAACGCGGCGCGGTTCTTCGGGCTCGCTCCAGCGGGTAGGCGGCGGCTGGATGACGAACGCGGCCATGTGGTTGAGGAAGTCCGAGCGCGAGAGGTCGGGGTTTGGGTGAGTGAACTGGATCGTGTACATGTCCGGTTCGCCTATGGCGCGGTGGCCGGTGAAGGAAAAAATATCGGCTCTGGCAACTTCGGCCACGTGTGGCATGTCGAGGCTATAGAACTGGTGAACGTCGATGCCAGGACGCACCAGCGGGTCGCGTGAACTCAAGTAACGTTCCTCTTAATCTGCGGCGGTAAAATAGCCCAGATAGACTATCCACTTAGCCCGATCAGGCGATATTCAGGCGAGGCATCGACGCGCGATATGGGAATAATCCGAAAATGCCTGGCAATTCCGGGCATAACGATTCGCAGCGCATTTGAGTTCGCATTGATTTGACATTCGCCAAATTCTGGCCAACCTGGCGATTAACTTTGGTTGTCCGCCTCCCGCCTCGCCTGCACTGGCGGGTTTTCCTTCTTATCGCTTTGCACCACAGCCCGTCCTGTATCATCCACGGGTTGTCGAACCGCCCGCTCGCCCATGCGCTCCGCCCTCGATTCTTCCTTGCGCCTTTCCGTTTTCGTCCGCGCGCCGCGCGCCCGCATTCTCGCCCTGGCGCTAGCCGCTGCGTGCGTGCTGCCAGGCTGTGCAACCGGCCCAGCCTCGCAAAGTCAGGCCGGGCAAGCGCTCCCGCCCGATACGGTCACGCTCTTCCCGATCGGGCACTACGACCAGAACGTCGATCACTGGATCGATCCGGCCAGCGCCGATTACGACAAGCCTTTCCTTTCGCCCGAAGTCCAGCGCGCGCAATTCGATGCGCTCGTCGCGCGCTATTTCGGTGCGGGTCCAAACGATCCCTCGCCGTGGAATCGCGCGTTCGTCGAGCAGCGCGTGTACCGCGACGGCGGCAGCGATATCGCCGCGCTGCAAACGCGCCGCCTCGCCGAGTTCGACAACACCGGCAAGCCGCCGCGCCGCGTTGGCTACGGCATGAATTTCCGGCCGCACACCAAGGCGTGGATCGACGCGATCGAGCGCAACGCCAACGTCAACCAGTTCGAACAGACCAGCGGCTTCGACGCCACGCGTCGCGCCATTGCCACGACCGCGCTGTACGTGCGCGAGCTGCCCACTATCGACCCGTCGTTCTACTCACATCGCATCGCGGGCGAAGGCTATCCCTTCGACAACCTGCAGGTGAGCGCCGTGCGGCCGGGCACGCCGCTCTACGTGCTCGGCACGACCGCCGACGGCGCCTGGCGCTATGTGCAGACGCCGGACGTGCAGGGCTGGGTGCGCAGCGACGGCGTAGCGAGTGTCGACGATACCTTCGTTTCGACATGGCGCGCGGCGGCGCACCGCTCGCTCGGCGTCGTGGCCGTGGCCTCTGCCGCGCTGCGCGACGACGCCGGCGTGTTCCGCTTCGACGCGCCCGCCGGCACGCTGCTGCCGCTGCTGCCGGCTTCCGGCGCGACGCCTGGCGAAGTGCTCGTTCCTGCACGCGACATCGACGGCCGCGCGCAGATCCGCACGGCCCCGCTCGATTCGAACGCCATCGTGCCCGCGCCGCTCGCAGCCACGCCGCGCCATCTCGCGCAGTTGATGAAGGCGCTGATCGGCCGCCCCTACGGTTGGGGCAACACGAACTTCGACAACGACTGTTCGGCCGAACTGCAGAGCATTTTCGCGGCGTTCGGCGTGTGGCTGCCGCGCCATTCGTCCACGCAAATGAACGCCGGGGAGATGACCGATCTTTCGGCATCGACGCCCGCGCAACGCCTCGACTGGCTCGTCCAGCATGGCGCTCCGATGCGCACGCTCATCTATATCGGCGGCCATGTCATGCTCTATCTGGGCAACACCGAGCGCGGCGGCAAGACGGTGCCGCTCGTCTATCAGGACGTTTGGGGCCTGCGCCCCGCCGACAACAGCCGCCGCGCCGTGATCGGCGGCTCAGTCGTGTTCCCCTTGCTGCTCGCCTACCCCGAAGACCCAAGCCTCGAATCGCTCGCAGGCACGCCCGTGTTCCAGGTCAGCATTCTGGGCGCGCCTGCAGGGAGCGCGCCGCCGCAGGACGAGGAGAATCCGGCGGGGTAAGTCAGGCGCTCGCGCGCAAAGTCATGCACCGGATGCATCAAATCGATGCGTAAATGTGATCGTTTCTCCCAGGGTGACAAATTCCGCACGGTCGTACAAAAATAGCCTCCATCGAACGTAGCATTCCGTCAACGTTGCACACCTCTCATCAGGGGAGAAGCGATCGGTGAACGCGCATTCAGTCCGGCCCATGCCTTGCCGCAGGCCCACGATGATCACGCGCTCGTCCACGCTGCTCCTGCGCACGCGAGAAGACCCCGGCCGCCGCGCCAGACAGGACTACGCGCAGCACTCCGCGTAGCACTCCCAGCATTGCGTTTCGTGCGGTTCCGCGAGGAACCCGCCTCCCCTTTTGCCTGAAGCTTTTATCCGTGGCTTTGCCTGAAGCGTGCGCAGCACTCTGTCACACCAATCCCAATCCATAAATAACGCTAAGGATGACGAAATGTTACAACGCGATAACCTCGACATGAAATGGCTGCTTCGCTGCCTCGCGGCGGCCGGTTTGATGGGCGCAACGGGTGTCGCAAGCGCGCAGAGCAGCGTCACCTTGTATGGCATCGTCGACGGATCGATCCTCTACACGAGCCATACGTTGAACACGCAGACGGGCCAGAACGCCGGTCACCAGTTCTCCTTCACGGACAGCGGCATGTCCGGCTCGAACTTCGGCATGCGCGGCGCGGAGGACCTGGGTGGCGGGATGCGCGCGGTATTCGCGCTCGAAAGCGGCATTAGCATCGCGAACGGCCGGTTCAACAATTCCAACGGCAACTTCTTCGGGCGTCAGGCATGGGTCGGCATGGAAAGTCCTTACGGAACAGTCAAGGCTGGTCTGCAGTACTCACCGTTCTTCCTCTCGCTCTACCAGACGGACCCGCGCGGCATGTCGTACTTCGGCAGCGGCCTCGTGAGCTACGTGAACAACGTCTATGTGACCGGGCTCTTCAACAGCAACGCGCTCACGTACACGTCGCCGGAAATCGCCGGCATCCAGGCAATGGGCATGTTCGCCATGGGCGGCGCAGCCGGCAACTTCCAGGCTGGACGCCAGTATTCGGCGAGCCTGCGCTACCACATCGCAGGCTTGACGATCACGGGCGCGCTGTATAGCGGCAACGCCGGAGGCAGCGCTGCCTCGACGCCGGTGCCGAGCACCGTGGAGTTCGTGGGCCGCACGATCGGCGCGAGCTACCGCTTCCCGAACTCACTCACGATCTCCGCTTCATATGCGCTTTACAAGGTTGCGCAGTCGTTCGACAACAGCGTCTACTCCGGCGGACTCAGCTATATGATCGCGCCCTATCTCGACGTCGACGCGGGCGTCTGGTACACGCGCGACGGCAACGACGGCAGCAACCACTCGCTGATGGCTTCGAGCGGCGTGCAGTTCTTCCTCTCCAAGCGCACGACGCTCTATGGCCAGGTCGGCTACGTGAATAACCACGGGCGCATGGACACGGGCTTGTCGATCAACAACGCGCTCTTCGAAGTCTCCGGCTCGACGGTGGGCGCGAGCATCGGCATCCGGCATCTGTTCTGATACGCACGGGTGTTCCGCGGCGCGCGCGCAACGCGACGCGGAACGCGCGCTCGGGCCCGACCCTGCGTGCACCAGACCGCGCTCGACAGGTGCGAGCGAAGCGCCGACAATGAACGCCCTTTACGACGCGCGCGTCCCGCTCAGCGAGGCGAGGCGCGTACACGTTCGCGCCGCGGCGCACACGGGGCAATCCATGCAGGACACAAACGCAGGCAATCGACATTTCGATACGCTCATCGTCGGTGCGGGTTCGATGGGCATGGCGGCAGGCTATTATCTGAGCCGCCTCGGCAACAAGGTGCTGCTGCTCGACGCCGGCGATCCGCCGCATGATCAGGGTGCGCATCACGGGGCTACGCGCCTCATTCGCCACGCCTATGGCGAAGGCGCCGCCTACGTGCCGCTCGCCTTGCGCGCGCAGCAGCTTTGGGAAGACCTCGAGCAGCAAACGCAAACCGCCCTCTTCGTGCGCACGGGCGTCGTCAATATCGGCTCGCCCGACGACGCGTTCATGCGCGAAGTGCTGGTGAGCGCCGCCAGCCACGGCATCCCGCTGGAAACGCTCGACGCCGCCGCTGCCGGCAAACGCTGGCCAGCGTGGCGGCTGCGGCCGGAACAGATCGCGAACTTCGAACCCGGTGCGGGCGTGCTCTATTGCGAGCGCGCGATCGGCGCTTACCGCCAGCTCGCGACCTCGCTCGGCGCAACGCTGGGCACGAATACGCGCGTCAGGCGCATCGAGTGTCACGGGCGGGAAAGCGTCAACGTCTGGACCGACACGAACGACAAGTTCACCGTGCGCGACCTGATCGTGTGTGCAGGCAAATCGACTCGCGATCTGCTCGCGCCGCTGGGCCTCGAGATTCCGGTCACGCGCGTGCGCAAGAGTTTCGCGTGGTTCGGGAGCGCGCCCGGCCTCTTTGCACCGGAGCGCTTCCCGGGCTTTTTCGTTGCCTCGGAAATGGGCGGCTATTACGGGTTTCCCGATCTCGACGGCAACGGCCTGAAGCTGGGCCGCCACGACGCCGGCGAGCCTGTTGCAGCGGACGCACCGCTCGCGCCATTCGGCGCCAGGCCGGGCGATCTCGGCGATCTGCAAGCCTTCCTGCAACGCTATTTACCGGGCGCGGGGAAACTGCGCGTGGGTCGGGTCTGCGAATACGACATGACGCCGGACGAGCATTTCATCATCGACCGCGTGCCCACCTGCCCGAACGTGCACATCGCAACCGGCTTTTCCGGGCATGGTTTCAAGTTCGCCAGTGCGATTGGCGAGGCGCTCGCCGAGCGGATCACGCAAGGCGAAAGCCGCATCGACCTTGCGATGTTCGCGCGCAAGCGCTTTGCATGACAACTCGCTCAGGCCGCCCGGTCCATGACGCGCTGCATCACTTGATGCAGTTGACTGGTCGTTATCGGGTCGGGAATCAACCGTCCGCTCCCGGTCAGTCAGCCGCCAGATCCGGGATCAGCGAGGAACCGCGCTCGAAGGCATCTTCGAACCGGTCCAGCCCATTCGTGCCGCCGTTGACCAGTTGCCGTGCCATAGCCATGTTGCCCGCCAGCAAGGCTTTCTTGATCGCGAGTTCGCGGTCTGCGAGGAACAGCGCGAGCAGTTCCGCGGCGACAGTGGGATCGGAAGCGCGATCGGGATCGCTCACGAGGTCAATGGGCGTAGAGAGTTTCGGACCGTAGGTCTGGTAGTTGAGCCGCCCCGTCAGCTGAATGTATCCACGGCCCTTGAAGGCGGCGCCATCCGGCGCGCCGCGGTTTCCGAGGTCCTTGCGACTGTCGTAGAGGTCGAAGGGGTGTCCGGACGGTGAAGTGTTGAATCTCGACTCCCCCTCGGCAATCGGCTCGAAACACTCCACTTCGGCGCGCACTGTCGCGAGCGCCATCAAGACCATAGGCTTGTCGGAGATGTGCGACTGCACCAGCGCTGAGAGCACCGAGGGCAAGTTCGACTTGATGTTGCCTATCGGCGTAACGGGGAAAATCTGGCTGACGATCTGGACGCTCACCGCGGGAATGGCGCTCGGCAACGTGGTCGAATCGGCCAGACCGAGCGCCGAGAGCGTGCGCGGACCGGCTACGCCGTCGGGCAGCAGGCCCTCGCTCTTCTGGAACGCCATGACCGCTGCCACCGTTCCCTGTCCGAACAGGCCATCGATAGCGCCTGGACTGAACCCGTGTGTCGTCAAGGTTTGCTGTAACGTCTTCACATCATCGTTGTTGTCTCCCTGCTTCAACGGGCCCGCAATCATGACGGTCTCCTCAACATGGTTGCCATTCCTGGCGGCACGAAAATCGATGCTCGCGTCTCGCACCCATTCGTCTGCATCTCGCTCAGAGAGAGGGATCGAGAGGCGTGATTCTTGCGAGCATGACGGTGAATTCTTCCGCGGCGATCTGCCGGAACTTCATCTTGACCACGGCCATGCGCTGTTGGGGTGGATCGTCCGGGAGGAGCCGGTTCGCGGCATCTTCGAGCACGCTCCCGCTGTCGTCGACCTTCGGCATGTTCGCGGACGTTTCACCATCCTCAGCCTTCATCAGTAGCCAGATCGGCACGACGTCGGCGAGTCCGATGGGAATCAGCGACGCCGCGCTTTCGCCGAAGTGGCGGCGCACGATCGCCTGGGAACAGAGCCGGAGCGTGAAACGGAACGGGAAGCCGGTTCGGATGGAAAGAATCACAGGGTCCGCCGATGCGACCTGCTCGACGGAATTGATGCCTTCTGATTCAAATACGGAAACAATGGGAATGGTGACGCCGGTTAGCGAAAGCAGCTTGTCGGGCGGGTTCTCCGCTTTCTCGAACGGCGTGAGTTGAGGAAATCCGAAGCGGCGAACGATCTTGAGCAAGGCTTCAACGGGAAACGTGCCCAGTGCGAAGACGAGCGCCGCGCCAGTGCCGTCAGTTCCGCCCATCACCATGGCAAGCGGAGTCGCGAGGAACACGCGCAGCGCGTACCAGTACACATCCGAAACGTTCAATGCCCTACGGCGAATGCTGAGCACCGAGTCGCTCACGACGAACATCAGTGCGCCGCCGAAGGACGCGACCAACACCTGTTGCGTGATGCCGTAAACGCCGGTTCGTTCAGCCGCAATGCCGCTCTGCCCGAAGTCGTAATTGCAGCCGACAAGCGCCGCCGCGGCGTAGACCACACAGAGCATGATGACGAAAGGCGGCACGAACGCGGGCAAGCCGTATTGCTCGTGATAAATGCGGGCGAACAACCGGTCACACAGGTCGAGCCTCTGGTCCGCTGCCTCCCGCCATTTTTCGTCGCCGGGGAACAGGCCATCGGAAATGTTCGGGACTGCGCGCTCGGCGAGCAGCGCATGAATGAGGCGCTTGGACCAGTAGCGCTGCAGATAGGCTGACAGCGCCTTGCCTTTGAGGCTGTTTTCGAACTCGCGATAGCGCGCGTACCAACCAAGACACAAGAACGCGATTTGCGGTGCGCCAGTCAGGACGGTCACGAACGCCGCGAGCGTGACGGCCGTTTCGATCTGCGCCAACGTCCGGCCGGTCAGCTTCCAGAGAAAGACGCCACCCGCGATGTTGATGCCCACCAGCACCGCGCTCAATAAAAACGCACGCGAAAGCGCTCTGAGATGCCCCTCATTCGGCGTTCGCGCGATACGTCCGGGTAGTGTTCCTGCGACTGTGACCATGGCAAGACAAGCCTCCGCTAGCGGTATCGGAGCCAGCTTTGAACAGAACGCTTGCGCGAAATACGCCGACCGATTGCGCAAAATTCCCCGCATAGTTCGATATAAATGTGATTTTCCCTTGATGCGTCTGTGGGCTGGCAAACACTATCCGCTGCTTTTTCATGCGATAAAACCCGCACTGATTTTCGTGAAATTTGCTCTAATTTAAGGGCAGGCAGGCGAACCCTGGGGAGGCGATACATGAGCGACGAAAAGAGCCCTCAAGGTTGGTGGACCACGCTGCCCGGACTATTGACCGCCTCCGCGACGGCGATTACCGCTGTTGGCGGTCTGATCGCGATTCTTGGCCAGCAAGGTCTCTTTCACAAGCCAGCGCCCGCAACGCCTCCCGCCGTGGCCTCGGTGGCTTTGGCGCCGGAGGTCGCGTCAGCGCCGCAAATCGCGCCGCCGGTGAAGGACGTTGCGGATGCTCCCTTAACGCACCCACAGACTGAAAACGCCCCGCCGCTCGCTTCCGCCGTGCCGGCTTCCGCCTCTTCGACGCATGGCGACATCGGCAGCAACATGACTTACTTCGCCGGCAGCTGGCAGAACATCCATCCCGCGACGGCGGGAATCCTGAAGATCCAGATTCGCATAGCGGATTCCACGATGTTCGTGCATGCTTGGGGCAAGTGCCGCCCTACCAACTGCGATTTTGGCGAGGTGCAAGCGCAAGGAATCGGGAGCAACATGGACTCGCAGCCGGGCGCGGGCGTGCGTGAGGTCACAGCGCAATTCAGGAACAACGTCCGACAGCTCGCGCTCACCATCCGCCCGGCGCCGAACGATCATATCCGCGTGGAAGCCCTGACGAACTTTATCGATCAAAGCGGACGTGCGCCGCTAGCGAAAGTGCTTGTGTTTCAGCGCATGTGATGCCGACGGCTCGATGAGAACCATGCAGCGCCCCACCGGGCCTCATGCCGCGTCAGCGTTTATAGCTCGATCTGAACGTTGGCTGCCGGGCCGGTCCAATCGAGATTGATATAGCTCGTGAAAAGATTGGCGGGCCGATAAAGACCTGGCGCCCCGCCCTCTACCGGCACCGCGTTCGCAGCGAGACGCTGCATTACGTGCTGACTCAGTCCGAGGGCCGCGGGAAATTTGCGCAGGCCGGTCGCGAAAAGCGCGCCGGCCCATGGCCGATGCGAGATATCACACGCATTCGGCTGCCACGGCGCCGGGCGTTCGAACACGACCCCTGCCGCCGCGAGACGGTTCGCCATCCAGACAAGCGGACCATTCGACAGCCCCGATTCGCCGAGACCGTAGCCGCCGCCCACATCGGCATGCGCGCCGGGAAACAGGACCTGAACGACATTGGCGCGGGCATTCCACAGCGTCGGAGTGAAGTCGACGCGCTCCTCGTCCACCGCGAGCGCCTGGAACCCGTACTTGACGTGCGCGCTCAGGTCGTTGTTGCAGAACTGGAACGCATCGAGCCGCACGGGTGTGCCGTCGTCGTTGCGAATGGCCGGTATGCCGAGCGCACCGACCGTGTCCCACACGGCAACCGCCTCGACAGGCACATCGCTGACGAACTTCAACGGGGGCGACGGATGTAGCCCGAGTTCGACATAATCGGAAAACGAAGTCACGCTGTCCGCCAGTGCACGCAGGAGACCGGTTGCACTCGCGTGCATCGTCTGCTTGTATTCGTGCCACGCGGCAAGCCCCGCGCTATAGCTGGATTCGGACCCCGCCAGGAGTCCCATCGCGGTCCAGTCGAGCAAGCCCTTGTTCGTCACGAACCCCGCGAGCGAGCGCGCCGTGTAGGCGCCGCGGCTGAATCCGACGATATAGATCCTGTCGCCCGGTTGATACTGCCGCGACAGGTACGTATATCCGCGAACGATGCGCGCGATGAGTCCGAGCCCGACTGCGCCGCCTGCCACTTTATCGAGCGGGTTGTCCCCGTTTCCTACGCCGTGAATATATTTGGCGACCTGCGCGGGCCCGCCTGCGGATTCGGGGGCCGCGATTTCGAGCTCGTTGTCGTTCGGTCCGAGCGGCGCCGAGCCCTTCAGGTTTTCAAACAACTTTTCCACGTTCGTGGGAGTCAGACCGCCCGTTCGGTCCTGAGAGTTGGGACCGTTCCAGGTACCGTCGAGACACAACACAATATTCTTGCTCATCACGGGACTCCTCGCAGGTTCGAGTGCGCTTACTTCGATCCTCGAATCTAAGGTGTCCCACGTAAATCGCCATCAATATTCGAAAACCGAATGTGCGCTACCGAACATTTGTGGGGAATCCCATCGACGCACGTGCGCGATGGCGCCTCAAATCCGCAGATCCGAACTCAAGTGTCGCGAGCTGGAAATTCGGGAACGGCGTCGTCAATAGCGCGGCAGTATGGATGCCCATGGCATTCATCCCGATGCTGTTTATACGCGTGCGCAAAAGGCACCCGGACGCGGCGCGTCGAGCAGACCATCGAGCCGGTGCGTCAGTTCGCGGGAATCGTCACGACCGGCGCCTTGCTGCTCGTATCGGCCTCGGCGAGCGCCATGAGGTTCTGCAGGACAGTGAACGCGTATTTCGAGTCGAAGTCGGCACGTTCGACCCAGTACGCCGTGCCGTCGTAGTCGATTGCGACATAGGCGTCCGCGGGCGCCCTCGGCCCCTGGTGCACGATGATGATCGGCCGCGTTTCGCCACCAATCAGCCCGACCGTCGGTTTCGTCGCGCCGCTGTGCACCTGGGCGTCCGGCACCTGGACCTGCGCGCCGATATTCGTGAGAATGCCGAGCACCGAGCGCGTCACCATGGGAATGCGATTGCCGCCCTGCGCCGAGGGTCCGTAGACGATCTCGTAGGTGCGCGTGTCCGCCGCGAGATGGAGCAGTTCGCGCACGCGCGCGAGGTCCGCCGAAACTTGCGGCGACTGCGCGCTGTTCGTCGCGCCGAGGGCGAGATACACGCTGTTCATGCCGTTCTCGCTACGCGACTCCACGTTCAGTTCGCCGGCCAGCTGCAGACGCCGCAGCGTCTGCAACAACTGGAAGAAACCTGCCGAGCCCGCGCTGCCCTCTCCGCCGAGCGCGCTGCCGTTCTGCAGCCCGCCGATCGATTGCGCGCTGATACGCAGCAGCAAATCGACCGGTATGCCGCCTTCGGCGAGCGGCATCACGAGTTCCGGCGCGAGCGGCCGGATATACGCGTTAGCGAACGCTTCGCCCGTGGTCGGCGAGAACGTGAAGGTCGGGCGATTCGACCAGGAGACGCTACCGGTCGCAAGCGCATAATTCGGCTGCGAGCCCGAACCGACATTGCCGGTCGCGCCCGCTGTGGAATCGAATTGATACGCGGCGATGATCGAACTCACCGTGAGAAAGGCGGGCGCATCGCCGTAACGCAGCCCGACCACGGCCGCGAGTATTTCGCGCTTTTTTGCATCGCCGAGCGCTCTTGCATAATCGACCTGATCGGCGCGCAAGCGCGTTGGGCCGAGATGCACACACGCCGTGCCCAGCAAGGCCGAGCACGAAACCGCCAGAATCGTCGCTTTTGAAATCATCGGGAGCCTGCGCGCCGGGCCGCGCCAAGAGAATGGGTTCGCGCGCACAGGTAGCAAGCGTTGTGCCCCGATATTTCAGAAGCGCAGGCGTGACGCTTCCGGCGATGACGCTCTCAGGTGTGCGGCGCGCAAGATTGTGCCCGTGCCAGCAGCACTTCGCGGTCGCGCGCATTGTGCGTGAGCGCCGCCGCGCGCTCGAATTCCGCGCAGGCTTCGGCATGGCGCGCCAACTTTTCCAGCAGATCGCCGCGCGCGGCCGGCAGCCACGGATAGTGGCGCAGCGCGGGCTCCGCGCACAGCGCATCGACGAGATCAAGCGCCGCTTGCGGCCCCTGCACCATGCCCACCGCCACGGCGCGATTCAGGCGCACGACGGGCGAGGCATCGAGTGTGAGCAGCGCGTCGTAGATCGAGACCATCTCCGCCCAGTCGGTCGCCGCCGCACTCGGAGCGCGCGCATGGCAAGCCGCCAGCGCCGCCTGCAGCGCGTACGGCCCAGGTGCACCCGCACAGGCCGCACCGCGCGCGATCGCGGCAAGCCCGCGCCGGATCAGGAGCGCGTCCCAGCGGCTCCGGTCCTGGTCGGCGAGCAACACGGCGCGCCCGGCCCGGTCCACCCGCGCGGGCAGACGCGAAGCCTGCAGCTCCATCAACGCAACGAGGCCGTGCGCCTCGCCCTCGCGCGGAACGAGTTCCGCCAGTATGCGGCCCAGGCGCAGTGCTTCTTCACACAGCGCGGGCCGTGTCCAGTCCGGGCCCGCCGTGGCGGTATAGCCTTCGTTGAAGATCAGATAAATCACTTCGAACACCGAAGCAAGTCGCGGCTCGAGGTCGGCGCGGCGCGGCACTTCGAATGGAACTTTCGCGGCCGCGAGCGTGCGCCTCGCCCGCACGATGCGCTGCGCGACGGTTGCCTCGGGCACGAGGAACGCACGCGCGATCTCAGCCGTGGTGAGGCCGCCCAGCAGACGCAGCGTCAGCGCGGCACGCCCCTCCTTCGGCAGCACGGGATGGCACGCCACGAACACGAGCCGCAGCAAATCGTCGCCGATCTCGTCCTCGCGCGCGGCGTCGAGCGCCTCCACGAAGTCGGGCGCGAAGTGCGCTTCGAGCGCTTCGAGATCCGCGCCCATCGCCTCGTGCGCGCGCGCATGCGAGGCCGCGCGACGCAGCCGGTCGAGCGCGCGATGTTTCGCGGCGGTCATGAGCCAGGCTCCGGGGTTCTCGGGAATGCCGCTCGCCGGCCAACGCTCCAGCGCGGCGACGAACGCGTCCTGCGCGATTTCCTCGGCCACGCCCACGTCGCGCACGATGCGCGCGGCGTGGGCGATCACCTTCGCCGACTCGATGCGCCATACGGCCTCGACCGCGCGGCGCGTCGCCGTGACTGGGTCGTGAGGGTCGCGCGCTTGCGTCACGAGCCGTGTGCGCCTTTTTCAATCGCGGCCGGCGACATGTACATCAGTTCCCAGATGTGGCCATCGGGGTCTTCGAAGCTGCGGCCATACATGTCGGTGCCGCACTCCATCGGCGGGCGCCTGGACGTGCCGCCCGCCGCGAGCGCCTTGTCGACGAGAGCGTCCACTTCCTCGCGCGACACGCACGAGAGACAGGTCAGCACCTCGGTGCTTTCGCGAGCGTCCACGAGCGCCTTGTCGGTGAAGCCGCGCATGAAATCCGTGGTGAGCAGCATGGCGTACATGTTCTCGCCCAGCACCATGCAGGCAGCCTGGTCGTTGGTGAATCTGGGGTCGAACGCGAAGCCGAGCTGGCCGAAGAAGTCCATCGAGCGCTTCAGGTCGCGCACGCCCAGATTGACGAAAATGTGCTTATGCATGTTTGGAGCCTCATGGTTATCGAGTAAATACTCAGGATGCCTTATGTTGTTCCTGCAGCTGGCGAAAACGCTCGACGCCTTCGCACTGCGGAAGTTCGTCGAGTTCATAGAGCTGCCGCACTTCGACCTCGCCTTCGGCGTGCTTGCCGAAGGGCGACGGAAACCGGCGCGCCCATTCGAGCGCTTCGTCGCGCGAGCGGACCTGGATCAGCGTATAGCCGGCGATCAGCTCCTTCGTCTCGGCGAACGGACCGTCGAGGATCGTGGGCTTGCCGTTGGTGTAATGCACGCGAAAGCCACGCGAGCTGGGTTGCAGGCCCGAGGCGTCGAGCAGCACGCCGGCCTTCGCCAGCGCCTCGTGATAGCGGGCCATCTCGGCGAACACTTCCACGTCGTCGGGCGGCTCGCCCGCTTCGGTCAACGCGTTGGCGCGCACCATGATCATGAATCGCATTGTCTTCTCCTGACTGTGACGTTCGGGGACACTCGAAGCAAGCGGCACCCGTGGGTGCGCTCATGAACACGACGCGCGGGGCGCACGGAAATCGACAACCGGCAGCGAAATTTTTACGTGCCTGGGGAAAGTACCTGGTGAAGCGCCGCTCAGCGGAAACAGGGACCGGTTTCGCGCACTTCGACGCTCGCCCATTGCGCCGCGGGACAGCGCCGCGCGATGGCGAGCGCCTCGTCGCGCGTTGCGCAATCGACGAGGAAAAAGCCGCCGATCATTTCCTTCGCTTCGGCGAACGGGCCGTCGACGATGCTCGCGCGGCCTTCGCGCACCTGCACGCGTGCGCCGCCGGAGTCGGAGGTGAGCGCGTGCGCGACGATCAGCTTGCCCTCGGCGGCGAGTTCATCCGCGAACTCGACCATGCGCGCGTAGAGCGCCTCGCCTTCGGATGGCGCGCGCGCCTCGCGCTGGCCGCGCGGCTCGGCGATGAGCAGCATGAATGGCATGAGCGTGTCCTCTCAGTAAAGCCTGCGATCCTGAAAGGCACGAGTCTATTCCAGAAGAACCGTTGCGCGTCGGGGCCGCGCGCGCCGTCAGGCGCTCACGCGTAGCGTGCGAGGAAAAGATCGGCGGACGACTCGGCGACCTGGCGCTGCTGCGCCTCGTCGAGCAGGGGCTGGCCCATCGCGACCTGCGGCCAGAAGGCGAATGCTTTCACGATGCCGTGCAATTGCTGCGAGGCGAATGCCGGATCGGATGTTTTCAGGCGGCCATCGGCGGCGGCAGCGCGCACCCAGACCGTGAGGTCCTCTTCGCGCTCGCCGATGCGGGCCACCATGTCGCGCGCGCGCTCCGGCGAATGGATGCCCGCCGCGATCGCCACGCGCGCGAGCTTGAAAAACGCTTCGTCGCTCAAGAGCCGCAGCTTGCGCATCAGCAACTCGACGAGCTGCGCACGCAGCGGCTCGCCCGCGCGGTAGGCCGGCGCGTCGGCGGTCGCACTCGCGTCCCAGAGCTGGCACAGGATCGCCGCGAACAGCGCCTCCTTGCTCGGGAAATGGTTGTAGACCGTGCGCTTCGAGACGCCCGCGCGTGCCGCAATACGGTCCATGCTCGTGGCGTCGAAGCCGAAAGCCAGAAATTCGTCGATGGCCGCCGCGACGATGGCGGCGCGCTTGCGGTCGGTCAGACGCTGAGGGGTGGGCGGGGTGCAATCCATTTCGAAATTTTACACCATGCAGTTTACTTTTCTCCAGAATAAACTACACTGTGCAGTCTACTTCCTGTTCTCAAAGGCAGCCGCCGACATGACCTCGCCTTTTGCATCGCTGAGCCGTACCTTGGGCCTGAACGCCGCACAACGCAGCCGCGAGCTCTCGTCTACCTCGCCGCAACACGACGGCGAGCGCTTTCGCAACGTGCGTCCGCGCCCGGCCGAGGGGCTTGGCAAGACGCTGAAGATCATGTGGAACATGATCTTCCATAAGCCGGGCGGCACCACGCCCGCGGGCGCGCTGCCCGTTCACGCGCTCACGCGCGAACAGCTCGAGGCCGCGCCCGATCGCAGCGTCTACCGGCTCGGCCATTCCACGCTGCTCTTCAAGCTGCGCGGCCACTTCTGGCTCACCGACCCGGTATTCGCCGAGCGCGCCTCGCCGTTCCAGAACCTCGGGCCGAAGCGCTTTCATGCGCCGCCCATCGCGCTTGCCGACCTGCCGCCGTTGCGCGGCGTGGTCCTCTCGCACGACCATTACGATCACCTCGACCGCGAAACCGTGCTCGCGCTCGCCGCCACGACGGGCGTGTTTCTCACGCCGCTTGGCGTGGGCGACCGCTTGATCGAATGGGGCATCGACGGTGCGAAGGTGCGCCAGTTCGATTGGTGGCAGGGCGCGAATGTCGAGGGCGTCGAGTTCACGGCCACCCCCGCGCAGCATTTCTCGGGGCGCAGCCTGTTCGACGGCAACAGCACGCTGTGGGCCTCGTGGGTGATCGCCGACGCCGAAATACGCGTGTTCTTCAGCGGCGATACCGGCTACTTCGACGGCTTTCAAGCGATTGGCAAGCGGCTTGGCCCGTTCGACGCGACCTTCATCGAGACCGGCGCGTACGACCCGCAATGGCCCTACGTCCACATGCAGCCCGATGAAACCGTGCAGGCGCACGTGGACCTGCGCGGCGAGTGGCTCGTGCCGATTCACAACGGCACGTTCGATCTCGCCATGCATCGCTGGCAGGACCCGTTCGAGCGCGTGACCGGCCTCGCGCTCGCTCGCGGCGTGACGCTCTCCACGCCCCGCATGGGCGAGCGGCTCGATCTGGCCGAGCCGCACCGTGGGGAGCGCTGGTGGCGCGAGGTGGCACAGAGCGCCGAGCCGCAGCGCACGGCGCGCCGGTGGTTCGCTTGCCGCGATGCGGGCGAAGCACGGTCGTAACCCCAGTCACTCCTTTCTCCCCGCAGCCCGCGCGCCACATGAGCGCGCGGGCACGCCTGCTGCCCGCTCCCCGCTTCTTCCCCATCGCTGCAAAAGTCTCCTAAGCTTTTGCATCAGGACCCGCATCGCGCCGGGCCCCTGCATGCCCCTTCCTTACCCTTAACGGGATTTCCCCAGGCTGACAGCCTCCGATTTCTGGCATTAAATAAATCAACTTGATTTATTTAGTCGGCCACGCCGTTTCAGGGGCAGCCCCTCGACCAGCTTGGCATAGGACCGGAGCCAGCGCTAAAGCGACAACTCTGGCGGCTCGACAGGAGGAGACACGTGAGAAGTCCGCATGTCGGTCAGGGCAGCAATTCCGCCAATGTCCGCCGCTACAACGAACGCCTGCTGCTGCAGGCGCTGCGTCGTGCGGGCGAGGCGTCGAAGGCCGATCTCGCGCGTCTCGCCAATCTCACGAGCACCGCGGTGGGCACCATCATCACGTCGCTCACGGCCAATGGCCTGATCGAGGTGAGCGGCCGCCGCGACGGCCAGCGCGGCCAGCCCGCCTCGCTCCTGCGCCTCTCGCCGCGCGGCGCGTTCGCCATCGGCGTGCGGCTCGACCGGACCAACATCGAAACCGTGCTCGTGGATTTCGCGGGCCAGATGATCGAGCGCCGCTCGCGCGACATGCTGCTGCCGCAACCCTCGGTCGCTCAGGAAATCGTGCAGCGCGACATCGCCGAGCTATTAGGCATCCTCACGACCGAGGAACGCAGCCGCCTCGCCGGCATCGGCGTGGCGCAGCCGTACAACCTCGGGAGCTGGCTGCGCGAACTGGGCCTGCCTGCCGATACCTTTCGCGTATGGAACGACGTCGACTTCGCGGGCGAACTCGCCCGCGCCACGGCGCTGCCCGTGTTCAGCGAAAACGACGGCAACGCGGCTGCCATCGCCGAACTCTTCTACGGCTGCGGACGCCAGCGCGACGACTTCCTCTACCTGTTTCTCGGCCCGGCAATTGGCGGCGGCATCGCCATTGACGGAGACTGCGTGCGCGGCCTCACCGGCAATGCGGGCGATTTCGCTGTGATGCCCGTGCCGCCGAGCCGCCTGCCCTCGGCGCACAAGCCGCCCGGTCAATGGGACATCCTGCTTTCGCGCGCGTCGCTCATTGCGCTGCGCCGCCATCTGCAGTATCGCGGCGAGACGATCGACAGCCGCGCCGATCTGGAAGCGTGCATCGAGCGCGGCCACCCCGGCGTGCAGGAATGGCTCGACGACTGCGTCGACGCGCTCGCCCCCGCGCTGCGCTCGGCGTTCTGCGTGCTCGACGTGCCGGCAGTGGTGCTCGACGCCGACGTGGACGCGGGCCTGATCGACACGCTCATGCAGCGCCTGCGCCTCGCGGTCGCGGCCACGGCGCCGGAGGCGCGCGGCACGCCCACCCTGGTGCGCGGCACCTTCGGTCCCGACGCCGGGGCGCTCGGCGCGGCCACGCTCCCCATGTTCTTCAACTTTTCGCCGCGCGCGGGCATCCTCATGGGCGCCGGCGCACAAACTTACACACAAGCGCAGGAGGAGAGCCATGTCGCCCTCTGAGTCCACGCCGCCGCTGCTGGAAATGCGGGGCATCACCAAGACCTTTCCCGGCGTGCGCGCGCTCGACAACGTGCGCCTCACTGTCTACCCCGGCGAGGTCCACTCGCTCATGGGCGAGAACGGCGCGGGCAAGTCGACTTTGATGAAGATCCTCTCCGGCGCCTACCAGGCCGACCCCGGCGGCGAGATTCTCATCGAGGGCAAGCCGGTCGTGATCGACGGACCGCATGCGTCGCGCGAGCTGGGCGTGGCCGTGATCTATCAGGAACTGAGCCTCGCGCCCAATCTCTCCGTTGCCGAGAACATTCATGCAGGCCGCGAACTGCGCCGTGGCGGTCGACGCTTCGGCACGGTCGACCGGCGCGCCATGGAGCGCGGCTGCGAAGACGTGCTCAAGCGCCTCGGCGCGAACTTCGGGCCCACGACGCTGGTCGGCTCGCTTTCCATCGCCGAGCGCCAGCTCGTGGAAATCGCGCGCGCCGTGCATAGCGACGCGCGCATCATCGTGATGGACGAACCCACCACGCCGCTCTCCTCGCGCGAAACGGAGCGCCTTTTCAAGCTCATCAATCAGCTGCGCGACGAAGGGCTTGCGATCATCTACATCAGCCACCGCATGGCCGAGGTGTACGAGCTGTCGGACCGCGTTTCCGTGCTGCGCGACGGCAGCTACGTCGGCACGCTCATGCGCGACGCGCTCAACGCGGAAAGCCTCGTGAGCATGATGGTGGGCCGCGATATTTCGGGGTTCTACAAAAAGGCGCACGCCCCTTACGATCCGGGCAAGGCCGTGCTCACCGTGCGCGATGTGGCCGACGACAAGCGCGTGCGCGGCTGCAGCCTCGACCTGCACGCGGGCGAAGTGCTCGGCATTGCGGGTCTCGTGGGCGCGGGCCGCACCGAGCTTGCGCGCCTCATCTTCGGCGCGGAGCCGCGCGTGCGCGGCGAGATCGCCATCGACGGCAAGCGGCTCAACGTGCACACGCCGCGCGACGCGATCAACGCGGGCCTCGTGTATCTGACCGAAGACCGCAAGCATCAAGGCCTCTTTCTTGACATGAGCGTACGCGACAACATCAACATCGCCGTGGCCGGGCGCGACGCGCGCCTGGGTGTGCTCGATCTCGCCCGCGGCGGTGAGCGCGCGAAGGAAGCCATCCGCTCGCTCTCCATTCGCGTGCCGAGTGCGCGCGTGAACGTGGGCGCGCTCTCGGGCGGCAACCAGCAGAAGGTGCTGCTCTCGCGCCTGCTGGAAACGAAGCCGCGCGTGCTGATCCTCGACGAGCCCACGCGCGGCGTCGATATCGGCGCAAAGTCCGAGATCTACCGCATCATCAACGACCTCGCCAGGACCGGGGTAGGCATCATCGTGATTTCGAGCGAACTGCCCGAGATCATCGGCGTGGCCGACCGCGTGCTCGTCATGCGCGAAGGCGTGTTCGCCGGCGAGCTTGGCGGCTACACCGGCAAAGCCATCACCCAGGAAGCGATCATCGAACTCGCCACCGGCTCGCAGCACCCGCTCGACGAAGCCGCTTGACCTTCACCGCATACGCAAGAAACGTCCCTCAGGAGTACGACATGAAAAGCATTCTTCCCCGGCACGGTGTCGCGGCCTCGCCCACGCAGCCCGCGCAAGGCGCTCAACCCGCACGCAGCGTCGCGGTCGACGGTCATCGCCAGCGCATGAAGTCGCTCATCCGCACCGCCGGCATGCTGCCGGTGCTGGTGCTGCTGTGCATCGGCTTCGGTCTGCTCACCGATGGCTTCTTCACGCTGGAGAATCTTTCGATCGTCACGCAGCAGGCGTCGATCAACATCGTGCTCGCGGCCGGCATGACCTTCGTGATTCTCACGGGCGGCATCGACCTTTCGGTGGGCTCGGTGCTGGCCGCCGCCGCCATGGCCGCCATGATCGGCTCGAACATCGTCGGCTGGGGCTGGCTCGGCGTGCCCATGGCGCTCGCGGTGGGGCTCGGCTTCGGCCTCATCAACGGTGCGCTCATCTCGCTGCTGCGCCTGCCGCCGTTCATCGTCACGCTCGGCTCGCTCACGGCGGTGCGCGGCATTGCGCGCCTCATGGGCCACGACACGACGATCTTCAACCCGCAACTGCCGTTCGCGTTCATCGGCAACGGCACGGTGCTCGGCGTGCCCTGGCTCGTGATCATCGCGCTCGTGGTGGTGGCCGGCTCGTGGTTCGTGTTGCGCCGTACCGTACTCGGCCTGCGCATCTACTCGGTGGGCGGCAACCCGGAAGCGGCGCGCCTCTCGGGCATCAAGGTGTGGGGCATCGAGATGTTCGTCTATGCCGTCTCGGGCCTGCTCGCCGGCCTCGGCGCGGTGATGTCGGCGGCCCGCCTCTACGCGGCCAACGGCCTGCAACTGGGCCAGTCGTACGAACTCGACGCGATCGCCGCGGTGATTCTGGGCGGCACGAGCTTCGTGGGCGGCGTGGGCTCGATCATCGGCACGCTGATCGGCGCGCTGATCATCGCCGTCCTGACCAATGGCCTCGTGCTGCTCGGCGTCTCGGACATCTGGCAATACATCATCAAGGGCCTCGTGATCGTCGGCGCCGTGGCGCTCGACCGCTACCGCCAGCGCGGCTCGGCCCGCACGTAAGCGGCACCGCATACAGCATCAGCCAGAAACAGGCGCGAGCGCAGGCGGTCCTGCTGCGCTCGCCGGTAAAGCACCCAAACAGGACCCAAGCAGGCCCCCTCAGGAGACAACCTCATGTTCAAGAAAAAAGCCCTTCTCGCCGCTGCCGCCCTCACGTTCGGTTTCGCACTGCAAGGCGCGCATGCCGCCGACAAACAGCTCAAGTCGATCGGCATTACCGTGGGCTCGCTCGGCAATCCCTACTTCGTGACGATCGTGCAGGGTGCGCAAGCGAAGGCGAAGCAGATCAACCCGAGCGCCAAGGTCACGGCCGTTTCCGCCGACTACGACCTGAACAAGCAGTTCACGCAGATCGACAACTTCATTTCGGCGCACGTGGACATGATCCTCCTGAACGCGACTGATCCGAAGGCGATCTTGCCCGCAGTGAAGAAGGCCCAGGCAGCCGGTATCGTGGTGGTGGCCGTGGATGTGGCCGCCGCGGGCGCCGACGCCACCGTGCAGACCGACAACGTGAAGGCAGGCGAGATTTCGTGCGAGTATCTCGCGAAGAAGATCAACGGCAAGGGCAACGTGATCATCCAGAACGGCCCGCAGGTTTCGGCCGTGATCGACCGCGTGAACGGCTGCAAGCAGGTGCTCGCGAAGTCGCCTGGCATCAAGATCCTCTCGGATGACCAGGACGGCAAGGGCTCGCGCGAAGGCGGCATGAACGTGATGCAGGGCTACCTCACGCGTTTCCCGCAGATCGCCGGCGTGTTCACGATCAACGACCCGCAGGCCATCGGTAGCGACCTGGCCGCGAAGCAACTGCATCGCGGCAACATCGTGATCACCTCGGTGGACGGCGCGCCCGATATCGAAACGGCGCTCAAGACCGACACGCTCGTGCAGGCCTCGGCAAGCCAGGACCCGTACAAGATGGCGCAGACAGCCGTGCAGGTGGGCTACGAGATCATGAACGGCAAGAAGCCCGCCAACCCGATGATCGAAATGACGCCGCAGCTCGTCACGCGCGACAACGTAGGCAGCTACAAGGGCTGGTCGTCGCACTAAGCGTTGCATGAGCACAGGCGCCCGTGCTCGCGGCGGTCATGCGAGCACGGCGTCCTTCGTCACCACGCGGCGCGGAATGATTTTCAGGTCGTAAAACGTGTCCGCGATCTTCTGTTGCTGCGCGATCACCGCGGCGTCGATCGGCCGGTATTCATGCGCGTAGTGCGTCAGACCGGTCTGGATCGTCGCCGCATCCAGGCCCTGGATCGGTGAGAGTTTCGCGGCCGCGGCCGCCGTGTTGGCGCGCACCCACTGCCCCGTCTTGCCGAGTTCGTCTAGCGCGATCGCGAGCGCGTCCCTGCGGTTTTGCGCGAATTCGCGCTGGCTCAGGAAGAACTGATGATGGCTCGCCACGCCGCTGGCGTCGGCAAGCAGGCGTGCGCCGTCCTGCGATTCGACGGCAGCGAGGAACGGGTCCCAGATCGCCCACGCGTCGATGGCGCCGCTTTGCAGCGCCGCGCGCGCGTCGGCGGGCGCCAGAAACACAGGCTGCACGTCGCCGATGGAAAGGCCCTGCTTTTGCAGCAGTGCGACGAGAAACCAGTGCACGTCCGAGCCGCGATTCAGGCCGATCTTCCTGCCCTTCAGTCCTGCCACGTCATGGATTGGCGAATTTTTCGCAACCACCACGCCTTCCGCGTGCGGCGTGGGCAATTCATATGCCGTATAGACGAAATCCGCGCCCGCGGCCTGCGCAAACACGGGCGGGGCTTCGCCCACATAGCCAAAGTCGATCGCGCCCACGTTCAGGCCTTCGAGCAGCTGCGGGCCGGCCGGGAATTCGGTCCACGACACCTTGATGCCGAGGGGCGCGAGGCGCGTTTCGAGCGTGCCGTTGGCCTTGAGCAGCACGAGCGTGCTCGCGGCCTTCTGATAGCCGACGCGGAACTGGCCGGGCTGATACCTGGCAAACGCGGTTGCGGGCAGCGCCGCGCCGGCAAGCGTCGCGCCGAGCGTGGCGAGGAAATGTCGGCGGGTATATCGGCGGGTATAGGGTCTGGGCGGCGTGGTCATCTTCAGCGCTTGCGTGTTGGCATGGGGCATGCACCCACACGGCGCAGCCATCGAAGCGATGATGCTACCGGGCCGCGCGCGTTCGCAGAACCGACGATTCGCGCTAAGCAAATCACGCCGGCAGGAATACGCGGGCGCGCTGCGCGAGCGACCTACGCGCCAGCCGTCGCGCGCGGATCGGGCGACATGTGCGCCCCGTTCGCGCGATACCAGCGCACGAACGCCTCCGACGGCATGGGCTGCGCGTAGAAGAAGCCCTGGATATACGTGACGCCGCGCGCGCACAGATAGTCGCGCTGCACCTGCGTTTCCACCCCCTCGGCCACGATCCGCGCGCCAAGGCTATGCGCGAGATCGATAATGGCGTCGAGCACGGTTGCCTTGCTGCCTTGCGCATCGATGGTCAGCACGAAGCCTCGATCGATCTTCAGGATATCGAACGGAAATTTCTCGAGATACGAGAGCGAACAATATCCCATGCCAAAATCGTCGATGGCGACCTTCACGCCCTCGCGCCGCAAAGTCACCAGATTGCTGCGCGCCTGCCCGGTATTGCGCACCAGCGTGCGCTCAGTGATCTCCAGCGTGATCGCCGCGCCGTGCGGCGCCACGGCCGCGCGCAGCGCCTGCACGTCGCTCACGAGCTGGACGCCCGACAGATGCTCGGGCGCGAAGTTGACGCCGAGGTGAAAGCCCGGCGTGACGTCCCACGTGGCCACGTCGCGACCGATGAGCTTCAGCAGATGCTGCGTGAGCGGCACGATCACTTGCTCTTCTTCGGCTACCTGAATGAACTCGTCCGGACGGATCGCGCCTGTGCCTGGCCGCACCCAGCGCAGCAACGCCTCCACGCCCTCGCAGCGCCCCGTCTCGACGCCGTAGAGCGGCTGGTATTCGACATGAAATTCGTTCGCACCAATGGCCCGCAGCAGTTGTTCGCGGCGCGACTGCCCGCTTTGCTGCAAACGGCGCACGAGCCAGACGAGCCACGCGGAGAGGGCAGCCGCCCACGGCAGATAGCGCAGCAGCAGGCCGCGCCAGGCTTCGAGAATACGCTCGGGCCGCCCGTAGATCTTCAGATCGATCGTGGCGCCCGACAGGCGCTTTTGCACATCGGCCAGCAACGGCGCGCCGCGCACGTTGACGAGCGCCATGGCTTCACGCAACACCGTGCCCTCGCCCACCCTCAGTTCGGCCTGGCGAAACACGGCGAGCGGCGCCGCCCCATGCAGCAGGTCCAGCAGATACTGCACGTCCACCACGGCCACCACCGAGCGCCCCGCTTCGCCCGCGACGCCAACCAGCAGCGAGGGACGGTTGCGCACCATCGGCGTGTCCTCGACGATCATGAGCCATTCGCCCTGCGCGGCCGGCACGCCGCCATTGAGCCAGCCGCCATTCGGAACCGCCTGTTGCGAGAACGCGGACGAGCAGTCGACGCGGCCCTCGTAAAGAATGTTGAGCGTGCGCACATAGGGCACGGCGGCGGCCTTGCGCGTGAGGTCCGGCGAGAGCGTGCCGCACGCTTCGTTCGCACGCGGCGCGAACGAACGCGCCGCGCTCTGCGCCGTCTCGACGATCGAGACAACCTGCCCGACGATAATCGCGGAAGCGAGGGTCGCCTCGCGCTGCGCAAAGCGCTCGGCCTCGTAACGGCCGAGCGCCACGCACAGCAGGATCGGAATCAGCGCCACGACCAGCAGCACGAGCAAACGCGAAACTCGCGAGCGGACCGCGCCGGGGTTGGGCGAGACTTCGGGCAAGGCGTCCTCCGCACCAGGGCCGTCACGGGGGCGGCTACGGTATGACGCCAACATACACCAACGCGCCGGCAGCGGGCGCGCGCGGTGCCCGGCGCACGCCAACGTCAGCTAACGTGAACGCCCGTCATGCGCATTCGATGCGGTTGCGGCCGCCCTTTTTCGCGCGGTAGAGCGCGAAGTCGCTGCGCGTGAGCGCGGCTTCGGCGTTCATGTCGGCGGCATGCATGAGCGTGATGCCGATGCTCACGGTCAGCGCCGCCACATCGCCCTCTACGCCGAGCGGTTGCTGCGCGAAGCGTTCCTGAATGCGCCGCGCGACGCTTTGCGCGCCTTCGAGGTCGGCCGCTGCGAGCAGGATCGCAAACTCCTCGCCGCCGATGCGGCCGGCCATGTCGCCCGCGCGCAACTGCGTGCGCACGATCTCGGCGAAATGGCGCAGCACCTCGTCGCCGATCGCGTGACCCCAACGGTCGTTGATCGACTTGAAGTGGTCGAGGTCGCACATCATCACGGCTGCGCCCGCCTCGCCATGCCGCACATGCGCGAGTTGCGACTCGACACGCGCCATGAAATGACGGCGGTTGGCCAGACGCGTGAGGCCGTCGGTGCTCGCGAATTCCCGCAGCTCGGCTTCGATGCGCTTGCGCTCAGTGACGTCCGTGATGAAGCCGTGCCAGACCGTCGTGCCGTCGGCGAGCCGCTGCGGCCTCGCATCGCCCTGGCGCCAGCGCAGACCCTGCTGCGGCAACAGCACTCGAAACTCCAGATGCCACGGCGTGAGATTCGCGGCGGAGTGCTCGAACGAAGCGCGCCACGCGTCGAGATCGTCGGGATGAATCAACGCGTCGATGCACGCCGTGTCGTGCGCGGCCTGCCCGGGCGTGAGTTCGTAGATTTCCGCAATGCCCGCGCTCGCATAGGAGAAGAACGCGCGGCCGCCGGGCAACTGGCGGCGCTGGAACACGAGGCCCGGCACTTCGTTCGTGAGGTTCGTGATGAGCGCCGCGCTCTCGCGCAAACGCTCGGCCATCTCGCGCATCGAGGTGATATCCGTGGTCGTGCCGATCATGCGCAGCGCGCGCCCCTGCGCGTCGCGGCTCATGACCTTGCCGCGGCTGCAGATCCACTTGTAGCGGCCGTCCTTGCAGCGAATGCGATGCTCGACCTCGTAGGTGGGCGTGCGGCCTTCGAAATGTGCCTGCATCGCAGCCAACACGTACTCGCGGTCGTCGGGATGCAGCCGCAAATAGCTGTCTTCGATGCGGCTCGTCAACTCGTGCTCCGCGTAGCCGAGTATCGCCTTCCAGCCCGCCGAATAGCGGATCTCGCCCGTCACCACGTCGCGGTCCCAGATGCCCGTGCCGCTGCCCGCGATCGCATGCGCGAGCAGGCGTTCGTGCTCGCGCAACGCTTCGAGTTCGGCATGAGGTGCCGGTTCGTCAGCGGCGGGCGCTGCGGGGTCGCGGTTCGTGGCGAGCGTGGGCCGCCCGTCGATCAGCGAATCTGCAGGAGCGTGCCCGGCGGCGAGCGAAAACGCATGATCGTGCGAGCACAACGGTCCACCCGGTTCGGCGGCGGGCTCACGCACCCCGGCGCAGCCGGCAACGCTGATGGACGGTACGGCCTCGGGCATCGACGAGGGGACGGTCATGGCATGCGCTCAAGCAGGAAATCCGAGCGCCTAGTATATAGCGCGCGGACAGTCCGGCGGCGCCCCGCAAGTCTCAGGTGTCGCCGCGCCGGCGGAATACCCACCAGCCCAGCAGCGCCGTGAAGGTCGCGACCACCACCACCATGAGCCAGAAGCCGTGGCGGTTTTCCGCGAGCGGAATGCCGCCCACGTTCATGCCGAAAAAGCCCGCGACGATGTTGATCGGCAGCGCGAGCACGGTGACGAGCGTGAGCGTGAAAAGCGTGCGGTTGTTCTGCTCTTCGAGCCGCGCGGCAATTTCTTCCTGCAAGAGCTTGATGCGCTCAACGAGTCCGGCCATGTCGCCCAGCACGAGCGAGAATTCTTCGGTCGCCTCGCGCAGGTCCTGAATGTCGGGTGTCTGGAGCCAGCGCGGCGGGCGCGCGAGCAGACGGAAAATCGAACCGGGCTCCGGCGCGAGCATGCGTTGCAGGCGTACCAGGATGCGCCGCATGGCTGCGAGTTCATGGCGGCTCGCCGAGCGGCGCGAGGCGAGAAACTGGTCCTCGGCGCGATCGACGTCGACACTCGTGCGCCGCACGATCTCCACCATGAGGTCGGCCTGGTCGCGCATCAGGTGGATGAGCAGTTCGGCTGGCGAGCGGAACGTCTCGCCGTTGCGCACGTAACCACGCAGACGGTCGATGGAGCGCAGCGGTTTCAGGCGCGCCGTGACGAGAATGCGCTCGTGCGTGTACGACCAGAGCGTCGCGATCTGCGAGGGCGTGAGTTCGAAATCGAACATCACGTCGTTGACCACGGCGAATAGCCCGTTGTCCACGTGTTCGATACGCGTGGAGTGCGAACCTTCCACGAGCATCTCGAAGAAGGCGTCGGGCAGGTCGAGATGCGCGCGCATCCACGGTTGCGCCGCGGCATGGGCGAGATTGAAATGCAGCCAGTAAAACGTGTCGTCGCGCGCGGCTTGCGGCTCGCCGCTCTCGTGGGTATGCCGCAGCGCCTCGAGGACGTCGTCGCACGTGACGGGCTGCCCAGGCTGCCCCGGTGTGAAGCGAAAACCGCAAATGAGGCCCGACAGGTCGGCGCCATACGTTGCGACGGACGAAGCGAAATCCATGGTCGTCATGGCCGGTTGATCGGCGCACAGCATGCCATACGCGTGCTTTTACAGGCAAGCGCACGAATCGATGCGCCGACACACGCCGGTCATGTACGCATGTTAAGCAACGCCTGGCAAGCCGAGCTGCGTGCGGCCGAGCGGCGTGAGATCGGCCACGCCCGCCCGATCCGCCAGATCGGCTTCGATATGCTCGGGGGGAAAGTCGGGCGGGCTGCGGCCTTCAAGAAAGCTCGGCAACTGGCGCTGCAAATACGCGTCGTTCTTCGCGCAACCCGGTGTGGCCGGAATATACATCACGTTGCTGTAGCCGCTGCCGCGGTGCTCGTCTTCGACGGAGTGAATCACGTCGCAGTGCCAGAACACGGCGTCGCCGGCCTGCATGGGAGGAATCGATATCAGCGCATCGCACAGCGGCGCGTGCCACTCGGGGCTGATCGGCAGCCCACGGCCCGGCTGCGCGCCGCACAGGTCGTCCTCGGCCACGTCGTCCTGCAGCGCGCGCAAGAGGACGTACGCCATAGCGTTGGCGATGGGCACGATCTGCAGCGTGCCGTCGCCCGGGCCCTGCGGCGTGAGCGCGGTCCAGCCCTGGAAGGTGCGGAACATCGAAGAGGCGATGCGCGAGGGAATCTCGCTCGCGTGCGTGCGGTACGCGCCGTCGAAGGGGTCGTAGCGCCGCCAGTCGCCCGAGAACACATGGCGATAGACCTGACGGAAATTCTCGTCGACCCAGCGCTCGACCGCGCCGCCGTCGCAATGCGCGGCGAGGCCGGGCGCTGCCGTTCCGGGCGGGCGGCGCCGCAGACGGTCGGCGTAGGCGGGCACGACGTCAGGATCGAAATGCACGCGCCCCTCGCTCTCGTGGCGCCACAGCCGGTTGAGGAAGACGCGCGCGGCCGTCAGTTCGTCGGACTCGCGCGCCTGCACCTGCGGGCGCGACCAGTAGACGCCATAAATCAACGGGCGGCTCGCCTGCGGCGGGAGGGCATTGCGCTGCGCGGCGCGTTGGGCGGCGCGCGCGTCGAGATCGTTGCGCGCCACGTATTCGGCAATTTCGGCGTCCCAGCGCGCGGCCTGCTCCGGCGCGAACACGCGGCGGATCACACAGGCGCCACGCGCCTTCACGAGCGCGATCGACTCGGCGCTCACGCGCTGTGCGGCGATGTCGGCAAACGCGATCTCCGGGATCACGGCTTCGCCCGCCTCGCGCAGCCGGGCGATGTGCCGCGCTTGTTCGCCTATGGCCTGCGCGACCTCCTCGAACACTTCGCGATAGTTCGGCAGTTGCGCGCGCAACATGCGCTTGGCCTGCCGGATCGCGCCCGGGACGTCGTCGATTTGAAGTGCCGCCATGCATGTCTCCATCGGGGTTGAATGCCGTCGTTTGATGGCAAGCATACGCCTCAATGGCGAGGTCAGGGAACCATTAGCATTCCTTCGATTTCCGCCGCGTATGCCCGCGTGCTGCTACCGGCGAGCGTGCGCCGCGCAAACGACGGCTCACGCACCGGTCACATCCTTTCACCTGCCGCACTTCGGCGCTGCCGCCGGAAGAACTGCCACATCATCGCCATCGCGTCGGGGCCGCGGTCCGAATGAAACGCTTCGCGCGGATCGCCGCCGCTCCATGCATGTCCGAGCCCGCGAATGACACACACCCGCACGGCAAGCCTGCCCGCCCTGACATAGTCGGTGTACGCCACCGCGTCGCGGCTATAGGTCCGGATCTCGCCAACGCGCAATGCGCCCTGCGCGTCGAGCAGCCGGTTGACACGCGCGAACTGCATGCCGAGTTGCGCGGCGTTGCGCTTCGCCACGACCGCGTCGATTTCGCCGTGCACGATGAAGGCCGGCATGCCGGGATGGACGGCGACGTCGAGCGCGGCATCGACCAGATGCACCGCGTCTTCGCGGCTGCCGTGGCGCATGACGCTCATCGCGCTCATCGTGGAACTGGCTGCGCCGAAAACCGGTCCCGAGTGCAGGGCCACGGCCGCGAAGCGCCACGCATAGCGCATGGCGAGCACGGACGCGAGACCCGCCCCCGCCGAGATGCCCGCCAGGTACACGCGCTCACGGTCGAATCCGTGCTCGCGCACGATGGCATCGACGAGCGACGTGACCGCCGGCGCCTCCGACTGCGCATGATCGCCGTGCCAGTGCCAGCATCGCTGTGCGTGCGCCGTTTTCGCCTGCTCGGGCAGCAGCACGGCGAAACCTGCGCGATCCGCCAGCCGGCAAACCCGAGTGCCCGCGGCGAACGACTCCGCCGTCTGCTTGCAGCCGTGCAGCATGACCACGAGCGGCAGGTCCGTGCCCGCGGCCGCGCCGGCTGGCATATAGAGCGCATACGCGAGATGGTTGACGAGATGCCCGGCCCTGGGCGGCGCGGAGTGCCAGGAGCGGATCCAGCAGCCGGCCGTGCCCGCCGGCTGCACATGGCCCACGTGCGCCTTGCCGGCGCGCCTCGCGGGTTTGGCTGCCGGCCGCGCGACCGGCGCGGCCTTGGCAGGCGCTGCTTTGCGTGCCGCGGCCTTTTTCTTCGGTCGCGTTGCGCTCATGCGGGTGAGCAGTTCGAGACCTTTGAGCCAGACGCTGGTCTTTTTCCTGGGCATGAGCAATGGCGACAGGGCGTTTGGTTCACGTCACGCCAGGCGGCACACGGCGGACAGCGCAAATACAGCGATCGAACCGCTGCAACAGTCCGACCATCATAGCGGCCCGGACCTCGCACTGAATTCTGCGTGATCGCGCCGCCAGCCGCGCGGCGTCACAAGGACCGCGGCGCTATAATTTCGGGAATCATTGCTGCGATGCCCATTCGAATACCGGTAAAAGATCGGCTCAATCGCGCTGAAACCGGAAAGAAAGGCCGCACGAGACGATGGCCGAACTGTTCGGCATTTACCCGCTTCCCGTCATCCCCGTGACTGCTTCCACGCCAAACGCATCGCCGCGCCCCACGCTGTTCGGGCTCTTTCTGATCTTCAGCCGCATCGGCATGACAAGCTTTGGAGGCGGCTTGAGCGGCTGGCTGTTGCGCGAATTCGTCCAGGACCGCAACTGGATCAGCGAAGAGGACTTTCTCAACGGCCTCGCAATCTCGCAGGCGCTGCCCGGCATCAACGTGAAAAACATGGCGATCTGGATCGGGCACCGGCTGCTGGGCTGGCGTGGCGCCGCCGTGGCCGTGACGGGCATCGTCGTGCCGCCCGCGTGCCTGATCGTCGTGATCGGCAGCGTGGTTGGCGCGCTCATCTTCCACCCGCTCACGCAGATTCTGATCGCTGGCGCCGCCGCGGCGGCCACGGGACTGTCGCTGTCGATGGGCGTCGTCACCGCGCGGCGCGTGCGGCGGCAGGCGCTGCCGCTGCTGCTCATGGCAGCGACATTTCTTGCGATCGGCATTCTGCGTTTGTCGCTCGTGTGGGTGGTCGTGGCAGGCGGCGCCGTGAGCGTGCTCTGCGAATACGTGGCGATCCGCCGGGGTGCGCGATGAACTCACGCCTGCTCGGTCAGCTAGCCGCCATTTTCGCGCCACTTTCGCTCGTGACGATCGGCGGCGGCCAGGCGATCGTCGCCGAGATTCAGCGCCAGGTCGTCGAAGTGCACCCGTGGATGACGCATTCGCAATTCGCCGCCGACTTCGCGATCTCGCGCATGGCCCCGGGTCCGGGCTCGCTGCTCGTCACGTTGATCGGCTGGCAGGTTGCCGGCTTCTGGGGCGCGCTCGTGGCGACCGCCGCGCTCTTGCTGCCTACCGCTGTCCTCATCTACGGCGTCACGCATGTCTGGGGCCGTTATCAGGGCGCCGCGTGGCAGTTGGCGCTCGAGCGCGGCCTGCGCCCCATCGCGGCCGGCATGATGCTCGCGGCGGGCTGGGTACTGCTCAAGTCGCTCAACGGCGGCCTTCCCGCGAAAGCCATTGCCGTCGTGTCGCTTTGCGTGCTGCTCAGAACGCGGGTCAGTCCGCTCGTTCTTCTCGTTGCAGGCGCGCTCGCGCTCGTCGGCGTCAGCCTGATCGGCGCAGGCCTGCCGCATTGGCTCCAGGTGCAGCTCACGTAGAAAAACATCCCGCTGCGACAACTTCACGGGAATAGCAGCCCACCTTCGGCGGTATACCCATTGCAGTCTCCGTTGATGCGACCGTGCTCCAGGCGGTCGCCGAACCATGCTATTTCTTCAGGAGTTCGAAATGATCATCCGCCGCCCGCTTTTCGCCTTGCTCGTCGTGACGGCCTGCATCGGCGCCGTATCCACCGCATCCGCGCAGGGACTCACGCGCGCCCAGGTGCGCGAACAGTTGATCGAAGCGCAGGCCAACGGCTCGCAATTCGTGACCGATAGCTCGTATCCAGACGTGAGCCCTGTCTTCGCGCAGCAAGTCGCGCGTGCAAAGGCACAGCATCAACAGCAGCAGCAACCGAGCGGCATGGGCGCGCCCATGCCGGGCACGAGCGACGCTGGCGCGCCGCACACAACGTGTGTCGGTCCGGTGAGCTTCTGCAACCTGTATTCGGGTAGCTGAAAGCGATCGCGAGATTCCACTAGCCGCCCCCGCCACAGCCGAATGCCCCGCTCGCGACGAGCGGGGCATCTTGCGCGCCTTTTCGGCGCCCCTGCCTTCCCTGAGCGTCCTCGCCAGACGCAGCCTCTGCAAGGCGTCATCTTCGATGCGCCGCGCATGCACCGTGACGCCTGCACGCGCATTTACGTGCGCTACAGGACAAACCCTGCCCCCCAATTGTCTTGTGGCGTGACTACACTATGGTCGTCGGCATTCGTTTGCTATCCGCGTTCGTGTGCCGCCCGCCAGCACGATGACCACTGGGAGGTGTGCTGTGCTCCGCCTGAATTTCGCCCGCACTTCGCGCCCTGCGGCGGCGCTTGCCTTCGCGCTTGCCAGCGCTTTCTGTTACGAGGCGAATGCCGCAACGCCGCCTCCCGCCGCCACCAGACCGCCAGCCAGCAAGCCGCCCGCCAACAAAGCCGCCGCCGACAAGGCCGCCAGCGACAGGGCGGCTGGCGACAAAGCCGCAGCTTCGCCGAAGACCACCGCCGAGGCATCCGCTCCGGCGGCCATGGCCACACCCGACTTCTTCTCGCTCGCCGAGCGCTATGGCCCCGCCGTCGTGCACGTGATCGCGCGCAGCGCCGACGACCCGTCCGCGCCGCCCGAGCAGGAGGCCATCGACACCGACGATCCTTTCTTCGCATTCTTCAGGCGCGCGCCGAAGCCGGCGTCCGAAGCCGAGGCCGGCGGACCGCGCGTGATGACGGGCGCGGGCTCCGGATTCATCGTCAGCCCCGATGGCGTCGTGCTCACCACGGCGCACATCGTCGACAACGCCGAGCAGGTGACCGTGCGGCTCACGGACAAGCGCGAGTTCAAAGCGGAGGTCGTCGCCGTCGACCCGCAAAGCGACGTTGCCGTGCTGCAGATCGACGCTCACGATCTGCCGTTCGTGAAACTCGCCGAGAAGGCGAAGGTCCACGCCGGCGAACCGGTGCTGTCGATCGGGTCGCCGGACAGCTACCAGAACACCGTGACGACGGGCATCCTCAGCGCGACCTCGCGCACACTGCCCGACGGCAAGGCGTTTCCGTTCCTCCAGACCGACGTGGCGGTCAACCCGGACAACTCCGGCGGCCCGATCTTCAATCGCGCGGGTGAGGTCATCGGCATCGACGTGCAGATTTACGCGGACGGCGGCCGCTACCAGGGCCTGACCTTCGCGATTCCGATCGACGCCGCCAACCAGTTCCGTGCCCAGTTGCAGGCGCGCAAGGCGGCGCCCGCCGCCAGCGCCAACGCCTCGAGCGCAACAAACTCGGGCAATGGCGGCACCATCCGCGCCTTCGGCATGCAGGTCGAAGACGTGAGCCCCGGGCTCGCGGCAGCGCTCGGCTTGCCGCATGCCGGCGGCGCGCTCGTCGACGCCGTCGATCCCGCCTCGCCGATCGGCAAAGCGGGCATCCGGACCGGCGACGTGATCGTGCAGGTCGGCACCCAACCCGTCGACCGGGCCGCGACGCTCGCCGCCGCGCTCGCTGCCGTGCCGCCCGCCACGCCGGCTTCGCTCAAGGTGATCCGCAACCGCCAGCCCGCGGTGGCCGGCTTCTCGAACACGGCGTTCGATCCAAAGGCGGCGGATGCGCCTGCGGCGGCTACTGGAGCAGCTGGAGCAGCCGGAGCAGCCGGAGCAGCCGGAGCAGCCGGAGCAGCTGGAGCAGTTGGAGCGGCAGGACCGACCGCAGCACAGGCAACCGCAGCCGCGCAGGCGGCAGAAAAGACCGATGCGCCAGTCGCGCCCGCCGTTACGGAGGCAGTGGGCAAGGCGCCATCGTCCGACGTGCACGCCGTCAAAACGGTGATGACGGACCCGGGCGCGCAGCCCGCCGCAACGGCAGCACCGGCCCCGCGCCATGCCGCCGACCGCCTCGGTCTGATTGCACACGCGCTGAGCGCCGAGGAAAAGCGCTCGACCGGACTGCCGCTCGGTTTGATGGTGGAAGCCTCGACGGGACCCGCTGCAAGCGCGGGCGTGCGGGCTGGCGATGTCGTACTGTCGCTCGACGACACGCTGGTCGAATCGCAGGAGGAAGCGGTCGCGCTCGAGGCAAAGGCGACGAAGAGCATGTCGCTGCTGATTCAGCGCAACAATGCGCGTAGCTTCGTTGCGGTGAAGCTCAGGTGACGGGCGCTGCACGCGTTGGGTGGAGTGCTTCCACGTGCGGCGTGTGCTCGAGGGTTGATTCTCGGTTCCTGGCGGACATGGCCGCTTTGGCAACCAGAAAACCAACCCTCACCGCGGCGTCAGCTGCGCATAAACATCATGCGCAAGCTGCAGCAGCGCCTTGCGATCGATCCCACCCGAAAGCGCATAACCGAAGTCGCCATCCACCCAATAAAACACATTCACAGGCCCATCCTGATAAAGCTTGAACGCGGTCGTGCTGGCGCTCGTCTTGCGGTGCGAGATACACAGCGTCACGCGCTCGCCGCGCGCGTTGTGATACATGAACTGGGCGACCTGGCCGCCGTCGTCGGCCGGCAACAGGCGTCCGCCCGAAAGCTCGAAGCCGCTCTTCGAAAGCATCGGCGCGCGCACGTTGGTGCCGAGCCGGTTGGCGAGCCACCTGACGAAGTCCTGCTCCCCGCTGTCGTCCATCGTGTCGGGCCGCGCCACCGTTGGCATGTAGACCACATGCGCGAGCGCCGCTTGCTGCGCGAAGCGCATGGAACTGTCCGCGCTCACCGCGCGCAGTTCGCCGCCGCCAGCCGCGCCTGCGGGGCCGCCCGTGGCGCTCATGCCGTAGTGCATGCCCCACCCGATTCCCACGCCCAGCACCAGCGCCGCCGCGAGGCCCGCGAAACGCGGCCAGTTCGCCGCCGCGCGCGCGTTTCGCACCGTTTGCGTCCGGGGCCCAGGGTCGGCCATGCGCAGCCGCGCGGGCAGCGGCTCGTTGAGCACGCGGTCGTAACGTTCGTGCAGCAGGTTGTTGAGCGCGAAGAAGTCGCTCGCGCGCGCGGCGAGCTCCGGGTTGCGCTCGAGCTCGCGTTCCACGTCGGCGCGGCGCGCCTCGGAAAGCGTGCCGTCCACGTAAGCGTGGATCTCGTCTTGCGTGACTGGATTTTGTTCGTCGCTCATCGCACCACCTTCAGATTCGCACGCGGGACGGAACCGGCCATGAGCGCCCGCAAGCGCTCACGTCCCCTCGACAGACGCGACATGACCGTGCCGATCGGTATGTCGAGCGCCAACGCGACATCGGCGTAACTCATCTCCTCCAGTCCTACCAGAAGCACCACCTCGCGCTGCTCCGCGGGCAGGCGCTGCAGCGCGAAGTCCAGATCGCGCACTTCGAGTGCGCCCGTCTGTGTGGCGGGCACGGCGTAGTCGGTTTCGGGCACGCTGTCGTCGTCGACGGAAACGTGCGCCCCGCGCGCCGCCGACTTGCGCACCTGGTTCACGAACAGGTTGTGCATGATCGTGAAAAGCCAGGCGCGCAGGTCGGTACCCGCACGAAACAACTCCGTGCGGGCGATTGCGCGTTCGAGCGTGTCCTGCACGAGGTCGTCGGCGAGCTCGCGGTTGTTGATCAGCGCGCGCGCATAGCGTCGCAGGCGCGGCACGTGTTCTATCAGCTCGTCACGGATGTCCATGTTTCATCCTGGATTGCCGCAAGGGTCATTGTACGGTCGGCATCGTCGGGCAGGTTCACGATCCCTCGCCTTCGCGCGCCGGCTGCGTGGTGAGCGTCGCGAGGTCCGCCGCGCGCATCAAGCCGCGCGTCTGGGCGTTGCCCGCGAGCACCCAGCGCGTGCCGTGCTCGCGCCACATCAGGAGCCGCAGCGGACCCGCACGGTGGGCGCTCCACTGCGGCGCCGCGCCGGCCAGCCAGGCGCGAGTCGCGAGCAGCACCACGCGCTCGCCCTGGTCGTTCTCGTAGACATAACGCTGCGCGTTCGCGAACGGGCCAACCCGCACTGCGCCGCCGCCGAGAAAATGCAGGCCCGCCGCGCCGAAATCGAACGGCGCACGCGCCGCACCGGCGTCCAGCGCCTGGGGCTGCGCGTTTTCAGCTTCCATCAGCGCCATCACCGCGGCATTGTTCAACACTTGCTGCGACGGCTCGGTCACGCCGATCCACGCCAATGCGGCGCCTGCCATCGCCAGCGCGGCAGCGAGCGCGATAGCGTAGCGCAACGCCCGTCTGCTTCGGGCTGGGGCGGTGCGCGTGTGGGGCGTCTGCGCCGCCGGCGCCGGCGCCGGCGCCGGGTAAGCATCGCGGATCTGGGCGTTCAGGCGCCGGTAGAACAGGATGCGATGCCATTCGCCGGGCGTACCGGCGAGGTAGCGCCGCACGTGCGCCGCCCGCGCGCCGGCGAGCGTACCGTCGCTATAGGCCTGGATATCGGCTTCGGAAACCGGCGGCTCGTCGAGCGGCCCGCGAAACTTCATGGTCGTGAATCGATGCTGATTGGGTGGCGATGCGGGGACTAACACGCGGCGGGCGTGGATTATTCCACCGGGCGGCGAAATTCCTCTTTTTGCGCGGCGCTCGAGCGATTTTGCGCCCTGCGGGCGCCCCGTTCATCGCATCCGCATAAAAAAACGCCACATTACCCGCACTGAATAATATTTGAATTATTTCCTTAAAAGTGCATGCGAGCATCACGCCCAACTGCCGCGCACCCTGCGGCAGGTTCGTGATTGATGGAAATTCAAGTGAAAAATGCTGCTCGCCTCATTGCCTTGTCATTCGCGCTGCAAGGTCTCGCCATTCAACCCGGCGTTGCGCAAGGCACGCTCAACTACACCACGTCCTGGATCGGCAACAGCTTCGGTTTCGGCGACGGCAAGTGGATGCAGCAAGACGTCCAGGCCATCGCCGTCGCGCCGGACGGCACCGTCTACGCGAACGCGCCCTGGGACGAAAGCGGCAGCGAGATCGGCGTCTACCGCGGCGGCGACAAGCTCGCCGTGGCCGGCAACACGCACGGCTGGGGCAATGCGGGCGGCGACGCCATCGCGGCGAACAGCACCTATGTGTATGCCGCGATGTCGATCGGCAACCAGAACAACGGGCTCGTCGGCGCGGACTATCCGCCCGCCAACCAGACGTGGTTCGGCGTGACGCGGCGGCTGCGCTCGAACGTGGCGCAGGGCGCGCCCTTCGCAAGCGGCATCGGCAACAGCGCGAACGCGACGAAAAACAGCTTTTTGCGCGTGCTCGCCGCGCCGGACGGCAGCGACGGCGCCGTGCGCGGCCTCGCCGCCACCGATGCCGAGCTGTACGTTTCCGATACCGCCGACAACCGCATCGTGGTCTACGACGCGCAAACCATGCGTCAACTGCGTGCTTTCACTGTGCCCGCGCCGGGCCGCATCGCGCTGGCCGCTGACGGTACGCTCTGGGTGATCCAGGGCATGCGGGACACGAACGGCCCGGGCATCGGTCACTACCGCAAGGACGGCACGGCGCTAAACGATGCGCCCGTGCTGCCCGCGGGCAGCGTGCCGGCCGACCTCGCCTTCGCGCCTTCGGGTCAGCTCGCGATTGCCGACAACGGCCCCTCGCAGCAGATTCTGCTCTATGCCCGCACGTCGGGCGGCCAGATGGCGGCCGCAGGCACGCTGGGCACGCGCCAGGGCATCTTCCACGTCGTGGAGGGCACGCCCGGCGACTGGCGCTTGAACGGCATCACCGGCATTGGCTACGACGCGGCGGGCAACCTGTACGTCGCGCAAAACGGCCAGGGGCCGCGGCCGTACGGCACCGCGCTCGTCGGCCAGGGGGCGGTGCTCGAAAGTTACGCGATGGGCACGCGCACGCTGGGCTGGCGCCTCGATGGCCTGACCTTCGTCGATGCCGCCGCCTTCGATCCCGCCAACACCGCCAACGTCTTCACCGGCTCGAAGCGCTTCACGCTCGACTACAGCCAGGCGCCCGGCAAGCAATGGACCTATGCGGGCTTCACGCTCAACCGCTTCGCCTACCCCGACGATCCCGCACTCCACTCCACGCGCGGCGTGCGCGGCTCGCCCATGGTGCGCCGCTTCAATGGCCAGACGTTCCTCTATACGCTCGATCAGTACGCGCACTACCTGAACATCTACCGCTTCTCGCCCGCAACCGATGGCGAAGTTGCGATTCCCTCGGGCCTGCTCGCCCAGAATCCGATGCCGGGCAACTGGCCCGCCGGCCAGCCGGCCTACGGCGAGTGGATGTGGCGCGACGCGAACGGCGACGGCCATGTGGACGCAAGCGAGATCACCTCGAACCCCTCGACCGGCGCAAGCGTCGGCAACGGGTACTGGTGGGTGGACACGCCCGGCAACGTGTGGCTCGCCACACCCCTTTCGGGCATTCGCGAGATGCCGGTTCAAGGGCTCGACGCCCAGGGCAATCCACAGTACACCTATGCATCGTCGAAGATGTTCCCGATGCCGGCGCCGTTCAACCGCATCGCGCGGATCGTCTACGTGGCCGAAACCGACACGATGTACATCACCGGCTTCACCGCGAACCTTCCGTGGGATGCGTCGCACTGGAAGGAAGCCGGACCCGTGCTCGCGCGATACGACAACTGGTCGAGCGCTTCGCCCACGCTCACGTGGCAGGCATCGCTGCCCTGGAACACGGGCAGCAACCCGCAGGTGACGACGGTGGGAATCGCGGTGGCCGGCAACGATGTGTTCATCGCGGAGCTATACACGCAGAAGATCGACGTGTACGACGCGCGCAGCGGCCAGCTCGCAGGCTCGATGACGCCCGGTGCCGACGTGGGCAACACGAGCGGATGGGTGGACATCTATATGGGCATGAGCGCGGCGCAGCGCGATAACGGCGACTACGTGGTGCTCGTGGAAGACGACGCCCGCGCGAAAATCCTGATGTATGTCTGGACGCCGGGTTAAACCTCGACGCGTTATCCGCGCCCCGACACCTGCGTGGAAAACGCCACGCGATTGCGCCCGTCGCGCTTCGCGCGGTAGAGCGCGGCGTCGGCTTCCTCGATCAGCGCCGTTTCCGCGAGCCCCGGCGCGGGCGTGAGCGTCGCCACGCCAATGCTGATCGTGAGGTGCTCGCTCACCGCCGAGCCCACGTGCGGCAATGCGAGCCCCACCACGTCGCGGCGCATTTTCTCGGCGAGCAGCCGCGCGCCCGCGCTGCCCGTGCCCGGCAGCACCACGGCGAACTCCTCGCCGCCAAAGCGCGCCACGAGGTCGCGCGGCTGACGTATCTCGCGGCGGATCGTCGTCGCCACCGAGCGCAGCACGTTGTCGCCTGCCACGTGGCCGTAGGTGTCGTTATAGGGCTTGAAGTAGTCCACGTCGATCATCAGCAGCGAGATTTCGGTACGTTCGCGCTCCGCCCGTTTCCACTCGGCACTCAGGAATTCGTCCAGATAGCGCCGGTTCGAGAGGCCGGTCAGGCCATCCGAATGCGTGAGGCGGCGCAGTTCCAGGTTCGCGCGGAGCAGTTCCTGCTGCGAGCGGCGCAGCGCACGATAGGCCTCGTCGCGCTGAAGCATGTTCAGGTAGGACCGCGAATGGTATTTCACGCGCGCGATCAGCTCGACGCTGTCCGGCAGCTTGACGAGGTAATCGTTGGCCCCCGAGGCGAACGCCGCGCTCTTGATGGCGGGTTCTTCCTTGGTGGAAAGCACGATGATCGGCACGTCGCGCGTCGCTTCGTTCGCGCGGTAGCCGCGCACGAGCGTGAGGCCATCGGTACCCGGCATCACGAGGTCCTGCAGGATCACGGTCGGGCGCACTTGTTCGGCGGTGCGCACGGCCTCATCGGGATGCGCGCAATAGTGGAAGTCGATCTCGCGTTCGCTGGCGAGCGCCCGGCGCACCGCCTCCGCCACGATCGCCTGGTCGTCCACCAGCAGCACCATCGTCGGCAGGTCGGCAGCGGGCAGCGTTTGCGCAAGCGCGCTGCGCACGGCCTCCAGCGCAACGGCGAGCGAAGCGTCGTCGGCGCTGCCGGGGTCGAGACCCGCGTCGAGCCCGGTGGGGCCGACAACGTTTGCGCTGGTTGGAGGAGTAGGCTTCTCGGTCATGATATCGGTCGCGTCTCACGATGGCCGGCGGCTAGCCGGCAGGTTGATGCGGTGGTTTCACCCGGCTCACGAGCTCGGGGGCGATGGCGCCAAGCGGCAGGATCGCGCGCGCGGCGAAGAGCGCCGCCGCCGCCTTGGGCATGCCGTATACGGCGCTCGTCGCCTCGTCCTGGGCGATGGTGTGCCAGCCCCTGGCGCGCATCGCCTTCAGGCCGATGGCGCCGTCGCGCCCCATGCCCGTGAGCAGCACGCCGATCGCCTCGCCCGTCCAGCACTCGACGAGGCTGTGAAAGAACGTATCGACGGAGGGACGGTAGGGTGTGTCGGCCGGCTCGCGAGTGTAAGCCAGCTTGCCGCCCGCTGTCATGCGCAGATGATCGTTGGTCGCGGCAAGGAGCGCGCAGCCAGGCCGGGGCTGCTCGCCTTCGAGCGCGATGCGCACCGTGAGCGGCGTCTGGCCGTCGAGCCAGGCGGCCATGCCCGCGGCGAACGACTGGTCCACGTGCTGCACGATCACGATGCTTGCGCCGAAATCGGCGGGCAGCGCGCCGAGCACGGTGGCGAGCGCACCGGGTCCGCCCGCCGAGGCGCCGATCGCGACGAGCGGCGCTTGCAGCATGCCGCAAGGCGTGAATGCCGGTGCGCGCGCGGCGAGATCGAGCGCGCCCGAAACGCGCCCGATCTGCTCGATCTTCGCGAGCAGCAAACCCATGGTGCGGCGCGTGTCGGGCCCGGCGAGCGTGGGGGTATCGACGGCATCGAGCGCGCCCGCGCCCATCGCCTCGTACACGCGCCAGGCGTTCGCACCCACGCTGCTCGTGACGATCAGGATGGGGCACGGCGAGCGCGCCATGATCTGCCGCGTGGCCTCCACGCCGTCGAGCTTCGGCATCACGAGATCCATGAGGATCACGTCGGGCACCTGCGCCGCGCAGAACTGCACGGCGTCCTCGCCGTTCGCGGCAACCCACAGCACGCGATGGCCCGGCCGCGTCGCGATGGCCTGACGCAGCGCCTCGACCGCTAGCGGCATGTCGTTGGCGATACCGATTTTCATCCCGTCGCCTCTCCGATCAGGTCGTTCACCGCGTCGAGCAGCGCTTCGTCGTGGAAGCTGCCCTTGGTCAGATAGTAGTCGGCGCCTGCGTCGAGCCCGCGCCGCCGGTCGTCTTCACGATCCTTGTACGAGACGATCATCACCGGCACGCTGCGATGCATCGCGTCGCCCTTGATCATCGTGACGAGTTCGATGCCGTCCATGCGCGGCATGTCGACGTCGGTGATGACGAGGTCGAAGTGCGCGTTGCGCAAGGTGCTCCAGCCGTCCATGCCGTCCACCGCCACCGTGACGTCGTAGCCGCGTTTTTCGAGCAGCTTGCGCTCCAGCTCCCGCACCGTCAAGGAGTCCTCGACAATCAGAATGCGCTTGCGCGCGCTCGCCCCGTCGTGCGCGCCGCCGCGCGCCACGCCCGTGAGCTGTCCCTCGCGCACGAGACGCCCAACCGACGTCACGATGTCCTCTACGTCGACGATCAGCGCGATTTCGCCGTCGTCGAGCAGCGCCGCCGCCGAGACGTTGCGCACCCTGCCCAGACGCGCGTCGAGCGGCTGCACGGCGAGCGTGCGCTCGCCCGCGAAACGGTCCACGGCCACGCCATAGAGACCCGCCTCGCTGCCCACCAGCACGACGTTCAGGTCTTCCGCGGTCGTCGTTTCGGCGCTCGCGCCGAGCAGCTGGCGCGCCGTCACGAGCCCCACGGGCCGCCCTTCGAAGGCAATGTGCTGTTGGCCTTCGAGCATCTCGATCGTGCCGCGCGGCACGCTGAGCGCGCGGCGCACGTGCGCGAGCGGAAACGCATAGGCTTCGCCCGCGACCTCGACGATCAGGCTGCGCACCACCGAGAGCGTGAGCGGCAACTGCAGCACGAAGCGCGTGCCCTGTCCCGCCGCGCTCTCGATGCGCACCGTGCCGCGCACGGCCTTGGCGAAGTTCTGCACGGCGTCGAGGCCCACGCCGCGCCCCGACACGTCGGTGACGGTGTCGCGCAGCGAAAAGCCCGGCAGCAGCAGGAAGTCGAACAGTTCGGCGTCGGACATCGCGGCAACGGCCTGGGGCTGCGCGAGCGCGCGAGCGACGATGCTCGCGCGCAGTGCGTCCAGATCGATGCCCGCGCCGTCGTCGGCCACGACGATCAGCAGCTTGCCGGCGCTATGGCGTGCTTCGAGCATGAGACTTGCCTCTTCGGGCTTGCCCGCGCGCCGCCTCGTTTCGGGGTCCTCGATACCGTGATCGAGCGCGTTGCGCAGCAGATGGCCGAGCGGCGCGTCGAGCATTTCGAGGATGTCGCGGTCCACTTGCGTCGACTCGCCGGCAATCGTGAAGCGCACGCGCTTGCCAAGCGAGCGCGCGAGGTCGCGCACCCCGCGCGGATAGGTGTAGGCCGCGTCGCCGAACGGCCGCATGCGGCACTGCAGCGCCTCGTCGTAGAGACGCTGCGCGAGCTGCGTGCCGCGCCGGTCGATGCGATCGAGGTCGTCGAATCGTTCGGATAGCTGACGATCCAGCGCCGCAACCGCATTGCGGATATCGGCGAGCGCGGCGCGGGCGTCGGCGTCGAGCGCATCCCCGTGGCGTTCCTGAAACTGTCCCAGCGCCGCAAGCACGCCGCCCTGCGCGCGGCGCGTGCGCAAGAGACCCTCGGCGAACGGCCGCATGCGGCGCGACTCCACCAGCGATTCGCCGGCGAAGCCGAGCAGGCGGTCGAGCGTGCCGGCGCGCACGCGCAGCATGCGCTCGGGGTCGGCTGAACGGGGTTGCGAGGGTTGCGCCAACGCTGCGGGTTCGACGTCGTCCGACGCCGCCGCCTCGCGCTCCGGCTCGGGCACACGCAGCGACGCCGCCAGCGCGGCGAGATCGTCGGTCCCGGGTGGGCTCGCGGCCGCGTCGGGCTGCGCCCCGCTCTCCAGGCGCGCGACGAACGCCTCGACTGCCTCGTGCGAAAGCGGCGCCGCCGTGGCATCGCCTGCCGCGGTCAGCAAGTCGATGCCGACGAGCAGTGCATCGATGCGCGCCGCGTCGATGCGCAGCTCGCCGCGCTGCGCGGCCACGAAGCAGTCCTCCATCGCGCCCGCCACCGCGACCGCCTCCGGCAGGCCGACGATGCGCGCCGCGCCCTTGAGCGAGTGTGTCGCGCGCATGCAGGCTTCGAGCGTGGCGGCATCCGCGGGCGCGGACTCCAGCGCGAGCAGGCCCGCGGAAAGCGTCCGCGTCTGTGCCGCCGCCTCCTCATGGAAGAGGTCGAGCAGCGAGCGGCGGCTCAGTTCGTCGTCGCTCATCGCAGACTCCTTGCAAGCGCATCGAATAGCACCTCGGCATCGAGCACGCCCACCGAACGCCCGCGCCAGTGCGCCACGCCGCGCACGTGCCGCCCGGCCGACTGCGCGAGCGTAGCCGGCGCAGGCAGGAGCGCGTCGGCGCCGAAGCTCGCCACGCCTTCCACGGCATCGACGGGAAACGCCGTCGTCGCGCCCGCCCATTCGGTCACGAGCAGACGCGGCGTGGCGGCGCGCGACGGTGCGCCGGCCGCTGCGGCATCGATGCGCAGCAGCGCGGCCAGCGACACCGCCAGCGTGAGCACGCCGCGTACGTTCACGACGCCGAGCACGGCCGCGCCGCGCCGGTGCGGCAGCGTGTGGATGGCACGCGCCTCGTGCACCTGGCGCAGCACGGCAGCGGGCAGCGCGAGCCACTCGCCGCCCACGCGAAACACGAGCGAGCCTGCGTGGCGCGTCTGCGTGCCGGCAACGTCAGGCGCACGTTCGGGCCCAGGCGCGGATGACGCAAGCGACGCGGGACGATCGAGCATGCGCGCCGCCGCTTCTTCGAAAACCGGGCAATTCAGGCAGCGCACGCACGCCTCGAGCCGCGGGCACGAGTTGTCGCCCAGCGTGCCGATGGTCTTCCAGCACGGATTGGGTGGTTGCGCTGCGAGCACCCGGTCCTCCGTCAAGCCGCGCTCAGGCATGCGAGCCTCCTGCGTCCGGTTCGCCGCGCTGTCCGGTGTCCTGCGCCGCGCGCTGCGCACGGCGCATCAGCCGGCGCGCGCCTTCGGCGTCACCCTGTACTTCGAGCAGCGCCGCCAGATGCGTGAGCGCTTCGTAGTGCGAAGGCTCCAGATAGATGGCCTTGCGATAGTGCGCGAGCGCAACGGCTGCGCGGCCCTGCGCATCGGCGATCAGGCCCAGCAGGTACCAGGTGTCCGGGTTCTGCGCCAGCGCCTGCGCCGCTTGCGCGGCGAGGCGTTCGGCCTCGTCGAGCGCGCCGGCGTCGGCGAGGCGCCGCGCGTCGGCGAGCGCGGCTTCGGGCGTGGAGCCGGCGGACTGGCAGGGAGCCGCGTGGGCGTTCACCACGGCCGCCGCGCGCGGAGCAGGCGCACCGTGCAAGGGCCG
>NZ_BBJH01000055.1 GCF_000739775.1 Paraburkholderia heleia NBRC 101817 | reverse complement strand
CAGACGCCCTCCGCGCCGGGTTTCAGAAAAGCGGACGACGCAGCGTCCGAGCCGCTGGACTGGCGTTGCACAAGCTGCGGGGACGGCGGATCGACAAAGGCAAGGCGCATGGACAGAGAATTTCGTTGGCGTTGATGACACGGCGACGGCGCCGCGGCGGTACGCATCGCCCGCGCCGTCGTTACAGCTGACGGCCGGCGGCCGGGCTTGCCCCGAGTGAAACGGCACGACAGTACTACAACCTTCATGACACTCACAACCGCACCCCGGCGCATCGCGAAAGCCCGACCAGACGGGCTTTCGGCGCGCTTTCGCCGGCCTTCTGGAGACCTTCCGGAACGCGCCGCGAGCGGCCTGCGCACGTCATCGTGATGACGCATCGATGACGCCTTGATGACAGGACGACGCCGCGTCTGCCTCCGCGCTTGCCTCGACTCCTGCCTCATTCGGGCCGCCAACGCCAGTGGGCGTCGCTTGCGCGCCACATGCTGGCGCTCGCGCGAACCTCGCGCACGAAACCGCTCTGACCACGCTTGCGCCCCCTGCCCCCCGCTCATCGCCGCGTATCGCCGTGCTGACGGCATGTCGCTTGCATATCGGCGCCCCTCGCGCGCGCCGCCGCCCGCTCGCACCGCCTCGCAACCCCGCGCAGACGCTTCGGGAGCGGGTTCGCCAGCCCCGTTCGAGGGGTAAAATCGACACGCTCCGTCAGTGGCGCTCCGACACCCGGGGGCGCCAATCACCACACCTCAATACCCGTCACGAACCAGAAGGCCGATGAACAGGAGACTCTTGCGTCAGGCAGCCGGACCCCTCGGGGTCGTGGTGGTCGCGCTCGTCTGCTGGGCGGCGGCCGGCTGGCTCGCGGACCGCATGGTCCGCCAGGAGTTCGAGACTGCGCTCGCCGCACAACGCCAGGTGATGCGCTCGGTGGTGGACAACATGGCCGAAGTGGTCGCCAGCGACCTCGCCATGTCGCGCGCCATTCCGGCGACGATGGCCGAAACCCGCGTCGTCCAGCAGGCGCTCACCGGGGCTGCGCATTATGCCGCGTCGAGCGATTCGACGGAACTGGCGCGGCGCAAAGCGCTGCAAGGCGTGCCGGCGCTCGCCGGGATCGACCGCTTTCTCCACGACGCCCAGGGCTTCTCCGGGCTCGATGCGATCTGGCTCGTGAACGCGAATGGCATCTGCATCGCGTCGAGCAATGCGCTCGAAAGAATCTCCTACGTCGGCGTGGACATGCGTGCGCGCGCGTATCTGAACGACACGCTGCTTGGGGCGTTCTCCGAAGCCTACGGCGTGGGCACGACAAGCGGCGAGCCCGGCATTTTCGTCGCCGCGCCCGCCTATGACGACGGCTTGCTGGTCGGCGCCGTGGTCGCGAAGGTCGGCATCGCGCGGCTGCGCCACTGGGTCGCTCATCCGGACACCTTCGTCGCGGACAACAATGGGGTCATCATCATGGCCCATGACAGTGCACTCGAAGGACGCGCCCTGCCGAGCTCGCACGTCGCCGAAATGAACGCGGTGGACCGCGTGAGCACCTATCTGCGCGAACGCTTCGCGCCGCTCGATCTGCGCCCGGCGTCGCAGGCCGCGTTGAACGAGGCACCGTGGATCCCGCGAGCCGACGCCGCGCAAATGGTCGAGTTGCCGGGCCAACGCGCGCCTGCCCTCTACGAACAGCGCGGCGGTCTGAACTCCGGGCTCTCGGCGCACCTCGTGGATCCGGTCAATGCGTGGTCCGAGCTGATCGCGAATCATCGGCGCGACCGGCTTCTCATTTTCCTCACGCTCGCGGGCACCGCGGCGCTCGCGGCGGTGATCTCGGTGTCGTGGGTACGCGAGCGGCGTCTGCACCACGCGAGCCGCGATCTCGCCGGGCAGTTGCAAGCGGCGAACGCCCTGCTCGCCGCGGAGGCGCGCCACGACGCCCTGACCGGCGCACTTTCGCGGCGCTATTTCCTCGATCTGCTGCGCCGCGAGATCGACACGGCCTATGCGGCAGGCAAACCGCTGTGCATGGCGATTGCCGACCTCGACTACTTCAAGCAGATCAACGACCGCTTCGGCCACCCGGCGGGTGACCGCGCGCTCCAGCATTTCGTGCAAACCTGCCGCGCCGAACTGCGCGCCGACGACGCCGTCGGGCGCCTGGGCGGCGAGGAGTTCGGCATCCTGCTGCCCTCGACCTCGCTCGCCACGGGCCTCGTCGTGCTCGACCGCCTGCGCGAGCAGGTGGGCAAACGCGTTTGCGTGGAACTGCCCGAGGAAGCGAGCGTGAGCGTGAGCATCGGCGTGACCGAACTCGCGGCCGCGCAGGATCAGCCCGAGCGTCTGATGAGCCGCGCCGACCTCGCCCTCTACATGGCGAAGGCGGCCGGGCGCGACCGCTGTGAGGCCATGACGGCCGAGGGCGTCGTGCCGCCGCGCGCCGCGGCGCCGACCTGGTGAGTGCACAACCCGCTTGCGATCCGTCACACGAGGGATGCCCGTACCGGGCTGCGGGGCTCGCCCGGCTCAACCGGCGAGGCGCGGTATCATGGGATAAACGGCGCGCGCCAGTCCATACCGCGCGCATGAGTCAAACCGCGCCACTTCGGTGTTCCGCACAAATCTGGAGGCATGCATGAAGGGAAATCTGGTCATTGTCTGCCGCGATCAGGATGCACTCGCGTTCGACCAGTTGATGGTCGAGTACGGCGCGTTCCAGACGCGCCTGTCATCGACCGCGTGGTACCTGAAACTCGACGCCACGCCCGAGCTGATTCAGGAAGAGATTCTTGCCCGCCTCGGCAAGTACACCACGCACTACATCTTCGAGGCCGACACCGTGACCTACAACACGGTGGACAATGAGGCCGCCGCCGCGCTCGACACGCTCTTCACGGCCTGAGAACTGCGCCCAACCTCGTCTGGCTGGACATGGCGTCGCTGACGCGGCGCCTTCGGGACGAAGGTCCGGTCCGCCCATCCGGCCATTCAAACGCGAATTACCAGATCTGCGCCGCCTCGGACACGGTGCGCTCCACCACGTCGAACGCAAACGTCATGCGCACCGCGAGGCCGCCGCTCTCGCCGTTGCCGATCGAGAGTTCGCCGCCCGCGCGGCGCACGAGCCGCTCGACGATCGCGAGGCCGAGGCCGCTGTGGCCGTTGCCGCCGCGCGCAGGATCGAGGCGCACGAACGGCCGGCTCGCCTGCGTCAGATCCTGGTCGGCAATGCCCTTGCCGTGGTCGCGCACGGTGAGCGAAAAACCCGTCGGGCCGCGCTCGCTCTCGATCACGACGGGCGGTGCGCCATACGCATGCGCGTTGTCGAGCAGGTTCGAAACCACGCGCTCGAGCGTGGCCGCGGGCAGACGAAACTCCGGACCCGCGCGCAGATGCGTTTCGATCGCAATCGCCTCGCCGCTCGCCGTGCGGTGGTTGCGCGCGATGCGCTCGCACTGGTCGTCGACCTCGACGGGCTCGCTGCGATCGGCGCCGTCGTGCGCAAACACGAGGAACTGGTCGACGATGTGTGCCATCGACTCGACGTCGCGCACGACGCCGTCGCGCACCTTTTGCTCGTCCATCATTTCAGCGCGCAGGCGCAGCCGGGCAAGCGGCGTCTTGAGATCGTGCGCAACGCCCGCCAGCATGACGGCGCGGTCTTTCTCCGTGCGCTCGACTTCCTTGACCATCTGGTTAAAGCCCAGCGTGAGCTGGCGCAGCTCGCGCGGCCCGCGCTCGGGCACGGGCGGCACGGGCTCGCCGCGGCCAAAGCGTCCCACGGCCTGTGCGAGCGCACTCAGCGGCTGCTGCAGCATCCACGCGCCCACGAGCGCGGCGATGACGGCGGTGGCGAAAATGGTGATGACCCAGGGCAGAAACTTGTCGAGCGGCCGCATGATGCGCAGCGGCTGGCCCGGCAGCACGATCCAGCGGGCGTCCTGCGGCCCGCGCACCCAAAGCGTGGGCGGCCCGCCAGGCGACCCGACGCGTACGTCGGTGCCGGCCGGCATGCGCTCGCGCACGTCGTCGATGAAACGGCGCAGCGCCTCGGGCATGCGTTCGGTGACCGGCGGCACGGCGGGACTCGCCGGATCGACGAGTTGCACGCGCGAAGGCAGCGGCTGGTCAGGCTCGCGCTCGACGTGCTGGCGCACCGCGTCGACGAGGAAGCTCGCTTCCTCGACGGCGTAGCGCGTTTGCATCTGATTGTGTTCGACGCGCATGAGCGTGAACCAGGCAACGTGCGACACCAGCAGAACGCCGATGAAGATGACCGCGAGGCGCCCGAACAGCGAATCAACTGGCCGGCGCATGGTTGCCCTGCTCTCCGTCGGGAACGAACACGTAGCCGCGCCCGCGTACGGTCTGAATGAAGCGCGGGGTGGACGGATCGCTCTCGAGAATGCGCCGCAGACGCCACACCTGCACGTCGATGCCGCGGTCGGTGCCGTCATACTCGGGGCCGTGCAGCAATTCCAGCAGGCGCTCGCGCGTCAGCGTACGCATGGGGTAATTCACGAATATTTTCAGCAGCGCGAACTCGCTGCCCGACAACATGATGGGCTTGCCTTCCTGCTGCAGCGTGCGCGACTGGAAGTCGAGCGTGAAGCGGCCGAACGCGTACGGCTCGCGCTGCTCGGGCGCCGCGGCCGAAGGCACCGTGCGGCGCCGGCGCAGGACCGCCTGCACGCGCGCGAGCAGCTCGCGCGGGTTGAACGGCTTGCCGAGGTAGTCGTCCGCGCCGAGTTCGAGGCCGACGATGCGGTCCACGTCGTCCGCGCGCGCCGTGAGCATGATCACGGGAATGTCGTCGCCGGCTGCGCGCAGCTTGCGCAGCGCGGTCAGGCCGTCCACGCCCGGCATCATCAGGTCGAGCACGATCAGGTCCGGGCGCTCGCGCTCGAGCCGACGCTCCAGCGAGCCGGCGTCGTGCAGCACCGAGACCTCCATGCCCTGGCGCGCGAGATAGTCGCGCAGGAGGTCGCGTAGTTCGAGGTCGTCGTCGACGACAAGGATTTGAGTAGCCATGGGATGAAGTGTAACGCGCGCGCACAGGCCGTTTGCTTACAGCTCTTCCAGCCGGGTTACGAGGTGTTACTGCGAAAGGCGCATGTAATGTTGCGTAATCCCGGCGCCCCGCCGCGTAACACGGCCTGTCCGCCGGGTCGATACGCTAGGGACACCGGTTGCGAGCGCCACCACTTCCGGAAAGCGCCGCGCCAGACCGGATAAAACCCTCATGGATTTGTCAGGAGCATCACCATGTACAAGACGACTTCGCGCCTTCTCGCCATCGCCGCCGCCTCGCTCGCGCTCACCGTTGGCGCCACCGCCGCCAACGCCCAGACCCCGCCGCCTCCGGGCGGCCCCGGCATGATGCACGGCGGTCCGGGCATGCATGGCGGCCCCGGCATGCACGGCGACTTCATGCCCGGCTTCAAGAAGCTGCACGACAAGCTGAACCTGAACGCCGCGCAGGAAAAGCAATGGCAGGCCGCACTCGACACGATGAAGCAGAACGGCCAGGCCATGCGCAAGAATCATGAACAGATGAAGCAGCAGTTCGATGCGATGAAGAACCAGCCGATCCTCGACCTGAACGCCATGCACACGGCGCATGAGCAGGTCGAGCAGCAGAACCAGCAGCTGCGCGAGCAAACCACGCAAGCGTGGCTCGCCTTCTATAACGGCCTGAACGACCAGCAGAAGACGACCGTGAGCACGGCGATCAAGGAGCGCTTCGCGAAGATGGAGCAGCGCCACGAGCAGATGCGCCAGCGCTGGGAGCAGCACCACAAGGACGGCGCTTCGGCACCGGCCGCGCAGCAGTGATCGGTACGCGCGCGCAACACACGCAATAATGCGCACACGACAAGGCGCCGCGGGATTCGCACCCCGCGGCGCTTTTTTCATGGCGCGGGCGGTTGTCGGCCGCCGCCGGTCAAAAGCTCAGGCGAGATCGAACAGCAGCACTTCGGCCGCTGCGCCCCGCGCGAGAGCGACCCCCGCCTCGGCCTCGATCATCGCGGCATCGCCGGCTTCGAGGCGCTGGCCGTTCACGTCCAGCGCGCCGCGCGCCACATGCAGATAGACGCGCCGCCCGGCGGGCACCGCGTATTCGACGCGTTCCTCGCCGTCCACGAGGGCCGCGTAGATCGAGGCATCCGACTGCACGGTCACCGATCCGTCGCGCCCATCGGGCGAGGCGACGAGACGCAGCCGCCCGCGCTTGTCGGCGTCGTCGAAGCGCTTCTCCTCGTAGCCGGGCGCTCCGCCACGCTCGCGCGGAAGCAGCCAGATCTGCAGCAAGTGCGCTTCCTCTTCCTTCGAGCCGTTGAACTCGCTGTGCATCACGCCAGTGCCGGCGCTCATGCGCTGCACGTCGCCGGGACGGATGGTCGAGCCGTTGCCCATGCTGTCGCGGTGTGCGAGCGCGCCGGAAAGCACATAGGTCACGATCTCCATGTCGCGGTGGCCGTGCGCGCCAAAGCCCTGGCCGCCCGCAATACGGTCGTCGTTGAGCACTCGCAGCGCGCCGTAGTGCATATGCGCTTCGTCGAAATAGTCGGCAAACGAAAAACTGTGATACGAGTCGAGCCAGCCGTGGTTGGCGTGGCCGCGTTCGTCGGCGCGTCGGATAGTCAGCATGGCAATCTCCGGTCAATCATGTCGATGTCCGAAGGTAAGGGCGGCGGCCCGCTTGCACAATCCGCAGCGGCGCACCGCATCGTTTCGCCAGCAACATCAATAGCCGGTTGCCGGCGTCGCCCTGTGCCGGATCCGCACGTCTTCCGGCTTCGGGTAAAATACCGCGCTTTTCGGCCGGCGCGAGCCAGACGGACCGGAGTGCGGCACCCCGTGGCGGCTACCCCGCCCCGCCAGCGCGCGCCGGGGCCGGGACCGAAGTGCGCCACGCTTTCCGACCCGCATTTTTGATCGCATAGAATGGCGGCCAACGGCCACGAGCCGGGCCGCCTTGCGTCGGCCGCGGCGCCCTTACTGCGCCGCGCCGCCCGTATCAGTCGCGCATGGGACGGAGTCAGTGCTAAAAGGGCACGCGCTCCGGCTCGACAGGAGAATGATGAAGAAGTTTGCAGTGTGCGTGGCGCTCGCCCTGATCGCGGGCAGCGCCGCCGCCAAAGAGTGGAAAACCGTGCGTATCGGCGTGGATGCCAGCTATGCGCCGTTCGAATCCAAAGCGCCGAACGGACAGATCGTTGGCTTCGATGTCGACCTCACGAAAGCCCTGTGCGCGCGCATGAACGTGAAGTGCGTCTGGGTCGAGAACGACCTCGACGGCATTATCCCGGCGCTCAAGGCCCGCAAGTTCGACGCGATCGTGTCGTCGCTGACCGTCACGCCGCAGCGCGCCCAGCGTATCGACTATTCCGCGAAGATGTTCGATGCGCCCGCACGCATGCTCGCGCGCGCAGGCTCGCCGCTTCTGCCCACGCCGGCTTCGCTCAAGGGCAAGAACGTGGGCGTCGAGCAGGGCTCGACCCAGGAAGCGTACGCAAAGGCGCACTGGGCGCCGCAGGGCGTGAACGTGATCTCGTACCAGAATCAGGATCAGGTCTACCAGGATCTGATCGCCGGGCGCCTCGACGCCACGCTGCAAGACGAGGTCCAGGCGGATTTCGGCTTCCTGAAAACGCCGCGCGGCAAGGGCTTCGCGTGGGCGGGCCCGGAAGTCGAAGATCCGGCGACGATCGGCGACGGCACCGCGATCGGCCTGCGCAAGGACGACGCCGACCTCAAGGCGAAGTTCAACACGGCGCTGGCCGCGATTCATGCCGACGGCACGTTCGACAAGATCGCGAAGCAGTACTTCGACTTCGATATCACAAAGGCAAGTGAACGGGAAGGCACACGCAGGTAAATAAACCACGAGACACCACCGCTCGCGCCTCGCGCCAGGACACATGAAAGCCGGCGGCGCCCGGCCCCGGGGGCTCCCCGATAGACCGCCACCGGGCTTCGTATACAGTCACAGGCGCGCTCACGAGCGCAATCGCATCGGCCGCGCGCGCGTACGCAACACCGCGCAAAAAAACCGCGCGGCCATGAACGGATTTGAACCGCGGCAAACAAGCGCCGCGCCTTTCGCGGTGTGAGAAACGCACCGACAAGGAACTCGCCCATGTTTCTTCAAGGCTACGGCCCGCTGATCCTCGCCGGCACCTGGCAGACCGTCAAGCTCGCCGTGCTGTCGCTCGCGCTCTCGTTCGTGCTCGGGCTGATCGGCGCGGCGGCCAAACTTTCCAGGAACCGCGTCGCGCACGGCGCGGGCACGCTCTACACCACGCTCATTCGCGGCGTGCCCGATCTCGTGCTCATGCTGCTGCTCTTCTACAGCATCCAGATCTGGCTGAACAACCTCACCGACATGCTCGGCTGGGATCAGATCGACATCGATCCGTTCCTCGCGGGTGTGGTCGTGCTCGGCTTCATCTACGGCGCGTACTTCACCGAGACGTTTCGCGGCGCGTTCCTCGCGGTGCCGCGCGGCCAGCTCGAAGCGGGCCACGCCTACGGCATGACGAACTGGCAGGTGTTCACGCGCATCATGTTCCCGCAGATGATGCGCTTCGCGCTGCCCGGCATCGGCAACAACTGGCAGGTGCTCGTGAAATCCACCGCGCTCGTCTCGATCATCGGCCTCGCCGACGTCGTGAAGGCAAGCCAGGACGCCGGCAAGGGCACGCTGCGATTCTTCTTCTTCACGCTGCTCGCCGGCGCGATCTATCTCGTCATCACCACGGTCTCCAACTTCGTGCTGATGTATCTCGACAAGCGCTACTCCACCGGTGTGCGCAAGGCGGATCTCTGAATCGCGCGAGGCCAAGACCATGCAAGACTTCGTCCAACTGATCCAGCAATACTGGCGCAACTACCTCTTCTCCGACGGCTACCATTTCAGCGGCGTGGCGATCACGCTGTGGCTGCTCGTCATCTCGATCGGACTCGGCTTCTGCCTCTCGGTGCCGCTCGCCGTGGCCCGCGTGTCGAAGAAGAAGTGGCTCGCCGGGCTCGTGTGGCTCTACACGTACATCTTTCGCGGCACGCCGCTCTACGTGCAGCTGCTGCTGTGCTACACGGGCCTCTACAGCCTCGAGATCGTACGCAACCACGAACTCACGAGCGCCTTCTTTCGCAGCGGGATGAACTGCACGCTGCTTGCGTTCACGCTGAACACCTGCGCATATACCACTGAAATCTTCGCGGGCGCGATCAAGGCGACACCCTACGGCGAGATCGAGGCCGCGCGCGCTTACGGCATGTCGCAATTCACGCTGTACCGCCGCGTGATCCTGCCTTCGGCGCTGCGCCGCGCCCTGCCCTACTACAGCAACGAAGTCATTCTGATGCTGCACGCAACGACCGTGGCCTTCACGGCTACCGTGCCCGACATCCTGAAGATCGCGCGCGACGTGAACTCGGCGACGTATCAGTCGTTCGGCGCATTCGGCATCGCCGCCCTGCTGTACCTGATCATTTCTTTCACGCTCGTGTGGCTGTTCCGCCGCGCCGAGCGCCGCTGGCTCGCATACCTGCGACCGCAGGGCAAGTGAGCCCCAGGGCGTGTTCACGCCATAAAGGTCAATTGATGAATTCCCAGAAGCAGAAGCTGTTCGTCGACTCCATCCACAAGAAGTACGGCGACAACGAAGTCCTCAAGGGCGTGTCCCTGAAAGCGAATGCAGGCGATGTGATCAGCGTGATCGGCTCGTCCGGTTCGGGCAAGAGCACGATGCTGCGTTGCATCAACTTCCTCGAGCAGCCCAACGAAGGGCGCATCGTGGTGGATGGCGAGGAAGTCGCCACGCGCGCGGACAAACGCACGGGCGCACTGCATCCCGCCGACGCGAAGCAGCTCCAGCGCGTGCGCACCAGGCTCGCCATGGTGTTCCAGCACTTCAACCTGTGGTCGCACATGTCGGTGCTCGAGAACGTGATCGAGGCGCCGGTGCACGTGCTGGGCTTGCCGCGCAAGGAAGCCGAAGATCGCGCGCGCACCTGTCTGGAGAAGGTCGGCCTCGCGCCGCGCGTGGAGAAGCAGTATCCCTCGCACCTCTCGGGCGGTCAGCAGCAACGCGTGGCGATTGCCCGCGCGCTCGCCATGCACCCCGACGTGATGCTGTTCGACGAGCCGACTTCGGCGCTCGACCCCGAACTCGTCGGCGAAGTGCTCAAGGTCATGCAGAAGCTCGCCGAGGAAGGCCGCACGATGATCGTGGTCACGCACGAAATGGGTTTCGCGCGCAACGTTTCCAACCACGTCATGTTCCTGCACAAGGGACTCGTGGAGGAGGAAGGCCAGCCGGCCGAGGTATTCGCCAACCCGAAAAGCGAGCGCCTGCGCCAGTTTCTCTCAGGCAGCCTCAAGTAAGGCGCCCCATTGGGTCGCCGCCCTTCGGCAATGTAGTCAAAGTAGCTTTACAAGGCGCTTACGGCGCCTTTGCTTTTTCGCCTTTTCCCCTCGAAAAAACCGCCCGTTTATGCCCAAAAGCGGCGTTTTTCGCATTACTCCTTGTGAAATCTCTCGTCAATAGTGGCAATCCTGAACCCAGCCATTCAATCGACGTGAGTGCCTTATTCCGTCAGGCTTCCGACCTATTTGTAGTACCTCTCTGACCACCATCCAGGAAGGCCATATTGCAATTTGACGACACCCTGGGGTGCGAGCACGAATTAGTTCGCCAGCGCGGACCTTTTTTGCTAAATTAGTAACCAAAGTAGCAAAACAAAGTTCATTAAAAGTAGTTTCACTTCAAAAAGAACGGGAGATGCCAGTCAACCAGGGGACCTGCAAGACGACCCAGCCCGGGTTATGCAGCGGCACCAGCCCGTACGCCGGTCCTCGGGGTAATTCTCCCTCACGCGACGATTTCTGTTCGCAGCGCCGCCAAGCGCACGGACGTCTTTCGCAGTACTTAAGGTTGACTCTTTGACAGGGTATGGAGGAGAAGATGAAGAAAGCATTACTCGCCGCAGCATTGATGTCGGCTGGCGTAGTCGCGCATGCACAAAGCAGCGTTACGCTCTACGGCCGCCTCGACATGGGTGTGGCGTATATGAACGGCATCGGTGCCGGCAGCGGCGCGAATGGTCAAGCCACCCACGGCTCCAGCCAGGTTCAGCTCGAAAGCGGCTACTGGGGCACCAGCCTCTGGGGCATGAAGGGCGTTGAAGACATCGGTGGCGGCAACAAGGTTCTGTTCCACCTGGAAGGCAGCTTCAGCACCGCCAACGGCTCGCTCGGCTCGGCCGGCTCGCTCTGGAATCGCTGGGCGACCGTCGGTATCGCGAACGACCAGTTCGGTACGCTGCTCGCTGGCCGCATGCTGTTCATCTCCAACGGCATTTGGGACTTCGACCCGTTCGGTCAGTCGAACTGGTCGTCGGCTTCGATGGTCCGTGGCCGCAACTGGCCGCAATCGAGCAACAACATTTCGTACCAGTCGCCGAACTGGATGGGCTTCGACGTGTACGGCCAGTACGCGTTCTCGAACGCGACGAACTGGAACGGCAACGGTTCGACGTCGCAAGGTCGCGAAGCTGGCCTGCAACTGACCTACACGAGTTCGCTGTTCCAGATCCGCGGCCTGTATGACGAAATCCGCAATCCGAACAACGGTCAACTCGGCGGCGTATACAACGCGCTCGACGGCAGCACGGCCACGCCGGCCGGCAGCCCTGGCAACGGCAATGGCGTGTTCGCCTACTCGCGCGACTACATGGCCATGTTCAACCTGTTCCTTGGCGCATTCAAGGTTCAGGGCGGCTACGAAGCCATCCGTTCGTCGGGCATGAACCCGGGCATCATCGGTCAACCGACCACCCTCGACCACGAGTGGGGCGGTGTGACGTGGCAAATGACGCCGGCTGCAGCGCTGATCGCAGCGGTCTACCACGTCAATGCGAACAACGGCGGCGGCAACGCCACGCTGTACACGATCGGCGGCTCGTACAACCTGTCCAAGCGCACGCTGCTCGACATCCAGGCAGGCACGGTGCAGAACAGCAAGACGGCCAACTTCGGTCTGAACGCCAACAACTTCGGTACGGCTGCAAGCACGACCAACCCGCTCCCGGGCCACAGCCAGGTTGGCGTGTACGCAGGTATCCAGCACTCGTTCTAATTCGAAGCGAGTGTAGAAAGAACAGCAACATCGACGTTTTCACGCTGCTGCGAGAGGCGCGTATCGGTGCGATGTCCGAAAGGGTATCGCACCGTTTTTTATGCCGGGGACGGGCCGCGCAAGCGGCGCCGTCCCCTTTTCTATTGGTGCACGCGGTGCTGCGTGGACTTCGGGGACCGGTCGTGCAATGCGGGCGGCCTCAAACCGCCGCTTCGTTTTCCTCGCCCGTGCGGATGCGGATCACGCGCTCCACGTCGGTCACGAAGATCTTGCCGTCGCCGATCTTGCCCGTGCGCGCCGCGCCGATGATCGCGTCGATCACCTGATCGGCCTGGCCGCTCGCGACCACCACCTCGATCTTCACTTTCGGCAGGAAGTCGACCACGTATTCGGCGCCGCGGTAAAGCTCCGTGTGGCCCTTCTGGCGGCCGAAGCCCTTGACCTCCGTGACGGTCAGGCCCGTGAGGCCCACTTCGGCGAGCGCCTCGCGCACTTCGTCGAGCTTGAACGGTTTGATCACGGCAGTAATGCGTTTCATGGCGAACCTCGTCTCGTTATCGGATGTGTCGGAAATTTCGGAACCTGTCGGAATTCTACGCTGTGCGGCCGGGGCTCACGCCGAGGGCTTGCCCGCAGGCGCCGCGCCCGCTTCATCGGGCACGCGCTCCAGATCGGCGAGCCAGACCACCGACTCCGAATCGCTGGGCGCGCGCCAGTCGCCGCGCGGCGAGAGCGAGCCGCCCGAGCCGACCTTCGGCGCATTCGGTATGCAGGTGCGCTTGAACTGGCTCTGCCGGAAGAAGCGGTCGAGAAAAATGCGCAGATTGCGCTTGATCGACGCGAGATCGTACTGATTGCGCGCGACCTTCGCGTTCTCGGGCCATGCGCCCGCTTCGCGGTCACCCCACGCGTGGCGCGCGAGGAACGCGACCTTCGAAGGTGCGAAGCCAAAGCGCAGCGTGTAGTAGAGGTTGAAGTCCTGCAACTCGTAGGGGCCGATCGTGCTCTCGGTTTTCTGCTCGGGCGCGCCTTCGGACTTGCCGGGGATCAGTTCCGGGCTGATGTCGGTGGCGAGAATCGCTTCGAGCACGTCGCGGCCGCTCTCCCCGTTCTGGCCAATCTGGCCCGTTTCAGCGACCCAGCGCACGAGGTGCGTAATGAGCGTTTTCGGCACGCTCGCGTTCACGTTGTAGTGCGACATGTGGTCGCCCACACCGTATGTACACCAGCCGAGCGCAAGTTCGGAGAGATCGCCCGTGCCGATCACGATCGCGTGGTTGAAGTTGGCGAGGCGGAACAGGTGATTCGTGCGCTCGCCGGCCTGCACGTTTTCGAAAGTGATGTCGTAGGTCGCCTTGCCTTCCGAGTACGGATGGCCGAGGTCTTCGAGCATCTGCATGCAGCTCTGGCGAATGTCGATTTCGCGCGCCGTGCAGCCCACGAGCGCCATCAGTTCGCGCGCCTGGCGCAGCGTGCGCTCGCTCGTGGCGAACCCCGGCATGGTGTACGCGAGGATGTTCGCGCGCGGCAGCCCGAGGCGATCCATCGCCTTCGCGCACACGAGCAATGCATGCGTGGAGTCGAGGCCGCCCGAGACGCCGATCACCACCTTCTTGATGCCCGCTTGCGAAAGCCGCTGCACGAGCGCCTGCACCTGGATGTTGTAGACCTCGTTGCAGCGCTCGTCGCGCCGCTTCGGATCGGCCGGCACATAAGGAAAGCGTTCCACGCGGCGCGAGAGCCCGAGCGTTTCGCGCTGCCAGGCGCCATCGCCCGCCAGATCACATGCAATCACGCGAAATTTCGCGACTTCATCGGCGTGGCGGCGGATCGAATCGCCGAACGTGGTCTGGCGGATACGCTCCTGCTGCAGCCGCGCGAGATCGACATCGGCGAAGATGAGGTGCGAGTCGTCGGAGAAGCGCTCCGATTGCGCGAGCAGTTCGCCGTTTTCGCACACGAGCGCATGGCCGTCCCAGGCCATGTCGGTGGTCGATTCGCCCTTGCCCGCCGAGGTGTACAGATACGCGGCGAGGCAACGCGCCGACTGTTGCGACACCAGCTGCTGCCGGTAGCCCGCCTTGCCCACCACGACGTTCGACGCCGAAAGATTGACGAGCACGCAAGCGCCCGCGAGCGCCGCGAACGACGACGGCGGAATCGGCACCCAGACGTCCTCGCAGATCTCCACGTGAAAGCGCAGACCCGCGACCTGCGGCACCTCGAACAGCAGGGACGCGCCGAACGGCACGTCCGCGCCGGCAAGGCGCACGGTATCGGTGCTCGCGCTATCGGCGGCGCTGAACTGGCGCGGCTCGTAGAATTCGCCGTAGTTCGGCAGGAAGCTCTTTGGCACGACGCCCGCCACACGCCCGCCCGCCACGACCGCGGCGCAGTTGAAGAGCGAATGCCCCGCGCGCACCGGCAGGCCCACGATCATCACGAGCGGCAGCGCCGCCGACGCTTCGACGATCTGCGCGAGCGCGCGCTCGCAGGCGTCGAGCAATGCTTGCTGATGGAACAGGTCGTCGCAGGTATAGGCCGAAAGCCCGAGCTCGGGGAACGCGACGAGCGCCGCGCCCTGCGCGGCGGCCTCGCGCGCGAGCGCGAGCGTCTGGGCGGCGTTGAATGCCGGATCGGCCACATGGCAGCGCGGCACGCCCACGGCCACGCGCGCAAAGCCGTGCGTATAGAGATTGAAGAAGCGCTCTTTCATTTCGATAACCTTGAGGCGGGCGCGCTGCGCACGAAAGCGCGCGCTCTGACGTTCGGGCTGCCTGATACCGCTTGATAACTCTGGATACCGCTCGATGCTGCCTGGCTGACGCCGCTGCACGCGACGCGGCGGTCCTCACCCGCCCGGGACGTTTGCTTTACCATGACCGTTTGCCGCGGCAGGCGCTGCTGAACCACCCAAGCCGCATCCCACGCCAACGGGCACGCATGAAACAGGAACATTTCGATTATCGCACGGGCATCCTCGGCTCACCGTCCGAGGTCGACGCCGCCGAATGGAACGCGCTGCTCGCACGCCAGGCGCAGCCCACGCCCTTTTTGCGCCACGAATTTCTCGCAGCGCTCGACGCCACGCGCTGCACCACCCCCAACGAGGGCTGGGCCGCGCAGTTCGTCACGCTCACCGACACGCGCACGGGCCGCCTCGCCGCCGCCGCGCCGGTGTATCTCAAGGGCCACTCGTACGGGGAGTACGTGTTCGACTGGGCCTGGGCCGACGCGTACAAGCGCAACGGCCTTGAGTACTACCCGAAGCTGCTGTGCGCCGTGCCGTTCACGCCGGTGCAGGGCACGCGCCTGATCGCCGCCGACGCAACCGCGCGCCGCCATCTGGCCGCAACCTTGCTCGCGTTCGCCGAGCAGGCCGACGTCTCGTCGCTGCACGTGCTCTTTCCGACCACCGAAGACGCCGAGGCGCTGACCGGCCTCGGCATGATGCAGCGCGAAGGCGTGCAGTTTCACTGGCTCAACGACGGCTATCGCGATTTCGAGGACTTCCTTTCCACGCTGGAGCAGAAAAAGCGCAAGAACATCCGCGCGGAGCGCCGCAAGGTGCACGACGCGGGCGTAACGATGCGGCGCGTGCGCGGCGAGGACATCAGCGACACCGAGTGGCGCTTCTTTAGCCGCTGCTACCGGCAGACCTACCGCGAGCATTTCTCTTCGCCATACCTGAATCTCGACTTCTTCCGCATGATCGGCGAGACGATGCCGGAGAATCTGCTGCTCGTGATCGCCGAGCGCGAAGGCAAGCCGATCGCGAGTTCGCTCGTGGTCTGGCAGCGCGGCGAGCATGGCCGAGGCGGCACGCTCTATGGCCGCTACTGGGGCGCGCTCGAACACGTGCCCTGCCTGCACTTCGAGACCGCGTATTATCAGCCGCTCGAATTCTGCATCGAGGAAAAGCTCGACGTGTTCGAAGGCGGCGCGCAAGGCGAACACAAGATGGCGCGCGGTTTCCTGCCCACCGCCACGCGCTCGGCGCACTGGCTCGCCCATCCGGCCTTCTCCGATGCCGTCGCGCGCTTTCTCGAAAGCGAGACGAACCATATTCACGCCTATATGCACGAACTCAACGAACGCAATCCTTTTCGTGCGTGACTCGCGCGTGGCCATGACTCATCCGTAAAACCCGCGCGCGGTGTGTCCTGAAACGCCGTCGCCCATCATGATCATCGCTTCCAGAACTATGCCGTGGTTCCTCTACCTGCTCGAATGCGCCGACGGCAGCGTCTACACGGGCATCGCCATTGACGTCGCCGCCCGCTTCGCCCAGCACGCGAGCGGCACCGGCGCGCGCTACACGCGCTCGCGCAAGCCGGTGCAGGTGCTCGCGCAATTCGAGTTCGCCGACCGCGCGCGCGCCTCGAGCGCCGAGTACTGGGTCAAGCGCCTCACCCCGCGCGAAAAGCGCGCGCTCGCGGCCGGCGCGCGCACGCTCGAATCGGTCTTGCCCCCACCGACCCCGGAAGCGCCCCCGGAAGCGCCCCCGGAAGCGCCCCCGGAAGCGGCCCCGGAAACCGCAGCGCCGGAATGAGCAACCGTCGCGCCAAACGAACGCCCGCTCTTTTCATCGAACACGCCGTCCAAAGCCTAAAGCCGCCGCAGTCCTCGCCGTTATTGTGCACAAGACGCCGGTTCTGGCCACCGGCGTGCGCCCTCATTTCACCTCGCAAGCCGACGGGGAACGGCGAAGCATGAAGAGACCCACCGGAACAGAGACGGGCCGGCTTGCCCCCGGCTGGCACGGATTGCGGCGCACGACCGCGGTCCTGCTGCCGCTATGGCTGCTCGCTGCCGTCATGGCGGCGATCGCCGCGGTCAGCCTCGCGATCATGTCGATCCTGCTTGCCTATGTGGCGGGGGAGAGCAGCTGGTCGAAGGGCCAGAAGGATGCGGTTCACGCGCTGGAGCGCTACGCGCGCACGGGCGAGGAGACCGACTACCGCACATTCCTCGCCGGCATCGCCGTGCCGCTCGGCGACCGCGCGGCCAGGCTGGAGATGAACCGTGCGCAGCCGGACACCGCGGCGATCCGGCACGGTTTCGAGCTAGGCCGCATTGCGCGCGCCGACATGGACGGCATGACGTGGGGCTATCGCACGCTCAGGAACACACCGTGGATGCGCCCAGCGGTGGCGTTCTGGGAGATCGGCGACCACTATATTCTGCGTCTTGCCGATACGGGCGAGCGCCTGCATGCACTCGTGCAGGCCGGCAAACTGCACGCGCCGGAGTCCGCCGGCCTCGTGTACGAGCTGCGCGAGATCGACAGCCAGCTCGCGCCCATCGAAAGCGGCTTTTCCCGTTCGCTCGACGACGCGGCGCGCGCCACGCGCTCGCTCCTCACGCTCGCGCTCGCCGCCTCCGCGATCATGCTGCTCGGCGTGTTCTCGCAGTTCATCCGCCGCGCGCTCGCGCGCAGCGACCGCCTGGAAGCCGAGGTGCGCAAAAACGAGGAGCGCCTCACGCTAGGCTTTGAGGGCATCAACGCCGGACTCTGGGACTGGGAGGTCGGCAGCCGGCAATGCTACTTCTCGAACTGGCTTTACGAGCAGCTTGGCTACGACGTGGGCACGCGCTTCGAAAGCGACACGGGCCTCAGCCAGCTCGTGCACCCGGACGACCTCACGCTCGTGCGCCACGCCCTGCGCCAACACCTTGCACGCGCAACGACCTTCGACGTGGAGTTTCGCCTGCGCACGCTCGCGGGCAGCTACTGCTGGTGCCGCGCGCGCGGCCAGGCGGTGCGCGACGCGCGCGGGCGCGCCGTACGCATGGTCGGTTGCCTGTTCGACATTTCCGAGCTGAGGACTGCGGAAGCGAAGGCCTATACGGAACGCGAACTGGCGGAGGTCACACTGGCCTCCATCGGCGAAGCCGTGATCCGCACCGACGAACACGCGCGCGTAACCTACTGCAACGCGGTGGCCGAACGCATGCTCGGCCGCGCGGCAGCCGACATGCTCGCGCAACCGTTCGATGTGGTCTGCGACCTGCGCAACGACGCGCACGAACCGCAGTGCTTCGACATCCTGATGAATTCACAGGCGACGGGCAACGCAGGCGGCGCGGGTCTCTACGTGCTGCGCCCGAACGGCTCGCGCCTCGCGGTCGACTACTCGGTGTCGAAGCTGCGCGACGCGCAGCGCCGTGTGATCGGAAGCGTCATCGTGCTCTACGACGTCAGCGCACTGCGCGAGCATGCCGAGCGCCTCGCCTACCAGGCGACTCACGACGAGCTCACCGACATCTACAACCGGCGCGAATTCGAGCGGCGCCTCGCCGCGTTGCTCGACGAGAGCGCGAGCACACCACCCGGCCAGCCCGGCCACGCCGTCATGTTCCTCGACCTCGACCAGTTCAAGGTCGTCAACGACACCTGCGGCCACTCGACCGGCGACGAGCTGATCCGCCAGGTCTGCCGCGTGCTCAAAAGCGAGCTGCGCTGCGAAGACGTCATTGCGCGCCTGGGCGGCGACGAATTCGGCGTCGTGCTGCCGCATTGCACGGCCGCGCACGCGGCGCGGCTCGCGGAGAACCTGCGTGCGGGCATCGCCGCTATCCGCTTCACGGGCGCAGGGGGCATCGTGCAGACGAGCGTGAGCATAGGCCTCGTCGGCGACGCGGCGGGTCTCGTTTCCGTGAAAGAGGTGATGAAGGCCGCGGACGTGGCGTGCTACATGGCGAAGAAAAAAGGCCGCAACCGCGTGCACCGCTTTCGCCACGACGACGAGGAACTCTCGCAAACGCACGCGCAGATGGCGTGGGTCTCCGACATCAAGGCGGCGCTCGAGAACGACCGGTTCTGCCTCTTCGGCCAGAAGATCCTCTCGCTTGCGCAGTCGTCCACATCGGCATCGGCGGCCGACGACACGCACGTCGAACTGCTGCTGCGCATGCACTCCGCCTCCGGCGCGCTCGTCGAGCCTTCCGCGTTCATCGGCGCGGCGGAGCGCTTCGACCTCATGCCGGCCATCGACCGCTGGGTGATCGCGAACGCATTTGCGATGATTGCCGAAGGCACACACGATTACGGCACCTGGTCGATCAACCTCTCGGGCGCCTCGCTCGGCGACGAGCAGCTCGCCGCCTATATCGAGGAGCAGCAGCGCATCTGGTCCATCCCGTTCGAGCGCGTGTGCTTCGAGATCACCGAAACCGCCGCGATCACGAACCTGAACGAGGCGATCACCCTCATCGAACGCCTGCGCGCGCAGGGCTGCCGCTTTGCGCTCGACGACTTCGGCGCGGGCATGTCCTCGTTCAACTACCTCAAGCATCTGCACGTCGATTATCTGAAGATCGACGGCAGCTTCATCCGCGGCATCGTCGACAGTCCGCTCGACCAGGCCATCGTGCGATCGATCAACGAGGTCGCGCACGCTGCGGGCAAGCTGACGATCGCCGAGTGCGTGGAGGACGCCGCCATCGTGGACTGGATGATCGCGATGGGGGTGGACTACGCGCAGGGCTACGGCGTGGGCAGGCCCGCGCGGCTCGACATGCTGCGCGGGCCGCAGTTGCGCGACGTCGCCGAAGCGGGTTAGGACCTGTTCGCGCTAATAACAGGCCGCGATCGAGCTTCCATGAAAAAACCGCACGGCCCTGAGGGCACGTGCGGTTTTTTCAAACCTGATGCGCGATTTACTTCTTGAAGTTCGCCACGCCTTCGGTGATTTCCTTGTGGGCGGCTTCGATGCCGACCCAGCCGTCGACCTTGACCCACTTGCCCTTTTCGAGCGCCTTGTAGTTCTCGAAGAAGTGCTTGATCTGGTCCTTCAGGTACTCGGGCACGTCGTCGAGCGACTTGAGGTTGGCCGTCATCGGGCAGACCTTGTCGTGCGGGACCGCGACCAGTTTCGCGTCGACGCCCGACTCGTCGGTCATCTGCAGCATGCCGAGCGCGCGCGAGCGCACCACCGAGCCTGCCAGCAGCGGGAACGGCGTGATCACGAGCACATCGACCGGGTCGCCGTCGCCGGAGAGCGTCTGCGGAATGAAGCCGTAGTTCACGGGATAGCGCATGCCCGTGCCGACGAAACGGTCGACGACGAGCAGGCCCAGGTCCTTGTCGGCTTCGTATTTCACCGGATCGCTTTGCGCGGGAATCTCGATGATCACGTTGAAGTCTTGCGGCAGATCCTTGCCGGCGGGGACATTTGCAAAGCTCATGAGCGCTCTCTGTTGAGAAGGGAAAACCAGCGGTTCGCGCGCAAAACCGGCGCAGAACCGGACGTTGGAGGATGGACGCCATTATAGCCAATCGGCCAGGGCGGCCGGCGGTTCGGCCCAGGGCTTTCCCGCACGCAGATGAAGCGCCTGCTGAATTCCTGCGCGTCGCGCCTGCATTCGGCGCGATAATCAACCTGCCGCCGCGGCCCGCCATCGGGCGATTCGAGACACGCGCCGGCGGCGTTTCCCGTTTTGCGTTCCCTCTCCCTCGTTTCACCCCATTTACGAGGCGCATGCATGGAAGAAGCGAAGCACTTCATCGGCGGCGAATGGCAGTCGCCCGCCAGCGGCGAGACGCTCGCTGCGATCGATCCCTCCACCGGCCGGCCCTTCGCGCAGCTTGCGCGCGGCAATGCCGCCGACATCGACGCCGCTGTCACGGCCGCACGCAAGGCCTTCGAGGGCGCCTGGGGCGCACTGAGCGCCGCCGAGCGCGGGCGAATGCTGTTCGCGCTGTCGGGCCTCGTCAGCCAGCACAAGGAGGAACTCGCGCAGCTCGAAGCGCGCGACACCGGCAAGCCGCTCAAGCAGGCGCGCGCCGACGCCGCCGCGCTCGCGCGCTATTTCGAGTTCTACGCGGGTGCCGCCGACAAGCTGCACGGCGAAACGCTGCCCTACCAGGCCGGCTACACGGTGCTCACGGTGCGCGAGCCGCATGGCGTGACGGGGCATATCGTGCCCTGGAACTACCCGATGCAGATCTTCGGCCGCAGCGTGGGCGCGGCGCTCGCCACCGGCAACGCGTGCGTGGTGAAGCCCGCCGAGGACGCCTGCGTGTCGCTGCTGCGCGTGGCCGAACTCGCGCGCGAAGCCGGCCTGCCCGCGGGCGCGCTCAATATCGTCACCGGGCTCGGGCACGAGGCGGGCGCGGCGCTCAGTGCGCATCCCGGCATCGACCACATCTCATTCACGGGCTCGCCGCAAACGGGCAAGCTCGTCGCGCAGATGGCCGCCGAACACCACGTGCCCGTTACGCTCGAACTGGGCGGCAAGTCGCCGCAAATCGTCTTCGCCGATGCCGATCTCGACGCCGCGCTGCCCGTGCTCGTCGCCGCAATCGTGCAGAACGCGGGGCAAACCTGTTCGGCGGGCAGCCGCGTGCTGATCGAGCGCGGCGCCTACGAGCCGCTCGTCGACCGGCTCGCCGCTTCGTTCGGCAAGTTGCGCGTGGGCCCCGCCAGCGCCGATCTCGACTGCGGCCCCCTCATCAACGAAAAGCAGCGCCAGCGCGTGCGCGGCTTTCTCGACGAGGCGGCCGCGAGCCGCATCGTCACGGCGGCAAGCGGCAGGCTCGAAGCCGATGCCCCCAGCGGCGGCTTCTACGAAGTCCCGACGCTCCTGCGCGACGTGCCGCCGCAAAGCCGCCTCGCCCAGGAGGAAGTGTTCGGCCCCGTGCTCGCGGCCATGCCCTTCGAGAGCGAGGAACAAGCACTCGCGCTCGCCAACGGCACGCCATATGGCCTCGTCGCCGGCATCTGGACACGCGACGGCGCGCGCCAGATGCGTCTCGCCCGGCGCGTGCGCGCGGGCCAGGTGTTCGTCAACAACTACGGCGCGGGCGGCGGCGTCGAGTTGCCGTTCGGCGGCACGCGGCACTCGGGACACGGGCGCGAAAAAGGCTTCGAAGCGCTCTATGGCTTCACGGTGCTCAAGACCATCGCCATCCGGCACGGCTGAATCGTGTCGATCAACACAAACGGAGACACCATGCGACTCAAAGGCAAGACAGCCGTCGTGACCGGCGCCGGTTCGGGCTTCGGCGAAGGCATTGCAAAGACATACGCGCGCGAAGGCGCGAACGTCGTCATCAACGATCTGAACGGCGACGCCGCCGGGCGCGTGGCGAGCGAGATCGCGCTTGCAGGCGGCAAGGCCATCGCCGTGCAAGGGGACATCACGCGCGAAGCCGACTGGCACGCGCTGCGCGAAGCGGCCATCGAAGACTTCGGCAGCGTGCAGATCGTCGTCAACAACGCGGGCACCACGCATCGCAACAAGCCCGTGCTCGAAGTGAGCGAAGCGGAGTTCGACCGCGTGTACGCCGTCAACGTGAAGGGCCTCTACTGGAGCGTGCGCGCGTTCGTGCCGCACTTTCGCGAGCGCGGCGGCGGCGCGTTCGTCAATATCGCGTCGACGGCGGGCATCCGGCCCCGGCCCGGGCTCGTCTGGTACAACGGCAGCAAGGGCGCCATGATCGTGGCCAGCAAGGCACTCGCCGCCGAGCTGGGCCCCGACCGGATCCGCGTGAACTGCGTGAATCCCGTAATCGGCGATACGGGCCTCACGGCGGAGTTCATGGGCGTGCCCGACACGCCCGAGAACCGCCAGCGCTTCGTCGCGACCATTCCGCTCGGGCGCTTTTCCACGCCGCAGGACGTGGCCAACGCGTGTCTCTACCTCGCCTCGGATGAGGCGGCGTTCATCACCGGCACCTGCATCGAAGTGGATGGCGGGCGCTGCGTGTAGCTGTCGCGGGCGTTCAGCAAGTCCTTGACCGATCGGTGTTTTCCCCGAGATTTGCGCGCCGTCGCGCCGCGGCGGCGCGTATAGAATGATCGTGCTTTCGCGTCGAATACCCGCCATCACGATGGCGGCAATACAACAAGCACGACCGATCCGACCTGGAGACACCATGGCCAGTCCAGCCAATCATCTGCCGCAAGCGGGAGCGGGCGCCCCGCCCTCCGCCTTCGAAGAAACCACCTACCGCAAAGTCGCGTGGCGCCTCATTCCGCTTCTCATGCTGTGCTACGTGGTCGCGTATCTGGACCGCGTCAACGTGGGCTTCGCCAAGCTGCAGATGAGCTCGGCGCTCAATCTCTCCGATGCGGTTTATGGCTTCGGCGCGGGCATTTTCTTCGTCGGCTACTTTCTTTTCGAAGTGCCAAGCAATGTGATCCTGCATCGCGTGGGCGCGCGCGTGTGGATCGCGCGCATCATGGTCACATGGGGGCTCGTCTCCATCCTGACGATGTTCGTGACCACGCCGACCCTGTTCTACGTGATGCGCTTTCTGCTCGGCCTGTGCGAAGCGGGCTTCTTCCCCGGCATCATCCTCTATCTCACCTACTGGTATCCGGCGCACCGCCGCGGGCGCGTGACCACGTGGTTCATGACGGCCATTGCGCTGTCGGGCGTGATCGGCGGGCCGGTGTCGGGCTGGATTCTCAAGTCCTTCGACGGCGCGAACGGCTGGCAAGGCTGGCAGTGGCTGTTCCTGCTCGAAGGGCTGCCTTCGGTGATCGTCGGCGTGCTGGTGTTCTTCGTGCTCGATGACCGCATCGGCAAAGCGAAGTGGCTCACGCAGGAAGAGCGCGCGCTGCTCGAACGCAACATCGCCATGGAGGACGCCACCAAGGAAGACCCGCCGATCATGACCGTGCTCACGAGCGCGCGCGTGCTGGTGATGAGCCTCACCTACTTCTCGTTCGTAATGGGCCTCTACGGTGTGAGCTTCTGGCTGCCCACCATCATCAAGGCGACGGGCGTGAAAGACGCGCTGACCATCGGCCTGCTTTCGGCGATCCCGTTCGCGGCAGCCGTGATCGGCATGGTGCTCTTCGCGAAGAGCGCCGACCGCGCGCGCGAGCGCCGCTGGCACATCGCCGTGCCGGCCGCCATCGGCGCGCTCGGCCTCGTGCTGTCGGTCACGTGGGCGCACGACACCACGCTCGCCATGACGGCGCTCACCATCGCGACCATGGGCATTCTCACCACCCTGCCGCTGTTCTGGAGCCTGCCCACGGCCTGGCTCGCGGGCACGGGCGCGGCGGCCGGCATCGCGCTCATCAACTCGATCGGCAATCTCGCGGGCTTTCTGAGCCCGTATGCGGTGGGCTGGCTCAAGGAGGCCACGAAGGCCAACGATTCGGGCATGTACATGCTCGCGGCGTTCATGATCCTGGGCGGCTTGCTCGCCCTATCGGCGCCGGCGAAGCTCGTGAACCGCTAAACGCATGACGGCTTCAGCAAGGACAAACGGCCGCCTGTTTTGCAGGCGGCCGTTTTCGTTACGGCTTCGGTTTCGCGACGGCTTCTTCTTTACACCACGTTCATCGACAGTGCGCTCTCGCGGTAGTGCGAAGCCGCCTTCTCGCCATCGCCCAGCTGCTCGTGCAGGCGCGCGAGCGCGCGATGCGAGCGGATCTTGAGCGGCTCGTTCTGCGTCGCGTCGGCGGACTTGAGCGCGGCTTCGAGGAACGACTGCGCCTTGCCCCACAGTTGCTGCTTCAGGCACAAACGGCCCAGCGCGAACAGCAGGTCGCCGTCCTCGGGGCGCTCCTTGCGCCACGCTTCGGCCTTCTGGATGAGCGGCAGCGCGTCGCTGTCCGCCGTGTCCGGATAGCGGCGCAGCAAGCGCGCGTCCCAGTTCTGCGCGAGCGCTTCCTCGACGATCTTGCGCGCGTCGGCCGGGCGTCCGAGCGCGATCAGCAGTTCGGCGGCGCAGTCGGCGAGGCGCGGCGAGTGGCGCTCGACGTTCGAGAGCGACTGCCACAGCTCGAGCAGCGCATCGGCGTTGTGACGGCGGTCGCGCAGCAGATTTTCCGCCGCAAGCTGGCGCAGACGCACGGCCACGGCCGGGTGCAACGCCTCGCGCTTTTCCAGCGTCTTCACGAGCTTGAGCACTTCGCTCCAGTTCTTGAGCTGCTGCTGCGCGCGCAGCGCGATCTGTTGCGCATGGATGCGGCGGCCACCCTGCGTGCGCATTTCGGTGAGCGCGGCGAGCGCGCCATCGGCGTCGCGGCCGTCGGCGCGCATGTCGGCGGTCGCCATGAGGCGCGCTTCCTGGAGGTCGGGGTCGTCGACCTGGGTGAGCCATTCGTCGCGGCGCGCGTATTCATGCAGACGATGCGCAGCCGTCGCGGCGATCAGGCCCGCGGCGCTCGTATTCTTCGCGTCGGCGAGCGAATCGCGCGCGGCTTTCTCGGCACGCGAGAAGCGGCCCGCGTAGAGGTTGCCCACGGCGTCGCGCAGCGCCGAGTTCGCCTTCTCGGCACGCGCGCGCGCGCGGTAGGCGGCCACGCGGCGCGGCATCGTCACGATATTGCGGGCGAAACGCAGGATCGCGTAAAGCAGCAGGAAGGCCACGACGATGCCGACCACGAACAGGTTGAGCGAGACGTCCACGCGATACGGCGGATAGACGAGCAGCACCTGCCCGGTGTCGAAGCGCCCGACGGTCGCGAGCGCGACGGCAATCGCGAAGAGAAGCGCGAGCCAGAGGAGTCCACGGATCGCCATGTCTTACCCCCGGCTCCGGTATTGCTGGATCGCCTTCAGGCTCGTGTCGAGCGTGGGCAGCGCGACGGCGGCCGAGCCGTCGTTCACTTCCTTGAGCAGCTCGCGCACGGTTTGCGTGTCCTTCGAGGCGCCGTCGAAGTAGCGTGCGAGCGTGGCGTCGGCGGCCGCGAGGTCGGACTTGAGCGTTTCCTGGTTGCGCGAGAGCAGCGACAGGCGCGCCGACAGCAAACGCAGCTTCAGGTTCTCGCGCACGAAATAGCCTTGATCGGGCGACACCAGCATGGCGTCCGCGTTGTCGATGCGGCGCACCTGCACGAGGCTCGCGATCTGCTTGCCCACACCGTCGACGAACGTGTCGATCCAGACCTTCCATTTCGGCTGGTTGGTCGCGGCGGCAACCTGCGCGATATCGGCGGGTTGCGCAGCCTCCGGCTTCGTATGCGCGACGATCGCCTCACCCGAAAGCGGCAGCGAGTCGATCTGGCCGAGCGCGGTGTCGAGCTTGATGGCGAGACCCGTGAGGTCGGTGGACGGTGCGGCCTTGAGCTTGTCGATGTCCTGCGCGATCGCCTTGCGCACGGCGATGGCCTGCGCGTTGTCCGAGGCGGCGAGGCGCGTGTCGGCGCTTTGCAGCGCGAAGAGCGCGAGCTGCGTGTTGCCCGTGAGCTGGAGCTGTTCGCTCGCGCTCGACAGCATCTGGCCGACTTCGGCGAGCGTCCAGTCGTCGCGGCTCTTCGACAGGTCGGCGTATTGCTGCGCGAGCGCCTGCTGCGAATTCTGTGCGTCGGCGATCTTGCCTTCGAGCTGGGCGATCTGCTTGTCGATCTGCTGCGCGCCCGCAACCGCCTGGTCGGTGCGCGCGCGCAGCGCGGCGGTCTGCTGCTCGCTCGCCTGCTGACGTTCGATGGCCTGCATGCCGAGATTGTCGACCTTGCGGTTGAGGAAATAGCCGCCTGCGCCCGAGCCCGCCGCGACCAGCACCACGACGAGCCACAGCAGCGCCGTGCCCGCGCCGCGCCGCCCGTTGCCCGCACCCGGCGGCGGGGTCAGCGGCGCAGAAGACCCCGCACCCGACGAAGCATACGAAGGCCGCGCCGATGCGCCGCCCGATGCCGACGCGCTCGTCGCGACGGCGCCCTGATTAGCTGTGCTGCTCGAGTTGTTCGAATCTGTCATGCGTGGGTTGGCCGGCGCCTGGGCCGGAGTGTTCTGAACCGGTTGAACAACGGAAGAAGCGAGGCCTAGCAGCGTCTCGACGATGCGTTCGTCGCCCGCGCCGGACACCGCAATCCTATCAAAACCCATTGAGCGCGCCGTCTCGGCGATCCGCGGGTGGGGCGCGACGAGCGGCGCGTGACGCAGCTCGACGATCTCGCCCGCCGTGAGGTGCTCGCGCGCGAGTTCGTCGAGGTTGCGCACGCCCTCGGAGCTCGTGACGAGCCACGCATGCGGCGCGCCTTCGAGCAGCCCATGCACCTGGGTCCAGGCGGCGATGGGCGGCTCGGGCACGACGCGGCGGTAGGCCGCCACGGTCTCCACCTCGGCGCCCGCCTCGCGCAGACGCTCGGCGAGCCACTCGCGGCCGCCGTCGCCGCGCACGATCAGGACCCGCTTGCCCGCGAACGCGTCCACGCCGAAGGTCTTTTCGAGCGCGGCGTAGAGCGACTCCGAATCGAAGCGCGCAGGCTCTTCGTCCCCCGCGCCCGCGGGGCTCACCACGCGATGCTCGGGTGCCGCCACGCCGTGCCGCTCAAGTGCGGCCACGCTCGCCGGGCCGACCACGGCCACGGGCAGCGCAGGCGGCCAGATCGACGAGACCGAGGCATAGCACGCGAACGCGCGATCGACGGCGTTCGGCGAAACGAACACGACGAGCGCGTAGCGCTCGAGCGCGCCGAGCGCGGCGCGCAGCGGCGCTTCGTCGGTCACGGGCGCAATGGCGATGAGCGGGAAGTCGAGCGTGCGCATGCCATGCCGCGCGAGCTGCCCGGCGAGACCATCCGACTGACCGGCCGGCCGGGTAATGACGACGGTGAATGCATTACCGTCACCACTGCCGCCATGGCGGTTATCGCCGCCTGGCGTCGACGCGCGCTTCGCGCCGGTGGAGGGCGCGCCAGGCCCGCCCCAGTCGTCGGGCTGGTCGGGGTTGCCGTACGGTTGCCTGGGATCGGCCATCATCTGGAGGCCGGGCCTTCGCCCGCGCCGGTTGGGTTGTGGGTGGCGGCGCCCCTGGCGGGCGCGGCATTGGGACCGTCTGCGGCCTGGGCCGCGTCCGCGAGCGCGCGTACGATCTCGAGCGCGCCCTGCGCGATGAGGTCGTCGGCAACGCGGCGGCCGAGCGCCATGGCATCGTCGACCGTGGATGCCGCGTCGGCCTCCTGCGCGGCGAGCACGCGGCTCGCGTCGGGCGTGGCGATCGTGCCGCGCAGCGCAAGCTTGCCGTCGTGCCACTGCGCGTAGGCCGCAAGCGGCACCGTGCAGCTGCCGCCCAGCGCGCGCGAAACCATGCGCTCGGCTTCGACGGCCTTCGCGGTGGCGTCGTCGTGCAGCGGCGCGAGCCATGCGGCGAGATCGGCGCGATCGGCGCGGATCTCGATGCCGAGCGCGCCCTGGCCCGCCGCCGGCAGGCTGTCCTCGGGCTCGATGAGCGCGCGGATACGCGCGCCGAGGCCAAGGCGCTTCAAGCCCGCGGCCGCGAGAATGATGGCCGCGTAGTCGCCGCGGTCGAGCTTGGAAAGGCGCGTGTCGAGATTGCCGCGCAACGGCTTGACGTCGAGATCCGGATAGCGCGCACGGATCATCGACTCGCGGCGCAGGCTCGACGTGCCCACCACGCTGCCCGCCGGCAGCGCGGCGAGCGAGTCGTAGTCGTTGGAGACGAACGCGTCGCGCGGGTCCTCGCGCTCCATGATGGCCGCGAGCGTGAAGCCTTCGGGCAGCTCCATCGGCACGTCCTTGAGCGAGTGCACGGCGAGATCGGCGCGGCCCTCGGCGAGCGCCTGCTCCAGTTCCTTCACGAAAAGACCCTTGCCGCCCACCTTCGAGAGCGTGCGGTCGAGAATTTGATCGCCGCGTGTCGTCATTCCAACAATTTTCACGTCGCAGGCTGGATATAATTTGTGCAGCGCAGCTTGCACATGCTCGGCCTGCCACATCGCGAGGCGGCTCTCCCGCGAAGCGATCACCAGGGTGCGGGGCATGGGCGCGGATAACGTCTCGGAGTTCATGGCAAGGACATCGAATGACGGGATGAAAAGCAGGATCGGATAACAGGCAATGTTAGCACGCGCCCTTTTTACCGCCTCCCCGCTGGGACAGGCTGACAAGGCGCGGGCGGCGGCAAGGAAGAGACTCGGGCGTTGCAGGGGCGCTTACTGTACCCATCGCAGGCAAACTGGCGCGCGCCCGGCACGTATACGGCCCGCGCAGCCCCGGCCATCGCCGCGGCGTTCGGCTTGCGTCCGCCTTCGCAGCGGCGCACTCTCCAGCAAGGCCTGCACCCGGTGCACCGCCATTGGCGAGCGGCGCCGCCTCTGCCCTATCCGCACGGCTCGCACAGGGTGGCACCTTCCACCCTCTCCAGGTTGCACCCGCAGTACACGGCCCGGCACGCGCCGCGGCCACGCAGTTGGCAGTTCCCCGACTAACCTGCCCATATCCTGGCAAGCCTCAAGGAAAACATCGTGAAGTCTTCAGGCTCGGCGCGCGCAGAGCGCCGCAACACCGCATCGCAGAACGCATCCTCGAAGGCCGCATCGGCCACGCCGTCCACGAAACCGCCGAAAACGACGAAGACCACGAAATCCACGAAATCCACGACGCACAAACCGGCCGCCCAGGCTGCAAAGGCGCCGAAGACGCCGAAGGCCGAAAAAGTGACGAAGGCCACGCGGGCGGCGAAGGCGCCGAAAGCGGGCGCCGGCGCTTCGCGCAATGGCCGCGCGCGCGACGACAAGGACCAGCCGCTCTTCGAAGACATCCGGTACCTGGGCCGCCTGCTCGGCGAGGTACTGCGCGAGCAGGAAGGCGACGCCGTGTTCGACATCGTGGAAACCATTCGTCAGACCGCCGTGCGCTTTCGCCGCGAGGACGACAACGCCGACGCGCTGGCACTGGAAAAGCAGTTGCGCGCGCTCTCGCCCGAGCAGACCGTGAGCGTCGTGCGCGCGTTCAGCTACTTCTCGCATCTCGCGAACATCGCTGAAGACCGCCACCGCAACCGCCGCCGCCGCATTCACGACCTCGCGGGGTCGGCGCCGCAGGCGGGCACCATCGCGCATTCGCTCGAACGTCTCGCGCTTGCGGGCGCGGCCGCGACACCGGTGCTCCAGCAGTTTTTCAACGACGCGCTGATCGTCCCCGTGCTCACCGCGCACCCCACGGAAGTGCAGCGCAAGAGCACGCTCGACTCGCAGCACGACATCGCGCGCCTGCTCGCCGAGCGCGACCAGCCGCTCACGCATCGCGAACTCGAGCACAACGAGTCGCTCCTGCGCGCGCGCGTGACCTCGCTTTGGCAAACGCGCATGCTGCGCGAGTCGCGCCTGACCGTCGGCGACGAAATCGAAAACGCGCTTTCGTATTACCACACGACCTTCCTCACCGAGATCCCGGCGCTCTACGGCGAGATCGAAATGCAGTTGAAGGAACACGGCCTTTCGGCACGCCTGCCCGCTTTCTTCCAGATGGGCAGCTGGATCGGCGGCGACCGCGACGGCAACCCGAACGTCACGGCCGCCACGCTCGAAGAAGCGAGCGAGCGCCAGGCGCAGGTGATCCTGCAGCATTACCTCGACGAAGTGCACCGCCTGGGCGCCGAGCTGTCGGTGTCGAACCTGCTCGCGGGCGCAAGCGCTGAGCTGCAGGCGCTGGCCGAAGCCTCGCCCGACCAGTCGCCGCACCGCGTGGACGAGCCGTATCGCCGCGCGCTGATCGGCGTGTACACGCGCCTTGCCGCCAGCGCGCGCGTGCGTCTGGGCGAAGGCGTGGTGGCCGTGCGCAGCGCGGGCCGCAACGCCGCACCCGTGCGCGCCACGCCCTACGCCGACGCGGACGAGTTCTCGCGCGACCTGCATATCCTGATGGATTCGCTCGCCGAGCATCACGGCGCGTCGCTCGCCACCACGCGGCTTGCCCCGCTCATGCGAGCTGTCGACGTGTTCGGCTTCCATCTCGCCTCGATCGATCTGCGCCAGAGTTCGGACATCCACGAAGCCGTGATTACGGAGCTGCTCGCGCGCGCCGGCGTCGAGGCCGACTACGCGGCGCTGTCCGAAGAGGACAAGCAGATCGTGCTGCTCGCGCAACTCACCGATCCGCGCACGCTGCGCTCGCCGTATCTCGACTATTCGGACCTCGTGAAGAGCGAGCTGGGCGTGCTGGAAATGGCGCGCGTGACGCGCGAGAAGTTCGGCGCGCGCGCGGTGCGCAACTACATCATCTCGCACACCGAAACGGTTTCCGACCTGCTCGAAGTGATGCTGCTGCAGAAGGAAACCGGCCTCATGGGCGGGCGCCTCGGCCACGCGGAAGACCCCGCGAAGGCCGCGCTGATGGTGATCCCGCTCTTCGAGACGATTCCCGACCTGCGCCACGCGCCGGGCATCATGCGCGACCTGCTCGCGCTGCCGGGCATCGACGGCATTGTCGAGCACCAGGGCAACGAGCAGGAAATCATGCTCGGCTACTCGGACAGCAACAAGGACGGCGGCTTCCTCACCTCGAACTGGGAGCTGTACCGCGCGGAGCTGGCGCTCGTCGCGCTGTACAAGCAGCGCGGCATCACGCTGCGTCTGTTCCACGGCCGCGGTGGCACGGTGGGCCGTGGAGGCGGCCCGACCTACAACGCGATCCTCTCGCAGCCGCCGGGCACGGTGGAAGGACAGATCCGCCTCACGGAACAGGGCGAAGTCATCGCGAGCAAGTTCGGTAATCCGGAGATCGGCCGCCGCAACCTCGAAACGGTGATCGCCGCGACCCTCGAAGCGACGCTGCTGCCGATGGGCGGCGCGAGCAGCGCGCCCGACGAACTACCCGCGTTCGAAGAGGCGATGCAGCATCTCTCCGACGCCGCGATGGCCGCGTACCGCTCGCTCGTGTACGAGACGCCGGGCTTCACCGACTATTTCTTCGCCTCGACGCCGATCACGGAAATCGCGGAGCTGAACATCGGCAGCCGCCCAGCCTCGCGCAAGCTGCAGGACCCGAAGAACCGCAAGATCGACGATCTGCGCGCGATTCCATGGGGCTTCTCGTGGGGCCAGTGCCGCCTGCTGCTTACGGGCTGGTATGGCTTCGGCAGCGCGGTGGCCTCGTATCTCGACGACGCGGGCAGCGACGCCGAGCGGGCGCGCCGACTTGCGATGTTCAGGAAAATGTACAAGACCTGGCCGTTCTTCTCGAACCTGCTCTCGAACATGGACATGACGCTCGCGAAGACCGACCTCGCGGTGGCCTCGCGCTACGCGCAGCTCGTCGCGGACAAGAAGCTGCGCAAGCTCGTGTTCGAGCGCATCGTGGCCGAATGGGAGCGCACGACGAAGGTGCTCGGCGAGATCACGGGCACAGCCGGTCGGCTCGCCGATAACCCGCTGCTCGCGCGCTCGATCAAGAACCGCTTCCCGTATCTCGACCCTTTGAATCACTTGCAGGTGGAACTGATCAAGCGCTATCGCGCCGGTGACCCGAGCCCGCGCGTGCGGCGCGGTATTCATCTGACGATCAACGGGATTGCTGCAGGGTTGCGCAATACGGGTTGAGCGTTCGCGCTGGGCTCGTGTGCAAACGGCGTCGTGCCCTCGCGGGCACGACGCCGTTTTTGATTGCCGTGCCCGGGCCTCAATCGCGCCGCGTCGCCTCGATCATCAGTGCATCGAGCTTGAACGACAAATCGCTCTGCACATCGAAGTATCCACGCACCTCATCCGGCGCGCGCTCCCACATCGAGCGGATCGCGCTCACGCGCTCCAGCGGCGTACGCATGCGCGCGACCCACGAATCGAAGTCGAGCGCGATGCGCCAGCGTTCGCTCACCTTCGCGTCGAAGCCGGCGGCGTCGAGCATCGCGAGCCACTCGTCGGCGCGGTAGTCACGAATGTGCGACGCATCGCGCAACAGTTCGATCGCCTGAATATGCGTGTCGTAAAGCGGATCGTCGATGCCCGCGATATCGATGAACTTCAGCCGGCCGCCCGGCTTGAGCACGCGGTGCACCTCGGCCAGCGCGCGCGGCACATCGCGCCAGTGGTGTGCGCTCATGCGGCTCACGGCCCAGTTGAAGCTCGCGTCGGCGAACGGCAGCGTTTCCGCCGCGCCCTGCTGCGTGCGCACGGTCGTCAAGCCACGCTCCTTCGCCGCGGCTTCGACCGTGGCGAGCATCTGCGGGGCAATGTCGTAGGCCACGACTTCGCGCACGTGCGGCGCCACGGCGAAGCTCGCATGGCCCGCGCCGCAGCCCATGTCCAGCACCGTCGCATTGCCGCAGGTGGCCGCGAACGTCGCGGCGAGGTTCTCCAGATCCGCGCCGCTCGCGTGGACCTGGCTCGTGAGGTAGGCGGCGGCGGTCGAGCCGAATGCGTCGGCGACCTGATCGTGATGCTTCATCGCATGCTCCTTTTTGCGGGTTTTGATGCGGTGCTTGATGTAGGGCGCGAAGCGTCGAGCGCTGCGCGCCGCGGGTTCTGCCCTCTCCGGGCTGGCCGACGCGGCGGCCCGTCGCCGCGTCAGACGCTACAATAGAGGCCGTTTTGTACCAGTACAAGTTAAGCGATTATTCTGGTATTGCCGCCACCCGCCCCACACCCAATGAGCCTCGACACGCCCGCCGCCGCGAGCGGCTCCGCCAAAACCCTCGACGCGACGCCCGCCCGCGCGCTCGGCGAATTCATCCGCGCCCATCGCGAGCGTCTTTCGCCGGCGGAGGTCGGCCTGCCGCCCGGCCCGCGCCGCCGCACGCCGGGCCTGCGCCGTGAAGAAGTCGCACAGTTGTGCGGCGTGAGTCCGACCTGGTACACGTGGATCGAGCAGGGGCGCCCCGTTTCGGCCTCGGCAGACGCGCTCGCGCGCATCGCCGTCGCGCTGCGGCTCTCGCGCGCCGAGCGCGCCTATCTGTTCGAGCTGGCCGCGCAGCGCGACCCCGCCGAGCCCGATCCTGCCGCCGCCGCGGACGCGCCCGCCACGCTGCTGCAAACGGTGCAGCTCGTGGATGCCCCCGCCTACGTGCTCGACCGCCAGTGGACCGCGCTCGCCTGGAACGCGCATGCGGCGGACCTCTTCACCGGCTGGCTCGACGGCGGGCACGACCGCAACCTGCTGCGCTTCACGTTCACCGAGCCGCTCGGGCGCGAGCTGATCGTGGATTGGGAAACGCGCGCGCGGCGCCTTGCCGCCGAGTTCCGCGCCGACTCCATCCGCCACCTGAACGACGCACCCACGCGCGCGCTGATCGACTCGCTGATCGCCGCAAGCGACGCGTTCGCGCGCTTCTGGGCCTCGCAGGACGTGTTCGAACGCGAGGGCGGCCGGCGCGAGTTCAACCATCCGCGCCACGGCCGCATCGCCTACGACCAGATCACCTTCAAGCCCGCGCACCGCGAAGATCTCAAGCTCGTGGTGCTGGTGCGGCTCTGAGCGGCGCGCTCCGCCTGGCGGCGTTCCGGCAGAGCGCCAATGTTAAAATCGGGATCTTTCCCGCCGTGCCTGACGTAATGCACCGCAATGCGCCGCGCGGCACGCCTTCTCACCGCTTGCTCGTTCACGCCCCATCACCATGACGTCCCAACTGCACAAAAAAGGCGAAGCCTGGTCGGCTCGCTTCTCCGAACCGATGTCGGAGCTGGTCAAGCGCTACACGTCGTCGGTCTTCTTCGACAAGCGCCTTGCGCTCGTCGATATCGAGGGCTCGCTCGCGCACGCGTCGATGCTGGCCGCGCAGAAGATCATCTCCGCCGACGACCTCGCCGCCATCCAGGGCGGCATGGCGAAGATCAAGGGCGAGATCGAGCGCGGTGAATTCGAATGGCTGCTCGACCTCGAAGACGTGCACCTGAACATCGAAGCGCGCCTGACCGCCCTGATCGGCGACGCGGGCAAGCGCCTGCACACGGGCCGCTCGCGCAACGACCAGGTCGCGACCGACATCCGCCTGTGGCTGCGCGGCGAGATCGACCGCATCGGCGTCCTGCTCGGCGGCCTGCGCGGCGCGCTGCTCGACCTCGCTGAACAGCACTCGGGCACGATCATGCCCGGCTTCACGCACCTGCAAGTGGCGCAGCCGGTCACCTTCGGCCATCACCTGCTCGCCTACGTGGAAATGTTCACGCGCGATGCCGAGCGCATGGCGGACTGCCGCAAGCGCGTGAACCGTCTGCCGCTCGGCGCGGCGGCGCTCGCGGGCACGAGCTACCCGATCGACCGCTTCGCCGTGGCGAAGACGCTCGGCTTCGACGGCATCTGCGCAAACTCGCTCGACGCCGTTTCCGACCGCGACTTCGCCATCGAATTCACGGCGGCGGCCGCGCTCGTGATGACGCACGTCTCGCGCTTCTCGGAAGAGCTGGTGCTGTGGATGAGCCCGCGCGTGGGCTTCATCGATCTGGCCGACCGCTTCTGCACGGGCTCGTCGATCATGCCGCAAAAGAAGAACCCGGACGTGCCGGAGCTCGCGCGCGGCAAGACCGGCCGCGTGAACGGCCATCTCATGGCGCTCCTCACGCTCATGAAGGGCCAGCCGCTCGCCTACAACAAGGACAACCAGGAAGACAAGGAGCCCCTGTTCGACACGGTCGATACCGTGGCGGACACGCTGCGCATCTTCGCGGAGATGGTCGCGGGCATCACGGTCAAGGAGCAGGCAATGCGCGCGGCTGCGCTGCAAGGCTTCTCGACGGCCACCGATCTGGCCGACTACCTCGTCAAGAAGGGCTTGCCGTTCCGCGACGCGCACGAAGCCGTGGCGCACGCGGTGCGTATCTGCGTGGACCGCAACTGCGATCTCGCCGACCTCACGCTCGACGAGATGCGCCGCGAACTGCCGGCCGTCTCACACCTGCTGGGCGAGGACGTGTTCGAAGTGCTGACGCTCGAAGGCTCGGTTTCGGCGCGCAACCATCCGGGCGGCACCGCGCCCGAGCAGGTGCGTGCGGCCATCGCGGCGGCGCGCGCAGCGCTCAGGTAAGCGCAGCGTAGCGGGCGCAAAGCGCCCGCACCCCCCGCCCCATGATCGTCCGCCCACATCTCCACTGGTTCCGCATGCTGCTCGCGTGGCGCGGTTCCGTGCTGCCGCAGCTTCTGCCGCGCCTTTTCATCGTGCTGGTCCTCTCGATCATCGCAGTGGCCGCGCACGATCACATCCTCAAGCTCACGGTCAACCTGAGCACCGTGCCGTTCTCGCTGATCGGCATTGCGCTCGCGGTGTTTCTCGGCTTTCGCAACAGCGCGAGCTACGACCGCTACTGGGAAGGCCGCAAGCTCTGGGGGCAAATGCTCAACGAGACGCGCTCGCTGGTGCGGCAAGCGCTGACGCTCCCGCGCGGCGGCGACGAAGCCGCAACGCGCGAGCGGGCGCGGGAACTGGCCGGCCTGCTCGCTGCGCTGCCGCACGCGCTGCGCCATCAACTGCGCCATACCGACCCGCGCGCCGATCTCGAGCCCCGCCTGCCGCCCGCACTGTTCGAGCGCGTGATGGCTTCGCGCTACCGCCCGGCCACGCTCATGCTCTGCGCCTCGGAATGGGTCCGGCGCGAGACGCACGAAAGCCGCCTCGACGGCTACGCGGTGCTCGCGTTCGAGCACAATCTCAATGGCATTTCGGATGTGATCGGCGGGTGCGAACGTATCGTCTCCACGCCGCTGCCGTTCGCCTATACGGTGATGATTCATCGCACCGTCTACTTCTTCTGCGCGATGCTGCCGTTCGGTCTCGTCGACAGCATCGGCGGCTTGACGCCGATCTTCGCCGTGTTCGTGGCCTACGCGTTCATGGCCCACGAGGCGATCGCCTCGCAGCTCGAAGACCCGTTCGGCACCGAAGACAACGACCTCGCGCTCAACCTGATGTCGGCCGGCATCGAGGCCGCGTTGCACGACCTGATGGGCGAGCCCACGTCGCTGCCGGCGCGCGCGCCGGAGCAGTTCATCCTCGACTGAAGGCGCAGCCTCAGTGGTTGTTCACCGTTTCAGCGAGGCGCTTCAAGGTCGCGAGGCGCCCGCCTAGCAGATCGAGCCGCGCATGCTCGTCGATGAGCGGCGTGGTCGCATCGCGATACGCGCGCCAGGCGCTTTGTGCGCGCGAGACCGTAGGCCGCGCGTGCCTGGGCATGCGCGCATAGAGCTGACGGTAGTAGCGATTGAGGTCGTAGCTCACGTGCTCGCAGCGCGCGTCGGCGCTGCAGACGCGCGCCTTCGGCGCGTCGCCGTCGTACGTGGCCGCCTGATTGCGCAGCGCAAGCGCGCGCTCGCGCACCGGCTGCAGGCGCATGTCCGCCTCGTACAGCTGATAGGTGCTGCCGCTCGTGGTGGCAAACGCGGCACCGAGCATGGTGTCCTCGGCGTCGCGCCAGGCCACCCACTTCTGCTGGCTCAGCTGCCAGCGCTTTTGCTGCGTAGCCGGCAACTTCGCGAGCAGCTGCATGAGCGCGGTGTCGGCGGCCTTGCGCCACGCGGTGCGCGCGTCGTCCATGCACTGGATCTGTCCGGCCGTCGTTGACCGGTCCGCGCGCGCGAGACACGTGCGCATGGCCGTGTCGATCGGATCGGCGGCCGCGACCTCGGCGCGCGCCGCCGGCGCCACGGCGAACAGCACCGTGGCCGCGGACAGCGCCGACACCATCCCGGTAAAGTAACGCGCTAGCCGCGCCGATGAACCACCCAACATTCCCCTCCCTTGCGCGTTCAGTCGCGCACGCAATCCACGAAATACTCGATGCGGCCGTTGATGGTCTCGCCCACGAGCCCGTGGATGTCGGTATGGAAGCCCGGGAAGCGCTCGTTGAACTCGCGCGCGAACTTCAGATAATTCACGATCGTCCTGTTGAAGCGCTCGCCCGGAATCAGCAGCGGAATGCCCGGCGGGTACGGCGTGAGCAGGATCGAGGTGACGCGGCCTTCGAGTTCGTCGACAGGCACGCGGTCGATCTCGCGGTGCGCGAGCTTCGCGAATGCGTCCGAGGGCTTCATGGCGGGCTCCATGCTCGAGAGGTACATCTCGGTCGTGAGGCGCGCGATGTCGTTGGCGCGGTAGACGCTGTGGATCTGCTGGCACAGGTCGCGCAGGCCCACGCGCTCGTACATCGGATGCTGCGCGACGAATTCGGGCAGCACGCGCCACAGCGGCTGGTTGTTGTCGTAGTCGTCCTTGAACTGCTGAAGCTCGGTCACCATCGAGTTCCAGCGGCCCTTCGTGATGCCGATCGTGAACATGATGAAGAACGAGTACAGACCCGTCTTCTCGACGATGATGCCGTGCTCGGCCAGATACTTCGTCACGATCGCGGCCGGAATGCCGGTCTCGCCGAATTCGCCGTCCACGTCCAGACCCGGCGTGACGATGGTCGCCTTGATCGGGTCCAGCATGTTGAAGCCTTCCGCCAGCGCGCCGAAGCCGTGCCAGTGATCGTTCGGGCGCAGCATCCAGTCTTCGCGCGAACCGATGCCTTCCTCGGCCAGCTCGTCCGGCCCCCAGACCTGGAAGAACCAGTCGTCGCCGTATTCGGCGTCCACCTTGCGCATGGCGCGGCGGAAGTCGAGCGCTTCGGCGATGGACTCTTCCACCAGTGCCGGGCCGCCCGGCGCTTCCATCATGGCGGCCGCCACGTCGCACGACGCGATGATCGCGTACTGCGGGCTCGTCGACGTGTGCATCAGATACGCCTCGTTGAAGCGGTGACGGTCGAAGGCGCTGTCTTCCGAATCCTGAACGACGATCTGCGAAGCCTGCGAGATGCCGGCGAGCAGCTTGTGCGTGGAGTGCGTCGCGAACACCAGCGCCTTGGTACGCGGACGGCCCGCGCCGATCGCATGCATGTCCTGGTAGAACGCGTGGAATTCGGCGTGCGGCAGCCAGGCTTCGTCGAAGTGCAGCGTGTCGAGCATGTCGCCGAGCAGATCCTTGATCATCTCGACGTTGTAGATCACGCCGTCATAGGTGCTCTGCGTGATCGTGAGAATACGCGGCTTGACGTTCGGGTTCTTCTCGAGCGCCTCGCGCGCGAACGGATTCGCGAGGATCTTCTTGCGGATGTTTTCGGGCTTGAACTCGTCGCGCGGAATCGGGCCGATGATGCCGAAGTTGTTGCGCGTGGGCGTGAGGAACACGGGAATGGCACCCGTCATCGTGATCGCGTGCAGGATCGACTTGTGGCAGTTGCGGTCCACCAGCACGATGTCGCCGGGCGCGACCGTTGCGTGCCAGACGATCTTGTTCGACGTGGACGTGCCGTTGGTCACGAAGAACACGTGGTCCGCGCTGAAGATGCGCGCCGCGTTGCGCTCCGAGGCCGCGACCGGGCCGGTGTGATCGAGCAGCTGGCCGAGTTCCTCGACCGCATTGCAGACGTCGGCGCGCAGCATGTTCTCGCCGAAGAACTGGTGGAACATCTGGCCGAGCGGATTCTTCAGGAACGCGACGCCGCCCGAGTGACCCGGGCAGTGCCACGAGTACGAACCTTCGTCGGCGTACTTGACGAGCTCCTTGAAGAACGGCGGCGCCAGCGCGTCGAGATACACGCGCGCTTCGCGAATGACGTGGCGCGCAACGAACTCCGGCGTGTCCTCGAACATGTGGATGAAGCCGTGCAGCTCGCGCAGGATGTCGTTGGGCAGATGGCGCGAGGTGCGCGTCTCGCCGTACAGGAAGATGGGGATGTCCGAGTTGCGCTTGCGCACCGCTTCCATGAACGCGCGCAGCGCGACGATGGCGGGGGCGTGCTCGGGCGCTTCCTCGTCCGAACCTTCCACGTAGGGCAGCAGCTCGTCGTCGTCGATCGAAAGGATGAAGCACGCCGCGCGGCTCGACTGCTGCGCGAACGACGTGAGGTCGCCGTAGCTCGTCAGCCCGAGGACTTCCGCGCCCTCTTTCTCGATGGCTTCGGCGAGCGCGCGGATGCCGGAACCCGAGATGTTCTCGGAGCGAAAGTCTTCGTCGATGATGACGACGGGAAAACGAAACTTCATGGGCGATTCTCCAAAAGAAACGACCGCTGCATATGACGCGCAGCGGTCCCCGTATGTCGTTGTGTCCGGTGCCAGGAGCGGTTGCGTCAGGTCTTCGGCAGGGTGACGCCGTGCTGGCCTTGATATTTGCCGCCGCGATCCGCGTACGAGACCTCGCAGATCTCATCGCTCTCGAAGAACAGCACTTGCGCCACCCCCTCGTTCGCGTAGATTTTCGCAGGCAAAGGTGTCGTATTCGAGAATTCGAGCGTGACGTACCCTTCCCACTCGGGCTCGAACGGCGTGACGTTCACGATGATCCCGCAGCGCGCGTAGGTGGACTTGCCCAGACACACGGTCAGGACGTTGCGCGGAATGCGGAAATACTCGACCGTGCGCGCCAGCGCGAACGAATTGGGCGGGATGATGCAGACGTCGCCCTTGAAGTCCACGAACGACTTTTCGTCGAAGTTCTTCGGGTCGACGATGGTCGAGTTGATATTCGTGAAGATCTTGAATTCGTCGGCGCAGCGGATGTCGTAGCCGTAGCTCGAGGTGCCATAGCTCACGATCTTGCGGCCGTCTTCCGACATACGGACCTGATCGCGCACGAACGGCTCGATCATCTTCTGCTCTTCGGCCATGCGCCGGATCCACTTGTCGGACTTGATTGCCATGTTCGCTACTTGATAACGAGAAAATCGGGTCGGGAAAGCATGCGGACGGGCCCACCGGGCGGGCGCCGCGTGCGAAAGGCGCCTATTTTACGCGATGTGGATCGGCATGCCTGGAACTGCGTTTCGCGCGGCCGCAAACGCAACCCCCGGCCATGCTCATTGGGCGCGGATCACCCCGCAGGCGAGCGCCGGGCCGGTGCCGCGCTGCGGATACGCGTAGGGGTCGATGGCGTCCCGGTGCACGATCACCGCGCGCTGCAGCACGGAGCGCACGCCGTCGAGCGAGACGTCGGGGGCGACGATAAAGCCCGACGCCACGCCGTTCGAATCCGCATGGATATTGCCGAGGTCGCCTTCCACGCGCGCGCCGGCCTTCAGGCGCTCCGCGGCGGGCGCGAACACGGCGCCGGCGCTCGAGGCGTCGGTGGCGTTGCAGTCGCCGCGCTCGTGCACCTGCAATGCGTGATCGCTGTCGGGCTGCAGGCCCGCGAGGTTGTAGCTCACCTGCACGCCGTCCGAGTGTTCGACGAACGAAACCGTGCCGCGCGCCTGACTGCCGACGGTGGGCAGCAACTGTGCGGCCGCGCGCTTGTCCTGCTGGCCCATGAAGCTCGTGCAGCCCGCCAGCAGCGTGCAGCCGCAAAGCACGACGAGGGCGATCATCCAGACGACCTGCGCATTCCCCGCTTGCCTGTCGTGTCCTTTATCCATGCGATCCTCTTGCCGGGCGGCGGCCGCCCCGTTGCTGCCGCCATGCCGGACCCGATGAAGCCCACATGATACCGCGCACGCGGCGCGGCGCGCGCCTATCTGTCCCCATGCGCGGGGCGCCGCGGCGCGCGCCGGACGTCAAGTGTTCTGCACGACGATGGTCGGGAACTTCGAGGTCATGTCGCGGGCGCGCTCGGCGATCTGGATCGCCACGCGGCGCGCGATCGCGCGATAGATTGCCGCCACCGGCCCTTCGGGGGCGGCCGCCACGGTGGGGTTGCCCGAATCGGCCTGCTCGCGAATGGCGATGTCGAGCGGCAGACTGCCGAGCACTTCCACGCCGTACTCCTTCGCCATGCGCTCGCCGCCGCCCGCGCCGAAAATGTGCTCGGCGTGGCCGCAGTTCGAGCAGATGTGCACGGCCATGTTCTCGACGATGCCGAGAATCGGAATGCCCACCTTCTCGAACATCTTGAGGCCCTTCTTCGCGTCGAGCAGCGCGATGTCCTGCGGCGTCGTGACGATCACGGCGCCGGTGACGGGCACGCGCTGCGAGAGCGTGAGCTGGATGTCGCCGGTGCCCGGCGGCATGTCGACCACGAGATAGTCGAGCTCGCGCCAGTTGGTCTGACGCAGCAGCTGCTCGAGCGCGGAGGTCGCCATCGGGCCGCGCCAGACCATCGGGTTGTCCTGCTCGATCAGAAAGCCGATCGAGTTGGCCTGGACGCCGTGGCCTTCGAGCGGATTCATCGACTGGCCGTCGGGCGACTCGGGACGGCCCTCGATGCCGAGCATCATCGGCAGCGAGGGGCCGTAGATATCCGCGTCGAGCACGCCGACCGAAGCGCCTTCGGCCGCGAGCGCGAGCGCGAGATTCACGGCGGTCGTGCTCTTGCCCACGCCGCCCTTGCCCGAGGCCACGGCGACGATATTCTTCACGTTGGGCAACAGCTTCACGCCGCGTTGGACCGTATGCGCGGTAATCTCGCTTCTGAGCGCGACGCGGCTCGCCTTGACGCCCGGCACGGCGGCGAGCGCCGCCTCGACCTGCGCGCGCACGGCGTCGAACTGGCTCTTCGCCGGATAGCCGAGCACGATCTCGACGCCGACCGTATCGCCTTCGACGGTGACGTTGCGCACGCCCTTGGCCACCGTGTAGGGATGGCCCGTGTTCGGATCCGTCAAGGCCGCGAGTGCGGCGTCGACCAAAGCCCGATCTATGCTCATTGAAACTCCGTGGGGAGAATGCCGGTTTGCGTGAGTGCCTGTCCGAGTGAGGACTGATCGCCTACGCGCCGGAAATCGAAAGAAATTGTTAAGCTGCATTGCGCAAAATTGCCCGACAGGGCACGCTTCGCGGCAGCATCGATTTTGTGTACCGACCAGGCGGTCCCGAAGCCGCGACGCAGCGGCTTTTCGCCTGGCGGCGCACACCTCAAGGCGTCATTGTAGTAGCTGCCGCCGCGCACCGTTCGAAGACCCTGTTCGCATGCGGGGCCGCGAACGCCGCGGGCAGCGTCCGTTCCACTCAAGAAAGGAAAGCAAATGAACACAAGAATCCTGACTCGCCTGTCCGTCTTCGCCATTGCCGGCGCGCTCGTCGCCGGCTGCGCGACGCAGCAGGGCACCAATACAGCCGTCGGCACCGGTGTCGGCGCGGGCACGGGCGCGGCGATCGGCGCCATCTTCGGCGGCGGCAAGGGCGCGGCAATCGGCGCGGGTGCGGGCGCGCTGGTCGGCGGCATTACCGGCTACAACTGGCAGAACATCAAGAACCGGCTTTCGGGCTCCACCAAGGGCACGGGCACGCAGATCACCGAGCAGCCGGACGGCTCGCTCAAGCTCAACATTCCGAGCAACGTGACCTTCGACACCAGCAGCTACGCGATCAAGCCGTCGTTCGCGCCGGTGCTCGACCAGGTCGCGCAGACGCTCCAGCAGAACCCGGAAGTCGTTGCGCAAGTCGTGGGCCACACGGATAACACCGGCCAGCCCGCGTACAACCAGACGCTGTCGGCCAACCGCGCGCAGAGCGTGGTGAATTACCTCGCCTCGCGCGGCATCCAGATGCAGCGCATGTCGGCCGAAGGCCGCGGCGACACCCAGCCGATCGCCGACAACAACACGGAAGCCGGGCGCGCCGCGAACCGCCGCGTGGAAATCTATCTGCGCGCCACGGCACAACACCAGGGCGGCTAAGCCAGCGACTGCGCAGTAAAACAGCGACACACCAGCGGGACGGCCGTCATGCCGTCCCGTTTGCATTTCGGGCGGCCCGAAGATGCCGCCCGAAGACGCGCCCCGAAACCCTTGCTGGACAGCCATCGGACGCCCTCTTCAAAGCGCCTGCAGAGAATCGAAAAAATTTTCGAACTCTCGGGAAAACGCGCTGTCTGTCTTTACGGTACGTGTGCGGCAGCGCCGCAGCGTCACCATTCTCCTCTTGTCGTTGTTGCTCCGGGGCCATTCTTGCCCCGGTTTTTTTTGATCTCGATTTGTGCAACGCAGCATAGCCGTGCCTGCACGGCCCGCGCTCGCTCGAGGCATTGCGCATACGAGCGTCCACCGGCTCGCGGAACGGCGGTGCGCCTGCCCTGCTAAAATCGCGGTTTCCCCCAGCAACATCGGATTCCCCCTCACTTATGTCAGCACCCGCCACCGACCTCGCAGCAGCCGGCGCGCATGCCAATCCAGGCGGCCGCCGCCAGATTCTCGTTACGTCTGCCCTGCCGTATGCCAACGGTCAGATCCACATCGGCCACCTGGTCGAGTACATCCAGACGGACATCTGGGTTCGCGCGCTGCGAATGCATGGCCACGAGGTCTACTACGTCGGTGCCGACGACACGCACGGCACGCCCGTCATGCTGCGCGCGGAGAAGGAAGGCCTCACGCCGCAGCAGCTGATCGCCCGCGTGTGGCAGGAGCACAAGCGCGACTTCGACAGCTTCGGCGTGTCGTTCGACAACTACTACTCGACGGACTCCGAAGAGAACCGCGTGCTCTCCGAGTCGGTGTATCTGGCGCTCAGGGAAGCGGGCTTCATCGAGACGCGCGACATCGAGCAGGCCTACGACCCGGTCAAGAACATGTTCCTGCCGGACCGCTTCATCAAGGGCGAGTGCCCGAAGTGCGGCGCGAAGGATCAATATGGCGACAGCTGCGAAGTATGCGGCTCGACCTACGCGCCGACCGACCTGAAGAATCCGTACTCGGTGGTCTCGGGCGCAACCCCCATACGCAAGACCTCGACGCACTATTTCTTCCGGCTCTCCGATGCGCGCTGCGAAGACTTCCTGCGCGGCTGGGTGAGCGGCCTCGCGCAACCGGAAGCGACCAACAAGATGCGCGAATGGCTGGGCGAGTCGGGCGAATCGAAGCTCGCAGACTGGGACATCTCGCGCGACGCGCCCTACTTCGGCTTCGAGATTCCGGGCGCGCCAGGCAAGTACTTCTACGTCTGGCTCGACGCGCCGGTCGGCTATTACGCGAGCTTCAAGAACCTGTGCGAGAAACGCGGGCTCGATTTCGAGGCATGGGTGAAGGCCGGCTCGACCACCGAGCAGTACCACTTCATCGGCAAGGACATCCTGTATTTCCATACGCTGTTCTGGCCAGCCATGCTGCAGTTTTCGGGCCACCGCACGCCGACCAACGTCTTCGCGCACGGCTTTTTGACCGTGGACGGCGCGAAGATGTCGAAGTCGCGCGGCACGTTCATCACGGCGCAAAGCTATGTGGACACGGGTCTGAACCCCGAGTGGCTGCGCTACTACTTCGCCGCGAAGCTCAACAGCACGATGGAAGACCTCGACCTGAACCTCGAAGACTTCCAGGCGCGCGTGAACAGCGACCTCGTCGGCAAGTACATCAACATCGCGAGCCGCGCGGCGGGCTTCCTGATCAAGCGCTTCGACGGCCGCGTGCAGGACAGCGCGATGCATCATCCGCTGCTCGAGCAGCTACGCGCCGCCATTGCGCAAATCGCTGCGCACTACGAAGCACGTGAATACAGCCGCGCGCTGCGCCAGACGATGGAGCTCGCCGACGCCGTAAACGGTTACGTCGATACGGCCAAGCCATGGGAGCAGGCCAAGGATCCGGCGAACCCGGTGGCGCTGCACGAGACCTGCAGCGTGAGCCTCGAAGCGTTCCGCCTGCTTTCGCTCGCCTTGAAGCCGGTGCTGCCCACGCTCGCAGAAGGCGTCGAACAGTTCCTGGCGATCGAACCGCTGACCTGGGCCGATGCAGGCAAGGCGCTCTCGTCGCAACAGCCGATCAACGCGTACAAGCACCTCATGACGCGCGTCGATCCGAAGCAGATCGAAGCGCTGCTCGCCGCCAATCGCGACTCGCTGCAGGCAACCGAAGCGCCTGCCGCCGCGGCTGCGGAGGCAAACAAGAAGTCGAAGGCTGCCAGGGAAGCGAAGAAACCAGCCGCGGACGAAACGCCGGAAGTCATCTCCATCGACGACTTCGCGAAAATCGACTTGCGCGTGGCGCTGATCGTCAACTGCAACACGGTCGAAGGCTCGGACAAGCTGCTGCAGCTTACGCTCGACGTGGGCGAGGAAAAGACGCGCAACGTGTTCTCCGGCATCCGTTCGGCATACAAGCCGGAAGACCTCAAGGGCAAGCTCACAGTGATGGTCGCGAACCTCGCACCGCGCAAGATGAAGTTCGGCCTGTCCGAAGGCATGGTGCTCGCGGCTTCCGCCGCCGATGAGAAGGCCGAACCGGGCCTGTACATTCTCGAACCGCATAGCGGCGCGAAACCGGGCATGCGAGTCAGGTAAAAACCGCTCGCTCGCCGATGTCGTGCGAAACGCCCCTTTTGAGGGGCGTTTTTTTTGCGCCTGATTTTTCGACGCCGGTCGCGCCGCGCTATCTGTAATCGAGCAAAACGGTCATCGTCCCGCTGAATGCCCCTACGCGCGCGTTCGCAACGAGCCGCGACAACTGCACCGTGTAGGAACGGCCGGCCGTCGCCACGCGGCTGAGGTCGACAAAATCCGTGACCGTTCCGTTGAGCGGCACCGTCGAACCGGTGACGCCATCGATCAGGCTCACCCCCATGCCGTTACCCAGATTCCAGGTTCCGCTGCCCGCGAGCGTGGTGGGCGAAGTGGCGTTGAACGACACGCCTAGCTTGTAGGACGACGTGCACGGCCGGGTCGCCGTGAGGGTGAGCGGTCGAGTGGCCGCCACCGATCCCGCAACCCCAACTGCCAGCAAGGTGCCAAAGTCGATGGTCGAACTCGGCTGAAACGTCAACGTCGCGTAACAACCGACGAAGAGTACCTGGCCCGTAAGCAGGAAGTTGAGGTTGGAATTGCCATGGGAGTTCAGACCTTGATCGCCGTCGACCTGAAACACGCGATAGCTCGTGAATACCGCCGTGCCACTGGCGGGCGATGTCCCGGTCTTGAGCAGCACGACGGTAAACGTCATGGGAAACGTCAGATCGCTTGCCGATGCCTGCAGCGTGTAGCCCGCATAGATTCTGCCGCTCGACTGCCGATACACAGTACCGTTCAGGCGAATGCCGATTTCCGTGCCGGTGGCAGGCGCCACGCTGCCCGGATTGACATACAGATAGACCCCATCGGTTGGAACGCCCCAATCGCGGGTGCACTTCATTGTCACCGTATACTGTGGCGATTCCCAGATAACGGTGCCGGCTGGCGCATCCGCCGCTATCGCGATATTCGACGGTATTGGCTGCAGGATCGAAAGGCTTCCGCTATTCGCGTCCACGCACTTGAGTGCAAGCGCCGCCGGCGAGAGCAAGAGCAAGAACAAGCCGGCGACGACGGCAAAGAGTTTTCTCGTATTCATTTCCCAACATCCATCCTGCAAACGATTGAACCGCGCGGCGCGCCCTGAAGGCTCGCTCACAGACACAGGGCGTCGGTGACGACCGGCGCCATTACCCTGTTATTGGCCCCGCCCGGCGTGGCGGCTTTGCCATTGACCTCGACCGGCGCCGAATAGCGCACCTTGCAACTTTGCTCGATACCCGCGCCCCACCGCACCGTCAATTCGCTCTCGGGCGCCTTGCTGAAGTACATGGCGCGGCTACCCTGGCTCACCGTGCCGACGTTGTTGCCCTCCTCGTCGAGCAGGTCGGCGCCGAACGGAAGCGCAACGCCGTTCGCGCGGCGCAACCGCATGACCACGGGTCGGCCCCGGTTCTGCGTGTCGAACTTCAGGCGCACCACGGCGCCTGCCGTCGGCGCGAATTGCTGTTCCGTGGTGTTGAGCACGACGCCCATCGGGAGGCCCTTCGTGTCGATATCGACCAGGTTGAGCGAGTACGGATTCATGCCGGCGACAAGCGCGTGCCCGAACCCGTCCACGCGCACGCCTGGCGAACTCGACACGCGCGCATCGACCGCGTCGTTCGCCTCGATGACCGCGAACGTGTCGCCCGTCTGCGGTGAGGCCACCACGCCGCCGCGATACGCGAGCACAGCGCCCGTTGCGCCGCCACCCACCTGCGTGTAACCGCTCGCATAGCCCGCGTTGGCCCGCAATTGCGCGTAACGGCTGAGATAGCCTGCATTCGCGCTCACGTTGCCGTTGCTGCCGCTGCCTGAGTTGTAGCCCGCCGTCACGCCGTAGTTGAACGCGTTGTCGACGCCCGCCGTGCCCGTGAAGCTCTCCTGAATCTGGTTGCTGCCGTCGCGCGTGTCGTGGGTATACGAGGTCGTCGTGTTGGCGATCTTCGAACCGATATCGAGCGGGATGTTCAGGTTGAGCATCACGCGGTTGTCCCAGCGGTTCGAGCTGACGTCGAGGGCGCGCGATAGCGAAATGCCCACGCCCACGCGGCGAATGCTGGTGTTGTAGCCGACCTGGAACGAGGTGTCGGTGCCCGGCTTGTTCCAGTAATTCTGCGTAAAGCCCGACGCGTATATCGCGCCCCAGCCCGACAAGCTCTGGTTGAGCGTGACCTGCAGCCGCCCTTTCTGGATGCCGTTGTTCGTGTTTGCGATACCGCGCAGCGAAAGATCGCGCAACGTCATGGCGTCGGTGAGGTTCAGGAACCCGCTCGTCGAATAGCGGTAGGCCGCGAGCGTGACGTCGGTGTTCGTTGGCGAGAAAACGCGCGAGTAGGAAAGCCGCAGGCTCTGCCCGTTGCGCCTGGGCAGTCCTCCGTGCAGGGTGGTATTCGCCTGGGTCACGTCGAACGCGAAGGCGCCAATGCGCGTGTCGAGCGCGACGCCGGCCGCGGCGGAAAAATAGTCCCCCGAGCCGATCACGCCGCCATAGAGCGTGATGAGGTTGCTGATGCCGCGCTGAACGTTCGCCTCGAACACGAAAGGATGGCTGTTCAGGCTGGTGTCGCGATACTGGCCCGCGACGATGCTGTAGCGCCAGCGGCCCTCGCGCAGCGCGTTCACCGGCGCGGCGTAGGGCACGATGGACACGCGCTGGCTGCCGTCTGCCTCCGTCACCACGACCTGGAGGTCGCCGCCATAGCCCGTCGGATACAGATCATCGATCACGAACGGCCCAGGCGCGACCGTCGTCTCGTAGATAAGGTTGCCGTTCTGCCGGATCTCGACCTTCGCGTTGGTATTCGCGATGCCGCGCACCGTCGGCGCGTAGCTTCGCTGCGATTCCGGATACATCCGGTCGTCCGTGCCCATCTGCGCGCCACGCACGCCGAACGAGTCGAAGATGGAGCCGTCCGTGTACGAATCGCCGAGGGTGAACTGGCTCTTGATCGGCGAGAACGAGCGCTGCAAATACGTCTGCATGCTCTGCACGTGCGTGCCCGCGCCCGTAGCGCTGGTGACATTGCCGTTGTAGCGAAAGCGCCAGGCACCGACATTCACGCCCGCGTTGAGACCCAGGTAGGCTTGCGTCGCCGAAAGGCCGCTGCCGTTCGTGTGATAGACATTCGCGTTGTATTGCAGCAGCGCCGCCGGCACGCCATCGTCCCAGAACTTCGGGTCGACCCAGCCGCGCGCGTTGCGGTTCATCATTGCCTGCGGAATGCTCAGGTCGAGGCGCTGCTCGCCTATGTCGAACGTTGCCGTGCTCTGGGGAATCAGATCGGAGAGCATGGCTCCCCCGCTGCCGCCCGCCGTGGCGTCGAGCCTCGTAGTGGCTTCAGCGGAAACGCGAGCGAGATCCACCCCCGCCCGCACGAGCAAATCGCGATTGAAAACGGGCGCGACGGTGTGTTGCGCGTCGCCGATGTCGCGCACATCGACATCGGTCATGCCCACCCAGACCCCGTTCACATAAAGCGTTGCCCGATAGCGCCCCGGCAGCGCGACATTGCCTTTATCGAAGCGGGAGATGTCCACTTTCGCCGCGCTGCTGCCGTTCAGAAATTGCGGATTGAACTGGACGGGCTCAGGCTCAACGGCCGCGCGACTCAACGGCGCCACGGCGGCAAGCGCGGCTGGCGCCGCCGCCGTGTCCATCGCATCCATCACGCCCGGCGGGTCCGGAATCCGCGGCGCGATGCCGGCTGCGGGCGGCGGGACACCGCGCATCTCAGCGGTCGCGGGCCGGCGCCGGGTGGCGACGTCTTCAGCGGGTGCGCTCTGCGCCTGAGCGTTCGCAAGGGCGAACGAAAGCAGCACCGCGATGCTCGTCTGGCTCAGGATGAGAGCATTGGCGTGAGGATGTCGGTAACGGAATATCACGTTGAGATCGTTCATGGTGAGCCGAATTCGCAGGGCCACAGCAGTGCCTGCCCGCTGCGCGCCTGTCCGTCGGCACATCAACCGCCGACATGAAAAAGACCGATCCTGTTGTGAGCACGCGAAGCTTCACGCCTCGCCCTTCTCACAACGAAAATCCGGCCATTAGTATGGATTCCTGAATGGAATTCCTTCATTCAGCCATGCCACTGCCATTGGCTACGGCGCTACTGCACAACTGCCTCGTGTTTCACAGGTCCGCCGTAGTCATTCAGGGTCGTGAACAAGACTTTGCCCCCTGCTGCGAACTCCCCGGAAAGCGGCAAAACGAGTTCGCCGCCCGGCACGACCATATCGCCGTCATCGAATCTCGGGGCATGCGGACCCTCGCCCACCTGGGCTTCGATGATCGTGACGTGATACGGCGTGGGATTCGAAACAAGCAGCGCGGGCTTGCCGTCTCGCGCGCCGCGACGCCACGTGAGGCTGGCCGGCGCGTCGTCGACATTCCCTTGAAGCCCCACGGGACGGAAAAAGAACTTCAGGCGCGACCGGAACGCCAACTGCACATAGTTCGCGCCAGCCTCTGAAGCCGAGGGCTTGGGCGGCACTTCCAGCACGTTGAACCACATGAGCGACTCCCGGTCGGTGGGCAGCGCCTCACCCGTGTAGGTGATGCGGATAGTCTGCGACTTGCCGGAATCGATGCGGGCGAGCGGCGGCGCCATGATGAAAGGCAGATCGAGCTGGCCCGGATCGACATTGGGATCGCCATTGTCGAGCCACACCTGAACCAGTGAAGGCGTCTTGCCCACATTGGAAAGCCTGAGCGTCACTTCGGTGTCGCTGGCGTTGTACACCACGCGCGTGCCCGCGATGACGACGGACGCCTGCGTGGCGCTGGACATCATCATGGCCAGCGCACACACGCCTGCCGCAGCCGCGCTGTTGACGAGTTTTCGTAGATTCATAACGCTCGAACAGAAGATTGGCGCCGAGGCAACGCGCTCGGGCCAATCGCAACTTCGTCTCTGAAAAGCCGGGCGAACGAAAATCGTCCGCACCCGCCGGTTACTGATAGGCCATCGAATAGGTGACGTTGGTCGTTACCGTACCCGCCGTGGCCCCGCCGGCCGGAGAGATGTACTGCGCGGCGTACTGCAGGTTGGCCGTGCCGCTCGCGATGTTGACGGTCTGCGAGTTCTGCGCATCATCGGCCTTGCTTACGTCGATCACCTTCCGGCCGCTGTTGTAGTCGACCAGTTGAACCTCCACGTTGGTGGCGGTGCCGTTGTTGAGCAGATTGCCGTCGCTCAGCGTATTCGAGCCGTACTCCCAGAACGTATGCACCTTGCCGGTATTGGGTGTGCAGTTGCTCAACGCGATGCTGAAGCCGGTCGAACCCGCAGTCGCCCCCGCGGCCGACAGCTCCGAAGCCGACAGGCTTGGCAGCGTGACCGTGAAATTGTTGCCCTGGCCATTGCCGTTCACGTCGCACGAGTTGGCCGTCAACTGCCCGTTGATGGTCAACACGCCGCCGTTGTTTGCCGGACCCGCGTAGGCAACTGACGCAACGGTGCCCGCGGCCGCGACGACCAAAGAAAGCGCGATTTTTCTCATAAATAGCATTCCTGATAAATTTCCCGATGTGACAAAAGCGACAAGATCGATCAACCGGTCAGTACGTTGATTCCAGTCGCCCGATTTCCCCGCGAGAAGGGAGTGACATTATCCCAACGAGGCCAAGGATTCGCTTATAGGAGCACTCCTAATAAGTCGAAAATTTGCCCGTACAAGTTAGACGAAAGTCAAACGATATCGAACTCGCACATTGAAACTGGAACGGTACCAGGCGGGACACGGCAACATCAGTCATCCGAACGGCCATCGGAACGCCGCAGACCGGAAACAAAAAGCCCGGTCGCCGATATTCGACGACCGGGCATGCAGGCCTGTAGGTGATTTCTGATTCTCTATCGGCGAAGCCGATCGAAACGCCGCGTATAAAGAATATCGGCGCCGTTGAAGGTGCCGCCGTACACCACGAGCGACCAGTAGCGCGAGAGGTTGATCGTGGCCTTCACCGCGTTCGACGCCGACTGCAGGCCCTGTTCATAGCCGATCACGAGACGCTGGTTGATGGCCTTCGCGATCATCACGACCTCGGGGTCGGTCAGGCCCACCTCGCTGCGCCCGATCGAGAATTCGTCGAGGCCGATGCTCTGCGCAATGCGCTTGCCTTGCGCGCTGCCGAGCAGGGCCAGCGCCGTCGTCATCGCGCTCTGCTGGCCGAGGTTGTTGCCCTGGTCGGTGCCGTGCCCGAACAGCAGCCAGGAGAGCTTTTCGTTGTCGGGCACGTTGGGCTCGGAAACGAGGCGCACGGTCGGCGCCTGCACGGTGCCGATGACCTGCACGCCGGCCTCGACCTGCTGGTTGCGCCGCATGGCGAGAATGTTGATGCCCGGATTGCCCACCGGCCCGTTGAACGTGAAGAAGCCGTTTTCGATATTGAGCTTGGTGCCGAACGCCGTGTACGTGGAGCCTTCGGTCACGCGCACGTTGCCGACCGCGCGCAGCGGTACGTCCGGCGCGCTGTTGACCGAAATCATGCCCGCAAGGCCCAGATCCGCACCCTGGCCGCGGAAGCGGAAGTCGTGGCCGAGATCGATGTCGACGTTCGCGCGCGGCGCGAAGCGCGGCGCGGGCCTCGTCGACGCCGTTTCTTCGATGGGCGGCCGGCCGCCTACGGTCGTGCCGTCGGGGCGCACGATCACGACGTCGTCGCCGAGCGAGGGCGCGGGTAACTCGGGCATGTCGAAGAGCGCGTGATCGACGGTGAACTTGCCGTCGATCTGCATGCCGCCCAGATGCCCGCCGTTGGCGATGCTCGCGCTGCCCGAAAGCGACAGCTTGCGGTCGGGCGAGGCGAAAAGCTCGAGCTTGTCCGCGACGATGCTCGCGGTGAGGTCGGGCTCGGCGTTGTCGAGGCGCACCTGACCCTTCGCGCGCAGCGTACCGCTCGTCGCTCCGTGGAACTCCACCTGCTGGAAGTCGACGAGGTTATGCGAGAGCGCGATGCGGATCACGCCGTCCTTCAGCTCGACGCCCTGATCGACCATCGTGGCCGAGATGCCGTCGCCGACCAGCGAGCCCGTGAGATCCGGCTTCCCGACTGTGCCGCCCAGCGCGAGTTGCAGCGCGAGATGGCCGTCGAGCAGATAAGTCGGGCCGAGCATGCCGCCCGTGTTCCTGAGCGAGGGCACGTTCGCCTTGATGGTGCCGCCGATCGGCGCCTCGTCCGCGACGGTGAGCATGCCGTCGCGCGGCACGAGCGTCGTGTAGGCATCGATGTCGAACACGCCCACGCGGCTCGCCTGGGCATGCGCCGCGAGCGTGAGGCGGCTGCCGCCGCTGAAGGCCGCGCGCACGTTGAGCTCGCCCACGCCGAGCGAGGCAAAGCCACGGCCGACCTCGGTCGTGACGTCGCCCGAGCGGCGCCTGATCTGCACGTAGCCGGTGGCCGTGGGGCCGACGGAGAAGTCCCAGTCGCCGTCGAAGATCAGATCGGTCCTGAGCGTGGACGGCACGCCCGTGAACTGCTGCCGGATTTGCATGATGCGCGCGAGCGACACGTTGGTGAGCGTGCCCGCCGAGCGGATGCGGCCATGGTCGAGATCGAACGATTTCAGCTCGAGCGAGGCGCCTTCTCCCGTGATACGCGTCGCGCCGAGCGTGACCCTGCCGGGGCCCGCGCTCACCGTCAGCGGCGACTGGAGCTTTACGCCCGGCACGCCGCGGTTCTCGAGTTGCGTCACCGTGCCGTTCCAGCGCGTGCCTTCGCGCGTGTCCTGCAGGCCGCCGTTCGCCGCCACCGCGAAGTCGACCGGCTGGCCCTGCACCTTGCCCTTTGCGCTCGCGGTGAGCGTGTGCTTCGCGCGCGTGCCGTCGAGGTGCGCGGTGAGCGTCGCGATATCGACGCCCGCCACGGCAATGTCGCTCGCGTCGGTGCTGAAGGCGAGCGCGCCGTTCGCGCCGTCGCGCGCGAGCGCCCGGCCCTCGGCATGGCCGACGCGGTTATCGCCGAACACCACGTGGTCGGCCCGGTAGTCGAGCGAGACGTCGGGATGTGCGAAGGTGCCGGTCACGTCGCCGTTCGCCGCGAGCTGGCCCGCTATGCCAAAGCCGAGCCGGTCGAGCTGTGGCGCATCCACGCGAAAGCGCAGGCGGTCGCCACGCGCCCCGAAGCTGCCTTGCAGATCCACGGTATTGCCCGCGATCGAGAGATTCGCGCGGCTTGGCAGAATGCGCGAGCCCGCCAGCTGGATGAGGCCCTGGCCCGTGAGCGGCAGGTCGTCATAGACGCTCGGGCCGAGCCTGAATTCGGCCCGCGTCGTGAAGGCGGGCGCGAGCACGCCGCTCGCGTTGAGCGTGCCGTTCACGCGCGCCTCGATGGGCCGGCCCGCGGGACGCATGGCGGGCCGCGGCTTCGCTACGGGCCCGGCCGCCGCACCCGGCCGGCTCTCCTGCGCGTTTTCCACGCGCTTTTGCGCGGCGGCCTGCTCGCCCGATTGCGCGGGATTGAGCGACGGGTTCAGCGCCGGATTGAGCGCGAGATTGCGTTGCGGGTTGAGCGCGTCGGCGGCGCGCTGAGGCGCGGGCCGCGGCCGGGCGGCCGGCGCGGGCGATTTCGCTGCAGTGCGCGCCGGGGTTTGCGACGTAAGCGACAGCGGATCGAAATTGGTCAGCACCGCCTTGAGTTGATACGTCGAACTGGCGTCGTGCTTGAGCGCGCCCGACAGGTCGATGCGTCCCGCCCCCGAAGTCAGCCGCACGTCGTTGAGCGACAGGCGCGCGGGGTCCTGCGTGATCTTGCCCTGCACGCGCAGCGCAGCCCTGGGATCGGCGAGGTCGAGCGTGACGCTCTGCACGTCGCCGTTCAGCCGCACGCCGATTGGCCCCGCGAACTGCGTGGCGCGCACGCTCGACTGGATCGCGTTGAGGTCGAGCCCGGCCACCTTCAGGTCGAAGCGTCCGGCGCGCCCGCTGATCGTGCCGCCGCCGGTGAGCGTCGCGTTCTTCACGAGACGCACGGCGAGCTTCGGGATGCGCTGCGTCTTCGCATCGAGCACGACGTCGGCGTGGGCATCGATGAGCGGCAACAGCTTTTCGTCGATGGCGCCCGGCTTCGCGTTCACGATCGAGACCGCGCCCGCCACCGTGAAGC
>NZ_BBJH01000056.1 GCF_000739775.1 Paraburkholderia heleia NBRC 101817 | reverse complement strand
GGGTGCGGCCGGCGGCGCAACGCCAGCTGCGGCTGCGGCGGAAGCGGGCGCGCGCGGATCGAGCGCTTCGGCGGCGCGTGCGGCGCGCGTGGAGCCGCCGGCACGCTGGCCGGCTGGCGCAGTGGGACTGCGTGCGCCCTGGGCGCTATGCGGCGGTAACGGTGGACGTGGCGTCATGGTGGTGCCAGGTAGTGCCCCAGTATCGCACGCGTGCGAGGCGGTTGCGCCGGGGCCGTCCGTGTTCCCGGCGCGCTCGCGGATAATCGAAGCGCGCGCCATGGCCGGCCTCGCACTCAGGCGGCGGCGCTGGAAGGCTCCATCGTCGCGCGCGAGCGCGGCTTCAGATGCGCCGCGAATTGCTCGGAGGCAGCGCGCCACGAGAAACGCTCGGCCCAGGCGCGCGCCTCGGCACGGTCGATCTTCAACGCTTCGAGGCACGCCTCGCGCAGGTCTTCGTTCATCGAGCCCGCGCCGCCCGTGCCCAGCACGTCGATCGGGCCCGTCACCGGGTAGGCGGCCACCGGCGTGCCGCATGCGAGCGCTTCGAGCAGCACGAGACCGAAGGTGTCGGTGCGGCTCGGGAACACGAATACGTCGGCGGCGGCGTAGACCTTCGCGAGCTCGGGTTGGCTCAGGACACCCAGGTAATTCGCCAGGGGATAGCGCGACTTCAACTCGGCGAGTGCCGGGCCTTCGCCGCAGACCCATTTCGAGCCGGGCAGATCGAGCTTGAGAAAGGCCTCGACGTTCTTCTCCACGGCCACGCGGCCCACATACAGGAAGATGGGACGCGCCGTGTTGAGTGCCTTGGATTGCATCGGCCGGAAGATGTCGAGGTCTACGCCGCGCGTCCACAGCACGACGTTCGTGAAGCCGAACTTCTCGAGGTCGGTCTTGACGACGGGCGTGGGCGCCATCACCGCGAGCGAAGGCTTGTGGAACCAGCGCAGGAAGCGGTACGTCGCCGACAGCGGAATGCCGAAGCGCGCCTGCACGTACTCGGGAAAGCGCGTGTGATAAGCGGTCGTGAACGGCAGGTCGTGGTCGATCGCATAGCGGCGCGCGGCGAGTCCGAGCGGACCTTCGGTTGCGATGTGGATCGCATCGGGCCCGAACGCGCGGATGCGTTCCTGCAGATGGCGCTTCGGAAACAGCGAGAGCTTGATTTCCGGGTACGTGGGGCACGGTATCGTGCGGAACTCCAGCGGCGTGAGCAGTTCGACCTGATGCCCGAGCGCGATGAGTTCGCGCGTCGTGTTCTTCAGCGTTCGAACCACGCCGTTCACCTGCGGCTCCCATGCATCGGTCACGATCATTACTTTCATCGGTCGTCGGCCCTCTTGTCGTTCCGTAGTGCGGTTATTGCGGCGGTTATGGCTGCTGCGTGGCGGTATGGGTTGGCACTCAGGCGGCGCTCACACGCGCTTTGCGCGTCGAGACCTGCGTTTGCGGCGCGCGCTTCACGGTCCAGTAGACGATGCGCAACTCGCCCTCGAAGGTCTCGACGAGCGCGGAAAGGCTCTCCACCCAGTCGCCGTCGTTGCAGTACAGGATGCCGTCGATGTCGCGGATCTCGGCCTTGTGGATGTGGCCGCAGACCACGCCGTCGCAGCCGCGGCGGCGCGCTTCGTCAGTCATCACGCGCTCGAACGAGGAGATGAAGTTCACCGCATTCTTGACCTGATGCTTGAGGTACTGCGAGAGCGACCAGTACTGGAAGCCGAGCTTCGCGCGCACGCGGTTGAACCACCGGTTGAGCAGGAGGATCAGTGTGTAGGCCGAATCGCCGAGATAGGCGAGCCACCTGGCGTGCTGGATCACGCCGTCGAACAGGTCGCCGTGCACGACCCACAGGCGTTTGCCGGTGAGCGTCGTGTGAAAGGCTTCCTCGCGCACGTGGATGTCACCGAACGCGAGATTGCAGAACTGTCGCGCGCTCTCGTCGTGGTTGCCCGGAATGTAGACGACCTGGGTGCCCTTGCGCGCCTTGCGCATCACTTTTTGCACGACGTCGTTGTGCGCCTGCGGCCAGTACCAGCCCTTCTTCAGCTGCCAGCCGTCGATGATGTCGCCCACGAGATACAGATACTCCGACTCGTTGTGGCGCAGAAAATCGAGCAGATACGAGGCCTGGCAGCCGCCCGTGCCGAGATGGATATCGGAGAGCCAGATCGTGCGGTAGCGGATGGGGTCGGGGTGATCGTCGTCGTGGGAGCCGCGGGTGGGGGCGTCGTCGATCGGCGAGGGCGGCAGGGGCGGGACGGGAAAGGCGGCCTCGCCGGGGGACGGGTGGAACGTGGCGGAGTCGGTGCCTCGTCCGGTGGTCTGCCGGAACAGGGTGGTCGCTGACGTCTTTTGGGCCATGGCGCGCGCGGCAGGTTGTAATACGCGCATTGCGCCATGCCGGCGTGACGGCAACATGACAGTCACGAGAAGGTCTCGTTACGCAGTCCCAGGTTGTGCCGCGCAAACGGCTTTCCGGTGCGGCGGCGGATGCAGTGCGGCTGCTAGGCCGTCGTGCTCTGTCGTGCGATTGCGACAATGCGCGTGCCCGCAATGCGGTCGTGAAGGAACTGCCTGCCGTGGGCGAAGCGGGCGCTGGCGGCCCAGATCACGAACCAGAAGGCAACGAGCGCAAGCGTGTGCGGAATCGAAAGATCGAGCAGTGGATGCAGCACGAGCGGCGGCAGGAACCAGAGCCACGCGGCGAGGTAGCGCAGTGTCGCTCGCGCGAGCGTGGGCGGCTCGCCGTCCGGCCCGACGACACGCAGGCGCCAGGTCTTCAGCGGCAGCGTTTGCCCGCCCTTGTGCCAGAAGCCGACGAAGTACGCGCCTGCCACGAAGATGATCCAGGCCGCCATCGCGTTGTGATGCGTGTAGCCATTGCGCTGCTGCAGGACGAGGCTGAACGCGAGCCCCGCGGCGAAGACGACGCCGAAAAGCAGCACGCTCTCGTAGACGAACGCCGCGAGGCGGCGGCGAATCGAAACGGGCGCGGGTTCAACCGGGAAGCAGGCGGCGGACGGCAAGGCTTGGGCGCTTTCGGACACGATGGCGTCAGTTCGGGGACGAGACGTCCAAAGCATAACCTCGAATACGCGCGCGGCGAAATAACCGCAACGCCGCGGCGGGGCTCACGCGGGTGCGGCGGCGCCGCGATGAGAATGCCGCGCGTGCCTCGCGGAGGCTTCAGGAGCCCTTGAACGCCGCAGGTGCTTCGGCGGGCGAGACGGGGATGGGCGTGGCCGGCACGAAGCTGCCGGCGGCGGGAATGCCCGCCGCAAACGACGAAGCCACCGCCGGCTCGCCCGGAGCGCCGGGCGCTGCGGGCGCGAGACCCGAGCCCGTGCTGCTCGCGCCGGCCGCGCCCGACGCTCCGGTGACGCCCGCGGGCGCGTGCGGCAGGCCGTGGCGATCGCGCTCGTTGACGAGGCGCTGGATATCGCGAATCTCGCTCTTGTTGCCGCTCGGCGGGGCGCTCACGACGGTGGGCCGGCGCTTGTGCTCGCTTGCGGCAAGGCGTTCTTTCTGCTCTTCGGGGAGCTGCTGGTAAGCCTTCCAGGCGCGCTGGCGCGCCTGTGCCGGCAAATCCTTGGAAACCTGGTAGTTTTCGCGTGCGACACGCCGTTGCTCCGGCGTCATACCGACCCATTCCGCCATGCGTTCATGCAGGCGCTTTTGTGCTTCGGGCGACATTTTGGGGTAACGTGCGGCGATCTTCAGCCATTTTCGCTTGCGCTCGTCGCTGAAGCGATCCCATTCGCCGGCGAACGGCGCGAGCGCGGCGTGCTGCGCGTCGCTCAAATGCGCCCAGGCGAGCGGGTTGGACCGACCGGGCAGCGGCGCGAACGGGGTCGTGACCGGATTATCGACTGCCGGCGCTTTCGCCTGGGCGGGCGCGCCGGCGGTGTTTTCGCCGGTGGGCTCGGGATGAAAGCGCGGGTAGGTCGCCACATACGACACGACTGCCGCGACCACAGATCCAATGACAACGGCCAAGCCGCGCTTGTAACTCACCCCGTCAGTCTCCTGCTCAGATTTTCCTTAGTGCGCGCGCGTCAGATACGCGTTGAACCCGTGATCGAGATAGGCCGTGAGCGGCAGGTCGTCGCTCAGCATGGCCGCGTCGATATCGGCGAGTTCAGCGGTGCGTTGCTGATCTTCGAAATACGCGATGGCAAAGAGGCCCGCCACGAGGGCCGCGAGCGGCCAGGCGAGCGCGAAGCGCGCGAGCGCCGAACGGCGCCGCGCGGGCGGGTGCGTGGGCACGCCGGACAGACTGCCGACACCGGCTGCGGCGAGCGCCGGGGCGCGCACGAGCACGACTTCGGCCTTTTTGTGGGCGAGTGCGGTCTTGCGTGCGGCGGCGAGTCGGGCGGTGGTGGCAGTGGGAAGGTTGGCGGCGCTCTCGTCGAGCGCACGACGCATTTCCCGCACGAACGCTAGTTCTTTATTTTCGAGGGCGGAGCTCATAGGGTGATTCCTTTGGCCTTGAGCGCTTGAGCCAGCGTGTGGGTGGCCCGCGAGCAGTGCGTTTTCACGCTGCCTTCGGAGCAGCCCATTGCGGCGGCAGTCTCGGCGACATCCATATCCTCCCAGTAACGCATCAGAAACGCCTCCCGTTGACGTGCCGGTAATTTCTGGATCTCGTCGTCGATCATCTGGAGCACCTGGGCTCGCTCGATCTGCTGCTCGCTGCTCTCGGCGCCGGCCGTGCCCTGCTCGGCCTCGAAGGTCTCGAGGGGGTCGAAATCCTCGTCTTCGGCGTTGCCGAGTGACGAAAACAGGCTCACCCACGTATTGCGTACTTTCTGCCGACGAAAATAGTCGTGCATCGTATTTTGCAAAATACGCTGGAAGAGCAGGGGAAGTTCTGCGGCCGGGCGGTCTCCGTATTTTTCCGCGAGCTTGATCATCGCGTCCTGCACGATGTCGAGCGAGGCGTCGTCGTCCCTTACGGCGTAGACCGTCTGCTTGAACGCGCGTCTTTCGACGCCCGCCAGAAAGTCGGCGAGTTCCTTGTCTGATGCCATCCGTTGCAGGGCGCCGCCGCCAGCGTACGCGTAATCGTTCGAAAAATGTCGTAAAACTCGCGGATGCTAGCAAATTTTTGCGCCGGCAGGGTAGCGGGAAGGCCGTGAGAATGCTTCGCATCATGAATGCGCCGACCCTGGTGGCTGTCCTGCCGGCCCGTGGCCGGTGCCGCGAGGCGTGCGCGCTGGCGCAACGCCCGTGCCCGCTTTCTCAATATTTGCTTGACCGAAAGGCATCGAGCCGCTATCTTCGACGGTTCGCAACATAAGTGACCTGTCTCAATTCAGATGCGGCCCATGAAGCTCATCTGTCAACTGGACGCGCCGCTTGAACCCGAGCCACAAGCCCGGCAGAGAGCACCCGATCAATTTTTTGCCGAAAATTCGAAAGGTGAATGATGAACATGCCCAGCGCGGAATTCTCCACGTCGGTTCCCCCCTCGCAAGAATCTGACCCTCAAGCTGCTACGTCCATTGGCGGAACTGTGCTGATGAAGGCGCTCGCCGACGAACAGGTCGAATTCATCTGGGGCTATCCCGGCGGCTCGGTGCTTTACATCTACGACGAGCTGTACAAGCAGGACAAGATCCAGCACGTTCTCGTGCGTCACGAACAGGCCGCCGTGCATGCGGCGGACGCCTATGCGCGTTCGACCGGCAACGTCGGCGTGTGCCTCGTGACCTCGGGACCTGGCGTCACCAATGCGGTGACGGGCATCGCGACGGCCTATATGGATTCGATCCCGATGGTGATCATCAGCGGCCAGGTGCCTACCGCCGCGATTGGTCAGGACGCCTTCCAGGAGTGCGATACGGTCGGCATCACGCGTCCCTGCGTGAAACACAACTTCCTCGTGAAGGACGTGCGCGATCTCGCCGCCACCGTCAAAAAAGCTTTCTACATTGCGCGCACCGGCCGTCCCGGCCCTGTGCTGATCGACATTCCGAAGGACGTGTCGAAGACGCCGTGCGCGTATGAACCGATCAGGAACGTCGCGCTGCGTTCGTACAACCCGGTCACCAAGGGCCACTCGGGGCAGATCCGCAAGGCGGTGTCGCTGCTCCTCTCGGCGAAGCGTCCGTATATCTATACCGGCGGCGGCATCATCCTCGCGGATGCGTCGCGCGAACTGAACCAGTTTGCGGACCTGCTCGGCTACCCGGTCACGAACACGCTGATGGGTCTGGGCGGCTACCGCGCGAGCGACCGCAAGTTCCTCGGCATGCTCGGCATGCACGGCACCTACGAAGCCAACATGGCGATGCAGCACTGCGACGTGCTGATCGCGATCGGCGCGCGCTTCGACGACCGTGTGATCGGCGACCCCGCGCACTTCGCCTCGCGCCCGCGCAAGATCATTCACATCGACATCGACCCGTCGTCGATTTCGAAGCGCGTGAAGGTCGATATCCCCATCGTCGGCGACGTGAAGGAAGTGCTCAAGGAGCTCATCGAGCAGCTTCAGCATGCCGAACACGGCCCGGATACGGCCGCGCTCGCCGACTGGTGGAAGGACATCGAAGGCTGGCGCGAGAAGAACTGCCTGAAGTTCGACCGCTCGAGCGAGATCATCAAGCCGCAGTACGTGGTGGAGAAGGCGTGGGAGCTCACGGGCGGCAATGCGTTCGTGTGCTCGGACGTGGGCCAGCACCAGATGTGGGCCGCGCAGTTCTACCGCTTCAACCAGCCGCGCCGCTGGATCAACTCCGGAGGCCTCGGCACCATGGGCTTCGGCCTGCCGGCGGCGATGGGCGTGAAGATGGCGCACCCCGACGACGACGTGCTGTGCATCACGGGCGAAGGCTCGATCCAGATGTGCATTCAGGAGCTGTCGACCTGCAAGCAGTACGACACGCCCGTGAAGATCATCTCGCTCAATAACCGCTACCTCGGCATGGTCCGCCAGTGGCAGCAGATCGAATACAGCAAGCGCTATTCGCATTCCTATATGGATGCGCTGCCCGACTTCGTGAAGCTCGCCGAAGCGTACGGCCACGTCGGCATGCGGATCGAAAAGACCGCGGACGTCGAGCCGGCGCTCAAGGAAGCGCTGCGTCTGAAGGACCGCACGGTGTTCCTCGATTTCCAGACCGACCCTTCCGAAAACGTCTGGCCGATGGTACAGGCCGGCAAGGGCATCACCGAGATGCTGCTCGGCTCGGAAGACCTGTAACGGTATTGGCACGGCGCCGCTTCGACCTCGCGCGGCGCGCGTCCACAAAAAGGACGCGCGGGTTCGCGGGGAAGGGCGGCAGCCACCGGCATCTGACAAACGTCGCTGGACAAATCGCGGATCACATCATGAGACACATTATTTCCGTTCTGCTGGAAAACGAGCCGGGCGCGCTTTCGCGCGTGGTCGGCCTCTTCTCCGCACGCGGCTACAACATTGAAACCTTGACGGTGGCGCCGACCGAAGACCGTTCGCTGTCGCGCATGACCATCGTTTCCATTGGCTCGGACGACGTGATCGAACAGATCACGAAGCATCTGAACCGCCTGATCGAGGTGGTGAAAGTGGTCGACCTTACCGAGGGCGCCCATATCGAGCGCGAGCTGATGCTGATCAAGGTAAGGGCGGTCGGCAAGGAACGTGAGGAGATGAAGCGGATGGCGGATATTTTCCGCGGCCGCATCATCGACGTCACCGAAAAGACCTACACGATCGAACTGACGGGCGCGAGCGACAAGCTCGACGCGTTCATCGAAGCGATCGATGCGGCCGCGATTCTCGAAACCGTCCGTACGGGTGGCTCGGGCATTGGGCGCGGAGAGCGCATTCTGAAGGTGTGACCCGACCACAGTCGATCTTGCACCGGAACCTGGCCGGATGCGTATCCTTAGAGAACGCATCCGGTGCAGCAAAAGCGAATAGCAGTACCGAAATTCACCAGACTCTCGCCAAGGAACCAACATGAAAGTTTTCTACGACAAGGACGCCGATCTCTCCCTCATCAAGGGCAAGCAGGTCACGATCATCGGTTACGGCTCGCAAGGCCACGCGCACGCGCTGAATCTGAAGGACAGCGGCGTGAACGTCACGGTCGGTCTGCGCAAGAACGGCGCATCGTGGAGCAAGGCTGAGAACGCCGGCCTGCAGGTCAAGGAAGTGGCCGAAGCGGTGAAGAACGCCGACGTCGTCATGATGCTCCTGCCCGACGAGCAGATCGCCGATGTCTACGCGAAGGAAGTCCACGCGAACATCAAGAACGGCGCCGCGCTCGCGTTCGCCCATGGCTTCAACGTGCACTACGGCCAGGTGATCCCGCGCGCGGATCTGGACGTCATCATGATCGCCCCGAAGGCGCCGGGCCACACGGTTCGCGGCACGTACTCGCAAGGCGGCGGCGTGCCCCACCTGATCGCTGTCCACCAGGACAAGTCGGGCGCAGCGCGTGACATCGCCCTCTCGTACGCAGCCGCGAACGGCGGCGGCCGTGCCGGCATCATCGAAACGAACTTCCGCGAAGAAACCGAAACCGACCTGTTCGGCGAACAAGCCGTGCTGTGCGGCGGTACGGTCGACCTGATCAAGGCCGGCTTCGAAACGCTGGTCGAAGCGGGCTACGCGCCGGAAATGGCTTACTTCGAGTGCCTGCACGAACTGAAGCTGATCGTCGACCTGATCTATGAAGGCGGCATCGCCAACATGAACTACTCGATCTCGAACAACGCCGAGTACGGCGAGTACGTGACGGGCCCGCGCGTCATCACGGCCGAGACGAAGAAGGTCATGAAGGAAGTCCTGAAGGACATCCAGACCGGCGAATATGCCAAGAGCTTCATCCTGGAAAACAAGGCCGGCGCACCGACGCTGCAATCGCGCCGCCGCCTCGGCGCCGAGCACCAGATCGAAGTGGTCGGTGCGAAGCTGCGCGCGATGATGCCGTGGATCGCCGCGAACAAGCTGGTCGACCAGTCGAAGAACTAATCTGGCGGTCTCAGGCGGATGGTGCGCGTGTCTTTGTGCAGGCGCGCGTCAGCTTGATGCTGAGTCGGACCCGAAAAAGCCGCCCAGGTGGGATGAACCCTGGGCGGCTTTTGCTATCCTACGGTTTTTTAGAATAACAGCGAAGCCATCATGAATTACCCCCATCCGATCATCGCGCGCGAAGGCTGGCCGTTCATCGCCATTGCGGCCGTCGTGGCGCTCTTGATCCATGCGGTCGCAGGCTTCGGACTCGCATGGCCCTTCTGGCTGATCCTGATCTTCGTCGTGCAGTTTTTCCGCGATCCGCCGCGCCCGATCCCGAGCCAGGCCAACGCCGTGCTGTGCCCGGCGGACGGCCGCATCGTCGCCGTGGAAACCGCGCACGACCCGTATGCCAACCGTGAAGCGCTCAAGATCAGCGTGTTCATGAACGTCTTCAACGTGCACTCGCAACGCTCGCCCGTGGACGGCGCCGTCGCCAAGGTCGAGTACTTCCCGGGCGCGTACCTGAACGCCGCCATCGACAAGGCTTCGACCGAGAACGAGCGCAATGCCGTGGTCCTGACGATGGCCGACGGCACGACCGTCACCTCGGTGCAGATCGCGGGCCTCATCGCGCGCCGCATTCTCTGCTACGTGCGCGCCGGCGAGCCGCTTTCGCGCGGCCAGCGCTACGGCTTCATCCGCTTCGGCTCGCGCGTCGACGTCTACCTGCCCGTGGGCAGCCGCCCGCGCGTGTCGATCGGCGAGAAGGTGTCCGCCTCGTCGACGATCCTCGCCGAACTGCCGACCCAATCGGCATAAAGGAGGGCTGCGATGGCCGGATTCAAACAGCGTCGACCCCGTAACCCTGCTGGCGCGCCGCTGCCGCGGCCGTTCCGGCGCAACAAGGCCGTGCAGGAGCCGATGGGCGTCGCCGCGAACCGGCGCGCGGCGCGCCAGGAATTCCTGAAGAAGCGCGGCATCTACCTGCTGCCGAACGCGTTCACCACGGCGGCGCTCTTCTGCGGCTTCTTCGCGGTCGTGCAGGCCATGAACGTGCGCTTCGAGGTGGCGGCCATCGCCATTTTCGTGGCGATGGTGCTCGACGGCATGGACGGGCGCGTGGCGCGCATGACGCACTCGCAAAGCGCGTTCGGCGAGCAGTTCGACAGCCTCTCGGACATGGTGTCGTTCGGCGTGGCGCCCGCGCTCGTGATGTACGAGTGGGTGCTCAAGGACCTCGGGCGCTGGGGCTGGCTCGCGGCTTTCGTCTACTGTTCGGGCGCGGCGCTGCGTCTCGCGCGCTTCAACACGAACATCGGCGTGGTGGACAAGCGCTTTTTCCAGGGCCTGCCGAGCCCGGCGGCGGCCGCGCTCATTGCCGGCTTCGTCTGGCTCGCCACCGACAACCGCGTGCCCGTGAAGCTTTCGTGGCTGCCCTGGGTGGCCTTCGTGCTGACGATCTACGCGGGCGTGACGATGGTGTCCAACGCGCCGTTCTACAGCGGCAAGGCGCTCGACGTGCGCCATCGCGTGCCGTTCGCGGCCACGCTGCTCGTGGTGGTGGCGTTCGTGCTGGTGTCGTCCGATCCGCCGCTGATGCTGTTCGGCCTGTTCGTGCTCTATGGCCTTTCGGGCTATGTGTTCTGGGCATACCAGGCCGTGCGCGGACGCTCGAATCCGGCGCGTTCGTCGCCGCGCGAGCGGTAGGGCGCGGGTGGGGGAGTGCCACGAAGAGGGCTGCGCGCGGGCGCGGCCTTTTTTCTTTTTGCGCTCGCCCACGCAGGTCTGCCTGTACAGGCCGTCTCCAATTGCGCTATCGGCGGATTCCGGCTATAGTCGGCGGCATGGACACCATCCAGTTTCCCCTCTTCTCCCTTCAAGCCGGCGCGCTACCAGGCACGCTAGCGCTAGCGCGCCTGCCGCGCTGATCTCGCTCGCCCTCCGTAAGCCTCGTTCATTGTCAGCGTCGCCATCGGTGGCGCGAACACCCGAAATCCGTTTCAGACACTGAACAAGTCCCCCTGGAGACCCGAAATGGCAGCAGACAAGCTCATCATCTTCGATACGACGTTGCGTGACGGCGAGCAGTCGCCCGGTGCGTCGATGACGAAGGAAGAGAAAATCCGTATCGCGAAGCAGCTCGAGCGCATGAAGGTCGACGTGATCGAAGCGGGCTTCGCTGCCAGCTCGAACGGCGACTTCGACGCGATCCACACGATCGCCGGCATGATCAAGGACAGCACGCTCTGCTCGCTCGCCCGCGCCAACGACAAGGACATCCAGCGCGCCGCCGACGCGCTCAAGCCCGCCGACCACTTCCGCATCCACACGTTCATCGCCACCTCGGCGCTGCACATGGAGAAGAAGCTGCGCATGTCGCCCGAGCAGGTGCTCGAGCAGGCGAAGCTGGCGGTGCGCTTCGCGCGCAAGTTCACGAACGACGTGGAGTTCTCGCCCGAAGACGGCAGCCGCTCGGACATGGACTTCCTGTGCCGCGTGCTCGAAGCCGTGATCAAGGAAGGCGCGACCACGATCAATATCGCCGATACGGTCGGCTACGGCATTCCCGAGCTGTACGGCAACCTCGTGAAGACGCTGCGCGAGCGCATTCCGAACTCGGACAAGGCCGTGTTCTCGGTGCACTGCCACAACGACCTCGGCATGGCCGTGGCGAACTCGCTGGCCGGCGTGCAGATCGGCGGCGCGCGCCAGGTGGAGTGCACGATCAACGGTCTCGGCGAGCGCGCGGGCAACACCTCGCTCGAAGAGATCGTGATGGCCGTGAAGACCCGCAAGGACTACTTCGGCCTCGAGCTCGGCATCGACACCACGCAGATCGTGCCGGCTTCGAAGCTCGTTTCGCAGATCACCGGTTTCGTGGTGCAGCCGAACAAGGCCGTGGTCGGCGCCAACGCCTTTGCGCACGCTTCGGGCATCCACCAGGACGGCGTGCTCAAGGCGCGCGACACCTACGAGATCATGCGCGCGGAAGACGTGGGCTGGAGCGCGAACAAGATCGTGCTCGGCAAGCTCTCGGGCCGCAACGCATTCAAGCAGCGCCTGCAGGAACTGGGAATCCAGCTCGACAGCGAAGCCGAACTGAACAACGCGTTCGCGCGCTTCAAGGAGCTGGCCGACCGCAAGGCCGAAATCTTCGACGAAGACATCATCGCCATCGTCACGGAAGAATCGGCGCAGGCGCAGGATCACGAGCATTTCAAATTCATCTCGCTCGCGCAGCACTCGGAGACGGGTGAGCGTCCGCACGCGCGCGTCGTGTTCTCGGCCGACGGCAAGGAAGTGACCGGCGAAGCCGCGGGCAACGGCCCGGTGGACGCCACGCTCAACGCCATCGAAACCGAAGTGGGCAGCGGCTCGGAGCTGCTGCTGTACTCGGTGAACGCGATCACGACGGGCACCCAGGCGCAGGGCGAAGTGACGGTGCGTCTCTCGAAGGCCGGCCGCATCGTCAATGGCGTGGGTACCGATCCGGATATCGTTGCCGCTTCGGCGAAGGCGTATATCTCGGCGCTCAACAAGCTCTACTCGGGCGACAAGGTCAATCCGCAGCGCTCCGAAGCGGTGTAAGCGGCAGCGAGGCGTGTGGCCTCGCTCGCGTCGCCAGGCAATCAAAAACCCCCGGGCTCGCGAGAGCGCGGGGGTTTTGTTCTTGCTGTGCCGGGACGGGGGCGATCAGAACAGGCTGCGGCGATCCGGGTCGTGCAGCGGATCGGGTGTCTTTTGCGTGAGCCGCAGAATGCCCTGGTCGTCGAAGTAGAAGCTGTAGAGCATGTACCAGACGTTGTCTTCGAGGTAGCGATAGGTCCACGCTTGCTTCTTCATCAGCGGGAAGTAGGCGGTCTCGACCGGGCGGCCGAAATTCACCAGCACGTCGGCGCGCGTCCATTTGCCGATTTCCGCGCGATAGAACTCGTTGGGCTGCAGCACCTGGCGCACGTTCACGACGCGGCCGCTCGCGTCGATGTCGGCGGCGGTGGTGGTTTCGCCCATCGGCTGGGTTGGCCACATCAGGCGCTTGCCGCCGTCGGGCAGGTCGTAGGTTTCAGCCGGCGGCCCGAAGCGGGCGATTACGGCCTGCGCGTCGTCGCCTGCGTGGAATTGCTGCCACGGCTGCGCACAGCCGGCGAGGGCGAGCGCGCCCACGCCCGCGAGGAGTCCGGGACGCAGGCGGCGCGAGACGAGGCGCACGGGCATGGCGAGCGAGGTGAATAGGCGCGTGAACATGATGTCCCCCGATGGCAAGGTTTCAATGACCGCCGTGACTGTGGAACCCTTATTTTGACACGGCATGAGGCGCTAGCGGGCGAGGGCCTGTCCGGGCACGCGGAGGATCGCGGCCTTGCCGCCGCCCCGCCTCGCGGCCTATGATCCGCGCTTCGAATGACAATCCGGTTCGCAGCGAAAATGAAAGAGAAGTGCATAACGGCACGCATGGCGCGTGCGTCGGCGGCCATGTTCGCCGCAGCGGCGCTGGCGGCCGGACTCGCGGCCGCATCCGGCGCACAGGCCGATGAGACGCCGGCCGGCAAGCCGATCCAGCTCGCCCTCATCGAAGGCATGTCCGGCCCGTTCGCGGACGCGGGCGCGGCCGTCGCGCGCAACCTGCGCTTCGGCGTGGAGCGCGTCAACGCGCGCGGCGGCGTCGCGCTGCGTGACGGGCGGCATCCGCTCGAACTGGTCACGCTCGACAGCAAGGGCAGCCCCGAGGCGGCACTTGTGCAGCTGCGCATGGCGCAGGACCGGCACATCGGCTATGTCTTGCAGGGCAACAGCTCGGCGGTGGCGGCGGCGCTCGAGTCGGCGGTCGATCGCCAGGCCGCGCGCGATCCGGAAAACCGCGAGATCTTCCTCAACTATTCCGCCGACGACCCCGCGCTCACCAACGCGAATTGCAGCTTCTGGCATTTCCGCTTCGACGCGCACGCGGGCATGCGCATGGACGCGCTCGCGGACGTGATCGCCGCGGACAAGTCGGTGAAGAAGGTGTATCTGCTCAACCAGGACTACAGCTTCGGCCACGACGTGAGCACGCTCGCGCGCGCGGCGCTCGCGAAGGACCGTCCGGACATCGCCATCGTCGGCGACGAGTTTCACCCCATCGGCCGCGTGAAGGACTTCGCGCCTTACGTCGCCAGGATTCGCGCCGCGGGCGCTGACGCCGTCATCACGGGGAACTGGGGCAACGACCTCACGCTGCTCGTGAAGGCCGCGCGCGAGCAGGGCCTCGACACGAAGTTCTATACCTTCTACGGCAACAGCCTGGGCGCTCCGGCGGCGCTGGGCGACGCCGGCGTGAAGCGGGTGATCGCCGTGGCCGACTGGCACCCGAACGTGGGCGGCGCGGCATCCGACGCGTGGTACAAGGCCTTCCGGGCGCGCTATCCGGCGGCCAGGGACGACTACCCGGTGCTGCGCATGTCGATGATGGTGGAGATGCTCGCGCAGGCCATGACGAAGGCGGGCACGGCAGACCCCGCCGCGGTCGCGAAGGCGCTGGAGGGCATGCGGTTCGACGGTGACGAAAGTGGCTTCCATCCCATGTGGATGCGCGCCGACGACCACCAGGTGATCCAGCCCCTTTATGTCATGGAGATGGACAAGCAGGGCACGCCCGGCGTGCGCAGCGACAACGAGGGTTCCGGCTATGGCTTTCGCACGGTGCTGGCGGTCCCTGCGGAGCGTACCGCGCCCGCCACCGTCTGCGAGATGAAGCGGCCTTGACGGCGTCCCTTACAAGCGGTTTCGCGGCAAACCGGGGCTGTGCTACAATACGCCGCTTGTCGCGAACCTGCGGCAAGACAATCAGAAGTTGGAACCAAGCCACGGCACGGCCTTTCTTCCGTGACCGCTCGTTTGTTTTAAAGGAAAAGCAAAATGTCCGTAGCAGATATCAAGAAGTCCGACGTCGTCGCGCAATTCGCGCGCGGCACCAATGACACGGGTTCGCCCGAAGTGCAGGTTGCGCTCCTGACGTCGCGTATCAACGAACTGACCTCGCACTTCAAGTCGCACGCGAAGGATCACCACAGCCGCCGCGGTCTGCTGCGCATGGTGAGCCGCCGCCGCAAGCTGCTCGACTACCTGAAGGGCAAGGACGCTGACCGCTATCGCGCGCTGATCGAGAAGCTGGGTCTGCGTAAGTAATCGGAAGGTCTTCCGCAAAGATGCCTGTGTCAGTTCGACTGATGCAGGCATTTTGTTTTTGAACGGTGCGCTTTATCCCGTCTTTCACGGGCAAAAAGCCGTTCGAAACACAGGCAACACCACGTAGCACCCAGCAGTACAAGCAGCAGGGCCGGGCCTCGGGGCAGAGCTTTGTGTCATTCCAGCAGATCGTGCGCCGCTGTGTCGCAACGTCGCGATCCGCTGGAATGGCATAACACTCCTCTTCCTGCGCGGTGCCGGAACCTGTCTTGCCGCGTCGTCCGCGTGTGCGGGCGGCGCATAACAAATGAGTAAGGAGTGAGTGACCATGACCATGTTCAATAAAGTCGTGAAGGAATTCAAATGGGGCCAGCACAACGTGCGCCTCGAAACGGGTGAGATCGCCCGTCAGGCCAGCGGTGCTGTCATCGTCGACGTCGAAGACACCGTCGTGCTCGCGACCGTCGTCGGCGCGAAGACCGCCAAGCCGGGTCAGGACTTCTTCCCGCTCACCGTCGACTACATCGAAAAGACCTATTCGGCCGGCAAGATCCCGGGCGGCTTCTTCCGCCGCGAAGGCCGTCCGTCGGAAGGCGAGACGCTGATCTCGCGCCTGATCGACCGCCCCCTGCGTCCGCTCTTCCCGGAAGGCTTCTACAACGAAGTCCAGGTCGTGATCCACGTCCTGTCGATCAACCCGGAAATTCCGGCTGACATCCCCGCGCTGATCGGCGCGTCGGCCGCGCTCGCGATCTCGGGTCTGCCGTTCAACGGCCCGGTGGGCGCCGCCCGCGTGGCCTACATCAACAACGAGTACGTGCTCAACCCGACGCGCGCGCAGATCAAGGATTCGCGCCTCGACCTCGTCGTGGCCGGCACCGAGCGCGCCGTGCTGATGGTGGAATCGGAAGCCGACCAGCTGCCGGAAGACGTGATGCTCGGCGCGGTCGTGTTCGGTCACGAGCAGATGCAAACGGCCATCGACGCGATCCACGAACTGGTGCGTGACGGCGGCAAGCCCGAGTGGGACTGGCAGCCGGCGCCGAAGGACGAAGCGCTCATCGCGCGCGTCACGGCTATCGCCAACGACAGCTTGCTCGCCGCATACCAGCTGCGCGACAAGCAGCAGCGTTCGGCCAAGCTGAAGGAAGTCTACGCAGCGACGTCGGCCAGGCTCGAAGAAGAAGCGGCCGCGGCCGGCACGACGGCGGCCGACAAGGCCACGGTCGGCAACATCGTGTTCGACCTCGAAGCGAAGATCGTCCGCTCGCAGATCCTGAACGGCGAGCCGCGTATCGACGGCCGCGACACACGCACGGTGCGCCCGATCGAGATCCGCACGGGCGTGCTGCCGCGCACCCACGGTTCGGCGCTCTTCACGCGCGGCGAAACCCAGGCGCTGGTCGTCGCGACGCTCGGCACCAAGGGCGACGAGCAGATCATCGACGCGCTCGAAGGCGAGTACCGCGACCGCTTCATGCTCCACTACAACATGCCCCCGTTCGCGACCGGCGAAACGGGCCGCGTCGGCTCGCCCAAGCGCCGTGAAATCGGCCACGGCCGTCTTGCCAAGCGCGCGCTCGTCGCGTGCCTGCCGAGCGCCGAAGAGTTCGGCTACTCGATCCGCGTGGTCTCGGAAATCACCGAGTCGAACGGTTCGTCGTCGATGGCTTCGGTCTGCGGCGGCTGCCTCGCGCTGATGGATGCCGGCGTGCCGATGAAGGCGCACGTCGCCGGTATCGCGATGGGCCTGATCCTCGAAGGCAACAAGTTCGCCGTGCTGACCGACATCCTCGGCGACGAAGATCACCTCGGCGACATGGACTTCAAGGTGGCGGGTACGGAAGCCGGCGTGACGGCGCTGCAGATGGACATCAAGATCCAGGGCATCACGAAGGAAATCATGCAGGTCGCGCTCGCGCAGGCGAAGGAAGGCCGCATGCATATCCTCGGCAAGATGACCTCGGCCGTGTCGGGCGTGAACACCGAGCTGTCGGCGTACGCTCCGCGCATGATCACCATCAAGATCAATCCGGAAAAGATCCGCGACGTGATCGGCAAGGGCGGTTCGGTGATCCGCGCGCTGACGGAAGAAACCGGCACGACGATCGACATCTCCGACGACGGTGTCGTGACGATCGCGTCGACGTCGAGCGAAGGCATGGCCGAAGCGAAGAAGCGCATCGAGAACATCACGGCCGAAATCGAAGTGGGCCAGGTGTACGAAGGCGCGGTCCTCAAGCTGCTGGACTTCGGCGCGATCGTGAACCTGCTGCCGGGCAAGGATGGTCTGCTGCACATCTCCGAGATCGCCAACGAGCGCATCAAGGACATCAACGACTATCTGAAGGAAGGCCAGGTCGTGAAGGTCAAGGTCATCCAGACGGACGAGAAGGGCCGCGTGCGCCTGTCCGCCAAGGCGCTGCTCAACGAGCAGGCCACTGGCGGCGCACCGCAGGGCGAGCCGCAGCAGTAAAGCGGTAAGCTCCAACGGCCGGCAGCGTGCAAAACGCGCCGGCCGTTTTTCATGACAATGAGGGTGAATGGCAGTGCGCATGCGTCAATCGTGTCGCGTGCGCAGCGCCATCCAGATGGGGCGCGAAGCGCCGAGGAGAGGCGAGATGAAGGCAGTCGAGATTACGGAATTCGGTGCGCCGGAAGTGCTCAAGCTGGCTGAACGGCCAACGCCCGAGCCGAAGGCCGGCGAAGTGCTGATCAAGGTGAGCGCCTCGGGCGTGAACCGTCCCGACGTGTTCCAGCGCAAGGGCTCGTACGCGCCGCCGCCGGGCATTTCCGACCTGCCGGGGCTCGAGGTGGCGGGCGAGATCGTCGGCGGCGCGATCGACGAGAAGAATAATCCGTTCGGGCTGAAGATCGGCGATCGCGTGTGCGCGCTGATTGCGGGCGGCGGTTATGCCGAATACGCGGTCGCGCCGCTCGGGCAATGCCTGCCGGTGCCGAAAGGGCTTACCGATGTCGAGGCGGCCTCGCTGCCCGAAACGTTCTTCACGGTCTGGAGCAACGTCTTCCAGCGCGCGTACCTCGGCCAGGGCGAGGGCGGCGAAAACGAGACACTGCTTGTCCAAGGCGGCTCGAGCGGCATCGGCGTGACGGCGATCCAGATCGCGCATGCCCTTGGCTTTCGCGTGTTCGCGACCGCGGGCTCGGACGACAAGTGCCGCGCGTGCGAAGCGCTTGGCGCCGAGCGCGCCATCAACTACCGCACGAGCGATTTCGTGGAAGTCGTGAAGGCGCTCACGAACGACCGCGGCGTGGACGTGATTCTCGACATGGTGGCCGGCGGCTACGTGGCGCGCGAGCTTTCCGCGCTCGCGACCGGTGGCCGCATCGTGCTCATCGCGACGCTCGGCGGCTCCAAGGCCGAACTCAACATGGGCGAGATCCTGCGCCGCCGGCTTACGGTGACCGGTTCGACGCTGCGCGCGCGCTCCGTGGAGTTCAAGGCCCAGATCGCCCAGGAACTCAAGGCGAAGGTCTGGCCCCTCATCGAAGAGGGACGCATCAAACCCGTCCTGTTCCGCGTGTTTCCCGCCGCGCAGGCCGCCGAGGCCCACGCCTTGATGGAAAGCAGCGAGCATATCGGCAAGATCGTGCTCGACTGGAGCGGCGCGGTCTGACGGCGCATCGGTGCGAGCGCGCCGCTCATGCTTGATTTTCCGGGATTTTTTGTGCGTCGCGGGCCGCCCGGTTTGACCCGCCTGGATTTCACGCAGTAAAATTGTGTGTTTTGCGTCCGCTTTTAACAGCAACCGGAACAATGACGAAACAACGATCGAAGCTCGTAGTCGGTAACTGGAAGATGCATGGCCGCCTCGCGGCCAATGCGGCACTGCTGGAAGGCGTTGTGCGCGGCGCGCAGGCGCTGCCCCCGGAGGTGCACGTCGGCGTATGCGTGCCGTTCCCGTATCTCGCGCAGGCGCAGACGCTGCTCGGCGGCAGCCGGGTTCAGTGGGGCGCGCAGGACATCTCGGCGCACGAACAGGGTGCCTATACGGGCGAAGTCGCGGCAGGCATGCTTGCCGACTTCGACGCCACGTTTGCGATCGTTGGTCACTCGGAGCGCCGCGCTTACCACGGCGAAAGCTCCGGGCTCGTCGCCGTGAAGGCGCAGCGCGCGCTTGCGGCGGGCCTCACGCCTATCGTTTGCGTGGGTGAGACGCTCGAAGAACGCGAGTCGGGCGCGACCGAGCGTGTGGTTGGCGCCCAGATCGATGCCGTGCTGGCCGCGCTGTCGGTCGAAGAGGCGGCGCGTATCGTCGTCGCTTATGAGCCCGTCTGGGCGATCGGCACGGGCAAAAGCGCGAGCTCCGGGCAGGCCCAGCAGGTGCATGCGTTCCTGCGCGCGCGCCTCGCGGCCAAGGGCGCGCAAGTGGCGGACGTGCCGCTGCTCTACGGCGGCAGTGTGAAGCCGGATAATGCGGCGGAGCTCTTCCGTCAGGCCGACATCGACGGCGGGCTGATCGGCGGTGCATCGCTGAAAGAGGGTGATTTCCTCGCGATCTGCGTGGCCGCTGCGGCGGGCGCCAGCGTCGCGAACTAAAGGCTTGCGCGCGAAGCGTTCGGATCAAGGCGCGTCGTGCGGGCTGCTTACGCGTGCGCTCCGGGAGGGGCGGACGTTCAACCAGGACTCAGGTGAGTGTGATGCTGTATTTGAAAACGTTGATTATCGTCGTCCAGCTCCTGTCGGCGCTCGGGGTGATCGGCCTCGTCTTGCTGCAGCACGGCAAAGGCGCGGACATGGGCGCCGCATTCGGCAGCGGCGCGTCGGGCAGCCTGTTCGGCGCGAGCGGTTCCGCCAACTTCCTTTCGCGCACTACCGCGGTTCTCGCAACGGTGTTTTTCTGCTCCACCCTTGCGTTAACTTACCTGGGGTCGTATCATGCGAAGCCTTCGGCGGGCGTGCTTGGCGCTTCGATTCCAGCCCCGGCGCAGGTGAATTCGGCCTCGGCGCCGGCGGCTTCGGCGCCGGTTGCATCGGCTCCTGGCGCAACCGCCGCGGCGGCGGCTTCGCCGGCTGCAGCAGCCTCGCAACCGGGCAACGACGTGCCGAAATAAATTTGAAAAACTTGTTTTGTGCGTTGAACAAAGAACGGAAACAAGTTAGAATTTAAGTCTTGAAGCGATTCGCGGGTTGCAATAATTGTTGTCCCGGATTGCATGTAGTGCCGACGTGGTGAAATTGGTAGACACGCTATCTTGAGGGGGTAGTGGCGAAAGCTGTGCGAGTTCGAGTCTCGCCGTCGGCACCAATGTTATCTAAAAAATGCCAGCCGCTTGCTTCAGCTTCGGCTGGCATTTTTGCTTCTTACGTCGTGTTCGTTTTCTGTTCGCAGCGCGAAGTACGTGAAGTGATTCCCGCGGAGCGATGCAAGTTCCAGCGGAACCTCAGAACCAACCGATATAGAGGATAGCCTTGAACCTCGCTGCCTATTTCCCCGTCCTTCTGTTCCTCCTCGTGGGTGTTGGTCTGGGCATAGCGCTAGTGACAATCGGCAAGGTCCTCGGTCCCAACCGGCCAGACAGCGAAAAGAATTCGCCGTACGAGTGCGGCTTCGAAGCGTTCGAAGACGCCCGAATGAAGTTCGACGTACGCTACTACCTGGTCGCCATCCTTTTCATCATCTTCGACCTCGAAACGGCGTTCCTGTTTCCGTGGGGTGTGGCCCTGCGCGACATCGGCTGGCCGGGCTTTCTGTCGATGATGCTGTTTCTGCTCGAATTCCTGCTGGGCTTTGCCTACATCTGGAAGAAGGGTGGTCTCGACTGGGAATAATGGGTTAATCGCCGGATTGCATGGGCGGCACTGCGGGGAAACTGTGGGCTGTCCGTCTGGAGTGGAAAGCACATGAGTATCGAAGGGGTCTTGAAGGAAGGGTTTGTCACCACCACGGCTGACAAGCTGATCAACTGGACGCGCACCGGCTCGTTGTGGCCGATGACGTTCGGTCTGGCGTGTTGCGCGGTCGAGATGATGCACGCGGGCGCGGCCCGTTACGACCTTGACCGTTTCGGCGTGGTGTTCCGTCCGAGCCCGCGCCAGTCGGACGTCATGATCGTCGCCGGCACGCTCTGCAACAAGATGGCGCCTGCGCTGCGCAAGGTCTATGACCAGATGGCCGAGCCGCGCTGGGTCATTTCGATGGGGTCGTGCGCCAACGGCGGCGGCTACTACCACTATTCGTATTCGGTCGTGCGCGGTTGTGATCGCATCGTGCCGGTCGACGTTTATGTGCCGGGATGCCCGCCGACAGCGGAAGCCCTGGTCTACGGGGTGATCCAGTTGCAGGCGAAGATTCGCCGCACCAGCACCATCGCCCGTCAATAAAGGCCGCGTGCCTCCCCACAATATGGCAAGCAAACTCGAGACCCTGAAAGCGAACCTCGAAGCGGCCCTTGGCGCGCGTATCGTCAGCCTCACCGAGGCGCTCGGCGAACTGACGCTGGTCGTCAAGGCGGGTGAGTCCCTCGCGGTGGCCAAGGAGCTGCGCGACAATCCCTCGCTGCGCTTCGAGCAACTGATCGACCTGTGCGGCGTGGACTACCAGACCTTCGGTGACGGCGCCTGGGAAGGCCCGCGCTTCGCCGCGGTGTCGCATCTGCTCTCGCTCGCGAACAACTGGCGCGTGCGTCTGCGCGTGTTCGCGCCGGACGACGAAGTGCCGATCGTGCCCTCGCTCGTCGAGATCTGGAATTCGGCCAACTGGTACGAGCGCGAGGCGTTCGACCTGTACGGCATCGTCTTCGAAGGCCACCCCGACCTGCGCCGCATCCTGACCGACTACGGTTTCATCGGCCACCCGTTCCGCAAGGACTTCCCGGTTTCGGGCTATGTCGAAATGCGTTACGACCCGGAGCAGAAGCGCGTGGTCTACCAGCCCGTCACGATCGAGCCGCGCGAGATCACGCCGCGCGTGATCCGCGAGGATCGCTACGGCGGTCTGAAGAAACACTAAGAGGGTCGCATGTCAGAGATCAAGAACTACACGCTCAACTTCGGCCCGCAGCACCCGGCAGCGCACGGTGTGCTGCGCCTCGTGCTCGAGCTCGACGGCGAAGTGATCCAGCGCGCCGATCCGCACATCGGCCTGCTGCATCGCGCGACGGAAAAGCTCGCTGAAAGCAAGACGTTCATCCAGTCGGTGCCGTACATGGACCGTCTCGACTATGTGTCGATGATGGTCAACGAGCACGGCTATGTGCTCGCCATCGAGAAGCTGCTCGGCATCGACGTGCCGGTGCGCGCGAAGTACATCCGCGTGCTGTTCGACGAAATCACGCGCGTGCTGAACCACCTCATGTGGATCGGCTCGCACGCGCTCGACGTCGGCGCGATGGCGGTGTTCCTCTACGCATTCCGCGAGCGCGAAGACCTGATGGACGTCTACGAGGCGGTCTCGGGTGCGCGCATGCACGCGGCTTACTACCGCCCGGGCGGCGTGTACCGCGATCTGCCCGACGCAATGCCGCAATACAAGGCGTCGAAGATTCACAACGAGAAGGCGCTCGCGCGCATGAACGAGGCGCGCCAGGGTTCGGTACTGGACTTCATCGACGACTTCTTTACGCGCTTCCCCGGTTGCGTCGACGAGTACGAAACGCTCCTCACCGACAACCGCATCTGGAAGCAGCGTCTCGTCGGCATCGGCGTGGTGAGCCCCGAGCGCGCCATGCAGCTTGGCCTGACGGGCGCGATGCTGCGCGGGTCGGGCATCGAGTGGGACCTGCGCAAGAAGCAGCCGTACGAAGTCTACGACCAGATGGACTTCGACATTCCGGTGGGCGTGAACGGCGACTGCTACGACCGCTATCTGGTGCGCGTCGAAGAAATGCGCCAGTCCACTCGCATCGCGAAACAGTGCATTGAGTGGCTGCGCAAGAATCCCGGCCCCGTGATGATCGACAATCACAAGGTTGCGCCGCCCTCGCGCGTGAACATGAAGTCGAACATGGAAGAGCTGATTCACCACTTCAAGCTCTTCACGGAAGGCTTCCACGTGCCCGAAGGCGAGGCGTACGCTGCCGTCGAACATCCGAAGGGTGAATTCGGCATCTACCTGGTGTCAGATGGCGCGAACAAGCCTTATCGTCTGAAGATCCGTGCGCCGGGTTATGCCCACCTGTCCGCGCTCGATGAAATGGCGCGCGGCCACATGATTGCCGACGCGGTCACGATCATCGGCACGCAGGACATCGTGTTCGGTGAAATCGACCGCTAGGGCGGCGCGCAGCAAGGTGCGCCCGGTCCCGGGCGCACGCAGCATGGAACGCCACGTCTGTCGCAGCGAATGCAGGAGAACGCGCGGCAGGTTTTCGTTCGGTAGGAATTGAAAGAGTCGTGTCTGAAAATGATCTCAGCTGAAGGCCTGAAAGAAATCGATCGCGCGTTGACGAAGTACCCCGCCGATCAGCGACAGTCCGCCGTGATGGCGGCCTTGGCCGTTGCTCAGGAAGAGCATGGCTGGCTGTCTCCCGAAATCATGCAGTTCGTGGCCGACTACATCGGCATGCCGCCCGTCGCGGTGCAGGAAGTCGCCACGTTCTACACGATGTTCGAGACGAAGCCGGTCGGCAAGCACAAGATCACGCTCTGCACGAATCTGCCGTGCCAGCTCGGCCCGGACGGCGGCTCGGAAAGCGCCGCCGAATACCTGAAGCAGAAGCTCGGAATCGACTTCGGCGAAACCACGCCCGACGGCAAGTTCACCTTGAAGGAAGGTGAGTGCATGGGCGCGTGCGGCGATGCGCCGGTGATGCTCGTGAACAATCACCGCATGTGCAGCTTCATGAGCCGCGAGAAGATCGACCAGCTGCTCGAGGAGCTTTCGAAATGACTTCGTTGCACGACCGTCACATCAAGCCGCTGATTCTCGCGGGCCTCAACGGCGAGAACTGGCATCTCGAAGACTACGTGGCGCGCGGCGGCTACAAGCAGCTGCGCCGTATTCTCGAAGAAAAGATTCCGCCCGAGCAGGTGATCGCCGACGTGAAGGCGAGCGGTCTGCGCGGCCGCGGCGGCGCGGGCTTCCCGACCGGCCTGAAGTGGAGCTTCATGCCGCGTCAGTTCCCGGGGCAGAAGTATCTCGTCTGCAACTCGGACGAGGGCGAACCGGGCACGTTCAAGGACCGCGACATCCTGCGCTGGAATCCGCATAGCGTGATCGAAGGCATGGCCATCGGCGCGTACGCGATGGGCATCACCGTGGGCTACAACTACATCCACGGCGAGATTTTCGAGGTGTACCGCCGCTTCGAGGCCGCGCTGGAAGAAGCGCGCCAGGCGGGCTATCTCGGCGACAACATTCTCGGCACGGACTTCTCGTTCCAGCTGCACGCGCACCACGGCTATGGCGCGTACATCTGCGGCGAGGAAACCGCGCTGCTCGAGTCGCTCGAAGGCAAGAAGGGCCAGCCGCGCTTCAAGCCGCCTTTCCCGGCGAGTTTCGGGGTGTACGGCAAGCCTACGACGATCAACAACACCGAGACTTTCGCCGCGGTGCCGTTCCTGCTGAGCGTCGGTCCGCAGACGTACATGGAACTCGGCAAGCCGAACAACGGCGGCACGAAGATCTTCTCGGTGTCGGGCGACGTCGAGCGTCCGGGCAACTACGAGATCCCGCTCGGCACCCCGTTCGCCAGGCTCATGGAACTGGCCGGCGGCGTGCGCGGCGGCAAGAAGCTCAAGGCCGTGATTCCGGGCGGTTCGTCGGCGCCGGTCATTCCGGGCGACCTGATGATGCAGACGGACATGGACTATGACTCCATCGCCAAGCAGGGTTCGATGCTCGGCTCCGGCGCGGTCATCGTCATGGACGAAACGCGCTGCATGGTGCGCTCGCTTCTGCGCCTGTCGTACTTCTATTACGAAGAGTCGTGCGGCCAGTGCACGCCGTGCCGCGAAGGCACGGGCTGGCTGTATCGCGTCGTGAACCGCATCGAGCACGGCGAGGGCCGCCAGGAAGACCTGGACCTGCTGAACTCGGTGGCGGGCAACATCATGGGCCGCACGATCTGCGCGCTCGGCGACGCGGCGGCCATGCCGGTGCGCGGCATGCTCAAGCATTACTGGGACGAATTCGAATATCACGTGCACAACAAGCGTTGTCTCGTCGGCGGTCATGCCGGCTCGCACGCGGCCTCGGAAACGGTGGCCGCCTGACAGGCGAAGAGACGGCATGTTGTGCCGGGTTGCGCACACCACCGCGTGGCACGACGCAAGGGCGCAGTGACGGGGAATGCCGCTGTGAAATTGAGCGGTAACAGGTTAGGGACGATTAACCATCATGGTTGAACTTGAAATAGACGGCAAGAAGGTGCAGGTGCCCGAGGGCAGCATGGTGATCCAGGCTGCTCAGCGCGTGGACACGTACATCCCGCACTTCTGCTATCACAAGAAGCTCTCCATCGCGGCCAACTGCCGGATGTGTCTCGTCGATGTCGAGAAGATGCCGAAGGCCGTGCCCGCATGCGCGACGCCGGTGTCGCAAGGCATGGTCGTGCGCACCATGTCGGACAAGGCCGTGCAGGGTCAGCAAGCCGTGATGGAATTCCTGCTGATCAACCACCCGCTCGACTGCCCGATCTGCGATCAGGGCGGCGAATGCCAGCTTCAGGATCTGGCCGTCGGTTACGGCAAATCCGCCTCGCGCTACAGCGAAGAAAAGCGCGTGGTGTTCCACAAGAATGTCGGTCCGCTCATCTCGATGGAAGAGATGTCGCGCTGCATCCACTGCACGCGCTGCGTGCGCTTCGGCGACGAAATTGCCGGCGTGATGGAGCTCGGCATGCTCGGCCGCGGCGAGCACTCGGAAATCACCTCGTTCGTCGGCAAGACGGTCGACTCGGAACTCTCGGGCAACATGATCGACCTGTGCCCGGTCGGCGCGCTCACGAGCAAGCCGTTCCGCTTCTCGGCGCGTACGTGGGAACTGTCGCGCCGCAAGTCGGTGAGCCCGCACGACGCAACGGGTGCGAACCTCGTCGTGCAGGTGAAGAACAACCGCGTGATGCGCGTGCTGCCGTTCGAGAACGAATCCATCAACGAGTGCTGGATCTCGGACAAGGACCGCTTCTCCTACGAAGGCCTGAACAGCGAAGACCGTCTCACGCGCCCGATGATCAAGCAGGGCGGCGAGTGGATCGAGACCGACTGGCAGACCGCGCTCGAATACGTCGTGAAGGGCATCAAGGGCATTTGCGACGAGCACGGCGAGAACCAGCTCGCGCTGCTCGCGAGCCCGCACAGCACGCTCGAAGAACTGTATCTCGCGAAGCAGTTCGCGGACGCGATCGGCACGCCGAACGTCGACTTCCGTCTGCGCCAGAGCGACTTCTCGGCGCCGCTCGAAGGCGCGCCGTGGCTCGGCACGAAGATCGCCGAACTTTCGTACGCCGACTCGGCGTTCGTGATCGGTTCGTTCCTGCGCCGCGACCATGCGCTGTTCGCCGCGCGTCTGCGCCAGGCCGCGAAGGGCGGTGCGCAAGTCAGCTTCCTGCAGGCCACCGCAGACGGCTCGCTGATCCCGAACGCACAGCGCATCGTTGCCGCGCCCTCGGCGTGGCTCGACGAACTCGCTTCGATCGCAGCGGCGGTTGCCGAGGCGAAGGGCGTTGCGGTGCCGGAAGGCTTCGCGGGCGCACAGGCTACCGAAGCCGCAAAGCAGGTTGCCGCATCGCTTGCGAATGGCGAGCGCCGCTATGTGCTGCTCGGCAACGCCGCGGTCCAGCATCCGGAATTCTCGCGCCTGCACGCAGCCGCGCAGTTCATCGCCGAAACGACGGGCGCGACGCTGGGCTTCCTCACGGAAGCGGCCAACACGGTCGGCGCGCATATCGCCGGCGCACTGCCGGGCCGCGACGGCCTGAACGCTCGCGAAGCGTTCGAGCAGCCGCGCAAGGGCTATCTGCTCCTGAACGTCGAGCCGGAATTCGATACGGCCAACCCGGCCGCCGCGCGCGCCGCGCTCGCGCAGGCCGAAATGGTCGCCGTGTTCTCGCCGTACAAGACAGGGCTCGACTACGCGGACGTGCTGCTGCCCATCGCACCGTACACGGAAACCTCGGGTACGTTCATCAACGCCGAAGGCACGGCTCAAACCTTCAACGGCGTCGTGCGCCCGCTCGGCGACACGCGTCCGGCCTGGAAGGTCCTGCGCGTGCTCGGCACGCTGCTGGGCGCGAAGGGTTTCGAATACGACACAGCCGAGGAAGTGCGCCGCAAGGCGCTCGGCGACGGCAGCTTCGAAGGCCGTCTGTCGAACAAGGCCGCCGCAGCGGTTGCGCGCGGCAGCCTCGCGAAGGCCGCGGAAGGCCGCTTCGAGCGTGTCGCCGACGTGCCGATCTACCACGCCGATCCAATCGTGCGCCGGGGCGAAGCGCTGCAGCTCACCATGGCTGCCCGCGTGGCGAACGCGATCGGCCTGCCGGCGGCATACTTCGACCAGCTCGGCCTGAAGGAAGGCGACGCCGTGCGCGTGCGCCAGGGCGATCTGTCGGTGACGGCGCCCGCAACGCGCGATGCGAATCTTGCGGCGACGGTGGTGCGCGTGTCGGCGGCGACGCCGGCCGGTGCGCAACTCGGCAGCCTGTTCGGTGAACTGCTGGTGGAGAAGGCGTAAATGAGCTTGTTCGATACGATCAATGCAGGCGGCAGCCAGCTGCTCGGCGTGGCATGGCCCACCGTCTGGGCGCTGGTGCGCATTCTCGTCGTCGCGGTGGTGATCCTGCTGTGCGTGGCCTACCTGATCCTCTGGGAGCGCAAGCTGATCGGCTGGATGCACGTGCGTCTCGGCCCGAACCGCGTGGGCCCGGCAGGTCTGCTGCAGCCTATCGCCGACGTGCTGAAGCTGCTGCTCAAGGAAGTGATTCAGCCTGCGCAGGCGAGCCGCTGGATCTACATGGTCGCGCCGATCATGGTGGTGGTGCCGGCCTTCGCGGTCTGGGCGGTGATTCCGTTCCAGGCGGGCGCGGTGCTCGGCGACATCAACGCGGGCCTGCTCTACGCGATGGCGATCTCGTCGATTGGCGTCTACGGCGTGATTCTCGCGGGCTGGGCCTCGAACTCGAAGTACGCGTTCCTCGGCGCCATGCGCGCCGCGGCGCAGATGGTCTCGTACGAAATTTCGATGGGCTTCGCGCTCGTCGTCGTGCTGATGGTGTCGGGCAGCCTGAACCTTTCGGTGATCGTCGAAGGCCAGATGCGCGGCATGTTCGCGAACTGGGGCATCACGTTCCTCTCCTGGAACTGGCTGCCGCTGCTGCCGATGTTCGTCGTCTACTTCATCTCGGGCATTGCCGAAACGAACCGCCATCCGTTCGACGTGGTGGAAGGGGAGTCGGAAATCGTTGCGGGTCACATGATCGATTACTCGGGGATGGCATTCGCGCTGTTCTTCCTCGCCGAGTACATCAACATGATCGTGATCTCGGCGCTCGCCTCGGTGCTGTTCCTTGGCGGCTGGAGCGCCCCGTTCGCGTTCCTCGACTTCATCCCGGGCGTGTTCTGGCTGGTGCTGAAGGTCTTCTGCCTGCTGTCGGTCTTCATCTGGGCCCGCGCGACGTTCCCGCGCTATCGCTATGACCAGATCATGCGTCTCGGCTGGAAGGTGTTCATTCCGGTGTGCATTGTGTGGCTGATCGTGGTCGGCTTCTGGTACATGTCGCCGTTGAGCATCTGGAAATAAGGGGCGAACACAACCATGAACGCTATCCAAAACTTCTTCAAGACGTTTTTCCTGACCGAGCTGCTCAAGGGGCTCGCGCTGACGGGGCGTTACACCTTCAAGCGCAAGTTCACGGTGCAGTTCCCGGAAGAAAAGACGCCTATGTCCCCGCGTTTTCGGGGTTTGCACGCGCTGCGCCGCTATGAAAATGGCGAAGAGCGCTGCATCGCGTGCAAGCTGTGCGAGGCCGTGTGCCCCGCGCTCGCGATCACGATCGAATCGGAAGTGCGCGAGGACAACACGCGCCGTACGACGCGTTACGACATCGACCTGACCAAGTGCATCTTCTGCGGTTTCTGCGAAGAGAGCTGCCCGGTCGACTCGATCGTCGAAACGCACATTCTCGAGTATCACGGCGAGAAGCGCGGCGACCTGTATTTCACGAAGGATATGCTGCTGGCCGTCGGCGATCGCTATGAAGCCCAGATCGCGGCGAACAAGGCAGCGGATGCACCGTACCGTTGATCTTTCAGTTTGACGCTGCATCGGCCCGCGGTCCGGGCCGGCTGTGGGGAGCGCGTGTGCCGGACGCACGCGCCATACCGCAGCCTGACCGCCGCGGCGCGACGCTCCCTGGTCTGGCCGCCAGTCTGCGCCGCGCAATCCGCCTCACGAAGGCCTCAACGATGAACCAGTAATCATGGAATTCACGACCGTCCTGTTCTACATCTTCGCGCTGCTGCTCACGCTGTCAGGGCTGAAGGTGATCACTTCGCGCAATCCTGTCGCGTCTGCGCTCTTCCTCGTGCTCGCGTTCTTCAACGCGGCCGCGATCTGGATGCTGCTCGAGGCCGAATTCCTCGCGATCCTGCTGGTGCTCGTCTACGTGGGCGCGGTGATGGTGCTGTTCCTGTTCGTGGTGATGATGCTGGACATCAACATCGACGTGCTGAGCCGCGACTTCAAGCGCTTCATCCCGGTGGCGACCATCGTGGGCGCGATCATCGTGGTCGAAACCGCGCTGATCCTGTGGCACGGCTACGGCGCGACGAGCACGCCGGTGCCCGACACCACGCCGGCCGCCGCCGCCGCGATCTCGAACGCACACCTGATCGGCAAGATCATCTACACCGACTACATCTTCGCCTTCGAAGTCGCCGGCCTCGTGCTGCTGGTGGCGATCGTCGCGGCCATCGCGCTCACGGTGCGCGAGCCGAAGGACTCGAAGCGCCAGAACGTGTCGAAGCAGGTCAGCGTGCGTCGCCAGGACCGCGTGCGCCTCGTGAAGATGCCGGCCGTCGTGGAAGTGCCACAGCCGCCGGAACCGGCGCAAGCCGAAGCCGGGGCTGCGCCCGCGGCGGGTGCCGCACCGGCAACCAAGAGCTAAGCGCGAAGGAGCGAACCATGCTGACACTGGCCCATTACCTCGTCCTCGGCGCGATCCTGTTTGCGATCTCGATCGTCGGAATCTTTTTGAATCGGCGCAACGTCATCATCATCCTGATGGCGATTGAGCTGATGCTGTTAGCGGTGAACACGAACTTTGTCGCGTTCTCGCATTACCTCGGTGACGTTCACGGACAGATTTTCGTGTTCTTCGTGCTTACAGTTGCGGCGGCGGAAGCTGCAATTGGTCTGGCTATTCTTGTGACCCTGTTCCGCAGCCTCGACACGATCAATGTCGAGGATCTCGATCAGCTCAAAGGCTAAGGCAGGCTGACTTTATGGCAACGACTCTCAACGAAACTCTGCTGCTGGCGATCCCGCTGGCTCCTCTCGCCGGTTCGCTCATCGCCGGTCTCTTTGGCAAAACGGTCGGGCGCGCGGGCGCGCATACGGTGACCATTCTCGGCGTCGCGATTGCGTTCGTGCTTTCGTGCATCACGCTCTTCGACGTGATGAACGGCGCGAGCTTCAACGCGACCGTGTACGAATGGATGTCGGTCGGCAACCTGAAGTTCGAAGTCGGTTTCCTCATCGACTCGCTGACTGCGCTCATGATGGTCGTCGTGACCTTCGTGTCCCTGATGGTGCACATCTACACGATCGGCTACATGGCGGAAGAAGAGGGCTACCAGCGCTTCTTCTCGTACATCGCGCTCTTCACGTTCTCGATGCTGATGCTCGTGATGAGCAACAACTTCCTGCAACTGTTCTTCGGCTGGGAAGCGGTGGGTCTCGTCTCGTACCTGCTGATCGGCTTCTACTTCAAGCGTGAAAGCGCCATCTACGCGAACATGAAGGCGTTCCTCGTGAACCGCGTGGGCGACTTCGGCTTCCTGCTCGGTATTGGCCTGTTGCTCGCGTTCGGCGGTTCGCTGAACTACAACGACATCTTCGCGAAGGGTCATGAAATCGCCGCGCTGACGTTCCCGGGCACCTCGTGGAACCTGCTCACCGTTGCGTGTATTTGCCTCTTCATCGGCGCGATGGGCAAGTCGGCACAGTTCCCGCTGCACGTGTGGCTGCCCGACTCGATGGAAGGCCCGACGCCGATCTCCGCACTGATTCACGCGGCAACCATGGTGACGGCCGGTATCTTCATGGTCGCGCGCATGTCGCCGCTGTTCGAACTCTCGGAAGCCGCGCTTTCGTTCATCGTCGTGATCGGCGCCATTACCGCGCTCTTCATGGGCTTCCTCGGCGTGGTCCAGAACGACATCAAGCGTGTGGTGGCTTACTCCACGCTCTCACAGCTCGGCTACATGACCGTGGCGCTCGGCGTCTCGGCTTACCCGGTCGCGATCTTCCACCTGATGACGCACGCGTTCTTCAAGGCGCTGCTGTTCCTCGGCGCGGGTTCGGTCATCATCGGCATGCACCACGATCAGGACATGCGCAACATGGGCGGCCTGCGCAAGTACATGCCCATCACGTGGATCACCTCGCTCGTCGGTTCGCTCGCGTTGATCGGCACGCCGTTCTTCTCGGGCTTCTACTCGAAGGACTCGATCATCGACGCCGTGAAGCTCTCGCACCTGCCGGGTTCGGGTTTCGCGTACTTCGCGGTGGTTGCCAGCGTGTTCGTCACGGCGCTGTACTCGTTCCGTATGTACTTCCTCGTGTTCCACGGCGAAGAGCGCTTCCGCGGTCCGAAGCACCCCGAGTCGCCGATGGCGATCGAAGCCGCTCACGGCGATCATGGCCACGGTCACGACGAACACCACGTGCACGTGCCGCACGAGTCGCCGTGGGTCATCTGGGTGCCGCTCGTTCTGCTCGCCATTCCCTCGGTGATCGCCGGTGCGATCGCGATCCAGCCGCTGCTCTTCGGTGACTTCTTCTCGCATGGCGTGGCGTTCCAGAACGTCATCTTCGTTGGCGAGAACCACGAAGCGCTCGTGGAGATGGGCAAGGAATTCCAGGGCTGGGCCGCGATGGGCGCGCATGCGTTCTCGGGTCTGCCGGTGTGGCTCGCACTCGCGGGCGTGGTGGTGGCGTGGTTCTTCTACATGAAGCGCCCGGAACTGCCCGCCGTTGTGTCGCGCACTTTCTCGCCGGTCTACAAGCTGCTGGCAAACGCGTATTACCTCGACAAGATCAACGAAATCGTCTTCGCTCGCGGAGCAGTCGCGATCGGTCGCGGTCTGTGGAAGGAGGGCGATGTCGTCGTGATCGACGGCGTCGTAAACGGGAGCGCCAAGTTTATCGGCTGGTTTGCAACTGTCATTCGTTTCCTGCAATCCGGCTATATCTACCACTACGCATTTGCCATGATCATTGGCATGCTTGGCCTCCTTACCCTGTTTGTAACGCTCAGCGGCAAATAAGGCGAGGAAACGCATGCACGCAACTCCGATTCTCAGTATTGCGATATGGATGCCGATCGTATTCGGCATCATCGTTCTTGTAGTGGGTTCCCGTCGGAACCCGAGTGCGGACCGCTGGCTCGCACTCATCGGTTCGGTGCTTAGTTTCCTCGTCACCCTTCCGCTCGTTGCGGGCTTCGATACGAGCACGGCTTCCCTGCAGTTCGAGGAGAAGTCGGTCTGGATCGAGCGGTTCAATATTGCGTATCACCTGGGCGTCGACGGCATCGCGATGTGGTTCGTCGTGCTGACGGCGCTCATCACCGTGATCGTCGTGATCGCGGGCTGGCAGGTCATCACGAAGAACGTCGCGCAGTATTACGCGTCGTTCCTCATCCTGTCGGGCATCATGATCGGCGTTTTCTGCGCCGCCGACGGCCTGCTGTTCTACGTGTTCTTCGAGGCCACGCTCATTCCGATGTACATCATCATCGGCGTGTGGGGCGGCCCGAACCGCGTGTACGCAGCGTTCAAGTTCTTTCTCTATACGCTGGCCGGCTCGCTGCTCATGCTGGTCGCGTTGCTGTATCTGTACCGCATTACCGGGACCTTCGACCTCGCCTCCTGGCAGGCCGCAAAGATCGCCATGACGCCGCAAATCCTGCTGTTCATCGCGTTCTTCTTCGCGTTCGCCGTCAAGGTGCCGATGTGGCCGGTCCACACGTGGTTGCCGGACGCACACGTCGAAGCGCCCACGGGCGGCTCGGTCGTGCTGGCCGCGATCATGCTCAAGCTCGGCGCGTACGGTTTCCTGCGCTTCTCGCTGCCGGTCACGCCGGACGCGAGTCACTACCTGGCGCCCGTCATCATCACGCTGTCGCTGATCGCCGTGATCTACATCGGCCTCGTGGCGATGGTGCAGTCGGACATGAAAAAGCTGGTCGCGTACTCGTCGATCGCCCACATGGGCTTCGTCACGCTCGGCTTCTTTATGTTCGGCCCGTCGAGCCAGCTCGCAATGGAAGGCGGGATCGTCCAGATGATCTCGCACGGTTTCGTCTCGGGCGCCATGTTCCTGTGCATCGGCGTGCTGTATGACCGCATGCACACCCGCGATATCGCGGATTACGGCGGTGTGGTCAACACCATGCCGAAGTTCGCGGCGCTGGTCATGCTGTTCGCGATGGCCAACTGCGGTCTGCCGGGCACCTCGGGATTCGTCGGCGAATTCATGGTGATTCTGGCGGCTGTGAAGTTCAACTTCTGGATCGCTTTCGGGGCGGCGTTCACGCTGATCCTGGGCGCGGCCTATACGTTGTGGATGTACAAGCGGGTGTACTTCGGCGCCGTCGCGAACGACCACGTTCGCGAGCTGAAGGACATCAACTGTCGCGAATACTTCATTCTCGGGGTGCTCGCGCTGTTTACGCTTTTCATGGGCGTCTACCCGAAGCCCTTTACCGATGTGATGCACGTTTCCGTGGAAAACCTCCTCTCCCACGTCGCAGTGTCGAAACTGCCGCTGTCACAGTAATACCCGAGCGGAGGAACAAAAGATCATGCCAAACGCCCCTATGTACGCTCTGCTGCCCGACGGCCTGGTGATGACCGGCCTCGTCGTCGCGTGGCTCAACGACACGTTCACCGGTCCTGAAGGCCGGCGCACGACCTACTTCATCGCGCTGCTGACCACCGTCATAGCCGGTATCTGGTTCGCGGTGGACGCGTTCGATCCGCACGTGTACTACTACTTCACGCGCATGTACGTGATCGATCCGTTCGCGAGCGCCATGAAGGCGGTGGTCACGCTCGGCTACGCCGTGTCGATCGTGTACTCGCGCAAGTATCTCGAAGACCGCGACATGTTCCGGGGCGAGTTCTTCCTGCTTGGCCTGTTCTCGCTGCTCGGCCAGATCACGATGATCTCGGGCAACAACTTCCTCACGCTGTACCTCGGCCTCGAGCTGATGTCGCTCTCGCTCTACGCGGTGATCGCGCTGCGTCGTAACGCGACGCAGTCGAATGAAGCGGCCATGAAGTACTACGTGCTGGGTGCGCTCGCTTCGGGCTTCCTGCTCTACGGTATCTCGATGCTGTACGGCGCGACCGGCTCGCTCGAGCTGAACGAAGTGTTCAAGGCCGTGGCTTCGGGCCATATCAACGATATCGTCCTGCTGTTCGGCGTGGTGTTCATCGTCGCCGGCGTGGCGTTCAAGATGGGCGCGGTGCCGTTCCACATGTGGGTGCCCGACGTCTACCAGGGCGCGCCTACGGCCATGACGCTGCTGACCGGCGGCGGCCCGAAGGTCGCGGCATTCGCGTGGGCCGTGCGCTTTCTCGTGATGGGCCTGCTGCCGCTGGCAGTGGACTGGCAGGAGATGCTGATCATCCTCGCGGCACTCTCGATGATCGTCGGCAACATCACCGGTATCGTCCAGCGCAACATCAAGCGCATGCTCGCGTACTCGGCCATTTCGAACATGGGCTTCGTGCTGCTCGGCCTGCTTGCCGGTATCGTCGACAACAAGGCGACGGGCGCGGCCAGCGCATACAGCTCGGCCATGTTCTACAGCATCGTCTATCTGATCACGACGCTCGGCGCGTTCGGCATCGTCATGCTGCTGTCCCGCCGCGATTTCGAAGCGGAAACGATCGACGACTTCAAGGGCCTGAACCAGCGCAATCCGGTGTTCGCGTTCGTCATGATGCTCATGATGTTCTCGCTCGCGGGCATTCCGCCGACCGTCGGCTTCTACGCGAAGCTCGCCGTGCTCGAAGCGACCATGAACGCGGGCCTCACGTGGCTTGCCGTGCTCGCCGTGATCACGTCGCTGTTCGGCGCGTTCTACTACCTGCGTATCGTCAAGCTGATGTACTTCGACGCACCGCAGGACGACGCCCCGATCGAGGGCCACGCCTGCAACCGCGCGCTGCTCACGCTCAACGGCGTGGCGGTGCTCGTGCTGGGCATCATTCCTGGCCCGCTGATGTCGATCTGCCTGCAGGCTGTCACGCATACGCTGCCGCTCTAATGTCGGCAGCGGGCTGGTTCATCGTGCTGTTGGCGCTCGCGGGCGCCAACCTGCCGTTCCTCAACCAGCGATTGTTCGGCGTCGTGCCGCTTCGCGCACCGAAGAAGAGTGCGTGGATTCGCATCGCTGAAATGATCGTGCTGTATTTTGTGGTCGGTGCGTTCGGCTTCCTGCTGGAGGCGCGCGCCGGCAACCGCTTTGACCAGGGCTGGCAGTTCTACGCGATCACCTTCAGCCTTTTTGTCGTGTTCGCGTTTCCCGGCTTCACCTGGCAATATCTCGTCAAACGCCGCCCGGCGTGACGCGCGTGCCGGCCTGCGGGCGGCACGCGCCGTGCGATCTCACTATCTGCGGCGCGCCCGCGGCTTCCCGATTTTCCTGAGCACCCACGAGGCTGACTATGGCTGAACATCATCGACACGACCCGGCGCTCGCCGAGACGTGTGTGGAAAGCACGACGCTCTACGCGGGCAATTTCCTTACCCTGAAGCGCGATACCGTTGCGCTGCCGGACGGCAAGCACGCCACGCGCGAATTCGTTCAGCATCCCGGCGCGGTGATGGTGATCCCGCTGTTCGACGACGGCCGCGTGCTGATGGAGCGCCAGTACCGCTATCCGCTCTCGCGCGTGATGACGGAATTCCCCGCAGGCAAGCTCGATCCACAGGAGGGCGCGCTCGCCTGCGCAATTCGCGAACTGAAGGAGGAGACGGGCTATACGGCGCGCGAGTATGTCTACCTTGCGCAGATCCATCCCGTGATTTCGTACTCGACTGAGTTCATCGATATTTACCTCGCACGTGGCCTGACCGCGGGTGCGGCACAACTCGACGACGGCGAATTTCTCGAAACCTTCACGGCGACGGTTCCCGAACTGCTCGAATGGGTGCGCACGGCCAAGATCACCGACGTGAAGACGATCATCGGCACGTTCTGGCTCGAAAAGGCGTTATCGGGCGCGTGGCCGCTCGCGAAGGCAGAGCAGAGCTGATACACCGCGCAGTAGCAGCTCCCGAACAACGGCGGCCCCTGTGGCCGCCGTTGTCGCGTCCAGGTGCGCCCGACGCAAACATGCCTCGAAGCGCCTTCAGCGCGCCCTCCCGAGCGGCGCTACAATCGAACCCCCGGGAAAGTCCCCGGTGGCTGGCCGCAGGAATTTTTTCGAACGGTCGTTCACAAATTTACGATTTGCGCTAAACTCATTGTAAGCCTCGATTCCCCATGAAGGTCCTCGATTTACAGTGTCCAGACGGCCATCGGTTTGAAGGCTGGTTCGCATCGGTTGACGACTTCGAGTCGCAACTGTCTCGCAAGCTGGTCGAATGTCCGATGTGCGGCGCCACCCATGTGACCCGCTTGCCGTCCGCGCCCCGGTTGAACCTGTCCGGCGCGAGCGAGACGCCGAAAGCGTCGTCGCACGAGCAGGCGGCCCAATGGCAAGCCCATGCGATGCGTGTAATCCGCGAGGTCCTCGAGAAGACGGAGAACGTAGGCGACCGTTTCGCCGAGGAGGCGCGGCGCATTCACTACAACGAAGCGCCGTCGCGCAACATCCGCGGAGTGGCTTCTGCGGACGATGCGCAAGCTCTCGTCGAAGAAGGCATCGATGTGATGCCGCTGCCGGTTCCGGCCGCGTTGAAGGGTCCGCTGCAGTAACGCCATGCGGGTCTTCGCCGCGGCGCGGGGAACGCTCCGCACCGGCCGCGGCCAGGAGACATAGTGCATGGATCTGGACTACACCCCCGCTGACGACGCATTTCGCGCCGAAATCCGCGCCTGGCTCGAGGCCAATCTGCCTCAAGCGATGCGCGACAAGGTTCTCAACCACAAACGTCTCTCGCGCGACGACATCGCCAACTGGCACAAGCTGCTGGGCAAGAAGGGCTGGTCGGCGCCTGCGTGGCCCGCGGAGTGGGGCGGCCCGGGCTGGACCGAAGCGCAGCGCCATATCTGGGACGCCGAATGCGGCCGCATCGGCGCGCCGCCGGTACTGCCGTTCGGCGTGTCGATGGTCGCGCCCGTGCTCATGAAGTACGGCAACGAGGCGCAGAAGCGCCGCTATCTCCCGCGCATTCTTTCCGGTGAAGACTGGTGGTGCCAGGGCTATTCCGAGCCGGGCTCGGGATCCGACCTCGCGTCGTTGCGCACGCGCGCAGTTCGGGAAGGCGATCATTACGTCGTGAACGGCCAGAAGACCTGGACCACGCTCGGCCAGCACGCCGACATGATGTTCTGCCTCGTGCGCACCGATCCCGCGGCGAAGAAACAGGAAGGCATCTCGTTTCTCCTCATCGACATGAAGACGCCCGGCATCACCGTGCGTCCGATCATCACGCTCGATGAAGACCATGAGGTCAACGAAGTATTTTTCGAAGACGTGAAGGTGCCGGTCGAAAATCTCGTCGGCGACGAGAACCGTGGCTGGACTTACGCGAAGTATCTGCTCGGCCACGAGCGTACGGGCATCGCGCGCGTGGGCGCGTCGAACCGCGAACTCGCCTTCCTCAAGGGCGTTGCGCTCAGGCAGAAGAAGCACGGCAGGCCGCTGCTCGAAGATCCCGTCTTCGCGGCACGCGTGGCGGCCGTCGAAATCGAGCTCATGGCGCTCGAAGTGACCGCCGAGCGCGTGATCGCGAGCGCGTCCAACGGACGCGGCCCCGGTCCCGAAGCATCGATGCTCAAGATCAAGGGTACGGAGATCCAGCAGGCGCTGACCGAGCTGATGGTCGACGCGGTCGGCCCGCTCGCGGCGCCGTTCGATCCGGCCTTCCTCGAGGGCGAGCACGACCACGCGGCAGGCGGTGACGACGACGCGGCCCCGCTCGCGGCGTACTACTTCAACTATCGCAAGACGTCGATCTACGGCGGGTCGAACGAAATTCAGAAGAACATCATCTCGCAGATGATTCTGGGGATTTGAGGAGCGGCGCAATGAACTTCAATTTCACCGAAGAGCAACAGCAACTCGCCGACGCGCTGCGTCGTTATCTCGACAGGAACTACGGCTTCGAAGCGCGCCAGGCGATCGTGAAGACGCCCGCTGGCGTTTCGGATCAGCACTGGAACGCTTTCGTCGAGCTGGGACTGACCGCGCTGCCGGTGCCGTCGGAGCAAGGCGGCTTCGACGGCGCGCCATTCGACATGCTCGTCGTCATGCAGGAGCTGGGACGCGCGCTGGTGGTCGAGCCGTATTGGTCGACCGCGGTAGGCGTCGAGGCGCTCAAGCTCGCGGGCGGTGCGGCCGAACCGGAAAACGCGGCGCTGCTCGAACGCGTGGCCTCGGGCGAGATCAAGCTCGCTGCCGCGTTCCACGAGCCGCAATCGCGCTACGATCTGTTTTCGCTGGAAACGCAGGCGAAGGAAACGGGCGACGGCTTTGCGCTCACCGGCACGAAATCGGTCGTGCAGCATGGCGCCCAGGCCGGCTACTGGATCGTGCCGGCGCGCTTCGGGGGCGAGGTCGCGCTCTTCGTCGTCGCGCGCGATGCGAAGGGTGTCGAAGTGAGCGATTACCGCACGATCGATGGCCAGCGCGCTGCGACGCTGACCTTCAAGGAAGCGCACGCGCGCCGTCTTGGCGACGCGCACGCCGGCGCGGCAACGTGGGAGAAGATTGCCGACTACGCGACGTTCCTGCTGTGCGCGGAAGCCGTGGGCGCCATGGACGCGCTGAACCACGCCACGGTCGAATACGCGAAGACGCGTCAACAGTTCGGCGTGCCGATCGCGCGCTTTCAGGCGCTGCAGCACCGCATGGCAGAGATGCTGATCCACGCCGAGCAGGCCCGCTCGCTCACTTACCTCGCCGCCGCGCGTTACAGTAGCGAGTCGGCCGAAGCGCGGCGCCGCGCGATCTCGGCAGCGAAGGTGCGCGTGGGACAGGCGGCGCGTTTCATCGGCCAGCAGGCCGTGCAGTTGCACGGCGGCATGGGCGTCACCAACGAAGTGGCGGCCGCGCATCTGTTCAAGCGTCTTGCGATCATCGAAACGACGCTCGGCGATGTCGATCATCACCTCGAACGCTTCGCTTCGCTGCCCGGTTTCGCGCAGGCCGCGTAACTGGCGGCAGCAGGCAATAACAAGGTAACAGCAAGGTAACAGCAGGGCAACAGCGGCGGAGAATACGGATGGGCGTGAGTTACGAAGACCTCGAAGTGGGCAAGCGCTATGTGATCGGTTCCCACACGTTCAAGCGCGACGAAGTGGTGCATTTTGCAGAGCAGTTCGATCCGCAGCCGTTTCACATGAGCGAGGCGGGCGGCGAGGCGTCGATGTTCGGCGGGCTCGTCGCGAGCGGCTGGCATACCTGCTCGGTCATGATGGGCATGCTGGTGCGCAACTTTCTCGAGGACTCGACCTCGATGGGCTCGCCCGGCGTCGACGAAATCCGCTGGCTCAAGCCCACGCGCGTGGGCGATACGCTGACGATGACAAACGTCGTCCTGAGCAAGCGCGTCTCTGCGAGCAGGCCAGATCGCGGCATCGTCGAAACGCAGTGGGAAGGACACAACCAGCACGGCGAACTGATCGTGGTCGTGCGTTCGAAGGCGCTCTTCGGCCTTCGCCATCCAGGGAGCGCATCGTGAGTGAAGGCGACGTCATGCAGATTGCCGACGCGGCGGCGTTGCGTGCGCTGATCGGCGCGGGGCCGCTCGTGAGCGGCTGGCGCGAGGTGAGCGAGGCGGACGTGCACGGTTTTGCCGATGCCACGGGCGACCACCAGTGGATCCACATCGATACCGAACGTGCGCGCCGCGAGTCGCCGTTCGGCGGCCCGATTGCGCACGGCTTTCTTACGCTTTCGCTGATTCCCGTGCTGCTCGGGACAACGCTGCACATGCGTCAGCGCATGGGCGTGAACTACGGGCTCAACCGCGTGCGCTTCACGCAGCCCGTACCCGTGGGCGCGAAGGTGCGCGCGCGTATCGCCGTGAAAGAAGTGAGCGACGTGGAAGGCGGCGGCGTGCAGGTCGTGTGGGATGTGAGCATCGAGCGTGAGGGCGGCGAGCGGCCCGCGTGCGTGGCCGAGTTCATCACCCGGCATTATTTCTAAAGTTGTTGAGTGATCAGCGAAAAGGGGCGCCCCGCTGCAAGGCGGGCGCCCCTTTGGTTTCGCGCGGGCTTCAGCGCGGCGGGTTAGTGCCTCGCGTACTGCGTCGCGCCGAACAACATCTCTTTCGCCTTGTCGTCCATGAGCGGCTTGCGCACATTGGCGAGTACCTCCACGCCGCGCTTGACCGCCGGCCGTGCGGCGATCGTTTCGTGCCAGCGTTTCACATTGGGCAGCGAATCGAGATCGATGCCCTGGTTTTGCCAGGAGCGCGTCCACGGGAAGGCCGCGATATCCGCGATGGTGTACTCGTCGCCGGCCAGATACTCGGTCTTGTCCAACTGCGTTTCCATCACGTTGTAGAGCCGTTTCGCTTCGTTCGTGTAGCGGTTGACCGCATACTCGATCTTCTCGGGCGCGTAGATGCGGAAGTGGTGCGCCTGGCCGAGCATGGGGCCGAGGCCGCCCATCTGGAACATCACCCATTGCAGCACGTCGTAGCGCGCCGCGAGGTCCTCAGGCATGAAGCGGCCGGTTTTCGCGGCGAGATAGATCAGGATCGCGCCCGATTCGAACAGCGAGAACGGCCGGCCGTCGGCGCGGCGCGGGCCTTCGGAATCGGTAATGGCGGGAATCTTGTTGTTCGGGCTGATGGCGAGGAATTCGGGCTTGAACTGGTCGCCCGCACCGATATCGACCGGATGCACCCGGTATTCGAGGCCGGTTTCCTCGAGCATGATATGGACTTTGTGACCGTTCGGCGTGGCCCAGCTGTAGACGTCGATCATCGTGGCTCCTTGGCACCCTGAAAGAAAGCGCCGCGAAAGTCTGGATAATCTTCCGCGACGCCCGATCTGGCGCAAATTAGCATAGATCGGCGCCGCTCGCAGAGGGCGCAAGAGCGCCCCTGCTCCGCTTGTGGACTTACGCGGACCTACGAGCGCGTGACCGGCATCTCCACGCGCGAGGCCGCGTCCGCGTCCAGATAACGCGCGAGTTCGAGCTTGGCGATGGCGTTGCGGTGCACCTCGTCGGGGCCGTCCGCGAAGCGCAGCGTGCGTGCCGAAGCGTACGAGTACGCCAGCGGGAAGTCGCCGCTCACGCCCGCCGCGCCGTGCACCTGCATGGCCCAGTCGATCACCTGGCAGGCCATGTTCGGCGCCACCACCTTGATCATGGCGATTTCGCCGCGCGCGCCCTTGTTGCCGACCGTGTCCATCATGTACGCGGTCTTGAGCGTGAGCAGGCGGGCCTGTTCGATCATGCAGCGCGCTTCGGCAATGCGCTCCTGCGTGACGGTTTGCTGGGCGAGCGCCTTGCCGAACGCCACCCGCGAGAGGGCGCGCTTCGCCATGCATTCGAGCGCGCGTTCCGCGAGGCCAATCAGACGCATGCAGTGATGGATGCGCCCCGGCCCGAGCCGCCCTTGCGCGAGCTCGAACCCGCGGCCTTCGCCAAGCAAAATGTTCGAAGCGGGCACGCGCACATTTTCGAGCGTGATCTCCATATGGCCGTGCGGCGCGTCGTCGTAGCCGAACACGGTGAGCGGGCGGCGCACGGTGATGCCGGCCGTATCCGGGGGCACGAGGATCATCGACTGCTGAGCATGGCGCGGCGCATCGGGGTCGGTCTTGCCCATCAGGATGTAGATCGCGCAGCGCGGGTCGCCCGCGCCCGACGACCACCATTTCGTGCCGTTGATCACGTAGTCGTCGCCGTCGCGCTCGATGCGCGTCTGGATGTTCGTCGCGTCCGACGAGGCCACATCGGGCTCGGTCATCAGGAAGGCGGAGCGGATCTGGCCTGCCAGCAGCGGCGCGAGCCATTGCTGCTTGTGCGCCTCGCTGCCGTAGCGCTCGATGGTTTCCATGTTGCCGGTGTCGGGCGCGCTGCAGTTGAACACTTCAGGCGCCCAGTGCACGCGGCCCATGATTTCGCACAGCGGCGCGTATTCGAGATTCGTGAGGCCCGCGCCGCGTTCGGAGGCGGGCAGGAACAGGTTCCACAGCCCGGCCGCGCGCGCCTTCTCCTTCAACTGCTCGACGATCTCCGTGGGGACCCACGCGTTGCCATTCGCACGATTGCGCTCGACTTCCTCGTGAAAGACAGCTTCGTTCGGGTAAATGTGTTCGTCGAAGAATGCGAGCAGCTTCTCGCGCAGCGCCTGTACTTTCGGGGAGTAATCGAAATTCATCGGTGACCTCGCAATGCGATGCAGTGACAGTGAAAAGTAAGTCGTTCCCAAACGCGTTTCAGCGCACCTTCTGCGCGTAGCGCCAGGCGAGCTCCGCCATGGGCTTCGCGCGGCGGCCTGCGTCGGTGGCCTGCGCGCTCGCGGCTGTACCGTCCACCACGCGTTTCATGATGCCCTGCAGGATCGCAGCGATCCGGAACATGTTGTACGCGAGATAGAAGTTCCAGTCGCCGCGAATCTCGAGGCCGGTGCGCTCGCAATAGCGCGCGATGTACTGCGCCTCGTCGGGAATGCCGAGCGTCTGCCAGTCGAGCCCGGCAATGCCGCGAAACTGCGCGGGATCGACGTGCCAGGCCATGCAGTGATACGAGAAGTCGGCGAGCGGGTCGCCGAGCGTGGAGAGCTCCCAGTCGAGCACGGCCAGCACGCGCGGCTCGCTCGGGTGAAAAATCAGGTTGTCGAGGCGGTAGTCGCCATGCACGACCGATACGCGCGAGCCCGCATCGTCGGGCATGTGTTGCGGCAGCCATTCGATCAGGCGATGCATGGCGTCGATGCGCTCCGTTTCCGAAGCCTGATACTGGCGGCTCCAGCGATCGATCTGGCGTGCGAAATAATTGCCTGGCTTGCCGTAGCCGGCGAGGCCCACGGCGTCGGGCTTCACGTTGTGGAGCGCGGCGATCACACGGTTCATCTCGTCGTATGTCGCGCCGCGTTGCTCGCGCGTCATGCCGGGCAGCGACTGGTCCCAGAGCACACGCCCCTCGACGAACTCCATCACGTAGAACGCGCGGCCGATCACCGCTTCGTCGTCGCAGAGCGCGAGCATTTTCGCGACCGGGACGTCGGTTGCGGCGAGCGCGTCCATCACGCGGTATTCGCGCTCGATCGCGTGCGCGGACGGCAGCAGCTTCGCCTTGGGCCCCGGCTTCGCACGCATCACATAGGCGCGGCCGGGCGTGACGAGCTTGAACGTCGGGTTCGACTGGCCGCCGGCGAACTGCTCGAGCGTGAGGGGACCTTTGAAGCCTTTCACGTGAACGGTGAGCCAGGCACTCAGCGCCTCGGTGTCGAAGCGCTGGCGCTCGGCAACCGGACGCGTGCCTTCGAACGCCGAGTAGTCGGGGCGCGTTTGCGCGCGGTTTTTAGTGTCTCCATCCGGGGTGGCTTGCGCCATATTCGTCTCCCTTCTCCTGATTCTCCTGCGGGCCGCCGCGTCTCAGCCGCGTTACTTGTAGACAGGGGCGCGTTTTTCGAGGAACGCGGTAATGCCTTCGAGGCCGTCGCGGTGATGCAGCGACGCGACGAAACTGTCGCGTTCCGCAGTGAGCTGGGCTTCGAGCGGTTGGGTGTCCGCGACGTTCGTCAAACCCTTGATGCGTGCGACCGAATTCGGCGAGATCTTCGCGAGTTCGTCGACCCAGGCAAGCGCCGTATCGAGTGCCGTCTGCGGCTTCGCGAGCCGGTTCACGACGCCCAGTTCCGCGAGCCGCGCCGCGCCGATCGGCTTGCCTTCCACCATCAACTCGAACGCGAGCGAGCGCGGCAGCGCGCGCGCGAGGAACCACGAGCCGCCGCCGTCGGGCGTCAGACCCACGCGCGAATAGGCCATGACGAACTTCGCATCGTCGGCGGCGACGAGCAGGTCGGCGGCGAGCGCGAGCGAGAAGCCCGCGCCGGCGGCCGCGCCTTCCACGGCGGCGATGATCGGCTTGCTCGACTGGCGCATCGCGGTGACCCAGGCGGCGAGCATATCGATGCTGGCGGCCTGTACCGATGGGTCCTTCGCGCGGTTTTCGAGCAGGCGGTTGAGGTTGCCGCCTGCGCAGAAGAAATGGTCGGCGCCCGTGAGGACGATCGCGCGCAACGAAGGGTCGCGCTCGGCGGCGTCGAAGGCTTCGATGGCGGCGGCGTACATGTCGGGATGCAGCGCGTTGCGTGCGCCGGGGTTCGACAGCGTGAGGACGAGTGTCGATTCGTGGCCTTGCGGGCGGGTGCTGCGGAGTTCGGCGCTCATTGCGGTGCCTCGTTCGATGCGTTGATGTCTGCGGTGTCTGTTTGCGTCGGTGAAAGGCCGGGCTGCACACGGCGCGCGAGCCACGACGACGGGCGATAGCGCGCGTCGCCGGGCACAGTGCGGATATTGCGCACGATCGTGAGGATCGTGCGCGCGCCGCTCACGCGTTCGAGCGCGGCGATGGCGGCAGGCTCGCCGAGCTTGCCTTTTGCCGCGAGTTTCGGGAAGGTGTCGGCGAGATAGTCGCGCGCGGCGGCGAGCGCGTGCGGATTCGTGTCGAAGAGGTGCGCCGCGAGGCCAGCCTGCGCCGCCATCCGGGCGATACCGCGGTCCATTGCACTCACGCCGACCACGCCGATTGTCTCAATATTGAAATGATGTGAACTCATTGGAAGCTTGGTTCCATGATTGGCCTAGAATAGCACGGTCGTACAATTTCATGAAAATGGTTCGGCGGTTCCGATAAGGGAGCTGCCGCTCTCAAGGAGGCAACGAGGATGATCAAGCTGCACGGTTTCGCGCTTTCGAATTACTACAACAAGGTCAAGCTTCTGCTGCTCGAGCACGGCATCGCGTTCGAGGAGGTGCCGAACAGGCTGCCGCTCGAAGAGGCGGTGCTCGCGCAGTCGCCGGGCGGCAAGGTGCCGTTCATCGAAACGGAGCAGGGCGCATTGTGCGAATCGGAAGTGATCGTCGAGTATCTGGCGGCGCGCTTTCCGGAGAAGCGCATTTTCGCGGCGGATCCGTGGCAGGCAGCGAAGGAGCGCGAGCTCATCGTCTTCATCGAAACGCATCTGGAGTTGAACGCGCGCGAGCTTTACGGCGAAGCGTTCTTCGGCGGCAAGGCGACCGACGAGGTCAAGGCGACCATGGAAAAGCGGCTGCGCCGCTACGTGGCGGCCTTCAGGCGGATCGCGAAGTTCGCGCCTTATGTAGCGGGCGCGCAGTTCGGCGTGGCCGATGCGGCGGCGTTCGTGAGCCTGCCGCTCGTGGGCCGCGCGACGCAGGCGGTCTACGGCAGCGATTTTCTCGCTGAAGCGGGCATCGACTGGAAGTCGTATATCAAGCTGATCGGTGAACGCCCGACAGCCCAGCGCGTCAACGCCGACCGCAAGGCGTATATCGAGGCGAACGCGTAAGCGCTGCGGCGTTTTGCACAGCCTGGCGCGCGATGATCGGGAACGCGCTGCCGTTCGCGGATTCATCGCGCGCGCACGACGTCAGAGCCGCGCGAGCCGCTCGAGCGCGGTCGCGAGCGTGCTTTCCTGCTTGGCAAAGCAAAAGCGGACGACGCCCGATTCGTGCGCCTCGTGATAGAACGCCGACACCGGAATGGCGGCTACGCCGATCTCGGTTGTGAGCCACTTCGAGAATTCCGCTTCGGGCAGATCGCTGATCGCCGAATAGTCCACGCACTGGAAGTAGGTGCCTTCGCACGGCAGCAGCTTGAAGCGCGTGTTGGCGAGTCCTGCGCGGAAGAAGTCGCGCTTGTTCTGGTAGAACGCGGGCAGTTCCAGATAAGGCTTCGGATCGCGCAGATAGTGCGCGAGGCCGAACTGCATCGGCGTGTTCACGGTGAACACGTTGAACTGGTGCACCTTGCGGAATTCTGCCGTGAGCGGCGCGGGCGCGGCGACATAGCCCACCTTCCAGCCCGTCACGTGATAGGTCTTGCCGAAGCTCGACACGATGAAGCTGCGCGCGGCGAGTTCTGGATAGCGCGCCACGCTCTCGTGCGGCTGGCCGTCGTAGACCATGTGCTCGTAGACCTCGTCGGAGAGGATCAGCACGTTGGTGCCGCGCACGATCTCCTCGAGTTTCTGCATGTCCTCGGCGCGCCACACCGTACCCGTGGGGTTGTGCGGCGTGTTGATGAGGATGAGGCGCGTTTTCGGCGTGATGGCCGCGGCGAGGCGGTCGAACGGGATCGCGTAGTCGGGCGCTTCGAGCGTCACGAACACGGGCTTGCCGCCCGCCAGTTCGATCGACGGTAAATAGCTGTCGTAGGTCGGCTCGACCACGATCACTTCGTCGCCCGCGTGCACGGTCGCGAGAATCGCCGTGAGGAGCGCCTGCGTGGCCCCGGCCGTCACCGTGATCTCGCTATTGGCGTCGTAGCGGCGGCCGTACACGTGCTCGATCTTGTCTGCGATCGCCTCGCGCAGCGCGGCGATGCCCGCCATCGGCGGGTACTGGTTGTGGCCCTCTCGCATGGCTTGTGCGACGGCGTCGACGACGCGCGGGTCGCAATCGAAGTCGGGAAAGCCCTGGCCCAGGTTGACCGCACCCTTTTCGGCGGCGAGCGCGCTCATCACGGTGAAGATCGTCGTGCCCACGTTCGGCAGACGCGAAGGAAAAGAGGGCGTGAGCAGGGTGTCTTGCGAATTCTGCGTGGGATGCGGTGCATTCATGTCGCGGGCGGAAGTCGGACGTTGGGACGGCAAAGGTTGATTGTAGGCAAATCGGCGCGGGTGCGGTTGCCGGGCCGGGCGCGAGCGCCGTGACGCAAGGACATCAGGCCTGCGTTGCTTGAGCAGCGTTTTGCACACATTCGGCGACGAAGGCATCGGGCGTTGCGATGCGAAAGCCGAAGTCGCGCGCCACGCGCTTCGCGAGCCTGAGCACAGCGCGGTCCTTCGAGACGAGCCACTGTGCACCGCTCGCGCGCGCCAGTTCCAGAAACTTCTGGTCATCGCGGTCGCGGCATTGGGGCAGGGGCCGCGCGTCGGGGGCAAGCTCGGGTAGCTCGATCAGTTCGACGAGCCCGACGTGCGCGGCGAGCGCATGGGCTTTCGCAACGCCGCGGCCAGCGAACTGAGGATAGTCGAGCACGTAAGCCAACTCGGCCTGGCAGCGTGCGTCGATCAGCGCCTGGATCGTGCCGCGCTCGAGCGCCTCGCGAATGGGGCGCGTGTGCGGGTCGTCGAACACGAGGATATCGAGCCAGACGTTCGAGTCGAGAACGACGGGGAGCGCGCGAGCGGCGGCGGGCGAGAGGGAAGCTGCGGTCGGGGGCGTGAGGCCGGTCATTCGTGAATTCGCTACAATCGGGCTTTCGCCTTTGAACATCGGCACATCGTGCCTGCAAGCCTCTATGATAATCGTTCTGTCGCCGGCCAAATCGCTCGACTATGACACGCCGGCGCACATCGAAACCCACACCATCCCCGATTTCGTCGACGACGCAGCCGAGCTGATCGCGGGCCTGCGCCGCCTCTCGCCGCAGCAGATCGGTTCGCTCATGAGCATTTCCGACCCGCTCGCGCGTCTGAATTTCCAGCGCTATGCCAACTGGTCGAAGCAGTTCAGCGAGGCCAACGCGAAGCAGGCTGTGCTCGCGTTCAACGGCGATGTCTACGAAGGCTTCGACGCCAAGTCGCTCTCGTCGGCGGATCTCGACTTTGCGCAACAGCATGTGCGTGTGCTCTCCGGGCTATATGGCCTGCTGCGTCCGCTCGACCTGCTGCAGCCTTATCGCCTCGAAATGGGCACGCGTTTCGAAAACGCGCGCGGCAAGGATCTCTACGCGTTTTGGGGCGAGCGCATCACGCACGCGATCAATGCGCAGATCGAGCACAACCACGCAAAAGCGGCGAAGGGCGCGCGCGTGGTGGTGAACTGCGCGTCGAACGAGTACTTCAAGGCCGTGAAGCCGAAGAAGCTCGCCGCGCCTGTGATCACGCCGGTATTCGAAGACTGGAAGGGCGGGCGCTACAAGATCATCAGCTTCCACGCGAAGCGCGCGCGCGGCTTGATGGCGCGTTACGCCGTCGAGAACCGCGTTGCCGAGCCCGAAGTGCTCAAGGCGTTCGACGTGGAAGGCTACGCGTTCGATGCGGATGCATCGAACGATTCGACCTATGTATTTCGTCGGCGCATCGCCGAATAAGTGAACAAGCCAGCGGGAAGGAAAACACCATGACGATTGCCATCTCCAGCCAGTTCGATGCGGGCGCGATCGAGGTTCTGTCGTGCGAGCGCGCCGACGACATCCGTCTGCGCGTGCGAGCGGACAACCAGTCCGAATTTGCGCAATGGTTCTACTTCCGCGTCTCGGGCGTGCGCGGCGAGCGTTGCGTGATGACGTTCGAGAACGCGTCGGCCTGCGCGTTTCCCGAGGGCTGGCGCGACTACCAGGCCGCGGCGAGCTACGATCGCGTGAACTGGTTCCGCGTGCCGACCTCCTATGACGGGAAGGAACTCGTCATCGACCACACGCCCGACTTCGACAGCATCTACTACGCGTACTTCGAGCCGTATAGCGAAGAGCGTCACGCTGAGTTCCTTGGCGCGCTTCAGCAACTGCCGCATGCCACGCTCACGGAACTCGGGCAAAGCGTGGAAGGCCGGCCCATGTCGCTGCTCTCGCTCGGTATGCCGGGCGACACTGCGCCTGACGGCAAGCCCAGGAAGACGGTCTGGATCATCGCGCGCCAGCATCCGGGCGAGAGCATGGCCGAGTGGTTCGTCGAGGGGCTGGTCAAGCGGCTCGCCGGGTGGGGCGACTGGGCGGGCGATCCGGTCGCGCGCAAGCTGTACGAGCGCGCCGTGTTCCATATCGTGCCGAACATGAATCCGGACGGCAGCGTGCACGGAAATTTGCGCACCAACGCCGTGGGCGCGAACCTGAACCGCGAGTGGATGGGGCCCGACGCGCAGCGCAGCCCCGAAGTGCTGGTCGTGCGCGATGCGATCGAAGCCACGGGCGTCGATCTCTTCTTCGACATCCACGGCGACGAGACGCTGCCCTATGTGTTCGTGGCCGGCTCGGAAATGCTGCCGGGCTTCACCGATCAGCAACGCGCGGAGCAGAAGGCGTTCATCGAGGCGTTCAAGGTGGCGAGCCCCGACTTCCAGGATCAGCACGGCTACGAGGCGAGCCGCTACCGCGAAGACGCGCTCAAGCTCGCATCAAAGTACATCGGCCATCGGTATGGCTGCCTGTCGCTCACGCTCGAGATGCCGTTCAAGGACAACGCCAATCTGCCGGACGAACGCGTCGGCTGGAACGGCGAGCGTAGCGCCGCGCTCGGGGCTGCGATGCTGCAGGCCATCCTGCATCACGTGGAGGCGTTTGCGTAACACGCGCCTTCGCCATGCGGACATGAAAAAGGGGGGAACGGCCAAGCCGTTTGCCCCTTTTTCACATCGGGAATACCGCCGGGTTTAGTTGGCCGTTGTTTTCTTTTTTGAAGTCGTTTTCTTCGCAGTGGATTTCGTCGTCGATTTGCTGGACGACTTCGTGCTGCTCGTCGACGACTTGTGGCTCGACTTGCTCGCGGGCGCTTTCTTCGAGCCCTTGCCCGTGGCCTTCCTGGTCGAATGCTTGCCCTTTGCATGGGCGCTGCCCGACGCCGTGCCGCGCTCGCTGCGTGCGTGCGCCGGCGGGACCGGGTCGTTCCAGCTGAACGCGAGCATCTGCTGCCCGACATAGCCGCAGCGAAACTTCAGATCGTAGGGCGAGTTGCCGCTCTCTTTGGGAATGCCGATGCCGTCGACTGTCACGATCGTATCGACCTTCACGCGCTGCTTGCCTTCGTCGAACGAGTCGTTCCAGGGCGTCACGCTCGCGTGCGCGCTGTCGAACGAACTGGGCGGGAACTCGACGTGATCGAGCGCCGCAGACGTGCTTGCGACGAAGTCGCCATGCGCCGCGCAGTCCGCGACCAGCGGGTCCGCGTGCATCTGCGTGACGAACTGATTGACGAGATTGTTGTGTTGATCGAGTTGATCTGCCTGCGCGGCTGGCGCGGCGATGAGCATGAGGCTCGCGGCGCACGCCGCCAGTTGACCGGCTACGAACAACAGCCGGCGGGATGCATGGTTGCAGTCCATCTGCTTGCTAGGGATGAGGGGTGAGACGTCAGGCACCGTAAGATGCTGCACAGCCGGGTCGAGTTCAATCCGGAAACAATTATTTTCTTCTGCCTGAGCGCTGGAATCGGCGCAAGCGCTGCTGCGTGTGCGCCGAAGGCCGCTCGCGACGTGTCGTCGCGCCCGTCGTCACGTTGCTGGCGGTGTATGGGGCAGCGCTCAGGTTCGCGGGCCGCCCAGGCGATAGCGACGCACGTCGTAGGTGGTGACCCAGGCCGGCCGGTAGACGGCGATCAGCGCCGTTGCCATGCCTGTGAACCAGGCTTCGCCCGAAGCTAGCAGAAATACGCTGAATGCATAACCTGCGGGCACGGTGATCGCCGATCCGCCGTTGAGGGCGACATGAGCGCCGAGCGCGAGATAGGCCGCCGCCGAAACCGCGATGGCCGGCGACACGAAACCCTGGCCGACGATGAACATGAAGAGGTTGCGCGGCAGCCACGCGGTGCAGGCGCGCTGCAACAGCGCCGAAATCGCGACAGGGAAGGCGCCGAATATGAGGAAGGTGAGGGCGACGCCTTCCCAGGGGGCGTCGAAGACAAGCGCAGCGAGCCCGACGACGACGCCCATGGCGACGAGCGCGAGCCCCCAGTCGAATAGCGTGACCACGAGCGTGGCGCCGAGCAGGTGCAGCACGGTGCCGTCTTCGAGCCACGCGTTGCTTGCCCACAGCACGGAGATCGCGACGACGATCGCAAGCCACACGTGCTGGAGCGTCGCGTCCTGCAGACGCCTGAAGGGATTCTTCCATAGCGCGAGCGCGAGCAGCCCCACGGTGACAACCCAGGCACCGACTGCAACCCAGAGCGGAAGCGGCGTAAATAGGAACCCCATGTGCTTCATATTACTCGTTGGAAGGCAAGCCGTGTGCGCGGGCGAGCACCTGGGCTTCCTCGTCCGCGCTCTCGCTGGCCTCGCCGACTTCGACGGGGCGTATCTGCTGCGCCGCGGCGGCGTCGCCATAAGGCGTTACCGGCTCCGCGGCGAGGGACACCGGAGCCGCACTGTCGCCTGACAGCAACGGATAGCGATGCGCCATACCGTCGCGCGCGCGTAATGGCACCGGGCCGTGCTCGCCGTGCCTCGGCTTCGCCGCCCGCTCGCATTGCGCGCGCAGCACCTGCAGCTGGTTCGCGAGCAATCCGTTGTAGATCGCGACGGCCGCCGCGCGATTGGGTGCGCCGAGTTGCTGAAAGATGCTTGTCAGATGGACTTTCACCGTGCCCTCGCTGATGCCAAGCGCTCTCGCGATCATCTTGTTTGTATTGCCCATATGGACGCAGCGCAGGATCTGCTCCTGTCGTGGCGACAGGTTGACCTTGGGACGCGCCTTGCGAGCCTGTGCGGCGGCCTTGGCGTCGCGCCGGGGCGGCAGGGGCCACGGCGTGCACGGACCGAGCACGTCGGCCGGCAGATGATCGCCGCCGAGCATGATGAGTTCCAGAAACTTTACGATCAGGATGGAGTCCGTGGTGCGACGGATGATGCCGCGGGCGCCTTCGTTGAGGAGCGCGCGTACGGAAGTGGGTGTCTCGGCGCTGTCAACCAGTACGGCGACAGGCAGGCTGCGGTGCCGCATGACGAAGTGGCGCAGTTCGCCGGCGTGGATGCCGTCGTGCCAGTCGATCACAATGAGGTTGGGGGTGAAACGCTGCAAGGCGCGCTCAGCGCTGCGCCAGTCCGGCGCATCGTTGAAGCGTGCGCGGCGCTCGATTTGTCTTAACAGCGCCTTGAGCCCTTCGCGCCTTTCGGCGTCCGGATTGAGTACAACGAACCGCATGGATATGCCCTCCTCTCGTTGACGGCCTCTCGAAATGTTGTGAAACGCGCGCCGCTTCTGAGCGGCGTTGAACCAGACCAACGGCACCATGATGACAAAAAGGTTGAGCGCTGGCGGCCTGTCCAAAGGGCATAAGACATAGGGCAAAAAAAAGTCCCGCACACAGGCGGGACCGGGTAGGAATTTGGGCGTTGTCCTAGTGGAAGTGTGGCTGTACGGGCTCAGCATCTTCTGGCATTTCGGCGTGAACGATCTCGCCGAGCGGATCCGCATAGAGCGGCACGCCGCAGTCATCGCAATATTCCGGCTCGAAGCGGCCAGCGTGACGACGGATGTCGGTGATGCCCGATTCTTTCAGCAGCGCAACGATCTCTTCGAGCGGGCCGCTGCTGACACTCTCTTCGGTTGGTTCTTCGTCGATGTCGGCGTCGCCGTTCTCGCGGCCATAGAGCGGCCAGACCACGCCATACAGCACGTCATTGCTGCCGCGCTTCGTGAAGCCGATGCGATATTCGTCGATACGGCGCTCGCCGAAGCCAGCGACGACGGCGCGCAAGTCCTGAGCGCCCGCGCCGATCGTGTCGAGCAGATAGCGCACGGCGGTGCGGATCGTGTGCGGGCGCACGCGCTCGTCGGCATCGCGGCACGCGGAGTAGTAGGCGTCCGGCAGCAGGCATTCGAACTCGCAGCCCGGCATGACGACGGCAAGGTTGGCGCCGCCCTGGGTGGCCCATTGCTCCAGGCACTGACCGCGCTCGATGCGCGAGCCATGCTCCTCTTCCTGCCAGCGGAAGAGCGGGGCGCCAACGGGCGCTGCGACGACGGCGAGCAGGAAACGCGGATCGGCCAGGATCGGCGACGTTTCCGGCAGTTCGCCCGCGCTGATTTTCGCCTGCGCGCCGCTCAGCGCCGCCTGCGTAAGCTGTTGTGCGAGGCGCCAGGTTTCAACATGGTGGCGCGGCAACTGGTCGATGCTATAGAGATAGGGGGCCATCGCCACACGCGTGCCGTTCGCCAGCACATGGGCCTGAAGATGGGTGCGCAGGGCGTCGGCCCCGTCGGTCTTCAGCGGGCCCGAAGGGATGACATAGCGCGTCCAGGCCAGCACTGGCGCGGCGACGAGCAGCGCCTCGTATTGCGCGCCCTCGTGCTCGACGATGAACGACTCGCTGTGCGTCTCCGCCATGTCGGCGAGCGCGCCGTAGGCGTCCGGATGATTCTGCTGCAGATGATCGAGCGCGGCGTCGAGCGTAGTCTGATTGCCGTTGCGCACGACCTTCGCTAGCAGCGTGTCGAGCTTCGCCTCCCAGAAGCGGTCTTCGGTGCGGCTGCCCGAGGCGAACAGGGCGAGCGAGAGGCCGACGAGCTTGTCGGCGTCAGGAGGAAGGCGTTTGGCGATTCGCGAGCGCATAAATCTGTGAGTTGGGGTGCAGAGAACCCCATATTCTAGTCGGTTCCGTGCGCGCCATCGGATTGGGCAGCAGGAGCGCGCCGGATGGGGCCGTGCGCGATGCGGTATCGCCGTTGCGGGGGAAGCCGGAAGGCATCGGCCGGAAGCACTATGGCGATTGCTATATGGGGCAGGCGAGCCGTGTTCAGCCCGACTTCGTGA
>NZ_BBJH01000057.1 GCF_000739775.1 Paraburkholderia heleia NBRC 101817 | reverse complement strand
GTTCAGGATCTGCTGGATGAAAATATCCATGTAATGCTCCTTAGCCCGTGCAACCGGATTCGCGCTCGTCATCGGCCGGTGGGCGATGTTTTACGGAACCGCAACGACACTTTCGGGTATTGAAGTAAAAACCGGTAACGGTTGGCCGCCCTGGTTCGCGTTGCCGCTGTGTTGCAGCGGCAGGCTCGCCAAAAGCGGATGCAAAAACGGCACCGTCGGATGGTTCGGTGCCGTCGGGTTCAATCAACTACACGTCATATTCACGTTGGCGTATTCGCGGCGAACCTTGCGGCCGGCAAACGCGAATGCGTCAGACGCCATGACTCCCTCTCCCCGGCCACCTGCGCGCTGCGGGACCTCAGCTGCGAGATCCGTCGCACCCAGGCAGCGAACCGGCATGACAACGCCGGTGCATACAAAAGCAATCTGCATGCCAAGAGTGATCGATGTTGCGCTCGTGCCCGTCTCGACATTACGGCTGTGCCACACGTGGCACGACGCAACCGCATTTACCGATGACGCGGCAAAAGCCGACTTGAATCGCATTAATCAGGTCTCCTGCGCCTTCCGAAATGCTTGCCTGATGGCCTTCTCATGGGATGTCCAGCCTTCAGAACGCGCGCATTGTAACGCCAATTATGCGACGGGCAATATTGTTGAACCGGCAGGGTTTTCCTGCATTGCAACCATATTTTTAGATAAGTGCACGGGACGGGTTGCACCACGGGTTGCGCCGCATTTTCGTGCACCAGTTGCACCAAAGATCGACAGCCTTCGCATCATGTGTTGCGGATAATGGCCGCAATGCCTTGTCGGGCGGGCATTAGGTCAAATGAATGATATTTAAGGAGGAGCATAATAATGCCGCCCCGGCGCGGTGCATTCGTGCCGAAAGCGTGTCGATTGCCACCAAAATTCGGGGTCATATCACGTGTTTCGATGCTGTACGCTAGCGAAAACACTGATAAGGACACCCGGCCAACGCGAGGTTAACCTGCCTTTTCTCGCCATATGGCCCTCGTTATTGATGCCCCCGCATGCGTCGCGGGCATAAAAAAACGCGCCGAATGGGCGCGTTTTTGCGGGAGCGGGCGGCTTCAGACCGGCTGGCCGAGTCCGCGCGGCAAGGGGAATGCAATGTTCTCCTCGATACCTTCGAGTGCACGCACGTTGCGCGCACCAAGTTCGTGCAGGCGGCGAATGATTTCCTGAGCGAGCGCCTCGGGGGCCGATGCGCCAGCCGTCAGGCCGATCCGGCGCTTGCCGGCGAGCCACTGGGGGTCGATCTGCTCGGGCGCATCCACCATATAGGCGGGAATGCCGCGTTTCTCGGCCACTTCGCGCAAGCGGTTCGAATTCGAACTGTTCGGGCTGCCCACCACGATCACGACGTCGCACTGCGGCGCCATGAACTTGACGGCGTCCTGGCGATTCTGTGTGGCGTAGCAGATGTCCTGCTTCTTCGGCTCACGAATGGCCGGGAAGCGCGCCTTGAGCGCCGCGATGATTTCCGCGGCGTCGTCCACCGAGAGCGTGGTTTGCGTGACGAACGCCACGCGCTGCGGATCGCGCAGCTTGAGCGCCTCGACATCGGCAATGTCCTCGACGAGGTACATGCCCTCGGCCACCTGCCCCATGGTGCCTTCCACTTCCGGATGGCCCTTGTGCCCGATCATGACGATATCGAGCCCTTCGTCGCGCATCTTCGCGACTTCCACGTGAACCTTCGTGACGAGCGGGCAAGTCGCGTCGTAGACACGCAGGCCGCGCGCCTCGGCGTCGGCGCGCACCGACTTGGAGACGCCGTGCGCGCTGAAGATCACTGTGTTGCCGGACGGGACCTCTTCGAGCTGCTCGATGAAGATCGCCCCCTTCTTGCGCAGGTCTTCGACGACATAAGCGTTGTGGACGATCTCGTGACGCACATAGATCGGTGCGCCGTGAAGCTGGATGGCGCGCTCGACGATCTCGATGGCCCGATCGACACCGGCGCAGAAGCCGCGCGGCTGGGCGAGCAGGATTTCCGCGTCGGCCAGTTCTGCGATGAGGGACGTGTCCGTGTTGGTCATGGGCTTTAAAGGATTCCGATGATTTGCACTTCGAACGCAACCGCCTGGCCAGCGAGCGGGTGGTTGAAATCGAACAGCGCGGAGGTCTCATTCACTTCCTTGAGCACACCCGCGTAACGCCCGCCGTTGGGGGCATTGAATTCGATCAGGTCGCCCGGGCTGAACTCCTCGCCGATCATGCCGTTCTCGCGCAGGGTCTTGAGCGACACGCGCTGGATCAGGTCGGGGTTGCGCTGGCCGAAAGCGACGCCGGGTTCTAGCTGAAAGGTCGAGTGGTGACCCACTTTCAGGCCCTGCAAAATCTCTTCCAGCGGCGGCGCAAGCTGGCCGGCGCCCATCAGCAAGGTGGCGGGACGGTCGACAAAGGTATTGACGATTTCGGTGCCATCGGCGAGTGAAAGCCGGTAATTCAGCGTCACGTGGGAACCGGATTTCACTTCGGAGATGTCGATGATGCTCATGCGTAACTCATTTCGTCGTAACGCGCGCTTCGCGCGTGCGCGCCGCAAGGCGCCGGTCCGGCCCGCCTCCGGCGGCCGGAAAACATCTATTGTAAGCCACTTGGCCGAGGCGGTCGCGGCACGATTGTGCAGCGCCAATGCCCACACCCGCGCGCGCGGCGAACTCCTTATTTGTCTGTGGAGATTGCCATGACGGAACTTGTCTGCCTCCCGGACACGGCGCCCATTTTCGTCGGCGGCGCGCTCGCCGGCCGCCTGTCCGATCCAGGCTGCGCAGAGCGCGGCCCCCGCGCCGGCGTTCTCCCCGCGCCGGCTGCGCCTTCGGCCTCGACCCGCGACGGCGCGGCACCTGCGGCCCCACGCCGCGACATGCCGCGCGAACGCCTGCGTACGGTCGGCGCGGCCGCGCTCTCGGACGAGGAGCTGCTCGCGATCCTGCTCGGCTTTGGCCTGCCGGGCCACGATGTCTTCAAGGTGGCTCGCACGCTCCTCGTTCGATTCGGCTCGCTGCGCGCCATGCTCGACGCGCCGCACGAAGAATTCGAGGCGCTGCGCGGCATTGGGCCCGCAAAATCCTCGATGCTGCGGGCGGTCACGGAACTCGCGCGGCGGGCGCTTGCGCAAGCGCTCGACGACAAGCCGCTCATCGACTCTCCCGGTGCGGTCGAGGACTATTTGCGCCTCCTGATCGGCGGTCGGCCGCACGAGGTGTTCGTCTGCCTCTTTCTGGACGCGCGCCATCGGCTGATCCGCTCGGAGGAAAGCTCGCGCGGCTCGCTCACGCGCATGGCGGTGTATCCTCGCGAAATCGTGCGGCGCGCGCTGACGCTCAATGCCGCGAGCCTGATCGTCGCCCATAATCACCCTTCGGGCGCGGTGCAGCCGAGCGCGAGCGATCGGCGCCTCACGCGGGTGTTGCGCGAAACGCTGGCGCTCGTGGAGGTTCAGCTCATCGACCACCTGGTCATCGGCACACGGGAGACGTTCTCCTTCGCGCGCCATGGCTGGACCTGAGGCGGCACAGGCGCCCGGCGCTTCGGCGAATCCTCGGCAAACAACGGCATGCACAAATCGGGTTTGATTTTCCAGGGTTTTTTCTGCTAGAATTATGGTTTGCCTATTTCCAACCCTGTTCCGAAGCCCGTCGCGGCATTCCAGGGGAAATATGCGCTGGGTTCGAGGTTGTCTCTCATCCATACGTGAGCGCTCCTTTCCGGCCATTTCTCGCCTGGGAAACTTAAGCGGCTCTCGAACTCAGAATTTCCGTAGGAGTGCACTCATGGCACGTGTATGCCAAGTCACTGGGAAAGCGCCGATGAGCGGCAACAACGTTTCCCACGCTAACAACAAAACCAAGCGCCGTTTCCTCCCGAATCTGCAAAACCGCCGTTTCTGGGTTGAAAGCGAAAACCGTTGGGTGCGTCTGCGCGTCTCGAACGCGGGCCTGCGCCTGATCGACAAGAACGGCATCGATTCCGTGCTCGCAGACCTGCGCGCACGCGGCGAACTGTAAGGAGTAAATCATGGCCAAGGGCGTCCGCGACAAGATCAAGCTGGAATCGACCGCAGGTACGGGTCACTTCTATACGACCACGAAGAACAAGCGCAACATGCCGGAAAAAATGTCGATCAAGAAGTTCGACCCGGTTGTTCGCAAGCACGTCGAGTACAAGGAAACCAAGATCAAGTAATTGATCGGGTTCCGAGCCTGACGAAGACAGAAAAACCCCGCTTATCCGCGGGGTTTTTCTTTTTACGCGCCGTAGATTGGCCCGCCGCGCCCCGGTTCGCCACTTGCAACGGTGTTTTAGCGGCAGCGCCCAAACTGGCGCTATCCGTTCGCTCCTCTCTCGGAGTATGCTTCCCGCTTTATACCGGCTGCCACACGTGTGTCATATGCCATGACGGCGCAGGACCGCGGCGGCCAGAAAGCGTAGAACAAGAGAGACGGAGAAGCAGGATCATGAATTTCGATGTAGCGATCGTCGGCAGCGGCCTCGCAGGACTGAGCGTCGCGCTGAATCTCGCCGATTCGCGCCGCGTCGTGATCATCGCCAAGCGCGCGATGACCGAAGGTGCGAGTGACCGCGCGCAAGGCGGCATTGCCGCCGTGCTCGATTCGGCCGACAGCGTGGAGAACCACGTGGACGATACGCTCGTCGCCGGCGGCGGCCTGTGCGACGAGGCCGCCACGCGCTACATCGTCGAGCATGGCCGCGAGGCCATCGAATGGCTGATCGGCCAGGACGTGCCGTTCACGAAGGACGCCGCCGCCGAACTCGGCTTTCACCTCACGCGCGAAGGCGGCCACAGCCATCGCCGCATCATCCACGCCGCCGACGCCACCGGCCACGCGGTCGTGCAGACGCTGCTCGAGCGCGCGCGCTTGCACCCGAACATCACGATCCTCGAAGACCATCAGGCGATCGACGTCATCACGTCCGACCGGCTCGGCCTGCCGGGCCGTCGCTGCCACGGCCTCTATGCGCTCGATCTGAAGAACGACCGCACGGTGACGATCCAGGCGCCGCACACGGTGCTCGCCACGGGCGGCGCGGGCAAGGTCTACCTGTACACGACGAACCCCGACACGGCCACCGGCGACGGCATCGCCATGGCGTGGCGCGCGGGCTGCCGTGTGGCGAACATGGAGTTCATCCAGTTCCACCCCACCTGCCTCTTCCACCCGCACGCCAAGTCGTTCCTGATATCGGAAGCCGTGCGCGGCGAAGGCGGCGTGCTGCGCCTGCCCGACGGCACCCGTTTCATGCCCGCGCACGACGCACGCGCCGAGCTGGCGCCGCGCGACATCGTCGCCCGCGCGATCGACTTCGAGATCAAGAGGCACGGCATCGACTGCGTGCATCTCGACATCAGCCATCAGCCGCCGGCGTTTCTCGAGGAGCATTTCCCGACCATCCTCGCGCGTTGCCGCGAATTCGGCATCGACATCACGAAGGAACCGATTCCCGTGGTACCCGCCGCGCACTACACCTGCGGCGGCGTCGTCACCGATCTCGCCGGGCGCACCGACCTCGCGGGCCTCTATGCCGTGGGCGAGACCTCGTACACGGGCCTGCACGGCGCGAACCGCCTCGCGAGCAATTCGCTGCTCGAGTGCCTCGTGATCGGCCGTTCGGCGGCCGAGGCGATCGAGGCGGAAGGCTTCAGTGCGGGCGCGCATGCGCCGCTGCCGGACTGGGACGAAAGCCGCGTCTCCGATTCCGACGAGGAAGTCGTCGTTGCCCACAACTGGGACGAGCTGCGCCGGCTGATGTGGAATTACGTCGGCATCGTGCGCACCGACAAGCGGCTCGAGCGCGCCCAACATCGCATCGCCCTGCTGCGAGATGAAATTCTCGAGTACTACGCGAATTTCCGCGTCACGCGCGACCTGCTGGAATTGCGCAACCTCGTCGACGTCGCTTCGCTGATCGTGGAAAGTGCACGCTCGCGGCGCGAGAGCCGTGGCCTGCACTACAGCCGCGACTGGCCCAACTCGCTGCCCAAGGCGCTGCCGACCGTGCTCGCCCCGGAGCGCGTACGCAATCGCACGGTTGCCTGAGTCCGGCGAACCCTGGACGTCACAAAAGAACAAAGGCCGCCTCAATCGCGAGGCGGCCTTTTTCGTTCTGGTTCAGTTCAGCGAACTTGCGGGGCTTCAGACGATGCGCATCGAGAAGTCGGTCGCGCGCACGTCCTTCGTCAGCGCGCCAATCGATACGCGGTCCACGCCCGTTTCCGCGATCGTGCGTACCGTGTCGAAATTCACGCCACCCGAGACTTCGAGCACCGCACGCCCCGCCGTGAGCTTCACCGCGGCGCGCATCATGTCGAACGAGAAGTTGTCGAGCAGGACCGACTTCGCGCCGCGCGCGAGCGCCGTTTCGAGCTGCTCGAGCGTCTCGACCTCGATCTGGATCGGCACGCCCGCATCGAGAGCGAGCGCAGCGTCCATCGCCGCACCCACGCCGCCTGCCGCAGCAATGTGGTTTTCCTTGATCAGGATGCCGTCGTAAAGCGCGAGACGCTGGTTTGCACCGCCGCCCACGCGCACTGCGTACTTCTGCGCGAGGCGCAAGCCGGGCAGCGTCTTGCGCGTGTCGAGAATGCGCGCGCGGGTGTGCGCGATCATGTCGACGTAGCGGCGCGTCACGCTTGCCACGCCCGAAAGCAACTGCAGGAAGTTCATCGCGTTGCGCTCGGCCGTGAGCAGCGAGCGCGCCGGACCGCGCAGCGAGCAGACGGTCGTGCCGGCGGCCATGCGCTCGCCCTCGCGATAATGCCAACGCACGTCGATGCGCGGATCGACCTGCTTCACCACGCCGTCGAACCAGAGCACGCCGCATAGTACCGCGTCTTCTCGCACGATGATGCGCGCGTCGCGCATTTCATCGGCGGGGACGAGACGGCCGGTCTGGTCGCCCGTTCCCACGTCTTCCGCGAGCGCATCGGCCACGTTGCGTGCGATCGCCGCGTCGAACGCCGCGCCGTACTGCGAGCGCACTTCATCGAGCACCGGTGCAACGGCATCGACTGCGAGCAATTCGAGTGCGCCCATTTACGCCGCCCCCACTTGCGAGAACAGCGCGGTGTCGCGCGCGAGGTCGCCGCTCGCCTGCACGCGGCGCTTGTGCTCGGCCGCGAACGCCAGCATGCGATCGATCGGCAGGCGCGCGCGCTCACCGATCGCGCTGTCGACGTGAATCTCGTTGTGACCGCGCTCCAGCACGTCGACGAGATTCGCCAGACCGTTCATGGCCATCCACGGGCAGTGCGCGCAGCTCTTGCAGGTGGCGCTGTTGCCGGCCGTGGGCGCTTCGATGAAGGTCTTGCCCGGTGCCGCGAGGCGCATCTTGTGCAGAATGCCGAGATCGGTCGCGACGATGAAGCGTTGCGCGTCGAGCTTCACGGCGGCGTCGATCAGCTGCGTGGTCGAGCCGACCACGTCCGCGAGCGCGACCACGCTCTCGGGCGATTCGGGGTGGACGAGAATTTTGGCGTCCGGATATTCGGCGCGCAGCAGGTCGAGCTCGATGCCCTTGAACTCGTCGTGCACGAGGCAGGAGCCTTGCCACAGCAGCATGTCCGCGCCGGTCTTCTTCTGGATGTAACTGCCCAGGTGCCGGTCCGGCGCCCATAGAATCTTTTCGCCTTTCGCGTGCAGGTCGGCGACGATCTCGAGACCGATGGACGACGTGACCATCCAGTCCGCGCGCGCCTTCACGGCCGCGCTCGTGTTCGCGTAGACGACCACGGTGCGGTCCGGATGCTCGTCGCAAAACGCCGAGAATTCGTCGATGGGGCAACCGAGATCGAGCGAGCAGGTCGCGTCGAGATCGGGCATGAGAATGCGCTTGTTCGGACTCAGAATCTTCGCGGTCTCACCCATGAAGCGCACGCCCGCCACGACGAGCGTCTGGGCCTCGTGGTCGCGGCCGAAGCGCGCCATCTCGAGGGAATCGGCCACGCAGCCGCCGGTTTCGTCGGCGAGCTCCTGCAATTCAGGATCCACGTAATAGTGCGCGACAAGCACCGCCTTCTCGCGCTTGAGCAACGCACGAATCCGCTCCTTCAATGCCACGCGCTCTGCCGCGGACGGCGCATCGGGCACGCGCGCCCAAGCCTGTCCAACGCTGCAGACGGCACCCTGCGGCCGATCATATTCGACCTTCCTGATCGCCTGACTCATCATCTCCTGCCCCTACCGATCGCCGCGCCATTGAAGCCATTGTGGGGACTCCGGCTTTTTCGCGGCCCAAAAAGAAAAACCCCGCCAGCGCGGGGTTTTGTGACGTCTCGTCATTCTAAAGGATTTTCCTGCGCCCCACCGCGGGGCCAAAATCCGGTCGAACCGATCACGCGTAACGGCGCAGGCGCGACGCGAATTCCTGCAGCGCCTTGATGCCGCTTTGTTCAGCGCGATGGCACCAATCCTGGAGCTGCGCGAGCAGTTGTTCGCGCGAGGCGCTCGAACGCTCCCAGATTGCGGCGAGCTCGTTGCGCAGTTCGATGTACGTGCGCAGCTTCTGGCTGTTCGCGAAAATTTGCGGAAGCTGGCGCTTCTGCGGCTCGTTCAGGCTGGCTTCTTCCTTGTCGAACCACTTGCGCGCGCCGCGCATGACCTTGTACTTCTCGCGCTCGCCCACTTCCTTGAGGTGCGCGAGCTCCTGACGGTAAGCCTGCTTCACGGCCTTGGCGTAACGCGCCATCACTTCGTAGCGGTTGGACAGCACGGCCTGCAGCGTTTCGTGGTCGGGCACCAGCTTGCCCTTGGTGAGGCGCGGCGTGGGCGCGACCTTCTTCACCTTGGCAAGACCGACCGCCTGCATCATGCGGATGTACATCCAGCCGATGTCGAACTCGTACCACTTGTTCGAGAGCTTCGCGGAAGTCGCAAACGTGTGGTGGTTGTTGTGCAGTTCCTCGCCGCCGATGATGATGCCGATCGGCAGAAGGTTCGTGCTCGCGTCGGACGAATTGAAGTTGCGGTAGCCCCAGAAGTGCCCGAGGCCGTTCACGACACCGGCCGCCCAGAACGGAATCCACGCCATCTGCACGGCCCACACGGTGAGGCCGACTGCGCCGAACAGCGCGACGTCGATCACCATCATGATGCTCACGCCGAGAATGGGGTAGCGCGTATAGACGTTGCGCTCCATCCAGTCGTTGGGCGTGCCGTGGCTGAAACGGCGCAGCGTTTCTTCGTTCTTCGCTTCGGCGCGATAGAGCTCGGCGCCTTCGAGCAGCACCTTCCAGATGCCGCGCGTTTGCGGGCTGTGCGGATCTTCCTCCGTTTCGCACTTGGCGTGGTGCTTGCGGTGGATTGCGGCCCACTGGCCCGTGAGCATGCCCGTGGTCATCCACAGCCAGAAACGGAAGAAGTGGCTCGCGATGGGATGCAGATCCAGCGCGCGGTGCGCCTGGCAGCGGTGCAGGTACACCGTCACGCCGATGATCGTGATGTGGGTGACCACCGCCGCGAACAGCACGATCTGCCACCACGAGAAATGGAGCACCCCGTGGGCGAGGAAATCAAGCAAGGAGTTCAACAAGGCATTTACCTGTGAAGCGAAGCGCGTCAGCCTTTCAGCCAGGCGCCAGTGTCAAGAAAGTGAAAGCGACGAGATGCGGTTGGACGGCATTCTACTAGAACCGCTCCAAGTGTTTGTAACAAAGGGAGATTTTTTTCTTTAATGGTGACGGCGTCAACGTCTGAAGGGCATTTCGAGGCGCTTTGCCGCACCCCGACTGGCCCTTTCCATGATATCCGGCCCCATCTAGTCTTTCACCGCGACCATACCGGCCCGCAATTCCCGCACCCGCCGCGGGTCTTACTCCAGCGCGGCGTCCGGCTCGGCGGCTTCGCTTTCCTGCGCCTTCGCGATCGCCTCCGACGCCTCTTGCTCCGCTGCGGCCTCTTCAGGCGTGGTCTGCGCGCCCGCTGCCTTCGTTCCGGGCCTGGCCTCGCCGCGACGCTCCAGCACGGCAGCAAAGAAGCCGTCGGTGGCGTGGCGATGCGGCCACAGCGAGAGGTAGTCGCCCGTGTCGAGGCCCACGCGCTGCTCGGCCAGCACGTCGCGCGCGCTCACCAGCACGAATTCGGGATGCGCCTCGAGGAACTGCTTCACGACCGCTTCGTTCTCGGCTTCGAGAATGCTGCAGGTCGCGTAGACGAGACGGCCGCCGCGCTTGAGCAGGCGCGCCGCGCTCGTGAGGATCGAAAGCTGCTTGGGCGCGAGCTCGGCCACCGACTCGGGCGTCTGGCGCCACTTGAGGTCGGGGTTGCGGCGCAGCGTGCCGAGGCCCGAGCACGGCGCATCCACGAGCACGCGATCGATCTTGCCGATCAGCCGCTTGATCTTGGCGTCGTGCTCGCTGTCGATCAGCACGGGATTGACGTTCGAAAGACCGCTGCGCGCGAGGCGCGGCTTGAGCTTGGCGAGGCGCCGGTCGGACACGTCGAAGGCGTAGAGCCGGCCGGTCGAGCGCATCATCGCGCCGAGCGCCAGCGTCTTGCCGCCCGCGCCCGCGCAGAAGTCCACCACCATCTCGCCGCGGCGCGGCGCGAGCAGCGTGCACAGCAGCTGGCTGCCCTCGTCCTGCACCTCGAACCAGCCATTCTTGAATGCGTCGAGTTTCGCGAGCGCGGGCTTGCCGGTCACGCGCACGCCGAACGGCGCAAACGGCGTTTCGCCGCCTTCGATACCCGACTCGGACAGCGAGCGGATCAGCTCGTCGCGATTCGCCTTGACGGGATTGGCACGTAAATCCAAAGGCGCCGGATAGTTGAGCGCGGCGGCCAGCTGCGCCAGTTCGGCGGGCTCAAAGCGCGTTTCCAGCGCCTTGACGATCCACTCCGGCAAATTCAGCTGCACGCGCTGCGGCAGGCTCGCCGGGTCGATCTTCGCGACGTGCTCGAGCCAGGTCGCCTCGGCGTCCGACACGAACGGACGGATCGCCGAACGGCCCGCCGTCGCCATGAGGCCGAGCAGCGTGAGACGGCGCGTCGGGCTGCCCGTGCCGCTTTCGGCCAGATGGGCGAACTCCATGCGCCGGCGCAGCACCGCGAACACGGCTTCGGCGATCACCCCGCGCTCGGCGTGGCCGAGCTTCGGATGCTCGCGGAAGAAGCGGCTCGTCACGGCATCGGCCGGTCCCGTGAATTTGAGGACGTCGGCGAGCAACGTTTCGGTCTGTCCAATCAGAAAACCATGCAGTCTCATGCGCCCTCCCCGGCGGCTTGCGAGTCGTCAAAGAAGAGCCACTGAGGCTCGGCCGGCGTGAGCGTCACGCGTTCGCCGTCGAGCGCGAGACGCCCTTCGACGAACCAGCGCACCGCGCGCGGATACATTACATGTTCGGTCTTGAGCACGCGCGCGGCGAGCGCCGCGGCGTCGTCGCCCGTGCGCACCGGAACCGCCGACTGCGCGACGATCGGACCATGATCGAGCGTAGGCGTGACGAAATGCACCGTCGCGCCGTGCACGCGGCAACCGGCGTCGAGCGCCTGCTGATGCGTTTTGAGGCCCGGAAACATCGGCAGCAGCGAGGGGTGGATATTGAGCATCCGACCCGAATAATGGCCGACGAAGGATTCGGTCAGCACGCGCATGAAGCCCGCCAGTATGACGAGGTCCGGCGCGTAGCCGTCGATGACGTGAGCGAGCGCCGCGTCGAAGCTGGCGCGATCGGGAAACTGGCGGTGATCGACGACCGCCGTGGCAATGCCGTTCGAAGCCGCGAATGCGAGGCCCGCAGCGTCAGGACGGTTGGCAATCACGGCGGCGATACGCGCCCCCCAGGCTTCCTGCGCGCAAGCGCGCACGATGGCTTCCATGTTGCTGCCCCGCCCCGAAATCAGGATGACGAGATTTTTCATCCGCGGATTTTATCATCGGGGGACCTGCTCAACGCTCGTGCGGCGGCGATCGTCGCCTCGTGCGTTTATAATCTTCTGTTTCGTCGCGGTCCTTGGGCCGCGAGCGGCCAGGTCAGCAGTCGATCATTAGCACGCGTGCTGCGCCAGCGCGCTTTTCGAGGTTCCACCAGGTTCCGCTATCGTGAGAGTCTTCCGCGGTCTTCCCAATGCCGAAAGCCGCGCGCCCTGCGCGCTGACCATCGGCAATTTCGACGGTGTCCACCGCGGGCATCAGGCATTGCTCGCGCGCGTGCGCGCGGCAGCCGACGCGCGCGGCCTGCCCGTCTGCGTGATGACCTTCGAGCCGCATCCGCGCGAGTTCTTCAACCCGGCCAGCGCGCCGCCGCGCATCGCCATGCTGCGCGACAAGCTCGAAGCGCTGCGCGAGAACGGCGTGGACCGCGTCGTGGTCGAGCATTTCAACCACACGTTCGCGAGCCAGTCGCCCGAGGCGTTCGTCGAGCGCATCATCGTGGGCGGGCTGCACGCGCGCTGGATGATGATCGGCGACGACTTCCGCTACGGCGCGAAGCGCGCAGGCGACTTCGCGTCGCTGCAGGCCGCGGGCGCGCAGCACGGCTTCGAAGTCGAGCAGATGGCGACCGTGGCCGACCCTTCGGGCGTGCGCATTTCCAGCTCCGCCGTGCGCGCCCAGCTGCACGCGGGCGACCTCGACGCCGCGCGCGCCTCGCTTGGCCGCGGCTATCACATCAGCGCGCACGTCACGCACGGCCTGAAGCTCGGGCGCGACCTGGGCTTTCCCACGATGAACCTGCTGATCGGCCACAAGCGGCCGGCGCTCAAGGGGATCTTCGTCGTGATGGTGCATGGCATTGCCGATCATCCGTTGCCTGGCGTCGCGAGCCTCGGCCTGCGCCCCACCGTGGACGACTCGGGCCGCGTGCTGCTCGAAGTGCATCTGCTCGACTGGCACGGCGACGCCTACGGCAAGCTCGTGCGCGTCGAGTTTCTCAAGAAGCTGCGTGACGAGGAGAAGTTTCCCGACCTCGAAACGCTCACCGCCGCGATCGCGCGCGACGTGGCGAACACCCGCGCGTGGTTCGCCGCAGCGGGCGCAGACGTGGCGGGCGGCGCATCCACCGGCTTCGCCACCTCGGCCACCGACCGAATTAGGTGACCCGCGGCCCGCATGCGCGGGCTGCCCGCCCCCCAGGCGCCGCGTGCACAAGGCACGGCATGCAGCGCCCGCGGCGACGGTTGCGCGGCATCGGCCGCAACGCTGACGCCATGCATCCCCCCGAATTCCACGTGATCTCACCATGAGCGACAAGAAAGCATCCTCCGGCAAGCCGCAGAAGTCCGAATCTAAATATCCCGTCAACCTGCTCGACACCCCGTTCCCGATGCGCGGCGACCTGCCGAAACGCGAGCCGCAATGGGTCAAGGAATGGGAAGAGAAGCAGGTCTACGAGAAGATCCGCGCGGCTTCGAAGGGCCGCAAGAAGTTCATCCTGCACGACGGCCCGCCGTATGCGAACGGCGACATCCACCTCGGCCACGCGGTGAACAAGATCCTCAAGGACATGATCGTCAAGGCGCGCAATCTCGCGGGCTTCGACGCGGTCTACGTGCCGGGCTGGGACTGCCACGGCATGCCGATCGAAATCCAGATCGAAAAGCAGTTCGGCAAGTCGCTGCCCGCCCAGGAAGTGATGCAGAAGGCGCGCGAGTACGCGGCCGGCCAGATCGAGACGCAAAAGAAAGGCTTCAGGCGCCTGGGCGTGCTCGGCGACTGGAACAACCCGTACAAGACGATGAACTTCATGAACGAGGCCGGCGAGATCCGCGCACTCGCGAAGATCATCGAGAAGGGCTATGTGTTCCGGGGCCTGAAGCCCGTGAACTGGTGCTTCGACTGCGGCTCGGCGCTCGCTGAAGCCGAGGTCGAGTACAAGGACAAGACCGACCCGACCATCGACGTACTGTTCACGTTCGCGCAACCCGCCGAAACGGCGGCTGCGTTCGGCCTGCCCGCCCTGCCGCGCGAGGAAGGCGGCATCGTGATCTGGACCACCACACCCTGGACGATCCCGTCGAATCAGGCGCTGAACGTGCACCCGGAGATCGACTATGCGCTCGTGGACACGCAACGCGGCCTGCTGATCCTCGCCGTCGAGCGCGTGCAAGCGTGCATGCAGGAGTTCGGCCTCGAGGGCAAGATCGTCGCCACGACGAAGGGCGAGAAGCTCTCGCTGCTGCGTTTCAATCACCCGCTCGCCTCGGCGCACCCCGGTTACAAGCGCACGGCGCCGATCTATCTCGGCGACTACGTCACGACCGACACCGGCACGGGCATCGTGCACTCCGCGCCCGCCTACGGCGTGGAAGACTTCGTGTCGTGCAAGGCGCACGGCATGGCGGATTCCGACATCATCAGCCCGGTGATGGGCGATGGCCGCTACATCGAATCGCTGCCGCTCTTCGGCGGCCTCTCGATCTGGGCGGCGAACCCGAAGATCGTCGACGCGCTCGACGCCGCCGGCACGCTCCTGCGCAGCGAAAAGTACCTGCACAGCTACATGCACTGCTGGCGCCACAAGACGCCGATCATCTACCGCGCCACCTCGCAGTGGTTCGCGGGCATGGACGTTCAGCCTGCGGACGGCGGCAAGACGCTGCGCGAAACGGCGCTCGAAGGCATCGAGGCGACCGCGTTCTACCCCTCGTGGGGCAAGCAGCGCCTGTATTCGATGATCGCCAACCGCCCGGACTGGACACTCTCGCGCCAGCGCCAATGGGGCGTGCCGATGGCGTTCTTCGTGCACAAGGAAACCGGCGCGCTGCATCCGCGCACGCTGGAGCTGCTCGAACAGGTGGCGCAGCGCGTGGAAAAGGAAGGCATCGAAGCGTGGCAAACGCTCGACCCGCGCGAGCTGATCGGCGACGACGCCAACCTGTACGAGAAGAACCGCGACACGCTCGACGTGTGGTTCGACTCGGGCACGACGCACTGGCACGTGCTGCGCGGCTCGCACAAAGATGAGCTCCAGTTCCCGGCCGACCTGTACCTGGAAGGCTCGGACCAGCATCGCGGCTGGTTCCACTCGTCGCTGCTCACGGCTTCGATGCTCGACGGCCGCCCGCCCTACAACGCGCTGCTCACGCACGGCTTCACCGTCGACGGCGAAGGCCGCAAGATGTCGAAATCGCTCGGCAACGGCGTCGATCCGCATGAAGTGGCGAACCGTCTGGGCGCGGAAATCATCCGTCTGTGGATTGCCTCGACCGACTACTCGGGCGAGCTGGCCATCTCGGAAGAGATCCTCAAGCGCGTGACGGAAGGCTATCGCCGTATCCGCAACACGCTGCGCTTCCTGCTCTCGAACCTCTCGGACTTCGACTTCGAGAAGCACGCGCTGCCCGCGAGCGAGTGGCTTGAGATCGACCGCTATGCCGTCGCACTTACGCACACGCTGCAAAACGACGTGCTCGCCCACTACGACCGCTACGAGTTCCACCCGGTCGTGGCCAAGCTCCAGACGTTCTGCTCGGAGGACCTGGGCGGCTTCTACCTCGACGTGCTGAAGGACCGCCTCTACACGAGCGCGGCGGACTCGAAGGCCCGTCGCGGCGCGCAAACGGCGCTGCATCACATCACGCATAGCCTGTTGCGCATCCTCGCGCCGTTCCTCTCGTTCACGGCCGAAGAAGCGTGGAAGGTGTTCCAGCCGCAAAGCGAAACCATCTTCACCGAAACCTTCCACGCCTTCCCGGACATCGAAGGCGCCCCCGAACTGATTGCCAAGTGGACGCTGCTGCGCGAAGTGCGCGGCAACGTGACGAAGGCGCTCGAAGAGGCGCGGGTGGCGAACCAGATCGGCTCGTCGCTGCAGGCCGAAGTGCGCATTCTCGCGAGCGGCGCGCGCCATGCCGCCCTCGAAAGTCTGGGCGACGACCTGAAATTCGTGCTGATCACCTCGGCGGCGGAAATCGTGAAGGTCGATGGCGAAGCGGAGGAAGGCGTCGAAGTGGTCACCTCGAAGTACCTCAAGTGCGAGCGCTGCTGGCACTACCGCGAGGACGTGGGCGCGAACGCGGAGCATCCGGGCCTGTGCGGCCGCTGCGTCGCGAATCTGTTCGGCGGCGGTGAAAAACGGAGCGCGGCATAATGGCAAAGACGCTGACGAAGCAGTCCAGGTCGAATGGCGCGGGCGGCACGCTCGCGCCGTGGCTGGGAGTCGCGCTGATCGTGATCCTCGCCGATCAGCTGACGAAAATCGCCATCAACAAGGTGTTCAGCTACGGCGAAGGCCGCGTGATCACGCCGTTCTTCAACCTCGTCCTGGTCTACAACAAGGGGGCGGCGTTCAGCTTCCTGTCGGCCGCAGGCGGCTGGCAGCGCTGGGCGTTCACGGCGCTCGGCGTGGTGGCGGCGCTCGTGATCTGCTATTTGCTCAAGCGCCACGCTACGCAGAAGCTCTTTTGCACGGCGCTCGCGCTCATCATGGGCGGCGCGCTCGGCAATGTGATCGACCGCCTGCTGTACGGCCACGTGATCGACTTTCTCGACTTCCACGTGGGCGGCTGGCACTGGCCGGCGTTCAACCTCGCCGATAGCGCGATCACCATCGGCGCGGTGCTGCTGGTGTTCGACGAATTGCGGCGCGTGCGCGGCGCGCGCTGAGTCTGCGGGCTGCACGGTTATAGGAGCTGTGACTTGAACACGTCCGCTGCAAACCCAGGCGAACTGGCCGGCCGCCACCTCGTGCTCGGCATGACGGGCGGCATCGCCTGCTACAAGATCGCCGAGCTCACGCGCCTCTTGACCAAGGCCGGCGCGACCGTGCAAGTCGTGATGACCGAGGCGGCCACGCAGTTCATCACGCCGGTCACCATGCAGGCGCTCTCGGGCCGCCCCGTCTACACGAGCCAGTGGGACGGCCGCGTGCCCAACAACATGGCGCACATCGATCTCTCGCGCGAGGCCGACGCCATTGTCGTCGCACCCGCCTCGACCGACTTCCTCGCCAGACTCGCCCACGGTTTCGCCGACGACCTGCTCGCCACGCTGTGCGTGGCGCGCGACTGTCCGCTCCTCGTCGTGCCCGCAATGAACCGGCAAATGTGGCAAAACCCGGCCACGCAGCGCAACGTCGCGCAACTGCGCGCGGACGGCATCGAAACACTCGGTCCCGATTCCGGCCCGCAGGCGTGCGGCGAGATCGGCGACGGGCGCATGCTCGAACCGGAGGCCGTGTACGAGGCGATCGTCTCGTTCTTCGCGCCGAAGGTACTCGCGGGCCGCAAGCTCCTGATCACCGCCGGCCCGACCTTCGAGCCGCTCGATCCCGTGCGCGGCATCACCAACCGCTCGAGCGGCAAGATGGGCTTCGCGCTCGCGCGCGCCGCGCAGCAGGCCGGCGCCGAGGTGCATCTGGTCGCGGGTCCCGTCGCGCTGCAAACGCCGTGGGGCGTGTATCGCGAAGACGTCCAGACCGCCCGGCAGATGTACGACGCGGTCATGCGCGCCGCGACCGACGCCGATGTCTTCATCGGTGTGGCGGCCGTGGCCGACTGGCGCGTCGATCATGTCGCCGAGCACAAGATCAAGAAAACCGCCGAGCACCGTATGCCGACGTTCACGTTCGTCGAGAACCCGGACATCCTCGCCTCGGTGGCGGCATTGCCGAACCCGCCGTACTGCGTGGGCTTCGCCGCCGAAAGCGGCAACCTCGACGTGCACGGCGAAGAAAAGCGCGCGCGCAAGAAGGTGCCGCTGCTGATCGGCAATCTCGGCCCGCTCACCTTCGGTCAGGACGACAATGAAGTCGTGCTGTTCGAGGCGGGCGGCCGCACGCCGCTGCCGCGCGCGGCCAAGCAGGCGCTCGCGCAGACGCTCGTCGCCGAAATCGCGCGGCGTCTGCCGGACCCGAGCATCATCTCGTGACGCGCGCGCCGGCGCACCCGCGTGCCGGCGTTGGGCGCCGCGAACCCAGGCAAGGAGCAGTACTGCCATGACACGGCTTTCCGTACTCGACCAGTCGCCCGTGATCGCCGGGCACAGCGCGGCGGACGCCATCGCCGCCACCATCGAGCTTGCCCAGCTTGCCGACGACCTGGGCTACACGCGCTACTGGTGCGCCGAGCACCACGGCCTGCTGGGCGTGTGCAACCCCTGCCCCGAGGTCATGCTCGCGCGCCTCGGCAGCGTCACGAAGCGCATCCGTATCGGCTCGGGCGGCATCATGCTGCCCTATTACAGCCCCTTCAAGATCGCCGAACAGTTCATGATGCTCGAAGCGCTCTTTCCGGGGCGCGTCGACCTCGGTGTCGGGCGTGCGCCAGGCGGCGACATGCGCACGGCGCAGGCCGTGGCCGCAGGCACGTACAACCGCGGCGACCAGTTCTCGCAGCAGGTGCAGGATCTCGTCGGCCTCATGGACGGCACGCTTCCCGCCGACCATCTCGCGAGCGGCGTGGTGCTGCAGCCGCAGATCCAGACGCGCCCGCAGCTCTGGGTGCTCGGTTCGAGCGACTTCGGCGGCATCCTCGCCGCACAGCTCGGACTGCGCTTCTCGTTCGCGCACTTCATCAACGCGCATTTCGGACATCTCGTGGCCGAGGCGTATTTCGACCGCTTCAAGCCGGGCCACGAAGCGAAGCCGTATCTCGCGTGCGCCGTGTTCGCGATCTGCGCCGACACCGAAGCCGAGGCCGCCGACCTCGAAAAGGCCGTCGACCTGCGCCGCGTGCAGATGGCCTATGGCTTGAACGCGCCGATCCCGAGCCTCGAGCAGGGGCGCGCGCAGGAGTACGGCGAGCGCGAGCAGATCGTGATCGACCGCGAGAAGCCACGCAGCGTCATCGGCACGCCCGAGAGCGTCACCGAGCGCCTTCTCGCCATCAAGGACAACTTCCGCGCCGACGAACTGATCGTGCTGACCGTTGCGGGCAGCTACGAGGCTCGTCTGCGCTCTTACGAACTTCTCGCCGAGGCGTTCCAGCTGCCTCGCGCCTGAGCGATCCACCACCGCCCCATCACCCTGACTTCATGAAAATCGACATCAAGATCCTGAACGAGCGCATGCGCGACCAGCTACCCCAGTACGCCACGCCGGGCAGCGCCGGCCTCGACCTGCGCGCGTGCCTCGACGCGCCGGTCACGCTCGAACCGGGCGAAACGAAGCTCGTGCCGACGGGCCTCGCCATCCACGTGGCCGACCCCGGCTACGCGGCGCTGATCCTGCCGCGCTCGGGCCTTGGCCACAAGCACGGCATCGTGCTCGGCAATCTGGTCGGCCTGATCGACTCGGACTACCAGGGCGAGCTGATGATTTCGACCTGGAACCGCGGCCACACCACCTTCACGCTCAACCCGCTGGAGCGTCTCGCGCAGCTCGTGATCGTGCCGGTCGTGCAGGCGCAGTTCAACATCGTCGACGACTTCGAGGCGAGCGAGCGCGGCGCGGGCGGTTTCGGCAGCACGGGCAAGCACTGAGCCAGGCGGTTGCGCGGGCAACAAAAAAAGCACGCCGCGGCGTGCTTTTTGCGCTTTACGTGGTACCACTGTTACACCTCTGCTTTGCGCGAGACGCGACTGAAGCGCTGCGCATCAAGAAAAGGCCGACGGCGGACAACGCGCATTTTACCGGCTGACGGCTGGCGCGCCTGCGCATCACGGCGCCCCCTGGACCTGCCGCCCGGCCCCAAAAGAAAGACGGCGCAGTCCTTTCGAACTGCGCCGTCTCGCCTGAAGGCTGCTTGCGCAGCAGCGCTGCCGTGGCTTATTCCACTTCCACCGCTTCCGGATTGCGCGGCGCCGGCTGCTCGTCGAACGTGAGCTGGACCTTGTCTTCCGCATCGACGTCCACGGTCACGCGGCCGCCGTTCATGAGCTTGCCGAACAGCAGTTCGTCGGCGAGCGCACGGCGGATCGTGTCCTGAATCAGGCGCTGCATCGGCCGGGCGCCCATGAGCGGGTCGAAGCCGTGCTTGGCCAGGTGCTTGCGCAGCGCGTCGGTGAAGACCGCGTCGACCTTCTTCTCGTGCAGCTGGTCTTCCAGTTGCATGAGGAACTTGTCGACCACGCGCATGATGATTTCCTCATCGAGCGCACGGAAGCTGATCGTCGCATCGAGCCGGTTGCGGAACTCGGGCGTGAACAGGCGCTTGATATCGGCCAGCTCGTCGCCCTGCTCGCGCCGGGTCGTGAAGCCGATCGTCGACTTGTTCATCGCCTCGGCGCCCGCGTTCGTCGTCATGATGATGATGACGTTGCGGAAATCCGCCTTGCGGCCATTGTTGTCGGTCAGCGTGCCGTGGTCCATCACTTGCAGCAGCACGTTGAAGATGTCCGGGTGCGCCTTCTCGATTTCATCGAGCAGCAGCACGCAGTGCGGCTTCTTCGTCACGGCTTCGGTAAGCAGACCGCCCTGGTCGAACCCGACGTAGCCCGGCGGCGCGCCGATCAGACGGCTCACCGCATGGCGCTCCATGTACTCGGACATGTCGAAGCGGATCAGCTCGATGCCGAGCGTGAAGGCGAGCTGGCGCGCCACTTCGGTCTTGCCGACGCCGGTCGGGCCCGAGAACAGGAACGAGCCGATCGGCTTGTCCGTCTTGCCCAGACCCGCGCGCGCCATCTTGATCGAAGCCGAGAGCGCGTCGATGGCCGGATCCTGGCCGAACACCACGGCCTTCAGATCGCGGTCGAGCGTCTGCAGCTTGCTGCGATCGTCCTGCGACACGCTTTGCGCCGGCACGCGCGCGATCTTCGAGATGATCTCTTCGATCTCGCTCTTGCCGATGGTTTTCTTCTGCTTCGACTTCGGCAGGATGCGCTGGGCCGCGCCCGCTTCGTCGATCACGTCGATTGCCTTGTCGGGCAAGTGACGGTCGGTGATGAAACGCGCCGACAGTTCAGCGGCCGCGTTCAGCGCGCCCGACGAATACTTCACGCCGTGGTGCTCCTCGAAGCGCGACTTCAGACCGCGCAGGATCGCCACGGTCTGCTCGACGGTCGGCTCGACCACGTCGACCTTCTGGAAGCGCCGCGACAACGCCGCGTCCTTCTCGAAGATGCCGCGGTATTCCGTGAACGTCGTCGCGCCGATGCACTTGAGCGTGCCCGACGAGAGCGCCGGCTTGAGCAGGTTCGACGCATCCAGCGTGCCGCCCGACGCGGCGCCCGCGCCGATCAGCGTATGAATTTCGTCGATGAACAGAATCGCGTGCGGACGCTCTTTCAGTTCTTTCAGCACCGTTTTGAGGCGTTGCTCGAAGTCGCCGCGGTATTTCGTGCCAGCAAGCAGTGCACCCATGTCGAGCGAGTAGACCTGGGCATCCGCGAGAATGTCCGGCACTTCGCCACGCGTAATGCGCCAGGCGAGCCCTTCCGCGATCGCGGTCTTGCCGACACCGGCCTCGCCCACGAGCAGCGGATTGTTCTTGCGGCGGCGGCACAGCACCTGCACCACGCGCTCCACTTCCAGTTCGCGGCCGATGAGCGGATCGATCCGGCCGTCCTTCGCCATCTGGTTCAGGTTCTGCGTGAACTGGGCGAGCGGGGTTTCCTTCTGGCCGGCGGCGTCTTCGGCTTCGGCGTTCGCGTCGCTGGCCTTGGCGGCTTCGCTGCTGCCCGTCTTCGCGATACCGTGCGAAATGAAATTCACGACGTCCAGACGCGTGACGCCCTGCTGCTGCAGGTAGTACACCGCGTGCGAGTCCTTCTCGCCGAAGATGGCGACCAGCACGTTCGCGCCTGTCACTTCCTTCTTGCCGTTGGAAGTGGACTGAACGTGCATGATCGCGCGCTGGATCACGCGCTGGAACCCGAGCGTCGGCTGCGTATCGACGTCATCCGTGCCGGGAACCGTAGGGGTATTGTCGTGAATGAAGTTGCGCAGGTTCTGTCGCAGGTCTTCGATATTGGCGGCACACGCGCGCAGCACTTCCGCCGCCGTTGGATTGTCCAACAGCGCCAGCAGCAGATGCTCGACCGTTATGAACTCGTGCCGCGCCTGACGTGCTTCCATGAACGCCATGTGCAGGCTGACTTCCAGTTCCTGGGCAATCATGCTTCCTCCATCACACACTGCAGCGGATGCCCGGCCTGCCGTGCATGGGTAACGACTTGCTCAACCTTGGTCGACGCGATGTCCCGCGTATAGACCCCACAAACACCCCTGCCCTCGCGATGGACCTTCAACATGATCTGCGTTGCGGTCTCGCGGTCCTTATTGAAATATTCCTGCACGACCATCACGACGAATTCCATCGGCGTGTAGTCGTCATTCATTAGCACGACCTTGTACATGGAGGGCGGTTTGACCTTTTGCTCCTGCCGCTCCAGTACGGTTGAATCCTGCTTGTCCGGGATAATCGCCATACACCCATTCTAAACAACTCGGACAGGCCCGCAATCCTGCCGTAACCTGACCGGCCGGCCGGTGAACCCGGCGCTCCCGACCTGCGACCCGCCGCAAGCAATTCATGCGCCCTGGCCCGGCCCCGATCCCTTCGACCGGCTGCGGGGCCGGTACACAATCCTGCTCTGAGCAGCTTTCACGCCACCGTTAAATCGAGTATCGCACAACCTTGACGTTGCCGTGGGAAGCGACTGTCGGCGCCCGCACGCTCAGTGCCAGATTCCATGGTGCGGTGCATCGCATATGCGTCACCTGCGCGACTTTTCAAGACGCCCTCCTGCAGCTGCTTTATGCACTGGCGCTCAGCGTCGGCGAAAAGCAGGAAAAACCCTGGAAATGCGCTCTTTACAACGTGTCAAGAAGCGTCTCAAAATATTCTTGACAGCAGATTAAAGACCCCCAACAATCAAGCTGGCACTTTTTTCAACCGCCTTAAATTCGAAAAAATGCCGTTGGTGAGCTTGTGAGGAGGGGGCGATCGCACCGCGATCGTTTAGCTTTTCGAACTGCTCGTGGTAGTGACATGAGTTACAGGGGAAGTTGGTATGGCAACCGGTACGGTCAAGTGGTTCAACGACGCGAAGGGTTTCGGGTTCATTACGCCGGATGAAGGCGGCGAGGACCTGTTCGCTCACTTTTCGGCTATTCAAATGAATGGCTTCAAGACCCTCAAAGAAGGGCAGAAAGTGAGCTTCGAGGTCGTGCAAGGCCCGAAGGGTAAACAGGCATCGAACATTCAGGCAGCAGCCTGATCTGTTCGGTACCCGTACCTTGGAAACCCGGCTTCGGCCGGGTTTCTTTTTGGCGTCATGGTTTTTTAACGTTCGCGCGCTAGCTCACGCGCAACGTACCCATCATGCCGAGGTCCTCGTGCTCGAGGATGTGGCAATGAAACATGCGATCGCCCGCCTCGTGCTGAACGGTTGCGATGTGCACCGTTTCACCGGGCTGCACGTTCACCGTGTCGCGCCATGCCAGCAATTCTTCCTCCTTGCGCACACCGCCGCGCTCGCGCGCCAGCACCTGAAATTGCGTGCCGTGCAGATGAAACGGATGATCCATGTCCGTGCCGTTTGCTATCGTCCAGTGCTCGACTTCCCCGCGCCGGCTCGCCAGCGTCACGCGCGCCGGATCGAACACCGCGCCGTTCACCATAAACCGCATACCGCGCGGCATGGGCTGCGTGGAGGCGCCCGGCGCGTGCATCGCTTTCATGTCCATGGCTTCGCCGAACACCACGCTTTTTCCCGGAACCGTTAGAGGACCTGAAGATATGAGTGGCGCAATCGGCCGCAGGCGCGACGGCAGTGCCGGTTGTTCCGCACCGGCCGGGGCGAAGCCAACATTCGCGAGGCTCAGCGTCGGCCCCGCGGGCAGGCTGCCGTGCGTCATCGCCATTTTGTGGCGGTCGTATTGCGCGGCAATCAGCGATGCACGCGAGACGCCCTGCCCCACGTGCACGATCAGCTCCGCGCGTTCGCCCGGCGCGAGCAGTAGCGAGGTGACGCCCTCGCGCGGCGCGCCCAGCAGCCCCCCGTCGGTGCCCACCTGCGTGAAGGCGCGGCCGTCGTCGAAGGCGAGTTGCAGATAGCGCGCGTTACAGCCGTTCCAGACGCGCCAGCGCTCGTCGCGCACGACCTCGATGTGCGGCTGACGAGCGCCGTTGACGAGCACGTACTGGCCTTCGCGGCCGTTCATCCAGTCCATCATGCCGTTCGCGGGAATCGTGCCGTCTGCCGCGAGTTTCAGGTCGGACACGAACAGATGCCGCTCGGGCCACGCCGCGAGTGGATCGTCGGCGGCGCGCACGACGAAGGGCCCCGCCAGCCCGCGGAACACCTGTTCCGAACTCAGCCTGTGGGGATGCGGGTGATACCAGTAGGTGCCCGCACTCCCCTGCGGCAGCGTGAAGCGATAAACGTGCTGCTCGCCGGGCGCAACGGGATTCGACGGATTACCGTCCTGATCGGGCGGCACGGGCAGGCCATGCCAATGAATCGTCGAAGGCTGCAGCAGCCGGTTCACGAACGTGATTTCGACGGTGTCACCCTCGCGTACGTCGATCAACGGGCCGATGACCGGGCCATCGTTGGCGCTCGCCGCGAGCGCGCCGAGCGCATCGTATTGCCAGAAGACCGTTTGCGGCTTTCCGGGCAGCAGCGCACGCGCAGCGGGCTGCGCGACGAGCGTCGCGCGAAACTGGCCCGGCTCGCGGCTCTGGCTGGCGAGCGTGCGCAGCGCGGCAAGCGGCGCGCCGGCGGGCAACGCATCGGCAGGTGCAAGCGGTCCATGTGCCTGCATCATGCCACCCGACATCGCCGACATGTCCGTCATGCCGTGCATCGCATCGCCCGCCTCTTGTGCGAATGCACGACGCGCGAACAGGGTCGTGGTGGCGGCGCTCAACGCGCCGGATAGAAATGCTCTTCGTTTCATCGATGAAGTCCTCATGCCTCATTCATGCCTGGACACGCGGCGCGCAATAACACGCACGTGCGCGCGGGATTCGTTTCGCTCGCGCAAAGCGCGAGCGCAGTACGCCGCCCGGAGCGGGCGGCCCGGCTCAGGCGATTGGAGGAGGCAAAGGAGGCGCGTGCGTAATGCCGGCGCGCATGGCGGCGGGAAGCACGACGGGCGTGGAGTGTGCGTCGGTCTGCGCGTCGAATGCGGTCATGGCGGAGGGCACGCTGCAATGCGCGCAGCAACCGGCAGCGCAGCAACTCGCGCCGCAACTCGAATGCGAGCCGTGACTGCCGGTGCTCGTCCCGGCGCAACGATCGCTGAGCGCAACGTGCGGCGTGAGTGCAGCGTGCGCCGTCAGTGCATCGTGCTGCGCGTGCCCGCACGCCATCGCGCCGCGCATGGGAAGCAGCGCGAACAGGCAGGCGAGAAGGAAGCGATAGACGACTGGCACGTTGAACGAAACCACGGATGAACTCGATTGACCGTTGTCATAATAGCGCATGAGCCGATCGAAGCCGGATAGCCGATCCATTCACGACGGACTGACGGCGAGCCGGACAAAAAAAACGGCAGATCTTTCGGTCTGCCGGTTTTTTCTACTGGGACAGCGATGCGTCGCGTTCCGCCTACATATTTTCGATCATCACCTGCCCGAAGCCAGAGCACGACACCTGCGTCGCCCCTTCCATCAGACGCGCGAAGTCATAAGTCACGCGCTTTTGCAGAATCGACTTCTCCATCGAGGCAATGATGAGGTTCGCCGCCTCGACCCAGCCGAGATGACGCAGCATCATTTCCGCCGAGAGAATTTCGGAGCCCGGATTGACATAGTCCTTCCCCGCATACTTGGGGGCCGTGCCGTGAGTCGCCTCGAACATCGCCACGGAGTCCGAAAGATTCGCACCCGGTGCGATGCCAATGCCACCCACCTGTGCCGCCAGTGCGTCGGAAACATAATCGCCGTTCAGGTTCAACGTGGCGATCACGTCGTATTCGGCCGGGCGCAGCAGGATCTGCTGCAGGAAAGCATCCGCGATCACGTCCTTGATCACGATGTCGCCGCCCGTCTTCGGATTCCTGATCTTCATCCACGGGCCGCCGTCTATCAGTTCCGCTGCGAACTCCTTCTGCGCGAGCGCGTAACCGTAGTCGCGGAACGCGCCTTCGGTGAACTTCATGATGTTGCCCTTGTGCACGAGCGTGACCGAGCGGCGCTCGTTGTCGATCGCATACTGGATTGCCTTGCGCACGAGACGCTCGGTGCCCTCGCGCGACACCGGCTTGACGCCCACGCCCGAGCTGTCCGGAAAACGGATCTTCGTCACGCCCATCTCTTCACGCAGGAACCTGATGAGCTTCTTCGCGCCTTCGGACTCCGCGGGCCATTCGATGCCCGCATAGATGTCCTCCGAGTTCTCGCGGAAGATGACCATGTTGACCTTCTCCGGCGCGCGCACCGGCGAGGGCACGCCCTTGAAGTACTGCACGGGGCGCAGGCACACGTACAGGTCGAGTTGCTGGCGCAGCGCGACGTTCAGCGACCGGATGCCGCCGCCAACCGGCGTCGTGAGCGGCCCCTTGATCGACACCACGTATTCCTTCACGGCGTCGAGGGTTTCTTCGGGCAGCCACACGTCGGGACCGTAGACCCGGGTCGCCTTCTCGCCCGCGTAGATTTCCATCCAGTGAATCTTGCGCTTGCCGCCGTAGGCCTTTTCGACGGCCGCATCGACCACCTTCAGCATGACCGGCGTGATATCCACGCCCGTGCCGTCGCCTTCGATGTACGGGATGATCGGCTGGTCCGGGACGTTGAGCGAGAAGTCCGGATTGACGGTGATCTTTTCACCGCCGGTCGGAACCACGATGTGCTGATACGGCATGATCGACTCCAGTAAGGGCAAGGCTGTTGTAGCGGGTGTGACGCGGCGCTCGGCGCCTCGCGGCGGCGGCGAAGCCTGTTCGCCCGGCGAGAAAGGCATCTCGCCGTTTCGGCTTCCCGGCAACCGGCGCGGTCGATATTCGCAGCAAGACTGTCCAGAGACACGCGACGCACGGCGCGCAACACCGCTCGGTAAGCGGCATACCGGGCGGCTCGCCTGGCAGCGCGGACGGTCCGTCGGCGTGAGGGTCTGGCGGCTATTCTAGCCCACGCCTCGCGCTCGCGTGCCGCGCACATCACATGAACGCCAGCACAAGTCTTATGTCTTATATAAGATATAAAAATCGGCGAAACATAATATGCATTAAGATCTCGGCGCCAGCCAGTTATCCATTCGTACCCGTCGCCCTGTCATGCGTTTGATCGCCCTCAATAAACCGTTCGGCACAATCTGTCAGTTTTCGCCGCACGAAACACGTCAGTCCCTCGCGGACTGGGTGAAGGTGCCGGGCGTCTATCCCGCGGGCCGGCTCGACTCCGATAGCGAAGGGCTCCTGCTCCTCACCGACGACGGCGCATTGCAGGCGCGCATTGCCGAACCGAAACGCAAGCTCGTGAAGCGCTATTGGGCGCAGGTGGAAGGCGAACCCGATGCGGCAGCGCTTGCCGCGCTCGAACGCGGCATCGATCTCGGCGACTTCGTGACGCAGCCGTGTCGAACAAGAATCATTGTCGAGCCCGAAAATTTGTGGCCGCGTAATCCGCCGATTCGCTATCGCGCGTCCATACCCACGACGTGGGTCGAGATTGCGATCAGCGAAGGCAAGAACCGGCAGGTGCGACGCATGACCGCGGCCGTGGGCTATCCAACCTTGCGGCTCGTACGCGTCGCGATCGGCGCGCTCGATATTTTTTCGCTCGGCCTCGCGCCCGGTGAAAGCATCGACGTGCCCGCCAATGGCCCCTGGCAAAACACGTCTCACCAACACAAGTGATTGTTGCGCAAGCACTTTTCGCGTGCCGATCGATTTTTTTCGAATGACGCGGCACGTCCCTCGCCTTTCTGTTGCGTCTCGTTACGAAGCAAATGAAAGTTTGCGTCAACCGTCTCGCGAGACGATGCGTTATCCGACGCAGATGCCGCCAGAAGCTATCCGGCATTCAGCCTTCCGGGTCCTCGCAGCAATGTACGGTCCCGACCGCTGGCAGACGCAGAAATCAAATTCACGCGAATTTGTCGAAAGCGACTGTCAACCGAAAGGTGGATGGCACGTTTACCGACCTGACTCCAAAAACCGGGTCACTTGGTTAATCAACTCAAGCTTGAGGATTCACAACATGAACAAACTGATCGCTGCTCTGGTCGCTGGTCTCTTCGCATCGGCTGCATTCGCACAAGCTTCGGCTCCGGAAGCTGCTTCGGCTGCTCCGGCTGCTGCTGCTTCGGCTGCTCACAAGTCGTCGCACAAGAAGGCTCACAAGAAGTCGTCGCACAAGAAGGCAGCGAAGGCTGAAGCCGCTTCGGCAGCTTCGGAGTAAGCTTGCTGTAAGACGCATGAAGAAGCGGCATGCGTTGCCGCTCTTCAGCGCGACGAAAGGCAGAGCGCCGCAAGGCGTTCTGCCTTTTTCTTTTTGTCTGGCTGCCCGATTTTTAGCCATTTTTTTTGACACGCACGCTCGCCGCATCACGTCGATGACGTGAACCGCGCCGCGCATTTTGACCCGCCCTGACCTGGTCGCGTAACATGCGCGGATTACCCTACAGCAAGGAGTCTCTCGTGCGATTTTCCCTGCGCTCGTTGTTCGTGCGCTGCACGCTTGTCGTCGCATTGCCATTGGCCGCTTTCGCGGCGCTCATGTTCACCGCGACGGCCACGTCGAGCATCGCACAGGCGCAGCAGATGCCGCCAGGCGCGAAGCAGCCGGGCGAATTTCCGCGCGTGAAGCTCACGGCGGGCATGTTCGTGATCGACGCGGCGGTCGCCGCAAACGACGCCGACCGTGAACAAGGCCTCATGTACCGTTCGCAGCTTGGGCCCAACGAAGGCATGCTGTTCGTGTTCGGCGAAAACGCCGTGCACTGCTTCTGGATGAAGAACACGCTGATTCCGCTGTCGATCGCGTTCATTCGCGCCGACGGCACGATCACCGACATCGACGAGATGCAGGCCGAAACGACCAACAACCACTGCCCGCGCAACAACGGCGTCTTTGCGCTCGAAATGCCCAAGGGCTGGTTCACGGCGAAGGGCATCAAGCCCGGCATGGTGATTCAGGGACTGCCGCCGCTGCAGTAAGCGCGCGGTGATCCAGCGCGCGAGATTCGCGCGCTGCGCGAAATGCGCAAGCCGGCCCCGCACTCACGCGGCGCCGGCTTTTTTTTGCGCCCGCCTGCCCGCCTGCCGGTCAGCGCCCCGCCTGGCGCCGCTGCGCAGCGCTGTCGCGGCTTCCCGCGCCGCGGCATGCACCCTGCAAAACCGGCGCGCAAGCGCTATCCTGTAAACCCCCGCATGGCGCGTGCCACCCAGGCGCGCGCCTGCGGCGCATCGGGCCGCGCGCTGGCCGCGCCGCGTGCCGCCCGGCAGCTTCCATGGCGCGTCATTCCAAGGAGATCACCGTGCCTCGCAAGACCCCCATCGAGCGCTATCGCAACATCGGGATCAGCGCTCACATCGACGCCGGCAAAACCACGACGACCGAGCGCATCCTTTTCTATACCGGCGTGAATCACAAGCTCGGCGAGGTTCACGACGGCGCGGCGACCATGGACTGGATGGAGCAGGAACAGGAACGCGGCATCACGATCACCTCGGCCGCGACCACTGCATTCTGGAAGGGCATGGCCGGCAATTACCCCGAACACCGCATCAACATCATCGATACCCCCGGGCACGTGGACTTCACGATCGAAGTCGAGCGCTCCATGCGCGTGCTCGACGGCGCGTGCATGGTGTACGACTCCGTGGGCGGCGTGCAGCCGCAGTCGGAAACCGTCTGGCGTCAGGCGAACAAGTACAAGGTGCCGCGCATCGCGTTCGTCAACAAGATGGACCGCGTGGGCGCGGACTTCTTCCGCGTGCAGCGGCAGATCGGCGAGCGTCTGAAGGGCGTTGCCGTGCCTATCCAGATTCCGGTGGGCGCGGAAGATCACTTCCAGGGCGTGGTCGATCTCGTGAAGATGAAGGCGATCGTCTGGGACGACGAGAGCCAGGGCGTGAAGTTCGAGTACGAGGACATCCCCGCGAATCTCGTCGAGCTCGCGCACGAATGGCGCGAGAAGATGGTCGAGGCCGCCGCCGAAGCCGACGAAACGCTGCTCGAGAAGTATCTTCACGATCACGAAAGCCTGACCGAAGAGGAAATCAAGGGCGGCCTGCGCAAGCGCACGATCGCCAACGAGATCGTGCCGATGCTCTGTGGCAGCGCGTTCAAGAACAAGGGCGTGCAGGCCATGCTCGACGCCGTGATCGACTACCTGCCCTCGCCGGTGGACGTGCCCGCGATTCTCGGCCACGACCTCCACGACAAGGAAATCGAGCGCCACCCGAGCGATGACGAGCCGTTCTCCGCGCTCGCCTTCAAGATCATGACGGACCCGTTCGTCGGCCAGCTGATCTTCTTCCGCGTCTATTCGGGCGTGGTGAATTCGGGCGACACGGTGCTCAACGCGACCAAGGACAAGAAGGAGCGGCTCGGGCGCATCCTGCAGATGCACGCGAACGAGCGCAAGGAAATCAAGGAAGTGCGCGCGGGCGACATCGCGGCCGCGGTGGGCCTGAAGGAGGCGACGACCGGCGACACGCTCTGCGATCCGGCGCATGCCATCGTGCTCGAAAGGATGATCTTCCCCGAGCCCGTGATCTCGCAAGCCGTCGAGCCGAAGACCAAGGCCGACCAGGAGAAGATGGGCATCGCGCTCAATCGCCTCGCGCAGGAAGACCCGTCGTTCCGCGTGCAAACCGATGAAGAGTCCGGCCAGACCATCATCTCGGGCATGGGCGAGCTGCACCTCGAAATTCTCGTCGATCGCATGAAGCGCGAGTTCGGCGTGGAGGCGACCGTCGGCAAGCCGCAGGTCGCGTATCGCGAGACCGTGAAGAACAAGGTCGAAGATGTGGAAGGCAAGTTCGTCAAGCAGTCGGGCGGGCGCGGCCAGTATGGCCACGCGGTCATCACGCTCGAGCCGCAGGCGCCCGGCAAGGGCTACGAGTTCGTCGACGCCATCAAGGGCGGCGTGATTCCGCGCGAGTTCATCCCGGCCGTCGACAAGGGCATCCAGGAAACGCTCAAGGCGGGCGTGCTCGCGGGCTACCCGGTGGTCGACACGAAGGTCACGCTCACGTTCGGCTCGTACCACGACGTGGACTCGAACGAAAACGCCTTCCGCATGGCCGGCTCGATGGCCTTCAAGGAAGCGATGCGCAAGGCCAAGCCGGTCCTGCTCGAGCCGATGATGGCCGTGGAGGTGGAGACGCCCGAAGACTTCATGGGTAACGTGATGGGCGATCTGTCGAGCCGTCGCGGCATCGTGCAGGGCATGGAGGACATCGCGGGCGGCGGCGGCAAGATCGTACGCGCCGAAGTGCCGCTCTCGGAGATGTTCGGCTACTCCACGTCGCTGCGCTCGCTCACGCAAGGCCGCGCCACCTACACGATGGAGTTCAAGCACTACGCAGAAACCCCGCAGAACGTGGCCGAAGCGGTTATCAACGCGAAGAAGGCGTAGTGGAGGCAACACGCAGGCGATGCAGGCGACCTGCCGGCGTTGCTGTGCACACGAAAGCCCGTCCCCAGCGGACGGGCTTTTTTGCAGGCGCGCGGTGCAATTTTGACCATGCCACAATGCGGCGATAACGCTGCGAGGCCCACAGTCAAGGAGACACGACGATGAGTCACGACCACGACCATCCGCACGACGACGCGCCCATCGACTGGCGCGAAAACGGCGTCAAGGTGATACGCGGCGATCAGCTCGACACGAACACGGCCCAAACGCCCGGCATGAACCGCGCGGCCGCGATCAACGCGGCGCGCGTGGGGGCGCAAAAGATCTGGGCCGGCACGGTGACGATCCATCCGAACGCGAAGACCGGCGCACATCACCACGGCGCGCTGGAAAGCGTGATCTACGTCGTACGCGGTCACGCGCGCATGCGCTGGGGCGAGCATCTGGAGTTCACGGCCGAGGCGGGCCCGGGCGACTTCATCTTCGTGCCGCCCTACGTACCGCACCAGGAGATCAACGCGAGCACCGACGATCCGCTCGAATGCGTGCTCGTGCGCAGCGACAACGAGGCCGTCGTGGTGAACCTGAACATCGACGCCGTCGAAGCCCCGGAAACCGTGTACTGGGTCGACCCCATCCACCGTCATCCGCACGACCATTGAGCGCCCGGCAGCCCATACCGCCTTCCACGACGCTATGACGACACAATGACGAGACCCGCAGCCCCGCTCCGCGCCCGCCTGATTGCGCTCTATGCCGCGCTCATCGCCGCCAATCTCGGCGCGTGGGCGTGGGCGCTGATCGCGTTTCGCCACTATCCACTGCTGCTCGGGACGGCGGCGCTCGCTTACGGCTTCGGCCTGCGCCACGCGGTGGACGCCGACCACATCGCCGCCATCGACACCGTCACACGCAAGCTCATGCAGCAGGGTCAGCGCCCGCTAGGCGTGGGACTCGCGTTCTCGCTCGGCCATTCGACGGTCGTGATCGTCGCCACGCTCGGCATCGCGCTCACGGCGCTCTCGCTGCATGGCCGCTTCGAGCAGTTCCGCGACATCGGCTCGACCATTGGCACGCTCGTTTCGTCGACGTTCCTGCTCGTGCTCGCGGGCGTGAACCTCGTGATCCTGCGCGACGTGTGGATGCGCTACCGCCGCGCGCAGCAAGGCGACGACGCAGCACTCGCCGCTGCAGCGCCCGCGCCTGCCGGCCTCCTCTCGCGCGCGCTGAGGCCGCTTTTCGCGCTCGTCACGAAGAGCTGGCACCTGTACCCTGTGGGCGTGCTGTTCGGCCTCGGCTTCGACACGGCCACTGAAATCGGCCTGCTCGCCATCGCCGCCGCCGAAGCGGGCAAGGGCCTGCCGCTCTATTCGATTCTCGTGTTCCCCGCGCTCTTTACAGCAGGCATGACCCTCGTCGATTCCACCGACAACGTGTTGATGGTCCACGCCTACGGCTGGGCCATGGACGACCCGAGGCGCAAGCTCTACTACAACGCGAGCATCACGTTCGTCTCGGCGCTCGTGGCGATCGTGATCGGCGGGGTGGAAGCGCTCGGACTCATCGCCGGCAAGCTCGGGGCGAGCGGCGGCGCGTGGACGCTCATAGCCGGCCTGAACGAGCGCTTCGGCGAGCTGGGGTACGGCATCGTCGCGGCGTTCATTGCCTGCTGGATCGGCTCGGTGTTGTTCCATCGCTGGCGCCGGCCCGCCGCGGCCCGCTAGCACACTCGCGCCCCTCTGACGACTGCACGGCGCGCCACGCGCGCGCAACCCCGCGAAACCCTACCCTTCGCCTCGTTTGCCGAAAGCGCGTAAACTAGGTCCAGCTATTGCGCCCCGGGTGCGCCCCTGGTGCATCCGATAGCCCCGTCAATCGTTTCACTTTGCTGCACCATTCGTCGTCTGCCGTACCGCACGCCGCCGTCGCGCAAGCCCCCGGGCCTCGCGCGCCCCCTGAACGGAATCGCACGGAAACCCGCACCGATGAAACGACCGCAGTCCCGCCGTCCGCTTGACATGTCCAGTCCTTCCCGCCTCGAAGCCCTGCGGCGCGAGGCCGGCGCTCACGGCAACCACGCACTCGACGAATTCGCTGCCGGCCGCCTCACGCGCCGCGAGCTGCTGCGCTATGCAAGCGCGGTGGGCCTCGCGGCACTGCCTGCGTTTGCGGGACTCGCCGTGCCGCGCGGCGCGCACGCCCAGGGCGCGGCGAAACCCGGCGAGCAGACGATCCGCGTGGCGCACCTGATGCCCGCGGGCGCCGTCGATCCGCTCACCGTGACCGATGCGGGCGCGCTGTGTCTCCTGAACCAGACCGGCGAATTCCTCGCCAACGACGACGCGCAAGGCCATCTGCAACCCGCCCTCGCGCTCTCGTGGCAAGCCAACGCCAAAGCAGACGTCTGGACGTTCAAGCTGCGCCCCAACGTGAAATTCCACGACGGCCAGCCGTTCGGCGCGAAGGACGTGGTGGCGACCTTCGATCGGCTCGCCGACCCGGCAACCGGCTCGGCGGCGCTCTCGGTGCTCAAGGGCGTGCTCTCCAAAGGCGGCACGAAGGCCGTCGACGATCACACGGTCGAGTTCCATCTCGACGCGCCCAACGGCAACTTCGCCTACTACGTTTCTTCGGACAACTACAACGCCGTGATGCTGCCCGCCAACTATGCGGGCAATTACGAAAAGAGCTTTATCGGCACCGGGCCGTTCAAGCTCGACAAATTCGAAGCGCGGCGCGGCGTGAGCTTCGTGCGCAATCCCGACTACTGGGGCGACAAGTCGCTGCCCGCGCGCGTGGAGTTCGCGTTCTACGCCGACGAGCAGGCGCAGTTGCTTGCGCTGCAAGGCCACCAGGCCGACGTGATGGGCACCTTCACCGTGCAGGGCGGCCTCGGTATCCTGAACAATCCCGACTTCAAGGTGCTTGGCGTGCGCTCGAGCGCGCACCGCCAGATCCACATGCGCAACGACTCGCCCACGTTCAGGGACAAGCGCGTGCGTCAGGCGCTCGCGCTTGCGCTCGATCGCGACGTGCTCGTGCGCGGCCTGTTCAAGGGCCGCGCCGTGGTGGGCAACGACAGCCCCTTCGCGCCCATCTTCCCCTCCACGGCAAGCGACGTCCCCCAGCGCAAAATCGATGTCGCGAAGGCACGCCAGTTGCTCGCGCAGGCGGGCATGGCCAACGGCTTCGACGTGACGCTCACGACCGAGAAGTACATGGAGATACCGGACCTCGCCGTGGTCGTGCAGAACGCGGCGAAGGCGGTCGGCATTCGCATTGCGCTCAAGGTGGAAAGCCAGTCGCAGTACTACGGTGCGGGCACGTTCGGCAAATCGGACTGGCTCGACTCGCCGCTCGGCATGACCGACTATGGGCACCGCGGCGTGCCGAATGTGTTTCTCAACGCGCCGCTCACCTCGGGCGGCACGTGGAATGCTGCGCACTTTCGCAACGCGCAGTACGACAAGCTGGTCGCGCAATTCGCGGCGACGCTCGACGTGGCGGCCCAGAAGCAGGTGGCGAGGCAGATCCAGACGCTGCTGCTCGACGAGACACCCGTGATCATCCCGTACTTCTACGACCAGTTGATCGCACAGCGCGCCGTGCTTTCGGGCGTGCGCTTCACCGCGCTCGCCCAGCTCTATTTCGACCGCGCGACGCTCGCCGCCTGAACCGGCCCTACGCACCCGAAACGGAGCTCCGATGGCTACTCCGCTCCCGCCCATGTCGAATCTGCCCGGCGCCGCACGCGCATTCGTCCCGCACGCGGGCGTCGCGCGCTTTCTCGGCCGGCGTGCCGCCTGGGCGATCTTCACCCTCTGGCTGCTTTCGGTGCTCGTATTCGCGGGCGGCCAGCTCTTGCCCGGCGACATCGGCCGCGCCGTGCTGGGCCCGCTCGCCGACGCGCGCGCCGTGGCCGCGCTCAATCACGAACTGGGTGCGGACCGGCCGGTGCTCGACCAGTACGTCTCGTGGATCACGCATGCGCTGCGCGGCGACTTCGGCATGTCGTGGAGCTACAAGGAACCCGTGGCGCCGTTCGTGGGCAGCGCGCTCCTGCAGTCGGCGAGGCTCGGCCTGCTGGCGTTCGTGGTGGTGGTGCCGCTCGGCATTGCGGGCGGCGTATGGGCGGCGCTCCACGAAGGCCGCCTGATCGACCGCGCAATCAGCACGGGCGGCCTGTGCGCGAGCGCCGTGCCGGAGTTCGTCTCGTCGATCGTGCTGATCCTCATCTTCGGCGTGTGGCTGCGCTGGCTGCCTATCGAGGCCACCGCGGAGGCCACCGCGCCCGGCGGCGCGGGCGTGCTCGAGCAATTGCGGCATCTCGTGCTGCCCGTGCTGCCGCTCGTGCTCGTGTTCTTCGGCTATCTCGCGCGCATCGCGCGCGCGGGCACCATCACGGCGCTCGACGCCGACTACACGCGCACCGCGATTCTCAAGGGGCTGCCGAGCCACGTCGTGATCGTGCGGCACGTGCTGCGCAATGCGCTCTTGCCCAGCGTGACGGTGGCGGCCACGCAACTCGGTTATCTGATTGGTGGGCTCGTCGTGGTCGAATCGCTGTTCCGCTATCCGGGCGTGGGCTCCCTCATCTTCAACGCCGCAAAGGCCAAGGATTTCCCGTTGCTCGAAGCGGCCGTGCTCGCGGTGGGCGCGGTCTATACACTCGCCAATCTCGCCGCCGACGCCTTGCACGCGTTCCTCGACCCGCGCCTGCGCGCGCCGGAAGGCGCATGAACGATATGGCCTCCGAAGCAATTTCCCCGGGCGGCGAACCGCCCGATGCACAGCCGCCGGGCGAACCCGGCGAAGAAACACTAGTCGACACGCGTGTGCGCGACACGCTGCATCTGCTGCTGCGCTCGCCCTCGTTCGTCGCGGGAGCGCTGATCCTCCTGGGGTGGATCGTCTGCGCGCTCGCGGGCGAGTGGTTCGCGCCGCACGACGCCTACGCGTCCGATCCGCTCAGCTCGCTCCTGCCGCCGGACCCTACGCACTGGTGCGGCACCGATCAGCTCGGCCGCGACATCTGCTCGCGCGTGATCGTGGGCGCGCGCGACATTCTCACGATCGCGCCGCTCGCCACGCTCGTCGGCACGCTCGCAGGCGCGGCGCTCGGGCTCGTCACGGGCTACTTCGAAGGCGCATTCGGCACGCTCGTCGCGCGCACGCTCGACGCCGTGCTCGCGCTGCCGCTCGTGATCGTCGCGCTGCTCGTGCTCGCCGCCGTGGGGGCCTCGAATCTCGCCGTGGTGCTCGTAATCGGCATCACGTTTGCGCCGCTCATCGCGCGCACGGTGCGCGCGGCGGTGCTCGCCGAGCGCCACCTCGACTACGTGGCGGCGGCCCGCTTGCGCGGCGCGAATGCGTTCGCCGTGATGTTCACGGAGATTCTGCCGAACGTCTGGCCGCCTATCGTCGTCGAGGCCACGGTGCGTCTCGGCTATGCGATCTTCGCGGTGGCGACGCTTTCGTTCCTCGGCTTCGGCATCCAGCCGCCGTCCGCCGACTGGGGGCTCGCGCTCGCCGAGTCGTACACGCTGCTCGCGGGCGGCGCATGGTGGACCGTGGTATTCGACGCGCTCGCCATCGCCTCGCTCGTCGTGGCCGTGAACCTGATCGCCGACAGCCTGCGCGAGGTGCTCCAATCGTGAACCGCCCCGCTGCGTCGCGGCCCGCTCTCGCCACCTTCAGCGCACCGCGCGACGACGACGCGCTCGCGCTCGTCGGCCTCACCGTCGCATACCGCGTGCGCGGGCGCGACCGCGACGTGCTCACCGACGTTTCGCTGCGTATCCGGCGCGGCGAAGCGTATGGGCTCGTGGGCGAATCGGGCTGCGGCAAGTCGACGGTCGCGCTCGCCGCGCTGCGCTATCTCCCGCGCAACGGCCGCGTGAAGGCCGGGCGCATCGCGATCGCGGGCGACGACGTGCTCGCGCTCGACGCCGACGGCCTGCGCGCGCTGCGTGCCAACGCCGTTTCGATGGTCTATCAGGACCCCGCCAGCGCGCTCAACCCCACGCTCACGATCGCCCGCCAGCTGAACGAAGCGTTCGAAGCCGCGGGCGCCGATGCGAGCGTGGCCCGCTCACGCTCGCACGCGATGCTCGAACGCGTGCGCATTGCCGATCCGGGCCGCGTGCTGGCGAGCTATCCGCATCAGCTCTCGGGCGGCATGCAGCAGCGCGTGGTGATTGCGATGGCGCTCGCGTCGAACCCCGCGCTCCTGATTCTCGACGAACCGACGACGGGCCTCGACGCCACCGTCGAGGCCGAGGTGCTCGACCTCATCGCGAAGCTGCGTGCGGAACTGGGCATGGCAGTGCTGCTCATCAGCCACGACCTCGCGGTGATCGGGCGCATGTGCGAGCGCGTAGGCGTGCTCTACGCAGGAAGGCTCGTGGAGGAAGGCGCGACGCGCGACGTGTTCGAGCGCGCACGCCATCCCTACACGGTCGGCCTGCTGCGCTGCCTGCCGGCGCACGGGCGCAACAAGCATGCGGGCGCGCTCGACACGATACCGGGCGAGTTGCCTGCGCCTGGCGCGAGTACGCCCGGCTGCATCTACGCACCGCGCTGTCGCCTCGCCGACGCGCGCTGCCGCGTGGAAGCGCCGCCGCCGCATCGCATGACGTCGCCGCACGGCGAGCAGATGTCGCGCTGCCACTATCACGAACGCGCGATCGAGTTGCCGTTCGGAAATCTGATCGGAGGCGGCGACGGTTCGCAGACCTCGGGCAATGGCCCGTCGAATGGCGAGGCCGAAGCGCGCGTCGTGTTGCGGGCGCTCGATGTCTCGCGCACCTTCGGACACGGCGCGCACGCCGTCCGTGCGCTCGACGGCGTATCGATCGAGCTGCATGCGGGCGAGACGCTCGGCGTCGTGGGCGAATCGGGCAGCGGCAAGACGACGCTCGCGCGCATGCTGCTCGGCCTGTATGCGCCCGATACGGGCGGCGCCGTCGAGCTCGACGGCAAGCGCCTGCACACCCACGTCGCGCGGCGCCGAGCCGAGGAGCGCGCGGCGCTGCGCGTCGTGTTCCAGCATCCGGACGCCTCGCTCAATCGCGCGCTGCCCGTGAAGCGGCTGATCGCGCGCGCTCTGTCCCGGCCGCACGACGACGCGTCGGCAGCCCGCCAGGCCTCGGACGAATCGCGCATCGCGGGACTGCTCGAAGCCGTGCGCGTGCCGGCGCGTTATCTCGTGGCGCGCGCGCGGCAACTTTCGGGCGGGCTCAAGCAGCGCGTGGCGATTGCCCAGGCGTTCGCGGGCGAGCCGCGCATCGTGATCTGCGACGAGCCCACCTCGGCGCTCGACGTCTCCGTGCAGGCCGCGATTCTCAACCTGCTCGCACGCCTGCAGCGCGAACGCGGCGTGAGCTACCTGTTCATTTCGCACGACCTCGATGTCGTGCGCTACCTCGCCGATCGCATCGTCGTGCTCTACGCGGGCCGCGTGGTGGAAAGCGGCCCGGCCGGCGCGGTGTTCGACGGCCCGTGGCATCCATATACAGAAACGCTGCTGGCCGCGCGCGCGCTCGGCGCGGCAACGGCCAACGGCGCGCAGGCCACGGGGCGCGGCTGCATTTTCAGCGCGCACTGCCCGCGCAAGCTCGGCGCCATTTGCGACGAAGCGCCCCCGCCGCTCGCAGACGCAGGCGGTAGTCACCGCATTCTCTGCCACATTCCCGTAGACGAATTGCGCGCACAACAGAGCGCCACCACAGACACACAAGCGGCGACCTGATGGTGCGATAGCGCGCATATTGCATCCGGCTTCGTTGCGCTGTCCGCGTTCGCAACGAGAAGCGCGCCATTCAGCGGGCGCGTTTCATCGCCGTAACGTTTTCCACGTTTTTTCTGCCACGCGGGCGCCACATCAATTGTCAAGTCCACCCCGCACGCCCTTCCCCCACCGATGGCACAAAACTGGCTACATCGGCAACAGGCATCCGGCCGCCGCAATCCAGTGCATTCAGTGCATTCAGTGCAATCGGCCCCGTCACGCGCGGGTCGCGGCACCGGGCGGACGATGACCGGCCGCTCGACGCGCTTGTAATCTGCCGTCCCACGCGATGGGTTCCGACAATCCACAAGCAGTCCTGCACAAACCGGTCATCTTGCGCGCGGCCTGACCGGGTGCCTTTTGTTTGGCGAGTACCGTTTCAGCCGGATCGAACCTGACACGCCGGCGCGCAGCGAGTGGCGAGCCTGACGGAGTCGGCGCATGCGCACCAGGCGTGCGGCCTGCGCGGGAGCACGGGAGACGACAGCGCATCACGCTGCCGCCCTGCGGGGAGAACAAGATGAAGAAGACCAGCATTTACCGGTACTGCTATTTGATCAGACGGGGAGCAGGCATGTGTGCGGTGAGTGCGGGCGTGTTGTTGCCCGCGACCTCGGCGCACGCCGCAGGCGATGTCATCAATCCGGTGATCCTGCTCGCCGATGCACCTTTGCCGGCGAGCGGGGCCGAGGGCTTCGGGGCTTTCAGCGCGCCGGCTGCTGCGCAATCGCCTGCCGCAAGCACCTTGTCGACAACTGATTCGGAGTCCGATTCAGTGACGTTGGCGAGCGACGTTTCTACGGTGTTCGCACCGAACGATTGCATTAGCCGTCCGGGCGGCGCGTGTTTCCGGGGCAACGGCGGCGGCCATGGCGGCTCGGGTTCGTCGAGCGGTGGCGGCAGCGGCGGCGGTGCGGGCGCCGCGACGGCCAGCACAGGAGGGCTTGGCCGCAGCGGCAGCTCAGGCGTAGGAGGGACGGGGCCGAGCGGCTCGGGAGGCGGTTCCAGCAACTCCGGCGGCGGGAAAGGCGGCGGTGGCAGTAACAGCAGTGGTGGCAGTAACAGCAGTGGTGGCAATAACGGTGGTGGCAATAACGGTGGCGGCAACAGCGGTGGCGGCAACAACGGTGGCGGCAACAACGGCGGCGGCAACAGCGGCGGCGGCAACAGCAGTGGCGGCAACAGCGGTGGTGGCAACAACGGCGGCGGCAACGGCGGCGGCGGTTCAGGCGGCTGTGGATGCGGCAGCCACGGCGGATCGGCAAACGGCCCTTCGGGCGGCCCCGCAGGCGGATTCGGCGGAGGCTTTGGCGGGGGGTTCGGCGGATTCGGCGGCGGATTCGGCGGCGGATTCGGCGGCGGATTCGGCAAAGGTGGACCGTCGGGCGGCCCGGGCGGCGGGTACGGCGGCGGACACGGTGGCGGCCATGGCAGCGGTCATTGACCCTGTACGGCGGTGCAGGCAGACCGCAGCAGCCACTCCGATCTGGCGCGACGGCCAGGCGCGCCAGTCCTGGCGTCGGCGGCGGCGTCCCGGTCCCCCGGCCGGGCACCGCCGCCGTGGGCCGGTCGCCGGATGCGCGATGCGCGTGGCGTTCCCGGTCGGCCAGGGCGGCTGTCCGCTCACCCTACGCCGGCGCAAACCATGACCGCACGGAGCGCGTACCCCGCTCGCGCCCTACAGCATCTCCAGCCCACGCTTGCTGCGCGGCGGCTTGAAATACGCGTCGAGCGCCGCATGCTCCTCGGCCCCAAGCACGAGATCGAGCGCCGCGCGGTTGTCGCGCACGTGCTCCACGCGAGCGGCCTTCGGAATCGCACAGACCCCGCTTTGACCCAGCACCCACGCCATCGCCACGCGATAGACCGACACCCCGTGTGCGTGAGCGATGTCGTCGAGCGGCGAGCGCCTCGGCAGGCGCGCATGATCGACGGGGCTATACGCCATCACCGGCATGCGATGCGCCGCGCTCCACGGCAGCAGGTCGAATTCCGCGCCGCGCCGCGCGATGTTGTAGAGAACCTGGTTGGTCGCGCACGCGTCGCCGCGAGGCGTGGCGAACAGCTCCTCCATGTCGTCGGTGTCGAAGTTGCTCACGCCCCAGTGACGGATCTTGCCCGCGCGCACGAGCGCTTCGAACCCTTCGACCGTCTCTTCGAGCGGCACCCCGCCGCGCCAGTGCAGCAGATAGAGGTCGAGCCGGTCGGTGCCGAGGCGTTTCAGGCTCGCCTCGCACGCACGCGCGACGCCGCTGCGGCTCGCGTTGTGCGGATACACCTTGCTCACGAGAAACACCTCGTCGCGCAGGCCCTGCAAGGCCTCGCCGACGAGGCGCTCGGTCGCGCCCTCGCCGTACATCTCGGCGGTGTCGATGAGCGTCATGCCGAGCGCCACGCCTTCGCGCAGCGCGGCGATTTCCGCGGCGCGGTGCGCGCTGCGCTCGCCCATTTCCCATGTGCCCTGCCCGAGCGTCGGAATGCGTTCGCCGTCCGGCAACGCCACGCTTGCGATATCGGTCGTCATGATCTCCCTTTGCGCGCTGCAACGGCGCTGACTGGCAAAGAACGGCCAGTGTATCGCCTCGCGCCCAATGCGGTCATACGCACTCTCGCGAGCCGTTCATTTCCGCGATCGCGCATCGATGACATAAAATTGCCGTTCGCCTTTCATGCCTGCCTCCCATGAACGCACCCACGGAAGACCGCTGGCGCGACCTGCGCCCGGACCCGGACAACGACACGCCGCTCTATCTGCAGCTTGCGCGCAAGCTGAGCCTTGCAATTCACGACAATCGCTGGAACGCGGGCGAAGCGCTGCCTTCGGAGCGCGTGCTCGCGGAATCGCTCGGCGTTTCGCGCATCACGGCGCGCAAGGCGATCGCGCTGCTCGTCGAGCAGGGCCTGATTCGCCGCACGCAAGGCGCGGGCAGCTTCATCACGCCGCGCATCGAAGACCCGCTCTCGCGCCTCACGAGCTTCAGCGAGATGCTGCGTCAGCGCGGCTTCACGCCGAGCTCGCGCTGGCTCTCGCGCGAAATCCAGCCCGCGAGCCGCGATGAGGTGATCCAGCTCGGGCTCTCGCCGGCAGCGGCCGTCACGCGCCTAAAGCGCCTGCGTCTGGCCGACGGCATCGTCATGGCCGTCGAGAACTCCACCTTCCCCGCGGCGCTGATTCCCGACCCGAATGCCATTGGCGACTCGCTCTATAGCTTTCTCGAACAGCGCGGGCTTTCGATCGTGCGCGCGCTGCAACACTTTCGCGCGGTGAACGCGAGCGAGGAAATCGCGCGGCAGATGAGCATCGCGCCCAACGACGCGCTGCTGCTCATCACGCGCGTGGGCTATACCGCCGATCAGCGCGCCATCGAACTCACCGATACCTACTGTCGCAACGACTATTACGATTTCGTCGCGGAATTGCGCAAGTAGCGCGCGAAAACGCGGCAACGCCTAGTCGCTCCATGCCGGCGCGTCGTGGCCGATCGGCACCGGCGGCCGCGCATGAAACGCAGGCGTGAGGTCGAGCCGCTCGGCGGGCGCCACTGCGCGCACCCGCCCGAACGGCGAATCCATTTCCTCCAGGCAATCGGCGAGATCGGCGGCGCCCACCTCGGGCGCCTGCTGGCCGTCTTCGAGCGTGCCCATGGTCTGCAGCCAGCGGCCCGTTTGCGCGAGCGAAAGGCGCACGTGCCAGCTGCCGCCTTCGCGCATGCGCCGCGCGAGCGCGACCATCGCGCCGAACGCGGCGAGATAGCCCGTCGCGTGATCGAGCGCCTGGCACGGCAGCGGGCGGGCCGTGGCGAACGGCTGCCCACCTGCTGCGCCGTTGCCATGTCTTGCTGCGGCGGCGCTCTCGGCCCACACGATGCCGCTCGCCGACTGCACGAGGCTGTCGAAGCCGCGCCGCTCGCGCCATGGCCCACGATGCCCATACGCGCTGATCGACACGCACACGATGCCGGGCCGCACCTGCGCGAGCGCTGCGGGCGCGAAACCGCGCGCGGCGAGCGCGCCCGGCCGATAGCCTTGAACGAACACATCGGCGTCGCGCGCCAGTGCGCGCAACTGCTCGCACGCGGCTGCGTCACGCAGATCGAGCGTGGCCGAGCGCTTGCTGCGGCCGTTGTCGATCACGAGCGGCGCGATGTTCGGCAGATGCGGGCCGTTGATGAGCAGCACGTCCGCGCCATGTTGGCCGAGCGTGCGCCCCGCCACCGGCCCCGCGATGATGCGCGTGAGGTCGAGCACGCGCACGCCCTCCAGAGGGCGCGCGGCTGTGGCCGCTGCCGCGCCCGCTCGCGGCGCCTCGGCGGGCGCGTCGCCGATACGCTCGATCTCGAAGAGCGGCAGGCTCGCCACCGCCTTCGCCTGTTCGTGCGCGGCCCACTCGCGCGGCGCGCGCACGAGCGCGGCGCACAGGCCCGCTTGCGCGAGCGCGTCGTCGAGCGCCGCGCCTTCCCAGCCAAGGATCGCGCGCGCCACGGCGTCGCGGTCGTCCGCGCATTGGAGCACGCGCAGGATGCCCGCGAGGTGATGCGGAAAGTTCGCGTGCAGCTGGACCCAGCGTCCATCGCCGGTCGGGAAGTGGCCCGTCACCGGATGACGCAATTCCGTCGGCGGCCTGCCGTCCACGCTCAGATAACGCTCGCTGCGAAACGCGGCCAGCGCGCGGCGCACGTCGATCGCCACGCGCTGCTTGCAGCCCGTGCGCAGTGCGTGCAGTTGCGCCGCCGCGAGCCCCGCCGCGCCAATGCTCGCCGCCGCGAGCGTGCCCACGCGAAAGATCGACGGCAGGCCCGGATCGGCGCCGGCCATGTCGAGCCGGTCGAGCGCCGCCGGGTCGCAGCCCGCCAGCATCCAGAGGTGTTCGAGCGCGTCGCGTGGCGTCATGGCGTGCAGTCCTTGTGCGAAGAAAGCGAGGAGAAAACGAGCCGAAGTGACGTCATGAATCGTCGCGCCGCCCGAATTCCCAATCAATCTTGATTATCATGATCAACATAGATTGATTTCTCCGGTTTCAGGAGGCGAGCCACCATGTCCAGCTATATGACCGCGGAGCAAGCCGCTGCCGAACTCGGCATCAGCCGCGCCACGCTCTACGCCTATGTGAGCCGCGGACTCATCGCCTCGGCGCCTTCGCCCCATGGCCGCCACAACCGCTACGACGCCGCCGAGGTGCGCCGCCTCGCGCGCCGCAAGGCCGACGGCAAGCGCGCGGGGAAGATCGCGCAGAAGGTGCTCGACTGGGGCGTGCCGGTGCTCGAATCGTCGATCACGCTGATCGCCGACGGCAAGCTCTTTTATCGCGGCGAGGACGCCATCGCACTCGCGCGCCAGGCCTCGCTCGAAGAGGTCGCGGCGCTGCTGTGGCAATGCGCACCACGCCGCGTGCTGCAGGCGCCCGAGGCGCCCATCGCGGCCGCGCAATGGTCGGCATGGCTGAAGATCTGGAGCGGTCACACCCCGCTCGAACGTGCGCTCGTGCTGTTGCCCGCCGCCGCGGCGCAGATGCCGCGCATCTGGGCGCAGGGCCGCGACGCGCAAATCGACACCGGTGCGATGCTCATGCGCCTGCTCGCCGCGGCGCTCGTTTCCGCCGCGCCGTCGAACGAGCCGCTGCACCGCCAGCTAGGCGAAGCGTGGGGCGTGCGCTCGCGCGCGCAAACCGACCTGCTTCGCGCCGCGCTCGTGCTGTGCGCCGACCACGAACTGAATGCGTCGACGTTCACGGTGCGTTGCATCACGTCGACCGGCACGCATCTGTTCGGTGCGGCGACGGGCGGTCTCGCCGCCCTGGCGGGGCCGCGCCACGGCGGCGAAACCACGCGTGTGGCTGCGCTCTTCGACGAAGCCGCGCGCGCCGACGACCTGCATCGCTATCTCGCCGGCCGTCTCGCGCCCGACGAATCCGGCGCGGCCGTGCCGCTCTCCGGCTTCGGCCACCCGCTCTATCCCGCTGGCGACCCGCGCGCGCGCCTGTTGCTGGACCTGCTCGCACAACGCGCGCCGGCGCGCTCGCCCATGGACGAAGTCGACGCGCTCGCCCAGGCCGTGGCCGAGACGAGCGGCGCCCGGCCGACGCTCGACTACGCGCTTGCGGCCATCGAGCGTGTACTGGGGCTGCCTCGCGGGGCGGCGTTCACGCTGTTCGCCGCGGGCCGCGTAACGGGCTGGATCGCGCATGCGCTCGAACAGGCCGCCGACGGCCGGCTGATCCGTCCGCGCGCACGCTACGTGGGGGAAACGGCGGGCGATTCGGCGCATGCCGCGCGGCACATCGCGTAGCACGAGCGGCAGGGTCAACCCGGGTCGCCCCGGCTCAACCCGCCGCCCGGACACCCCACTGCCCGCGCTGCACCCAGCCGCGCAACGCCTCGCCGATGCGTGCCGCGACACCGCTCGCACCCGCCGCGCGCACGCGCTCCACGTCGACCGGCGCCACCGTCCACGCTGGCGCAGCGGCGCTTGCGCCGCCGAGCGCCAGCACGAAACGCGCCCCTTCGCGGCCCGCGCTCACGTGCACGCGCACGCCGGCGGCGAGCCCGACCGACTCGCCGGCGCGCAGCCAGTAGTCGCCGGCGTCGCCCGCGATCGTGAGCCAGAGTTCGCCTTCGCTCACATGCAATTGCATGGGCTGCGCGAGCCGCCAGGTTTCGACGGGCTCGCCATGTTCCAGTTCGAAGATTCGGATTTCGCGCATTGCCGTGCTCCTTGCAGACTGGCCGCCGAGTCCCCTCGGGCGGCCACCGGAAGGTGGCTGACAAGGACTTGAAGCCCCTTTCCGGTAGGAGCATTATTGCGGTCAGCGACGCACGAACCCATGTACAGTTCCGAACAGTTCATCTGGAACTGTACAGCCAAAAAACCGGACAGTCACTGCCGTTTCGAACCGCAGCTTCAAGCGGCAAACCCAGGCGGCATCCCCAGCGAGACCCAGATGAAACTCGAACTCGACCGCGCGAGCGATGTGCCGCTCACCGACCAGATCGTCACCGGCGTGCAGACGTGGATCCGCTCGCGCGCGGCGCACCCGGGCTCGCGCCTGCCGTCCATCCGGCAGTTCGCCGCCGACTACGCCATCAGCCGCTTTCCCGTGATCGAGGCCTATGACCGGCTCGTCTCGCTCGGCTATCTCGACTCGCGCCATGGCTCGGGCTTTTACGTGAGCGAGCACGCGCGCGCGGGACTCTCCGGCATGGGCACCTGCGACCTCTCGAACGCCGCCGACGAATCGGGCCATCTGCTCAGCCAGCTCGAACGCGAAGGCGAGCTGCTGCAGCTCGACAGCGGCTCGATCCCGCAGGCGTGGCGCGACATCGACGCGCTCGGCCAGGCGATCCGCCATGTGTCGCGCAGCGACCCCGCGAGCCTCGTCGACTACGGCACGCCGACAGGCGACGCCACACTGCGCGAGCATTTGCGCAACCGGCTCGCGCCGCTTGGCATCGTCGCCGAGACACAGCAGATCCTCATTACCGAAGGCGCGAGCGAAGGCCTCGACCTGCTCATGCGCTACATGCTCAAGCCCGGCGACACGGCATTCGTCGAAGACCCCGGCTACTACAACCTGTACGGCCTGCTCAAACTGCACGGCGTGCGCCTCGTGGGCATTCGCCGCACGGCAAGCGGGCCCGATCTCGACCATTTGCACGCGATGCTCGCCGAACACCATCCGCGCGCGTTCTTCGTCAACACCGTGTTCCACAACCCGACCGGCTCGACGATCTCGCCGCCTGTCGCGTTCCGCCTGCTGCAGCTCGCACGCGAGCACCGTTTCACGATCGTCGAAGACGACATCTACGCCGACTTCCAGGCCGATCCCACCGACCGCCTCGCGGCGCTCGACCAGTTCGAGCACGTCGTGTACGTGGGCGGCCTCTCGAAGACGCTCTCCTCGGCGCTGCGCGTGGGCTACGTGGTGGCCAGCCCGGCGATCGTGCGCGATCTCGCGGCCATCAAGGCGCTCACCACCATCAGCGGCTCGCGCTTCACGCAGGCCGTTGCCGCCACGCTGCTCGAGCGCGGCGCGTACCGCAAATACCTCGATCGGCTGCGCCGGCGCATCGCCGAAGCGCAAGGGTCGGCCACGCGCACACTCGAAGCGCATGGGTGGGCGCTGTTCGGCAGCGCTGCGTCGGCGGCGTCGACCAGCGCGCGCGGCTATGCGCAGACGGGTGGCAAGTTCGTCTGGGCACGCGTGCCGCACGTGGAGGATTCCACACGCCTCGCAGCCTGCGGCGAGCCGCTCGGCGTAGCGGTCTCGCCGGGCAGCCACTTCCGCCCGCAAGGCGAGACGAGCCCGTGGATCCGCATCAACGTTGCGCTCACGCTCGACCCGCGTGCCCAGGCGTTCTTCGCGGCGGCGGCGCGCCTGCCCGGATGAGCGCGCAGCGGCCGCACGCCCCGGCGCCTGCGCCACGTGCGCCACGTGCGCCACATGCGCGGCAGCGGGCCGGGCCGTCTGCGTGGGCGCGCCGTTTTCCCTACAATGGCGCTTGCCTGCGCGCCCCCTCTCTTCGCCCATGTCCGAATCCACTGCTGCGTCCAGCACCACACCTTCGCCCCGCTCGCTGTCCGTGATGCTGTGGCTCGTCGCCACGGGCTTCTTCATGCAGACCCTCGATTCGACCATCGTCAACACGGCGTTGCCGGCGATGGCGCGAAGCCTTGGCGAGCTACCGTTGCGCATGCAATCAGTCGTCATCGCGTATTCGCTGACGATGGCGGTGATGATCCCCGTATCGGGCTGGCTCGCGGACAAGCTCGGCACACGGCGCGTGTTCCTCGGCGCGATCTTCGTGTTCACGGTCGGTTCGCTCCTGTGCGCGAGCGCGCATACGCTGGACCAGCTCGTGGTCTCGCGCGTCGCACAGGGCGTGGGCGGCGCGATGCTGCTGCCGGTCGGCCGTCTTGCCGTGCTGCGCACGTTTCCCGCCGAGCGCTACCTGCCCGCGCTCTCGTTCGTGGCGATTCCGGGGCTGATCGGCCCGCTCATCGGCCCGACTCTCGGCGGCTGGCTCGTGCAGATCGCCTCGTGGCACTGGATCTTTCTCATCAACGTGCCGGTGGGCGTGGTGGGCTGCGTCGCCACCTTCATCTTCATGCCCGACAGCCGCAACCCCGACACGCCGCGCTTCGACCTGCCGGGCTACCTGCTGCTCGTCATCGGCATGCTCGCGATTTCATTCGCGCTCGACGGCCGCAGCGAGTTCGGCATCCAGCACGCCACGGTGCTCGTGCTCTTCATCCTTTCGCTTGCCGCGTTCGTGGCCTACGGTCTGCACGCGGTGCGCACGCCACGGCCGATCTTTTCGCTCGATCTCTTCAAGATCCACACGTTCAGCGTGGGCCTGCTCGGCAACCTGTTCGCGCGTATCGGCAGCGGCGCGATGCCGTATCTGATTCCGCTGCTGCTTCAGGTGGCGCTCGGCTATACGGCCTTCGAGGCCGGCCTCATGATGCTGCCCACGGCCGCCGCGGGCATGTTCTCCAAGCGCCTCGTGACGTATCTCATCATGCGCTACGGCTACCGCAGCGTGCTGGTTTCGAACACGGTGCTCGTGGGCCTCATGATGGCGAGCTTCGCGCTTTCCACGCCCAGCGAGCCGCTGTGGATGCGCATCGCGCAACTGGCGATATTCGGCGCCGTGAACTCGATGCAGTTCACGGCGATGAACACGCTCACGCTCAAGGATCTCGGCACAGGCGGCGCGAGCAGCGGCAACAGCCTCTTTTCGCTCGTGCAAATGCTCTCGATGAGCCTCGGCGTGACCGTCGCGGGCGCGCTGCTCACCACCTTCACGGGCATCATGGGCCACAAAACAGGCGAGAATGTGATTCCGGCGTTCCACGCGACCTTCATTTGCGTGGGCATCATCACGGCGGGGTCGTCGTGGATCTTCGCGCAGCTCTCCCCGGACCTGCGCCACACCGCGAAGAAGACCGATCCGTCCGAACGGACCTGATAGCGGACCTCATGGCGGGTCTGACGAGCCGGGGCCGCAGCCCTTGTGGCGGTCGTTGCGGCTGCATCCTCGCCGCCGGCGCGCGCACCGCAAAGGTGCGGCGCGCCTCGTGACCGTGCGTAGCCTGCGTTTGCGCCGGATTCGCACACCAACCCGCACGCCATCCCGAAATGGCCGTGCGCCCCCGCACAGGCAAATGGCCACGGCACTTGGGACTCGCATACTTTTTGCTGTCCTATCCTGTAAACTTGACGCTCACGCGTCCCGTCCGTCACGTCCGTCCCGCGCGACATCGAAACGAAAATGACCAGCATGATCGACCTCGATCCCCCCGGCTTCCAGTCTCGCCCCATCGCCGGCGAAGAAGGTGCCCGCCGCACCGTGCTGTACGGCGGCTATACCGTCTTCAGCGTGTTCCAGCCCGTGTTTTCGGTCGCGCACCGGCGCGCGATCGGCTATCACGCATCGCTGCGCGCGCACGACGAGCACGGGCAGCAGGCGCCGTCGCAGGAGGTGTTCACGCAGGCGGCGCGCCGCGGCGACCTGCTCGAACTGGGGCGCCTCGCGGAATCGCTGCATCTGGGCAACTTCAATGCGTTCGATTCGCATGACGAATGGCTCTTTCTGAGCCTGCACCCCGCCGCGCTCATGGACACGAGCTACGGCGACGCCCTGCTTGCCGGCCTCAAGGCGCTCGGGCTGCAGCCGCAGCGCGTGGTGCTGGAAGTGTCGGAACAGGCGGGCGGCGAAAATTCTCGCTTCGCGGAAATCATCGACGGATTGCGCAAGGCGGGCTTCGTGATCGCGCTGGATGGCTTCGGCGCCAAGCATTCGAACATCGACCGCGTGTGGCAGCTGCGGCCCGACATCGTCACGCTCGATCGCAGCCTGCTCGCCCAGGCGAGCCGCCACGCGCATATCGAGCGCGTGCTGCCGGGGCTCGTCTCGATGCTGCACGAGTCGGGGCAGCTCGTGCTCGTGGGTGGCCTTTCGACCGAGCGCGACGCGCTGATCGCGCTGGAGAGCAACGCCGACTTCGTGCAGGGCGCGTATTTCGCGCGGCCCGACGTCGAGCCGGTGCCGCCCGCCAAGGCCGCGCAGCTCATGGACGATCTTTCGGCCCGTCTGCGCGAGCGCGTGGCCGCGCGCGAGCATGCGCAGTCGGCGCGTCTCGCGCCGTACGTGAGCGCCATCGAGGCGGCGGCGAAGCAGCTTGCCGCAGGCGCGAACATGAGCGACGCCACACTGCCGCTGCTCGGCCTCGACGACACGGCGCGCTGCTTCCTGCTTGACGCGTCGGGCCGCCAGATCGGCGACAACGTGCTGCCCGACGGCCGCACGTCGCAGCGCGCCAAGCGCTTCCGGCCGCTGCTGCATTCAGAGGGCGCAAGCTGGGAGCGGCGGCCTTACTTCATCGGTGCGATGAGGGCGCCCGGCCGCGTGCAGTTCACGCCGCCCTATCTGTCGATCAACGAGGCGCACCTGTGCGTCACGGCCTCGGTCGCCGTGCAGACGGAGCACGGCGTGCAGGTGCTGTGCGTCGATATCAACTGGGACGCCGCCTTGCGCGGCTGACATTCAGGCGAGGACGAGCGGCTGCGCGAGCGTCGTCGCGCAGCCGTGAGCGGTGGACGCGCGAGCCGTGACGGATAGCGTCGAGATGCACGCCGCACCATCGCTCGAGGCGAGCCGGGCCAGCATCCTGCGCACCGCGTCGCCGCCGAAAGCCCGGTTGGCCGCCCTGAGCCGGTTGGCCGGCCCCGCGCTTCCCTCTTCCATCGCCGCAATACAGACGACCGGCTCGGGCAGCCCGCAGCGGCCGTCGCGCACATGCAGCCAAGCCGCGAGCGCGCCGTCCTGCGCGACGAGCGCCACGCCGGGCTCGCCGTCCAGCGCAAGCGCTTCGGCGCGCACAACGCGCGCGGCGGGGGCTTCCTGCGGAGCCTGGCCTTGAGCCGCTTCGGCCGCGCCCGCCGCAACCAGCGCGTTTGCCGTCACGCCGAGTAAATCCATCAATCCCACGCGATCCTGCGCGTGCAGCACATCGCGCAAGCGCTCGACCGTGCGCGCGTGCTGCACTTTGTCGGGTGGAACCGCCTGCGGCGCAGCCTCGCGGGCGAGCCGAAGCCGGGCACGCCGCACGATCTGCCGGCAATGCTCGTTCGTGCAGCCGGTGAGCGCGCCGATCTGCGCGTAGTCGCAGTCGAAGGCCTCGCGCAGCACGAACACCGCCTGCTCGAGCGGTCCCAGCCGTTCGAGCAGGAGCAGCAGCGCGTCCGAGAAGCGCCGCGCGCGCAAACCCGCCTCTTCCGCCGAAGGCGACGCATCGTCGAGCCATGCGGCCTCGTGTTCGCCCGCCTGCTCGCGGCGCAGGCGCCGCAGCCGGTCGATCGCGAGGCGCACGGTGACCGTGGCGAGCCACGCCTGCGGTGCGCGCAGGGCTGGTGCGTCGGCGTCGCGCCAGCGAAACCACGCGTCCTGCACGACGTCCTCGGCCTCCGCGCGGCTGCCCAGCACGCGCGCGGCCAGCACAATGAGCCGCCCGCGCGCCTCGCCGAAGGCGGCGGCGCGGCGGGCGTCGGTCCAGCCTGCCGCGTCAGACCCGGCTCCGGCGCTTACTGGGGTCGCAGCCTCATTGCGCCCGGCCCCTGCCGGACTCGTTCCTTCGATTGTGTCGATCGCCTGCATCATTCGCTTCGCTCCTTCGCCATGCATTGGCTTTCGCCCGTTTCCCTCATGACGTTCGGCGCGCGGCCAGCGTGACAGCCGCACGCAAAAATATTGGCGTCACGCGCGGGCTGCGCCGGACGTCATGGCGGCAGCGGCGCAATCGCGCCGTCAACGGAAAAAAATCACGAGGCCAGTCATGCCATCCTTCGCACTGAATCATGCAGCATTACCGCCGAGCGCGCTCAATCTCGTCCCGACCGTGATCGAAACCTCGGGGCGCGGCGAGCGCGCCTACGACATCTACTCGCGCCTCTTGCGCGAGCGCATCGTGTTCCTCGTCGGGCCGGTGACCGAACAAAGCGCCAGCCTCGTGGTCGCGCAACTGCTCTTTCTCGAAGCGGAAAACGCGGACAAGGACATCAACCTCTATATCAATTCGCCGGGCGGCTCGGTCTACGACGGACTCGCCATTTACGACACGATGCAGTTCATCAAGCCCGATGTCTCGACGCTGTGTACCGGTTTCGCGGCCAGCATGGGGTCGTTCCTGCTCGCCGCAGGCGCGCAGGGAAAACGCTTCGCACTGCCAAACGCGCGCATCATGATCCATCAGCCTTCGGGGGGCGGCCAGGGCACCGCCGCCGATGTCGAGCTGCAGGCGCGCGAGATCCTTTACCTGCGCGAGCGTCTGAACGCGATGCTCGCCGCGCGTACCGGACGCGGCATCGAGCAGATCGCGCACGACAGCGACCGCGACAACTTCATGTCGGCCCAGGCCGCCGCCGAGTACGGCTTGATCGACCGTGTGCTCCAGTCGCGCGACGACCCGCTACTGCGCTAAGGCGCGGTGTCGGCGGCTCGCGGCTTCACGCGAGCCGCACGGCGAGCCATGCCGCCAGCACCCCCTTGTACTCGGCGACCAGCAGCTTGCGCTCCTTCGGCTTCGCCGCGGCGTATAGCGGGTTGAGGCTCTTGATGACCTGCAGCATGACTTCGGCCACGCGATAGGCTTCGTCGGGCGCAAGCGCCGGCTGATAGCGCAGGAACAGCGCCGTGAAGCGCTGGCGCAGCAGGTTGCGCACGGCCGCATCGCGCCTGAAGCCGAGCGGCACGGAAAGCAGAGGCAAGTACGCGGGATAGTCGTGCATCAGATCGACCATCAGGTCGAACAGACACTCGACCAGCTGCGCGAGCGGCAGCTTGCCTGCATCGTCGTGCGCGGCGATGAGCGCGCTCCAGCGTGCGTCCATCTCGTCGCCGTAGCGCTTGCGCAGCGCAAGGGCCAGTGCCTCCTTGTTCGGAAAGTACTGATACGCCGCACCGACCGAAACGCCCGCCTGCTGCGCGATCTGGGTCATCGTCGCCGCTTCGAAGCCGCGCCCGGCGAAGGCTTCGCCCGCGGCTTCGAGCAGTGCGTCGACCGTGCGCGCCGCGCGTTCCTGACGCGGCACGCGCCGGGCGTTTTCGCGTGCCGGTTCCTTTTGCGCCTCCTTGCGCGCGAGCGGGTCTGCCGCCATATCTGAAGCCTCCCTCACATTCATGTATGATTATGTGAAGCCATCCTCACATATAGGTGAACCATGACGCAAGCACTTTCACTGAACGCGCGCACCACGGCGCTCGTGATGATCGACCTTCAGCACGGCATCGTCGGCCGCCAGATCGCGCCCTATAGCGGCGCGCAGGTCGTGGCCAACGCCAAGCCGCTTGCCGACGCCCTGCGCGCCAGGGGCGGCACCGTCGTCTGGGTGCACGTGCTCCTGAACGAACTGCTCGCGCTGCCCGCCGACGCGCCCGGCCGCACGCCCGACACGCCGCCCGCGCCGGCCGAAGCTTCCGAACTCGTGCCCGGGATCGGCGCGCAGCCCGGGGACGTGATCGTCGCGAAACGCCAATGGGGCGCGTTCTACGGCACCAGCCTCGAACAGCAGCTGCGCCGCCGCGGCATCGACACCATCGTGATCGGCGGCATCGCCACGAACTTCGGCGTCGAATCCACTGCGCGCGCGGCGTTCGATCTCGGCTTCAAGCTGGTGTTCGTCGAAGACGCCACGTCGGGTCTGAACGAAGAGATGCATCGCTTCGCGTTCGAAAAGACGTTCCGCCACATGGGCCACGTGCGCTCGACGCAGGAAGCCATTGCCGCGTT
>NZ_BBJH01000058.1 GCF_000739775.1 Paraburkholderia heleia NBRC 101817 | reverse complement strand
AGCGGCCTCCGTCAGCAAGTACAGGCGTGAGCACGAGCTCGCCGGCGCAGGCGCGCGCTGCGCGGCGGGTCGTTCGCAATGTGTGGTTGTACTGGTTCATGTCAAAGCACCGGCTTTTGGTTATTGCGCGGATCCCTCCGCGCGGCGCGAATGCCCGGCCGGGCCGGCTGGGCATTCGCGCGGGGATCCGTTGCTGCTTGTCTGGTTCAGACCCGAAACACGCGCGCTCGCAGGTCTCGCCAGCGCGCGGCGAGTCGCGATTTCCGGCAGGGCGGCGGGGCGCTCGCGCGCTCACGCGCGCCGAGCACATCGGGATGGAGGGTGTGCTGCGTTTGCTGCAGTTTCGACAGGTGCGGCAAAAGAAGGCCGAAGTTCATACTGGTTCTCCTGGCGTCGCGGAGGACGCGTCGGGGAGGAAAGCCAGCAGACCCGGCAGAGCGCAATCTTTCAGCGCGCGGCGGCTCGCGTCTGCCCGCTTTCCTCAGTGCAATTCGAAAGGAAGCGGCATAACGGATAACTGTCACTGTCAGACATCGGAACTCCTTATCGTCACGGCGGCCGACCCGGGGGGCTTGCATCGAGCCGGCGGCTCGAACGCGAAGCGGCTTCAAGGGCCTCGAGGCGCGCAAGTGTCGATCCGCGCGTCGCGCTTGAGGGCGCAACGAACGAACCGTGCCGCAAGCGCGCATCGATCAGGGCGGGCTTACGGCGCGATGTCGGCCATCCGCGGCGCTTGACACGGTCAAAACGACCGTCAAAGCGCTGCGGCGTCGGTCGACGCTATTCAAGAGTGCACGAGGATTTACTGCTGGACGCGCACCATCTGCCTGGCTGGCAAGACGGCGGCTGAAAGAAAGGGAGCGCGGACGTCCTGCCGGTCAGGCAGCGAAACTGTTCGAAGATCGACAACTGCTACTGTCCAAGGCGTCAGCCCCTTTTGTTAAGACGGGCGAATTTTAGGCGCGCCACCTGTCCTAAGTCAACACGATTTGCGTCCCGCGTCAAATCTCGTGCCAATGTCGCCACAACAACCGCTGGCGGCCCGCGTCGGGCTCGTCCGAGGTTCGCTCCGGCGCGTCCCAGGCTCGGCCGGAGCGGCGATGTATTTTTTGGGGATGCATCGCCTGCGGCCTTCCGTCCATCGCCTCGATCCGGCTCGTCTCTCAAAGAGGGATCGTTCACCTCACCATACTGCCTGCCACTCCCTGCCTCTGTGCGACGGCTATCGAACCTGGCCGCAAGGTGCGTACCCGGCATACCTCGCGTCAGGCGCTCTTGCGCAAGGCCTGCTGGCTGGTTTCGCCGGCGCCCATGCGCTCGAGCCGCTCGCTCGCCTCGGTCAGCGCCCACAGCGGCGCGCCTTGCAACTGTCGGTCGTACACATTCACGAGCTGTGCAACAGCCTCGAAGCCCGCTTCGTCCAGCTGCCAGCCGCCGCCCGTGTTGCCGCGCTCGAAGCAGGCGATCAGCGCGGCGTCGGCCGCTCGCACCTGTTCCGGCCCGAGCACGCCATATCCGGCCTCCGCAATCGATTGCGCGAGCACATGAGCATGCAGCAAGGCGCGTGCGTCGTCGCCGGTGCCGCCGCGGCGCAGCGCGGCGAGCGCGAGATGCACCTGCAACGCGAGCTCATTGGCGACCGCGCGCGGGATCGGCAGCAACATCGACTTGCTGCGCCGGGGGCGACCGGCTTGCGAGCGCTGCGGAAAAGGGATGGTCCTGGCCATGGAAGGGCAAGTAAGAGTCTGTTCCGTGCAATAACGGCACGGCGCGCCGAAGGTTAAGCGCCGATCCTCAAATCGAATGTAACGATCAGTGACAGCCATGCGCCGCGCATCGCCTGACGGGCGGGCAACGGGTCGACCGTGGCCGCCTCAGCGCGGCTCGCGCTCGCCTGAGCCCTCTGCGCGCCGCGCGGCCATGAACGCCTCGATGTGGGCGATGGCCTGCTCGCATTGATCGAGACTCAGGAGATGGATCGACGGATTGGGCAGGTCGAAGCCCAGTTCCTCCCCCAGCCAGCGGATGGCCTTGCCGCGCGCCTCGAAGGCGTTGACCTTGTCGCGCCGCATCTTCGCGGCCACTAACGGTTCGAGCGCGTCGTGCAGGCGGCTCTTCGCGTCACGCAGGGCGGCGTTGGCAAGGCGGCCGAGCGGCACGTTGCGCGTGCTGCGCGCAGGCACGCCGATCCACGCCTCACAGGGCGTGCAGACCCAGAGCGGGCCGTGATCGTCGCGATACGGGTAGGCCTCGTCGGCGAAGCGCGCGAGCACCGCTTTCGCGCCGCAGTAGTCGCACAGCGGCTGCGGCAGCGCCTTGACGGGGCGGCCTACGCGCATGCGGCGCTCCTCGGGGCGATGGTCGATGGATGCATGAGTTGATGGATGAACGAGAAAAACGATGGTCCGCCGCTACGAGCGGGTCCTGGAGAAAGGATAACGGCAAACCCCGGCGCATGGCATTTGACGGCACGGGCGTTGCGGGCTGGCCGCGCGCGCGATCAGTTCGCGCTGGCGGCGGCGTGCGCCTCTTCGCGCTCGAGCGAGCGCGTGTCGCGCAGGGCGGGAAAGAGCCGCATCCACAGCAACGCGACGCAGATCGTTGCCACGCCGCCCACGAGCACGGCGCGCTGCGCGCCCCACCAGCCAGCCGTGAGCCCCGATTCGAATTCGCCAAGCTGGTTCGACGTGCCGATGAAAAGCGAATTGACCGCGCTCACGCGGCCGAGCTTTTCGTCGGGCGTGCGCAGCTGCACGAGCGACGTGCGCACGACCACGCTCACCACATCCGAAGCACCCAATATAGCCAGCGCCATGAGCGACACGCCGATGTTGTGCGAAAGCCCGAACGCGATCGTCGCGCAGCCGAACACGATCACGCCGCCGAACATCGCGAGGCCCGGCCGGCGCCGCAGCGGAAAGTGCGCGAGCCAGATCGAGCCCGACAGCGCGCCGGCGGCCGTCGCCGAGCGCAAGAGACCGAGCGCGACGGGTCCGGCGTGCAGGATGTCGCGGGCGAACACGGGCAAGAGCGCCGTCGCGCCGCCGAACAGCACCGCGAACAGATCGAGCGACAGCGCGCCGAGAATGACGGGCTGCGAACGGATGAACGCGATGCCCGAAAACACCGATTCGAGCGTGACAGGCGCCCGCGCGGGCGGTTTGGCGCGCAACGGGATCGTGCCCGAGAGCGTGGCCGCCGCCGCGAACGCGAGCGAGCAGGCCGCGTAGGCCGGCGTCGCGCCGATGCCGTACAGCAGGCCGCCCAGCGCGGGCCCGACGATGTTCGCAGTCTGGTTCGCCGAGGTCGACCACGCGGTCGCATTCGGCAGCTGCGCGCGCGGCACGACGCCCGGCAGCAAGGACGAAATGGCGGGCGACTCGAACGCACGAGCTGCGCCCACGCACGCGGCGAGCGCGTAGATGAGCGGTGCGCTCAGCCAGCCGCCGACCGTGCCGGCCGCGAAGGTCAGCGCAGCGGCGCATTCGATGAGCTGGCAGACGGATGCGATGCGTCTGCGGTCATACCGGTCCGCCACGTGACCGACGACGAGCGTCAGGCAGAACATCGGCAGGAACTGCGCGAGGCCGACGAGACCGAGCGCGAACGCGCTATGCGTGAGCGCGTAGATGTGCCAGCCCATGGCGACGGCGAGCATCTGGAACGCGAGCGACGACAGCACGCGCGCGCCATAGAAGCGCCGGAAACCGCGATTGCGCGAAAGGCTGGGCGGGTCGTCGGACGCCGCCTCCGGAGAAGGTGTGGTCATCGAACAGCGGGAAAAAGCGAAAAATCGGGTGCGCGCGCAACGAGCAGCAAGCGAGCCGCAAAGCGGCAATTTTAGTTCATGCGGCGTGGCGCCACAGGAACACGGGGGCCGCGATTGATGCGCTTTCTCTCCGATTCGTTATATCCTGTAGAATACATCGAACAATCATCCAGCAGATGGAGGCAGCAATTGGCGAGTAGTCGGCGCCTCGTAAGCGCAACACCGATAGCGCTGGTGCATCGCGCCCTCCCGCCGGCCGGCGCAGAGAGCCTGGCGGCCACGATCACCACGCTGCGTCCCGCGTCAGGGCACGAGCGCGCGGAGCTGATCCGCGACGTGATCGACGCGTTCCGGCGGCTGCGCAATAGCATCGAGCGCTTCGAGCGCATGCTCGCGCGTGGCGACGGCGCTGGCGCTGGCGCTGGCGCTGGCGCTGGCGCTGGCGCTGGCGCTGGCGCTGGCGCTGGCGCTGGCGCTGGCGCTGGCGGTAGCCATAGCGCGAGCGGCGCGAACGCGGCACCAGCCGGGGCGTCGCTGCAGCCGCTCCTCGTCGCGCTCTCGCGGCGCATCGATCTGGCCCGCTTCGCCCGACAGCGCGAACTCAAGCGCGCGATTCGCGACGCACGCCGGCTCGACAAGACGCGCGATGCGCTGTTCAGCGACGCGTTTTGCCTCGATACCAAAGCGCTGGGCCGCACCGTCGCTGAACTGGAGCGGCTCGATGCGGCCTTCGTCGGGCTCGGCGTGGAACACATGCTCGCGCAGCACGCAAGCGCGGCCGACACACACGCCGAAGCGCGATCGTCCGGGGCGGCCGCGGGCCACGCCGCCGCCCAAGGCGTCGCCGTCGCAACCACGCTCGTGCGCGAACCCGCCGCCTGAACCGCGTTGCTGGCCGCCATCCGCCCATCGTTATATCCTGTGGTATATTTCGATATCGACGCACGGCCAGCCGGGATCGAGGCACGGTCGCCGCACGCGCCCATGCACCGCCCCGCGTTTCGCAGTGGATCAGAGGTCACCATGCACGCACCGCCGTTCCACCTCGCCCGTCCGCCGGGCGGCACATCTGCCGAAGAGACCACGCTGCGCGTGCGGGCGCGCGCAGACTGCTGCGGCCCTTCGCAAGCCGAACTCGCCCGCGCGCGGCAGCGCACGCGCCTCGTCGATCTCGACGCCCATCTGCACTGCTCGATCATCGGCACCTGCCTGAGCACGCACGAGCTGCGCAAGCTCGTCCCGAAATTTACCCAGCTCGACGCCCAGCGCGCGAGCGATCTCGAGATCCACCACGCCGCGGTCGAACTGGCGATAGAAGGCGGCGCGGGCGGCAAGGCACTGCAAAAGGCCCTCGACACGCGCTATGCAGGCGCGGTGCGCCGTTTCGCCAGTGCGCGCGACACGCAAGCCGTGTTCGCGCTCTGGAACGAAGCGCTCGCGAACGGCGACATCCCGCCCGCATACTGGGCGGTGATGACACATCCGGCCACGACGATGGAAGTGCGCCAGGCCGCGTTCGGCGAGCTGCACATGCTCTCGCACCTGGTTGGCGCGGCCAATCGCGCGGACGTGTGCCGCCTCGTGGCGCTGGAAGCGGAAAACGCCGGATTGCGGGCCAAAATCGAGCGCCAGCAGGCGCGCCTGCACGAGATGAGCCGTGAGCGCGATGCCGCGCGCCACGCCCTCGATGCGCAATGCGCGCAACGGGCGGCGCAGCACGAAACAACGCCGCAGCACGCGCAGCTCGAAGCGCTGCAGGAAGCGCTCGCGGTACGCGACGCGCGGGTTGCGCTGCACACGAGCCGCCGCGAAATCGCCGAGCAGCGCGCGAATGCCGATGCCGCCGCGCTCCACACGCTGCGCGCGCAGCTCGACGAAGCTCACGCGCTGATCGACGTCTTGCGCGCCGAAGTCCATGCGATGGAGCAGACCACGCAAGCGTACGACGATCCGCAAGCCCAACGCGCGCTTCCCGAAAATGCGCTCAAGGGGCGCCGGATCGTCTACGTGGGTGGCCGGCCGGGTTCGAATCATGCGCTCAGGCGCTGGGTGGAGTCGGCGGGAGGCGAGCTGAGCTTGCACGACGGCGGCGTGGGAGATCGCAAGGGCCTGCTCGCCGCGGCGCTCGCCAACGCGGATCTCGCGGTGTTTCCCGTGGACTGCATCGACCACGATTCGATGAGCACGCTCAAGCGCGTGTGCGAACGGCATCAGGTCGCGTGGCACCCATTGCGCACGGCGAGTCTTGCCAGCTTCGTCGAGCTGATGATGCGGCTACATGCGAACGCGACGCCCACGCCCGCGGCGGTGCCCGTCTCGCGTTTCTGCCTGCGCCACGGCTAGGCGCGCGGACGTTGGCGGCAGTGCGCCGCCGCGTCACGTCAGGTCTTCACGAGCTTGACGAGCGCTGCGATCTCGGCCTCGCAGACCGCCGCCGCGCGCGCCTCGATGCTGCGATACAGGCGAACGATCTCCTCGCCCACGGGCGTGAGCATGCTGCCGCCGCCGCTCTGCCCGCCATGCTCCGAAACCGTGGCTGGCGACGCCAGCGCGCGGTTGAGTTCATCCATCAGCAGCCACGCGCGGCGGTACGACATGTTCAGGCTGCGCGCCGCAGCCGAGATCGAGCCATGCTCGCGAACCGCTTCGAGCAGCGACACCTTGCCTGGTCCGAGCGCGATCGTGCCGTCCTGGATGATGCGCATGCGAAAACGCACGTCGGGTCGGGCCGGTTTCTGCGTCTGTGCGGGCGCGGGCGCGTCTGCGCGCGGTTGATCGTGGGGGGACTTGGTCATGCGCGCAAGCATACACGATGCGTGCCGCGTGCCATTTCCCTCTGGACGACTAATGGCCGGCGGGGAAGCAGAAGCCGAAGTCCTCGCAGCCGGGGCAGCCGGGAGCCGGGCCCGGCGCAGCGCCCGACGCCAGCGCAAGTTCGCGCGCCAGCAGCTTCTTCCAGCGCAAGCCTTCCACGTTGCGCGCCACGACCTCGGGAAAGAAACGCTCCAGCGTGCTCGTCACGTCGTCGCGGCCACGCAGGCCGAGATCGCGCCACAGATGATCGGGGCGCAGGCACGCGTGGGCAATGATCGCGGCAAGGCAACGCACGTCGTCGGGGTCGGCTTGCGGCGCGGCAAGCGCAACGAGAAAGGCATGCATTGCCGTGGCAAATGCAGCGTGCGACGCATCCGCCATCACGTGCATGCGCGGCGCTTCACTCATCACCGCGCAGACGAAGTGCCGCGCACCGAGCGCGTCGATCTGCTCGTGCGTTAAACCGAGCAAAGGCAATTCGCCACGCACCTCGCGCGCCGCGACGAGCCGCGCGAAGAGCCACGCGTCAGGCGTGCGCGGCGCCTCCGGCGCCCCCGTCAGGGCGTCGCAGCGCGCGGCGGCCAACGCATCGACATCGCGCGACGGCACCACGCCGGAGTCCCCACTGCCCTGAGTCATCGCGCTCACGTGCACTCGCAGCGCATCAACCGTCTACGCCGACGATCACGCTCGACGCCTTGAAGAGCGCCGCAGCCTGTTTGCCCGCCGCGAGGCCGAGGCGATCGACGCTGTCGTTCGTCACGATGGCCGCGATCTGCGCGCCGCCCGGGGCCGCGAGCACGACTTCCGCATTCACGGCGCCCTTCGTGACCGACGCAACCGTGCCCGCCACGACATTGCGCGTGGACACCTTGCTGGCGTCGCCATCGACCATGAGGATCACCGACGATGCCTTCACGAGCGCGAAGGCCGGCTTGCCAGCGGCAAGACCCAGTGAAGCAGCGCTGCCATGCGTGATGATCGCGACGATCTCGAGACCGCCGTCGGCGCGCAGCGTGACTTCGTCGTTGACAGCACCGGCCTTGACCGCGCTGATCTGGCCGGAGAAATGGTTACGGGCGCTGGTACGCATGAGGGCCTCCACAATTGAACAGAACATTGAGCCGTCAAAAAACTGGACTCACAGTTTAGCCGTGTCAGTGTGACGCGCGCAGGCATTGATCGCCAAAATAGCCATCGGGATAAGCACATGAATACGGCAGTCCATCGTAATATATGGGCCTTTATAACGTACGGGGTATCGAACATGTTTATCCGCAAGCTGGTAGCCTCAGTCGTCGTGATGAGCGGTGTAATGGGTGCAATGGGCGCAAGCGCGAACGCATTCGCCGACGAATCCGATGTCAACGTGCTTTATGCAGGCTCGCTCGTGAACCTCATGGAAAAGAGCGTGGGCCCCGCGTTCGAAAAGGAAACGGGCCTGCATTTCAAGGGCTACGCGGCAGGCTCGAACAAGATCGCCAATGAAATCAAGGGCAAGCTGCGCCGCGGCGATGTGTTCATCAGCGCGAGCCCGAAGGTCAACGCGAGCCTCATGGGCGAGGCCAACGGCAATCACGTGACGTGGTACGTGAATTTCGCCGAATCGCCGCTCCTGATCGGCTACAACCCGAAGAGCCGTTTCGCCAGCGACTTCAGGACGAAGAAGTGGGATCAGGTGCTGCAGGAACCGGGCATCCGCCTTGGCCGAACCGATCCGAAACTCGACCCGAAGGGCGCCTTCACCGTCGAACTCATGACGAAGGCCGCGCAGGCGTATAACCAGCCTGATCTCGTCGAGAAGACGCTCGGCGCGCCGGAAAATCCCGAGCAGGTGCTGCCGGAAGAAACGCTCGTTGGCCGTCTGCAGTCGGGTCAGCTCGACGCGGGCTTCTTCTACTCGACCGAAACTTCGGACCTGAAGATTCCGGCGATCCACCCCGCGCCCGAACTGAAGATCAAGGCGAACTACACGCTCACGATACTCAACGACGCCCCCAACAGCGCCGGCGCCGCGCGCTTCGTGAACTTCCTGCTCTCGGCACAAGGCCGCAAGCTGCTCGCCGGGCACGGCGTGGATGTGACGAGGCCCGCCGTCAACGGTCAGACCCAGGCGATCCCGCCGTCGGTGCAAGCCGTGATCGACGCCGCACAGCCATGACACAAGCCGCCCAGCGTACCGGACAGGTTGCCGTGAAGCGCTCCCAGCCGCTCTGGTGGCTCGGCGCGCTGCTGGCGGTCTATCTGTGCGCGCCGTTCGTTGCAAGCATTCCGCAGATCGGGCAGGCCGACTGGACAGGCGTCGACTGGCACGCCACCTGGTCGGCGGTGGGCGTGTCGGTCGCGAGCGCTAGCGTGGCCGCGCTCATCATCCTGCTGGGCGGTGTGCCGCTCGGCTACTGGCTCGCGCGTTCGCGCGCGCGCGGCATTGCCCTGCTCGGCTTTGTCGTGCAGTTGCCGCTCGCGTTGCCGCCGCTCACGAGCGGCGTGCTGCTGCTGTTTCTCATCGGGCCGTATAGCGGCATCGGCCAGTTGTTCGGCGGCTCGCTCACCGACTCCTTCACGGGTATCGTGCTCGCCGAGACCTTCGTGGCGGCGCCCTTCCTGATCGTCGCGGCGCGCTCGGCGTTCAGCGCCGTCGATCCCGTCTACGACGACGTCGCCGCCACGCTCGGCCATCACGCCGCCAGCCGTTTCTTCCGGGTCACGCTGCCCATCGCATGGCCCGCCATCCGCGCGGGGCTCGCGCTCGCCTGGCTGCGCGCGTTCGGCGAATTCGGCGCGACCGTGATGGTCGCGTATCACCCGTATTCGCTGCCTGTGTATACCTACGTCGTGTTCGGCGGCCAGGGCCTGCCCGCGATGATGCCGCTGCTGCTGCCTACGCTCGGCATTGCGATCATCTGTGCGGTGCTCTCCGTCTATAGCCGCAGCGCACGCTCGACGCCGGCGGTGAACGTGGACAACGGCGACGAACTCACCAGTATTACGCCGGCCGCCACCGCGGCGGAGAACGCCGACCTGCGTCTTGCCTTCGCGGTACGTCGGCGGCTCGGCGCGTTCACGCTCGATGTGGCGTGGCAGCCGCAAACGCGCCGGCTCGCGATCATCGGCCCTTCGGGCTCGGGCAAGTCGCTCGCGCTGCGCATCGTCGCCGGGCTCGAACGCAACGACGCGGGCCGTGTCACGCTCGGGGCGGTCGACCTCGGCGCGCTGCCGCCCGAGCGACGACAGATCGGCTACATGCCGCAGGATTACGGCCTCTTTCCGCACATGACGGTGGCGCAGCAACTCGCGTTTCCCGTCGATGCCGACGCCGCCAGCGCACGCTACTGGCTCGCGCACCTCGGTCTCGACACGCTCACCGGGCGCCTGCCTCGCCAGCTCTCGTTCGGCCAGCGCCAGCGCGTGGCGCTCGCGCGGGCGCTCACGCGGCACACGCAGCTGCTGCTGTTCGACGAACCGTTCGCCGCGCTCGACACGCCTCGGCGGCGCCGTCTGCAGCAGTCGTTGCGGGCGCTGCAACGCGAAATAAGCGCGGTGACGGTGATCGTCACGCACGACCCCGACGAAGCGGCGCTGCTCGCCGACGAAGTGCTCGTGATCGAACAGGGAAACGTGCTGCAGGCGGGCGCCGTGGCCGACGTGTTCCAGCGGCCCGCCACGCTGCGCGTGGCCGAACTGCTCGGCCTGCACAACATCGGCGAAGGGATCGTGCGTGCTGACGGCGAGATCGAAACGCCGACGGGACTGCGCCTGCCCTGCGCCGATACATCGCTCGCGGCAGGCTCGCGCGTGATGTGGCGGGTCTCGCCGCGTGCGCTCGTCGCGACGCAGGAAGGCGCGTGGCAGGGGTGCATCGCGGGCACGTCGCTGCGTCACGGCGACCGCTACGTTACCGTCGAGATCGCTGGAGAAACCTTCGATATCGCCGCAGAAGATGCGCCGGCATCGCCTACCGGCATGCTGCGCTTCTCGATCAAGGCGAACGGGGTGCTCGCCTGGCCTGCGTCGCACGGCTCCTGACTCGCACTTCCTGAAAACGCTCACCCTTCGCGCCGACGTACCAGCACCGGTGTCGCAGCTGATGACAAAAGAGCCCCTGAAACAGGGCCTCTTTACACAAACGGTTAGCGACTGGACACGCAATTCCGCACCGTTTCTCACGGTTCCCGAATACGCTCACCTTTTGGCGTCTCGCGCCCGAGCACGCAAGGTTTCGACTGCCAACACCTGGTAGTCGGCAATATTCGCATCCCTTAACCTGGGACTACCAGGAAAATCTTGCGCGCCGGAACCAGGTTCTCCTGTCCATCGGGATCACGAAACTTCCGCGGTCAATCACGCGCGACGGTGATTTCGGCACGCTTCGTCGACGAACCGTCGTTATGCCACGCACGGGGCTCCCGGATCTTCTCACCCATGAACGCGACGCAGGGCTCAGATCATGAAGCGGCTGTCTTCCACGAGCACGCGCGGCAAGGGTTGAAGGTCGGTGCGCGCGAAGCGCACCAGAGAGAACGCACGCAAACCTTGCGGGCTCGACGGCAGCCGCGCGAGCGGGAACATGATCGAGGCGCTGTTGTCCGGGCCGCCGCTTGCGAGCACGACATTCATCGGACTCAGGCAGATCTCGCGCATTTCGACGTTCGTGTATTGCGCGGGAGCCGCGAGCACCCTGCAAATCACCGTGAGCTGGTGTTCGAGCGCTTCGCTCTTGAGGCCGAGCGCGGCGATCTCACTCTCGTTCTGCGCAATCTGTGCCTCGACCTTGGCCACTTCGGCAACGTTTTGCGCGGCGTGCTCGCCCAGCATGCGTTGCGTCCCCGCGCCTTGACGTGTGAGCAGCTGCAGGCGCGTTCTGAGCAGCGCGCGCTCCTGTTCGAGCAGCTCGCGGCGCGACTCGTCAGCGCCGATCTGCTCGAGGCCTGCCAGCGCGATCTGTTCGACCACGCGCTGCACGATCTGCTCGCGAAGATCGCTTTCGGTTTCGGCGCACACGCGCACCTGATGGTCGTCGAAGCTCAACGTCGTCTGCATGACATCGGTGTGCACCTCGTCGCCATGCTGCTCGGCACCGAAGGCGCGCCGCTCGTTCAGGGCCATGCCGAGCACCGCGTAAGTCTCACGCGCAAGCGGATGACTCTCGAACCAGGCATGCAGTTCAGGCGAGCGGCTCAACACATGGCCGACCTCGTCGGGTGCGGCGAAAAACGCGTGGATATAGGGGTCGCTCGACCACGTGGCGGCGCTCGCTTCGCGCGCGGGCGGCATGCGGTCCACCACGTCGCGCACATACGTGACCGATTGCGCGAGCGCGGGCGCAAGCCGCTCGCGCCACTCGGGCACCAGCTTGAGCGTAGGGGTGAGCACGAGCAGACGCTCGATCAGCGTCTGGATTTGCGGCGATTCCGGCACCTGCTTCGCGCGGGCGCGCGGCCAAAGCCTGTCCAGGATACCCATGGAAAACTCCGTTGCAGACCGCTCGAACGCGGCGGCGGTGAAGTGCAGGGCGCACAACGAGGCCTCTTGTCACGAATGACTATACCGCGAATCACGACCCGCCCGAGGCGACGCTGCCGCGGCGCAGCAATGGAACGCATTGCGTTCATGCTCCCGAAAACACTCACCTCTGGATTGCGTAATGCACGCTACATGGACCTGAACCTGGCCGCCGACGTGCGAAACGGTGCGACGACAAACCGGGCGGTGCACACCGCAGTGAGCCATTCAGCGCTGCCGCACGACGCCCGCTCCCGAATATCCTCACCCTCGAACGGCGCACGCATATTCATCTGTAATCCGAATTAATTGATGGGCCAATGCCAATCCATCCCTGGCTTTCCTCTGCCTTTCAGCGACCGTCGCGCACGCAACGAATCGCGATGACATGTCAACGAGGCGCTTTCAGGCACGCCAATTGCGCACGGGCGCACGGCGCGGGCGCGGCGGCCTCGGGAAAAACCCCGCTTGCTGCGCGCGCAAACCGCGAAGCATCGGGCAGGAGCGGTCTCGTCACGCGTTTTAGACGGTTCGTTCAATTGACAGTGGTCAATGTCATGATCCAATCTTCTGCGCATAAATACGAACAGGGAGGCAGACAAATGTTGGAGAGCATTGTCCGCAGCAGCTTGATGCTGGCCGCGGCCGCGACCCCTTTGCTGGTCGCCTGCGGTGGAGGTACCGCCAGTAATCCGGCACCCATCACCCCGGCGCAATGCTCGGGTTCGTCATGCGCGAACCAGGGCCCGCCCAGCAGCGCACCCACAGCCACGGCGCTGTGTCCCGCCGCTGCGGACATCGCGGCGAACACGTATCTGGGCGGTGCGGGCAGTGGCGAAGTCGTGAGCCTGAACATCGACCCGACGAAGATGACGTACAAGCTCACGTTTCTCGCCTCGCCCATTCCCGTGGCCGCGAGTTCGGTGCAAAACACGCGTGCGGGCCTGACGATCACGGGTGCCGTGCAGCATCCGCCCGCCGGCTCGCTGCCAACCGCGGCGCAGGTCACGTGTGCGTTCCAGCTGCAGGCGGGCACGGGCACGATCAACGGCAGCACCTACACCACGGCGTACAACGCCGGCAACCCGCCCACGATCTATGTCGGCTTTGGCGTGGCAGGCGGCGGCATTCCGGGCGCGACCGTGAACATTGACGGCGACACCACCGCGAATCTGCTCTTCAGCGGCGTCGCGCCGCGCACGTTCGACTTCTATCCGTTCATCGGCTTCTCGTCGGTGAGCACGAGCCTCGCCGATCTCAAAGGCTCGTATAACGCGCTGCTCTATCACATCCTGCCTTCCAGCAGTTTTGCGCCGGCGGCGAAGGTGACACAGGAGCAGTACGACGCAAGCGGCAATTGCAGCGTGCCAGGCGGCGCGACCAACACGAGTTGCGCAACCGCTGCGAAGGTATGGACGGCGAGCACGAGCGGCAACTATTTCGACAGCGCCGACGCACCGCAGATAGAGACGCCGACACCGCTGCCGTTCCCTTTGAGCCTCGGTAACAACGTCATCGTGAGCCGCCAGGGCGGCGTGGGGCACCTCATCCTCGGCAAGCTCAACGGCGCCATCGTGCCCGTGGTCGTACGCACCGGCTATGTGAACGAAACCCTCAGCCTGAGCAACCAGATCGCCGTGGACGACGAGTCCGGCATCGCGCTGCTCGCGCCCGCCACGACGCTCACGTCGGGCGCGTTCGACGGCAGCTACATTGGCGCGGACTCGAATTTCGCCTACACAGCAACGCTGATCAACGGCCAGCAGGCCGGCTTCCTCAAGCCCTCGACGATGACGACGCAAAGCCAGTTCACGCTCGACTACACGCAGACGCACCCCGGCCTGATCGGCGTAACCGATACCCAGGGCAAAGCGGGCAATCTGATTGCGGTGAGCGGCCTTTACGGCATCTTCATCAACGGCGAGGAGAACGGCGGCGTCACGGCCAGTTCGGCGAACAGCGCCACGCCCAATCAGCCTTACTTTGGTGTCGGTGCGCTGATCCAGCCACAGTAGTCCATCACGCGGTCATGGCAGTCCGATTTGTCGCGACCGCCATAACTTCGTACTACGAATGACTAGCTGACGTCATCGGCAACAACAACAGGACTCTGGAGACGCGGTATGAAATGGAAATTTTTCGCGGCGCTCTCGCTTGCCGCACCGATGATCGCAGCGCTCAGCGCATGCGGTGGCGGCAACGGCAGCAGCAGTAGCCCGCCGCTCGTGGAAGCGGCGCTTTGCCCCACCTCGCTCGACTACAGCACGGTGTACACCGGCGGCGGCGGCGACGGCGAACTCGTCAAGCTGCAGCTCGACACGGCCAAAATGACCTGGCAGATCACCTATGTCGAGTCGCCGATCCCGCAGACCACGGGCACCGTGACGCCCACCCGCAAAGGCCAGGTCGCCACCGGCACGCTGACGGCGGAAACCGGCCTCCCCACGGCGAAGCTCAACCAGTGCGCGTTCCGCCTGAATGGCGCGAGTCTCGATCCCAACCGCCCTGCGCGCGTATTCATTGGCGAAGGTGTGGCGGGCGGCACGATTCCGGGTGCCGAGATCGCGTACAAGGGCTCGGGCGGTATTGGCGTCGTGCCGGACACGACGTTCCCGTACTACCCGTTCATCGGCTTCTCGGCGATCGAAACGAATCTCGCGAACGTCGCCGGCACGTACAGCCAGCTCGGCTATCACCAGGTGCCTTCGCAGAACTTCCAGCCCGCTGCGGTCGACGCGAAGATCACGATCAACGCCGACGGCACCTGGACGGAATGCGACAACACGGGCGCAAACGCCGGCAATTGCCAGCAGCCCGGCACAAACTTCGCGCAGTCGGCCGATGGCAGCGGCGCGTTCGAAACCGATCACTTCCAGGGGCAGGTCAAGCCGACGCTCGTCACCACGGAGCCGGCCGCCAAAGGCTTCATGATCGTCGGGAAGCTGCGCGGCCAGCTCGTGCCCGTGCTCGTGCGCACCGGCGTGGCGTATCCGCAGATTGGCGTCGATCCGCAAAGCGGCGCAACGGGCCCGGTGGCCGACGACGAATCGGGCATCTCCGTGCTCGCGCCGCAATCGGCCATCGCGCTGGGCTCGCAGAACGGCGAGTACATCGGCGTGGACAGCCAGTTCGACTATCGCACGCTCGCGCTGGAAGGCACGCAAGCCACGCTGCTCGATCCGTTCAACGCCTCGCAGGCCGCGCTCGCCACGGCGCTCGATCTGAGTTTCGCCCAGACCGTACCGGGCACGGTGACGACCACGCACGTGGGCGCGTCCACCGGCACGACACCCACCGGCAAGATGATCTTCACGGGGGGCGTGTTCGGCTATCTCGACATGACGACGCCATCGAACCCGTACTTCACGGCTGGCGCGTTCGTTCAATAAGGATCACGAAGGGAACCGTCGAACAATAACGGCGCGGCGAACCGCGTCATTCACGAGGTGGCCACTCCCGGCCGTCGCGCAGTGCGGCGACGGCCGGGCCACAAAGGCGCACGCAGCCAAGGCGAACGACGCATGCCGGGCATCCCGAGGCATGCATCGCGCCGCCGCGCGCGGGTAAGGCACACCCGCACCTGGGAGGGACATCATGAGACGCATGGCAATGGCGGCGCTGACCGCCGGGCTGTCGGCGAGCGCGTATGCGCAGCATGCCGGCGACAACGTCGTCGCACTCGGCTGGTTTCACGTCACGACGCAGAATTCGAGCACGCCGCTCACCACGGACGTCGCGCCCGTGCCGATCAACACGCCGCTGCGGCTGCCCAGCTCGTTCACTTCGGCGGGCACGGGGCTTTCGGCATCGGATGCGGATACGGTCGGCCTCGTCATCAGCCACTTCTTCACGGACCATATCGCGCTAACGACCGTGGCGGGCGTACCGCCCACCTTCAAGCTCTACGGTCACGGCACGATCAAGCCGCCGGGACCGGCGGGCGCGCTCGGCAGCCAGAATCTCAGCGATCCGGCGACGAATCCCATTGTCGGCAGCGTGCGCCAGTGGAGCCCGGCGCTGATCTTCCAGTACTACTTTCGCGACGCCGATGCGAAATTCCGCCCATTCCTCGGTATCGGCGTGTCGTACAACTGGTTCTCGGACATCCAGCTCAATCCGAACTTCGTGAAGGCCACCCAGGACGACCTCGGTGCCGTGCTCGCGGCGGGCGCGGGCAAGGCCGGGCAAACGCAGATCAGCGCGAAGGCGTCGTCGTCGTGGTCGCCGGTTTTCAACCTCGGGGCCACCTACAACGTCACGAAGCACCTGGGCATCGTTGCGTCGGTCACCTATATTCCGCTGAAGACGACGTCCTCGGTAATCGTCAAGGCAGCGGACGGCAGCGAGCCTGGCGTGAGCCGGGCCAACCTCAAGGCCGATCCGATCATCTCATTCCTCGCACTTTCCTATCGCTTCTAGGGGCGTGCCGGGCCGGCGCAACGGCGATGCGGCGCATGCGCGTAAGGGCGGGACGCCATACCCGGGTACGGACCTGAGCATGTGCCGAGGCGCGCTCGCGCGTGCCGGGCAGCTCGCGCTAAAATCGCAGCATGCCGAAAACGCCCAAAGCCTCCGTGACCGATTCCGCGCCCGAGCGCGTCACCGACAGCGAATACACCGTCGACGAACTCGCGCGCGTGGCGGGCACGACGGTGCGCAACGTGCGCGCCTATCAGGACCGCGACCTGCTCATGCCGCCCGAGAAGCGCGGGCGCGTAGGTATTTACAACGACTCGCACGTTGCGCGGCTCAAGCTCATTCACCATCTGCTCGCACGCGGCTACACGCTCGCCAACATTCAGGATCTCATCCTGGCGATCGACGACGGCGGCGATCTGCGCTCGATCCTCGGCCTGGAGAATGCGATTGGCGGTCCATGGTCACACGCGCGGCCAAAAACGTATTCGCTGCCGCAGCTGATCAAGCTGTTCGGGCCGCAAGCGCCGAGCAGCCTTTCGCGTCTTGCGGATCTCGGCCTGCTCGAACGCCAGGGGCTGTCGTTCGTCTCGCGCAATCCAGGCATGCTCGACGCAGCGGCCGCAACGGTGCGCGAGGGCATTCCCGCGCGCGAGCTGCTCGATGTGCTCGAAGAAGCGCGTCCGCATTTCGACGCCATTGCGCGCGTGCTGGTGGAAATGGTCGTGCGCCATCTGGACCGCTACGATCGGGGCGCGCTGCCGCCCGCCACGGACATGCCCGCGCTCGTCGACGCAATCTGGCGGCTGCGGCCGCTTTCCACGGTGTTCGTCGAACACGAGATCCTGCGCGCGCTCGAAGAGCAGTCGAGCGACTACCTGGGCGGCCGGGTCGCGACGATCCTCGACAAGACGCTCGGCCGCGAACGTGCGAGCGAAGCCACGCCTTCGGCCGCTCCCGTGCCCGCCGGCGCCGCGAAGAAGCGCGCGCCCAAATCCGCGCCTCGCAAGAGCGCCGCACGCGCGCCGGCTGCGGCAAAATCGGCTCGCCCCGCGAAAAAAACCGCGCTCAAGAAGCGTTAAGCACGCCCGCCCACCCTCCTCGTCTTGCTTCGCAGAGCGCGCGAAAGGCCCCGCCAGGCAGCCTTTCGCGCGCTCGTGTCCCCTTGCGCCCAGACGGGTATTCATCTGTTAGAGCGCGGAGTCTAGCCCCTTGCGTATTGGCGTAGATCCTTCTATGTTTACATCCATCAATGTCACAGTGATAAATGGATCGACAACAGGGAGACGCCCCGGATGAACGCACCCGCCCGTACAAGCGACCCGCTCGGCATCGCCATCATCGGCACTGGCTTTGCGGGCCTTGGCATGGCGATCCGTCTGCTGCAAAGCGGCAACCAGGACTTTGCGGTGTTCGAGAAGGCCGACTCCGTGGGCGGCACCTGGCGCGACAATCATTACCCCGGTTGCGCCTGCGACGTGCAATCGCACGTGTACTCGTTCTCGTTCGCACCCAATCCGCGCTGGACGCGCATGTTCGCGCCGCAGCCCGAGATCCGCGCCTATTTGAACCGCTGCGTGGATGGCTTCCGGCTCGTTCCGTGGCTCAACTTCGGGCACGAACTCACGAACGCGACATGGGACGAGGCGGCGCATTGCTGGCGCATTGCGTTCGCCAACGGCCGGCGCGTCACCGCGCGCGTGCTGATCTCGGGCATGGGCGGGCTTTCGCGCCCCGCGTTGCCGGCGATCGCCGGACTCGACACCTTCGAAGGCAAGACCTTCCACTCGCAGCACTGGGACCACGACTATGCGCTCGAAGGCAAGCGCGTCGCCGTCATTGGCACGGGGGCGAGCGCTATCCAGTTCGTGCCGCAGATCGCGCCGCGCGTGGCGCAACTCTGGCTGTTCCAGCGCACGCCGCCGTGGATCATGCCCAAGCCCGATCGCGCCATTTCGGGTTTCGAACAATGGTTGTTCCGCACGCTGCCCTTCACGCAGGCGCTCGCGCGCGCAGGCCTTTACTGGCTGCTCGAAATGCGCGTGCTCGGCTTCGCGGTGCATCCCGCGCTCATGAAGAACGTGCAAAAGCTCGCGCTGCGCCATATCCGCCACCAGGTGCCCGATCCCGAACTGCGCGCAGCGGTCACGCCCGACTACACGATCGGCTGCAAGCGCGTGCTCATTTCGAACGACTACTATCCGGCGCTCTCGCGCAAGAACGTGCAGGTCGTGACGAACGCCATCGAGCGTGTGGACCGCACCGGCGTCGTGACCGCCGACGGCGTGCATCACGAGGTCGATTGCCTGATCTACGGCACCGGCTTTCAGGTGGCCGACCCATTCCCGCCGGGCACGATCGTGGGCCGCGGCGGCATCGATATCGTCGAGACCTGGCGCAACGGCGCGCACGCCTACCTCGGCACCAGCTTGCCTGGTTATCCGAATTTTTTCATGCTGGTCGGCCCGAACACCGGTCTTGGCCACAACTCGATGGTGTTCATGATCGAATCGCAGATCGAGTATGTACTCGGCGCGCTCGCCGCCATGAGGGACGACCGCGCCGATTCGATCGAGGTGCGGCCCTGTGTGGAAGCGCGCTACAACGAGCGCATCCAGAACAAGCTTGGCCGCGCGATCTGGTCGGTGGGCGGTTGCAGGAGCTGGTATCTCGACCCGCGCAACGGCAGGAACACGACGCTGTGGCCCGGTTTCACCTGGCGCTTTCGCCGCGCCACGGCGCACTTCTCCCTCGCCGATTACCAGGTCTATCGCGCACCGCACGCCGCGCAGCACGAAACGCCGCTCGTCGTCGCCACGCAGCCCACCGAGGCCGCCTGAACAGGCGCAATCGCCCCACCCGGAGCCCGCCCATGAAACGCTTTGACAACAAGGTCGCCGCCATCACCGGAGCCGGCTCCGGCATGGGCCGCGCGCTTGCGCTCCAGCTTGCCGGCGCCGGCTGCCACCTCGCGCTCGCAGACCGAAACGCCCCAGCGCTCGAGGAAACCGCTCGCATCGTGAGCGCGCTGGCCCCCTCGGCGCGCGTCAGCACGCGCGTGCTCGACGTGAGCGAGCGCGACGCCGTATTCGCATGGGCCGACGAGACGGCCACCACGCACGGCGGCATCAATCTCGTCTTCAACAACGCGGGCGTCGCGCTGTCGAGCACCATCGAAGGGATGGCGTACAGCGACCTCGAGTGGATCGTGAATATCAACTTCTGGGGCGTCGTGCACGGCACGAAGGCATTTCTGCCGCATCTGAAAGCAAGCGGCGACGGGCATATCGTCAATACGTCGAGCGTGTTCGGTCTCTTCGCACAACCAGGCATGGGCGGCTATAACGCGACCAAATATGCCGTACGCGGCTTCACCGAAGCGCTGCGTCAGGAACTCGACATGATGCGCTGCGGCGTGTCCGCGACCTGCGTGCATCCGGGCGGCATCCGCACGAACATCGCGCAGTCGAGCCGCGTGGCGCACAACATGGTGGGCTTCATGGTGGCGAGCGAGCAGCAGGGCAAGGACGACTTCGAGAAGTTCTTCATCACCACCGCCGACGACGCAGCCCGCGCCATCCTGAGCGGCGTGAAGCGCAACGCGCGGCGCGTGCTGATCGGCCGCGACGCGCGCGCGGCGGACTGGCTCGCGCGCACGTTGCCCGCCGCCTACCAGGCACTGGTCGTGATGAGCGCGCGGCGCGAAGCCGCGAAGTCGCGCCGCCGCGCCGCGCGCGGGTCCGCCGCCACGCAGTGAATAACAGCAGGCACACAACAGGGAGCCATAACATGATGCCGATACGGCGCGACATCCGCTTCGCATTACCGCCCGAAAGGGCTTGTGACTGGCACGTCGAGGGCGTGCCTGTCACTCACTTCTTCAACGCGCTTTCGCTGCTTTTCCCCGCGGGCGAGCGCTTCTTCATGGATTCGGTGCGGCACTATCGCGACCGCATCGAGGACCCCGAACTCAAGAAGCAGGTCATGGGCTTCATCGGCCAGGAGGCGATGCACACGCGCGAACACGTCGAGTACAACGACTTGCTGCAGGCGGCGGGCTTGCCCGCGCACAAGCTCGACAAGCGGCTGTGGGCCATCCTCAATTTCGCACGCAAGGTGTTGCCGCCTTCGCTGCAACTCGCGCAAACCGTCGCGCTCGAGCACTACACGGCCATGCTCGCCGACCTGCTGCTCGCCGATACGGGCACGCGCATCGAAGGCTCGGTGGCAGGCTACAAGCAGATGTGGCTCTGGCACGCGCTGGAGGAAACCGAGCACAAGTCGGTCTCGTTCGACGTCTGGAATATCGTGATCGAGCCGGGCATCAGGCGCTATCTCATGCGAACCGGTACGATGCTCGCCACCACGGCACTCTTCTGGCTCATCGTGTTCGACTATCACCTCGCGCTCCTGCGCGCGCACCGCCGCCACCAGGGCAAGGTGCGCGGCGTATGGAAGCTCGTGAAGTTTCTCTACGGGCCGCGTCACGGCGTCTTTCCCGGTATCGCACTCGAATGGCTGCGTTTTTTCAGGCCCGGCTTTCATCCGTGGGATCACGACAACCGGCGGCATCTCGCGCGCATCGACAGCCTCGTTGCGCAGATCGACGATACCAACGCGCAGTACGCCTCGCGCGCCGCCCCGCGCCGCGTGCCGCTGCATCCGGCGGGGACGCCGCGCGCAGTGTGAGGCGCGTCATGCGCGGTGCGCTTCATGCGTTTCGCCATGTAGTTTCGCGACGCGCATAAGACCTCGAACCCAACCTGCACATAGAGGACCGCCCGTGCCCCCCCTTGCCCTGCCTGCCGCGGTCGTTGCCGCCGGCGTTGCCCTCGCCGCAGCAAGCGCTGCGCTCGCCGCATTTTCGCGACGCGCCGCGCGCCGCATCGAAGCGGCCGTGCCGATGGACGGCCAACTGATCGACATCGATGGCGACCGCATTCATTACGTCGAATACGGCAGCGGACCGCCCATTGTGTTCGTTCACGGCCTGAGCGGGCAAATGCGCAACTTCGCGTGGCTGCCCCTGCGGGCGCTCGCGCGCGAACATCGCGTGATACTCGTCGACCGCCCGGGCTCCGGCTACTCCACACGCGGGCCGCACGCGTCGGCGAACATCCGCGCGCAGGCGCGCACGGTCGCGCGCTTCATCGAAGCACTGGGGCTCGAATCGCCGGTGCTCGTCGGGCATTCGCTCGGCGGTGCGATCGCGCTGGCCGTGGCGCTCGATCATCCGCACGCCGTTTCGCGGCTCGCGCTGATCGCGCCGCTCACGCATGTACAGACCGAGGTGCCCAGGGCCTTCCGCGCGCTCGTGCTGCGTTCGCACGCCGTGCGCCGCTTCGTGGCGCGCACGTTCGCTACGCCCATCGGACTCGCTACCAGCGCCGCCGTCCTCAAGCAGGTATTCGCGCCCGAGGCGGTACCGGGCGATTTCCGCACTCGCGGCGGCGGACTGCTGAGCCTGCGCCCCAGCGGCTTCTACCACGCCTCGGCCGACCTCGTTGCGATTGAAGACGCCGACGATCTCGCGCAAATGGAGCAACGCTATGCACAACTGAGCGTGCCCGTCGACGTATTGCTTGGACGCGACGACGCCGTGCTCGACTGGACCCGCCATGGCGAGACGCTTAGTCACCTCACGAGCCAGGTAACGCTCAAGGTGGTGAGCGGCGGCCATATGCTGCCCGTCACCGCGCCGTCCACGACCTACGACTGGCTGCTCTGCGCGCTTGCCGGCGCGGTGCATGCAAGCGACGTGCGCGCGATCGAAGCGGCTCAGCCGGGCGCGGAGACCGGTTCGACCGCACCGGGCGTGCTGGGCAATCCGTCCGCGCCCCAGGCGACCTCTTCACGCAGCATGCGCGGGTGAAGAGGAAATCGCGAAGCTGAAAATTGCGTCGGCTACGTGCGAATGGGTGGGCCGCAAGCCTTCGTCAAGGGAGACAGGAAATGAATAATCCTCAAGCACGCACACTCGTCGCGTGCGCCGCACTCGTGCTCGCCAGCGCCACGGCGTTCGCGCAGGGCGAGGACGCAGAAACAGGCAACGCTTCGCAACACGCAGCGCCCGCCGCCGAAGTCGCGAAACTCAGCGTCGATCAGCAGGTGCGCTGGCTGCAGCGCGCGCAGAAGAACGACACGCTCACGAAGCTGGACGACGCGCAGCTCACCGCGCTCTTCGAAGCATTCGATCCGCTCGTCGTGCCCACGCTCGTCAAGCTCGGCCCGGCAGGCTATCCCTCATACGAATTCGTGCTGTCGCGCTGGGAGCGCCTGAACGGCAAGTGGCCCGCGAAGCCCGCGCACATGCTCGTGAAGCTGGAGCACGAGCCGCTGCGCATCTACGCGAAGTGGCTGCCCGACGGCGATCATTCGGGCGAGGAGGTGGTTTACGACGCCTCGAAGCGCGGCGACGAAATGTACGGACACCTCGGCGGCCTGCTCGGCGTGATGCCGATGTGGACCGCGCTCGACGGCACACTCGCCCGCTCGCAGTCGAATCACAAGATCACGGATCTCGGCACCGAATTCATCGTGAGCCAGTTCATGACCGACGCGAAGAAGTACGTCGAAGCAGGCGCGCCATACAAGCCGCAAGTCGAGGCAAAAACGATAGACGGCGTGCGAGTGGTGGCACTGACCTACGTTTCGCCGAGCGGCAAGCCGCAGTTCTACGCGAAAAAGCAGACGCTCGGGCTCGACCTGCGGCATCCGTATTTCCGCACCGTCGAAGCCTACGGCGAGGACGGCCAGATGTTCGAGAAAATCGTCATCGACAGCATCACGCCGAAGTCCTTCGACGACGAAGCATTCGATCCGAAGAATCCCGATTACCAGTTCTGAAACCCGGCTCGCGAGAGCAAAGGTGAGGCTTTTCGGGAGGAGCACGCGGCGTTCGACTCCTGGAACTCCTCACCTATCGTTGTATCGGTGAACTCACGATGCGGTGAATGACTCACCGCCGCGCGCGCTCAACGATACTTCTGCAGCTCGGCATCGGTGATCGGTTGCGCCGGCAGATTCAGCATGCCCGGCAGGTCGTCCAGCTTCGGCAAGCCGCTGACATTGGCCCAGCGTCCGCCCGAACCCTGATAAACAAGCGTAGGCGTACCGTCGAAACCGAGGTCCTGAAAGAGCTTGATGTTGTTGTCGAGCTTGTTCTTGTCGGTGTCGGGAATGTGCGCGAGCGGGGCGATGCCGCCCGATTCGTCCTTCTCCGAGTAGTGCGTTTCCAGCTCTTTGAGCAGCGCGGCGCCGTCTTTCGCTTCCAGCAGCGCGGCCGCCTTGCCGGCCGAATCGGGCTTCAGAAAGCCCATAGGAATCCAATGCACCTGCAGGCCGACCGCTTCATACGGTTGCAGCGCTTTCCACACCAGGTGACAGTAAATACAGTTTGGGTCCATAAAGACATAAAGCGTCGACTTCACGTTCGACCCATGCGCGCCTTCGACGATCGCACTCGCATTCTGCAAACTTGCGGCTGCCGTTGCGGGCAACCAGGCAGGCTCAGGCGCCGCGGCAGCCATGGCGCCCGCGCTCATGGCCAGTGCGCCCGCGGCGATCAGCATGCGTGTGAACTTCTTCATTCTTTTCCTCTGACTTGGATAGCGCGTCACGTTTCGCGCCGGTGAAGCGAAGGTTCGTATCTTAGGGTCAGGCCGTGGCACGCCACTGACGCCAATATGACAAGGGCGTCAGGTTAACAGCAAAGGTGAGAGTTTGCGGGAGGACGCTGGATGTGGATCCTGGCAGCCCTAAAACTTGAATCGCAACTGAAACCCGATGGTAAACGGCAGATCGTCAGACGGTATCGGCGGGATGACGATGAAATTCACGCCCACGCGCTTGTACGCGACCATCACGATAGGCGCGACCACGGGCCCGATCGTATGGTCGTGGCCGAGGCCCCAGTTGCCATAGTTGTAGCCGGAGATGATGCCGCCCATCGCCGCGAGCCGCACGAAGCCCCAGTGCAGAAACTCAGGCGCCCACACTGCGCCGCCATAATAAGAGGGCCGGCGCAACGAATTGCGAAAACCGCCTGCCGTGAGCGCCCACGTGTCGCCGGGCCAGCATTCGATGCCGAGGCCCGGGTTGAATTGTTCGAAGTCCTTGTCGGGATGGATGTGGTACGAGCCCACCATCGCATCGACCCACAGGCCCGAACTACACCAGTTCGCCGCGTGCGCCGACTGCGCCGTGCCGATCAGCAGCGGCAAGAGCAGCAGGGCAGCCGCCGCGCCGCGTTTCCTTCCCTTCGCTTGCCTTGTCGCCGTCGTTGTCGTTCTGATTGCTGCGCCACCTTGCTTCTGCCAAAACCGCATGGGCTCTCCGTCCTTGCTTGCGCCGATCCCCCCCGGGGATCGTCGGTTTTCTGATTGCTGGTTCGCGGTGAATGACGAACTGTACCGCAACCCGATGCGTGCGCAATGGAGTCCAGGCTCGGATCGGGCAACTCGCTCGCCGCCGGCATGGTGCCAGCGTAGCGAGTCGTCCCGATGAAAGCGATGCGTCAGAGGCCGAGGTCGGAGAGGCCCGGATGATCGTCGGGACGGCGCCCGAGCGGCCAGTGATAGAGACGATCCGCCTCGCGGATCGGCAGGTCGTTGATCGATGCGTGACGGTGCGCCATCAGGCCGTTCGCGTCGAATTCCCAGTTCTCGTTGCCATACGAGCGGAACCAGCTGCCCGAATCGTCGCGCCATTCATAGGCGAAACGCACCGCGATGCGATTGTCCGTGTACGCCCATAGCTCCTTGATCAGGCGATAGTCGAGTTCGCGCGCCCACTTGCGCGTGAGAAATCCGACGATGGCCTCACGGCCCGTCACGAACTCGGCGCGATTGCGCCACACGCTTTGCGGCGTGTACGCAAGCGAAACGCGTTGCGGGTCGCGTGTGTTCCAGCCGTCTTCCGCTGCGCGCACTTTCTGCATGGCGCTCTCGCGCGTGAACGGCGGCAGCGGCGGACGCACTTCGGGCGAATCACTCATGGTCTTGCTCCTTGCGTTGGGCGGCGCGCCGGGACGGTGCGCGCGATGGGGATCGGTTTTGGAAATCGGAACCGCTTTTCGGTGCGAGGGCGGCGAGTAACGATCGGCCGGCCGCACGTGCGTCGAGCGCCGCATCGGCGTCGCCGCTGACCAGCGCCACGCCGATCGCCCCGTCGATCAGGATCAGCCATTGGCGCGCGAGGCGTGCGGCGGTCCGGCGATCTGCGCCGACGCTCGCGGCCCACGCATCGCTCTGTTCGCACACGAAGTCGAGCAGGCGCGCCTTGTGCTCGCGCGAGACCACGCGCACGGGGTCGTCGGGCGACGCGATTTCGCCGGCGGCGTTGAGAAACGCGCAGCCGTGGAAGCCTTCGGACGCGAACCACTCGCGCAAGACGTCGAACATGCCGGCAAGGCGTGCCTGCGGCGTGCGCCCGTGTGCGAGCGTGCCGGCGACGAACCAGCGCATCCAGCGCTCGTCGCGCCGCGCAAGCGCAGCCGCCACTAACGCGTTCTTCGATTCGAAATACGTGTAGAAACTCTTGCGCGCCGCACCCGCCGCGCGAACGATCGCATCGACGCCCGTTGCGTGAATGCCGCCCGCGTAGATCAACGCCTCGGCGGCATCGAGCAGGCGCTCGCGCGCGTCGGCCTGCGGCGCGTCTGTGTCTGAGTTTGCTTCGGGGTTCGTTACTGCGTGCGGGCTCATGGCCAGGGCCTGTTCAGCGATTGCGGCGGAATATCGAAGATCAGCGGGAGAATGATCGTTCTCCCATCCCAGCAATGTAGAACGATCATTCTCCCAAGTCAAGAGACCTTGCTGTCGCGCGCGCCGCGCTGGGTGCTTATGCGATCCCACAGCGCGCGCCCGGATTGCGCGAACACGGCGGCCACGACCAGCGTGAGGCCCAGCGCGCGCGTGAGCGTAAGCGGCTCGCCGAGCAGCATCGTGGCAAGCGCCACACTCGACACCGGCGCCACCGCAGTAAAGACCGCAGCCTCGCCGCCCGGCACGCGCGCCGCGCCTGCGTACCAGAGCCAGAATCCGCCCACGGTCGGCACGAGCGCGTAATACGCCACGCCGAGCACGGCGTTCAGCGGCACGGCGTGGGCCGCGCCAAGCCACCCCGGCAGCGCACACAAGCCCGACACGACGAAACCGATTCCCGTCATCGCGCCGGCCTGCGCAAGCGGCGGCCACGGCCGCGAAAGCCGTTTGTTCAGCAACACGAACAGGCTTTCGCACACGACGGCGCCGAGGATCATCGCGTCGCCCGTGAGCGAGCGTGCGCCTTCGCGATGCGCCCCGGGTGCGAGTGTGACCATCGCCACGCCGAGGCTCGCGACCGTCACCGAAACGAGCGTGCCTGCACGCAGCCGCTCGCCGAGCACGAGCGCCGCCGTCAACGCGCAAACGGCTGGCAGGGTGCCGAGGATGATTCCGGCGTCGCTCGCCGAAGTCCGCTGCGTGCCCGCGATCAGCAAGACCGTATAGCCGACGCTGCCGATGGCAGCCTGTGCGACGAGCAGCAGCGCGTCGCGCAGGCCGGGACGCGGAAACGCCGTACCGGTGAGACGCATGAGCAGCAGAAAAACCGGCAACGCGATCCCGAAGCGCAGCGCGGTGGCGGGCAGCGGATCGAGCCCGGCGCCGATGGCCTTGCTCGCAATGACCGTGCTGCCTACGGTGAGCATGGCCGCCGTCAGTTGCGCCTGCGGCGACTGCGCGACGGATCGGGGGGAGAGGGTCAAGCGCTGCGCGTTTTCGCGCGACAGCAATCGTATCGACATGAAGCGCTCCTCGTGGTGATACGCCTGTATAGGCTCACCACGACGCGCCGTCTTGGATCGTTGTGCGTCAGCGCCTGACGCGCGTGCGATTCATGCCGCGCGCGCGAGCCGGTAACGCCCCGGCGATACGCCGAACTGTCGCGCGAACGCGCGGTTCAGGTGGCTCTGGTCGCAGAAACCGGCGGCCAGCGCGGTCTGCGCCGGGGCACGGCCCGCCTTGAGCAGGCGTCGCGCGAGCGCCACGCGGCGATGCAGGATGTAACCGTGCGGCGCGACGCCGAACGCACGCAGGAAGCCGCGATGGAGCTGGAAACGGCTCAGCCCCGCCGTCTGCGCGAGTTCAGCGAGCGAGAACGGCTGGGCCGGATCGGTGTCGATCATGTCGCGCACGCGCGCAAGCGACGCCGGTGAGCACTGCGGGAGCGCACGCCGGTGGCCGAGCGCCTCGACGAGCCGCGTCGTCAACTCGAGCGCGGCGGCATCGAAGGCCATCTGCGAAAGGTCATGGCCTCGGTCGGTGACGTGCGTGAAAGCCGCATCGAACAGCGCGCGCAAACGCGGTTCGCTGATTACCGGCGCATGCAGCGCAAAGGCAGCGTCGTCGCCTTGCGTGATGTCGGCTTGCAGCGCGTCGACCCAACGCGGTTCGAAATACAGCATGCGCCACGTGCGCCCGGCGGCATCGAGCGGCCGGCCGTCGTGCACCTCGCCCGGATTGACGAGGATGAGGTCGCCCGGCACGGCCTCGACCTGGCCCGCATCGCTGAGCGAAACATGGCCGCCGCGATCGATCACGCCAATGCCGTACTGGTCGTGCGTATGACGCCCGAACGAGCGCGTCGTGGCAGCCGTCATCGCATCGACGTCGCGCACGGGCGTAGCGTGAAAACGCACGGCGTGGTTCGTGGCTGGCATGGTCGGCTCTCCGCTCGTTCGGGCTCCAATCGGCGTATGAGACCCGAGTTTCGCGCGGCGCGCAATGTGCGCGTGTCCGGTATCGGAAACCGCGGTGTCGCCGCGATCCGACCCCGCCGCGCTATGCTTCGCAAATCGTGCGGAAGAAACGCACGTCGCCCAACGTTGTTACAGGTGTCGACGAGTCAAAGGGAGATGGAATGAAAGACCGGCCGTTCGTGGCGCTTGCGCCTCTCGTTCGCGGCTCGCGCCGCGCCTTCTGCGTGGCGCTGTGCGCAGCGAGTCTTGCCGCGTGCACGCCGCTGCGCGTGGTCACGCACAGCGTAAGCCGCACGGAAGCCGACGTGCCGCCGGGGCACTACGCGATGGACGCGCATCACTGGAGCATCGTGTTCGACGTCGATCACTTCCACTACACGCGCTTCGTCATGCGCTTCGACCGCGCGCAGGCGACGCTCGACTGGCAGGCCGGCGGCCTCGAGGCGGCCACGGTCGACGCGGCCATCGACGCCACGAGCCTCGACACCAACGTCAGCGCACTCGACGCCATGGTGAAAGGACCGCAGATGCTCGATGTGCAGCGCTATGCGCAGATCCGCTTTACGAGCACGCACTTCGAGCGCACGGGCGAAGGGCGCGGCACGCTCACCGGTAATCTCACGATACGCGGCGTGACGCAGCCGGTCACGCTCGACGTGACCTTGAATGGCTACGCGCCGAATCCGCTCACAAAGCAGCCCACGTTAGGCTTCACCGCAACGGGCCATTTCAATCGCTCGGCGTTCGGTCTGACGAGCTGGTATCCCGCTGTCGGCGACGAGATCGACGTGCGCATCGAGGCCGAATTCGAGCAGCCGGCGCCGGGCGCGGCGCCGTAGAAGCCTCACCGAATCAATGCGCGTTCAGGCCGCGGTCCAGTCGAGAATCACTTTGCCGCTCTCTCCCGAGAGCATGGCCGCGAAGCCTTTCTCGTAGTCGTCCACATTGAAGCGGTGCGTGATGATGGGCGAGAGATCGAGGCCGCTCTGCAGCATCGCGACCATCTTGTACCAGGTCTCGAACATCTCGCGGCCGTAAATGCCCTTGATTTCCAGCCCCTTGAAGATGACCTGGTTCCAGTCGATGGATGTTTGCGCGGGCGGAATGCCGAGCAGCGCGACCTTGCCGCCGTGGTTCATCGACTCGAGCAGCGCCGTGAACGCGCTCGGCACGCCCGACATTTCGAGGCCGACGTCGAAGCCTTCGGCCATGTGCAGTTCGTTCATCACGTCGCGCAGCGACTCGCGCGCAACGTTCACGGCGCGCGTCGCGCCCATCTTGCGCGCAAGCCCGAGCCGGTAGTCGTTGACGTCCGTGATGACGACGTTGCGCGCACCCACGTGCTTCGCGATCGCCACGGCCATGATGCCGATCGGCCCCGCGCCCGTAATCAGCACGTCCTCCCCCACGAGGTTGAACGATAGCGCCGTGTGGGTGGCATTGCCGAACGGATCGAAGATCGCGGCGAGATCGTCCGAGATCCCGGGAGGAATCTTGAACGCGTTGAAGGCCGGAATCACGAGGTATTCTGCGAACGCGCCTTCGCGGTTCACGCCCACGCCGGTGGTATTGCGGCACAGGTGGCGCCGCCCCGCACGGCAGTTGCGGCAAAAGCCGCAAGTGATATGCCCTTCGCCCGACACGCGGTCGCCAATCTGGAAGCCGCGCACCTCCTGGCCCATTTCGACGATCTCGCCCACGTATTCGTGGCCCACGTGCATCGGCACCGGAATGGTCTTCTGCGCCCAGTCGTCCCATTTCCAGATATGGATGTCCGTGCCGCAGATCGCGGTCTTGCGGATCCTGATCATCACGTCGTTATGGCCGACTTCGGGCTTCTTCACGCGCGTGAGCGTGAGTCCGGGCGCGCGTTCGAGTTTGGCGAGTGCTTTCATTTGATTCGCAATCCTTGTTAAATCACGCCGAGCTGCCTGCCTACGCGCGCAAACGCCTCGACGGCGCGCCCGATCTGCCCGGACGTGTGTGCGGCGCTCATCTGCGTGCGAATGCGCGCGCGGCCCTTGGGCACCACCGGGTACGAAAAGCCGATCACGTAGACGCCCTCGTGGAGTAGCGCGTCGGCCATTTTCGAGGCGACCTGGGCGTCGCCGAGCATCACCGGAATGATCGGGTGTTCGCCGGGCACGAGCGTGAAGCCGAGCGCGCTCATTTCGCGGCGGAACTGCGCGCCGTTCTCGCGCACCCGGCGGCGCAGTTGCGCGCCTTCGTCGCTCGCAATCAACTCGAGCACCGCAAGCGTGGCGGCCGCGATGCTCGGCGTCAGCGTGTTCGAGAAAAGATAAGGGCGCGAGCGCTGGCGCAGCAAATCGACGACCTCCTGCTTCGCCGCGATATAACCGCCCGACGCGCCGCCCAGCGCCTTGCCGAGCGTGCCGGTAATGATGTCCACGCGCTGCAGGACGCCGCAGTGCTCGGGCGTGCCGCGCCCATGCTCGCCGATGAAGCCCACCGCGTGCGAGTCGTCGACCATCACGAGCGCGCCGTAGCGGTCCGCGAGATCGCAGATGCCCTTGAGGTCGGCGATAATGCCGTCCATCGAGAACACGCCGTCGGTGGCGATCAATTTGTAGCGCGCGCCGGCTTCGTCGGCTTCTTTCAGCTTGGCTTCGAGGTCCGAAAGATCGTTGTTCTTGTAGCGATAGCGGCGCGCCTTCGAAAGGCGCACGCCGTCGATGATGCTCGCGTGATTGAGTTCGTCGCTGATGATGGCGTCTTCTTCGCCGAGCAGCGTTTCGAAGAGGCCGCCGTTCGCGTCGAAACAGCTGGAATAGAGAATGCAGTCTTCGGTTTGCAGGAACTTGGCGAGCGCGCTTTCGAGCTGCTTGTGCACGGTTTGCGTGCCGCAGATGAAACGCACCGACGCCATGCCGAAGCCATCGCGATCGAGGCCGTCTTTCGCGGCGGCGATGAGACGCGCGTCATTGGCAAGGCCGAGGTAGTTGTTCGCGCAGAAGTTGAGCACCTCGCTGCCGTCTGCGAGCCGGATATCGGCCGACTGCGGCGTGGCGATCACACGCTCGTTCTTGTAGAAGCCATCGGCGCGGATCTGCTCGAGCGTCGCGCGCAAGTGGTCGAGATACGGGGTACGCATGAATCGTGCTCCTCACATCGCTGCGGCGTGCCGCAGGTTTGCTGCGGCTTGCGGTGGTTTGCTATAGTCGCCGTCAGCCGTTGGCGAAAATTTCCGTTATTTCGAACCTAAATTCGATATGTCGAACGAACTCTAATCGATGAGGCCGTGAATGGCAAGCACCCGCAAACCGCGCACCGCCCCGACGGGCACCGTTCCTGACACACCGGCACCGGCTGCATCGGCCGCCACCACCGCACCGTCTGCATCCGCCATACCCGCCACCGCGCCGCCGCGCGTGGGCGAGCAGATCCAGCGGCTACGCACCGAGCGCAAGCTGACACTTGACGACCTCTCGCGCGCCGCAGGCGTCTCGAAATCCATGCTATCGGAAATCGAGCGCGACAAGGCGAACCCGACCATTGCCGTGGCCTGGCGGCTGACGAACGCGCTCGGCGTCAAGCTCGATTCGCTGTTCGCCGCCCCGAAGGCGCCCGAGGCGATTGCCGTGGCCGGACCGCACGACATCCCGACGCTACACGGCCACGACGCGGGCTACCAGTTGCGCGTGTGGGGACCCATCGAACTGGCTGGGCACTTCGAATGGTACGAGCTGACGCTCAAACCTGGCGGGGCGCTGGTGTCGGCCGCGCACGAGCCAGGCACGCGCGAGCATCTCACGGTGCTGCAGGGGAGCATCGAGGTCGAGGCGGCCGGGGCAACACAGCGCCTGAAGGCGGCGGAGACAGCGCGCTATATCGCCGACCAGCCGCATGCGATTCGCAATGCCGGCAAGGGCGAGGCGCGCGCGCTGCTGGTGGTCATTCACGGCTGACAGTCCGCTTCGCCGCGCGCCCTGGCCGAACGGACGAGGCTGCGCGATCGGCCCGACTACTGTATATTCATACAGTGATAGTACGACTGGAGCCGCCGATGTCCCTCCCAACCGAACTGCCGCATGAACACGCTTTGGCGGCCTTGCGTTTTCAGGCCGCCGCGCGCGACCTCGAGCACATCGTGCGCAACATCGCGCAGCGCTATATCGCGCGGCAGGTGCCGCTCACCTGGCGCCTGCTGCATGCCATCGAGGCCGAAGCCCTTGCGGATCTCGGCTTCGCCAGCCGCCACGACGCCCTCATGCTTGGCCTCTTTCAGCGGCCGGGCGACCTCGCGTGGCCGGAAACGGACGAGACCGTCGACTTCGGACAATCCAACGCGCTGCCGGCCGTATTCGCGTTCGCAGTCTCGGCCTACGAACGTGCCGCGCAGGGCGCGGAAGAATCGCGCCGGCGGGCAAGACGCAACGACGCTGTGCGGCGTGCGAGGGTTTGGGGTGGCTGATCGCAGGCAGGCGAGGCCGGAACAATAGCGGCAGCCATGATCCCGCTATCGCTATAATGGTCGGGTAACGCAACTAACGGAGTGATAGAAATGGCGTCTTCCACTTCTTCACGCGACCTCTTCGACCAAAAACGCCAAGACTGGCAGCGCGACCCCGTCGCCGCGTTCGACGCCTGGCTCGCGTCGCAGGACTTGCGCCGTTCTTCCGCCGAGGTCTACCGCGTGCAATGGGGACGCTTTCTCGAATGGCTCGCGCTCAAGCGCAAGACAATCATGACCGTGGATACGGGCACGATCGCCGAATTTGTCGCGAGCCTCGACGTGAAGAAGCCGCAACGGCTTCGCTACCTGCGGCTCATCGAGCGCGTGCTCGATCACGTGCGTGAAATCGAACTCGCCTCTACGAATCCGGCGCGCTTTATCGCCCAGGACGGCGAAGCCGCATGGCGCAACGCGCGCGAAAACGAACCGACCGGTTTCCTTACGCCGGCGGAGCGTGCCGCGATCATCGGCCAGCTGTTCTCGCCGCTTGTCGAGCCATCGGCCGCGAAGCGATGGCGCGAACGCCGCGACCGGGCGCTCGTCGCCATCTTTCTGGGCGGCGGACTGAAAACGGGAGACGCCATCGCACTCACGCTCGATGGCGTGGCGATCGGCTCGGAGTGGGTCACGATCGAAGCTGCCAACCCGGCGTTTACGCGCGTCACGCGACTGACACCATTTGCCGTCGACGTGCTTGGCGCCTGGCTCGAAGCGCGCCGGCTGGCCGAACTGCCCGGGCAACTTGTGTTTCCGGGCTCGCCCTCGGGGCGCCCCATGCACAAGGCAACGGTGCTGCGCGCCATCGACGCATTGATGGAGGCAGCCGGCGTGGCGCAAACGCGCGCCGAACGTGCGAGTCCGCAGACCTTGCGCAATACGTTCGCGGCGGACCTGTTCGAGCGCGGCGTGGATACCGATCAGGTGGGGCAATGGCTCGGTTTCCTGCAGCCGATCTCCGCAGGGCGCCTCCATCGCGCATGGAAAACGTGGGCGGAACGCGAGGCGTCCCAGCATGTATCAACACAAGCGGACGAAGCGTGAAACGCCGCGTCCGCCGGCGATTGTGCGTTCGGGAGGCGCGTGCGCGCCTCCCGTAAAAGCTCACATCAAGCCTGTTCGTGCGAATGCTTGCCGGCCATGAAGCGCGCGTATGCGGCAAGCTTCGACGCTCCTGTTCCCGAGGTGTGCTCGCACTCCGGGCACGTGAATTCGAAGCCATCGTCCACTTCGGACAACTCCGGTTCCCCTTCGTGACAGTTTGGACAACGCGCTGGCAAGGCAACGTGACCGTCGACCACGGTGCCGAGACTCGCCAGTTCGGCCGCGCCCAGCCGGCCCGCGGCGGCGAGCGAACAAAGCAATGACGCGACCGGGGTGTCGAGTCCCTGCTGCCCGCGTAGTGCCGTGACCTGCCGCGTGAGCCCGTCCACCTCGTCGGACCGTTCGCGCAGTATGGCGTCGAGCCGGTCGGCGCGGGCCTTCGCCGTCGCGAGCTGCTGGATGAAATCGAATTCCTTCTTGCTGGCATCACGCTGGGCCGCCTGCCAGGTCGACGACATCGAGCGCAGCGAATCCAGTTCGACCAGCATGGGCTTGACGCGCCGTTCGGCCTCGGCGAGCGCGTCCTTGATCTGCTGCGCGTAGTGCTCGGTGCTCTTGCGCATTTCCTCGTGCAAGCCGTCGATGCGATCGCGCAACCCCGCGTTGGTGGTCTGCTCCGCTTCGACCCGTTTGCGCAGGGCCTCGTTTTCCATCTCCAAACGCTGTACCAGCACTTCACGGTTGCCATGCGCCGCAACGCCCTGCGCGGATGCCGCGGCGAGTTGGCTTTCGAGTTCGCGCACCCGCTCATAGGCCGCTTCCAGGCGCGCTTCGCTGCGTTGCAGCATTTCGTCGGCAGCCAAACGCCGGGCCTCGGCCTCCCGGGTTGCGTGCTCGGCATTGAGGCGGCCGGCTTCGAATTCCGTGCGTTCGGCCTGCAGGGCTTCGCCCGCGAGCGCCAGCGCTTCCTCGAACAGTGCGCCTAGCAGCTCGCCGGCGCGCTCTTCCAGCGCGGGCGGAATCGCGCCAGCGCCCACACGCACCTTGGAGGTCGCGCGAATGCGCTGCCAGAAAAGCTCGATGTCTTTGGGGATGTCGCTGGCGCTTCCGGTTTGGGTCAACTCACGGACGGCAGCCATCGAGGGCTTGATCTCGAAATCGAAGAACAAGCGTTTGCAGGCATGTAAGGACAGTTCCTGCCTGCGTGCTCCGTTTTTACGCAAACCCTCAATTTCTTCGCGGATTGCCTGGCGGTCCTGGTCTCGCATATTCGTCTTCTCGGCAGGGGAGTGGACGAATAATAACAAATTACGTTCTATTTGTTACGTTTTTGAATATCGAGATTGCCAGCGGCAGTAAAACGGCCATCGAGGGGTCTTTCATCTCGTCGTGGGAGGCGATCGACTTGGGTTTTCCGTGAAACAAATCGAACTTTGTTTCATAAGCGCTTGTAAACGCGCGAATTTCTTGTTTAATTCTACTGCCATCCGTTGTTTCACGCGAGCGGATTCAGGGACTTGCCGTGATGGCTGGTTTGGAGTGTGGATATCACGGATAGCTCGCGGGGGGATTCTTGCTTGAGAGATATAAAAGTAAACACCCTTGATACCGGTTAAAAACGTTAACGCCACGGCAAACCCTTACTTGGCGGGGCTTTCCGGCCGATCAGGTGAAGCTTTACGGGACCTTGGGTGAGCGCTTGCGGGACGGATGGGTGGCGGGCTTCGGGAACACCGGTGAGCCACTGCAGGAGAGGACGTGAGCGGGTTCGGGAGCGGGAAGATTCTTGACTTCCCGGCAAGGGTGAGACGATACGGGAGGCTCCAGCCGGGCAGATCGCGTGGGGCCGGCCTCGGCCTCGATGTTGCGGAAAATGCAACGGTGAGCGGATTCGGGAGCGGCGATTCGTGCCGTTTTTCAGCGAAATCGAGGGGCTGAAATACGTGGGGTGAGAAGGATCGGGAAAAAATGCAGATTGAAGGTGAAGTTTTTCGGGAGCCGAAGCCCGAAATCGGGCAAAACAGGCGCTTTTGGGGTCCCGAGGTGAGCTTTTACGGGGGCCTGCACGCGAGCCGCGCGGATCTGCCGCTTTGTGCGCAGGACGTTACTGAGGACTTTTCGCGTACAAGGTGAGGATTTTCGGGAGATTGCCGCAGTGCCGCGAAACCAGCAGCATCCGCCGCGGCCCGAATGGGTAAGGTGAGACTTTCCGGGAGCGGTTTTTGGCAGATTTTCTGCCGCGGGTGAGCCGATTCGGGGGAGAGTTGGCGTTCACTGCGCTGTAGACGCCGAGATTACGGGCTCGTGGAGGGTCCTTTCCCCGCCTGGAATCCTGCGAGGGTGAGACGATACAGGAGCGTTTTTTCGGCAAACTCCCACTTGGCTAAACCTCGCGCCGCCCTCTGAGGTGAGCGAATTCGGGAGCCGATATTACCTTCCTCCGTCTGCGACGCATGTGGATAAGTCACGGAATCCATTGGTTTTTTCTTTTCGGTGCCGCGAACGGTGAGGATTTCCGGGAGGCGCCACGACGGTGCAGCGCAACCGTACTTCGACGCAATGGTGAGGGTTTTCAGGAGCGATTGTGGCGTGGCAGTCGCCACGACGGCCTTCGGGAGCGGGTCGCTGTGCTTGGCCAGGGCGACGACAGGTGAGAATTTTCGGGATACATGAGGCGCGTGCCAGCGCCTACTCGATGAATGGGGCCTTCGATCGCCGTGCCGCGCAGCCTTTCCCGCGGCAATTGGGACGGTTTGATCGCTTTGTCCGGACAATGCACCTTGTCTTGTTGCAGCGAGATCGCATCATCACGGAATTTGTAGGCGGCATCCGGTCGCTCGCCAGGATGCCGCGACCCTCGACGGACTTTTTCGCTGGCCGCATGAAAATATTTGAGGTGAGCGAATACGGGAGTCGATGGCGACCCTTGGCGCACCGCCCGAAATGCCGCATCCGGTCGGATCGTGCATGACACAAAGCGCCCCGCCGGATGGGCGTCTGGCCAAAGGTGAGGCGATACGGGAAGGTGTCGCGGTGAGCGAGGCGCGCGAGATGCGCATCACCGGCAATGGTGAGGGCGGCCCTATAGACGCCTATCACCACAGACGGTATCCTTTCGCGAAATTCTCTCCTCGACCCGACGCATGGCCACGAAGCGCGTGAAAAAGACCGATGTGGTAAGCCCCAGCTCGGCGGAATTGCGCAAGGCCGTCGAGGCGATCGCGATCCAGCCGAAGAGCGGCAAGATCACCCTGCTGACCCGCAAGCTGTTCAACGTCCTGCTGGCCGTCGCCCAGCAGGCCGACGAGTCTGGCGATACCTACCGTGCGCTGCTGTCCGACATCGTCGCCAATTCCGCGTTCGATTCGAACGATACGGCGCTCGTGAAGGAGCACCTGCGCCGCATGGTGTCGGTGCAGGTCGAATGGAGCCAGGGCACGTCGAGCCAGAAGCCCGGCCGCAAGTGGGGGATCTCCACGCTGATTGCGGACGCGGAAATTCTCGAGGATCCGCAAACCCGTCGGGTCTGGGTGGAGTTCTCGTTTGCGCCGAAGATCAAGAAGAAGCTGCTGGATCCGGTCCAGTACGCCCGCCTGAGCCTGCAATTCCAGAGTCAGTTGCGCAGCAGCGCGGGGCTGGCGCTCTACGAGATCTGCGTGCGCTATCTGACCAACCCCAGCCATCTGACGATGCGCGAGACCTGGGAGTGGTGGCGTCCGATCCTGTCCGGTACCCCGGACACCGAAGCGGGCGACGAAGCCAAACGCGAATACAAGTATTTCAAGCGCGATTATCTGCGGCCTGCGATTGCCGAAGTCAACGCGGTGACGAACATCTTCGTCGAATTGATTGAGCATCGCGAAGGGCGCCGGGTCGCCGAAATCCAGTTTCGCGTGACGGAGCGCAAACAGCCGATGCTCGCGCTCGACGAGCATCCGAATGTGTTCGACAGCACGCTCGTCGACCGCATGGTCAAGATCGGGATTCCGCTCAAGGAAGCACAGTCGCTTTACGCCGACAGCGAGGAAAACCGCATTCGCGCCGCGTTGCAGCTGACCGAACAGCGCATGCGCAGTACGAGCTTGCCGCCGGTACGCAGCGCCGCGGCGCTGTTCAAGGACGCGTTGAAGAAGGGCTACGCGCCGCCGGTCGAGACGGCTGCAGGCACCACACCGGCTGTCGGCCGCGGCGCCGCGGCAGCGGTGACGGCAGACGATCCGAAGGCACGGCTGCTCGACGAATATGCGGCGTATCGGCGTAAGGAAGCACGCTCGCTCTACGAGGAGCAGGGCGACATGGAGCGCGAACTGGCACGTCAGTCGTTTGAGACGGATGAATTGCCGGGGCTGGGCTCGCATTTGCGCGACGACTGGCGTCGTCGCGGGCTGGAATCGAAACTGGCCGATACCGCGTTTTTTGACTGGCTCGCGCGCAAGACCTGGGGCGAGCCGACCGATGGCGATCTGCTCGCGTTCACGCTGAGCCAGACGCGCGCTGCCTGAATGTCAGGAGTGGCCGGCCCCGTGCAATGCGGGGCGGTGGTGGTGGGGCCTGTCGGACCGTTCGGACTGTTCGGACGATTGGGAGGCATGAAACGAACCTGCCTCTCTATCGTCGACGGTCCGCCCATCAATCCATGGCAGCCGTCGACATATTTCCAACTTTATTTCGTCTTCAGGATCTGCTCGATCTGCTGAAGTATCGCGTCGCGTCGATCTTTGGTGAGTCCTTTAAGGCGTAGCTCCAGCCGGTCGTCGCCATACGACTTCAGGTCACCGACGGCGACTCCATCCAGTTTGATCTCCAGCCGTTGCGCGTAGCGCTGCCGCCCAGCCGGCTTCGGGCTTTCCTGGGCGTTTGCCCGGCCTTTGACGATATCCGCCACCTGACGCGTACTGAGGTCGTCGGCCACGATGCGGTTGATGAGACGCAGCGTGGCCTCGGTGCCGCGCGCGCCGTGATAGCGCCCGACCTGATAGGCCATGTTCGAGCCGAAGCGGTCCGGGCGTGCCACCATTTCCTGCATGACAGACTCCGGCAACTTGCCGATTGATAGCGCAACCGCCACCGTCGATTCGTCGAGGCCGAGGTGATCGGCAAGTTCGCGTTGACTCTGAAAATGCTTTTCGTCGATGAATCGCTTCCACACCACCGCGTTATCGAAAACGGTTTGCGAATCGCGCTGGACGTTCAGGTCGTAGCCGAGTTTGTAGCTCTGAATGCCGATCGGCAGGTCGACGACGATTGCCTTGACGACTTCCTTGTTCGCTTCTTTCAGGGCACGCACGCGACGGCCGCCATCGCTCACGTAGTAGCTGCCCGGCGCCGTGTAATCGGGGATCACATGAATCGCTTGCTGCTGCCCTTGCTTCGCGAGATTGACAGCGAGTTCGGCGATCGACGCCTTTAGATAAAAGTGACGCGGATTGAAGGGGCTCGGCTTGATGTCCTTGAGTGGCAACTCGATGATCTGCCCCGGACGATAGCCTTGCGCGATGCGCCAGGTGCGGTATTCGGCCGACTCGTTTTCGAGGCCGGGTGCGTCGTCGAGAATCTGCTCGATGGCAGGTTCAAGGCCAGTCACAAGCGCAGGCTGACTCGAGCGCCCAGCAACTTCGCGCGTTTTTGGCTTGTCCTGGACGAGCCCGTCGATGGCGTTGAGGCGGTCGAGCGCGGTGCGCTTCTCGCTGCTCGTCGTATCAGGGCGAGCCTGAAAGCCTTTGGCGAATTGGGAGGGTTTCATTCAGGGTCCTTTATGCGCATAAAGTCAGGGGAGCATGGCCGCAATCTCGTCGGCGCATGCGCGCACTTCCACTGCGGCGAGTCGAGCGCCGCGGTCGTTCATTTGCAGAACGGTCTGGCCCAATGCCATCGCCTGCTTGTACGCCTCACGTGTGGGGATCTGCGTTCTGAGCAGAGGAAAACCAAGCTCTTCGAGGGCGCGCTTCAGCTCGCGGGTGAGCATGCGCTTTTCTTCGGTCTTGTTCAGCAGGAATACCGCTCGCAGATCTTCGTTCATGACCTGGGCCTGTTGGATAAGCTTTACGAGACCGACACTCGACCAGTAATCAGCTGGAGAAGAAGAAGTCGGAATGACGGCGACGGTCGCGGCCAGCAACACCACGCCCGAGACCTTTTCCGTGATCGACGGCGGGCAGTCCACGACGATCACGTCGTAGTCGTTGACGAACTTCTTGATCTCCCGGTGGATCTGGCCACCGGCTTCGGAAAGATTGACGACCGGGAACGGGATGCCGGTGTCACCATCGGCTGACGCACTGGCCCAATGGACCAGTGTGTTTTGGCCGTCGGCATCCACGACGAGAACCCGCTTTCCCTTCTCGTGGAAGGCAGCGCCGAGATGCATCGCGATCGTGCTCTTGCCGACCCCGCCCTTTTGCTGCGTGACTGCGATTATCTCTGCTGCCAATTGGTATTCTCCTTTTTGCTATTAGGTTGGGATTTTACCTGGAATGTTTTTTAGTTCAATGATTTTTGGCGTAATTCGTGGCTGAATTAGCCATTCGGACAAGGTTTATGCGCATAAAGCTCGGGCACAGATGGAGATGCCGTGCGGCGGTCGTGTGCGGCACATGAATCCGCTCGGCGATGCCCTTCAATGTCGATCGGCGGCGTAACGGGCGCACCGAAAGATGACCACGCGCACCTCACCGCTTTATGCGCATAAAGTCCCACCATCCCCCCATCACATCGCCTTCGAGCACAAGCGCAACCCGAAGACCTCAGCGCGGGACCATACACGAGACCCACAGGCAGCAAGCCGTGGCAAGAGAGCCAGGCCTCGTCGGCTGAAGCTCCCTACGCGCGCCAACACGCCCCCCGGTAAAATCGCAGCGATGCTCCGGTCTCGCCGTGACTCACCCACCACTCCTCTCTCGCACTTTCGACGTCATGATCACGATCTACCACAACCCCCGCTGCTCCAAGTCCCGCGCGGCTTACGAGCTGGTTTCCGCCGCGAAGGCGAAGGAGCCAGTCGAGGTGATTGAATACCTGAAGCAGCCGCTCACCGTCGACCAGCTGAAGGCGCTGCATGCGATGCTGGGCGGCCCGCTGCTCGACATGATCCGCACCGGCGAAACCGAGTACGCGGAACTCGGCCTCAACACACCCGGCGTCACAGATGATCAGCTCTACGAAGCAATTGTGCGGCACCCGATTCTGCTGCAGCGGCCCGTCGTCGTACGCGATGGCCGCGCCGTGATTGGCCGCCCGCCCGAAAACGTTGCGGCGCTGTTCGGTTGAAATCGCTGCGATAAATGCGTTGGCTTGCTCACGCGCCAAAAGCGAGCGAATCGCGAGCGCCAATGCCCGCATGCATGGACGAGGTGCAATCCTCGCCATGTACGCATGGAATCTGCATCTTTGCTAACCTGCAGACGCATCCGATGCGAGGCCCGTGTTCATCGGCTCTCCACGCAAGTTGTCCACAAGCTTATGCCCAAAATCTGTGGATAAATTCGCGCTACCCCCGGTTATCCACAACGCCACGCCGAACCACGCGGCACCGATATCGGGCTGGCCCCGGGTGAGCGCGCGCGCATCGCCGCAACGCGCAGGCGTCTATGATGATGGTTCCTTCCACTGCGCTTCGTGCGCGCTTTCGAGGAAACCGAAATGGCCTACAAGATCGCGGTTGTGGTCGGCAGTCTGCGCAAGGATTCATTCAATCGGCAACTCGCCCACGCGGTGACTTCGCTGGCCCCCGCCGATTTTACTTTTGAATATCTCGACATTGGCGTGCTGCCGCTCTACAGCCAGGAATACGACGCCGACTATCCCGAAGTGGCGCGCCGCTTCAAGCAGCAGATCGAAGCGGCCGACGCCCTGCTGTTCGTCACGCCCGAATACAACCGCTCGATTCCGGGCGTGCTGAAAAACGCGCTCGACTGGGGTTCGCGGCCGTGGGGCACGAATTCGTGGCGCGGCAAGCCGGGCGCGGTGCTCGGCACGTCGGTGGGGGCGACCGGCACAGCGCTCGCGCAGCAACATCTGCGCAATGTGCTCGCCTATCTCGACGTCGCGCTGCTCGGTCAGCCCGAGATGTTCATCAAGCACGACGCGAGCCGCATCAACGAAAAAGGCGAGATCGTCAACGAGGATACGCGCAAGTTCCTGCAGGGCTTCGTCGATACCTACGTGGCCTGGGTCAAGCGCCAGCTTGGCCGCTGACGCCTGATCAGGACCCCCGCACTGGCGCGGGCGGCTCAGTGCAACGTGCGCCGCTGCCCCGGCATGTCCTTGTGATGCTCGGGCGTGTCTTCCTCGTACTCGAGGAATTCGTCCGGAATTTGCGGCGCGACGCCTGCTGCGGGTCGCGTCGCTTCGGGCGCGCCGGGAACGTCCACGTGATGCGCGCCCATCACCGCTCCGGCACCGGGTGCGCTTGCGGATGTGAGCACGGTCGCTTCGGCCTCGCTCGTCGGCCGCATCGGTTCGACTGCGGGGTCGACGCTCGAGCTAGCGGGGGCTTGTTCGCGCGCGCCTTGCGTTTGCGCGGCGCGGCGGCGCATGGCGTCGGCGAACTCGGAGAGGCCCAGTTCGTCGAGTGCCGAATGCTCGCGCGCGACCGGACGGTCCGCCGCGGGCCACGCCCACGGCGTGCCGCGCAGCGCGACTTCCGTCGCATGCTCCTCGCGCAGCGTCTCGTACGCGAGGTTGGCGTGCGCCTCGTCGCTCACATGCACGCCGATGCGCACCGCTTCGCCCGGGGGAGGTGTCATGCCCGTCTGGGTCTCGGTGGCGCGACGCAGATCGCCCGTCGAGGAGAATAAACTTCCCACGAGCCGCTCGATGCCGGCGAGCACGCCCTCGCTGCGCGCCGGCAGGTCGATGTCGCCCGCCGCGAACCCGCGTTGCAGCAGCGCGTCCTGCGCGTGGCGTGCTTCGTCGTAGGTCTGGAAAACGCCGGTCACGGTCTGTTTCATGGCAGCCTCCTTCGCCAGATGGCGACGCCTGCTCACATCATGCACCGATTGCGCGAGGCTCGTGCATGCTGCGCACAAGGTCGAACCGCCTGATTCTGCACCTCGTGTGGTCTGCCGCAAGCCCCGTGCCGCTAGGCGTGACGCTTGCGGCCGGTCATGCACGCGGGCTCGGGAGTGTGGCGCCGTGCTCGCGTTTCGCGCGCGCCTCGCGGTCCTCGCGAATCGCTTCGAGCATTTTCTCCAGCAGCGCGATGTCGAATGGCTTCGATAGCACGCGCACATCGGCATTGCGCGTGCGCTCGAGTTCCTCCGCGTAGCCTGTCACGAGTATCACGGGCAGCTCCGGCTCGAGGCCCTGCAGGGCCTCGGCCAGATCGATGCCGTTCATCGTCCCCGGCATGTGGATGTCGGACAGCACGAGGTCGAAGCGCGGCGTGGGCTCACCCTCGCCAGGCGGCGCTTCGACCCGTTCCAGCGCGCTCGCCGCGTCGCTCGCGCAAGTCACGCGGTGGCCCATCATCTGCAGGAGTGCCTCGGTGCCGGCCGCGACTTCGTCGTTGTCCTCCACGAGCAGCACGTTCAGCCCGTGCTGCACCTGGGCGCGCTCCTCGCGTGGCTCGCTCGGACGCTGCGCGGGCGGCTCGGCGAGCGAGCGCGGCAGATACAGATGCACCGTCGTGCCCGCGCCGATCGCACTGTCGATCGCGGCGAGTCCGCCGCTGCGCTCGCAGAACGCAAATACCTGCGGGAGCCCGAGGCCGGTCCCCGTGCCCTTCGACTTGGTCGTATAGAGCGGCTCGAACGCGCGCGCGAGCACGTCAGGCGGCATGCCTGTGCCAGTGTCTTCGAGGGCGACGTGCACGAAGTCGCCCTCGAGCGGGAAGCCTTCGTCGGACCGGAATCGGATGTTGCGCGCGCGCACCGTGAAGCGGCCGCCGTTGGGCATCGCGTCGCGTGCGTTCACGGCGAGATTGATGAGCGCGAGCTCGAATTCGGCCACGTCGACGAGAACGGGCCACACGTCGTCGTCGACTTCGACGACGAGCGACACCTTCGCGCCGAGCGACGCGCGCAGCAGCTCGCGGGCCGCCGGCAGCCAGCGCCCCACATGGATCGTCTCGTTGCGCAGCGGTTGCTTGCGCGCCACGCCGAGCAGCTGGCGCGTGAGCGACTGGCCGCTCTTGAGCGCGCGCTCGATCGCCGACAGCTCGCGCTCGAAGCCCGCGGCGCCGCGCCGCCGCGCGATCTGCACGTTGGCCGAGACGATCATCAGCAGGTTGTTGAAGTCGTGCGCGACGCTGCCCACGAGGTTGCCGAGCGCTTCCATCTTGCGCGACTGCCGGTAGGCGGATTCGATCGAGCGGCGCATCGAAGCCTCGGCCTGCCAGCGCTCCCACGCCTCCTCTTCGGCGGCGAGGCGCCGCAGCGACAGCCAGATCACGCACCAGAGGGCAATCGACGGCGTGAACATCGAGATGATGAGCACGCTCAGGTGCCGGTACCAGGCGGCCCAGATCGCCGGCGTGCGATACGCGCAGGTCACGTAGACGGGGTACGCGCCCACGCGCCGGAACGCGAGGATCACGTTGCTGCCCAGCAGCGCGGAATGCATGCGCACGACGCCGGACTCGGTGCCGCGCTGGAGCGCGGCGACAAGCGGCGAGTGCGGCGTGATGACCGTGGCGCCGGCGCGCGGCGGCGGATCGAAAGCGAGGATCGTGCCGTCGCTGCGCATGAGGCCGAGCGACATCGGCGAGCCGGGGCCCAGCAGGTCGCGGTAGAACGAGCTGAAATAGCCGGGGCGCAGGGCGACGGAGACGAGACCCGCGAACGCGCCGGCGTCGTTCAGGCGCGCCACGCCCATGTTGAACACGGTCTCGCCGCTTACCTGGCCCTGCATCACCCGCGAGACGTGGTCGAGCACGCGGCCGTCGCGAATGCCGGTGAAGTCGTCGCGCGCGGCGATGGACATTGGCGGCGGCGGCGAATAGCGGCTGCTCGCGAGCAGGTCGCCGTCGGTCCCGAAAATTGACACCGCGGCCACCTGCGGATATCCGCCGCCGATCGCATCGAGTTTCTGGTGGATCTGCGGCTCGCTGGCGCGGATGCCGTCGTCGTTCAGGTCGCGCACGAGGTCGACCACGCGCGCGTCGAGCGCCTCGTTCATGTCGAACACCTTGAGCGCGTGCTCTTCGGCCACGCGCACGGTGCGCAGCGTCGTGTCGGTGGCGTCGGCCTCGCGCGCGCGCAAGTCGTTGTACGCCATGGCGGCGACATAGAGGCACGGCAGAACGATCGCAGCGACGAGCAGCGCCAGCAGTGTGCGTCGGCGCACCGTGAAGTCGTGGCCCGGCGCGGCCGGAAACGGCGCGTCGTCGGCGGGGGGCGGCAGGGGTGTGCGTTCGTCTGGCCGTTCGGGCCGGTCGGCAATCATCGTACGGAAAAGCAGGCAAAAGGCGGCATGGCAGCCGACATGATAAACGACCGCGATGACGCCCCGCCGGCTAGCGCATACCGTGCGCGCCGCAGGCGTCGTCGGCAGGCAGGGCCGCCCAGGGGTTTTCCTCTCGCTGAATGCCGAATGCGCGAAAATCGGCGAAGCGCAAACGTACCACAAAGGGATAATCGACGTTCTTTATTTAGGGGGTGATTAATTCATTCCAATAAATTGTTAAAAATGAGTTGATTTTGTTCGTTGATCGATTAACGGCGAGTTGCATTTGATTCAATTTGATTCGAGAATCGCGGACACGATAAATAACGCATTCGCATGAACGCCATGTCTGCCGTCACGGCGCATGGCCATGCTACGGGGTGGCTGCAGGCATGCAGACGAGGCCTTCACAGCCGGCGCATGGGTTGCCGGCAGCCATCGGGCAACGGCGCGGCCATGCGCCTTGCGCCGGCGCGCCAGCGCGCGGGTCCGTTCATGCGTTACGAATGATTCGGCCGGCGCGCAATTTTTCTTTGAAGTTTCCCTAAAGTAATTGCCCGCGCCGCCGTTAATCCGTCGAAACGCACTCCGTCCAACGCACACTCATTCAGCATATCCATGTCCTTGCCCATCGTGATCGCCGATGACTCGCTGTTAGCCCGCAAGGTGCTCACGAAGGCGCTGCCCGAGGACTGGGACGTGGCGATTTCGTACGCATCGAACGGACACGAAGCGCTTGCCCATTACCGCGCCGGCCGCGCGGCTGTGATGTTCCTCGACCTCACGATGCCCGACATGACAGGCTTCCAGGTCCTCGAGGCATTGCAGCACGAAGACCTGAATACGTTCGTGATCGTCGTTTCTGCGGACGTCCAGCCTCGCGCCCGCGAGCGCGTGCACGCGCTGGGCGCGGCGGCGTTCGTCGCAAAGCCGGTAACCCAGGAGGCGCTGCTGCCCATCCTGAAGGAGTACGGGTTGTATGCCTGATCGAGTGTTCACGGAACTCCAGCGCGACGCGCTGCAGGAGATCGCCAATCTCGGCATGGGGCAGGCCGCGACGCGACTGTCGGGGCTGCTAAACGCCTTCATCGAGCTGTCGGTGCCGCGCGTGCGCGTGGTCGCCGTCTCCGAGGCCGCGGAGGCGCTGCGCGAGATGACCGGTATCGACGGCCCGGTTGCGGCCGTGCGCCAGGGCTTTCGCTCGGAGATCAAGGGCGAGGCGCTGGTGATCTGTCGCAGCGGCGAGATCGCCGAACTTGGCGGCCTGGTCGGCGGACCTTACGCGACGATCGGCGACGATGCCCTCACCGAGGAAGAGTTGATGTTCGACGTCGCCAACGCGCTCACGGGCGCGTGCGTGTCGTCGATGCTCGACCAGCTCGGGCGCATGCCCGTGTTTTCGCAGCCGGGCCTGCTCGGCGAGGCGATCATGCTCGACGAGGTGTTCCAGCCGGGTTTGCTTGCCTGGGACGTCGCGCTGCTCGTCGAAGTGAATTTCGCGCTGGAAGACCAGCGCTTTCGCGCCCACCTCGTCATGCTGATGGCCGAGGAGTCGATCCACGTCGTGAGCCGGGCTATCGACGCGTTGCTACATAGCCTATGAACGAGCCAGCCGGGTTGCCAACGCTAGCGGACCTCGTGGTCGAACGGGTGGGTTTCGGCATATTCGTGGTCGATCGCGACATGAAGGTGCTGAGCTGGAACCGCTTCATGCAGGATCACAGCGGCGTGACCGCCGGGGACGTGATCGGCCGCTCCCTCTTCGAACGCTTCCCCGACCTGCCGCGCGCGTGGCTCACGCGCAAGGTGGAAAGCGTGTTCCAGCTGGGCAGCTTCGCATTCAGCTCATGGGAGCAGCGCCCGTATCTGTTCCAGTTCGACCATGACCGGCCGATCACGGGCGGCGTGGACTACATGCAGCAGGACTGCACCTTCATGCCGCTCATGCGCGGGCGCGACGTCATTGCCGTCTGCGTGACCATCTCGGATGTCACGCACGTGAGCATCATGCAGCGCGAGCGCGAGGACGCCGTGGCCAGGCTGCGCGAATACGCCGACCGCGACGGCCTCACCGGCATCGCGAACCGGCGCTTCTTCGAAACGCGCCTCGCCGACGAATTCCTGCGCTGGCAGCGCTACGGCGGCGAGCTGTCGATGCTGCTGTTCGACCTCGACCACTTCAAGCGCATCAACGACGAATTTGGCCACGTGGCTGGCGACACTGTGCTGCGCTCGATGGCACAGCGCGTGTCGGGCGTGGTGCGTAAGCAGGATGTGTTCGGCCGCTTCGGCGGCGAGGAGTTCGCGCTGCTCCTGCCGTGCACGCCGCTCGACGACGCGCTCTACGTCGCGGAGAAGATCCGCCGCACGATCGGCGACGAGCCGATCGAGGTGCAGGGCGTGATCGTGTCCGTGACCGCCAGCGTTGGCGCTTCCACCGCGCGCGCGGGTGCGCCCGACTACGAAGGCATGATCAACGAGGCGGACGCCGCCCTGTACACAGCGAAGCGCCAGGGGCGCAACCGCTCGGTCGCGCTCGCCTGATACCTGCCGGGGCGCAGCTGGCCCCCGCCTCTTCAATCTGCCTCATCGTCCGCGTGCCCAGGGGCTGCGCGCTCCGGTTCCGGCTGCGGGCGCCCTGCGCGGGCCGCCCCAAAGGTTGCTATACTTTTGGCCGTTTCCGGCCTCGCACGCCTCCTGGCGAGCAATTTCAGGGTCGGGTGCCTCGCGCGTGTCCGCGCGCGCGGGCGACCCGCGGCAATGCGGGCCCGAATAGAGTCGAACGCCCGTTGAGGGCGCCCCCAGCGGAGATCGTCTTGGCTGTTTCCAATCTCGTCGTGGACGATACAAAACAAACCGACGCTGCCGCCGCTTCGTCGGGCAGTTCGTTTTATCTGGCGATGCGGATCCTGCCTCCTGCGCAGCGCGACGCCATGTATCAGGTCTACGCCTTCTGCCGCGCTGTCGACGACATCGCGGACAGCGACCTGCCGCGTGCCGAGCGCGCGGCAGGGCTCGACCAATGGCGCGCCGACATCGACGCGTGTTATGCCGGCACGCCGCGCGCCTCGCTCGCGGCGCTCACGCGCCACATCCATACGTTCGGGCTCCAGCGCGAAGATTTTCACGCGATGATCGACGGCATGGCCATGGACGCCGCCGAGGACATCTGCGCCCCCAACGAGGACACGCTCGACCTGTACTGCGACCGCGTGGCGAGTGCCGCAGGCCGGCTGTCGGTGAGGATTTTCGGGATGCAGGAGGAGCCGGGCCGCTTGCTGTCGCACCACCTGGGGCGCGCGCTGCAGCTCACCAACATCCTGCGCGACATCGACGAAGACGCGGACATCAACCGCTGCTATCTGCCGCGCGAACTGCTGGCACGCGAAGGGATCGCGGCCGGCAATCCGCACACGATCGCCGCCGATCCGTCGCTTCCGCGTGTGTGCGAGACGCTCGTGCAGCGCGCACGCGCACACTTCGCGCAGGCCGACGCGATCATGAACGCGGCGCCGCGCGCGCAGGTGAAAGCGCCGCGCATCATGTCGGGCGTTTATCGCGTGCTGCTCGAGCGCACCGTGGATCGCGGCTTCGACCTGCCGCGCACGAAAGTCAGCAAGCCGCGCGCACGCCTCATGTGGATCGTCGCGCGTTACGCGCTGTTCTGATGCCTCGGCTAGTCCACGTCATCGGCGCTGGGCTTGCGGGCCTCGCGACGGCCGTGCGGCTTCAGAGGCGCGGCGTGCAGGTGGCGCTCTACGAGGCCGCCGGCCAGGCAGGGGGACGCTGCCGCTCGTACTACGACCGCACGCTCTCGGCGACGCTCGATACGGGCAATCATCTGGTGCTGGCGGGACATGCGCGCACGCTCGAATACGTGCGCACGATCGGCGCCGGCGACGCGCTCTGCGGCCCCGCCGAGCCGGGCTTTGCGTTCATGGATCTCGCCGCGCGCTCGCGCTGGACGGTGCGCTTCTCGCGTTCGCGCATGCCGTTCTGGATCGGCGACCCGCGCTCGCGCGTGCCGGGTACGCGCGCCGCCGACTATCTGGGGCTGCTGCCGCTCCTGTTCGCCAAGCCGGGCCGCACGATGGCGCAGACCATGCGCTGCGAAGGCGTGCTGTGGGACCGGCTGCTGTACCCGTTCTTTCTCACGGCGCTCAATGTCGAGCCGCGCGTGGGCAGCGCGGAGCTGGCGGGCGCGATGCTGCGCGAGTCGCTCGCGGCGGGCGGCGACTCGTTCCGGCCGCTGGCGGCGCGCGCGGGCCTTTCCAGCGCGTTCGTCGATCCGGCCTTGCGCATGCTTCAGCACGGCGGCGCGGCGATTCGCCTCGACTCGCCGCTCAGGGAGATCGTGTACGACGACGCGGCGGGCCGCGTCGCCGCACTCGATTTTCCGGACGGGCGCATCACGCTCGCTCCCGGCGAGGCCGTGGTGCTGGCCGTGCCCGGCTCGGCCGCCGCGGTGCTCGTGCCGGCGCTGCAGGCGCCGCAGCGCCATACTGCGATCGTCACGGTGCACTATGTGGTGCCGCCACCGTCAGGCCTCGTGACGCCGATGGCGCTCGTCAACGGCACGGCCCACTGGCTGTGCACGGCCGAAGGGCGGCTCTCGGCGACGATTCACGACGCGCACGGCGTGCTCGACCTCGATCCCGAGGAGATCGCGCGCCGCGTATGGGCCGACGTAGCCGAGGCGGCCTCGCTGCCGCTCGAGCCGCTGCCCGCCTGGCGCGTGTACGCCGATGCGCGCGCGACCTTCGCCGCGGTGCCCGACGAGGAGTGGCGCCGCCCCGCGACGCGCACGCGCTGGAACAATCTGATGCTTGCTGGCGACTGGACGGCTACCGGTCTGCCCGCGACGATCGAAGGAGCGATCCGCTCGGGCCGCAAGGCCGCCGAACTGCTCCTGACCGAAAATTTGGAACGTAGATGAACGATTTATCCCTGGACACGCCCGGCGTTGCTACGCCGGCCGTGGCGATGCCCGCTCCCGCGTTTGCCGATGAGACGGCCGTACCGCTCGCAACGCTCGACGCCGCCGTCGCGCGCGCGACCGACGCGATCCTCGCCGACCAGCGCGCCGACGGCCATTGGGTCTACGAACTCGAAGCGGACGCCACGATCCCCGCCGAATACGTGCTGCTCGTGCATTACCTGGGCGAAACCGCGAACCTCGAGCTCGAGCAGAAGATCGCGCGCTACCTGCGCCGCATCCAGCTGCCGGACGGCGGCTGGCCGCTCTTCACCGACGGCGCGATGGACGTGAGCGCCAGCGTGAAGGCTTACTTCGCGCTCAAGATGATCGGCGACGCCGAAGACGCCGCGCACATGGTGCGTGCGCGCGAGGCGATTCTCGCGGCGGGCGGCGCGGAGCAGGTCAACGTGTTCACGCGCATCCTGCTCGCGCTCTTTGGCGTGGTGACGTGGTACGCAGTCCCGATGATGCCCGTCGAGATCACGTTGCTGCCGAAGTGGTTCCCGTTCCATCTTTCGAAGGTGTCGTACTGGGCGCGCACGGTGATCGTGCCGCTGCTCGTGCTGGGCGCGAAGCGCCCGGTGGCGCGCAACCCGCGTGGCGTGCGCATCGACGAGCTGTTCCGCGGCGCGCCCGTGAGCGTGGGCCTGAACGCCCGCTCCCCGCATCAGAGCAAGGGCTGGTTCGGCTTCTTCCGCGCCGTGGACGGCGTGCTGCGCGTGACCGATCCGCTCTTTCCGGCCTACCTGCGCCAGCGCGCGATCGACGCCGCGGTGGCGTTCGTCGACGAGCGCCTGAACGGCGAGGACGGCTTGGGCGCGATCTTCCCGGCCATGGCCAACGCCGTGATGATGTACGACGTGCTTGGCTATCCTGCCGATCATCCGCATCGCGCGATCGCGCGGCAGTCGCTCGAAAAGCTGGTGACGGTTCGCACGGAGGAAGCGTACGTCCAGCCCTGCCTGTCGCCCGTGTGGGACACGTCGCTGGCGGCACACGCCCTGCTGGAGACCGGTGACGCCCGCGCCAGGGAGGCCGCGCGCCGCGGCCTCGAATGGCTGCGCCCGCTGCAGATTCTCGACGTGCGCGGCGACTGGATCTCGCGCCGCGAGGCGGTTCGCCCGGGCGGCTGGGCGTTCCAGTACGCGAACCCGCACTACCCCGATGTCGACGACACGGCTGTGGTCGTGGCCGCGATGGACCGCGTGGACAAGCTCGACAACACGAAGGCCTACGACGCCGCGATCGAGCGCGCGCGCGAATGGGTGGTCGGCATGCAAAGCAGCAACGGCGGCTGGGGCGCGTTCGAGCCGGAGAACACGCAGTACTACCTGAACAACATCCCGTTCTCGGACCACGGCGCACTGCTCGATCCGCCGACCGCGGACGTCTCGGGCCGCTGCCTGTCGATGCTCGCGCAGCTCGGCGAACTGCCGGCCGCAAACGAGCACGCGCGCCGCGCATACCACTACCTGCTCGAGGAGCAGGAAGCCGATGGCAGCTGGTACGGCCGCTGGGGCATGAACTACATCTACGGCACGTGGACGGCGCTGTGCGCGCTCAATGCGGCCGGTCTCGATCACGACGACCCGCGCATGAAGCGCGCGGTGCAATGGCTCGAGCAGATCCAGAACGACGACGGCGGCTGGGGCGAGGACGGCACGAGCTACAAGCTCGAATACCGCGGCTACGAGCGCGCCACCAGCACCGCATCGCAAACGGCCTGGGCGCTGCTCGGCCTGATGGCCGCGGGCGCGGTCGATCATCCGGCGGTTGCACGCGGCATCGCGTATCTCCAGAAGACGCAGCAGGAACACGGTCTCTGGGACGAAACGCGCTTCACGGCCACGGGTTTTCCGCGCGTGTTCTATCTGCGCTACCACGGTTATCGCAAGTTTTTCCCGCTGTGGGCGCTTGCGCGCTACCGCAACCTCAAGCGCGCGGGCGTGACGCGCGTCACGGTCGGTCTGTGAGCGTGGCGGCCAGCGTCAAGGCGCGCGCCCTGCCCGTGATCGCCGTGACGGGCATGGCCTTCGAGGCGGGCATTGCCGCGGGCAAGGGCCGGGACGGCGTGCGCGCCGTCTACGCCGCGCGCGCCGATCTGCTGCAGAGCGCGCTCGCGGCGGCGCTCGAGGACGGCGCGGCGGGCATCGTGAGCTTCGGCACGGCGGGCGGCCTTGCGCCCGATCTCGAGCCGGGCACCCTGGTGATCGCACGAGCGATCGAAGGGCCGTTCGGGCGCGTCGAGGCCGATGCCGACTGGAGCGCGCGCATGGCCGACGCGCTGATGGCCTCGCCGCTCGCCGCGAAGACGCGGCGCGGCGTGGAGGCAGCCGTTGCCGCGCCGCTCACCGGCGCGGCGGACAAGGCAGCGTTGTTCGGCGCGTGCGGAGCGCTCGCCGTCGACATGGAATCGCATCTGGCTGCGGCTGCGGCGGCCGCGCATGGTGTGCCGTTCGCCGTGTGCCGCGCGATCGTCGACCCGGCGTGGCGCAGCTTGCCGAAAGCAGCCATGGCCGGCTTGCGCGACGACGGCACGACGGCAGTGCTCCCGGTCCTGCGCGAGCTGGCGCGCGACCCGGCGCAACTGGGCGGCCTGCTGCGCGTGGCGGCGGACGCGAAAGCGGCACGCCAGTCGCTGCGCGCCGCGCGGCAGGTGCTGACGGCCACCGGCGCCTTTTTCCCCACATGACCCTGGCGGATTATTGAAATATTCAGGGTAAACCCCTATCTCTGATAGCATCTCGGTGTTAACCCCAGGCTCGTTCTCGCAAACTGGGGGCAAATCACATTTCGGGGAGCTATCAGCCGTGAATTTTCATACTCGCAAGTGGGTCAAGCCTGAAGACCTGAATCCGAACGGCACGCTGTTCGGCGGCAGCCTGCTGCGCTGGATCGACGAAGAAGCGGCGATCTACGCGATCTGCCAGCTCGACAACCAGCGTGTGGTGACCAAGTTCATCTCGGAGATCAACTTCGTGAGTTCGGCGCGTCAGGGCGACATCATCGAGCTCGGCATAACGGCCACGGACTTCGGCCGGACGTCGGTCACGCTGCGCGCCGAAGTGCGCAACAAGATCACGCGCAAGAGCATCCTGACGATCGAAAAGATGGTGTTCGTGAACCTGGACGCCGACGGCGTGCCCGTCCCGCACGGCCGCGAACGCATCCGCTACGCCGACGAAGCCTACGAGCGCTATCGCCAGACCGTGCAGACGACGGCGGACGCCACGGCGCTGGCGGCGGCGAACGAGGCCCGCCGCCAGGCCGAGAGCGAGGACGCTTCGGTGCATTGAGCGGCGCGTATGGAAGGACAAAAAAACCCGGCAACCTGAATGAAAGGTTGCCGGGTTTTTTCGCGTTGATGCGCGGCTCGCCCGCAGACGGGCGGCCGCGATATCGCGTTCAGGGCGCCGATGCCGGCTTCGCAGGCTCTGCCTTCACATCCGCCGCCGGTGCGGAAGCCGCTGGCGGCGGG
>NZ_BBJH01000059.1 GCF_000739775.1 Paraburkholderia heleia NBRC 101817 | reverse complement strand
GGGTAAACGACCTCCTCGCAGTTGGCAGGATAGTCGCGGCCTACGCGGACCGAATCCAGCGGAAACGCTTCGCGCACCTCGTGCGCCGAAACGAAATGCACACAGCGTTCGACTTCGGTCGGTATCGCCAGTTCTCTGCCCCAGTCGAGATGCAGCGTTGGACCGCCAACCGACGCCACTGTGTCGAACAGTCCCATGAATCTGATTCGTACCGGCGTGCGCTCCCCATTCGAGGCCTGCCAGATCAGGCCGCTGTCCGTGCGTTGGCACTTTTTTTCGATCAACCTCCGCACAAACGCCCGTGCCTCAGTTGCGCCACGCGAAAAGCCGAAGATCGAGACATCGATGAACTGCATGCACCGCCAGGAAGCTGAACCCCAGTCGAGTTCAAGAGTTCGCGAGAATTCGGCCAACGCGTACTGGAGACGCATCTCACCGCCGCTCCCCAGTCCAAGCCCAAGCGCTCCGCCCTTGTCGTCGGAGAGCTTGTCGGTATAACCCACGAGCTTGGGCACCTTGAACGGAGTGCCCACACCTGGAATGTAGATCACAGAAGCTCCGCGCCCCTTCGGATCGTCAACCGCTGCACGGGAGAGCTTGGCGACATTTGACAGGCGCTGTAGCGGCTCGTCAATGTCAAGATTGTTGCCCGTGCCATCGAAGAAAAACGAGAGTTTGGGATACAAGCGGCATTTGGCGTCTCTCAACGAGATAGGGCCGGCCTTGTTGGCAGGGGAAGACAATTCCTGCATTTTTTTCATCCCACCGAACATCGCAGCACTGCGAAGATTCTTGTCCGTAACGGGCGCGCCCGCCTGGCGTACAGTCATCATGCAATGATTCCTTTTTGGTTATTTGTCGGCGCAACCAGATGCCGAAGGAGAAAACGTTAGTTCCGCCGTATTGAGGTCGCGCAGAATTACGCAGACGTAGGCATCAGCCTTTCTTGGGTCCGGGTCATCGTGTGGGCCACCGGAGGGGAAATGCGTAACGACCGTGTGCGGTGCGTCCGGCATGGTTACAGCCCTCGTCTTCGGGTCTTCTTCCCTGCCCCACGTCCATCGAACCGTAACTGGTTGACGCCAGTCCTTGAGGCCGGGATAGCAGCAGTTGATTCTGCCCCCGCCTGAATGATCGTCAACATCCCCGGCCCAGTATTTGTCCACGAAGATGCTTACCGCGTAGCGGTCGGTATGGTTGATCGGCACCATAGCCATCGCTTGGTCTTCGCTGGCGAAGGGATCATCGGGCAAGGTATGGCCGCAAGCGGACAGCGCGATCACTGCACCAGCCGCGAGTGCAGCGGTACGCCGGGATGCTATCGGCGAACTGACGGCGATGAAAAGATACGCAGAAAGGCCCTTCTGCATCGTGGATCTTCCTTCTTTATTGATTGTTGGGAGACAACCCACAGTGGTGCGCAGGGCTGCTATCGTCAGACTTGAGGTATGTCTACCGGCGCGGCCAAAGAAAGGCAATTGCTTCCAGTCCGAAAATTTGGCATTTATTGTCTAGACGCAAAATCGATCGGCTGGACCCTTCGCGTCGTGCCGTGACCGTATCGGCAAACGGTCGTCGCTTACCGAACTGCGCAACACAGGCGACGATGGCGACGGCGATATGTGCGAACTCGACCTCGAAGTGCGCGACGATCTGGCGAGCAAACGGCACTGCTCGCATTACAGGCAAAGCAGAAAGTCGTGCTTTAGATAGACACGCCATCGAAAACGAATAACCAGGTTAGTGATTAAAAATCATCATGTTTGAGCGCGATCAATAGACACCCGTGCTTGTTTGCTGAAGACTCAGCGATCTACCACACGATCGGATGAGGTGAGTATGTCGGACATGTTCATCAGGATTGACGGCATTGTTGGCGAGGCACAGGACGAGATTCACAACGGTGGGTTGATGTCGCGAGCTGGCATTGGAAAATGTCTCAGCAATCGTCAATGATGTCGGGTTCCGGCGGCGGAGCGAGCAAGGCCACAATCAACGATCTTGAATTCGTCCGCCAGATTGATCGCGCCAGTCCCAACCTGATGCGCTACTGCCTGACCGGTCGACACATCCCCAAATGCGTTCTCACAATGCGTAAGGCGGGCAGCCTGCCGCTCGATTTTCTCAAGATCACGATGAATGACGTTGTGATCACCAGCGTTGAGACAACCGCTGCGGGGACGAAATATTGGGAGCATGTGGCGCTCTCCTTCGTCAAGGTTAAACATGAATACACAGTCCAAAATAGCTTGGGATCGACCAAGGGCTCGTGACGGCTCAGTTCAACATCAAAGAAAACCTCGACCGATAGCATGCCCAAGTTCAACTATCTGGCACTGGCATTGGGCGCTGCGTTTTCGGTGGCAACCGCGTATTCCGTCTACAGCACACTCGACTTCATCGGCGCGACTCAGACTGCGCCTGGCGAGGTGGTCGCGACACCAATCGGCCCGCATCACCCCGTTGTCGTCTTCACGGATGTCGACGGCAACAAGGTCCGGTTCCAGGCGAACGGCGACATTTCCGGGAACGTTGGGGACCAGGTGACCGTTCGATACAGCCGGGAAAACCCAGAACGCACTGCGAAGCTCGACACATTCGGGAGTCTTTGGGGCGGCACGCTCGTCCTGCTGGCGATGGTTGTGTGCTTCATCATTGCCGGCCTACGCAATATCGCACCTGGAGGTTGGGGGCCGCAGGAATGATTCATCTGCGAAAGGAAAGCGCCTGAACCTTCAACATGAGCGCTGGAGGCGGGATGGGCCTTGTCTCGATAGTCGCGTCGGGCGGCATGTTCGTGTTGCAAGACCCTCAAGGTCGGTTGCAGCGTTTCAACTATAACGGGTATCGCCAAAACCCTCACTCCGCCCATTCCGGATCGCTCGTGAACATGATCGTGAGCCAGCGATGCGATTCGTCCCCGCCTATGGCCCGGCCAATTTCGTCGCGGATCGCATCCCATTCGGCGATGCGCTTCGCCGGCATATCGGGCGGCACGACGAAATACAGCTCGATTTCGCGGGAGCGGCCCACTTTCGCGACATAAGCGCGGTAGTACTCGAAGGCATAGCGCTCGACGAAGCGTTTCGCGACGGCATCGACATGCTGCTTGAGATCCGCGGGTGTCACGAGCAACACGTCCAGCAGGGCCTGGCGAATTTCCGCGAGCGGAATCGGAATGATCACGACGCAGACTGCGACGAGCGCCGCCGGGTCGACGTAGGGCGTGAAGTGCTCCCAAGCCGTTCCCTGAATCGCGTAACCGATGCTGAAGGCGATCAGCAGCGCCGCGGTGATCCCCGCGGACATGATCCACGACTTGATATCGAGGCGCACGAAATCCGAGTGGATCCGGCGGTTCGCGCGCGATTCGAACACCGCCATCGCCACGCAGGCGCTGACGGTGAGCACGGCGTAGACGAGGGCAGGACCGAAGTGCAGTTCGTGGCCGCCGGAGAGCAGGTTGGTGACGCCGTTGATGAGCGCGTAGACGGCCACGCCCACGAGCAGCGTGCTGTTCAGGCCGAGCACCATGGGTTCGAGATGCCAGAAGCCCATGGTGAAGCGCTCGCGCCATTTGCGCGGCAGGTCCACATTGACCGCGTAGGAGGTGATCAGGCGCACGACGGCGAGGGCGAGTGCACTCATGCTCGCGTCGACGAGCGAATAAACGCCGTCGAACACGATGGAAAACGAGCCGGAGACCAGGCCGAACAGAATGCCGATGAGGGCGATCAGCAACGTCGTGGCGATCGATAGCGTCAGCACGCTGCTCTCGTCGGAAGCACTGAAGAAGCGAAGCCGTTCCATGATGTCCGCCCTGCGCGAGGATGAGCAAGACTAGCCGACTTGCCGGGACGCCGTCGCCGCGCTGCGCGGTCAGCTTGCCCCGCGTGCCGTCTAGCCGGCGCGGCCTTCCACGAGGTCGATCTCCTGGGGGGACAAGCCAAATGCCGCGTAGAGGCGTCGATTGATCTCGCGCGCGATGTCGTCCACTGCCGGCACGTCGCATCCGGACTGTCCGGCGTGCAGCAACCGGGTCACGCATGCGGCGACTTCGCTGCGCACCACGGCGCCGCCCGGCACGGGCAACGCGTCGATCATCGCTGTCGTGAACGCCACGCCGCCGTTGTAGCTCGACGCGCCGTACTTCGCGCGGATCAGGAACACCGAGAGCGGGCAATTGAGCAACGCCGCCGCGAACTTCAGCAGGTTCTCGTCGTCCGAGCGCAGGATCAACGTGGTCTTGCCAGGGATCGTGTCGCCTGCGAGATCGAGTGTCGCGTCGAGTCGTGTGAGGCCTTTCACGATCACCTTTTTCGCCCTGGCTTTCGCGCGGTAGCCGTTCGCGAAAGCCGACGCGAAGCGCTCGCGTTCGACCACGGGCGCCTCGTAGCGTCGCCCGAGATAGGTCATCGGCTTGCTGCCCCAGCGCGAGACGTAGCGTCCGAGCGTGCCAGTGTTCACCACGCGGTAGTGGTGGTCCGGCCGGAAGCGGCCGTCGGCCGCTTCGACGAGCGGCGCGAGCCGGTAGGCGTCCGACGTCGCGCATGCGTTCTCGCAGGGCAACAGCGAACCGAGTGTGGCGTGCGCGCGGGCGAGCCGCTGCATGAACGCGACGTGCGGCGAGAACAATGCGTCGAGCGGCCATGGCGACTCGAGCGTGCCTTTGTCGGTTTGCGCAAGCTCGGTGAACGTCTCGCCGTCGATGCGCGCGGTCGCGATGGCGGGCGTGCCGGACTCGCGAAAGAGCGTGACGATCGAATCCACACGCGCCTGCTCGAACACGTCGCGCCCGAGCCTGACGATGCGTTCGATCTTGCCGATATGCCGTGCGCGCAACGCATTGCCGAAGGGCTTCGATAGCCACTTGTCCGGCGTGAGATACGCCATCGCGCCGCCCGGCTTCAGCAGCGCCAGGCCCAGCTCCATGAACACGATGTACAGGTCCCAGTTGCCCCTTGCGCTCGGCCAGCGTCGCGCCAGCCACTCGCGCAGCGCGCGCTGGCCCTGGTTGATCATGCGCTCGGAGTCGATATAGGGCGGGTTTGCAATGACGGCGTCGAAGTGCTCGAAATCGCCTTCGTCAGTGAGCAGATCTGCAAATTCGATACGCCATTCGAACGCCGTGGTTTCCTCGGGCGGCGTTTCGGCGTGGTTGGCCGGGAGGGTATTGTGCAATGCGTCGCGCAGTTGTGCGAACCGGACGGTTTCGGCGCGCCTTGCTGCGGGCGTAGCTGCCGTTCGCAGTCTCGCCGCGCTCGCGCGGTAGTTCGCCACTAGCTCAACCTGGTCGCGCAATGGCGTATCGAAATCGAAACGGCTGAGCGTCGCATTGCCTGCTTTGAGGTTGGTCTCGAGGTTCGGCAGCGCAGCGGTGAAATCCGCGTGTTCGAGCAGTTCGATCCACAGCCGCAGGCGCGCCATGCCGACCGAATCCGCATTAATATCCACACCGAAAAGCGAGTGCTCGACGATGTCCCGCTTGATGCGAAAGAGCGCCGCTTCGATCTTGCGGATGGTCGCGCCATCGCGCTCGCGGGTGAGCGGCTCGCCGTTCGCGTGCGTGACGCAAAGCCGGTCCGCAGTCACGTCGATGCGGCAAGCGCCAAGCGCTTCGCGCTCGTGCGTGTCCAGCAAGCCGAGGCGCACTTTCAGCGCCAGCAACTCGTTGAGTGCCGAAACGAGCAGATGCCCCGAGCCCACGGCGGGATCGCAGATGCGCAGCGAGTCCAGAATCGCGCGAGCTTCGTCGCGGTTTTCAGTCGATTCGCCGATCACTTCGGATAGCTGATCGATGTTTGCGCAGCACCAACCCTTCGCGCGATGCAAGCGGTTCAGCGCCGCTTGTCTGATGGCGGGACGCGCGAGCTGCATCGCGACGCTACCCGGCGTGTACCAGGCGCCGTCGCGGTAGCCGTTGAGCTTTTCGAAGACAAGCCCGAGCGCCGAGGCGTCGAGGCAGCGCCTGTTCGCCGCAGTTGGCTCTCGCGTGACCGGACCGGCGCAGAAGTCGAAGGCGGCGAGAAAATCGAGCAGATACGCAAGCACGTGCCGCTCGCCGCTCGCATGAGGCAGTACGGTCGCCGGGAAAAGCGCAAGCGTGGCGCGCTCGTCGAGCGTGCGCATGTCGAGCTGGCTTCGATCCAGGTCTTGCGGCTCGAAAAGCGTACCGTCGAAGCGGGGAAGGTGAGCGAAGCGAGCCGGTGGCGTGTCGTCACCGGCGCCGAAGACAGCGTCGCACAATGCGTCGAGGTCGCTGAACGAGCCGATGCGCTGTGCGTTCAGGAACGCGTAGGTCGAATCGCCGTCATGAAGCGTCAGCAAACGCGTTTCGAGCACCTTGAGAAAAACGAGGCGGCTGATCCATGCGATGCAAAGCCGAAGCGCGAGTTCGAAGGAGTCGGCCACCGGCCGCTCGCTCTGACTCTCGCCATTGCCATTGCCATTGCCGGCGGCGAGGCGCGACAGCGCGAGTTCGATCAAAGCGCCGGGCAAGCGCTCTTGCGGCGCGAGTCGTGCGACGGTGCGCCTTACGCCGGAAACGCTCTCCCGCAACCCGACGATATGCAGCAGTTCGGCGTAAAAGCCTTCGTCGAGTCCACCAACGGCGCCGGCGCGGCGCGTGCGCGGTTTGCGCGCGCGGCGTGTCTGCTGGGTGGTTTCTGGCATGGTCTCGGCGGATGGGCGTGCCCTGGCGGGACGCGGTTGGCGCACATTTTACTGCGGGGCGCGCGCGTTTCGTCCTATGCCGTCTGGCCGAGTCGACGCATTCGCCCGTCTGAGCGATCATCGTTGCGATGGCGATGCGGCGGAACGCGGCGCCTCGCTCTGCTATATGATGGCGCCCCGCGGCGCTCACCCGCGGGCCGGGTACGAATCGACAAACTGGCCCGCCGCACCGAATATCCGATCTATGACCGAACATCCCACTCTCACCTGGCCCGACACCGAAGGCCCGCGCACGGTGCGCTGGCGCTCCGAGGCCGGCGTGCCGGCGCCCAAACGCGTGGTCATCGCCGACGACCGCACGACTGCCGACGCCGCCTACCGCCTTGCCAGCGAAGGCACCGCGCTGCTGTGGCGCGGCGACTATCAGAACGCGCGTCAACTGCTGCAGGCCATGGGGCGCCGTGCCGAGCGCAAGCCGCGCAAGGCTGCGCCGCCCAAGGCGCCCGCTTCGCCGCTCGAAGCGTTTCATCTGCATCGCCAGGCGCAGGCGCAGCGCGCCCGTACGCTCGGCATGGTGCTGATTCCGCTCGAAGGCGATTACGGCATCAACCTGCGCCGCGCGCCCGACATCCGGCTCGCGTGCGAAGAGGCGTGGGGCGCGGCCGATGGCGAAGCGTCTGCCGTGTCGCTGCGTGAAATCCTCGGTCTGGTCGGCGCGCACGAATGGCGCAAGAAGGGCGTCGAGATCGCCGCGCTGAACGGGGCGCGCATTCATCCGTACTACGGCGTGTTCTCGCCGGTGCGCGGCGAATACGTCGATCTCGTTGCGCGCACGGCGCTGCCGTCGCTCGAAAAGGCCTTCGACATCGGCACGGGCACCGGCGTGCTCGCCGCCGTCCTCGCCTCGCGCGGCATGAAGCGCGTGGTCGCAACCGATCAGGACGCCCGCGCGCTGGCTTGCGCGAACGAGAACCTGGCTCGTCTCGGTTACTCCGCGCGGGTCGAGGTCGTCGAGGCGGATCTGTTCCCGCCGGGGCGCGCGCCGCTCGTTGTCTGCAATCCGCCGTGGGTGCCGGCGCGCCCCGCGTCGCCCATCGAGTACGCCGTGTTCGATCCCGAGAGCCGCATGCTGCGCGGCTTTCTCGGCGGTCTCAAGGATCATCTCGAGCCGGGCGGCGAGGGCTGGTTGATTCTGTCGGACTTCGCGGAGCATCTCGGGCTGCGCACGCGCGAATCGCTCATCGAGATGATCGTGCAGGCGGGACTTGAAGTAGCCGGGCGCGAGGACATTCGCCCGCGCCACCCGAAAGCTTCGGATCCTGACGATCCGCTCTATCGTGCGCGAGCGGCCGAGCTGACGTCGCTATGGCGCCTCAAGGTGCGCGCAGAGTGAGCCGGCGGCGGGAAAAAGCGTTGTCAATAAAGAAAAAGCCGGGCCGTGAACAATCCATGCGGCCCGTGTGGGTGTCGAGTATCAGCATCGGCGGCCTGGCTGCCACGCCGGGTGCGCGTCAGATTGACATCGGCTTCACCCGGGATAGGCTTCGTCGACCTTCAGGCCTGCCAGCTTGAAAATCACGCGCAGCGTTTGTGGCTTGATATCGCGGCGCGACGCCAGCGCCGACATCACGAAATCGAGCACCTTTGCGTACTTCAGCAGAATCAGGCAGGTCTCGAGATCCGAAGGGCCGTCGCGCATGCTTTCGGCGACCCGCAACATCTCCACCGAGATGTCGCGCGCCATTTCCAGCTCCAGCTGCTGCTTTTCCGTCCAGTCGGGAACCGCGACGAGTTTCGTAAGCAGTTCCTGGAATTTTTGCTCTGCGTTTCCGTCAGGTATCGTATTCATTGCATGCCCCATGCAAGGCCGTACAGCGGCGTGCGCTCTTTGCGCAGCGAGGACCGCGCCAGCCTGATTCATCGCAACCGGCACTCCCGGTGCGACCTCCCAATGCGCGCCTGTCGATTCGTTGCCGGCCGGTCGCGCTGCGTTTTGGTCCTTTTTGGGCATCGGGGACAAAAATCCTCGTGTCTCTTCTATTCAACCCCTCCCTCCTGTCCGCACGTGGGTCAGCGTGCCTGGACGCTATTACGACACTCGCTGCTCTTATGGGTTCGGCAGCCTTGACCAGCTTTTTTCGTAAAATGACAGAAGTACGGCGGCCCTTCTGTCGCCTGTCGCACGTTTCACGACATACCACGCCTTTCATCTGACCACGCCGATGTCCAGCAAGACTTACGAAGTCCGTCCGAACCAGTCTGTCGAACTCCTCAAGGAACTTCACATCCTGACGCGCGACGGCAAGATGAACCAGGACAGCCGCCGCAAGCTGAAGCAGGTCTATCACCTGTTCCAGTTCATCGAGCCGCTGCTCAAGGACCTCAAGCAGGATGGCCGCGACGTGACCCTCGTCGATCACGGTGCGGGCAAGTCCTATCTGGGCTTTATTCTCTACGACCTGTTCTTCAGGGATCAGCGCGACAGGTCACATATTTATGGCATCGAGACGCGCGACGAGCTCGTGCAGCACTCGCAGGCGCTGGCCAAACGGCTGGGCTTTGGCGGGATGTCGTTCCTGAACCTGTCGGTAGCCGATTCGATCACCTCGCCGCAACTGCCGCCGACCGTCGATATCGTGACTGCGCTGCATGCCTGCGACACCGCCACCGACGACGCCCTGCGCTTCGCGCTCAAGAAGCACGCGCGCTACATCGTGGTCGTGCCGTGCTGCCAGGCCGAGGTGGCGGGGGTGCTGCGACGCAACAAGGGCAAGTCGCTCGGCCAGGCGCTCACGGAGATCTGGCGTCATCCGCTGCATACGCGCGAATTCGGCAGCCAGATCACCAACGTGCTGCGCTGTCTGCAACTCGAAGCGCATGGCTATCAGGTGAGCGTGACGGAACTGGTGGGCTGGGAGCACTCGATGAAGAACGAACTCATCATCGCCCAGTACAAGGATTTGCCGCGACGCCGTGCGGCGGCGCGGCTGGGCGAGATTCTCGAGACTTTCGGGCTGGCGGATCTGCGCGAGCGCTTTTTCGCTGACGAAGGCGAGACGGCTTCCGAAGTGGCAACCGAAGGCTGAGCTCGTGGGTGGCGCGGCGTCAGTCGCGCTTGCTCATCCAGTCTTGCCAGCCTTCGAAGCCGAGCTTGCGCAGCGTTTCCTGGTTGCGTTCGTAGATGTCGGCGGCGTCGGGGAATGCCTCGACCGCGCGCTCGATGCTCGCCTCCCGCAGCAGATGCAGGATCGGATACGGCGCGCGGTTCGTGTAGTTCTCGATGTCGTCGGGCTCGGTGCCCTCGAACTGGAATTGGGGGTGGAAGCTCGCGACCTGGAGTGTGCCTTCGAGGCGCAATTGCTGCACGAGGCGCTCGGCGAACCAGGCCGCGTCATTGAAATCGGCGAAGTCGGCCAGCGCGCGGGGCAGGATCAGGAGTGTCGTGTCGATTTCCGCGGCATCCGCCTCTGCCAGCGTTTGCAACTCGCGTTCGAGATCGCCGAGGACACCTTCCAGACCGGTCGCCTCGCTGATCACATAGCGAATCTGGTTCTTCACGTGCACGCTTTTCGCGAACGGGCAGAGGTTCAGGCCGATCACGGCGCGCGTGAGCCAGTGGCGGGTCGCTTCGAAAATGGCGGCGTGGTCGGGGGACAGAGCAGCGGTTTCGTTCATCGTGACATTTTACGGGCGGCTAGCGCCGGGGACATGCCGTCTCGATCAATAGCTTTGCCATACGAGGCGCCGCGAGAATCGGGCCGCAGCCGGGGCCGTAAGTCTGGCTTGCGGCATAGATGCCTTCGACGAGCAGCGCGAGTTCCTCGGCGAGCGCGACCGGATCGTTGGCTCCCGCATCCTGCGCGAGCGCGGTGAACCGCGCCATGAGGCGCGTCTTGTTGTTGTCGACGCTGCGCCGTGCGGGGTGGGTGGCGTCGGGAAATTCGGTCGCGACGTTGACGAACGGACAGCCGCGATAGTCCGGCACCGAGGCGCGGCGCGCGAGGTCATCGAAATATTGCACCAACTGCTTTGCCGGCTCACCAGGGTGCTTCGCGAGACTTTCGTCGAAGCGCTCGAAAAAGCGCACGTCGCAGCGCTGCAGGTAGGCGACGACGAGATCGTCCTTCGACGAAAACTGCCGGTACAGGCTCATCTTGTTGACGCCAGCGCGCTCGACCACGGCCTCGATGCCGACCGCGCGCACGCCTTCGCGATAGAACAGCTCATCGGCGGCGCGCAGCAGGTGTTCGTGCGCACGCGCCCCAGCCGTCTGCGCGCGGGGGCGGGGCGGGCGGGCAGCGGCGCCAGCGGTTTCGTCGTGGCCTTCGGATTTCATGAGGGCATCTCGCGATCAGGGTGATTGCTTGACAATGTTACCGAGCGGTAACTACTATCGCAACACACTTGTGACCGATCGGTAACAAACGAACGATGGCGAATCGTTGCAGCGGACGGTCATACCAACGAAAACATGGGCGCGTCGAACGGCGCGCCGTGACAGGAGCACCGATGAACTGGGCAGCGAGGCGTATAGGCGGGCGTTTCCACTACGGATGGCTCGTCGTGGCGGTGGTGTTTCTGGTCCTGCTGGCGGCGGCCGGCACGCGCGCGACGCCCAGCGTGATGATGGTCCCGCTCGAGCATCAGTTCGGCTGGAGCCGGGCGACGATCTCACTCGCCATCTCGGTGAACATCGCGCTTTACGGCCTCATGGGCCCGTTTGCGGCGGCGGCCATGCAGCGCTTCGGCGTGCGGCCGACGCTGCTCGCGGCGCTCGGCACCATGGCGGCGGGCGTGGCGCTTTCCGCGCTGATGACGCATCCGTGGCAGATGATCCTGATCTGGGGCGTGATGGTGGGCGGCGCTACCGGGGTGGCGGCGCTCTCGCTCTCGGCCACCGTCGTCACGCGCTGGTTCCACTCGCACCGCGGGCTTGCCATGGGCATTCTCACCGCGAGCTCGGCCACGGGCCAGCTCGTGTTCCTGCCGCTCCTGGCGGCGATCGTGGAGAAGCACGGCTGGCAGTCGGTGGTGCTCGTGGTCGCGGTGGCGGCTGCCGCGGTGCTGCCGCTCGTGCTGTTCCTGCTGCCCGAGCGGCCCGCGAGCGTGAATCTGCGTCCGTTCGGCGAGGACGAGAGTACCCCGGTCGCCCCGCCCGCGCCGCATCAGAATCCGCTGAAGATCGCGTTCGACGCGCTCTTCATGGCGAGCCGCACGCGCGACTTCTGGCTGCTCTTCTTCAGCTTCTTCATTTGTGGCGCGAGCACGAACGGCTATGTGGGCACGCACCTCATCGCGATGTGCGGCGACTACGGCATGACCGAGGTGCAGGGTGCCTCGCTGCTCGCCACGATGGGCATTTTCGACCTGTTCGGCACGACGCTCTCGGGCTGGCTCTCAGACCGCTTCAACAGTCGCGTGCTGCTGTTCTGGTACTACGGGCTGCGCGGACTTTCGTTGATCTATCTGCCGCACGCGTTCGGCATCGACTTCTTCGGGCTGCCGATTTTCGCGGTGTTCTACGGTCTCGACTGGATCGCGACGGTGCCGCCGACCGTGCGGCTCGCCACCGACGTATTCGGCAAGGAGCGCGCGCCGATTGTGTTCGGCTGGGTCGTGGCGGGGCATCAGCTCGGCGCGGCATTCGCGGCGTTCGGCGCGGGCCTGCTGCGCTCGAGCCTCGGCACCTACACGGTGGCGTCGATGATTTCGGGCGGCCTGTGCCTCGTGGCGTCGTTCCTCGTGCTGCGCATCAACCGGGGGCCGCGCGCCGTGGGCGTGCAAACGGCCTGAAACGGCGTTCGCGCACCGCAACGCCTAAGCGCCGATTCGTACTTCGGCACATCCCGCCGGGCGACGCATGAGCGTCGCCCGTTGCGTTTGAGCGTATTTCACGCGCTGCGGTTATTCTAGTGACCCCCGGGCAAGCCGCCCGCCACCCCAAGGACACACAAGGCATGACGAAGCACAAACCCGCACCGACAGCCGTGCCCATTCACGAACTCATCGCTGGCCGCTGGAGCCCGCGCGCCTATTCGAGCGAGCCGGTGAGCCGCGAGGCGCTGCACGCGGTGATCGAGGCGGCGCGCTGGGCGCCCTCGGGCTACAACCTGCAGCCGTGGCGCTTTATCGTGTTCGACCGCAGCGCCGACGAAATCGCGTTCAAGCGCGCGTTCGCCACGCTCGTGCCGTTCAACCAGCAATGGAACGCGCCGGCGTCGGTGCTGATCGCGGTGACGGCACACACGCTCAATGCAAAGGGAGAAGTGAATCGCACGGCGCAGTACGATGCGGGCGCCGCGGCCATGTCGCTCGTGCTCCAGGCGCATGCGCTGGGTCTCGCCGCGCACCAGATGAGCGGTTTCGACGTGCAGGCGTTCCGCAAGGAATTCGCGTTGCCGAACGACGTGGAGCCGCTGTCGATCATCTCGATCGGCCACTACGGGGAAGCCGAGAAGCTGGAACCGGTGCTGCGCGACCGCGAAAAGGCGGAGCGCACGCGTTCGGCGGTGGGCGAGATCGCTTACGCGAACGCCTGGAAGCAGCCGTTCAAGGGCTGATTCGGGAGATGCCCCGCGCCCGTGAGGGTGCGCGAACTTCGGCGAAAACGCGCGGCACGGCCCGCGCGTTTTTTCTTGCGGGGCCGCATCATGGGCCTGCGGTTGCCCCGCGCCGCGCTTTCGTGCTACAAAGCCGATCCCCCCGACCTTTCCTCTCCTGCGCGCGCATTCGCTGCGGCGCGCCCTTGCCATGACCAGCTTCTGCGCGATTGACTTCGGAACCTCCAATTCGGCGGTGGCGCTCCCGGCAGCGGCCGGCGGCGCGATGCGCCTCGCACCGGTGGAAGGCGCCCACACGACCTTGCCCACAGCGGTGTTCTTCAACGTCGACGAACACACCCGCGAATTCGGGCGCGCGGCGCTGGCGTCCTATATCGACGGCTTCGACGGCCGGCTGATGCGCTCGATGAAGAGCATCCTCGGCTCGCCGCTCGCCGAGAGTACGACCGACCTCGGTGACGGCAGCGCGATGCCCTATACCGAGATCATCACAATCTTTCTGGAGCACCTGAAGCGCAGCGCCGAGCGTTGCTCGGGTACGCCGATCACGCGTGCGGTGCTGGGCCGTCCGGTGTTCTTCGTCGATGACGACCCGCGCGCCGACCAGCTCGCCCAGGACCAGCTCGAAGCCGCAGCGCGCCGGGTGGGTTTTCGCGAGATCGAGTTCCAGTACGAGCCGATCGCGGCGGCGTTCGACTACGAGTCGCGCCTGGCGGAAGAAGGGCTCGTGCTCGTCGCCGACATTGGCGGCGGTACGTCGGACTTCTCGCTCGTGCGAGTGGGGCCCGATCGCATGACGCGGCGCGAGCGCAAGGACGACGTGCTCGCGCATCACGGCGTGCACGTGGCGGGCACCGACTTCGACCGCCGCGTCGAACTCGCGACCATCCTGCGCGAACTGGGCTACCAGTCGCTCGACCCCGAAGGCCGCGAGGTGCCGAACCGCATTTATTTCGATCTGGCGACCTGGCACCTCATCAACACGATCTACACGCCCAAACGCGCCACCGAACTGAAGCTCATGCGCCATCTGTACCCCGATACGCGCCATCACGACCGGCTGATGCGCGTGGTCGACGAGCGTCTGGGGCACGCGCTCACGGCGCGCGCCGAGGAGGCGAAGATCGGCGTTTCGGCGGGTGGGGAGACGATGATCGACCTCGAAGCGGTCGAAGCGGACTTGCGCCTGGCCTTCGGCGACACCCAGCTCGTCGAGGCGGGGCGCGAGGAGACGCGGCGCATCGTGCAGGCCGCGCGTGAAACGGTGCAGGCGGCGGATATTGCGCCGGCGCAGGTAAGCGCGCTTTACTTCACGGGCGGCTCGACCGGTCTCCTGTTCCTGACGCAGGCGCTGGCGGAGGCGTTTCCGCAGTCGCAGGCGGTGTTCGGCGATCGTCTCGCCAGTGTGGCGACGGGTTTGGGCATTCACGCCCAGCGCCTTTTCGGCTAAGTGCGCGAAGCGCCTAAACCTCGTTCTAAATTGCCAGACAAGAAAAAACCCCACCTTCCAGAAGAAGCGTGGGGTTTTTCGGTAAGCTTGCTAGTCAGGAATTGCGCAGAGGCTGCGTTCAGGTCCTGAAAGCCGTAGCAGACCAATGAGCGCAGTACTTAGACCGGCTTGATGTTGGCAGCTTGCTTGCCCTTCGGGCCCGTGCGGACTTCGAATTGAACCTTTTGGTTCTCTTGCAGCGTCTTGAAGCCGTCAACCTTGATTTCCGAGAAGTGCGCGAACAGATCTTCGCCGCCGCCGTCCGGAGTGATAAAGCCAAAGCCCTTAGCGTCATTGAACCACTTGACGGTACCGGTTTCCATATTACTTTCCTAAAAATGAATGAAGGCCGAAGCCCGAGAGGTGCACGAAAATCAAGGAAGGGGTATGGGACCAGCCGGAGTACCGTTGATGGGCGAACTACGAAAGACCAATTCACACTCGCCGCTTGAAATCCTGCCCGAACTTTATACGGCTAAATGGCAGGAAGGTCAACTAGCTCCCCGGGAAAGTTCGTATTTTTTTGCTACAGGGTCAAAACCAACCCTTACAAAGCTTGATAAGCAAATGACTTTTTTGTATTAGGCGGTCGTTTTCGGCGCCCTTCCGTGGTGCAACCGGTTAAACTACGCGCCGCGCGGAAGTTGCGCCTGCAGGCGCAATCTTTCGTGTGGAGGTACGACAACCGCAGGAAACCCGCCCGCACAACAGACGGGATAAACGCGGTGTCGAGCTGCTCTTGAAACAGGAGAAGACGTGAAAAGTTCTATTCAACGGAACATCGGCCCGTTCGCGCTGATGTTCACCGGCCTCGGGTCGATCATCGGTTCGGGCTGGCTGTTCGGCGCGTGGAAGGCGGCGAAAATTGCAGGTCCGGCGGCGGTTTGCGCGTGGATCATCGGCGCCGTGGTCATTCTGGCCATCGCGCTCACCTACGCCGAACTCGGTGCGATGTTCCCGGAGTCGGGCGGCATGGTCCGCTACGCCCGCTACTCGCACGGCGCCCTGGTGGGCTTCATCAGCGCGTGGGCGAACTGGATCGCCATTGTCTCGGTGATTCCGATCGAAGCCGAAGCCTCGATCCAGTACATGAGCACCTGGCCCTATGCGTGGGCGCATGCGCTGTTCGTCGACGGGTCATTGACCCATTCGGGGCTCGCGCTCTCCGCGATTCTCGTGATCATCTACTTCATGCTCAACTACTGGGGCGTGAAGCTGTTCGCGCGCGCCAACAGTGCGATCACGATCTTCAAGTTCATCATTCCGGGTCTGACGATCATCGGCCTGATGGCTGGAAGCTTCCATCATGAGAATTTCGGCGAAACGACCACGTTCGCACCGTACGGGTGGTCGGCGGTGTTCACGGCGGTTGCCACGAGCGGCATCGTGTTCGCGTTCAACGGCTTCCAGAGCCCGATCAACCTCGCGGGCGAAGCGCGTAATCCGGCCAGGAGCGTGCCCTTTGCAGTGATCGGTTCGATCCTCTGCGCACTCGTGATCTACGTGCTGCTGCAGATCGCCTATATCGGCGCGGTCAATCCGGCCGACGTCGCGAAGGGCTGGAACACGTTCAACTTCAAGTCGCCGTTCGCGGAACTCGCGATCGCGCTGAACCTGAACTGGCTCGCGATCCTGCTTTACGTCGACGCATTCGTGAGTCCGAGCGGCACTGGTACGACCTACATGGCGACGACCTCGCGCATGATCTACGCGATGGAGCGCAACAACACGATGCCGAAGATGTTCGGCAACGTGCACCCGTTCTACGGCGTGCCGCGTAACGCGATGTGGTTCAACCTGCTCGTCTCGTTCATCTTCATGTTCTTCTTCCGCGGCTGGAGCTCGCTCGCGGCGGTGATCTCGGTGGCGACGGTCATTTCTTACCTCACGGGTCCGATCAGCCTGATGGCGCTCAAGCGCGCCGCCACGGACATCGAGCGCCCGCTCTCCGTGCCGTTCATGAAGGTGATCGCGCCGTTCGCATTCGTCTGCGCTTCGATGATCCTGTACTGGGCAAAGTGGCCGCTGACCGGCGAAATCATTCTGCTGATGGTCGTGGCGCTGCCGGTGTACTTCTACTTCCAGGGCAAGCAGGGCTATGAAGGCTGGGGTCAGGATCTGAAGGCGGCATGGTGGCTGTGCGCCTACCTGCCGATCATGGCGCTCCTCTCGCTCCTCGGCAGCAAGCAGTTCGGCGGCAGCGGTCTGCTTCCGTACGGCTGGGACATGCTGGTCGTCGCGCTGGTCTCGCTCGTGTTCTATTACTGGGGCGTGAATTCGGGCTACCGCTCGCCGTACCTCGCGGAACGCGAAGAGCACGATGAAGTGCTCGAAGGCATCGGCGCGCACTAATGCACTAAGGCGCACTAAACGTCGCACCACGCGTCAACTCGCGTCGTACAAAACGCAAAGCCCGCCTGAAGCCATTCAGGCGGGCTTTTTTCCTTTTGCCCCAGGGCGGAGCCAGTGTGGCCGCTCGCTGCGGCGTTATTGCACCGCGCTGCCGAACACGTAGTTCGTCATCGCGAGCGCGCGCTGGTAGGTGCCAAGCGACTGCACGCCGAGCGTGTAGTCGTCGTCGGCTGCGCCGAGCGCCGCGAAGACGGGCAGCAGGTGCTCGTCGGTCGGGTGCATGAGTACCGCATGCGGGGCGCGCTGGCGGTAGTCGAGCAACGCGTCGATGTCGCGCGCGGCGAGGTGATTCTCGAACCATTGCGTGAACTCGGCCACGCGCGGATCGGCGTCTTCCGGACGCGCCGAGAAGTCCGCCTCGCGCAGGTTATGGGTGATCTGGCCCGAGCCGATCACCATGACGCCTTCGTCGCGCAGCGAGCGCAGCGCACGGCCCAGCGCGAAGTGATGGGCGGCGTTGGCGCGCGGCTGGATCGAAAGCTGGGCGACGGGCACGTTCGCGTCCGGGAACATCAGCAGCATGGGCACCCACGCGCCATGGTCGAGGCCGTGCGCCTCTTCATCGACGGGAACACCTTGCTCGCGCAACAGCGCCGCTGCGCGCTGCGCCATCTCGGGCGCGCCGGGTGCGGGGTACTGGATCTCGTAGAGCGCGCGCGGAAAGCCGTAGAAGTCGTGGATCGTTTCAGGCTGCGTGGCGGTGCTCACCGCGGGGCGCATCGTGCCCCAATGCGCGGAGAGCATGAGTACCGACTGCGGACGCGGCAAATGCTCCGAAAGCACGGTGAAGCCGTCAGAAGGCAGCGATGGGTCGATCGGCAGCGTGGGAGCGCCGTGCGAAAGGAAGAGGGTAGGCGTGCGGGTGGTCATGATCGTCGGCGGACCGCGCGGAGGCGGTCCGAAAGTATCGTATTGCGATCAATATAAGACCCTACCGACTTGAATTAAACGGGGCGAAAGGGAATTGATTGTGTCGCCGATATTGATAATCGGCGCCGCGCGCGACAGTGAGTCCGGCGCTTATTCGTCGGTGCCGCGCAGCCCCGGCCAGGCGGGCGAAAGCGCGGGCCCGAGCGCGAACAGGTCGAGCACGCGCGCGACCGTATGATCAACCATCTCGTCGATCGAAGCCGGCCGGTTGTAGAAGGCCGGCAACGGGGGGAAGATCACGCCGCCCATTTCGGTCACGGCCGTCATGTTGCGCAGATGCGCGAGGTTGAACGGCGTTTCGCGCACGAGCAGGACGAGACGGCGGCGTTCCTTGAGCGTGACGTCGGCGGCGCGCGCGATCAGGTTGTCGGAGAGACCGTGGGCGACGCTCGCGAGCGTCTTCATCGAGCAGGGCGCGACGATCATGCCGTCGGTCGCGAACGAGCCCGAAGCGATGGTCGCGCCGACGTCGCGCACGGAATGCACGACATCGGCGCGCGCGTGCAGATCGTCCTTGCTCAACTGCAGTTCGTGCTGGATGTTGAGCCAGCCCGCTGCGGATACGAGCAGATGCGTTTCGACGCCGCCCAGCCGCCGCAGCAGGTCGAGCGTGCGCACGCCGTAGATCGCGCCCGTGGCCCCGGTGATCGCGACGATCAGCCGGCGTTGCGGCACTTGTGCGATGGCAGACGAGGCAGGGAAGGCGGTATTCACGTCAGGCGGGAAGCGAAGGCGGGGCGAGTTCGAAGCGAAGACGCTTCGTGAAAAAGCGCCGGCGTCATTTTCCGGGCGCTCGGGACGGCGTCGGGAGCACCGTCGTGCGCCCGATGCCGTCCCGAGGCTGGCGATTACGCCGCGGCGAAAAGCTGCTGCAGCTCGCCGTTCTGGTACATCTCCATCATGATGTCCGAGCCGCCGACGAACTCGCCCTTCACGTAGAGCTGCGGGATGGTCGGCCAGTTCGAGAATTCCTTGATGCCCTGGCGGACCTCGTCGTCCTCGAGCACGTTGACGGTCTTGAACTGATCGACGCCGCAGGCTTTCAGGATCTGCACCGCGCGACCGGAGAAGCCGCACATCGGGAACTGCGCGTTGCCCTTCATGAAGAGGACGACGGCGTTTTCGTCGACGATCTGCTTGATGCGTTGTTGGGTGTCCATGACTGACCTTGCGATTGAATTGATGCTGAATACGTTGGAATGCAGGATGAAATGATAGCGGATTTCGCCCGCGCAAGCCCGGCGTTACCGGGAGCGTTGCTGGCCGCCCGGCTGAGGCAGACAGCCGCCGCTGATGCGCTCGATCCCGGCCAGATCGCGCTCGGAGCGCACGTCCTTGAAACCGGCGTCTTCGAGCAACGCCCGGACGGCGGCGGCCTGGTCGTAGCCGTGCTCCATCCAGAGCACGCCGCCCGGTGCGAGCCGGGCAGGGGCGCCGGCGACGATTGCGCGCAAAGCGGTGAGGCCGTCGGCTTCGTCGGTGAGCGCGCCGCGCGGTTCGAAGCGCAAGTCGCCCTGTTCCAGATGCGGATCGCCGCTCGCGATATACGGCGGATTGCTCACGATCGCCTCGAATCGCAGCGCCGCATCGAGCGTGTCGTACCAGCTGCCCGCCACGAACGCGAGCGGGCCGCCGGGACGTTGGACGTCGAGCAGTTTCTCGGCGTTGCGCGCCGCCACGTCGAGCGCGGCCACCGAGCGATCGACGGCCCAGACGTGCGCGTCGGGCCGTGCCGAGGCGAGCGCCACGGCAATCGCGCCGCTGCCGGTGCCGAGGTCGAGCACGCGCGGCTGGGCGATGCCTTCGAGTGCCGCGAGCGCCGTTTCCACCAGCACCTCGGTATCGGGGCGCGGAATCAGCACGTCGGGCGTCACGTCGAAGTCGAGGCCGTAGAACTCGCGCGCGCCCACGAGCTGCGCGATCGGCTCGCCGCGCACGCGGCGCGCTTCGAGCGCGCGGTAGGCATCCGCGCGGGCCGCATCGAGTGCCTCGTCGCCGCGCGTGATGAGTTCGGTGCGGCGCCAGCCGAGCACGTGCATCAGCAGAATGCGCGCTTCGAGCGCCGGCAGCGGCGTGGCGCGCAGCAGCGCTTCGGCGGTGACGGCTTCGCTCATGTTCTCTTGCGCGCTCAATCCGCGTCGCCGAGCGAGGCGAGCTGCTCGGCCTGGTGCTCGGAGACGAGCGCGCCGATCAGTTCGTCGAGGTCGCCGTCCATGATCGCCTCGAGGCGATAGAGCGTGAGATTGATGCGGTGATCGGTGAGCCGCCCCTGCGGGAAGTTGTAGGTGCGGATGCGCTCCGAGCGGTCGCCCGAGCCCACGAGGCTCTTGCGCGTGGCCGCTTCCCTGGCGTGCTGCTCCTGGTACTGCTTGTCCTTGATGCGCGCGGCGAGCACCTTGAGCGCACGGTCCTTGTTCTTGTGCTGCGAGCGGTCGTCCTGACACTCCACGACGAGGCCGGTCGGAAGGTGCGTCACGCGCACGGCCGAATCGGTCTTGTTGATGTGCTGGCCGCCCGCGCCCGAGGCACGAAAGGTGTCGATGCGCAGATCGGCGGGATTGATCTCCACTTCGCCGATTTCGTCGGCTTCCGGCATGACCGCGACCGTGCAGGCCGACGTGTGGATGCGGCCCTGCGTTTCGGTGGCGGGCACGCGCTGCACGCGGTGACCGCCCGACTCGAACTTGAGCTTCGAGTATGCCGCCTCGCCCGCAATGCGCACGATCACTTCCTTATAGCCGCCCAGATCCGATTCGCTCGCCGACATCATCTCGATCTGCCAGCGGTTGCGCTCCGCGTAGCGCAGGTACATGCGCAGCAGGTCGCCCGCGAACAGCGCCGACTCGTCGCCGCCCGTGCCCGCGCGGATTTCGAGGAACACGTTGCGGTCGTCGTTGGGATCCTTCGGCAGCAACATCATCTGCAATTCGTGCTGGAGCTGCGCCATGCGCTCGCGCGCGGCTTTCACTTCTTCTTCGGCGAAGTCGCGCATCGAGGCGTCGGAGAGCAGGTCTTTCGCCGCGGCCTCGTCGTCTTTGGCCTGACGCCACTGTCCGTAGTGCTCGACCACGGGCCCCAGCTCCGCATGCTCGCGTGTGAGCTTGCGGTACTGGTCGCGGTTCGAGGTCACTTCGGGACGGCTCAACAGGTCGTTCAGCTCGGCCAGGCGCGTAGTCAGCTGGTCGAGCTTTGATTGCATGCTCGTTTTCATCGGGCGGTGCGGAGCGGGCTCCGGATAGGACTGCGAGAGAGAAGAGGCGGGCGTGCGGCCCGGTCGTGCAGGGCGCGCATGGCGCGCGCCCGACCAGGAACGTCGCTAACGGTCCGAATTACCGGACGAATCGGACGAATCGGACGAATCGGACAAATCGGACAAATCGGCAGAGCGCGAGGCGCTGACGTCCGCCGCGGCCTGCGCGGCGTCGTCTACTCTCGCCGGCTGGCCGTGGCGGTAAAAGCCGCCCATCAGTTCGATGAGCGAATCGCGCTGATCGCCGCTCGACGTGTTGAGCGCATGCGTCGGGCCGTGGATCAGCTTGTTGGTGAGCGACTGCGACAGCGCTTCGAGCACGGCCGACGGGTCGTCTCCGCGCGCGAGCATCTTGCGGGCGCGTTCGAGCTCGGCGCGCCGCAGCGCGTCGGCCTGGGTATGCATGTGGCGGATGACCGGCACGATGCTGCGCGAGTCGAGCCACTGCATGAAGTTCGCCACGCGCGATTCGATGATCGTCTCGGCCTGCGCGACGGCGGCCTGGCGCGAGGCATTGCCTTCGCGCACGATCGTGCCGAGATCGTCGACGGTATAGAGGAACACGTCTTCGAGCTGGGCGACTTCGGGCTCGATGTCGCGAGGCACCGCGAGGTCGACCATGAAAATGGGGCGGTGACGGCGCGCCTTCACCGCACGCTCCACCGCGCCGAGACCGATGATAGGCAGCGTGGACGCCGTGCACGAGACGATGATGTCGAATTCGTGCATGCGCGCCGGCAGATCGGAGAGCGCAATGGAGCGGCCGCCGAAGCGTTCCGCAACGTAGCGCCCGCGCTCGGCGGTGCGGTTTGCAACCACGAGTTCGCGCGGCTGCTGCGCGGCGAAGTGCGCGGCGCACAGTTCGATCATCTCGCCCGCGCCGATGAACAGCACACGCTGGTTGGCGATCTTGTCGAAGATGCGCTGCGCGAGGCGCACGGCCGCGGCCGCCATCGAAACCGACTGCGCGCCGATTTCGGTCGTGCTGCGCACTTCCTTCGCCACGGCGAAGGTGCGCTGGAACAACTGGTTCAAATAGGTGCCGAGCGCGCCGGCCTCGGTCGCGGTGCGTACCGCAGTCTTCATCTGGCCGACGATCTGCGTCTCGCCCAGCACCATCGAATCGAGCCCCGATGCCACCCGGAACGCATGACGCACCGCTTCGGACTGCGGCAGCGTATAGACGTGCGGCGCAAGCTCCTCTTCGCGGAGGCCGTGGTAGTGCGAAAGCCAGCTCACGGCGGCGTCGCGCGAGCTTTGCGCGTCGGTCGCGCAGTAGAGCTCGGTGCGGTTGCAGGTGGAGAGAATGGCGGCTTCCGGCGCGCTCAGCGAGCGCTTGCCGGACCACGCTTCCTTGAACAGGGCGAGCGCGGGCTTGATCTGTTCGAGCGGAAACGCCACGCGTTCGCGCAAGGCGACGGGCGCGGTGTGGTGATTGATTCCGATCGTTAGAAGCTGCATACCATGGGGGCGAGATTTAGGCGGATATTATAACTTTTCCTTGCATCCGACATTCGCGCCGACAGAGTCCGGCACTGCGGTAGATGATATGGAGAGCCTTTCGAGCGCGCAGCCAAAGCCGTACCAAGTGGTCGAACGCCCGTCATGCTCGGGCCCGAGCTGCAATTTGCTGCACAGCCGGAAGTGTGCGTGTCGCGGATGCGCGACCGAACGTCGCGGCTTGGATTCCACACGGTTTCGGGAACGCGCGCCCGCGGAACGGGACGCGACGCCTTGGTGAAGAGCGGGGGCGCGAAACGGTCTACCTGAGTGTGAGCAGGACGGTTTGACCCCGAAAGCGGCCTGGACGCGCTTGCCTTGCGCCATCCCGCCCCCTACACTCAACCGCTACGCGCGAAGCGCCGAGCCGACCGTTTTCCCGTTTTGTTTTAATGGAGTCCAATCAGGCTACCCATGCTAGCTCTCGTGCTTCGGCGGTCCTTTCGAACTAGTCCGGAAACCTGCAGGACAAGTCGCTAATGGGCTGGTCCGGTATCGTCATGCTTGGTTTGGCGGTGGGCTGTGCGGGGTGGTGGCTCCATCCCTTGCGCCGCGCCGCGCGTCATGGACTCGCGTTGGCGGTCGTGGCCGGCGTGTTCGGCGCGGCGCTCGCGAACGCGGCGGGCAGTGAGACCGGTCTCTTCCACGATGGCGAATTGCTCCAGTGGCCGCTTTGCGCGGCGCTCGCGCTCGTTTGCGTGGGCGTGTGCGTGGCGCTGCGCGCGCGGCGCAGCTAGTCGCGCGCTACCGCCCACCAGGCGCCGCTTTTGGCCGAACCCAGATCTTCCGCTTCGAATTCTTCGCAGGTGAAAACATGAACGCCCGACTCCCCGAAACCTCCTCGATTCCCGAGCGCATTGCCGCCCTGCGCGCCGCGATGACGCGCGCCGGCGTGGATGCCGCGCTCGTGCCTTCCGCCGATCCACATCTGTCCGAGTACCTGCCGCGCCGCTGGCAGGGGCGCGAGTGGCTCTCGGGCTTCACCGGCTCGGTGGGCACGCTCGTCGTGACGAAGGACTTCGCGGGCGTGTGGGTGGACAGCCGCTACTGGGTGCAGGCCGGGCAGCAATTGACCGGCACCGGCATCCAGCTCATGAAGATGATGGGCGGCCAGCAGAGTGCGCCGCACATCGACTGGCTCGCGCAGAACGTGAGTGCGGGCGGCGCAGTGGCCGTGGATGGCGCTGTGCTCGGCGTCGCCTCGGCGCGCGCGCTGGCCGAGGCGCTCAAGGCGCGCGATGTCGCACTGCGCACGGACCTCGATCTGCTCGACGACGTCTGGCAAGGCCGCCCGTCGCTGCCGCTCGAGCCCGTGTACGAGCACGTTGCGCCGCATGCCGACATGAGCCGCACGGGCAAGCTCGACCAGGTGCGCCGCGCGATGCAGGATAAGGGTGCGCAGTGGCACTTCATCTCCACGCTCGACGACCTCGCCTGGCTCTTTAACCTGCGCGGCGCGGACGTGAACTACAACCCGGTGTTCGTCGCGCACGCGCTGATCGGGCCGGACGACGCAACGCTCTTCGTCGCCGACGGCAAGGTGAGCGAGGCGCTCGTGCGGTCGCTCGCGAAAGACAAGGTGCGCGTCGCGCCGTATGCACAGGCCGCCGCCGCACTCGCGGCGCTGCCCGCGAAGGCCGCGCTGCTCGTCGATCCGCGCCGCGTGACGTATGGCCTGCTGCAGGCGGTGTCGTCGGCGGTCAAGCTCGTGGAGTCGGTGAACCCGAGCACATTCTTCAAGTCGCGCAAAACCGCCGCCGAAGCCGATCACGTGCGCTCGACCATGGAGCAGGACGGGGCGGCGCTTGCCGAGTTCTTTGCGTGGTTCGAGGCGGCGCTTGGCCGCGAGAGGATCACCGAGCTGACCATCGACGAAAAGCTTTCCGCCGCACGTGCGCGCCGTGCGGGCTTCAAGTCGCTCTCGTTTGCGACCATCGCGGGCTTCAACGCGAACGGCGCCATGCCGCACTACCGCGCCACGCCCGAGTCGCACAGCGTGATCGAAGGCGATGGCCTGCTGCTTGTCGACTCGGGCGGCCAGTACCTCGACGGCACCACCGACATCACGCGCGTCGTGCCCGTGGGCACGCCGAGTGCGGAGCAAAAGCGCGATTTCACGGTCGTGCTCAAAGGCATGATGGCGCTCTCGCGCGCGAAGTTCCCGCGCGGCATCCGCTCGCCGATGCTCGACGCCATTGCGCGCGCGCCGATCTGGGAAGCGGGCGCCGATTACGGCCACGGCACGGGCCACGGCGTGGGCTACTTCCTGAACGTGCACGAAGGTCCGCAGGTCATTTCGCACTATGCGCCGGCGGAGCCCTGGACCGCGATGGAAGAAGGCATGATCACCTCGGTCGAGCCGGGTATCTACCGGCCGGGCAAGTGGGGTGTGCGTATCGAGAATCTTGTGCTCAACCAGCGCGCCGAAACCACCGAATTCGGCGAGTTCCTCAGCTTCGAGACGCTCACGCTCTGCCCGATCGACACGCGCTGCATCGATCTCGCGCTCCTGCGCGCGGACGAGCGCGAGTGGCTCAATGCGTACCACCAGACGGTGCGCGTGCGCGTGGCGCCGCATGTGAGCGGCGATGCGCTCGCGTGGCTCGAAAAGCGCACGCAGCCGATCTGAATTCCCAAGCATCCCGATAGCGATCAAGCGGAGCGAGACGCGCATGACGATCAAGGCAGTGGTGTTCGATTTCGGCGGAGTGCTCGTGGACTGGAGTCCCGAGTATCTCTATCGCAAGCTGATTCCCAACGACGACGAGCGGCGCTGGTTTCTCACGCACGTCTGCAAGATGGACTGGGTGATCCGCCAGGACGGCGGCGAGCCCATCGCCGTGGGCACCGAGGAACTGGTCGCGGCGTTTCCCGGGCACGAAGCGCTCATTCGCGCGTTCTACGAGCGCTGGCACGAGATGATCGGCGGCTTGCTCGCCGGCGGTGTGGCGACGTTCGAGCGCCTCGAGGCGGCGGGCATGCCGATCTTCGGACTCACGAACTGGTCGGCCGAGACGTTTCCGTGGGCGTGGGAGCGCTTCGGCATCCTGCGGCGCTGCCGCGATATCGTCGTCTCGGGCCACGTGAAGCTCGTGAAGCCCGATCCGGCGATCTTCCACGAGATGTTCCGCCGCATCGAGGCACAGTTGCCGGGCGTGAAGCCGGAGGAACTCGTTTTCATCGACGACAACGCGCACAACGCCGAAGCCGCCACGGCGCTCGGCTGGCATGGCGTGCACCACACGAGCAACGCCACCACCGACGCGAAGCTGCGCGAACTCGGCCTGCCGGTTTAACCAGGCCCAACCAGGCCCAACCAGGTCTAACCAGGCAGACTCGAGTCGGCGCCCCGCGCGCTATTTCGAAGCGGGCGCCGGCGCCACCGGCTGCAGCAAACTGCGCAGCGCGTCGGCGATACCCTTCGCGGTTTGCCCGGCGCCCTTCGCCACGCCTTCCGCGCTCACCCCGAGCGCCTGCGCAAACCCTGCGCGCAACTCCGTCGTCAGGTTTTCGTTGAGCTTGAACTTCGGGTCGCGCAGGTTGCCGTCGAGCACGAAATGCAGCGTGATCTCGCCCTTGCGCGCCTTCAAGGCGGCCACGGCGGCGCGCGTCGGGATCGACAGGAAGGTGTCCACCGCGTCGCCGCTTTGCGCGAGTTGCAGGTTGCGCAGCGTGACCGTGCCCGGCGCGTGCAGGTGATAGCCGCGCACGGTCGAGGCGAGATCGAGGTCGAGCGTGCCGCCCGTCACGTTGGCCTTCGCGCCGGCCTTTCTGAGCAGATAGGGATCGATCATGCGCACATCCACGCCGCGCAGCGTCGTGTGGAGTTGCGAGTCCTTGCTCGCGATCTGGATCCAGCCGTCGAACGCGACGCGTCCCGTGTGTTCCGGACCGACGACGTTGCCGGTGAACGAAACGCGGGTGGGCTCCGTGAGCGCAGGCAGCTGGACATTGTCGACGCTCGCCTGCGCGCGGTTCACCGTGACATGCCACGGCGGATTGCTGATCGACTGGTCGTAAAAGTCGAATGTGCCGTTCTTGAAGCCGATATGGTCGATGATCTTTTCCTGCGGCAGGCCGTTTCCGCCCGGCGCACCGCTCGTGGGCGTGGCGCCTTGTGCGATCGCTTGGCGCAGATTCGGCAGGAGCAGGATCGAGCCGCTTTCCCGGCGCAGCACCGTCATCGTGAAATCGCTCACGGTGACGTCGCGAATATGCACGCGGTGCGAGATCAGCGCGCGCAAATCGGGCGTGATCGTGACGCGCGCGGCGCGCAGCGTGTCGGCGGTGGGCCAGTTGGGCGGCGGCTTCAGGCGCACGTCGGTGAGCTCGACGGACGAGAGATCGAACGCCACGTTCACGCTCGCGGCCGTGCCGACGGGCGCGAGTGCTTGCTCCACGTACGCCTTCGCCTCGCGCTGCAGCGCGTAGAGCGTGCCGAGCGCCGCGAGCACGAGCAGCGCGACGACGATCGCCACGATGAGGAGAACACGGTTGCGCAGCGACATCGCCATACGGAGTTCCTCGCGCGAGCAGGGCTAGATCAAGCCCCAGGTGACCCTAAGCGTAGCGGCTTTCGAGCAACCGCCATGCCGCGCGTGCGGCGAGGCAACTGCCAGAACGACAACGGCGGCCCGCGGGCCGCCGTTGTTTGCCATCGATCCCGCCTGCCTAGCGGCTGATCGGCTTGTAGCGCAGACGCTTCGGACGTGCGGCTTCCTCGCCGAGACGCTTGATCTTGTCGGCCTCGTACTCCTGGTAGTTGCCGTCGAAGAACGTGACCTGCGAGTCGCCTTCGAACGCGAGGATGTGGGTGGCGATACGGTCGAGGAACCAGCGATCGTGCGAAATCACCATCACCGAGCCCGCGAATTCGAGCAGGGCGTCTTCGAGCGCGCGCAGCGTTTCGACGTCCAGATCGTTCGACGGTTCGTCGAGCAGCAGGACGTTGCCGCCCGAGATCAGCGTCTTGGCCAGATGCAGACGGCCGCGCTCGCCACCCGAGAGGTTGCCGACGATCTTCTGCTGATCGCCGCCCTTGAAGTTGAAGCGGCCGATATACGCACGCGAAGGCGTTTCGTACTTGCCCACCGTGAGCACGTCCGCGCCGCCCGAGATTTCCTCGAACACCGTCTTGCCGGCGGCCAGCGCGTCGCGGCTCTGGTCCACGTAAGCGAGCTTGACGGTCGGGCCTTGCACGATTTCGCCCGAATCCGGCTGCTCCTTGCCCGTGAGCATGCGGAACAGCGTGGACTTGCCGGCGCCGTTCGGCCCGATGATGCCGACGATCGCGCCCGCCGGAATCTTGAAGCTCAGATTGTCGATGAGCAAACGGTCGCCATAAGACTTGCTGACGTTCTTGAACTCGATGACTTCGTTGCCCAGACGCTCGCCTGCCGGAATGAAGATTTCCTGCGTTTCATTGCGCTTCTGGTATTCCGAGCTCGACAGTTCCTCGAAGCGCGCGATACGCGCCTTCGACTTCGCCTGGCGGCCCTTCGGGTTCTGGCGCACCCACTCCAGTTCCTTCTTGATCGCCTTCTGGCGGGCGGATTCCGACGCTTCTTCCTGCTTCAGGCGCGCTTCCTTCTGGTCGAGCCAGCTGGAGTAGTTGCCCTTCCAGGGGATACCGTGGCCGCGGTCGAGTTCGAGAATCCACTCGGCGGCGTTGTCGAGGAAGTAGCGGTCGTGGGTCACGGCGACCACGGTGCCCGGGAAGCGCGTGAGGAACTGCTCGAGCCACTCGACCGATTCGGCGTCGAGGTGGTTGGTCGGCTCGTCGAGCAGCAGCATGTCGGGTTTTTCGAGCAGCAGCTTGCACAGCGCGACGCGGCGCTTTTCACCGCCCGAGAGGTTGCCGATCTTCGCGTCCCAGGCCGGCAGGCGCAGCGCGTCGGCGGCGATTTCGATCTGCTGTTCCGCGCTGCCGTCGGTCGTCGCGAGGATCGCTTCGTACTTCGCCTGCTCGGCGGCCAGCGCGTCGAAGTCGGCGTCCGGTTCCGCGTAGGCGGCGTAGATCTCGTCGAGCTTCTTCTGCGCGTTGAACACGTCGCCGAGACCTTCCTCGACCGCTTCGCGCACGGTTTTTTCCGGATCGAGCTGCGGCTCCTGCGGCAGGTAGCCGATATTCAGATTCGGCATCGGCGTGGCTTCGCCTTCGATGTCCTTGTCGACGCCGGCCATGATCTTGATGAGCGTGGACTTGCCCGAGCCGTTCAGGCCGAGCAGGCCGATCTTCGCGCCGGGGAAGAACGACAGCGAGATGTCCTTCAGGATCTGGCGCTTGGGCGGCACGATCTTGCCGACCCGGTTCATGGTGAAGACGTATTGGGCCATGTGAGAGTCTTTGGAAACGGGAAGAAAAAGGTGTCGCTTACACGTTGAACAGGAAGTTCATCACGTCGCCGTCGTGCACGACATATTCCTTGCCTTCGGCGCGCATCTTGCCGGCTTCCTTCGCACCGGTCTCGCCCTTGTACTGGATGAAGTCGTCGAACGCGATGGTCTGCGCGCGGATGAAGCCGCGCTCGAAGTCGGTGTGGATCACGCCCGCGGCTTGCGGGGCCGTATCGCCGACATGGATCGTCCACGCGCGCACTTCCTTCACGCCCGCCGTGAAGTACGTCTGCAGGCCGAGCAGCTTGAAGCCCGCGCGGATCACGCGGTCGAGGCCCGGCTCGTCCATGCCCATGTCGGCGAGGAACGCGATCTTGTCTTCGTCTTCGAGGTCGGCGATTTCCGCTTCGATCGCGGCGCACACGGCCACGACCGGCGAATTCTCGGCGGCTGCGTACTGGCGCACGGCTTCCAGATGCGGGTTGTTCTCGAACCCGTCTTCCTTCACGTTCGCGACGTACATGGTCTTCTTCGCGGTGATGAGGCAGAACGGCTTGATCAGCGCCTGCTCATCCTCGCTCAGCGCGAGCCCGCGCACGGGCTTCGCCTGATCGAGTTGCGCGCGCACCTTTTCGAGCACGGCCACGAGCTTCGCGGCTTCCTTGTCGTTGCCCGACCTGGCGGCCTTCGAGTAGCGCGTGAGCGCCTTCTCGACGGTGCCGAGGTCGGCGAGCGCCAGTTCGGTATTGATGACTTCGATGTCTGAGAGCGGATCGATCCTGCCCGCGACGTGGATCACGTTTTCATCTTCGAAGCAGCGCACGACGTGCGTAATCGCATCCGTTTCGCGGATGTTCGCGAGGAACTGGTTGCCGAGACCCTCGCCCTTGCTCGCGCCCGCGACCAGACCCGCGATGTCGACGAATTCGACCACGGCCGGCACGACGCGTTCGGGCTTGACGATTTCGGCAAGCGCCTTCAGGCGCTGATCCGGCACTTCCACCACGCCGACGTTGGGCTCGATCGTGCAGAACGGATAGTTTTCGGCCGCGATGCCCGCCTTGGTCAGCGCGTTGAAGAGGGTGGACTTGCCGACGTTAGGCAAGCCGACGATGCCGCATTGGAGGCTCATGTAAATCTCTGCATGTCAGGGTGGTGACGTGCGGCTCGCCGCGCACGAAGGACCGGGGCCGGGCGTCTCGCGAAAGCGCAAGCGGCGGGCGGGGCGGCGCAGGTGGCACGTCGGGGGACGTGACGGGGCGTCACGAAAACCGTAATTGTAACCTCGTCCGGGTGAGGGTTAGCCGCAGGCGTCGCCGTGCTCGCGGGCCGTTTTCCCGCAACGTCTTGCTGAGCCGCAACACCGCGCCCGTCCGGCCCGGCCGCACAGGCACCCGCGGCTATAATGCGCGCATGACTGCAAGCAACCAGACCTTTGATGTCGCCGTGATCGGCGGCGGGCTCGTCGGCAAGTCGGCGGCGCTCGCGCTGACCCAGAGCGGCCTGCGCGTGGCGCTGCTCGCGCAGCCGTGCGCGCCGTTGCCCGCGGGCGCCGTGTTCGACGCGCGCGTGTACGCCTTTTCGCGCAGTTCGCAGGCGTTGTTCGAGCGGCTGCGGGTCTGGCAGGCCGCCGACGCTTCGCGCCTCACGCCCGTCTACGACATGCGCGTGTTCGGCGACGCCGCGGCGGAGCTGCACTTCTCGGCCTATCAGGCGTCGGTTGCGCAGCTTGCCTGGATTGCCGAGTCGTCGATCGTCGAGCGCGCGCTCGACGCCGCGCTGCACTTCCAGCCCAATCTCGCGTGGATCGACACGCGTGCCCAGACGCTCGACGTGAAATCCGACGCGGCCGTGATCGGCCTTGCCAATGGTGGCACGATCGAAGCCGACCTCGCGATCGGCGCGGACGGTGCGCATTCGTGGGTGCGCGCCCAGATCGGCTCGACGGTCGAGCGGCGCGATTACCGGCAAACCGGCGTGGTCGCCAATTTCCGCACGGAAAAGCCGCACGGCGAAACGGCGTACCAGTGGTTCCGCGAAGGCGAGATCGTCGCCTTGCTGCCGCTGCCGGATCGGCACGTGTCGCTCGTCTGGTCGGCCCAGACCGACCATGCCGGCGAACTGCTCAAGCTCGAACCGGCGCAGCTTGCCGCCGAAGTCGAGCGCGTCTCGCAAAGCCAGTTGGGCGCGCTCGAATGCGTCACGCCTGCGCGCGGCTTTCCTCTGTCACTGCAAACCGTCGACCGGCTCGTCGCGCCGCGCGTCGCCCTCGTCGGCGACGCCGCGCATCTGATTCACCCGCTTGCGGGCCAGGGCGTGAACCTCGGCTTGCGCGACGTCGCCGCGCTCGTCGACGTCGTCACGAAGAAAGAGGCGTTCCGCGATCTCGGCGATATCGTGCTGCTGCGCCGCTATGAACGCGGCCGCCGTGAGGATATCCAGAAGCTCGTCGTCGCCACCGACGGCCTGCAGCGGCTCTTCTCGTTGCCCGGCACGCTCGCGCGCGCGGTGCGCAATACCGGCATGGCATTCGTGGGCGCGCAGCCGCTGCTCAAGCGCTGGCTCGTGGCCTCGGCGCTCGGCTAATATCGACAGGCTCGCCTGCTCGAGCAGGGCATTTCGGTCGCTCGAGGCCAGTGCAGCTTAGAATGGGCGTATTGGCCGCGCCCGCAGCGCATGCCGCCCCGGCCATTCAACGGAACTCTGCGCGCGTCGCCCCTGCGCGGCGCGCCCGAATCAGGAATGCATCCCATGCAAACGCGTATTCGATTCGCCGCGCTCGTGATCGCGGTAGCCACCTCGGCGCTCGGCTGCTCGGCCCAGGCCGACCAGACCACCGACAAGATCAGGTCGGCGCTGCAGACGCGCCTCGGCATCGACGCCAGCGATATCAAGGGCATCACCAGGGCGCCCATGCCGGGCCTTTACGAGATCAATCTCGGCACGCAGATCGTCTACAGCGACGCCAGCGGCGACTACGTGCTCAACGGCGAACTCATCGACACCAAGGCGCACCGCAATCTCACCGAGGCGCGCCTGAACGAAATCAACAAGGTCGATTTCGCCAGGCTGCCGCTCGAGAACGCGGTCAAGGTCGTGAAGGGCGACGGCAAGCGCAAGATGGCCGTGTTCTCCGACCCGAACTGCCCGTACTGCCATCAACTCGAAAACACGCTGAAGTCGGTGGACAACGTGACGGTCTACACGTTCCTGTATCCGGTGCTCTCGCCGGATTCGACGGCGAAGGCCAAGCAGATCTGGTGTTCGGCCGACCGCGCGAAGGCATGGGAGTCGTGGATGGTGGACCGCAAGGCGCCCACGGCAGCCGGTACGTGCGACACGGCCGCCATCGACAGCAATCTCGCGCTCGGCCAGAAGATGAACGTGACCGGCACGCCCACCGTGATCCTCGCCGACGGCACCCGCCTGCCGGGCGCAGTCAGCGCCGACCGGCTCGAACGCGGACTGAACGGCGCTCACTGACGCCACCCCCGAATCCGCCGGCCGCTTTCGCGGCCGGTGCCTTTTTTGCCCGGCGATTTTTCTCCGACGCTTTTTCTCCGGTTGTGTCTGCGGGGCATACTGAAATTGCATTGCAGCATCTGCTGACCGACTCTCTCACCGATCCCGCCGATGAAGCCGATCCGATACACCATCGTCCCGAAGCATCCCGCCGCGCATCTGTTCGAGGTGACGCTCACCGTGGAAGACCCCGCGCCGGACGGCCAACGCTTCATGCTGCCCGTGTGGATTCCGGGCAGCTACATGGTGCGGGAGTTCGCGCGCAACATCGTCGCGCTGCGCGCCTTCAACGACGCGGGCCGCAAGGTGCGCGTGACGAAGACCGACAAGCATTCGTGGCAGGCCGCGCCCGTGAAGGGCGCGCTCACGCTGCGCTACGAGGTCTACGCGTGGGACCTGTCGGTGCGCGCGGCGCATCTCGACGACACGGTGGGCTTCTTCAACGGCACGAGCGTGTTTCTCGCAGCGCTCGGCCATGAGGAGGCGCAGCACGCGGTCGATATTCAGCGTCCGGACGGACACGCGTACCGCCACTGGCGCGTGGGCACGGCGCTCACGGAGGCGCGCGGCACCAAGCGTTACGGTTTCGGCGAGTACACGGCCACGAATTACGACGAGCTGATCGATCACCCGGTGACATTCGGCGAGTTCACGCTCGCGAGCTTCAAGGCGCACGGCGTGCCGCACGACATCGTGATCGCGGGCCGTGTGGTCGGCCTCGACACCGAGCGTCTCGCCGCCGACCTGAAGAAGATCTGCGAGGCGCAGATCGCGCTTTTCGAGCCGCGCACGAAACGCGCGCCGATGGAGCGCTACGTGTTCATGACGCAGGCCGTGAGCGACGGTTACGGCGGCCTCGAGCACCGCGCATCGACGGCGCTGATCTGCAATCGCACCGACCTGCCGGTGAAGGGCAAGCCGGAGACGTCGGAAGGCTATCGCACCTATCTCGGCCTGTGCAGCCACGAATACTTCCACACGTGGAACGTGAAGCGCATCAAGCCCGCCGCGTTCGCGCCGTATGACCTCACGCGCGAGGACTATACGTCGCTGCTGTGGCTGTTCGAGGGCTTCACGTCGTACTACGACGACCTCATGCTCGTGCGCAGCGGCCTCATTTCCGCAGACGAATACTTCGGTCTGCTCGGCAAGACGATCGCCGGCGTGCTGCGCGGGGCGGGGCGCCTGAAGCAGAGCGTCGCGGAAAGCTCATTCGACGCGTGGGTGAAGTACTACCGCCAGGACGAGAACGCAGCGAATGCGATCGTGAGCTACTACACCAAGGGCTCGCTCGTGGCGCTGTCGTTCGACCTCGCGATTCGCGCGCAGACGAACGGCCGCAAGTCGCTCGACGACGTCATGCGCCTCTTGTGGCAGCGCCATGGGCGCGACTTCTATCGCGGCAAGCCGGTGGGCGTGGGCGAGGACGATGTCGAGGCGCTGATTGCCGAGGCGACGGGGGTGGAACTGGGCGCGCTCTTTAGCGACGCCGTGCGCGGCACGCGCGACCTGCCGCTCGCGGCGCTGTTCGAGCCGTTCGGCGTGACGCTCGAAGGGGAGCCCGAGCGCGGCGCGAAGCCGTCGCTCGGCGCGCGGCTGCGCGGCGGCGCCGAAGCGACGCTTGCCGTGGTCTACGAAGGCGGCGCGGCCCAGAAGGCGGGGCTTTCGGCTGGCGACGCGCTCGTTGCGCTCGACGGCCTGCGCGTGACGGGCGCGAATCTCGACGCGCTGCTCGCGCGCTACCAGCCGGGCACGAAAGTCGAAATCCACGCGTTCCGCCGCGACGAGCTTCGCGTGGCGCGTCTGACCCTCGACGCGCCCGACGTCGCGCGCTACAAGCTCGCCGCCTCGGACAAGCGCGCGCCCGCGCGCTCATTGCGCGAGCGCTGGCTGGCGGTGTAGACCGCTGGGCGAGGCACGGCGGCCCGGGTACCCATAGCGGCGTGGAGTGACAGATCCCATGCCGCTTTTTCATGCCCGCGATTGTTCTATCGTTGCAACAATCCGTCATCGGCGGACTACTTTTTCGCGGCGCGGTAAAAAAACACAATGCCTTCACTCGCGCAACGTTGCGCAACTGAGACCCGAAGGAGCCACCATGACCACGATCCTGCAAATCAATTCCGCCGCCCGCTCGCAAGGCGCCCAGTCGACGCTGCTCGTCAACGAATTGACGGCCAGGCTGCAACAATCGAATCCGGGCGCGCAAGTCGTCACGCGTAACCTGCAAGCCGATCCGCTGCCGCACCTCGACGACGCCGTGCTCGGCGCGTTCTTCACGCCGGCCGAGCAGCGCACGCCGGAGCAGCAGGCCATCGCCGCACGCAGCGAAGCGCTGATCGCGGAACTGCAGGCAGCGGACATCATCGTGATCGGTGCGCCGATGTACAACTTCGGCGTCTCGTCGCAACTCAAGACGTACTTCGACTGGATCGCGCGTGCCGGCATCACGTTCCGCTACACCGCGAATGGCCCCGAAGGTCTCGTGAACGGCAAGAAGGTGCATGTCGTTTCGGCGCGCGGCGGCAAGTATCAAGGCACCGCGCACGACAGCCAGACGCCGTACCTGAAGTCGTTCCTCGGCTTCCTCGGCATGACCGACGTGAACTTCATCTACGCCGAAGGCCTGAACATGGGCCCGGAAGCGGCAAGCGCAGCGCTCGCGGGCGCGCGTGAGGCGATCGCCGCAGCGTAAGGCGCGCGATTTTTGGCCGTAAAAACAAAAACACCACGGGAGCGATCTCGTGGTGTTTTTTTATTGCGGGTGGTGTCGCGTGCGTCGCGAGGCCGCGGCGCCTCAGGCGAGCACGAGACCTTCCTCCGGCAAGCGCCAATCGATCGGCTGGCGGCCGTGCGCCTGCAGATAGTCGTTGGCCTGCGCGAAATGCCCGCAGCCGAGGAAGCCGCGATGCGCGGAAAGCGGCGACGGATGCGGCGCTTCCAGCACGCAATGCGCACCTGAGAGCAGGGCGCGCTTGTTCTGCGCGTGCGCGCCCCACAGCATGAACACGAGGTGCTCGTGGCGCGCGGCGAGTTGCTGGATCAGCGTGTCGGTGCAGCGTTCCCAGCCGCGCTTCGCGTGGCTCGCGGCGCTCGCGCGCTCGACGGTCAGCACCGTGTTCAGCAGCAGCACGCCCTGGCGCGCCCAGGCGTCGAGACAGCCGTGCGTCGGCGCCTGAATGCCGAGGCTCGCCGCGATCTCCTTGAAGATGTTGCGCAGCGAGGGCGGCGGGCGCACCGAGGGCGGCACCGAGAACGCCAGGCCGTGCGCCTGCGGCGTGCCTCGGTCTTCGCCGTGGTACGGGTCCTGGCCGAGGATCACGACCTTCACGTCGTCGGGCGAGGTGAGGCGCAGCGCGCGGAACACGTCGGCGGGATAGACGGTCTTGCCGGCGGCGCGCTGATCGTCGACGAAGCGGCACAGCGGCGCGTAGGCGTCGCTCGCGATGAACGGCGCGAGCAGCTCGCGCCAGGCGGCGGGCAGTGCGTCGAACTGGTCTTCGAGGCGCGTGGTGTCGATGGCGGCTTGCGGCCTGGCGGGTTCGTGGGGCATGGCGGGGGTGGGCATAACGGCGTGCGTGCGCTCGGGCGCCGGGAATTCGTCGGCGTCGAACAACGAGAAGATCGTGATCTGGCGCGGGTCGAATTCGGGCAGCGGCGGCTCGTCGAGCGTGGCTTGCGGCGGGCCGGACCGATCGTCGTCGAACAGCGAGGCTTGCACCGGCATCGCGACGCGCGGGCGTTTCGTGGAAGTCATGGGCGGCAAGTGTCGCAGCAATTGCGCGCCGATTCAATCCGGCGCGAGCGCGGCGGGGCGGCCTTCTGCGGCATCTGCACTGATGTTGCAACTAACAGCGCCATTTTTACGCCGTTCCCGAGTCGTTGGGCGCGTTTGCGCGGGCACTCCGAAGCCGCACCGCGTCGTTCTCAGCCTTCGCGCAGCTTGTAACCGCGCTGGGCCTTGCTAACGTCGTCCGGCGCGAGGCCTGGCAGCGCCTGCGCGAGTTGCGCCGCGAGCGAGTGCAATGCCGCTTCGTCGCCCGACTTCAGTTCGAGTTCGATTTCGCAGATAGGCGTGCGCCGCGTCTCGCCGTTCACTTCGGCGGTGACTTCGCCCTGATCGATGGCCGCTTCGACGCGTGCGCCGTCGACTTCGAGCGTCCACAGCGTGCGCGTGAAGTCGGTGCGAAAGAGCGGGATCAGGTTCGCGGCGGCGTCCGAGAGCGCTGTCGAAACGCCGGCTTCATCGCACTCGTGCAGCAGCCTGTCGATTTCGAGCGCTTCGCCTGCCACCGGCATCTCCCATTCGTGGCGCGCGTGCAGCCCGTTTTGCGCCATGCCCACAGTCTTGAACGTCTGCAGCCAGCCCTCGGGCGCACGGCGCAGGCGCAGCGCGCTCCTGGCGCGCGCGAGCGCAAGCGCCGGCGTGTCGAAGTAGATGTTTTCGAGCCTGATGGCGCGACCCGGCTTGCCGGCGCGCGTCTCGATGAGACGCAGGGCCGCGTCCACCTGGTCGCGCGGCAGCGCGAGCTTGATTTCGCGTTCGATACCCATGGCGCCGCGCGATCAGAAGAACATGCGGGCGAGTTCCGCACCCGGCTGTCCGGCGCGCATGAACGCCTCGCCCACGAGGAACGTGTGAACGGAAAGCGCGCGCATTTTCTCGACGTCCGCACGCGAGAGGATGCCCGACTCGGTCACGACGATGCGGTCTTCAGGCACGTCGTCGAGCATGCCGATGGTCGTGTCCAGCGTCGTTTCGAACGTACGCAGATTGCGATTGTTGATGCCGATGAGCGGCGTCTTCAGCGTGAGCGCGTGCACGAGTTCCTCGCGGTCGTGCACTTCGACGAGCACCGCGAGACCGAGTGAATGCGCAAGCGCCTCGAGATCGCGCATTGCGCCGGGCTGGAGCGCGGCGGCGATCAGCAGGATCGCGTCGGCGCCCATCGCGCGGGCTTCGACGACCTGATACGGATCGACGATGAAGTCCTTGCGCAGCACCGGCAGGTTGCACGCGGCGCGCGCGGCTTCGAGGTACGCCGCGCTGCCCTGGAAGAACTGCACGTCGGTCAGCACGGAGAGGCAGGCCGCGCCGCCCTCGGCGTACGAGCGCGCGATCTCGGCGGGCTGGAAGTTTTCGCGCAGCACGCCTTTCGACGGACTTGCCTTTTTCACTTCGGCGATCACGGCGGCCTGGCCGTTGTCGTGCTTCGCGCGCAAGGCGCCGACGAAATCGCGCAGGTCACGCGTGCTGGCCTGCAGACGCAGCTCTTCGAGCGGAGCGCTCTGCTCGGCGGCGCGCACTTCTTCGCGCTTGACCGCGATGATCTTTTCGAGGATGTCACTCATGATGTTCGGAGGCAAAAAACGGTGCGGGATCAGCGTTTGAACTGTTGCGTGAAGCGTACCAGTTCGTCGACTTTGGCGCGTGCGCGGCCGCTGGCGAGCGCCTCGCGCGCAAGCCGGATGCCTTCCTCGATCGAGTTCGCCACGTTCGCCGAGTAGAGCGCCGTGCCCGCATTCAGCGCGACGATCTCGCGCGCGGTTCCGGCCTCGTTCGAGAGCGCGCCGAGCAGCATCGCCTTCGACTCGTCGGCGTTTTCGACCTTGAGCGAGCGGTTCGAGACCATCTGCATGCCGAAGTCTTCGGGATGGATCTCGTACTCGCGAATCTGGCCGTCCTTCAGTTCGCCGACGAGCGTGGCCGCACCGAGCGAGACTTCGTCCATGCCGTCCTTGCCGTACACGACGCACACGTGTTTCGCGCCAAGCCGCTCCATCACGCGCACCTGAATGCCGACGAGGTCCGGATGAAACACCCCCATCAGCTGATTGGGCGCGCCGGCCGGATTCGTGAGCGGCCCGAGGATGTTGAAGATCGTGCGCACGCCAAGCTCCCGGCGCACGGCGGCGATGTTCTTCATCGCGGGATGGTGGTTGGGCGCGAACATGAAGCCCATGCCCGTTTCGGCGATCGAGGCGGCCACCTGGTCCGGCTGCAGATCGATGTTCACGCCGAGCGCCTCGAGCACGTCCGCGCTGCCCGACTTGCTGGAGACGCCCCGGTTGCCGTGCTTGGCGACCTTCGCGCCGGCTGCCGCGGCCACGAACATCGAAGCTGTGGAGATGTTGAAGGTGTGCGAGCCGTCGCCGCCGGTGCCGACGATGTCGATGAAATTCGAGTTGTCCTTCACCTCGACGTGATTCGCGAACTCGCGCATCACCGTCGCGGCGGCGGTGATCTCGCCGATGGTTTCCTTCTTCACGCGCAGGCCGGTGATGATGGCGGCCGACAGCACGGGCGAAAGCTCGCCGCGCATGATGAGGCGCATGAGGTGGAGCATCTCGTCGTGAAAAATCTCGCGATGCTCGATCGTGCGCTGGAGCGCTTCCTGCGGGGTAATCATGATGGTCGCCTCCGGCTCAAGCGCGCCTGGTTTGTTTCAGGAAATTCTCGAAGAGGGCGTGGCCGTGCTCCGAAAGAATCGATTCCGGATGGAACTGCACGCCTTCCACCGCAAGCTCGCGGTGACGCACGCCCATGATTTCGCCGTCGTCGGTCCAGGCCGAGACTTCGAGGCAGTCGGGCAGCGACTCGCGCTCGATGGCGAGCGAGTGATAACGCGTGACGTTGAAATGCTTCGGCAGGTCGGCGAACACGCCCTTGCAGTCGGTTTCGATCTGGCTCACCTTGCCGTGCATGATGGTCTTCGCGCGCACGACGCGCCCGCCGAACGCTTCGCCAATCGCCTGATGGCCGAGGCACACGCCGAGAATCGGCGTCTTGCCGGCGAATTCGCGCAGCACGGCGAGCGTGATGCCCGCGTGCTGCGGGTTGCTCGGGCCGGGCGAGAGGCAGATGCGCGCGGGGTTGAGCTGCGCGATTTCGTCGAGGGTGATTTCGTCGTTGCGGTACGTGTGAACGTCTTCGCCGAGTTCGCCGAAGTACTGGACGATGTTGTAGGTAAACGAATCGTAGTTGTCGATCATGAGCAACATGGTCTTTTCTCCGCTCAGAAGTCGCTGTCGAGGCCGTCCTGCACCTGCTCGGCGGCGCGCAGCACGGCGCGCGCCTTGTTCTCGGTTTCCTGCCATTCGGACTCGGGCACCGAATCCGCCACCACGCCCGCGGCGGCCTGCACATACAGATTGCCGTTGTGGATGAGGCCGGTGCGGATCGCGATGGCCAGGTCCATCTCGCCGTTGAACGAAAGATAGCCGACCGCGCCGCCGTAGAGCCCGCGCTTCACCGGCTCCAGTTCGTCGATCAGTTCCATGGCGCGAACCTTCGGCGCGCCCGAGAGCGTGCCGGCCGGGAACGTGGCGCGCAGGACGTCGAAATTGTTCATGCCGGGCTTGAGCTTGCCTTCCACCGAACTCACGATGTGCTGCACGTGCGAGTACTTCTCGATGATCATCTTGTCGGTGACGGCCACCGAGCCGATCTCGGCGATGCGGCCCACGTCGTTGCGCGCGAGGTCGATCAGCATGACGTGCTCGGCGATTTCCTTCGGGTCGTTGAGCAGTTCGGTCGCGAGCTCGGCGTCGCGCTCGGGCGTGTTGCCGCGCGCACGCGTGCCCGCGAGCGGACGGATCGTCACGATGCGGTCCTCACCGCGCTTTTCCTGGCGCACGAGAATTTCCGGCGACGCGCCCACCACGTGGAATTCGCCGAAGTTGTAGTAGTACATGTACGGCGACGGATTGAGCGAGCGCAGCGCACGGTAGAGCGACAGCGGATTGTCGCGATACGGCTTGGTGAGGCGCTGGCCGACCTGCACCTGCATCAACTCGCCGGCGGCGATGTATTCCTTCGCCTTGCGCACGGCGGCGAGGTAATCATCCTTTTTGAATTCGCGGAACGTTTCGGTGCGCACGCTCGCCGAAGTCACCGGCGGCTGCACCGTGGTGCGCAGGCGCTGCTTGAGCTCGCGCAGGCGGTGCTTCGCCTTGGTGTAGGCCTCGGGCGTTTGCGGATCGGCGTAGACGATGAGATACAGCTTGCCCGCGAGATTGTCGATGACCGCGACTTCTTCGGTCAGCAACAACTGGATGTCGGGCAGGCCGAGGTCGTCGGCCGGGCAGGTGTCGGCGAGCTTTTTCTCGATGTAACGCACCGCGTCGTAGCCGAAGTAGCCCGCGAGCCCGCCGCAGAAGCGCGGCAGGCCCGGACGCTGCGCGACCTTGAAGCGTGCCTGGTATTTCGCGATGAAATCGAGCGGATCGCTGTCGTGCGTCTCGATGACCTGGCCGTCGCGCACGACCTCCGAAACGCCGTTGCGCGTGCGGATCAGCGAGCGCGCCGGCAGGCCGATGAACGAGTAGCGCCCGAAGCGCTCGCCGCCCACCACGGACTCCAGCAGGAAAGAATTGGCGCCGCCGCGCTCGGGCTGCGCGAGCTTCAGATACAGCGAGAGCGGCGTTTCGAGATCGGCCAGTGCTTCGGCGATCAGCGGGATGCGGTTGTAGCCCTCGTTGGCGAGGGACTGAAATTCGAGTTCGGTCATGTTCCGATCCTTTCGTGCTGCCAGTCGCGGCGGGTGCGGGCCCAGTGCGGCTCAAAACGGGGCGCGCGGTGGGCGCGAGGCGTTTGTTTTTGAGTGCTTGATGGCCGCTGGCGCTCGCTCGTGCGGTCCGAGGTCGCGCCGATGATGCAGCGCTTGCCGGGCCGGTGTGCAGTACATCGACGGAGGGTGAGGTGTAGCCGTTCGTGCCTCGCGCACCTCGCCACGAACGGCGAAACGATACGCAAGGACAACGAAAGCCAACGGCCAGACCAGCCGACGGGTTACCGCAACAGTTTAGAGTCGAGACACGCGCGAGTGCGCAGCGAAGTAAAAAACGGTGCTGAAGACAGGCTTCAGCGAACCTCGGGTGAGGTTAGCGCGACCAGCGACGCCAGGGCCAGGCTCCCCGGTCGATCGTGCTCAGACTCCGTTTTTTATTCAGAAACATGAGGATAGTTGACGTTCAGTTGAGAACTTAAGTCAGATCATTGTGCGCTGCGACCGCCTTGGCGGCGTCGAGCAGCGAGGCAACTATACCATCCGATTCGATTTTTTGTACAGGTTGGCCGTGGTTATAGCCGTACGGCACCGTGAGCGTGGCCATGCCGGCCGCGCGGCCCGCGATCGCGTCGTTCTCCGAATCGCCGATCGCCACAGCCGCCGCGGGCTTCACGCCGAGGCGCTCGCAGGCCGTGAGCATCGGGAGTGGGTCGGGTTTCTTCTTCGCCAGGCTGTCGCCGCCGAGCACCACTTCGAAGTACTGCGCGAGGCCGTATTGCTGCAGAAGCTCGACGGCGAAGCGGTGCGGCTTGTTGGTCACACACGCGAGCCTGATGCCCTGGTCGCGCAGCGCAGCGAGGCCCGCCTCGACGTCCGGGTACAGATGCGTGTGCAGGCCGTTGATCTTCGCGTACTCATCCTGGTAGAGCGCGAGCGCTTCGTCGAAGCGCGCCTCCACGTTGTCCGCGGCAAAGCGCGGCGCGAGCACGCTGCGGATCAGGTGCTCCGAGCCCTTGCCCACGTAGCCCATCACTTCCTCGCGCGTGGTTTCCTCGGCGTCGAGTTGCGCGAGCATGCCGTTCAGGCCGGCGGCGAAGTCGTCGGCCGTGTCGACCATGGTGCCGTCGAGGTCGATCAGCGCCGCTTCGATGCGCGGCGCGGTGAACTTCGCAGCGGACTTCGCTGTGAAATTCGCAGTGGACTTGATAGAGGCGCTCATTTTGCGTTTGCAGTGTGGGTGACGCTTGCGAGCTGCGCGCGCATCTCGTCGATCACGGTCTTGTAGTCCGGCTTGCCGAAGATCGCCGAGCCCGCCACGAAAGTGTCCGCGCCAGCCGCCGCGATTTCGGCGATATTGTCGACTTTCACGCCGCCGTCCACTTCGAGGTGGATTTCGCGGCCCGTGCGGGCCGTGTAGGCGTCGATCTTCGCGCGCGCCTCGCGCAGCTTGTTGAGCGCCTCGGGAATGAACGACTGGCCGCCGAAGCCCGGATTCACCGACATGATGAGCACGAGATCGAGCTTGTCCATCACGTGGTCGAGGTAGTTCAGCGGCGTGGCCGGGTTGAACACGAGGCCCGCCTTGCAGCCGTGGTCACGGATCAGCGAGAGCGTGCGGTCGATGTGATCCGAGCCTTCCGGGTGAAAGCTGATGAGATTCGCGCCGGCCTTGGCGAAGTCGGGCACGATGCGGTCGACCGGGCGCACCATCAGGTGCACGTCGATGGGCACGCTCACGTGCGGGCGGATCGCCTCGCACACCAGCGGGCCGATGGTGAGGTTCGGCACGTAATGGTTGTCCATCACGTCGAAGTGGATCCAGTCGGCGCCGGCAGCGACGACGTTGCGGACTTCCTCGCCAAGACGCGCGAAGTCGGCGGAGAGGATGCTGGGGGCGATGCGGAATTGCGTCATGGCGGCAATCGGGAAACTGACGGAAAAACCGTATTTTACGTCAGCGGGAGAGCCATTCGCGGCGGGCGCCGGGGGCCGCGCCGGGTTGCGGGTGCCCGTTGCATCAAGCAGAATGCCAAACCATGTGCCGCACCTCGCGGTGCGCCCGCGGGCGCCTTGCTGCGCGGGCGTCTCAGTCAACGGACTCAGTTGCCGCAGCCGGGCGAATGGAACAGGGATGAGCCAGTACGAATTCAGCGTGACGTCGCAGGTGCGCTACCTGCCCGAAGAATCGGACCCGGAGCGCCGGCAATTTGCCTTCGCGTACACGCTGACCATTCGCAATACCGGTCAGGTGAGCGCCCAGCTGATCGCGCGCCACTGGGTGATCACCGACAGCGAAAATCACGTGCAGGAGGTGAAGGGGCTGGGCGTGGTCGGCCATCAGCCGCTTCTGAAGCCGGGCGAGCAGTTCGAGTACACCAGCTGGGCCGTGATCGCGACGCCGGTGGGCACCATGCGCGGGGAGTACTTCTGTGTGGCCGAGGATGCCGAGCGCTTCGAGGCGAGCGTGCCCGAGTTCGTGCTGCGCATGCCGCGCACGCTGCATTGAACCGCCGCGAGAATTCGGGGTCTGCTAGTCCTGACGCCGATCGTCGCGCGAGGCTTGCTTCTTCCTGCCCGACGCGGTCCACACAACGATGAAAACCAGCAGGAACAGCGCAAGGAGCGCTTCCAGACCAAACATGAGCATCGGGTATTCGTCGAGCAGTTCTGACATGGCGGCATCCATCGAGAGCCAATATTGTAGGCGTGATTTTGACGTCGATTCGGGTCTCGATGTCCCGGTGATGCCGGGATTCACAAAGGTGCGAGATCGCGTGGGGTCGGCGCTTGGGCGTGACGGCGGCCGCTGGGGTGGTCGCTCGGGTGTCCGCTGGGGTGTCCGGTTAGGCGGCTGGTTAGGCGGCTGGTTGGGCGCGGCTTCGCTGGCGGCTTTGCTTGCCGCATGCGGCGGCCCGGGCTACGTGCACAACGTGCCGCCCAAGGGGGCGCCCACGCTGCCCTCGCAGCTCGCCGCGCAACGTCTCACGCCGGTCGCCTGGCAGCAGGTGCAGGGCTGGCAGGATGATTCGCTGATCGGCGTGACCGCGGCGCTGCGTGCGAACTGCACGCGCCTCGCGCGCGATCCGCGCTGGCAGCGCGCGTGCTCGGCGGCCTCGCAGCTCGACGACCTGGACGCCTCGAGTGCACGTGCGTTCTTCGAAACGTATTTCACGCCCTATCAGTTCGCCAACAACGACGGCACGCTCGACGGCCTCGTGACCGGCTACTACGAACCGTTGCTGCGCGGTTCGCGCACGCGTCACGGCATCTATCAGACCGCGCTGTATCGTTGGCCGTCCGGTTATCGTCCGGGCGCCGCGATGCCGCCGCGCGCGCAGCTCGAACGTTCGGGCGTGCTGGCCGGCAACGAACTCGTCTGGGTGGACGACCCGATTGAAGCGTTCTTCCTGCAGGTGCAGGGCTCCGGGCGCATCGTGATGGAAGACGGCAGCGTGATGCGCGTGGGCTTTGGCGGCACCAACAACCAGCCGTACAAGTCGATCGGGCGCTGGCTGCTCGACCACGGCGAACTCACGCCCGCGCAGGCGACCATGCAGGGCATCAAGGCATGGGCGCGCGCGAACCCGACGCGCGTGGACGCGCTCCTCGACACCAATCCGCGCTTCGTGTTTTTCCGCGAGATGGTGGGCTCCGAGGGCGACGCGCAGGGCGGCGCGGATGGCCCAATCGGTGCGCTCGGCGTGCCGCTCACGCCGGAACGCTCGATTGCCGTCGATCCGTCGTCGATCCCGCTTGGCACGCCGGTGTTTCTCCAGACCACGCGCCCGCTCACGAATACGCCGCTCAACCGGCTCGTGTTCGCCCAGGACACGGGCACGGCGATCAAGGGCGGGGTGCGCGCGGACTACTTTTGGGGCCTCGGCGACGACGCTGGCGATCTGGCCGGCAAGATGAAGCAGGGCGGACGCATGTGGCTGCTGTTCCCGAACTCGTGATCGCGATGGTGCTTGCGCTGTACGCGTGAAGAGAAAAGCCGGCGCTTGCCGGCTTTTCTCTTGCTGCGCGTTGCGAGCCGCGGTTACTTCGGCCGCTTGTCGATGACTCGCTTAGCCTTGCCAACCGAGCGCTCGATGCCGTTCACCTCGAGCACGTTCACTTTGCACGTCACGCCGATCAGCGCCTTGATGTCGTAGGCGAGCGCCTTGCTGGCCGCGTCGAGCGCGCCGTAATCGGGTGCGGTCTCCGGGCACGGCTCGCAATTGAGCGACATCACGTCCATCGGACCTTCCTTCGTCAGCACGATCTGATAGTGCGGTGCGAGCGCCGGCTGCTTGAGCAGCAGTTCCTCGATCTGCGTGGGGAACACGTTCACGCCGCGGATGATCAACATGTCGTCCGAGCGGCCTGTGATCTTTTCCATGCGGCGCATGGTGCGCGCCGTACCCGGCAAGAGACGCGTGAGGTCGCGCGTGCGGTAACGGATGATAGGCAGCGCTTCCTTGGTGAGCGAGGTGAAGACGAGCTCGCCGAATTCGCCGTCGGGCAGCACTTCGCCGGTTTCCGGATCGATGATCTCGGGGTAGAAGTGGTCTTCCCAGATCGTCGGGCCGTCTTTCGTTTCCGCACATTCCGATGCGACGCCCGGGCCCATGACTTCCGAAAGGCCGTAGATGTCGACGGCCGTGATGCCCATGCGCTGCTCGATGGCCTTGCGCATGTCGTTGGTCCACGGCTCCGCGCCGAAGATGCCGATGCGCAGCGAACAGGTGGCCGGATCGATGCCCTGGCGTTCCATTTCGTCGGCGATAGCGAGCATGTAGCTCGGCGTGACCATGATGATGTCGGGACGGAAGTCCTGGATCAGTTGGACCTGCTTCTCGGTCTGGCCGCCGCCGAACGGAATGACGGTGAGACCCGCGCGTTCCGCGCCGTAGTGCGCGCCAAGGCCGCCCGTAAAGAGTCCATAGCCGTAGCTGATGTGCACCTTGTCGCCGCGCCGTGCGCCCGCTGCGCGCACCGAACGCGCAACGAGGTTAGCCCAGGTGTCGATGTCGCGCGCCGTGTAGGCCACCACGGTCGGCTTGCCCGTCGTACCTGACGACGCATGGATGCGCGAAATCTGGTCTTGCGGCACCGCGAACATGCCGAAGGGGTAGTTGTCGCGCAGATCCTTCTTCGTGGTGAATGGAAAGCGCGCGAGATCGGCGAGCGACTGCACCTGGGACGGATGCACGCCCGCTTCGTCGAATTTGCGGCGATAGACCGGCGAATTCTCATAAGCGTGGTTCAGCGACCATTTCAGGCGCTCGAGTTGCAGCGCAGCAAGCTCGTCGCGGCTCGCCTTCTCGATGGGTTCGAGCTGCAGCGTGGTACTCATGGATGTCTCCTGGATCTTAAGAACTTGACTCGTGGCGCGTAGTGAATCGAGAAGGGGGAAATCCGCTTCACGTTGCGGCTGGAATGACATTGCCGCGGATCTGCGCGGACTTGCCTCGGAAAAGCGCGACGGTTTCGCCTGCCCGGTTCGTCACGCGGATGTCGTAGACCCCGTTGCGTCCCGATAGCACCTGTTCGACGGCTTCGGCGGTCAACACCTCGTCGCGCAGGACTGGACGCAGGAACTCGATCGAGCAGCCGGCCGCTACGGTGTTGACGTTGTATGAATTGCACGCGAAGGCGAACGCCGAATCCGCGAGCGAGAAAATCATCCCGCCGTGGCAGGTCTGATGGCCGTTGAGAAACTCGGGCCGCACGGCCATGGAGAGGCGCGCGTAGCCGGCGCGCACTTCGAGGAGTTCCATGCCGAGCGCGCGAGTGCAGCCGTCGGCTTCGTACATCGCTTGCGCAGCCGCGCGAGCGAGTTCGTCAGGCGGCAGGTTGTCGTTTTGAGGCAGCTGCGAGACCTGGGTGGACATCTCAGCGGCCCTCGAAGTGCGGTGCGCGTTTTTCGATGAACGCTTGCACGCCTTCTGCGTAATCGTGCGAAGCGCCCAGTTCGCGCTGCAGGTCGCGCTCGAGATCGAGTTGCCGGTCGAGCGAGTTCGTGGCCGATGCGCGCAGCGCTTCGCGCGTGGCGACGATGGCGCGCGTGGGTTGCTGCGCGAGGCGCGCGGCGAGCGCGCCGGCCGTTTGCGCGAGTTCCGCGTCGTCGGTCACTTGCCAGACGAGGCCCCAGCTCTCCGCTTTTTCCGCGCTCAGTTTTTCGCCAGTCATGGCGAGTCCGAGCGCGCGCGCCATGCCCACGCGCCGGGGCAGGAACCACGTGCCGCCAGAATCGGGCACGAGGCCTATCTTTACGAACGCCTGAATGAAGCTTGCGGATCGTGCGGCGAGCACGAGGTCGCAGGCGAGGGCGAGATTGGCGCCGGCGCCGGCCGCGGTGCCATTGACGGCGGCGATCACGGGCATCGGCAGCGCCTGCAGGCGCTTGATCAGCGGATTGAAATGCTCATCGATGAGGTCACCAAGATCGGTCATCGCCCCGGGCGTGAAGTCGAGATCGGCGAGATCCTGGCCCGCGCAGAAACCGCGGCCCGCGCCCGTCAGCACGAGGGCGCGCGCGCCGGCTGCGGCGACCTCGTCGAGCGCTGCGACAAGCTCGCGGTGCATGGCGCGCGTAAAGCTGTTGAGCTTGTCCGGGCGGTTCAGCGTGATCGTGGCCACGCGGGTGGATGCGTCGATTTCGACGCGGATCGCATCGTAGGGCATCGGTTGTCTCCTTGTCGGCCGCACCTGGCGCTTTAGCGTTTAGTGCGGCCCCATGCAAAGCTGTCTGAGGCCGCCGAACGCATCGCCCGGCGGCCGGTCGATACTGCAGGCGTTATGCCTCGACGCGTTCGATGGCGAGCGCGATGCCCTGGCCGACGCCGATGCACATCGTACACAGTGCAAAGCGTCCGTTCGTGCGCTCCAGCTGATGGAGCGCCGTCGTCACGAGACGCGCTCCCGAAGCGCCGAGCGGGTGGCCCAGTGCAATCGCGCCGCCATTCGGGTTCACGCGCGGATCGTCGTCGGCAATGCCGAGTGCGCGCAGCACGGCGAGGCCTTGCGAGGCGAACGCCTCGTTGAGCTCGATCACGTCGAACTGATCCAGCGTCATGCCGAGCTGCTTGAGCAGTTTTTGCGTAGCGGGCGCCGGGCCGATGCCCATGATGCGCGGCGCGACACCGGCGGTCGCCATGCCAAGCACGCGCGCGCGGCGACGCAGGCCATACTGTTTCGCAGTCTCCTCATTGGCGAGCAGCAGGGCGCAGGCGCCATCGTTGACGCCCGAGGCGTTGCCCGCCGTGACCGTGCCGTCCGGCTTCACGACGCCCTTGAGCTTGCCGAGCGATTCGAGCGAAGTCTCGCGCGGGTGCTCATCGAGCGTGACGCGCACGGGGTCCCCCTTCTTTTGCGCAATCTCGACCGCGACGATTTCCTGCGCGAGCGTGCCGTTCTTTTGCGCGCGTGCCGCTTTCTGCTGGCTGCGCAGCGCAAACGCGTCCTGATCGGCGCGATTGATGCTGAATTCTTCCGCGACGTTTTCCGCCGTCTCCGGCATCGAATCGACACCGTACTGCTGCTTCATCAGCTTGTTGACGAAACGCCAGCCGATGGTCGTGTCATAGATGGCTGCTTCCCGCGCAAACGGTGAAGCCGCCTTGCCCATGACGAACGGCGCGCGCGTCATGCTTTCCACGCCGCCCGCGATCATGAGGCGCGCTTCACCCGCCTTGATGGCGCGCGCCGCACTGCCGACGGCGTCGAGGCCCGAGCCGCACAGGCGGTTGAGCGTGCCGCCCGGCGCGTCGGTCGGCAGACCCGCGAGCAGCGCGGCCATGCGCGCGACGTTGCGGTTGTCTTCGCCGGCCTGGTTGGCGCAGCCGTAGAGCACGTCGTCGAGCGCGCTCCAGTCCACGCCGGGATTGCGCTCGACGAGAGCGCGGATGGGCACCGCGGCGAGGTCGTCCGCGCGGACGTCCTTGAGGGCGCCGCCATAGCGGCCGAATGGGGTGCGAATCGCGTCGCAGATATAGGCTTCGGTCATCTCGGATTCCTGGGGCGCGAGCGCAGGAGTGCACTCACGTCTTGCATGCTAGAGGGATGGGCAATCGGGCGCCATTCGGCTGAACGGCATAGGCCGTTCAGCCGGCTACCGCGGGGGCTGCTTTCGGTTCAACATGAACGCGGCTTTGAACCACGCGGAAACGGTTCGCCACGAAGGCGGCGTCCGCGAGCGCGGCGTTCGCAGCGGGGTTCGCGCCGGTGCCGTGGAAGTCTGAGAACGCCGCCGACTGGTTCACGAACACGCCGTCCGTGAGGTTGATCGAGAGCGCCACGCCGCCGGTGATGGCCGCTTCGTGTGCCGCCTCGATCACGGCGTCGTCCGTGCTGTAGACGGACAGCGTGAGCGCGCCGTGGTCACGCGCGGTAGCGCCTGCCAGCTTGAGCGACTGGGCGGTCGAATCCGTGGCGATCACGAACGAGATCGGGCCGAACCATTCGCGCGTGAACTGGGCAGCGTCGCGGGCTGCGTCGAGCGAGAGCACGAGCGGCGTGCGCACGCGCGCGCCGGCGAACTGAGGGTGTTCGAGCGTCTGGCTGTCGGCGAGCACGGTGCCGAGCTTGCGGGCTTCATCGATGCGAGCCATGACGCCTTCGTTCTGGATCGCGCCGAGCACTTCGACGGCGCGCGCCGGATCGGCGACGAACTTTTGCACGGCGCCGGCAATCGCCTGAGCGACGGCCTCGAAGCTCACCTGGCCCTCAGCGGTGCGGATGCCGTCACGCGGCACATAGATGTTCTGCGGGGCCGTACACATCTGGCCCGAGTAGAGGGAGAGCGAAAACGCGATGTTGCGGGCGACGGCCTTCAGGTCTTCCGCGGAGTCGATCACGATCTGGTTCACGCCGGCCTTTTCGGTGTAGACCTGCGCCTGATGCGCATTGCGCTCGAGCCAGTCGCCATTTTGCGTGCTGCCCGTGAAGTCGATCAGCTTGATTTCAGGGCGCAGCGCGAGTTGCTGCACGAGTGCGCCATCGTTGGGATCGGTGGCGAGCAGCGTCACGACGTTCGGATCGAAGCCGGCTTCGCGCAGCACCTCACGCGCAATGCGCACGGTGATCGCGAGCGGCAGGATCGCGCCGGGGTGCGGCTTGACGATGACCGTGTTGCCCGTCGCCAGATCGGCGAAAAGGCCGGGGTAGCCATTCCAGGTCGGGAACGTGCAGCAGCCGAGCACGAGGCCGGTGCCGCGCGGCACGATGGTGAAGCGCTTTTGCATCGCGAGGGGCGGGTTTTTGCCCTGCGGCTTTTCCCAGTGCGCGTCGGCAGGAATGCGGCGCAGCTGGTCGTATGCGTATGCGACAGCTTCGAGCGCGCGGTCCTGAGCGTGCGGTCCACCGGCCTGGAAGGCCATCATGAACGCCTGGCCGGTTGTGTGCATCACGCTGAAGGCGATCTCGAAGCTCGCGCGGTTCAGGCGCTCGAGGATCTCGAGGCTCACGCCTGCCCAAGCCTGCGGGCCGGCCGCGCGCCAATCGCGCTGTGCTTGACGCGCGGCTTCGATCAGCTGGTCCGGCGTCGACTTCGGATAGCGCGCGCCGAGCGCGAAGCCGAACGGCGAGGCCTCGCTGCCGACGGTTTCGCCCGTCGACGGCTGGTCGAGCTCGAAGGTGCGATTCAGGTGGGCCTTGAACGCGGCTTCGCCGTCGGCGCTAGCGGTTTCCCCGTACACTTTGGGGCTAGGCATTTCGGCGAACGGGCTCCAGTAGCCGCGGGTCTCGATGGCGGCAAGCGCTTTTTGAAGCGCGCCTTCATGCTTGGCGAACAGCGAATGTGTCATGGCTCAACGTTGATTGAGAGGTTGGACGGGGCCCGTGCCAATTAATTGACCGACCGGTTGGTTGGCCAATGTTAGCATTAGTCAAAGTTCGGCGTAAAAAATTTTTTGAGGGACTTTCTTTTGGTGGAAGGAGGAGTTATGGGGTACGAAAATATCCTGGTCGAGACGCGTGGCAAGGTCGGACTGATCACGCTGAACCGGCCAAAGGCGCTCAACGCGCTGAACGATGCGCTCATGGACGAACTGGGCGCGGCGCTCAAGGCGTTCGACGCGGATGAGGGTGTTGGCGCGATCGTCATCACGGGTAGTGAAAAGGCGTTCGCTGCGGGCGCGGACATCGGGATGATGGCGAGCTACACCTTCATGGATGTGTACAAAGGCGACTACATCACGCGCAACTGGGAAACGATCCGCTTGATTCGCAAGCCGATCATCGCGGCGGTTGCGGGCTTCGCGCTTGGTGGTGGCTGCGAACTGGCCATGATGTGCGACATGATCTTCGCCGCCGATACGGCGAAGTTCGGCCAGCCCGAGATCAAGCTGGGCGTGATACCGGGTGCGGGCGGTACGCAGCGCCTGCCGCGTGCGGTGTCGAAAGCGAAGGCGATGGACCTGTGCCTGACCGCGCGGATGATGGGCGCGGAAGAGGCGGAGCGCGCCGGGCTCGTGTCGCGAGTGATTCCCGCAGCAGATCTGCTGAACGAAACGTTGGCCGCGGCAGCGACCATCTGCGAATTCTCTTTGCCCGCCGTGATGATGGCGAAGGAGTCAGTGAATCGCGCTTACGAGACGACGCTTGCTGAAGGCGTGCACTTCGAGCGCCGGCTGTTCCATTCTCTCTTTGCTTCGGAAGATCAAAAGGAAGGGATGGCGGCCTTCGTCGAGAAGCGTAAGCCCGTATTCAGGAACAAGTAACGATTCGGCGGGATTCGATCGCTGCCAGCGGCGATCGGAATTATTTCTCGCCACCCCCTTGCG
>NZ_BBJH01000060.1 GCF_000739775.1 Paraburkholderia heleia NBRC 101817 | reverse complement strand
GCACCCGCATCCGCGAGCGGGCCCGCCCATTCCGCTGCGCCCACCGGGCCCGCTGCGCCGCGCGCTGCCGCGCCGGAGCCGCCCGAGCCGCCGCATCTGCACGAACCGCTCGGCCCCGACGATCCGCTCGCCCCGCTCCCCTTCAACCCCTACAAGGGCAACCGCGGCATCACCCGCGCATGGAAGGCGCTCAAGTACTCGATCAAGGGCTTTCGCGCCGCTATCCGGGAGGAAAGCGCGTTTCGCCAGGAGCTCACGCTCTCGGCCATCCTCGTGCCGATCGGCGTGTTCATTCCGGTCGAGCCCGTCGAGCGCGTGCTGCTGCTCGGCTCGGTGATCCTCGTGCTGATCGTCGAGCTGCTCAATTCGAGCATCGAGAACGCAGTGGACCGCATCGGCCTCGAGCGCAACGAGCTCTCGGGCCGCGCCAAGGACCTGGGCAGCGCCGCGGTGACGCTCGCCTTGCTGCTCTGCGTCCTGACCTGGGGGTTGATCCTCGTACCCCGTTTCGGGCCGCTGCTGCTGCACGGAATCGGCGTACTCTAGCGCCTCGCTCCTCCAGTCCGCCAGGGCCGCACCACGCTTGCCCGCTCCCGACAGGCGCAAGCTGTCGGTGCGCGCGGGCCGTCGGTTTATAATCGAACGACAGTCTTATAACGACCAACCGCGTCCGGGCCGCGCGCACCGCAACCTACGAGCGGGCGCCTGAGCCCGGCACTGCATTTTCAGGGCCGGACGACATGGATGCCAAACCTCCCCGCCGTACACGCGAACGGATTCTCGAGCTGTCGCTGAAGCTGTTCAACGAGATCGGCGAGCCGAACGTCACCACGACGACCATCGCCGAGGAAATGGAGATTAGTCCAGGCAACCTGTACTACCACTTCCGCAACAAAGACGACATCATCAACAGCATCTTCGGCCAGTTCGAGCAGGAGATCGAAAAGCGTCTGCGCTTTCCCGAGGACCACCGCGCCACCATCGACGAGATGTGGGCGTACCTGCAGTACATGGTCGACTTCACGTGGCGCTACCGCTTTCTGTATCGCGACCTGAACGACCTGCTCGCGCGCAACCGCACGCTGGAGATGCACTTCAAGCAGATCATCAGCCACAAGGTGCACTTCGCGAAGCAGTTCTGCGAGCAGCTCGTGGAAGACGGCGACATGGTCGCCACGCCCGCCGAGATCGACGTGATTTCGACCAATATCGGCGTGATCGCCACCTACTGGCTCTCGTACCAGTTCGTGATGAATCCGCGCAAGTACAACGACCAGGAAGCGATCCGCGACGAGCTGCACCAGGTCAGCGTGCAGATCGTCTCGCTGATGGCGCCGTATCTGCGCGGCCGCGCGCGCGAGCTGTTCGACGACCTCGTCTCGGGCAAGCTCGCCAAGCGCGAGTTCTACGACTACCTGCCGCCGCGCGAAGGCGCGGGCGCCGCAAAGGACAACCGCGAATAAAGGCCAAAGCCGAATGAAAGCAGTCTGCGTATATTGCGGCTCCTCGCCTGGAGCCAATCCGGTTTACACCGAAGCCGCACAGGCGTTCGGCCGCGCGCTCGTCGCCTCGAACCTCGCGCTCGTCTATGGCGGCGGAAAGGTCGGCCTGATGGGCGTGATCGCCGACACCGTGATGGCGGGCGGCGGCCGCGCCATCGGCGTGATCCCCGAGCTGCTGGTCGACAAGGAAGTGGGCCACGCGGGCCTCACCGAGTTGCACGTCGTGCCCGACATGCACCACCGCAAGAAGATGATGGCCGACCTCTCCGACGCCTTCGTCGCCATGCCGGGCGGCGCGGGCACGCTCGAAGAGCTGTTCGAGGTCTATACCTGGGCGCAGCTCGGCTATCACCGCAAGCCGGTGGGCGTGCTGAACATCAGCGGCTTTTACGATCCGCTCATCGCGCTGCTCGATCACACGGTGCGCGAAGGCTTCATGCGCCAGACCTACCTCGACATGCTGCAGACCGACGCCGATCCCGTCGCGCTGATCGCCAGGCTCAAGCGTTATCACGCGCCCGCAAAGGACAAGTGGGCGGACTTGCGCGAGAACGTGTAATCCAGCCGCATAGCGCCATTCGCCCCGACAATCCGCAGTCACCACAGGCAGTCAATTTCACGAGGCCATCGCGATGAGCAAAGTTGTCCTGATCACCGGCGCAAGCCGCGGCATCGGCCGCGCGACGGCGCGTCTGCTTGGCGCCCACGGCTGGACCGTGGGCGTCAACTATCTGCACAACGAACCGGCCGCCGACGAAACTGCCGCCGAAGTGGGCCGCGCAGGCGGCCATGCGCGCGTGCTGCGCGGCGACGTCGCGAGCGAGACGGACGTCATGGCGATGTTCGACGCGCTCGAATCGGCCTATGGCCGCATCGATGCGCTCGTGAACAACGCGGGGATCGTCGCGCCCGGCAGCCAGGTCGCCGACATGAGCGCCGAGCGTCTGAAGCGCATGTTCGACGTGAACGTGTATGGCGCGTTTCTATGCGCACGCGAAGCGGCGCGGCGCATGTCGAAAGATCGCGGCGGCGACGGCGGCTCGATCGTCAACGTCTCCTCGGCTGCCGCGCGGCTGGGCTCGCCCAACGAATATGTCGACTATGCGGCGTCGAAGGGCGCGGTCGACACGATGACGATCGGCCTCGCCAGGGAGCTCGGACCTCAGGGCGTGCGCGTGAACGCGGTGCGCCCCGGCCTCATCGATACCGAAATCCACGCAAGTGGCGGCCGCCCCGATCGCGCTGCCGTGCTTGGCGCACAAACGCCGCTCGGCCGGCCCGGCAGCGCCGAAGAAGTCGCCCAAACGATCGTGTGGCTGCTCAGCGACGCCGCCTCGTATGTCACAGGCGCCCTGCTCGACGTGAGCGGCGGACGCTGACGTCGCGCGCGGGATTGCGCTAGAACGACGCTAGAACGACGAACCCCGTTCGCGCAGGAACACGGCCTCTTCGTCGGTGGACACGCGGCCCAGTTGCGCATTGCGATGCGGAAAGCGCCCGAAGCGCTCGATGACCTTCGCGTGGCGCACCGCGTAATCGTAGTAGCCCTTCCCCTCAGGATCCTTCGCCAGCTCGCCGAAGAGCCGCAGCGATTCGCGCTGCGCTTCGGCGCTTTCGGCGTGTTCGAACGGCAGATACGCGAAGGCGCGGTGCTGCAGCGTGGGCAAGCGCAGATCCGCGCCGCTCGCCACCATCGCGCGTGCGATGCCGAGCGCCTTGTCGTCCGCGGAGAAGGCGTGCGGCGTGCCGCGATGGCAGTTGCGCGAGAACTGGTCGAGCACGATCACGAGCGCAAGCGCGCCTTCGGGCGTCTCGCACCATGTGTCGAGTTCGCCCGCACACGCGGCGTCGAGCAGCGCGCCGAAGCGTTCGCGCAGCTTCGCGTCGAACGCGGCGTTCTTGCGGAACCACATCTTGCGCTCGCGGCCGAATTCCTCCGAATCCGGCTCACCGAACCAGAAGTCGAGCACCTCGCGCGCACGCGCTTCGAGATGCATTACGCCAGTTCCAGCACGAGACGCCGCGTGCGCGCACTCTTCTTCTCGAGCTTCGCCACGCGCAGCGCGCCGATCTCCTGCGTGTTACGCACGTGCGTGCCGCCGCAGGGCTGCAAATCGACGTTATCGATACGCAAGAGGCGCACACGGCCGAGACCCATCGGGGGCTTCACGCTCATCGTGCGCACGAGTTCGGGGCGCTGCGCCATCTCCTCGTCGGTGATCCACTCGGTCGCCACCGCGTGCGCGCCCGAAACGAGTTCGGCGAGCCGTGCCTCCACCATCTCGCGCTCGATCGGCTCGACGGTCGCGAAATCGAGGCGCGCATAGTCGGCCGTGATGCTGCAGCCATCCACGGGATAGGGCAGCACCGCGCACATCAAATGGCTCGCCGTGTGCAGGCGCATGTGCCGGTGACGGCGCGCCCAGTCGATCTCGGCGCGCACGCGCTCGCCCGCGGCGAGACGCGCGAGTTGTGCTTGCTGGCCGGGCGCGGGAACGTGCAGCGCGTCGTCGGGCGTCGCGCCTTCGAACTTCGCCTTGCGCGTATCGGCAATCTCGATGCGCGTGCCGTCGGCGAGCACCAGCGCGCCGGCGTCGCCGGCCTGGCCGCCGCCGAGCGGATAGAACATGGTCTGGTCGAGCCGCACCCCGTCCTCGCCAACGGCAAGCACGGTCGCTTCGCACTGCGTGAGATAGGCGTCTTCGCGAAAGAGCGCGCGGGTAGTCGTCATCGTGGGTGTCTCCTTGTTTTGCGGACGGCGGGCCGCGCATAGCCGGCCGCCGGCCAAAGGGCCATTATGGCCGCGAGGCGAACCGCCCCGCCGGACGGCCGCGACGCGTGAACGCCTGACTGTACCGGCCCACGGACCGGAACAATCGTGCCCAGTCGATCAACCCGGGTGATTGCGCATCCAGTCGGCGGTATCGAAGAATGAATGCAGCAGGCGTTCGCGCAGCGGCTGCGCCAGGCCGACGTCTTCCATCGCCCAGGCCATGCAGCGCAGCCACTGGTCGCGCTCCGACGAGGCGATCGCGAACGGCAAATGACGCGCGCGCAGGCGCGGATGGCCAAAGCGTTCGATATAGTGGTCCGGGCCGCCGAGCCAGCCGCAGAGGAACCAGAACAGCTTGTCGCGCGAGCCGTCGAGCGTTTGCGGATGCATCGCGCGGATGCCCGCGAAATCGGCCTCGAGGTCCATCAGGTCATAGAAACGGTCGACGAGTTCGCGCACGCGCGCCTCGCCGCCGACGAGTTCGAAGGCCGTGGGTTTCTGCGGCGCTTCGTCGGCTGGATCGGTCATACGGTTGAATCAGGAAAAAAGAGGAACGGCAGCGCACTGCCTTAAGACCAATGATTCTCGCACAGCGGCGCTCGGCGGGTGGCCGCGGGTTGCGGCACTACGCGTCGCGCAGCGACTGCAGCGCCGGCCGCGCGAGCACATGCCGCAAGCTGATCCACCCGCCCACGCCCGCGCACACCACCCCTGCGGCGATGCCGGCCGGCAGGAGCCACGGATCGAACGGGAGATAGAAAAGAAATACGCGCGTGGCGAGCACCGAGCCCACCGCCTGCGCGCCGAGCGCCGCCATGAGTCCCGCGAGCGCACCGACGGAGATGAATTCGGCCACCTGCACCGCGCGCACCTGCTGGTGCGATGCCCCCAGCGCGCGCAGCAGCGCCGACTCGCGCATGCGCTCGTCGCGCGTGCCCGCGAGCGCCGCGTAGAGCACCAGCACGCCGGCGGCGAGTGTGAAGAGAAAGAGGAACTGCACCGCGCCGATCACCTGCTCCAGCACACGCTCGATCTGCGCGAGAATCGGCGCGATGTCGATTGCGGTGACGTTGGGATAGCGGGCCACGAGACCGTCCACGACTTCGCGCTGCCCCGGCGGCAGGTGAAAACTCGTGATGTAGGTCGCCGGAAAGTCGCGCAGCAGCGCGGGTGACATCAGCACGAAGAAGTTGACCTTGAACGAGCCCCAGTCGAGCTTGCGCACGCTCGTCACGGGCGCCGTGACTTCCAGGCCCGTCACGTCGAACTTGAGCACGTCGCCGGGCTTCACGTTGATGAGCTTCGCGAGGCCCTGCTCGATCGAAAGCTGCGGCGTGGCCGAATCGCCATACCAGGTGCCCGCCTCGATGCGATTGTCGTCGGGGAGCTTCGTCGTGTACGAGAGATTGAACTCGCGATCCACTAGCCGGCGCGCGTCCTCGCTCTTGTACGAGTCGGGATTCACGGGCTTGCCGTTGATCGAGATCAGGCGAGCGCGCACCATCGGCTGGAGATCGCTATCGGCCGCCCCGGCAATGCCATGCGAGCGCAGCCACGCGGCCACGGCGTCGCGCTGATCGGGCTGGATGTCGATCAGGAACTCGTTGGGCGCGTCGGGCGGCGTGGACTTGCGCCAGCCTTCGACGAGGTCGTTGCGCGTCATCGCGATCAGCAAGAGACACATGAGGCCGATGGCGAGCGCCGTGATCTGCAACGCGCTCGCGCCCGGCCGCCGTTCGAGCGACGCCAGTGCATAGCGCCAACCCACGCCCGCGCGTGCCTGGCCGGCGAGGCGTCCGCTACGCGCCAGGCGCGCCGCGCACCACAGCGCCGCGCGCGCCACGCCGGCGAACACGAGCAGCCCGATCGCGAAACCGCCGGCGACGATGCCGCCCAGCTTCCACTCTCCCGCCGCGATCACCAGCAGCCCCGCGAAGAGCGCAATGCCGACGCCATAGGCCGCCCACGCGACGCGCCCTTCGTCGCCCCACTCGCGGCGCAGCACGCGCACCGGCGGCACGCGCGTGAGCGGCAAGAGCGGCGGCAGCGCGAAGCCGAGCAGCAGCACGAGGCCCGCGGCGATGCCTTCGAGCACGGGCAGCGGGCCGGGCTGCGGCAGCACGACGTCGATGAGATTGCCGAGCCACGCCAGCAGCGCGAGATGACCCGCGTAGCCGAGCGCCACGCCGGCTGCGCCGCCCACGAGTCCGAGCCCCGCGAACTCCAGCACGAACAGCGTGCGCAACGTGCGTTGGCTCGCGCCGAGGCAGCGCATCGCGGCGCAGGCGTCGAGATGGCGGCGCGTATAGCGATGCGCGGCCATGGCGATCGCCACCGCCGCGAGCAGCGCCGTCAGGAGCGAAACGAGCGTGAGGAAGTGGCGCGCGCGGTCGAGCGTCTGGCGCACCTGAGGCTGGCCGTCCTGGAGCGATTCGAGCGCGACGCCGCGCATCTTGCCGCCATCCACGCGCGCACGCGCCCACGCGGCGAACTGCGCGACGGCCGGATCGGCGCCCGCCACGAGCAGGCGGTAGGTCACGCGGCTGCCATAGCCGAGCAGTCCGGTCGACGCGACTTCGTCGGCGCGCATCATGAGGCGCGGCGAGAAGTTCACGAACGAAAAACCGCGGTCGAGCTCTTTCGTGATGAGCGCGTTCACGGTGAAGGTGCGCGTGCCGACCTTCACCGTGTCGCCGACATGGAGCTTGAGCGCGTCGAGCAGCTCGTCGTCCACCCAGACGGTGCCGGGCGGCGGAATGCCTTGCGCCGCGTGATCGGGCGCGCCCGGCGTTGCGGCGATGCGCAGCGCGCCGCGCAACGGATAGTCCGCCGAGACGGCCTTCACGGCGGCAAGGCGAGTGGCCGTGACGCCCGGCGCGGTGGAAGCGCCCGCCGCTGCCGCAACCGGCGGCGCCGCCGAACTCACCATGCTCGGGAAGATCGCCGTGGTCGCCGTGCGCAGCGAGAGCGACTGCGCCTCGCGGGCGAACATCGGATCGACGGGGTGATCGGCGCGCACGATGAAATCGGCGGCGATCATGCGCCGGGCGTCGCGCTCGAGCCCGCGTTGCAGCCGGTCGGCGAGAAAACCGACGCTTGCGAGCGCCGCCACGGCCAGCACGAGCGCGAATAGCAGCATGGTGAGTTCGCCCGCGCGCCAGTCGCGCGCCGTCATGCGCGCGGCAAGATGCACGAGATCGGACCAGCCGGGTGTGGTGCGCACGGCCACGGGCCTGCCAGGGCCGCTCTGGCCGCCGCCGCTTGCGCCCGTCGGCTCAGTCTGTGCGAAGCCCGGGCCGCCTTCGCCGCGTGGAGGCTTCGCGCTGGAGGAAGAAGGGGCGCCGCCGCTCAATCGTGACGACCTCGCAACGAAAGTCGCGAAACCATGTGCGTCGCCATGCCGCGAAAACCGCCCTGCACGCCGCGCCACAGGCGCGGCAGCGCCCAGGCCGCGAGCACGAGGAACGCCACGAGCATGACGAGGAAGAGCAAAGGCACGAAGAACGCGAGCAACACGCCGACGAACGTCATGCCGTCCTCGGCGCTCGATGTGACGACATTCGACACCGGTTCAGGCGACAGGTTGATGAGCGCGCGCGTACCCGCCTTGGCGAGATGCGCCGTGCCCGCGAGCGTGCCGCCCGCCAGCGCTGCGACGGTCAGCAGCGCCGGATCGGCATGGCCGAGCGCGCCGGCGGCCAGCACGGCCCCGGCCGGGATGCGGATGAAGGTATGCACCGCGTCCCAGAGCGAATCGAACGCGGGGATCTTGTCGGCGAGGAATTCGAGCACCGTGAGCGCGGCGGCTATGCCGATCACCCATGGCGAAGCGAGCACGGCAAGCGTGTCGGGCAGGTGTATCAGGCCAAGACGTTGCAGCACGCCGGCCATCAGCACCGTGAGATAGAGGCGCAGGCCGCTGCCCCAGGACAGGCCCGCTGCTAGCGAAAGTGGTTCCAGCATGGCTGCCTCCTCGCGCGGCGCGGCCGGAGCGCCGGCGCTCCACGCGGGATGCGGGGGAGCGGCGCTGCGCGCACACGCTCGCCGCTCATGCGGCGCGGAGTGTTATCGGGTTATGACCGTTCCATTATAGCCACGCTCGCTGCGGTGCCGCAGCGGTGTTGCGCGGCCGCGGCATAGGGTCCGGACCGATGTATGCGCAGCGAATTTAATCAGGCAGCCGAAGAAAGCTTGAGGCCGATGAGGCCGAGCACGATCAGCGCGGCGCTCGCCACACGCGCCACGCTCACGGCCTCGCCCATCATGACGATGCCGAACACGAACGCGCCGACCGCGCCAATGCCCGTCCACACTGCATAGGCGGTACCGAGCGGGAGTTGGCGCATGGCCGCGGCGAGCAGCGCAAAGCTGCCGAGTGCCATGACCACGGTGAACACCGCGGGCCAGAGCCGCGTGAATCCTTCGGAAGACTTGAGACCGGCGGCCCACGCCACTTCGAGCAGGCCGGCGACGAGAAGAAGAAACCAGGACATGGGGAATGCTCCATTCAGAAAATGGGGCCGTCCCCGCTGACATAAAAAACCGTAAGGCCGTCCTTACGGAACTGTAATGATAGCATCGGCGCAGTTGAGGCCTACTGCACGCCAACCAGCCGATACCCCACGCCCGTTTCCGTGATGATGTGCTCCGGCTGTGCGGGATCGCGCTCCAATTTCTGCCGCAGATGCGCCATGTAGATGCGCAGGTAATGGCTGCTTTCCACGTGCGAAGGCCCCCAGACCTCGCGCAGCAGTTGCCGGTGGGTGAGCACGCGCCCCGCGTCGCGCACGAGCGTGGCGAGCAGGCGGTACTCGATCGGCGTGAGATGCACGGGCGCGCCTTCGCGCGTCACCTGGCGCAGCCCCAGATCGACGTTCACGGCGCCGAAGCTCACCTGCGGCGCCTCGTTCGCGCCGCCGCGGTTGCGCCGCCGTAGCTGCGCGCGAATGCGCGCGAGCAGCTCGGACACGCCGAACGGCTTCGTGAGGTAGTCGTCGGCGCCGGCGTCGAGCGCGGCCACCTTCTCGCTTTCCTGGGTGCGCGCCGAAAGCACGATCACGGGCAGGTCGCTCCAGCCGCGCAGTTCGCGGATCACATCGATGCCGTCGGTGTCGGGCAGGCCCAGATCGACGATCACGAGGTCGGGCTTGCGCGTGGCGGCCTCGACGAGGCCCTGCTTGCCGGTCTCGGCGTCGTGCACGGCGATGCCCTCGCCCTCCAGCGTGGCGCGCACGAATCGGCGAATCTGTTTTTCGTCTTCGATCAGAACGACGGCGATGCTCGGGTCACTCATTGGCAGGTTTGGGATCGACGGTTTTCTGGGGGGCGGCGGGCATCTCGATCGGCTCAAGCGCGTCGGGTGCCTCTGGCGCATCGGTCACATCGGCAGGCAGCGGCGGCGGCGACTCCACGGGCAGCGCGAACCAGAACGTCGCGCCTTCCACACGGCCGTCGGCGGCAACGCGATTGGCCGCGCCGATTGTACCCCCGTGCGCTTCGACGATCGCCCGGCAGATGGCGAGTCCGAGCCCGATGCCGGGCTTGGCCGACTCCTTCTCGCCGCGCGTGAACTTCTCGAACACGCGCTCGCCCATGCCAGGCGGCAGGCCCGGCCCGTTGTCCTCGATCGAGACGCGCACGAACGGCTGGCCGCCCTCCTCCACGCGGCGCGCCGCGATCGTGAGCGGCGTGTCGGCGGGCGTGTATTTGGCCGCATTCTCCAGCAGGTTCGAGAAGAGCCGCTCCATCAGCACGGCGTCGAGTTGCAAAAGCGGCAGGCCTTGTTCCAGCTTCACCTGAACCGGATGCCGCGCGAGCACGCGGCGGCAGGCGGCGAGCGCGGCGCCCACGGTTTCCTCGAGCAGCGTCCACTGACGATTGAGCCTGAGGCTGCCCGCCTGCAGACGCGCCATGTCGAGCAGGTTCGTAACGATGCCCGTCATGCGCAGCGCCTCGTCGTGAATCGCCTCGATCAGCTCGCCCGAGCGCGCGTCCCGCGCATCCCCGGGCTCATGGGTTTGCGCGAGCATCGACGAGAAGCCGACGATCGCCGTGAGCGGCGTGCGCAGATCGTGCGAGATGGCCGAAAGGAGCGAGTTGCGCAGCCGCTCCGACTCCATGTTGACGAGCGCATCGCGCGCGATGTCCACGTAGTGCACGCGCTCGAGCGCAAGCGCGATCTGCGCGGCGAACGCGTCGAGCATGCGCTGCTGCTCGGGCACCTGCAGCTCGTGCGCGTCGCGCGTCACGATGGCGAGCACGCCGCGCGTGCGCATCGGCGCCTTGAGCGGCAAGTAGCGCGCCACGGCCGCCGGCAGCGTGTCGGTGCCGTTGCCCGCGGGCTTTTGCTGGTCGTACACCCACTGCCCCACGTCGATGTCGAGGTTGGCGGCGTCGAGCATGATCCTGGGATCGGGCTCCTCGATCTTCTGCTGCACCTTGTCGGCGCTATCGGGCAGGAGCAGCGCCACGCGCGCGCCGAACACCTCGCTCACGTGGCGGCTGCCGATCGCCACGATCTGCTCCGTGGTGAGCGCCGCGGCCAGTTCGCGCGCCATCGCGTACATCGCGCCGGTGCGCTGTTCGCGCCGCTGCGCGACGCTCGCCTCGCGGCGCAGGCTCGACGTGAGATGGCTGATGACGAGCGACGTGAGCAGCATGCCGACGAAAGTGAGCAGATATTGCGTATCGGAGACCGAGAACGACATGCGCGGCGGCACGAAGAAAAAGTCGAACGCCGCGACGCTTGCAAACGAGAGCATCACGCCCGGCCCGCGCCCGAGCTTCACCGCTGCGAAGATCACGCCGAGCAGATACAGCATGACGAGATTCGCGAGGTCGATGCGGTCGATCAACTGGTTCGCGACGAGCGTCACGCACGCGCAGATCACGAGCGCGGCCGCATAGGCGCGCGGCGGCGAGCGCTCGGCGCCGCCCGCCGCCAGCGCATCGCGCCACGCGTTGGCAGCACGCGCGGCGGCACTGGCCGCTTCACGGGGCTCGCTGCCCCCCCGCACGGCTTCGCCCGCACTCGCGCGCACGAGCGTGAGATCGACGTCGCCGGCCTTTTCGGCCAGGCGCTCGCCGAACGGGCGCTTCACCCAGCGTGAAACGCCCGTGCGCAGCGACCCGCCCGCCACGAGCTTCGACACATTGCGCAGCCGCGCATAGCCGACCAGCGTGGTCGCGGCGTCTTCGCCTGCGAGCGTCGCCGTTTCGGCGCCGAGTTCGGAGGCGAGTTTGAGCGCGCCGAGCGTGCGCTCGCGTACGGCATCGGGCAGACGCTGGAGCTTCGGCGTCTCCACGTACACGGCGATCCAGTCGGCTTTCAGGCTCGCGGCGAGCCGCGCGGCGGCGCGCACCAGCGCGTTCGCCTCGGGCCCCGGCCCCACGCACACGACGAGGCGCTCGCGCGCCTGCCACATATGCTGGATCGAGCGGTCGGCACGATACTCGCGCATCTGCGCATCCACGCGGTCGGCGGTGCGGCGCAGCGCAAGCTCGCGCAGCGCGATCAGGTTGCCCTTGCGAAAGAAGTTGCGCACCGCGCGCTCGGCCTGCGCCGGCATGTAGACCTTGCCGTCGCGCATGCGGTCGAGCAGCTCTTCGGCGGGCAGGTCGACGAGCGTGACTTCGTCGGCGCGGTCGAACACGCGGTCGGGCACGGTCTCCCAGACGCGAATGCCCGTGATCTGCCCCACCACGTCGTTGAGACTTTCGAGGTGCTGCACGTTGACGGTCGTGTAGACGTCGATGCCCGCGTCGAGCAGTTCGTACACGTCCTGCCAGCGCTTCATGTGACGCGCGCCGGTGACATTCGAATGCGCCAGCTCGTCGACGAGCACGAGCTGCGGCTTGCGTTCGAGCGCGGCGTCGAGATCGAACTCTTCGAGCAGCCGGCCGCGGTACGCAATGCGCTGGCGCGGCATCACCTCGAGGCCGGCGGTGAGCGCGGCGGTTTCGCTGCGCCCATGCGTCTCGACGATACCCACCACCACGTCCACGCCTTCCTCGGCGCGGCGGCGCGCGGCCTGCAGCATTGCGTAGGTCTTGCCGACGCCGGCTGACGCGCCGAAGAAAATCTTCAGCTTGCCGCGGCGGCGCTTTTCTTCGTCGCGCTGCAGCCGGTCGAGCAGTTCGTCGGGATCGGGGCGGTTCATGCGGAAGTCGGGATGAGTGTCACGTGGGTTGCGCCTTGTGCACGAATGATCGTCTCACCATGGCACGGAAATGGCAAACCGCACGCTCGGCGCACGAGGCGTCGAGCGTGCGGTACGGCGTGGCGTTCCCGCTCAGCTCACCGCTTTGCCGTCGAGCGCGAGGTTCAGCTCGAGCACGTTCACGCGCGGCTCGCCGAAGAGGCCGAACTGACGGCCCTTCGTGTAGCGGTCCACGAGCGCCTGCACGTCGTTCGCGCTCATATGGCGCGCTTGCGCCACGCGCGCCACCTGGTACGCGGCCGCGGCCGGCGAGATCTCGGGGTCGAGCCCGCTGCCCGAAGACGTCACGAGGTCGACGGGGATCGGCTGCGAGACATCGGTGCCCGCGGCCTTGAGGGCGGCGATGCGGCCTTTGATCTCGTCGGCGAGCGCCGGGTTGGTCGGCCCGAGGTTCGAGGCGCCCGAGCCCGCCGCGTTGTACGGCATCGGCGAGGTGGCGGACAGACGCCCCCAGAAGTACTGGGGCGCGTCGAACTGCTGGCCGATGAGCGCGCTGCCCACCACCTTGCCGTCGACCACGACGAGGCTGCCGTTGGCCTGGCGGTGGAACGCGGCCTGGCCGAACGCGGTCATGACGGCCGGATACACGAGGCCGGTGACGACCGCCAGCACGGCGAAGATCACGATAAGTGGACGAAACTGCGATTTCATTTTGGCTTCCTATGTATCTATCCGTGTGTCTGCGTGTGTGCCTGCGCGGCTCAGACCCAGCCGAACGCGGCGAGCACCATGTCGATCAGCTTGATGCACGGGAACGGCAGGAGAATGCCGCCGAGGCCGTAGATCAGCAGATTGCGGCGCAGCAGCGTCGCCGCGCCGAGCGGCCGGTACTTCACGCCCTTGAGCGCGAGCGGAATCAGCATCACGATGATGAGCGCGTTGAAGATCACCGCCGAGAGGATCGCCGACGAAGGCGACGTCAGATGCATGACGTCGAGCACGCGCAGTTGCGGATAGGTCGTTGCGAACGCCGCCGGGATGATCGCGAAGTATTTCGCGACGTCGTTGGCGATCGAGAACGTCGTGAGCGAGCCGCGCGTCATGAGCATCTGCTTGCCGATCTCGACGATCTCGATGAGCTTGGTCGGGTTCGAGTCGAGGTCGACCATGTTGCCCGCCTCCTTCGCGGCCTGGGTGCCCGTGTTCATCGCCACGGCCACGTCGGCCTGCGCGAGCGCCGGGGCGTCGTTGGTGCCGTCGCCCGTCATCGCCACGAGCTTGCCTTGCGCCTGGTGCTCGCGGATCGTCGCGAGCTTGGTTTCAGGCGTGGCCTGCGCGAGGAAGTCGTCCACGCCGGCTTCGGCGGCGATCGCGGCGGCGGTCAGGCGGTTGTCGCCCGTCACCATCACGGTCTTGATGCCCATCTTGCGCAGCTCGGCGAAACGCTCCTTGATGCCGCCCTTCACGACGTCCTTCAACTCGATCACGCCGAGCACGCGCGCAATGCCGTCATGCGTTTCGGCCACCACGAGCGGCGTGCTGCCTCGGCGGGCCACGTCGTCCACGGCGTTTTCGACTTCGCCGGGGAAACGGCCGCCGTGAGCTTCGACGTAATGCTTGACCGCGTCGGCGGCGCCCTTGCGGATCTCGCGGCCGGGCATGTCCACTCCGCTCATGCGCGTCTGGGCGCTAAATGCGAGGAACACGGCGTGCAGCGAGCTCATGTCGCGCTGGCGAATGTTGAAACGCTGCTTCGCGAGCACGACGATGCTGCGGCCTTCCGGCGTTTCGTCGGCGAGCGACGAGAGTTGCGCCGCGTCCGCGAGCGCTTCTTCGGTCGCGCCGGGCGCCGGCAGGAACATCGACGCCTGACGATTGCCAAGCGTGATCGTGCCGGTCTTGTCGAGCAGCAGCACGTCCACGTCGCCGGCGGCTTCCACCGCGCGGCCCGAAGTCGCGATCACGTTGGCCTGCATCATGCGGCTCATGCCGGCCACGCCGATCGCCGACAGCAGACCGCCGATGGTGGTCGGAATCAGGCAGACGAGGAGAGCGACGAGCGCCGTGATCGTTACTACGTGCCCCATCTTCGCTGCTTCGACCGAGAACATCGAGAACGGCAGCAGCGTCGCGGTGGCCAACAGCAGCACGATGCTCAGCGCGACCAGCAGGATCGTGAGCGCGATTTCGTTGGGCGTCTTCTGGCGCTTCGCGCCTTCGACCATCGCGATCATGCGGTCGAGGAACGCTTCGCCCGGGTTCGCCGTGACGCGCACGACGATCCAGTCGGAGAGCACGCGCGTGCCGCCCGTCACCGAGGAAAAGTCGCCGCCCGACTCGCGGATCACCGGCGCGGATTCGCCCGTGATGGCCGATTCGTCCACCGATGCCACGCCTTCGATCACTTCGCCGTCCGCCGGAATCGTGTCGCCGGTCTCGACGAGCACCACGTCGCCGCGGCGCAGGTCGGACGCCGTCATGATGCGGATCGGCGCCTTCGGATGCGGCTCGTTGAGCTTCTTGGCCATGACGTCTTTCTTGGCCTGGCGAAGCGACGCCGCCTGCGCTTTCGAGCGCCCTTCGGCGAGCGCTTCCGCGAAGTTCGCGAACAGCACCGTGAACCACAGCCAGAGCGCGACCGCGAGGATGAAACCCGCGGGCGCTTCGGCCTGGCCCATGAGCGCCGCGACCCAGAGGATCGTCGTGAGCACGCTGCCCACGTAGACGCAGAACATCACGGGGTTGCGCAACTGCGTGCGCGGTTTGAGTTTTCGGAACGAGTCCACGATAGCCGGACGCACCAGCGCCGGATCGAACATGGACCGGGTTGCACTATGCTGATTCATTTTTGTTTCGCTCATGTTGCGAAGGCCCCCGTTCAATGCACGCCCATCATGATCAGATGCTCGACGCCGGGACCGAGCGCGAGCGCGGGCACGTAAGTGAGCGCGCCGACCAGCAGCACCGTGCCGAGCAGCAGCACGACGAAGAGCGGACCGTGCGTGGGCAGCGTGCCGCCCGTCACGGCAATGCGCTTCTTGCCGGCGAGCGAACCCGCGATGGCGAGCACCGGCACGATGGTGCCGAAGCGGCCGAACCACATGGCAATGGCGAGCAGCCAGTTATAGAACGGCGTGTTCACGGTAAGGCCTGCGAACGCGCTGCCGTTGTTGTTGGCGGCCGAGCTGAACGCATACAGGATCTCGGAAAAGCCGTGCGCGCCCGGATTCGCGATGCCCGCCTTGCCCGCGTCGGCGAGCACGGCGATCGAGGTGCCGAGCAGCACGAGCAGCGGCGTGAGCAGCACGACGATCGACACCATCTTCATCTCGAACGACTCGATCTTCTTGCCGACATATTCCGGCGTGCGGCCGATCATGAGCCCCGCCACGAACACCGCGAGCAGCGCGAACACGAGCATGCCGTAAAGACCCGAACCGACACCGCCGAAGATCACCTCGCCGAGCTGGATGAAGAGCATCGGAACGAGACCGCCGAGCGGCGTGAGCGAGTCGTGCGCCGCGTTCACGGCGCCGCACGAGGCCGCCGTGGTCGCGACCACGAAAATGCTCGTTTGCGCGATGCCAAAGCGTGTTTCCTTGCCCTCCATGTTGCCGCCGGCCTGCAGCGCGCTTGCGTGCTGGTCGACGTTGAGCGTCGTGAACATCGGGTTGCCCGACTGCTCGGCCGCCAGCACGCCGCCCACGGCCACGGCGAACGCCACCGTCATCACCGCGAGCACCGCGATGCCCTGCCTGCGGTCGCCCACCACGTTGCCGAACACGAGACACAGCGACGCCGGAATGATCAGGATCGCCAACATTTCGATGACGTTCGAAACCGGCGTGGGGTTCTCGAACGGATGGGCCGAATTCGCGTTGAAGAAACCGCCGCCGTTGGTGCCGAGCATCTTGATCGCGACCTGGGAGGCGACCGGGCCCATGGCGAGCGTCTGCGACGTGACCTTCGTGTCGACCGTCTCGGGATTACCCTTCGCGTCCTTCACGGGGTTGCCCTGGGCGTCGAGCTTCGGCGCGGCGTAGGTCGTCGTCTGCAGCACCGGCACGTCCTGATACGCCTTGAAGTTCTGGATCATGCCCTGGCTCATCAGGAGCGCGGCGATGATCGCCGACATCGGCACGAGGAGGTAGAGCGTCGTGCGCGTGAGGTCGACCCAGAAGTTGCCGATGGTCTGCGCGGAGTGGCGCGCAAAACCGCGAATCAGCGCGATCACGACCACGATGCCCGTCGCCGCAGACAGGAAGTTCTGCACGGTGAGGCCGAGCATCTGCGTGAGATAGCTCACCGTTTGCTCGGGCGTGTAGTTCTGCCAGTTGGTGTTGGTGACGAAGCTCACGGCCGTGTTGAACGCGCCGTCCACCGTCATCGGACCGAACTGCTGCGGGTTGCCGGGCAGCCAGCCCTGAATGCGCAGCAGCACATAGAGAAAGCCCACACCGAGCACGTTGAACGATATAGTGGCGAGCGCATAGCGCTTCCAGTTCATCTCGGCCTGCGGATCGACGCCGGCGACGCGATAGAGCAGGTTTTCGAGCGGCGCAAAGAGGCGCACGACGCGCGAGCGCCCGTCGAGCACGCGCGTCATGTAGCCCGAGAGAGGCACGGCGAGCGCGAGCAGGACGACGAGGAAAATCCCCGCCTGGAGCAGATTGCTGGCGTTCATTCGATATCCTCCGCGCGCAGCAGCGCATGGACGAGATAAACGAACAGCAACAGCGTTGCCGCCCCCGATAGCCAGAAAATCCAGGTCATGGGCGCACCCCGTTCGCACCTTGATCGCGGCGGTACTGCATGAGCTTCTCGCAGCCCGCGATCAACGCGTACGTGAGCGCGGCGAAAACCGCCAGCCCCCCGATATACAGCACATCCATTGTCGTGTTCTCCATTCGCGGATGACGGATGGCTGAACGTTACCCGCTGCGGCATTAAATCCGGATCAAAGGTTTTGGCGCCCGTATAAAAAACGCGTAAACGCGGGCGCGATCACGGTACGGGGCAAAAGGAAAAAAGGCGCGCAACGTTGGCGTTGCGCGCCTTTGGGGTCTCCATGAGGGTCTCCATGACGGAGTCAGGAAACGTAAAGCTCGAATCAATGCGCCGGCGCCGATGGCATGCGCCATGCGGCGCGGCAGTGCGTCGATGGTTACGTCACGGGATCAGGATGGTCGAACCCGTGGTCTTGCGCGCTTCGAGCCCGGCATGCGCCAGGCCGACATCCTTGAGTGCATAGCGCTGGTTGATCGACGTCCTGACCTTGCCCGAGGCGACCACGTCGAACAGTTCGGCGGCATTCGCCTCGTAGTCGGCGCGCTTCGCGATATAGGTGAAGAGCGTCGGGCGCGTGAAAAAGAGCGAGCCGCGCCCGGCGAACTCCGACGAATCGATCGGCGGCAGCGGCCCCGACGCGTTGCCGAAGCTCACGAACATGCCGAGCGGCGCGAGGCAGTCGAGCGACTTCGTGTAGGTGTCCTTGCCGATCGAGTCGTACACCACGGGCACGCCCGCACCGTTCGTGATCTCGCGCACGCGCGCCGTGAAGTCCTCGCGCGTGTAGACGACCGGATGATCGCAGCCGTGCGCCTTCGCGATCGCGGCCTTCTCGTCCGAACCCACGGTGCCGATCACGGTCGCGCCCAGCGCCTTCGCCCACTGGCACACGAGCAGGCCCACGCCGCCCGCCGCCGCCTGGATGAGGATGGTGTCGCCGGCCTTCACGCGATACGTGCGGCGCAGGAGATATTGGGCGGTGAGGCCTTGCAGCATGATCGAGGCCGCCGCTTCGTCGCTGATCCCGTCGGGCAGCTTGATCACCTGGTCGGCGCGCAGCACGCGCTCCTGCGCATAGGCACCCGGCGGACGCGCGACGTAAGCCACGCGGTCGCCCGCTTTGAGCGCGCTCACGCCTTTGCCCACCGCCGTCACCTCGCCGGCCGCTTCCATGCCGAGCCCGGCGGGCAGTGGCTGCGGATAGAGCCCGCTGCGGAAATACACGTCGATGTAGTTGAGGCCGCATGCGCTCTGGCGCAAGCGCACCTCGCCCTCGCCCGGCTCGCCCACGTCGACATCCACCCACTTCATCACTTCGGGGCCGCCGGTCTTGTCGTATCGGATTGCCTTGGTCATCACGTCTCCTTGGTGTTGTCCTGGCTGGTTTCCTGAAATCGGGCTACGCGGCGCGCGCTTCAGACCGCGTTTTTCTGGCGCAGCGTGAGCACGTCGAGCAGCATGCGCGCCGTCGAAATGTTCGTTGCGCACGGCACGTCGTGTACGTCGCATGCGCGCACGAGCGCGTTGATGTCGGGTTCGTGCGGCTGCGGAGTCATCGGGTCGCGCAGGAAGATCACGATATCGACGTTGCCTTCCGCGAGCCGCGCACCGATCTGCAGGTCGCCGCCATGCGGGCCCGAAAGCATGCGCTCGACGTTGATGCCCGTCGCGGCTTCGATACGCGAGCCGGTCGTGCCGGTCGCGATGATCTCGCAGTGACGCAGCGTATCGACGTATTCGCTCGCCAGCTTGACGATGTCGTCCTTCTTGTGGTCGTGTGCAATCAATGCGACGCGGGTTGGCATGGCGTAAGTCTCCTTGACGTGTGGTTTGCGTGCTGAATAGTCGTGAGGCGTGTCGTGAGGCGGCGCGCCGGGCGCCGCGGCTGCCCGGCGCCGACTCAATAAGTACCTGGATAAGCGCCGCCGTCGATCAGCCAGTTCTGCCCGGTGATATAGCCCGCATGCACGCTGCAAAGGAACGCGCAGGCGCGGCCGAATTCCTCGGGCGTGCCGAAACGTCCGGCCGGAATTGTCTTCATGCGGCGCGAGCGCGCCTCCTCTTCCGAAATCTGGCTTGCCTTCGCCTGCGCGACGATGGTGGCCTGGATGCGGTCGGTGTCGAACGCGCCCGGCAGCAGGTTGTTGATCGTGACGCCCGTGGCCGCGACCTGGCGCGCCACGCCCGCGACGAAGCCCGTGAGACCCGAGCGCGCGCCGTTCGAGAGGCCGAGCACGTCGATCGGCGCCTTCACCGAGGAACTCGTGATGTTGACGATGCGCCCGAAGCCGCGCGCGATCATGGCGTCGATGGTGGCCTGGATCAGCGCGATCGGCGTGAGCATGTTCGCTTCGAGCGCCGCGATCCACGCCTCGTGGGTGTACTTGCGGAAGTCGCCCGGCGGCGGGCCGCCGGCGTTGTTCACCAGAATGTCGGGCGACGGACACGCCGCGAGCGCGGCGGCGCGGCCCGCTTCGGTCGTGATGTCGCAGGCCACCGCCTTGACGTCCACGCCCGTGCTCCTGCGGATCTGCGCGGCGGTTTCCTCCAGCGTCTGCGCGGTGCGCGCGACGATCGTCACGTTGACGCCTTCGGCGGCGAGCGCCTCGGCGCAGCCGCGCCCGAGCCCCTTGCTGGCCGCGCACACCAGCGCGTTACGTCCTGCGATGCCCATGTCCATCGTTTTCGTGTCCTTTTTGCGTGGATGACCGTCCTGTGACAGGGTGGACACGGCCAGGCCCTGCGCCGCGCCGCCCTGCGACCTTTTTTGGGATTCTAGAAGAATCGGGCGCGACGCGTGGAAGGCCGCAGGCGCGGCCCGGCAACCGGTCCGCGCAGTCGCGTCGCAACGCGCAATGCGCGCGCCGATGCGCGCATGCTTAACGGTATACTTGCGCCTGTAGCGCGGCCCGGCGCCCTCGCAAGGCTTGAGTGCTTGCGGCGCGCCGCGGGCCGTGGCCGCCGCCGCCGCGCAACCCGAGCCTGAGCGTCGGGCTCGCGGCAACGGCACGACCGATTCCCCGATCACCTTGCAGCCTCGTGCGCCCCGTCATGAAACAGGACAGCCGTTTCCCGAATCTCTTCATCCTCGATCACCCGCTGATCCAGCACAAGCTCACGCATATGCGCGACAAGGACACGTCCACGCGCACGTTCCGCGAGCTGCTGCGCGAGATCACGCTGCTGATGGGCTATGAAATCACGCGCGACCTGCCGGTCGCGTCGCGCCGCGTGCAGACGCCGCTCGTCGAAATCGATGCGCCGGTGATCGCGGGCAAGAAGCTCGCCATCGTGCCCGTGCTGCGCGCGGGCGTGGGCATGTCCGACGGCCTGCTCGAACTGGTGCCCTCCGCGCGCGTCGGTCATATCGGCGTGTATCGCGCCGACGACCACCGCCCGGTCGAGTATCTCGTGCGCCTGCCCGACCTCGAGGACCGCACCTTCATCCTCTGCGATCCGATGGTCGCGACGGGCTACTCGGCGGCGCACGCCATCGACGTGCTCAAGCGCCGCGGCGTGCCCGGCGAGCGCATCCTGTTCCTCGCCCTCGTGGCCGCGCCCGAAGGCGTCGATGTGTTCCAGAAGGCCCACCCGGACGTGAAGCTCTACGTGGCGTCGCTCGATTCGCATCTGAACGGGCACGCCTACATCGTCCCGGGCCTCGGTGACGCCGGCGACCGGCTTTTCGGCACGAAGAACTAACAGCCGCGCACGGTTGCCGAGGGGCGGCCGGGAAGACTGGCCGCCCTCGCCCCTCCCCGCCTCGCGCGGGCGCACACGATCCCGCCCCGTTAGCGCCCTCCGCGGCCGGCGTAACCGGCAATCGTCGCGCGTGGCGTCACCTGGGCAGGCGAAGCCGGGCGGTCCCGGCGTGATAAAATTCAGATCCACCTGAACGGGCGCTGCGTCCAGTCCTGCCGGCACATCGTGCTGCGCGGGCATGACGGACGCGACGGGCGAGGCGCGCGCTGAATCACGCGCGCCGTGCGGGCGACGCACGAAGGCCGCGCCCGGGAACATCGCAACGACAACAGCACATTGCACACTGCACGCGCATGGCGCGTGAGACGGAGAAAGGTATGGCGGGTCATTCGAAATGGGCCAACATCAAGCACAAGAAGGCTGCTGCTGACGCGAAGCGCGGCAAGGTCTGGACGCGGCTCATCAAGGAAATCCAGGTCGCGGCGCGCATGGGCGGCGGCGAAATCGACTCGAACCCGCGCCTGCGTCTGGCTGTGGACAAGGCGTACGACGCCAACATGCCCAAGGACAACATCAACCGCGCCATCCAGCGCGGCGTGGGCGGTGTGGACGGCGCGAACTACGAGGAAATCCGCTACGAAGGCTACGGCATCGGCGGCGCGGCCGTCATCGTCGACACGATGACCGACAACCGCACCCGCACGGTCGCGGAAGTGCGCCACGCGTTCTCGAAATTCGGCGGCAACATGGGCACGGACGGCTCGGTGGCGTTCATGTTCGATCACGTCGGCCAGTTCGTGTTCGCGCCGGGCACGCCCGAAGACGAGCTCATGAACGCCGCGCTCGAAGCGGGCGCCGACGACGTCGTGACGAACGACGACGGCTCGATCGAAGTGGTCTGCCCGCCGTTCGACTTCACGAAGGTGAAGACCGCGCTCGAAGCCGCAGGCTTCAAGGCGGAAATGGCCGAAGTCACGATGAAGCCGCAGAACGAGGTCGAATTCACGGGCGACGACGCCGTGAAGATGCAAAAGCTGCTCGACGCCCTCGAAAACCTGGACGACGTCCAGGAGGTGTACACCAACGCGTCGATCGCCGAGGAATAAGGCATCGGCCCGGGAGGCCGCGCTCAGGCCAGGCTCAGGTTCGGCTTGGGCCGTGCTTCGGCCCCGCCTCCCGCAAGCGATTTTCACGGCCGGCGCACTGTGCGCCGGCCGCAACTGTTTCTGGTCTTGGTCTTTCGGGGATTCTCATGAAGTTACTCGTCGTCGGTTCTGGCGGCCGCGAACATGCGCTGGCGTGGAAGCTCGCGCAGGCGCCGCGCGTGCAGCTCGTCTACGTCGCACCCGGTAACGGCGGCACCGCGCAGGACGAGCGGCTCGCCAACGTCGACATCACGGACATCCACGAGCTCGCCGATTTCGCCGAGCGCGAAGGCGTCGCCCTCACGGTGGTCGGCCCGGAAGCGCCGCTCGCCGCGGGCATCGTCAACGTGTTCCGCCAGCGCGGCCTGAAGGTGTTCGGCCCGTCGAAGGAAGCCGCGCAGCTCGAAAGCTCGAAGGACTTCGCCAAGGCGTTCATGAAGCGCCACAACATCCCGACCGCCGCCTACGAGACCTTCTCGGACGCCACGTCCGCGCACGCCTACGTCGAGAAGCACGGCGCGCCCATCGTCATCAAGGCCGACGGCCTGGCTGCCGGCAAGGGCGTGGTCGTGGCGATGTCGCTGGAAGAAGCGCACCAGGCCATCGACATGATGCTCGCCGACAACAAGCTCGGCGACGCCGGCGCGCGCGTGGTGATCGAGGAGTTCCTCGCGGGCGAGGAAGCGAGCTTCATCGTCATGGTGGACGGCAAGCACGTGCTCGCGCTCGCCTCGAGCCAGGACCACAAGCGTCTGCACGACGGCGACCAGGGCCCCAACACGGGCGGCATGGGCGCCTATTCGCCCGCACCGATCGTCACGCCGCAGCTGCACGCACGCGTGATGCGCGAAATCATCCTGCCGACCGTGGCGGGCATGGAGAAGGAAGGCATCCGCTATACGGGCTTCCTCTATGCCGGTCTGATGATCGACGCGCAGGGCAACCCGAAGACGCTCGAATTCAACTGCCGCATGGGCGACCCCGAAACGCAGCCGATCATGGCGCGCCTGAAGGGCGACTTCTCGAAGGTCGTGGAGCACGCCATCGCCGGCACGCTCAACCAGGTCGAGCTCGAATGGGACCGCCGCACGGCACTCGGCGTCGTGCTCGCCGCGCACAACTATCCGGACACGCCGCGCAAGGGCGACCGCATCAGCGAAATCCCCGCCGAAACCGCCGATTCGGTGACGTTCCACGCGGGTACGCAGATGGTGGACGGCAAGCTCGTGACCTCGGGCGGCCGCGTGCTGTGCGTGGTGGGTCTCGCCGATTCGGTGCGCAGCGCGCAGAACGTGGCGTACGAGACCGTGAACCGCATCTCGTTCGACGGCATGCAGTATCGCAACGACATCGGCTATCGCGCCGCGGGGCGCAAGCAGTAGGCGCAGCGCTTTGCCGGGGCCGCCCGCTTTTCGATGCGCCCCCAAAGGAAGCGGCGGCCTTCCGGCGCCGCGCAACGGCGCTCTCACGGCTTCTTCGGCTGGCCGTTCGCGCGCGCCGCCAGGCCGTCCAGCGCGAGCCAACCCGCGCGGCAGTCTGAGCGCACCGCACGCAGCCCGCGCGGCCGCCGTTGGCGCCGGGCCTCGCGCCAATCGGCGCTACACTGCCGCTGTCAGGCCGCCTTGGGCGGTCTATCCGGGCAACCCGACGAATCACCTGACGAATAACACGATTCCAGCGCCCGCGCGCTGCCGTCCCCATTTTATCGATGACCGACACCCCTAACCGCGCCTCCCCCGACAGCGCCGCCGTCCGCGCCTGGCTGGCCAGCTTGCAGACGCAGATCGCCGACACGCTCGGCGCCTTCGATGGCCAGCCGTTCGCCACGGACAACTGGCAGCGCGGCCTCGGCGAGAAGCTGCGCGGCGGCGGCTGCACGCGCATCATCGAAGGCGGCGCGTTCTTCGAGCGCGGCGGCATCGGCTTGTCCGACGTTTCCGGCGACGCCTTGCCGCCCTCGGCCACGGCAGCGCGCCCCGAACTCAACGGCCGCGGCTTCGAGGCGATGGGGGTTTCGCTCGTGCTGCATCCGCGCAATCCGTATTGCCCGACCGTGCATATGAACGTGCGCATGCTGCTCGCCACCCGGGCGGGCGAGGCGCCGGTGTTCTGGTTCGGCGGCGGCATGGACCTCACGCCCTACTACGGCTTCGAGGAAGACGCGCAGCACTTTCACCGCGTGTGCCGCGACGCCCTCGCCCCCTATGGCGCAGACCTGTACCCGCGCTTCAAGCGCTGGTGCGACGAGTACTTTTTCCTGAAGCACCGCAACGAAGCGCGCGGTGTGGGCGGCATTTTCTTCGACGATTACGCCACCGGCGGCTTCGACGAGGCGTTCGCCATGCTGCGCAGCGTAGGCGACGGCTTCCTGAAGGCGTATCTGCCGATCATCGAAAAGCGCCGTGCGACGCCCTATGGCGAAGCCGAACGCGAATTCCAGGCGTACCGGCGCGGCCGCTACGTCGAATTCAACCTGGTCTGGGACCGCGGCACGCATTTCGGCCTGCAAAGCGGCGGCCGCACGGAATCGATCCTCATGTCGATGCCGCCGGGCGCCACGTGGCGCTACGACTGGCAGCCGCAGCCGGGCACGCCGGAAGCGCGCCTCTACAGCGACTTCCTGCCAGTGCGCGACTGGGTCTGACGCCGTGACGTCTCACGCCGTGAAGCCAGCTTTCACCGTCCCGCCCAACGCGCTCGAACGGCGCGTCGGGCTGCTCGGCGGCACCTTCGATCCGATCCACGAAGGCCACCTCTCTCTCGCGCGTCATTTTGCGCGCGTACTGGGCCTGAACGAGCTGATCCTGCTGCCCGCCGGGCAACCGTGGCAAAAGCCGGGCGTTACCGCGGCGCAGCATCGGCTCGCCATGACGCGTGCCGCCGCTGCCTCGCTTGTGCTGCCGGGCGTGACGGTGACGGTGGACGCCGACGAAATCGAGCACAACGGGCCGACCTACACGGTCGACACGCTGCGCCGCTGGCGCGCGCAGCGCGACGCCGATGGCAGCGCGCGCAACGCGAAAGCGGCGCTCACGCTGTTAATGGGCGCCGATCAGCTGCTGCACCTCGATTCGTGGCACGAATGGCGCGAGCTTTTCGCGCTCGCGCATCTGGGCGTGGCGAGCCGCCCCGGCTTCGACTTCGCGGCGCTGCCTCCCGAGGTCGCGCGCGAAGCGGCCGCGCGCCGCGCGGGCGCCCACGCGCTTGCGACCACGCCGCACGGCCACCTGCTGGTCGACGAAACGCTCGCGCTCGACGTTTCGGCGACCGAAATCCGGCGCGACCTGCCGGCCTGCGTGGCAAGCGGGCAACGTCGCGGCACCGCCGCCGACAAGCTTCCCGCGGCCGTGTGGGACTATATCCTTCAACATCATCTCTATCTGCATCACGGGTAACTATGGACATCCGCAAACTTCAACGCGCCATCGTCGACGGTCTCGAAGACGTCAAGGCCCAGGACATCCGCGTCTTCAACACGAGCCATCTGACCGAGCTGTTCGACCGCGTAGTCGTCGCGAGCGGCACGTCGAACCGCCAGACCAAGGCGCTCGCCAACAGCGTGCGCGAGAAGGTCAAGGAAGCCGGCGGCGACATCGTGAGCACCGAAGGCGAGGACATCGGCGAATGGGTGCTGGTGGATTGCGGCGACGCGGTCGTCCACATCCTCCAGCCCGCGCTGCGCCAGTACTACAACCTCGAGGAAATCTGGGGCGACAAGCCGGTGCGCGTGAAGCTCGCGGCCAACACGGGCTTCGTGGGCGCGCGCCCGAGCGAGCCGATCGATGACGAGGACGAAGACGAAGAAGCCGCCGCGCCGGCCGTGAAGAGGCCCGCGCGCAAGAGCGCTGCGCGTAAGACCGCGAAGTAGGCGCAGCGCGTTCGCGAACGACCATCGACCCGCACGATGAAACTGCATATCGTCGCCGTCGGCCACAAGATGCCGGACTGGATCGCCGAGGGCTTCGAGGAATATACGAAGCGCATGCCGCCGGAGCTGCGCATCGAGCTGCGCGAGGTGAAGCCCGAGCAGCGTTCGTCGGGCCGCTCCGCCGAGAGCGTCATGGCGGCCGAGCGCACGCGCATCGAAGCCGCGCTGCCGAAGAACGCGCGCATCGTCGCGCTCGACGAACGCGGCAAGGACTGGACCACGATGCAGCTCGCCCGTGCGCTGCCGCAGTGGCAGCAGGACGGCCGCGACGTGGCGTTCCTGATCGGCGGCGCGGACGGCCTCGATCCCGCACTCAAGTCGCGCGCCGACACGCTCCTGCGCCTGTCCTCCCTCACACTGCCGCATGCGATGGTGCGCGTGCTGCTCGCCGAGCAGCTTTACCGCGCGTGGACCATCACGCAGAATCACCCCTATCACCGCGTGTGATGCAGGGTTAAAGCGCGCCGCGCGGCCTTTCGTCGTGCGCCGGCGCTCGCTCGAGCCCCGCTTGCGCCCGAAATGCCAGGCGCGCACGTCAAACCGAAGTCCGTAACGACAAAGACGCTCCGATGCCCACCAACGCGCCCTATCCGTTCGTCTATCTCGCCTCGCAGAGCCCGCGCCGCCAGGAATTGCTGCAGCAGCTCGGCGTGCGCTTCGAGCTGCTGCTGCCGCGCCCCGACGAAGACGCCGAAGCGCTCGAAACCGTGCTGCCCGGCGAGCAAGCCGCGGCCTATGTCGAGCGCGTGTGCGCCGCGAAGGCCGATGCCGCCCGCGCTCGCCTCGTCGCCGGCGCGCACAGGCACGCGCCGATTCTCACCGCCGACACCACGGTCTCCATCGACGGCCATATTCTCGGCAAGCCACACGATGCAGCCGAAGCCTATGCGATGCTCGAGCGCCTCGCCGGGCGCGAGCACGAAGTGCTGACGGCAGTGGCCGTGGTCAACGCAGAAGGGGTTTGTCTGCCCGTCGCGGTCTCGCGCTCGCACGTGCGTTTTGCCCCTGCGCTGCCCGCCGCGATCGCGCGCTACGTGGCAAGCGGCGAGCCGTTCGGCAAGGCCGGTGCATACGGCATACAGGGCCGCGCCGCGGAATTCGTCGAGCGAATCGACGGGTCCTATTCGGGTATCATGGGTTTGCCACTATTCGAAACGGCCGCCCTCCTGCGCGCCGCGGGCATCGACTTCTAGAACAAATCATGAACGAAGAAATCCTGATCAACGTCACGCCCCAGGAGACGCGCGTCGCATTGGTCCAGCAAGGCGCAGTACAGGAGCTTCACGTCGAGCGCACGCTGTCGCGCGGGCGCGTCGGCAACGTCTATCTCGGCAAGGTCGTGCGCGTGCTGCCGGGCATGCAGTCCGCGTTCATCGACATCGGTCTCGAGCGCGCCGCGTTCCTGCATGTGGCCGATATCTGGCATCCGCGCATTGCCGGCGAAGCGCATGCGAGCGTGCATCACCAGCCCATTGAAAAAACCGTGTTCGAAGGGCAGACGCTCATGGTGCAGGTCGTGAAGGATCCGATCGGCACGAAGGGCGCGCGGCTTTCCACGCAGGTGAGCATTGCGGGGCGCACGCTGGTCTACTTGCCGCAGGAACCGCACATCGGCATCTCGCAGAAGATCGAGAGCGAGGCCGAACGCGAAGCGGTGCGCGCGCGCCTCACGGCCGTGCTGCCCGCCGACGAAAAAGGCGGCTATATCGTGCGCACGATCGCTGAAGACGCCACGAGCGAAGAGCTTGCGGCGGACGTCGCGTATCTGCGCAAAACGTGGGCAACGATACTCGCTCAGGCGCAGCGCGTGCCCGCCACGAGCCTGCTTTATCAAGACCTGAATCTCGCGCAGCGCGTGCTGCGCGACTTCGTGAACGACGAGACCTCGCGCATTCAGGTCGATTCGCGCGAAACATTCCAGAAGCTCACCGAGTTCGCCACCGAATTCACACCTGCCGTGCAGCCGAAGCTGCATCACTACACGGGCGAGCGGCCTCTGTTCGACCTCTACAACATCGAGGCCGAGATTCAGCGCGCGCTCTCGCGGCGTGTGGACCTGAAGTCGGGAGGCTACCTCGTGGTCGACCAGACCGAGGCGATGACGACCGTCGACGTGAACACCGGCGGCTATGTGGGTGCGCGCAACTTCGACGATACGATCTTCAAGACCAATCTCGAAGCGGCCCATACGATCGCGCGGCAATTGCGGCTGCGCAATCTGGGCGGCGTGATCATCATCGACTTCATCGACATGGAGAACGTCGAACATCGCGACCAGGTGCTCGGCGAGCTGAAAAAGGCGCTTTCACGCGACCGCACGCGCGTGACCGTGAATGGCTTTTCGCAACTCGGGCTCGTGGAGATGACGCGCAAGCGCACGCGCGAATCGCTCGCGCATGTGCTGTGCGAGCCCTGCCCGACTTGTCTCGGCAAGGGCCAGGTGAAGACCGCGCGCACCATTTGCTACGACGTGCTGCGTGAAATCCTGCGCGAGTCGCGCCAGTTCAATCCGCGCGAGTTTCGCGTGGTCGCCTCGCAACAGGTCATCGATCTCTTTCTCGAGGAAGAGTCGCAGCATCTCGCCATGTTGATCGACTTCATCGGCAAGCCGGTTTCGTTGCAGGTGGAGTCGAATTTGAGTCAGGAACAGTACGACATCGTGCTCATGTAGCACGACGCGTTTGAGGCATCACCGGAGCATCGCAGTTGAATCACCAGCGCGTCACCATTGAACAGATCGGCGAATTCGACGAGATCGTCGACGTACGAACGCCGCTCGAATTTGCCGAGGACCACATTCCCGGCGCGATCAACGCGCCCGTGCTCAGCAACGAGGAACGCGTAATCGTCGGGACGATGTACAAGGAGTCGCCGTTCGAGGCGACGCGCGTCGGCGCGGCGCTCGCCGCGCACAACATCGCAAGGCACCTCGAGACTACTTTCGCCGACCGGCCGCGCAACTGGCGCCCGCTCATTTACTGCTGGCGCGGCGGCAAGCGCTCCGGCTCGATGACGGCGATGTTCAACATGATCGGCTGGCGCGCCCGTCAGCTCGAAGGCGGCTACAAGGCGTACCGTCACACGGTGATCGAGTCGCTTCGCACGCTCCCCGGCGAGTTTCGCTACATCGTGCTGGCAGGCCCCACGGGCAGCGGCAAAACGCGCCTGTTGAAGGCGCTGGGCGTTGCAGGCGCGCAGATTCTCGATCTCGAAGGACTCGCGGCCCATCGCGGCTCGCTGCTCGGCGCGCTGCCCACGCGCTCGCAGCCCTCGCAGAAGTCGTTCGACACTGCACTCGTGCAAACGCTGCGCACCTTCGACGCCGCACAGCCCGTATTCGTCGAAGCCGAAAGCCGGCGCATCGGCGCGATCACACTGCCCGTCGCGCTCGTCGAGGCGCTTCACGGCGCGGCTTGCGTCGTGGTCGCGGTCGAACGCGACGAACGCGTCGCGCTGTTGCTGGAGGAGTACGGACACCTGCTCGACGATCACGCGCACTTGCGCGAGCAACTGATGAAGCTCACGCCGTTGCACGGGCGCGAACGCATCGAGCGCTGGTGCCGGATGCTCGACGAGGACTGCCGCGCCGAACTCTCTGAAGTGCTAATCGCCGAGCACTACGATCCCGCCTATATGCGCAGCACGCGGCGCCATTATCCGAAGCTCGCAAAATCGCTGCACTTCACCTTCCAGCCGATGACGGGCGATGTGCTCCATCAAGCACGCGCACTCCTTGCGCAGTTGCAGGACATGTCGCACGCCGGCGAACCGGTGGACGGTGCAGCCGAAGCGCCTCGCGCCGTCTGACGTATCCCTTCCCCCTGGCGGACTTCACAGCGAGCGTGCGCACCGCGCTGGCTTAGCGCGAGTACATCGCGTTCCAGTCTTCAGGCGAAACCGTGGCGCGGCCGCCCGCTTGCGCGGCGTTCGCCACGCCGCCGTAGCTGCTGTTTGCGCCATTCAACGCGGCGACCTTCGCCTGGGCGGCCTGGATCGCTTCGGGGTAGTGGGCGTTGTCGCCATCGCCGACGTGGTAGCCGACCTGCTGAAGCTGCACGAGTTCGGCGCGCACCTGGGCGCGGGTGATGGTCGAGTGCGACTGCGCGAACGAAGCGGCAGGCAGAACGGCAGCGGCGAGAACGGCGGCGACGGCAACGGATTGGATCAGGGACTTCATGGAAACGACCTCCAGTTGGATCAGGCGGTCGACGTGCAACAGTATGTGTATGCGACCGATGTACACATCGTATGCTCACGATGCCCCAGGGTTAACCCCTGGAATCCTAAGACACTGTTCCAGGTCGAGGCAAAGTCCGCGCGAACCGGCGCCGAACGGCGCCGTCGGCGTTGGCGCGATCAGCGGCGCGGCGTGGCGTGTTGCGTCAACGAAGCGGTGTGCTGAAGCTGCGCGGGCAAATCGGGCTCCCACGCTTCGAGATCCTGAGTCGGGTAAAGGCCGAACGCGTAGATCACCCGCTTGAGACGGCTCACGAAGTGGGGCCGCGGCACATTCGGCAGCGTACCCGGCGCGGCGTCGGCCGTGCGGGCCATGTAGTTGTACTTGAAATCGCGCTGTGTCACGCCCCACTTCAGGAGGAATTCGCGGCCGCCGCGATTGCGGCGAATGCGTCCGGTCGTACGGCAGCCGAAATGGTAGATGCGGCTCGCGCCAACCGAGCGGAACGTGCGGCAGCCGACCAGCCAGAGCTTCATCAGGAAGTCGTCGTCGCTGCTCATGCCCGGCCCGAACTCGATGCTATAGCCCCCCACACGCAGCCAAAGCTCGCGGCTCACGAGCGTCGGCTGCAGCGCGATGCCATTGCGGTCGGCCGTGTTCATCTTGGCGGCAAATTCGAGCAGCCCGGCCTCGTTGAAATCGGCAGGACCCGTGCCGAAGTGGGCGACCGTCACGAGGCTGTTGCCGGTGTCGGTCGGCTCGATGATCTGCGAGGCAAGATAGGCGGGCGCCTCGCCGATTTCGCGCAATGCATCGACGAAGGCCGAATCCCAACCGGGCGTGCAGAACATGTCGTCGTTCATGAACAGGATCCACTCGCTCGTGGCGAGGCGCGCCACGTCGTTCACGGCGAGGCACACGCCCACGTTCCCCTTGCTCCACGTGTGGCGGATGCCCTGTTCGCGGACCCAGTCGAGCGTGCCGTCGCTGCCGTCGTTGACGTGCACGAGAATCTCGTGCTCGAACGAAGAATGGCGCCGGATGCTGTCGACGCATAGCTTGAGGTACGGCAAGTTATTCCAGGTCGGGATCAGAATGCTGAACATGAAGGTTGCCCTAGAAAGGGTCAGATTTGGCATCCGCGCGTTCCGTGCTCGCCGCGAAACGGCCAGCATGAATGCACGGAAAATGGGTTCTCTCGCAATGTCCTGACAACGCGGCCTTTAGGGTGCGAAGCATGACGAGAAAACCCGATATTGTACGCATACATTCTTCTTACCCGAACTCAGCGCGGAAGTTCGTATTCTGCGGTGCCAGCCAATGCAGTGCTCCCTTATTCCGCGTAAAGCGCGCGAGCCAGTATCGTGTGATAATAAGAAGTTATCTCGAAGAACAAGTAGAGCCGTGTTTCAGCAGACCAACTCAAACACTTCGGGGGTTTCGCCGGCAAGCTGGCTCGATCGGGCCGTTTCCCGGTCCTGCGTGATCCCCTATCAGGGCGTGCCTTACGAGCCGGAGCCATTTCTTCGCGGCACCAGCCGCATCAAGATCGCGAAGAAATACCTGCACAAGCAGCTTCTTCTGAGGGCACACGGCCAGATGCGCCTCGAACAGGCGCATCTGGCCCCTTCGCAGCGAATCCTCTGGGTCTACGCCAAACGCAACTTCGGCGACGCGACGATGGACATGGCAGGCCGCGCCCTGCTCAAGGGCCTCGGCATGCGCATCGATCTGCTCGCGCTGCCCTCGCTCGTGCCGCTTTTCAGCGAAGACGACGTGTTCGGCAAGATCTACGGCGACCCGGGTGAGGTCGATGCGGGCCGCTACGACGCGATCCTGCTCTCCGAGTACAACCTGCCCTCGATTCGCATCAAGACCCGGCACTTCGCGAAGCTGCCGTACGCGGGCCTGTTCCGCTACTTCAACGGCCCCGACCGCAACCAGACCCGCTTCAGCTTCGCGAGCGTCAACGACGTGTTCTCGCTCGGCCACGACGCCGACACGCTCGCCGCGATCAGCAAGCCCTATCTCGCCAGCAGGCCGGCAACGCGCGAGTCGGTGCGCACCCTCTTGCCTGCGAATCCGTTCATCGCGATCGCGGCGGGTGGCGTGGACCCCGATCGCACCTACAACCGCTGGCCCGAAGTCGTCGAATTGCTCAACAAGTACGACAACGCGAGCGCCGCCAGGGAAATTGTCGTGCTCGGCTCGGACAACGGCACGCAAATCGCGGCGCAGTTGTGTGCGAGCGCGCCCGCCGGCGTGCGCATCCGCTCGCTGACCGGCAAACTCGCGTTCCTTCAGGCACGTGAGATCGTTGCGCACGCTGCGCTGTTCGTGGGCGCGGACGGCGGCCTGATGCACGTTGCCCACACCACGCAAACGCCCAGCGTCTCGCTGTTCAGGGATCAAGAGCCGCCCTCGCTGCGCTTGACCGAAGCCTGCCGATCCATCGGCCTGCAGGGCAGCGGCAACGTGGACACCATCCCGCCTGCACAGGTCGTCGGCGCGGTGCTGCGCCAACTCGCCGCTCGCGCACCCACAGCGGCGCACACCGCCGCCTGATCACCCCAAACGTAGCGGCCTGGGCCCACGCCGCGCGCCGGCGCGCCTTCATGAGCGCGGCGCGCTTGCACTCGCGCGCCGCGTCATCGCCCGGAAGGGTCAGGCAGCGCTCTGCTGATACTGGATCCTGTGCAGATGCGCGTACATGCCGCCCTTCTCGAGCAATTCCTGGTGCGTGCCCGATTCGACGATGTGACCGCCATCCATCACGAGGATGCGGTTCGCGCGCTCGATCGTCGACAACCGGTGCGCAATCACAAGCGTCGTGCGCCCGCGCATCAGCGTTTCCAGCGCCGCCTGCACGTGGCGCTCCGACTCCGAATCGAGTGCCGACGTCGCTTCGTCGAGAATCAGGATCGGCGCATCCTTGTAGATCGCACGGGCGATCGCCAGGCGCTGGCGCTGGCCGCCCGAGAACTTCATGCCGTTGTCGCCGATCAGCGTATCCATGCCCTCGGGCAGCGCCGAGATCGTCTCCCACAGATTCGCGGCACGCAGCGCGTGCTCCACGCGCCCGCGATCGGCCGTCTGCCCATAGGCGACGTTGTTCGCGACCGTGTCGTTGAACAGCACCACGTCCTGGCTCACCATCGCGATCTGGCTGCGCAGCGCGTGCACGTCGTAGTCGGCGATCGATACGCCGTCGACCATCACGTGGCCGCCGCCCGGATCGAAGAAGCGCGGCAACAGATTCACGAGCGTGGTCTTGCCACTGCCCGACGGCCCGGCGAGCGCCACCATTTCGCCCGGATTGATGCGGAACGACACATGATCGAGCGTCACGCGATGGCTCGCGCCATAGGAGAACGACACATCGCGGAACTCCACCTCGCCGCGCGCGCGTTCAAGCGGCAAGCCACCGCCCGCAGGCTCGGGCGGCTCGTCGATCAGCCCGAAGATCAGCTCGGCCGCAGTCATGCCCCGCTGCAGCGGCTGATTCACGTCGATCAGGTGCTTGAGGGGCGAGATCACGAGCAGCATCGACGTGACGAACGCCACGAAGCCGCCCACCGTTGTCTGGTCGTTCGAGGCCTGCACAACGGCAATGGTGATCACGATCGCCAGCGCGATCGAAGCGAGGAACTGCGTGAGCGGCTGCGCGAGCCCGCCCGACACCGTCATGCGCATCTGGTAGCCGCGCAGACGGCGGCTCATCTCGCCGAAGCGATCCTTTTCGTATTGCTCGCCATTGTGAACCTTGACGACCTTGTAGCCGCCCACCGTCTCCTCGACGATGTAGGACAGGTCGTTCGTGAGCAGTTGATGCTCGCGGTTCAGCCGGCGCAGACGCCGGTTGATCTTGCTGACGAGCCAGCCGATCGCCGGCAGCAGCACCGCGACGATCAACGTGAGCCGCCAGTTCAGGTAGAACAGGTAGCCGAGCAGGAAGATGACCGTAAGCGAGTCGCGCACGAGCGTGACCAGCACGCTGAGCAGCACGCCGAGAATCTGGTTGACCTCGAACACGATCGCGTTGATGACCGTGCTCGCGGTTTCGCGCTGGAAGAAGCCGACGCCCGCGTGAATCATGCGCTCGAACATCTTGAGCCGCAGCGCGAGCAGCACACGGTTCGACACATACTGCAGCAGGTAACCGGACGCGTATTGCGCGAGGCCGCGCACGAGCGCGAGGCCGATCACCGCGACCGGCACGAGCCACTTCGCTTTCGGATCGCCGCGCGTGCCGAAGCCGTGATCGAGCAGCGGCTTGAGCAGCGCGGGAATGCCGGCTTCGGTGGCGGCGACCACGGCCATCGCGACCACGCCTGCGAGGAGCACCCACACAAGCGGCTTTACATACGGCCACAGCCGCCGGCCAATCACGATCGGCGACGACTTGGTGTCGGAGCCGATCGGCTTGCTCAAGGTTGATCTCTCGCCCAAAATTTCCTCGAAAAAATGCGGGTAATCTGCCCGCCCCGCGGCAAACAGGTATGCCATTGTAAACGTTCGGCCTCAGAGACGATGTGTCTGCCCAGCCGGGTCTTCCTCCGGGGCGTTTCGTAGCCGCGGACGTTTTTGTATATACTCACCGATCCGGCTTCGGGGCTCGAACGCGAGGCCAGCGCCAGCCGGCCTTCCTTCACCTTCTTCCAGCCATCGCGAGCCAGCGCCGATGAACGACAGCGCCAAACCCGATGCGATCAGCGTCATCGTCATCGTCAAGAACGAAGCACACGATATTCGCGACTGCCTCGCTTGCGTGCACGGCTGGGTCGACGAAATCGTCGTGCTCGATTCGGGCAGCACGGACGGCACCCAGGCCATCTGCCGCGAGTTCGGCGCGACGGTCGTCGAAACCGACTGGCCGGGCTTCGGCCCGCAAAAACAGCGCGCGCTCGACGCGGCCCGCGGCCCCTGGATTCTCTCGCTCGACGCCGACGAGCGCGTTTCCCCCGCGCTGCGCGACGAGATTCTCGCAAGCGTGAAGGTCAACGGCGCCGACCTGTTCCGCGTGCCCCGCCAATCGAATTACTGCGGCAAGTGGATCCGCCATTCCGGCTGGTCGCCCGACTACGTGACGCGGCTCTTTCGCCGCGACGCCGCGCGCTTCTCGAACGATCTCGTGCACGAACGCGTGATCGCCGCGCCCGAGGCACGCGTCGGCACGCTTGATCAGGCGCTGATTCACTACAGCTTCCGCGACTTCTCCGAAGTGCTCGGCAAGATCGACAGCTATTCGACCTATGGCGCGACACAGGGCGCGGCGCGCGGCAAGCGCGGCGGCTTGCGCAAGGCGCTGCTGCACGGCTTCTGGTCTTTCGTGCGCAGCTGGATCATCCAGCGCGGCTTTCTCGACGGCAAGATGGGCTTCGTGCTGGCGATCTCCAACGCCGAAGGCACCTACTACCGCTACCTGAAGCTCATGCTTATCGAGACACAGCAGGCCGCAGCAGCCCAAGCCCGCGACGCCGCACCGGAGAGCCGATGAACGCGCGCCGCGACATGCTGATTTCGGTGATCGTCAGCACCTATAACCGGCCCGATGCGCTCGAACGGGTCCTCGCCAGCTTGAGCGCGCAGACCGATACGCACTACGAAATCATCGTCGCCGACGACGGCTCGGCCAACGCGACCCGTGAGACCGTGGAGTGCTGCGCGACTGCGAGCCCGGTGCGCATGGAGCACGTATGGCACCCCGACGACGGCTTTCGCCTCGCCGAGATCCGCAACAAGGGCATCGTGCAGGCCCGCGGCGACTACCTGATCTTTCTCGACGGCGACTGCGTGGCGCAGCACGATTTCATTGCGCGCCACCGGCAGCTCGCGAGCGAACGCACCGTCATCACCGGCAGCCGCATCCTGCTCGACGAAACGCTGACGCAGCAGGTGCTCGGACAGACGCTCCCGTTGGCGGATCAGGGCTTCGGATTCTGGGGGCGGCAACGCCTCGCCGGCCACGTCAACAAGATCGCGCCGCTGTTCGTCAAGCTGCCGGACCGCAAGTGGCGCGTGCTCGAGCAGTTCAAGTGGCGCGGCATCAAGGGCTGCAACATGAGCGCCTGGCGCAACGACATCGAGCGCGTGAACGGCTTCGACACGAGCTTCACCGGCTGGGGACACGAGGACGCCGATTTCGTGGCGCGGCTCGCCAACTGCGGCGTGCACCGCAAGCTCGGCGCTTATGCCACGGAAATCTTCCACCTGTGGCATCGCGAACAACCGCGCTCGCGGGCCAGCTCCAACGAAGAACGGGTCAAGGCGCGCATTGCGGACGGCACCGTGCGCGCCGAGCGCGGTCTGGCCGAACTCGCGAGTTAAGCGCGCATCGCCGCGCGCGCGGCATGGCATGGCATGGCATGGCATGGCATGGCAGCGCGAAAACTGCCATGCCGCCCATTCCCGTCAATAAACAATCTCGATTTCGCTCCCCGCGAACTCGCCGCGCAGCGCGGCCAGCAGGTCGTCAGTGGGCTTGACGCGCCAGGCGTCGCCCAGGCGCACTTCGCCTTGCGCCCGATCGTTGCGGTAAGCGATCTGCACCGCGAGCCCGTTCGGAATAGCCGCTTGCGCGCGCTCGCCGCGATCGCGCCCGAAACCGCCACGGCCGCGCGTTTGCTCGGCGGGTGCCGGCAGCGAGTCGTCGGGCTTCGCACGATACGCTTCGAGCACCGTACGCAGCGCGAGCGCATTCGCGTTGCCGTTCATCTGCAGCTTCACCGCCTGCGCGTAGCGGCTGCGCGCGCGCTCCAGGTCCATCACCGTATCCACGGTGAAGCGAATGCCGCCCGTGAACGCGTCATTACGCGCGCCACCCTGCACGACGAGCAGCTCGTCTTCCTTGAAGAGCGCCTTGTGCGCTTCGAACTGCTCGTTGAACACCGTCACTTCGCACTGGCCGGTGCCGTCGTCGAGCAGTGCGATCAGCATCTTGCCGCGCTGGGTCATTTGCGTGCGCAACGAAGCGATCACGCCCGCGATCAGCTTGTCGCGCCCTTCCTTCAGTTCGCCGATCTTCTGGCGCACGAAGCGGCGCACTTCGTCCTTGTAGGCGTCGAAGAGGTGGCCCGAAAGATAGAAGCCGAGCGCGGCCTTCTCTTCCTGGAGCTTGCGCTTCTCGCCCCACGCGGGTTCATCGACCAGTTCGTGCGCGGCGAGCGGCGCGTCGCCCATGTCGAAGAGGCCCGCCTGCATGGCGTTGGCGCTCGCCTGGTCGGCGGCTTCCATTGCCATCGGAACGGAGGCGAGCAACTGTGCGCGGTTTGCGTGAATCGTGTCGAACGCCCCCGCGCGGATCATCGCTTCGATCGTGCGGCGATTCACGAGACGACGGTCGATGCGCTCGCAGAAGTCGAACAGGTCCTTGAACGGGCCGCCCTCTTCGCGTGCGCGCAAGATTTCTTCGATGGCGTTCTGGCCGCTGCCCTTGATCGCGCCAAGACCGTAGCGGATCGTGCGCGAGCGCTTGCCTTCGGCCACATTGGCATCGGCCACCGGCTCGAAGCGATACGCCGAGGCATTCACGTCCGGCGGCAACACGACCATCTTGTTGGCGAGGCAGTCCTCGAAGAGGATCTTCACCTTGTCGGTGTCGTCCATGGCGAGCGACATATTGGCCGCCATGAATTCGGCCGGATGGTGCGCCTTGAGCCAAGCCGTGTGATAAGCGAGGAGCGCGTAAGCGGCCGCGTGCGACTTGTTGAAGCCGTAGCCCGCGAACTTCTCCATCAAGTCGAAGGTTTCGTCCGCCTTTTCGCGCGTGAGGCCGTTTTTCGCCGCGCCTTCCGCGAAGATCTCGCGGTGCTTGGCCATTTCCTCGGGCTTCTTCTTGCCCATCGCGCGACGCAGCAAGTCAGCGCCGCCGAGCGAATAGCCGCCGATGATCTGCGCCATCTGCATCACCTGCTCCTGGTAGACCATGATGCCGTAGGTCTCTTTCAGGACAGGTTCGACGCGCGGATCGGGATACTCCACCACTTCACGGCCGTGCTTGCGCGCACAGAAGCTCGGGATCAGGTCCATCGGGCCCGGACGGTACAAGGCCACGAGCGCGATGATGTCCTCGAAGCGGTCGGGCTGCGCGTCCTTGAGCATGCCCTGCATGCCGCGGCTTTCCAGCTGGAACACGGCGACCGTATTCGCCTTCTTGAGGATCTGGAACGACGGCGCGTCGTCGAGCGGCACCTGGGCGAGCGACCAGTCCTTCTTCGACGGATCGAGCATGCGGATATAGCGCTCGGCCCAGTCGAGAATCGTGAGCGTGGTCAGCCCCAGAAAGTCGAACTTCACGAGGCCGACGGCTTCCACGTCGTCCTTGTCGTACTGGCTCACGACGCCGCTTTCGTCGCCCTGCGTGTAGAGCGGGCAAAAATCCGTCAGCTTGCCCGGCGCGATCAGCACGCCGCCCGCGTGCATGCCGACGTTACGCGTGAGACCCTCCACGAGCTGCGCGAGATCGAGCAGCTGGTGCACTTCGTCTTCGTTGTCGTAGCGCTCCTGCAGCAGCGGCTCTTCCTTCATCGCATCGGCAATCGTGACGTGCTTGCCCGGCTTGAACGGAATGAGCTTGGCCACGCCGTCCGTGAAGTTGTAGCCGAGGTCGAGCACGCGGCCGATGTCGCGCACCGCCGCCTTCGCGGCCATGGTGCCGAAAGTGGCGATCTGCGACACCGCGTCGGCGCCGTACTTTTCCTTCACGTACTGAATGACGCGGTCGCGCCCGTGCTGGCAGAAGTCGATGTCGAAGTCGGGCATCGAGACGCGTTCCGGATTCAGGAAGCGCTCGAACAGCAGGTTGTAGCGCAGCGGATCGAGGTCGGTAATGCCCAGCGCGTAGGCGACGAGCGAACCCGCGCCCGAACCCCGGCCCGGCCCGACCGGCACGCCGTTGTTCTTGGCCCAGTTGATGAAGTCCGCAACGATCAGGAAGTAGCCCGGGAAGCCCATCTTGATGATGGTCCCGCACTCGAATTCGAGCCGCTCGTTGTAGCGCGCGCGTTCCTGCTCGCGTTCGGCTTCGTCCGGATACAGCTGCACGAGGCGCTTCTCGAGCCCCTCTTTCGAAAGCTGCACGAGATAGTCGTCGAGCGACATGCCGTCGGGCGTCGGGAACAGCGGCAGCTTCGGCTTGCCGAGTTCGAGCGTGAGATTGCAGCGCCTCGCGATTTCGACGGTGTTCGCGATGGCCGATGGAATGTCCGCGAAGAGCGCCGCCATTTCCTCCTGCGTGCGAAAACGCTGATCGGTCGTGAAGCGCTTCTGGCGGCGCGGATTCGCGAGGATGTCGCCCTCCGAGATGCACACGCGCGCTTCGTGCGCGGTGTATTCCTCGTCGGTCATGAACTGCATGGGGTGCGTGGCGACCACCGGCAGCTTCAGCTGCGAGGCGAGCGCCACCGCCTGCTCGACATACTGCTCGCCGCCGGGCTGGCCGCAGCGCTGCAGCTCGATGTAATACGCGTTCGGAAACCGCTTCGCCCAGCGCTGCGCATGGCGCTGCGCGCTCTGCGCATTGCCCGCCGCGAGCGCGAGACCCACGTCGCCCTGTTGTGCACCCGAGATCGCAAGCAGGCCCTCGGCCAGCCCTTCTTCGAGCCACGCAACGTCGATTTCCGCGCGGCCGCGATACTGGTTCGTGAGCCACGCCCTGGAAAGCAGCTCGCACAGATTCAGATAGCCGCGCTTGTTCTTCACCAGCAGCAGCAGGCGCGACGGCTTGTCGCGGTCGTCGGGATTCGTGATCCAGACGTCGCAGCCGGCAATGGGTTTGACCCCTTTGTCGCGGGCTTCCTTGTAGAAACGGACGAGGCCGAATGCGTTGCCGAGGTCGGTGAGCGCGAGCGCGCCCTGGCCGTCTTTGGCCGCCGCCTTGACGAGGTCGTCGAGGCGCACGATGCCGTCGGCAATCGAGAATTCGGAGTGGACGCGGAGATGGACGAAGCGGGGATCTGACATGGCCGTCATTGTACCTTCAGGGGCACGCGATTTTCGGCGCACGCTCGCATGGGCACGTGACATCGGCAGGCTGGCCAGGACCTTGCGCGGGCGCGGGGCCGGCGCACACGGTGTCGACTACGCCGCAGGCGGCGCGAGGCGCGATTGAGGGATAATAGCGGATTGCGCCCGCCGCGCGCCTTGCCCAATTCCCGTTTCTGGGGAGATCCCCAGCTGACAGGCAGCACGCGCGCCCGGCTCCGGTTTCACGCGCCTTCTTTGGCGCTTTTCCCGTTGCACCATGCGTATTCTCAATCTCTCCGCTTATCAGTTCGCCACGCTCGACAAGACCCCCGAGTGGCGTCCGCTCGTGCTCGAGCGCTGCAAATCGCTCGATTTGCGGGGCACGATCCTGCTCGCGCCGGAAGGCATCAACCTGTTCGTCGCCGGCGATGAAGCCAACGTGCGCGCCTTCATGGACTACATCAACCACGATCCGCTCTTCGAGGGCAAGTTCGCGACGCTGCGGTTCAAGGAAAGCTTCTCCGAAACGCGGCCCTTCAACCGCATGCTCGTGCGCCTGAAGCGCGAGATCATCACGATGAAGAAGCCCGCGATCCGCCCCGAGGAAGGCCGTGCGCCTTCCGTCGCACCCATCGTGCTCAAGGCGTGGCTCGACCGCGGCTTCGACGACGAAGGCCGGCCCGTCGTCATGCTCGACACGCGCAATGCGTTCGAAATCGATGTCGGCACGTTCGACAAGGCGCTCGACTACCGCATCGACAAGTTCAGCGAATTTCCCGCGGTGATCGAGGCGAACCGCGCCGACCTCGACGGCAAGACGGTCGTATCGTTCTGCACAGGCGGCATTCGCTGCGAAAAGGCGGCCATCCACATGAAGGAGGTGGGCATCGAGCACGTGTACCAGCTCGAAGGCGGCATTCTCAAGTACTTCGAGGAAGTGGGCGGCGCGCATTACAACGGTGACTGCTTCGTGTTCGACCAGCGCACCGCGCTCAATCCGCGGCTCGAACCGACGGACACCGTACAGTGCTTCGCGTGCCGCGCCGTCGTGACGCCGCAAGAGCAGGCTTCGCCGCTCTACGTCGTGGGCAAGAGCTGCCCGGCGTGCCATCCGGAGCGCGCGGGCGCGACGGGTGCGGCGGCTCGGGCCGCCGCTTAAGTCGCGCGCGTGAGCGCAACGCCGCGAGGGTATCGCGGGCGCTTCGCGCCCTCGCCCACTGGCCCGCTGCACTTTGGCTCGCTCGTTTCGGCGCTCGCGAGCTGGCTCGACGCGCGAGCGCATGGCGGCGCCTGGCTCGTGCGCGTGGAGGACATCGACGGCCCGCGCACCGTGCCGGGTGCAGCCGAGGACATACTCGCGACGCTTGCGGCCTTCGGCCTTCACGCCGACGAGCCGCCCGAATGGCAAAGCCGCCGCACCGGTCTTTACCGCGCGGCGCTCGACCGGCTGATCGCCGCGGGCCACGTCTACCCGTGCGGCTGCACGCGCAAGGAAATCGCCGATTCGCAGCTGCGCGCGCACGAGCGCCATACCACACTGATCTATCCGGGCACCTGCCGCGACGGCCTGCACGGCAAGCCCGCACGCGCGTGGCGGCTGCGCGTGCCTGACGAGGCAACCGCGGACGAGCCTGCCGGTGCCCGCGGCAATCCCGCACTGATCCGCTTCGGCGATCGCTGGCAAGGCCCGCAGCAGCAGAATCTTGCAACCGAAGTCGGCGATTTCGTGCTGCTGCGCGCGGACGGCCAGTGGGCCTACCAGCTCGCCGTCATCGTGGACGACGCCGAACAGCGCATCACGCACGTGGTGCGCGGCGCGGACCTGCTCGACTCGACGGCGCGCCAGATCTGGCTCCAGCAGTGTCTCGGCGTGCCGACGCCGGCATACCTGCACGTGCCGGTCGTCACCAACGCGGATGGAGAAAAGCTCTCGAAGCAGACCGGGGCGCAGGCGCTCGATGCGTCACGGCCTCTGGAAGCGCTGCTGGCCGCGGCGCGGCATCTGGGCCTTGAATTGCACGATCCCGCGCCCGCGACGCTCGCAGCGTTTCTGCCGGACGCGATCGATGCGTGGAAGCGGCGGCTCGGGCAATTGCCTGCCGCTTAAGCAAAAACGGCATGCCGCCAGGCGCGACATGCCGTTTTTTCTGCACGGCGCGAGTCTTTCGCGCGCGGCACTCAATTCGACGAAGACGACGTCGGCTTATTGCGCCACGACGACCCGAGGCCGCCCAGCAGCGCCGCGAGCGGCTGCTTCGACTGCTGTTTTTGCGGCGCGGCGTTCGCGGGCGTGTCTTCGGCCTTGTTGCGCGCGCTCGCCGAGGGCTCGTAGGGCTTCAGGAAAAAGTCGTCGATGGGCTGCGAGCGATGATGATGCGGGCGCTCGAACGACGCCGCGCGGCGGTGCGCGCCGCGCTCGCCGCGGCCTTCGCGGCTCTCGTAGCCGTCGCGCTCGCGGCGGCGGCCGCCACCCTCGTGATGCGGCACCGGCACGTCGACCACGAGGCGCTCCACGGTCAGCGGACGCTTGATGAGCTTCTCGATATCGGCGAGTTGCTTCTTCTCGTTCGGGCTGCACAGCGAAAGCGCGTCACCCGAGGCGCCCGCGCGCCCGGTGCGACCGATACGGTGCACATAGTCTTCGGCATTGAAAGGCAGGTCGAAGTTGATGACGGCGGGCAGCTCGGCAATGTCGAGGCCGCGCGCGGCCACGTCGGTCGCCACGAGCGCTTCGATTTCGCCGCGCTTGAAGGCGTCGAGCGCCTGCATGCGCTCGCTCTGCGAGCGGTCGCCGTGGATCGCGGCGGCGACGATGCCCTGCTTTTCGATCTGGCGCGCGAGGCGGCTCGCGCCGATCTTGCTGTTGCAGAACACGATCACCTGCTTCAGGCTTCGGTCGCGGATCAACTGCACGACCGCGCCGGTCTTGTCGCCCTCGGCGACTTCGTACACCACCTGGGTGACGTTGGTCGCGGTGGAATTGCTGCGCGCCACCTCGATGGTCTGCGGCGTGCGCAGATAGGTCGCGGCGAGCTTCTTGATCTCGCCCGAGAACGTGGCCGAGAACAGCAGCGTCTGGCGCTCCTTCGGCAGCAGGTTCAGGATGCGCTGCAGGTCGGGCAGGAAGCCCATGTCGAGCATGCGGTCGGCTTCGTCGAGCACGAGCATCTGCACCTGACCGAGGCTCGTGGTCTTTTGCTGCACGTGGTCGAGCAGGCGGCCTGGTGTCGCGATCAGGATTTCCACGCCGCGGCGCAGCTCGTCGGATTGCGGATTCATGTCGACGCCGCCGAACACCACGGCGCTGCGCAGCGGCGTGTGCTGCGCGTAGGTGCGCACGTTGTTGGCGACCTGGTCGGCCAGCTCGCGCGTCGGCGTGAGAATCAGCGCGCGCACCGGATGGCGGGCGGGCGAGGCGCTCGTGCTCGCCATCGGCAGGAGGCGCTGCAGGATCGGCAGCGAGAAGCTCGCCGTCTTGCCCGTGCCGGTTTGCGCGGCGCCCATCACGTCGCGGCCCGTGAGCACCACGGGAATCGCCTGCGCCTGGATCGGCGTGGGCGTCGTGTAGCCCTGCTCCTTGACGGCCCTGAGAATTTCGGGGGCCAGACCAAACTGGTCAAAGTTCGCGGTGCTGGGCGTGACGGCTGTGTCGGACATGGTGGCTTCGCTATAAAGGCGCTATTCGCGCAAGGCGCGGGAGCGCCTCAAAAGGTCACTGCTGGGCATTGCAGGTCGATGCAAGGGAGCCGAACAACATCGGCGCCCTGCGGCGACGGGCGGAACGCACGCCCGCGAGGGCTGCCCCGCAAACAGATGGCCCGGGGCGGCCCGTGGACGACGAGAGAATCTGCCGGGTGACGGGGCGCAGGCTCCAGGGCCGCGCTCGCACGGGTTCAACCCAGCCAGACTCGCTCGATTCCAGATGGTTCCGGCGCCATCCTCGCCTGTCGACTGGCGTGCGCACCGGATATGTCAAACGGCTCGATCGGCTACTCGGGCCGATCGAGCAAGCCTCGGGGCGGCTTGTGACCGGCGTACTGCAGACGTTCTGCCCGCCCTTTGCTGCAGGCGCAAAGGGCCGAAAGGCCGGTATTGTAGCACCTTGGCATAAATCCCTATGGCAGCAGGCCATGCGTTCTGCAACGCGGCGCACGGGAAAGTCCCGCGCGCCATACGGCAGAGCATCGCACCCCTTTTTTCGCCAGCCCGCTGCTCGCCGCTCACCACGTCTCGCGCATGACCATCAGCCGCAGTTCGGTCATATCCTCGATCGCGTAGCGCACCCCCTCGCGCCCGAGCCCGGAATCCTTCACGCCGCCATACGGCATGTTATCGACGCGAAATGACGGAATATCGTTGATCACCACGCCGCCCACCTCGAGCCCGTCCCACGCGCGGTGCGCGTGGGCGAGCGAATCCGTGAACACGCCCGCCTGCAGGCCGAAATCGCTGTCGTTGACGATCTCGATCGCCCGGCCGAAGTCGTCGAAACGCTCGAGGATCGCAACCGGCCCGAACGCCTCCTTGCGGTAGAGGTCGGTGTCGCGGCGCACGTCTTCGAGCAGCGTGGCCTCGAACATCGCGCCGTCCACCTTGCCGCCCGCGACGATCTTCGCGCCCGCGAGCACCGCGCTCTCCATCCAGCCCGCCAGACGCTTCGACTCGGACTCCGAGATCATCGGCCCGACGAAGGTCGTTTCGTCCTTCGGGTCGCCCATCTTGAGCGTCTTGACCCTGGCGATGAGCTTGTCGCGCAGCGCGTCGTAAATCGACGCGTGCACGAGAATGCGCTGCACGCCGATGCAGCTCTGCCCCGACTGGTAGTACGCGCCGAACGCGAGGCGCTCGACGACGTAATCGAGCTTGCCGCCCTGGTCGCCGTCGACGATGGCCGCCGCATTGCCGCCCAGTTCCAGCACCACTTTCTTCTTGCCGGCCTTCTTCTTGAGGTCCCAGCCCACCGCGGGCGAGCCCGTGAACGAGAGCAGCTTGAACCGCTCGTCGGTCGTGAAGAGGTCGGCGCCGTCGCGGTGCGCGGGCAGGATCGAGAATGCGCCCTTGGGCAGGTCGGTTTCCGCCAGCACCTCGCCGATGATCAGCGCGCCCACCGGCGTGCGGCTCGCGGGCTTCAGCACGAACGGCACGCCGGCGGCGAGCGCCGGCGCAACCTTGTGCGCCGCCAGATTGAGCGGGAAATTGAACGGCGAGATGAACGAGCACGGTCCGATCGGCACGCGCTTCACGTAGCCGTGATAGCCCTTCGCGCGCGCCGAAATCTCGAGATTGACGATCTCGCCGTCGATGCGCACGCTCTCTTCGGCGGCCACGCGGAACGTGTCGATCAGGCGCGTGGCCTCGCCGCGCGAATCGTTGATCGGCTTGCCCGCCTCGATGCACAGCGCCATCGCCAGCTCGTCGAAGCGCTCGCGAAAGCGCGCCACACAATGGTCGATCACGGCCTGGCGCTTGTACGGCGGGAACGCGCGCATGGCCGGCATGGCGGCTTCGGCCGCCGCGATGGCTTTATCGATCGCTTTCGCGTCGGCGAGCGCGACGCGCGTGGCGACTTCGCCGCTGTATTTGTCGGTGACTTCGAGGTCGGTGTTGGCGGCGACAGCCTCGTTGGCCAGGTAATACGGATAGGTCGGTTTGAGCATGACGGGTTCTCCGTAAGTGCGGCGTCAAAGCTGCGCGCTCAGGCGCTTGATATCGCGATTGAGCACGCGCTCATTGTCCGAATAGTCGATGGGCACGTCGATCACATGCACGCCCGGTTGCGCGAGGCATTGCTCGAAGAGCGGCTTGAGTTCGTCCGCCGATCCCACGCGGTGGCCATGCGCGCCGTAGCTCTGCGCGTAGTCGACGAAATCGGGGTTCTGCAGCGTCATCCCGTAATCGGGGAAATTCATGTTTTCCTGCTTCCAGCGAATCATGCCGAACGCGTCGTCGCGCAACAGCAGCACGACGAGATCGAGCTTCAGGCGCACCGCGGTCTCCAGTTCCTGCGAATTCATCATGAAGCCGCCGTCGCCGCACACGGCCACGACCTTGCGCTGCGGATGCACGATCTTCGTGGCGATGGCCGAGGGCAGCCCCGCGCCCATCGAGGCGAGCGCGTTGTCGAGCAGGATCGAATTGGGCTCGCGCGCGCGGTAGTAGCGCGCGAACCAGATCTTGTACATGCCGTTGTCGAGGCAGAGGATGCCGTCCTCGGGCATCGCGCCGTACACGTCGTGCACGAGCCGCACCGGGTACAGGGGAAAGCGCTCGTCGTGCTGGCCCTTAACGAGATGCGCCTCGAAATGGCGCTTGATCTCCTCGAAGCGCGCGAAGTCCCACGCGTGCTCGCGCGGTTTCAGGCTCTCCTTGAGCTGCCACACGGCGTTGGCGATGTCGCCCACCACCTCGATCTGCGGGAAATACACGGGGTCGACTTGCGCGCCGAGAAAATTCACGTGGATGACGGTTTTCTCTTCCGCGCTGCGCATGAAGAACGGCGGCTTTTCGATCACGTCGTGGCCGACGTTGATGATGCAGTCGGCGTGCTCGATCGCCCGGTGCACGAAGTCGCCGTCCGACAGCGTGGCGTTGCCGAGCCACAGCGGATGCGACTCGTCGATCACGCCCTTGCCCATTTGCGTGGTGAAGAACGGGATGCCAGTTTCGTCGACGAACTCGCGCAGCACGTTGCGCGTGGTCTTGCGATTGCCCCCCGCACCGATCATGAGAAGCGGATGGCGCGCCTTGCAGATCGCCGCCACCGCGTGCGCGACGGCCTTTTCCTCGGCCACGGGCCGGCGGCTGAAGCTCTTGGGAATGGGCTTGCCGTCGCCCTCTTCGTCGGCCACGTCTTCGGGAAGTTCGAGATGCACGGCGCCGGGCCGCTCCTGCTCGGCCTGGCGAAACGCCTCGCGCACGAGCGCCGGAATGTTGCCGATGGAGACAATCTGACGCGCGTACTTGGTGAGCGGCTCCATCATGCGCACGACGTCGACGATCTGGAAGTGGCCCTGCTTGCTCGACTTGATGGGCTTCTGGCCCGTAACCATCAGCATGGGCATGCCGCCGAGCTGCGCGTAGGCCGCGGCGGTCACGAAGTTGGTGGCGCCCGGCCCGAGGGTAGCCAGACACACGCCGGTGCGGCCCGTCAGCCGTCCATAAGTGGCGGCCATGAAGCCCGCGGCCTGCTCGTGGCGCGTGACGATCAGACGAATCTTCGAGCGCCGCAGCGATTCGAGCAGATCGAGGTTCTCTTCCCCGGGAATACCGAACACATAATCGACGCCTTCTGCTTCGAGCGCCTTCACGAACAGATCCGATGCTTTCATCGACCACCTCGCTGGCAAGAGCGCGGCCGGCGGCGCGGGCGGCAGCCGGCCTTCGCGAACAGGCCGACAGGTTACTCCCGCGAGACGGAATGCGTCGTGAAGCGTGCGTCGGGCGTCGGGCGTTAGCGCATGATCGTCGCGCAACCCGGGAGCACCGGCTTCGGACTCGCCTCGGACGTGACGTCGTAGAGATCCGCGCCGGGGCCTCTCGTCCACCACGTGTAGCGGTCGGCGACGTACTTCACGCCCGAAGCGGCGATCACGCCGACGAAAAGGCGCTTGCGGCCGTCCACCGGCACGAGCGCGAAGCTCTGGCCGTTGGCCGCGTTCAGATAGGTGACCTTGAAGGTCTTGCCGTCGGCGCAGGTGTAGCTGAACGTGTGGCGCGACTGCACCTGGATGTCGCGCACTTCGAGCGGGGCCGCCGCATTTGCCGCATTCGCCATGCCCACGTGCAGCGCGGCGGCGAGACCGCACGCTGCCGCCAGCCGGATGGCACCGCTTCGAGCGTCGATCATTGTGTTCTCCGGGTGTTGCGTTGGTGTTGCGTTGGCGTTGCGCCGGTCCCGCGCCGTACGGTCACTGCGCGGCGTCGCCCGGCACCGGACGCACCGCCGCGGCCGCTTCGCGGGCGCGCGAGCGGGCCTCGCCGGTGTCGGCACCCGTGGCGAGCGCAACGCCCATGCGGCGCTTCACGAAGCTTTCGGGCTTGCCGAACAGGCGCAGATCCGCGCCCGGCACGGCCAGCGCCTCTACGACGCCCTCGAACGCGATGCCGCGCGCGTCCATGCCGCCATAGATCACGGCCGAGGCGCCCGGACCGCGCGCCGTCGTATCGACGGGCAGACCGAGAATCGCGCGCGCATGCAACTCGAACTCCGAGAAGCGCTGCGACGCGAGCGTGACAAGCCCCGTGTCGTGCGGGCGCGGGCTCACTTCCGAGAACCACACCTCGTCGCCGCGCACGAACAGCTCGACGCCGAACAGACCCCGGCCGCCGAGCGCCTCGGTCACCCTGTGCGAAATCTCGCGCGAGCGCTCGAGCGCCTGCGCGCTCATCGGCTGCGGCTGCCACGATTCGACGTAGTCGCCGTCCACCTGAAGGTGGCCGATCGGATCGCAGAAATACGTCTGCACCTGGCCGCTCGCCGGGTCGGTGGCGCGCACGGTCAGCTGCGTGATTTCATAGTCGAAGTTGATGAAGCCCTCGACGATCACGCGCCCGCGGTTCACGCGGCCGCCCGCCAGCGCATAGTCCCAGGCGCGCTCGACGTCGGCGTCGCTGCGCACGACCGACTGCCCCTTGCCCGACGACGACATCACCGGCTTCACCACGCACGGATAACCGACCTTGGCGGCGCCCGCCTTCAGCTCGTCGAGCGAATCGGCAAACGCATAGGGCGAGGTGGCGAGGCCGAGTTCCTCGGCGGCGAGACGCCGGATGCCCTCGCGGTTCATCGTGAGCTGCGCGGCGCGCGCGGTGGGGATCACCTCGGCGACACCTTCGGCTTCGACGGCGGCGAGCGCGTCGGTGGCGATCGCTTCGATTTCGGGCACGACGAGATGCGGGCGTTCGGCGTCGATGAGCGCGCGCAGCGCCTTGGGATCGGCCATGTCGATCACGTGCGCGCGGTGCGCGACCTGATGGCCCGGCGCGTTTTCGTAACGGTCGACGGCGATCACCTCAACGCCGAGACGTTGCAGCGCGATGATCACTTCCTTGCCAAGCTCGCCCGCGCCGAGCAGCATGACACGGGTGGCGCAAGCGGAAAGCGGCGTGCCGATGCGGGGGCGGGTTTGCATGATGTCTCCAGAATGGCGGGATGGCGCAAATGCGTAAGAGCGCCGATGTTAACACGCGGCCTTGCCGCGGCGCGGCACTTTGGCGCGTCGGCGGCCGTCCGGTTCAGGCGCGGCGCGCGCACGTTTGCGCTCGCATGCTGCAGCGCGGTGCGTTACGCTTACGCCTTCGTCGATTACGAGGAACGATGCGATGCCTACTAGCCGGACGGCGAGCCAGACGCCGAGCCAGACGCCGATCCAGGCACCGAGCCCGCGCGTGAAGATGCGCCAGCGCCCCGCCCGAGGCGAATTCGCGCGAAAGCTGGCCTCGCGCACGGCGATGCTCGCTGCGGCCCTGCTGGTGTGCGCGTGCAAGCTGCCCGTGCACACGGATGCCTCCGCGCCGCTGCCCGATCCGTTCAACCCCGCCACGACGCAGCTGCTCGACAACACGCACTGGCAGCTCGTGGAATGGAAGCGCGCCGACGGCACGATGCGCGCCCTGCCGGGCCGCAACGCCGATGCCGGCAACACCGAAAACCCCGACGCTCGCCCCATCACGCTCGACCTCTCGACCGAGAGCGGCCAGCGCCGCGCAAGCGGCTTCTCGGGCTGCAACCGCTATTTCGGCGCCTATGCGCTCAAGAACGGCCTGCTCTCATTCAGCCAGCTCGGCAGCACGCGCATGGCGTGCATCGGCGCGGGCGGCGATATCGAGGGTGCTTATCTGGAAGCGCTCTCGCATATCGCGCGCTCCGGCGTGCAGATGCGCCATCCGCAATCGCTCTTTCTCGTGCTCGAAAACGGCGACCGCCTGACGTTTGCCGAACAGGGCGCCGAACCAGGCACAAGCCCGGCCGCGACGCCCGGCACAGCCTCCGACGCCAAACCGGCGCAGTGATCGCTGCGCGCACGAGCCGCCGCGCCCTTGCCCGGCGCGGCTCTTTATTTGTTGCGCGCGAACCAAAGCGGCACACGCGGGGTCTCTGGCGTGTCGGGCGCGCAACGCCTGCCGCGCGGCGCACCACATCGCCCTCAAGCGGATGGCGGCGCGCAGGGGCCGAGCGGTTACACTCCACACGTCGCACACCTTCTCTACGTATATCTTCGGCATGCACACGGTAGTTCCTGGCTGGTTCGGCATTTCGACCGTCTGGCTCATCCCCCTGATCTGGCGTCTCGTCAAGTCCGTGCTGCCGGGCGGCGCGGGCCTGCGCGGCCCGGGCACGATCCGGCTCTGGCTCGGCTTCGTCGGCGTGCTCGTGGCGAGCTGCGCGCTCGAGGCGACGGTAATCGACATCGCCGGTTTCGACGCGCTCGGCCACGCGCTTTCGGGCGGGCTCGGCAAGCTCGTCGGCCACGTGGCCGCGCCGCTCGCGATGACGGCCCTCCTGCTCGTGAGCTTGCCGTGGCTGCTCGACTTCCATTGGCGCGAATTCCTCGCCTGGGCCGACATCTCGCTAGGCCTCGGCCTGAACATCCGCGCCGCGCGAGAAACCGAAGACAGCCCGCGCCGCGAACGCCGCAGCCGCCATGCCGCAGCCGAAGACGGACTGCCCACGCATAGCGCCGCCACCTTCAATCCGCCGATGCCAGGCGACGGCGCACGACGCAAACGGCCGACGATCTGGCGGCCGCCGGCGCGCGACGTACGCGAGGATCGCGCGGGTCGCGATACGCCGCGCACAGCCGGCGCGATGGCCACGGGATTCGGCGCAGCGTCGGCCGCTGCCGCCGCACAGGACACGTCTGCGGATGCTGCGTCGTGGCGTGCCGAGCCCGGCTTCCGTGGTCCCGCCGATCGCGCCGCGGCATGGGCGCGCACCGAACCGACAGCGGCCGCCGACTGGCTGCGCGGCACGCGTGCGCCGGTGCCGCCGGTGCAGACGCCGCCTGCGGGTGCGTCGCGAGCAGCGATGGAACCGCCGCGCGCGCCGTCGCAGCCAGGCGCGCCGCTCGGCGAAGCGCGCCGCCAGCCGGCGCGCGGTGCAAACGCAATGCAGGACATGGCGCTTGCGCATGGGGCGCAGGGCGTCCCCGCGCAGCCC
>NZ_BBJH01000061.1 GCF_000739775.1 Paraburkholderia heleia NBRC 101817 | reverse complement strand
TCGTCTCACGATGCGCGCGCGCTCATCTTCACCGCCGACGACTTTGGCCTGCACGAGCGGGTCAACGCGGCGGTGGAGCGCGCGCATCGCGAGGGCGTGCTCGACTGCGCGAGCCTGATGGTGGCCGCGCCCGCCGCGGCGGACGCCGTAGCGCGGGCGCGCCGCACGCCGGGTTTGCGCGTGGGGTTGCATCTGGTGCTGGCCGATGGCGCGGCCACGCTGCCGCGCGCGCAGATTCCCGCGCTCGTCGACGCGCAAGGGCGCTTCGGCGACAACATGGTCCGCGACGGCGTGCGCTTCTTCTTCCTGCCGCACGTGCGCAGACAACTCGCGAAAGAGATACGCGCGCAGTTCGAAGCGTTCGCGGCGACCGGGCTCGCGCTCGATCACGTGAACACGCACAAGCATTTTCATCTGCATCCCACGGTGCTCGGGCTGATCCTCGAGATCGGCCGCGACTACGGTCTGCGCGCGATGCGTCTGCCGCTCGAGGCAGGCGCGCCGTTCGCGCTCAAGCCCTGGCTCGCGCTCGTTCGCGTGCGCCTTGCGCGTGCGGGGGTCGCGCATAACGACTACGTGGTCGGCATCGCGAAGACGGGCGCAATGGACGAGGCCGCCGTGCTCGACGCGCTCGCGCATCTGCCCGCGCAGGGCGTGGGCGAGATCTACTGCCACCCGGCGCTTGCCGGCGAGGCGGGTGAGGCGCCCATTACGCCGTCGATGCAGACGTATCGCCACGCCGACGAATTCGGCGCGCTGATCTCGCCGCGCGTGGCCGCAGCGCTCGCACAGGCGGGCGTGCGCCGGGGCGGCTTTACCGAGGTGTTCTTCGGCGCGGCTTCGGGCGCAGGTCCCGCTGCGCCGCGCGGCCCCGAGGTGCAGGTGTCATGAAGTGGCTGCAATGGCTGGGCCTGCCAGTCGGGATCGCCATCCTGATCGGGCTCGTCGTCCATAACGGCGCGCACGACGTGCTGCGCGTGGTTGGCACGGCAGGCCCCATGCTGCTCTGGCTCGTGCCGTTCCACGCGCTGCCGCTCCTGCTCGACGCCCAGGCGTGGCGCCTTTTGCTCGACAAGCGCGCATCGCTTACGTTCCTCTGGTGGATCGCGACCGTGCGCGAGGCCGTGAACCGGCTGCTGCCCGTCGTCGGCGTGGGCGGCGAACTCGTCGGTATTCGCCTTGCGCGCTGGAAGGTGCGCAATGCGAGCGAGGTCACGGCTTCGGTGATCGTCGAGGTGTTCGTGACGATCGCCGTGCAATACGCGTTCTCGGCGCTCGGCGTCGTGCTGATCGTGGCGGCGACCGGCGACGGCGGTTCGCTGCGAACCATCGCCACGATCGCACTGGCGCTCGTGCTTTCGGCGCCGCTGCCTGTGCTCGCCGTATTGCTGGTGCGTCGCGGCGGCGTCTTCCACGCGATCGAACGATGGGCCGGGCGGCTGCTCGGCCCCGACAATCCGCTCATGCTCGCCCTCGACGGCAAGCAGCTCGACGCCGATCTCGACGCGCTGATGTCGCGCACGGGCCTCATGTTTCGCGCTTTCTTCTGGCAGCTTGGCGGCTACATGCTCGGCGCGTTCGAGACGTGGTGGGCGCTCGCGCTGCTCGGCCATCCGGTGACGGTCGGCGACGCGCTCGCCATCGAGGCCATCACCCAGGCCGTGCGCCATGCCGCCTTCATGGTGCCCGCCGGCCTCGGCGTGCAGGAAGTCGCCGTCGTGCTGCTCGCGCAGCTCTTTGGCGTGAGCCAGGACGTGGCGTTCTCGCTCGCGCTCGTCAAGCGCATGCGCGAAGTGGTGTTCGGCGTGCTCGCGCTGCTTTCGTGGCAGGCCGCGGAAATCGTTGGCACGCGTCGCGCATTGCGCCGCGGCGCGCAGTCCGCAGGCGCGCCGCCCGCCGCTTCGGGCGTGTACGCACGCGCGCCCCGCCCGAAGCGGGACGCACAGCACGATCAGGTCCATTGACGGTACATTGTGGGCATGTCGATGCGCGCCGGATCGGCGCGCGTAGACGCAAGCCCATGTTGATGCGTTAGCAAGGACATGAAGCCCACGTTTTCACTCACGCGTTCGCTCGCGCTCGCGTGCGCCGCCACGGCGGCGTTCACGCTTTCCGGCTGCGACGATCGCCAGTTCGATGCCATGCTCGACACCATCCGGCAGGGATTCAAGGCGTTCTTCGATTCCGTGAAGCCCGACGCGCTGCTGCTCAAGGGCCTCACGCCCGGCGTTTCCACGCTGGAGCAGGTGCGCGAGCAAATGGGCAAGCCAGAAACCGAGCGCGTGTTCGACGACGGCTCGCGCCGCCTCGAATATCCGCGCGGCCCGCAGGGCCTCAAGACCTGGATGGTCGACATCGGTCCGAACGGGCGGCTCGTGGCCATCACTCAGGCGCTCACGGCGGAAAACTTCGCGAAGATCCACGTCGGCATGAGTGAGGACGAGGTCCGGCGTTTGCTCGGTAAACCCGGGCAGGTGGCCGGCTACCGCTTGAAGAAGGAGACGGTGTGGAGCTGGAAGTGGCTGGAAGGGGGCGTGACGCCCGAAGCGTATTTCAACGTGCATTTCGGACCGGACGGGCGGGTCACGACGACCTCGCGCTCGGACATCATTCGCGGGCACTGACCCCGTTGACTCAAAAACACGCGAGGAGGCGCGCATGATGAACCGGCGACGGCCCAAGCGTGTGGGGCTCGTGCTCGGCGGCGGCGCGGCGCGCGGCTGGGCGCATATTGGCGCGATTCGCGCGCTCGAGGAAGCGGGCATCAAGCCCGACGTGGTGTGCGGTACGTCGATCGGCGCGCTGGTCGGCGCCGTGTACGCGAACGGCGATCTCGACTGGCTCGAGGACTGGGTGGGCAAGCTCACCTGGCAGACCGTCGTGCGCCTGCTCGACTTGCGTTTTTCGGGTGGGCTGCTCGGCGGGCGCAAGGTGATCGACCTGTTTGCGCACCAGTTCAACGGCCGCTCGATCGATGACCTGAGGCTGCCGTTCACGGCGGTCGCCACCGAGCTCGACACGGGGCGCGAAGTCTGGCTGCGCGAAGGCGGCGTGGTGGACGCCGTGCGCGCTTCGATCGCGATTCCCGGCATCTTCACGCCGATCTGGCATGACGGGGTGTGGCTCGTGGACGGCGGACTGAGCAACCCGGTGCCGGTGTCCGCCGCGCGCGCGATGCGCGCCGACACCGTGATCGCCATCGACCTCAATCACGACATTCTCAACGGCCGCGACCTGGGCGGCGCGATCGACACGATGCCGCGCGAGCTGCCCGTGGAGTCGAGCGGCGCGGCGACGGCGGCGTCGGCTGCCGGGGCGGACAGCGGCGCTGAGGACGGCGAAGCGACGCCCGAACCGCTGCTGCGCCGCAACGGCAAGCGCTTCCCGCGCTGGCTGCAGCCTGCAGGCCCCGGCGCGTCGGGAGGGCCGGACGTGCGCGTGGCGCCGCCGCCTAGCACGCGCGTGCCTTCCGTATTGAGCTCGGTGGCCCAGAGCATCGACATCATGCAGGTGCGCATTACGCGCAGCCGCCTTGCAGGCGAGCCCGCCGACGTGCTGATCCAGCCGCGCCTGGGCGGCATGGGGATCTTCGACTTTCATCGCGCCGCACCCGCCATCGAGGAAGGGCGCGCGGCCGTGCAGTACATGATGCCGGCCATCAAGGCGCAGCTGGGACTCGACTAAGGCGATTCCACTGCCCGGCTGGCTAGGCTACAGGTCCAGAATGCCGGCGACCGCGAATTTTGCCGCCTCCAGTTCCTCCGCTGTCGCCGTTTCTCCTTTGTGCCGCCAGACTCTGCCCGCCAGGGAAAGCGTGGTGACCTGGTCGGCCATCGCGACGCAGGGCCTGGCAAGGCCGCTGATCGGGATTTCCGACTCCCACCCGCGAACCGTGCTGGTGATCGGCAGCCCAACGAAGCGGCTTGTGAGTTCATTGAACTCGGCGTCCGTGAGGACGAGCACAGGACGGTAGCCGTCCTGTTCACTGCCTGCGCCCGGCCCGACGTTGAGCCAGAGGATGTCGCCTGCGCCTGGTGTTCCGTTTTTCATGCGTTCCTTACCATGGGTCGAAACGCGTGGGGTCATCGGGGCCGCCGATTTCGGTTCCTTGCGGCTGGCCGAAGTCGATGAGCGGGTGCGGCTCGAGCTTCCTCTCGCGCAACTGCTGCAAATAGCGCTCGCGCGAAAAGCGCCGGATCGCCGTATGCGGGCGAACCGTGAGCGATCCGTCTTCGACTTCCAGTTCGACTTCCTGCCCCTCAGCCAACGCGAGTTTGCTGGCAAGGCTGGCCGGAATGCGCACCGCAAGGCTGTTTCCCCATCGCTTCAGGGTTTGTATCGCCATTTCGTCCTCGTACTGAATTAGCCGTCTGGCCAATAACGCATTGAGTTTGATGTCCATACCCGATCGTTGTGTATCTACGTGGTTGATACAGGACCGATGCTAGGCTTGGATTGCGGGTGTGTCAACGTGTTGATACGTGCCAGGTCCGCGGCGCAGGGACGCAGATCAAGGAATGCCGTCCCTGTCGTCAGTCCAGTGCCGCGAGCCACACCCACCCATGCTGGGTGCGGCGCAGCGCCGTCACGGCAAGCGGCGCGATTTCGATCGAGCGAAAACCCCGCGACGGCGCGCCCAGCGCGTGAAGAATCGCCGCCCGGATCACGCTCGCGTGCGTGAAGGCGATCACGTCGTGCCTGGAGCCGGAAAGCCCATCTAGCCAGGCGCCGACGCGCGCGCAGACATCGTCGAACGATTCGCCGCCGCCCGGCGGCCTGAAACCCGGGTCGCGCGTCCAGGCCGCAAGGGCTTCGGGCGCTACACGCGCGAGATCCGTCATGCGCTGGCCTTGCCACGCGCCGAACGCGGTTTCGGCGAGCGCGTCACTCGGTGTTGCCCCCGCGAAGCCAGCCGCGCGTGCGCTCGCGCGGGCAATCGCGGCGGGACTCGTGAGCGCGCGCGGCGCCTCGCCATGGCGAGGACCGAAGGCGAGGCGCGCGTGCCAGCGCCCGCGCCATGCGGCAAGCGCATCGAGCGCGCGCGCATCGAGCGCTTCTTCCGCGTCGTCGCCCGGTACAGGCCCTTCAGGCGCTTGCGGGAACGTGCCCGAGCGCAGCACGGCGTTCGCCGCATGGCTTACCAGCCAGACTGTCGTCGACATGCTTTTCCTTACGCGTCGCTACCTGGTGGCCGACATTCGGACCGAGGCCAGCCGTCGCAGCGCGTAGAATACAGGCTCCACGACACGCGGAAGCCGGTGCAAGTCCGGCGCGGTCGCGCCACTGTAACTGGTTGCCGTCGATTGAATGTCGATTGAATCGAAGCAACGGAAGTCAGACCTGCGCGTCGTGAACCCCTCTTTCAACGACTAACGGGGCGCGTCACCCCAGGAGAAGTCAACATGTCCGAAACCACATTCCCTTCGCAGCACGCACCGGCCGCGCCGGCGCCCATCCCGTTGCGGGAGATCCTGCCCTGGGCGATCTTCGGCGGTCTCATGCTGCTGCTGGCCCTGTACTTCGTGGGCGCCGAGCAAGGCGCAACCTCGCTCGTGCCGGGCATGTACGTCCACGAATTCGTTCACGACGGCCGCCATCTGCTCGGCTTTCCCTGCCACTGACGGGGAGCTGAACATGGTAGGCAAGTTGCTGGTACGCGGCATGCTCGCAGGCATCGCCGCGGGACTCCTCACGTTCGGCTTCGCGAAGATCGCGGGCGAGCCGCAGGTCGATCAGGCGATGTCCTTCGAGGAAAAGCTCGACGCCGCGAAGGGAGAGGCGCCCGGACCCGAACTCGTGAGCCGCAAGACCCAGGCGAGCGTCGGGCTCTTTACGGGCGTGATGGTCTATGGCGCGTCGATCGGCGGGCTCTTTGCGCTCGTCTTCGCGTATGCGAATGGTCGAGTGGGGCGTCTTTCGCCGCGCGCGCTCTCGGCCTGGCTCGCGCTTGCGGCGTTCGTCGTGATCTACATGGTGCCGAGCATCAAGTATCCGGCGAATCCGCCCTCGGTCGGCGACCCGGAGACGATCGGCTATCGCACTGGGCTCTTCTTCCTGATGATCGCGATCTCGATCGCCGTGTCGGTGTTCTCGCTCAAGGTGCGCGCGGCGTGCGTGCCGCGTCTGGGGGGCTGGAACGCGTCGATCGTGGCGCTCGTGCTGTTCGTCGTCGTAACCGGTGCGGTTCAACTCGCGCTGCCGACGGTGAACGAGGTGCCCGCCGCCTTCCCGGCCGTGCTGCTGTGGAAGTTCCGCACGGTGTCGATCGGCATGCAGGTCATTCTCTGGACTACGATCGGCCTGCTGTTCGGCGCGCTCGCCGAAAAACTCCCTGGCGCGAATGCCCGTGCCGGTAGCGCACGCGGCGTGCAAACGCACACCGCGTAAGCTCCTCTCGGGGCGCCGGGTCACCGGAGCGCACACCGCGCACCTATCGAAAAAGCGACCCCAAACTTGCGTAAATGCCCCGCACGCCTCGCGTGCCGGGGCCTGTTTTTTCGCCTTTCAAATGCATCGCGCCCGCGGCTGTGCGGGCCCGATCCGCACGCGGCCATGCGTTGCTCCGCGATGCTGCGCTGCAATATTCGCGCCGCGCGAGTTTGAGTAATCGATTTTGCACTGAGACGATCCGCGCCAGTTCATCGGTTTCGGCGGCGCGCATGTGCCGCGCGAGGCCGCCCGAAACGACAAAACGATTCTGTTCCGGAGACGCGCGTGATCCTTTACGGCTTTGGCCCGGTGCTGCTCGCCGGCACGATCCAGACCATCGAACTTTCGCTCCTCTCGCTCGGCGTGGCCGTGCTGCTCGGTCTTGCGGGCGCGGCCGCCAAGCTGTCGTTCAACCGGCCGCTCGCGGCCGTGGCGACCGCCTACACGACGCTGATCCGCTCGGTGCCCGACCTCGTGCTGATGCTGCTGCTCTTCTACAGCATCCAGATCGGCGTGAACGAGGCCACCGACGCGCTCGGCATGGCGCAGATCGATATCGATCCGTTCGCGGCCGGCGTCGTCACGCTCGGCTTCATTTACGGCGCGTACTTCACCGAAACCTTCCGCGGCGCGTTTCTCGCGGTGCCGCGCGGCCAGCTCGAAGCAGGCCATGCCTATGGCATGAGCGGCGCGCGCGTGTTCGCCCGCATTCTCTTTCCGCAGATGATGCGTTTCGCCCTGCCCGGCATCGGCAACAACTGGCAGGTGCTCGTCAAGGCGACGGCGCTCGTCTCGATCATCGGTCTCGCCGATGTGGTGAAGGCTGCCCAGGACGCAGGCCGCAGCACCTTCAACCTGTTCTTCTTCCTCGTGATCGCGGCACTCATCTATCTCGCAATCACCACGCTCTCGAACTTCGCGCTCGTCTGGCTCGAACGCCGTTATTCGGTGGGCGTGCGTCACGCCCAACTGTGAGGAAAAGGCGGTCATGAACGAAATCATTCAGCAATTCGGCCGCGCGTTCCTCTACTGGGACGGCGAGCATGTTTCGGGCCTCGCGATGACGCTGTGGCTGCTCGTGATCTCCGTCGCCTTCGGCTTCGTGTGCGCGGTGCCGCTCGCCGTGGCGCGCGTCTCGCGCCGCCGCTGGCTCTCGCTGCCGGTGCGCTTGTACACCTACGTGTTTCGCGGCACGCCGCTTTATGTGCAGTTGCTGCTCATCTACACGGGCGTGTACAGTCTCGCGTTCATCCGCTCGGAGCCGCTCCTCGACGCGTTCTTCCGCAGCGGCCTGAACTGCGCGGTTCTCGCGTTCGCGCTCAACACCTGTGCGTACACGACGGAGATTTTCGCGGGCGCGATCCGCGCGACCTCGCACGGCGAAGTGGAAGCGGCGCGCGCCTACGGCATGAGCCCGTTCACGATGTACTGGCGCGTGATCCTGCCTTCGGCGCTGCGCCGCGCACTGCCGCTGTACAGTAACGAAGTGATCCTGATGTTGCACGCGACCACGGTGGCTTTCACCGCGACGGTGCCCGACATCCTCAAGGTCGCGCGCGACGCCAACTCGGCCACCTACCGCTCTTTCGAGTCGTTCGGCCTCGCGGCGCTGATCTACTGTGCGGTATCGTTCGTGCTGGTGGCCGCGTTCCGCCGCGCCGAAAAACGCTGGCTCGGCCATCTCGCCGTGCGCACCCGCTGATTCACCGGAACACCGGAAACTGGAGACCATCTTGGCTCAGACGCAATCCTCAGATAGCAAGCTCGTCGCGCGCGACATCCACAAGCGCTACGGCGACAACGAGGTGCTCAAGGGCGTCTCGCTCGACGCGAAGAAGGGCGACGTGATCAGCATCATCGGCGCGAGCGGCTCGGGCAAGAGCACGTTCCTGCGCTGCATCAATTTCCTCGAGAAGCCGAACGCGGGCGAGATCGTCGTGGACGGCGAGACCGTGCGCACGAAGGCGGGCCGTACCGGCGATCTGGACGTGGCCGATCACAAACAATTGCAGCGCATCCGCACCAAGCTCGCGATGGTGTTCCAGCACTTCAATCTCTGGTCGCACATGAACGTGCTCGAGAACGTGATGGAAGCGCCCGTGCACGTGCTGGGCGTGCCGCGCAAGGAAGCGGAGGAGCGCGCGCGGCAGTATCTGGAGAAAGTGGGCCTCGCGCCTCGCGTGGAGAAGCAATATCCCTCGCATCTTTCGGGCGGCCAGCAGCAGCGCGTGGCGATTGCGCGCGCGCTCGCCATGCATCCCGACGTCATGCTGTTCGACGAGCCGACTTCGGCGCTCGACCCCGAACTCGTGGGCGAAGTGCTCAAGGTGATGCAGAAGCTCGCCGAAGAAGGCCGCACGATGATCGTCGTCACCCATGAAATGGGCTTTGCGCGCAATGTCTCGAATCATGTGATGTTCCTGCACCAGGGGCGCACGGAGGAAGAGGGCGCGCCCGCCGATGTGCTCGGCGCGCCGAAGAGCGACCGTCTGCGCCAGTTTCTCTCGGGCAGTCTCAAGTAAGCCGCCCGATCCGTCTCGCGCCTCGTCTCGCCGATGGTCCGTTCCACCGTTCTTCCTCCCGCCGCCGTTGCCGCCGCCGCGCCCGGCGGCCAGGCGCCGCTCGCTCGCGCCGGCCGCACGACCCAGGTGGCGATCGTCGCGCTCCCGCCCGTGTCGATGTCGGGCGTGGGTCCGATCGTCGACGCGCTCAGTCTCGCCAACGAGATCGACGGCCGCGCGCTGTACCGCTGGCAGATGTGCTCGTGGAACGGCCGCCCCGTGCCGCTCGCGGGCGGCGCCCAGTGGCCCGCCGACTGCGCGTTCGGCGACCCGGTTTCAGCCGACTGGCTCATCGTCGTCACTGAGCGCTACCAGCAATTCGCCGACTACCGGCTCTTTCTCGCGAGCCTCGCGCGCGTGGGGCAGCGCACGCCGCTCGTCACGGGCATTCACCATGGCATCTGGTGGCTCGCGATGGCGGGGCAGCTGCAGGGTTACCGCGTGGCCGCGAACTGGGAGACGTTCCAGCAGTTCGCCGAGCAGTTCGAGCGCACCATCGTCACGCAGCACATCTACGAAATCGACCGCGACCGCGCGACCTGCTCGGGCGGCCAGGCCACGCTCGACTTCATGCTTGCGATGATCGGCCGCGACCATGGCCCGGAACTCGCCGAGCGCATTGCCGACGCGCTCGGCGCAAGCACGCTGCGCAGCGGCGACGAGCGCCAGCGCATTCCGTTCGTGACCGCGCCCGGCGAGCGGCACCCGCGCCTGAACGACGCGCTCAAGCTGATGGAGGCGAATATCGAGGACCCGCTCACCACCGACGAGATCGCGAATCTCGTGGGCGTGTCGCGGCGGCAGCTCGAGCGGCTCTTTCGCCAGTACCTCGGCGCCATGCCGTCGAAGTACTACCTGGGCTTGCGCCTCGCCAAGGCGCGCTCGCAGTTGCAGCGCACCAGCAAGTCGGTGGTGCAGATCAGTCTCGCGTGCGGTTTTTCTTCAGCGGCGCATTTTTCGAATGCGTACCGCGAGCGCTTCGGCGTCACGCCGCGCGAGGATCGCCGCAACTGGATCGAGCGCCAGCACGGCGGGGCCGCCGCCGAGCCGCGTGCGGGCGCGCTCGTGGAGCCGCCGGAGGTTCAGTGAGCGCAGCCGCGGCTGCAGCACGCGCCGGGACCCTGCAGGTTCCGCACGAAAAAACGCGTCGCGCCTGCGCAAGACGTTTGCGTGCAGCTTGCCTACACTGCACAGGTGTCGACGGGACTGGGTGCTTCAGCACCTGGTCCCGTCCCATGCAAAGCCTGCCTGAGCGAAAGGGCATGGCCCCGACGCACACCGACCCCGAATTCGACACGCACTGAGTAAAAGAGGAATCGCCATGAACGACCAGACTGTGAGCCGCCAGACCTTCGACGAAGTGATGGTGCCGTGTTTCTCGCCCGCGCCGTTCGTGCCGGATCGCGGCGTCGGCTCGCGCGTGTGGGATACCGAAGGCCGCGATTACATCGACTTCGCCTGCGGCATCGCCGTGACCTCGCTCGGCCATGCGCATCCGGAGCTGCTGCGCGTGCTGCAGGAGCAGGGCAGCAAGCTCTGGCACATCGGCAACGGCTACACCAACGAACCGGTGCTGCGTCTTGCGCGCCAGCTCGAAGCGCTTACGTTCGCCGACCGCGCGTTCTTCGCGAACTCGGGCGCCGAGGCCAACGAGGCGGCGCTCAAGCTCGCGCGCCGCGTCGCGTTCGACCGGCACGGCGCCGACAAGTACGAGATCGTCTCGTTCACGCAGTCGTTCCACGGCCGCACGTTCTTCACCGTCAGCGTGGGCGGCCAGCCCAAGTACTCGGAAGGCTTCGGCCCCGTGCCGGGCGGCATCACGCATCTGCCGTACAACGATATCGAAGCGGCGCAGCGCGCCATCGGCGCGCAGACCTGCGCCGTGATCGTCGAGCCGGTGCAGGGCGAGGGCGGTGTGATTCCCGCCGATCCCGCGTTCCTGCGCGCGCTGCGCGAAGCGTGCGATGCGCACGGTGCGCTGCTGATTTTCGACGAAGTGCAAACGGGCGTGGGCCGCACGGGCCACTTCTATGCGTACGAAGACACGGGCGTCACGCCCGACATTCTCACGACGGCCAAGGCGCTCGGCAACGGCTTCCCGATCGGTGCGATGCTTACGACCGAAGCGATTGCCGCGCACTTCAAGGTGGGCGTGCATGGCACGACCTATGGCGGCAATCCGCTGGGCGCCGCGATTGCGGGCAAGGTGGTCGAGCTGGTGAGCGATCCGGCGCTGCTGGCGGGCGTGCGTGAGCGCGGTGAAGCGATTCGCCGCAAGCTCGCGAAGCTCAACGAGCGCTTCGACATGTTCAAGGAAGTACGCGGCAAGGGGCTTTTGATCGGCGCCGAACTGAATGCGCGCTTTGCAGGCCGCGCCAAGGACTTCAACGCGGCGGCTGCGAACCGCGGCGTGATGATGCTGATTGCGGGGCCGGACGTGCTGCGCTTCGCGCCCTCGCTCATCATTGCCGAAGCGGACCTCGACGAAGGCTTTGCGCGCTTCGGGCAGGCCTGCGCGGACGTGATCGGCGCACGTTAATTCGCAACCCAGCCGCAACCCGGCGCACACACAGGACCGACGATGCTATTCGTTCGCCCCGCCAGGCTTTCCGATCTCGACGCGATCGCCCACATGGCGCGCACCGCGCAGCCGGTGCTGCATTCGCTGCCGCACGACCGCGCGGCGCTGGAAGCGCGCATTGCGCTTTCAGAAGATTCGTTTCGCGCGGACGTGGACTTCCCCGGTGAGGAGTTCTATCTGTTCGTGCTCGAAGATTCCGCCACGGGGCGGCTCGTCGGCACCTCGAGCATCGTGGCGGCGGCCGGCTACGCCGAGCCGTTCTACGCGTTTCGCAACGATGCGCTCATTCATGCGTCGCGCGAGCTGCACGTGAACCGCAAGATTCACGCGCTCACGATGTCGCACGAGCTCACGGGCAAGAGCCGCCTCGCGGGCTTCTACATCGAGCCGACGCTGCGCGGCGACGCGGCCGCGCATCTCATGTCGCGCGCGCGCATGATGTACGTCGCGATGAACCGCCGGCGCTTCACGCCCGAAGTCTTCTCGCTGCTGCTCGGCGTGACCGACGAGACGGGGGCCTCGCCGTTCTGGGAGGCCGTGGGGCGCAAGTTCTTCGGGCGCGATTTCAAGGACATCGAACTGGCCTCGGGCGGGCGCAGCCGCACCTTCATCGCCGAGGTCATGCCGGCTTATCCGCTTTATGTGCCGCTGCTGCCGGAGCCGGCGCAGCGCGTGCTCGGCGAGCCCGATCCGAGCGCCTTGCTCGCTTACGAGATCCATCTGGAAGAGGGCTTCGAGCCGGACCGTTATGTCGATATCTTCGACGCGGGCCCGGTGCTGACCGCGCAGGTGGACCGCACGGCCTCGGTCGCCGGCAACGAGACGCGCACGGTGCGCGAAGCTGCGCTTGCAACGAACCTGGAAGGCGCGGCGTATCTGGTTGCGAGCCAGCGCGAGGGCGAGTTCCGCTGCGTGCTCGCGACGCTGCCCGAAAGCGGGAAGGGCGCGGGCATCATCGCTCCTCTCGACACGAGCGCGCGCGCCGCACTCGGCGTGCAGGACGGCGAGCCGGTGCGCTGTGCGCCGCTCTATCGCGCCACCCCGAAAACCGGGGATGCCTATATGGGAGACGCACAATGATCGTGGTACGCGTCGTGCAAACGGGCGACGTGGACGCGCTCGTCGCGCTCGCCCAGGAAACGGGCCCCGGCCTCACTACCTTCAAGCCGGACCGCGAGGCGCTCAGGGCGCGCATCGAGCGCGCGCGGCGCACGCTCGCCGGGGTTGCCGCGCCGCGCGAAGCCGGCTACTTCTTCGTGATGGAAGACACGGCCACGGGCGACATCGCCGGCGTTTGCGGCATCGAAACGGCCGTGGGACTGGAGCAGCCGTTCTACAACTACCGCGTGAGCACGGTGGTGCACGCAAGCCAGGAGCTCGGCATCTGGACGCGCATGCGCGCGCTCAATATTTCGCACGATCTCACGGGCTATGCCGAGGTGTGTTCGCTCTTTCTTTCGCCGCGCTATCGCACGGGCGGGGTGGGCGGGCTGCTTTCGCGTTCGCGCTTCATGTTCATCGCGCAGTTTCGCGAGCGCTTTCCCGAGCGCCTGTGCGCGGAATTGCGCGGCCATTTCGATGCGCAAGGCACGTCGCCGTTCTGGCGCGCGGTCGGTTCGCACTTCTATCAAATCGATTTCAACGCTGCCGACTATCTCAGCTCGCACGGGCGCAAGTCGTTCCTCGCGGAACTGATGCCGCGTTACCCGGTGTACGTGGAGCTGCTGCCCGAGGAAGCGCAGGCCTGTGTCGGCCTCACGCATGCCGACACGGTTCCCGCGCGCCGCATGCTCGAGGCCGAGGGGCTGCGCTACGAGAATCACGTCGATATCTTCGACGCGGGCCCGGTGCTCGAATGTCATATCGGCGATCTGCGCACGGTGCGCGACAGCGTGGTCGTGCCGGTCGAAATCGGTGAGGCGCACGCCGAAGAGGGCGTGCGCTCACTCGTGTCCAATACGTCGCTGGGCGATTTTCGCGTGGGTTTCGCGCCGGGCGTCGTGCACGACGGCGTGTTCACGCTGAGCGCCACGGAAGCGGCGGCGCTGAACGTCGCGGCGGGCGATCCGGTGCGCGTGCTCGGCCCCGCAGCAAAGCAAAAACAGGGATGACCATGAACGAGCTTTACATCGATGGACAGTGGCGCGCGGCCTCGGGCCCCGCGTTCGCTTCGCGCAACCCCGGAACGGGCGAGACCGTGTGGAGCGGCAATGCCGCGAGCGCCGAAGATGTCGATTGCGCCGTGAACGCCGCGCGCCGCGCGTTCGCCGCGTGGGCGCAAACGCCGCTCGAAGCGCGCTGCGAGATCGCGAAGCGCTTCGCCGCCCTCGTCACCGAAAAGAAGGAAACGCTTGCCGAGGCGATTGGCCGGGAGACCGGCAAGCCGCTCTGGGAAGCGCGCACCGAAGCGGCGTCGATGGCCGCGAAGGTCGCGATTTCGATCACCGCCTACGGCGAGCGCACCGGTGAGAAACGCGCGCCGATGGCCGACGGCGTGGCGGTCCTGCGTCATCGCCCGCATGGCGTCGTCGCCGTGTTCGGTCCGTACAACTTCCCGGGCCACCTGCCCAACGGCCATATCGTGCCGGCGCTGATCGCCGGCAACGCGGTCGTGTTCAAGCCCTCGGAACTCGCGCCTGAGGTGGCGCGCGTAACCGTCGAGCTCTGGCGCGAAGCCGGCCTGCCCGCTGGCGTGCTCAACCTCGTGCAGGGCGAGCGCGATACGGGCATTGCGCTTGCGAATCACACGCAGATCGACGGGCTCTTCTTCACGGGCAGCTCGGACACGGGCACGCTGCTGCATCGCCAGTTCGGCGGACGGCCCGAAATCGTGCTCGCGCTCGAAATGGGCGGCAACAATCCGCTCGTCGTCGCTCCAGTCGAGGATATCGACGCCGCCGTGCATCATGCGATCCAGTCGGCCTTTCTTTCGGCAGGGCAGCGCTGCACCTGCGCGCGCCGCATTCTCGTGCCGGCGGACGCATTCGGCGAGCGTTTTCTCGCGCGCTTCGTCGAAGTGAGTTCGCGCATTACGGTGGGCGAGTACGATGCCGAGCCGCAGCCCTTCATGGGCGCCGTGATATCGGCGCGCGCGGCGGGCAAGCTGATGGGTGCGCAGGCGCAGCTGCTCGAGCGCGGCGCGCGCGCCTTGCTGCCGATGACGCAGCGCGACCCGGCGCTCGGCTTCGTGACGCCCGCGATTCTCGACGTGACGGGCGTGGCCGATCTGCCCGACGAGGAGCACTTCGGGCCCCTCGCGCAGGTGATCCGCTACGCGGGTTTCGACGACGCCATCGCGCAGGCCAACAATACGGCGTACGGCCTCTCGGCGGGCCTGCTCGCCGACGACGAAGCGCTGTGGCAGCGCTTCACGCGCGAGATCCGCGCGGGCGTGGTGAACTGGAACCGGCCGACCAACGGTGCGTCGAGCGGCGCGCCGTTCGGCGGCGCGGGCCGCTCGGGCAACCACCGGCCGAGCGCGTACTACGCCGCCGACTACTGCGCGTATCCGATGGCCTCGGTGGAAAGCGCGCAACTGCAGATGCCCGCGAGCGTTTCGCCGGGTCTTTACTTCTAAGGAACGACGATGCCAACCCTTGAAGCCAACTTCGACGGACTCGTCGGCCCCACGCACAACTACGCCGGGCTGTCGTTCGGCAACGTCGCCTCGCAGAACAACGAGAAGTCCGTCGCGAACCCGCGCGCCGCGGCGCAGCAGGGCTTGCGCAAGATGAAGCGGCTCGCCGACCTCGGCTTCGCGCAAGGCGTGCTGCCGCCGCAGGAGCGGCCGTCCACCCGGCTGCTGCGCGAACTGGGCTTCGGCGGTAAGGATGCCGAAGCGATTGCGCGCGCCGCGAAAGACGCACCCGAACTGCTTGCCGCGGCAAGCTCGGCGTCGGCCATGTGGACGGCGAATGCGGCCACGGTGAGCCCCTCGGCGGATACGCCCGACCGGCGCGTGCACTTCACGCCCGCGAACCTGTGCAGCAAACTGCATCGCGCAATCGAGCACGAGGCCACGCGCCGCACGCTTTCCACGGTGTTCGCGGACTCGTCGCACTTCGTCGTGCACGAGGCGCTGCCCGGCACGCCCGCGCTCGGCGACGAAGGCGCGGCCAACCATACGCGCTTTTGCGCGCAGTATGGCGAACGCGGCGTGGAGTTCTTCGTGTACGGGCGCAGTGAATACCGCCGTGGACCGGAGCCCAGGCGCTTCCCGGCGCGGCAGACGTTCGAGGCGAGCCGCGCCATCGCGCAGCGTCACGGCCTGACCGACGCGTTCACCGTGTTCGCGCAGCAGGATCCGGACGTGATCGACGCCGGTGTGTTCCATAACGACGTGATCGCCGTGGGAAATCGCAGCACGCTGTTTTGCCACGAGCGCGCCTTCGTCGACCGGAAGGCGGTCTATGACGAACTGCGCACGAAGCTCGCGGCGCACGACGCGCCGTTTCATGTGATCGAAGTGCCCGAAGCGCGCGTGAGCGTGGCCGACGCGGTGTCGTCCTATCTCTTCAATAGCCAGTTGCTGAGCCGCGCGGACGGCACGCAGATTCTCGTCGTGCCGCAGGAATGCCGCGAGAACCCGCACGTGGCGATCTACCTCGACGAGCTGGCCGCGAGCAACGGGCCGGTGGGCGAAGTGCTCGTGTTCGATCTGCGCGAGAGCATGAAGAACGGCGGCGGTCCGGCGTGCCTGCGTCTGCGCGTGGTGCTCAGCGAGGAGGAGCGCGCGGCGACGGCGCCGGGCGTCTGGATGAACGACGCGCTCTTCACGCGCCTCGACGGCTGGATCGAGCGGCACTATCGGGACCGGCTCGCGCCGCAGGATCTGACCGATCCGGCGCTGCTCGTCGAGTCGCGCACGGCGCTCGACGAACTCACGCAGATTCTCGGCCTCGGATCGCTCTATGACTTTCAGCGCTGATCATCCATTCGAGGACTTTCTCGCGTACACGCTGGCGGGCGCGCGCCCGGCCTCGCCCGCAACGGCGCGCGGCGAATGCGCGGGCGGCGCGCGCTGGCAATGGCTCGACGAGGGCGTGCTGGAGCTGGAACCGGCACGCATCGACGAGACGACGCGCAGCGTGCTGCTTTCGGCAGGCGTGCATGGCGACGAGACGGCACCGATCGAACTGCTCTCGCAACTCGTGGCCGACATCGCGGCGGGCCGCGCGCCGCTCGCCTGCCGCGTGCTCGCGGTACTCGGCAATGCCGGCGCGATGCGCGCGGGGGAGCGTTATCTCGACGACGATCTGAACCGCCTGTTCGGCGGCCGCCATGCGCGGGTGCCGGCGAGCCGCGAGGCGCCGCGCGCCGCCGCGCTCGAAACGGCGGCGCAGCGTTTCTTCGCGAAGGCCGCGAGTGGTGCCGACGCGCCCTTCGCGCGCTGGCATCTCGACATGCATACGGCGATCCGCGCTTCGGCGTTCGAGCAGTTCGCGCTGCTACCTCACACGGGCGAGCCGCCGGCGCGCGCGATGCTCGAATGGCTCGCCGACGCGCGCATCGCGGCCGTGCTGATCCATACCGAGCAGGGCGCGACCTTGTCGTCGTTTACGGCCGAAACGTGCGGTGCGCTCGCCTGCACGCTCGAACTGGGCAAGGTGCGGCCGTTCGGCCAGAACGACCTGGCGCGCTTCGCGGGCGCCGACGCCGCCGTGCGCCGTCTCGTCGCGGGCGAGATGGCCTTGCCGAAGGGCGCGCAGATGCCGCGCATCTTCACGGTGATCGGCCAGATCACGAAGCACAGCGCGGCGCTCAAACTCAACGTGGCCGCCGACGTGCCCAACTTCACCCCGTTCGCGCGCGGCGAGGTGCTGGCGGAAGACGGCGCCTACCGCTACGTGGTGCAGCACGACGAGGAGCGCATCGTGTTCCCGAATCCGGGCGTGAAGCCGGGCTTGCGCGCGGGCCTGCTTGTCGTCGATACGACCCGCGAGACGCTCGCCGCGCTCGTTTGAGCGCTTGCCGCAAGGGCACGCGCTCTCCTGCGCTTGCGCAGCCACGACATCCACTTGCAGGTTCGAACCCAGCGCGTGCGCGCCATGCGCCGCTTGCCGCGCGCGCGGCGGGGCGCCGGCGCCGTCGCGGTACAATCGCGCCCGCGCGGTTGCTGCGGTGCACCACACACGGTGCGCGCGATTGAGCCGCATTTTTGGCGCAGCGATCCTGTGCCCGCGCCGGGAAGCCGTTTTCTGGCGGCGAATCGGACCACGAAGCTGCGTGAACGGGCTTCGCCGGCGCAACCCATCTGACTGGAATGAGACATCGATGAAGACGAACTGGAACAAGCTGGCGACGCTCGCATTCTGCGCGGCCGCCATGACGGCAGGCGCGGCAGGTGCCGCACACGCCGCCGATATCAAGGAAATCCGCTTTGGCGTGGAGGCGTCGTACGCGCCGTTCGAATCGAAGTCGCCCGCGGGCGAACTGCAGGGCTTCGATATCGACGTGGGCAATGCCGTCTGCGCGAAGCTCAAGGCAAAGTGCGTGTGGGTGGAAAACTCGTTCGACGGCTTGATTCCGGCTCTGCAGGCGCGCAAGTTCTCCGCCATCAATTCCGACATGTCGATCACGGACCAGCGCCGCCAGGCCATCGACTTCACCGACCCGATCTACGCGATCCCGAACCAGATGATCGCGAAGAAGGGCAGCATGCTGCAGCCCACGCCCGAGTCGCTCAAGGGCAAGCACGTGGGCGTGCTCCAGGGCACGATCCAGGAAACCTACGCGAAAGCGAAGTGGGCGCCCGCGGGTGTGGACGTCGTGCCGTACCCGACCCAGGACCAGATCTACGCGGACCTCGTTTCGGGCCGCCTCGACGCCTCGTTTCTCGACGCCGAAGCCGCTTCCAAGGGCTTCCTGAACAAGCCGCAGGGCGCGGCCTTCGCGTTCGCGGGCCCGCAGGTCGTGGACGTCAAACTGCTCGGCGAAGGCGTGGGCTACGGCGTGCGCAAGAAGGACGCGGCGCTCAAGGCCGCACTGAACGGCGCGCTCAAGGACCTGAAGGCGGACGGCACGCTCGAGCGCATCGCGGCGAAGTACTTCGATGTGAAGGTCGTGCTCAAGTAACCGGCCGCCGCCGATAGACCAGACCGGCTGGACCCAATCCAGCCGGCCGGTTTTTTCGCGCGTTTGCTTCGGATTGCATAGCAAATCGTTCTTGCGTCGAGTGTGAACGCCGAGCCATAGCCGTGCCGGCGACGCGTGCGGCACTGCAAAAAGTGCAAAAAAATCCCGCTGATCGTGCAGGACTTCATTTGCGCGCCTTGCTTGCCAGGATAGAATCGACGCAAGAAAGTGCCGCGTCCGGCGCGCCCCATGCGCGAAGCGCAAACGGTTGCGGCATGCCAAGAAACAAGACCAGGGCGCCGCCATGCGCGCGGCGCCGCGCGGGGGACCCCATGAGCTTGAACGCCGCAGACCGGCCGCAGATGTCAGGAGTCGCGGGCGGCACGCAGTCGCCGGAACACGCCGGCCCGCCCATCGACGTGTATTTTGCGCGCCAGCCGATGCTCGACCGCGAGGGCCTCCTCTGCGCGTTCGAGACGTTGCCGCGCCTCGTGGACCGGCGTGAAAGCGCCGAAATCGAACAAGAGGCCGAAGCGGCCGCCAAAGACAAGGCCTCGGGCCTCGCGCCCAAGCCTTTCGCCACGAGCACGGCGCGCCTCAAAAGCTTCGCCGCGCCCGTCTTGCGCGCCTCGCTCGCGGGCCATCCCGCCTGGCTCGACATGACGCGCGACGCGCTTTTCCACGACGGCCTGCTGCGCGTGAGCCCGGAGCGCGTCATGCTCGAATTGCCGGTGGACATCGGCGCGGACGCGGAGCTGATCGCTCGGCTCGTCGAGCTGCATCGCCGCCGCTATCGTTTCGCGCTCGACCACGTGTCGAAGGCGGACGAATCTCTCGCGAAACTGCTGCCATATGTGGACGCCATCAAGATCGACATCCGCGAGATCGCGCCTGCGGTGCTGCCGAAGTTCGCCAGCGTGATGAAGGCGGCGGGCAAGCTGCTCGTGGCCATGGGCGTCGAGACCCAGGAAGACTATCAGCGCGCGCACGACCTCGGTTTCGACCGCTTCCAGGGCTATTTCTTCGCGAAGCCGCACGGCGGCGCGCGCCGCTCCAGCGCGCCGCGCCAGGCGCTGCTGAACCTGCTCCATCTGCTTGCGGCCGAGCCCACCGTCGCGCAGCTCGAAGCGGAACTGAAGCTCAACCCCGTGCTCGTGATGCATCTGATGCGGCTCGCCAACTCGGGCAGCATGAACATCGGCCGCAAGGTGACGACGCTGCGCGAGGCGATCAACGCGACAGGCACGAACGCCATCGCGCGCTGGACGCAGTTGCTGCTCTACGCCGACGGCCGCAAGATCGCCGCCGAAGACGACCCGCTGCTGCAACTCGTGGCTACGCGCGCGCGCTTCATGGAAATCGCGGTGACGCGGCTTGCCCACGCGCACCTCGAAGACGAAGACGCGGCGTTCCTCGTGGGGGTTTTCTCGTTCGTCGAGGCGGTGTTCGGCGGCTCGCTCGAAAGCACGCTCGAAGTGCTCACACTGGCCAAGCCGATCCGCACGGCGATCGTGAGGCGCGAGGGCGCGCTCGGGCGCCTGCTCGAGCTTTCCGAGGCGCTGGAGCGCGCAGACTGGGCCCGCGTGGATACGCTATGCGCGGAACTCGAGCCGCTCGACGCCGCGACGGCCGCGGCGATCTCGCTCACGGCCGCGGAATGGGCCGGCACGTCCGGCCGCGACGCGCAAGACGAGGGGCTGGAACGGATCGAGGATTGAGCGGGCGGGGCGGTGCCGCGCAGGGATGCGGTGCGCCCCGGCTCAGTTCAGACTCGGTCGAAACTTACGCAGTCTGCGCAACGTGCGTGAAGAAGCGCGCGAGCTGCTGCGCGAGGTCGTTCAACGCGCTCATCTCTTTCTGTGAAATGCGGCGCGGCTCCTGGGTGGCGATCCAGTCGCCGTACATCAGCGCAACGGGCTCGACGCCAGGCGCGCCCACGGGCAGCAGGACGAACGCACGCGCGTCGTCGAAGTTCGAGCGATACCAGCCGGGCAGGCGCGCAAGAATCTTCGCGTCGCGCGCATTCTCGATGAAGATGCCGACCTTGTTCGCGATGGCGAGGTGAAACACGTCGGGCTGGAACGCGGCGGAAAACGCGAGCCTGGGCAGCACGTCGCCCATGTGCGGGCCAAAGCCGTGCTGCGCCTCGAACATGTTCGCCCCGCGTCGCACGAACACCACGCTGCGGGCGAAACCGAGACCGGCGAGCACGGTTTCGGTCGCGAGCGTGAGGGCGGTGCTGAGCGCGCTGTCGGCCGGCAATGCGCGCAGGTCCTCGACGCCGGCCGCGATGCGCGCCTCGGGATCGAGCGCTTCGCGGGCGATGGCGTCGGCGTTGGCGCGCAATTCGACGATCTCGCGCATGACGCCGTCTTCGGCTTCCTCGCGCGCGAGCGCGAGGCTCATCTGCACGAGTACATCGGCATCGGTCGAGAGCGCGCGGCCGTAGTGCTGTGCAAGCTCCGCGATGTGCGTCTCGCGCATTTCCTCGGTGAGGCCCGCCGTGGTCAGCACGCGCGCGACTTCGGTCGAATAGTTGGTGATGGCGCGCAGCCATTGCGTGTCGCGCGGCTCCTTGTCGGCCGGGTCGTACTGGCGCATGCCGGAGCGGATCGTGTCGGGCAGGCGCCAGCGCGTGGCGGCTTCGAGGCCGAGTTCTTCGAAGGTCACGCCGAGCACGGCGAGGCAGGCCTCGTCGTCGCTCGAGCCTTCGTCGATCTCGCGGCGGATCTGGTCCCACTCGGGTTCGAGATAGAACACCACGAGCAGCTTGCCCATCTGGCGCATGAGCGTGCAGACCACGGCCTCTTCGCCCGCGCGCAGGTCGCCGTGCTCGGTGAGCTTGCGCGCGACGCAGCCCGAGAGCATGGTGCGGTTCAGTTCGAGCTTGGCGTCGATGCGGCGCGGCGCGCTGTGGTGAAAGTGATCGACGATCTTCAGGCCGACGACGAGATGGCCGACGGCGTCCATGCCGAGCACCATCAGCGCGCGCGTGACGGTCGTGATGTTGCCGCCGAACGCCATGTACATGGCCGAATTCGCGAGACGCAGCACTTTCTGCGTGAGCGCGAAATCCGAGAGCACCACCTTGACGAGCGCGCTGAAATCGTAGTCGTCGTTCGTCATCGCCGCGACCGTGGTGCGCAGCGATTGCGACAGCAAGGGGAAATCCCCGCGTTCGTTCATGCGGGTCCACAAGCGGTCTAGCAGGACGGCCTTTACCATCTGAACCATGTCAATTTCGCGAAAGCCCTGCTGTTTGCGCCGCCCGCATCATTGCACCTCGTGCACGTGCAACGCACCTGAAACGAAGCGCTGCTGCAATTCTTCCGAAGGCAGCGCCTTGCAGACGAGCCATCCCTGGATATGCTCGCAACCCATGTTCGTGAGCAGCTCGCGCTGCGCTTCCGTCTCCACGCCCTCGGCCACGAGTTCGAGATCGAGCGTACGCGCGAGCCCCACCACCGCGTTGACGATCGCCTGATCATTGCGCGAAGTGATGAGGTTCTCGACGAAGCTTCGGTCGATCTTCAACTTCGAGAGCGGGAAGCGCTGCAGATACGCAAGACTCGAATACCCCGTGCCGAAGTCGTCCACCGCGAAGCGAATGCCAAGCGAGGTGAGCTCTTCGAGCAGCGTTTTCGCATGTTGCGGATCGTGCATGAGCAGGCTTTCGGTGATCTCGAACACGAGCCGGCCCGGATCGACTCCCGTGAGCTCGATCGCCTCCTCGACACTTTCCCTGAACCGCGGATTGCGGAACTGCTGGGGCGATACGTTGACCGCCACGTACTGCAGCTCGATGCCTTGCTCGTCCCATTGGGTCAGTTGCATACAGGCAGCCTTCAAAACCCAATTGCCGAGATAATTAATCAGGCCGACGGATTCCGCAAGTGGAATAAACGTTGAAGGCGGCACGAGACCGTGCAATGGATGTTGCCAGCGGATCAATGCCTCCACGCCGACCACGCCGCGCGACGCGCTGCTCGTGATGGGCTGGAAGTGTAGCGAGAATTCGCCGTTGCGCACACCGTCGTAGAGGTCCGACTCCAGCTTCAGGCGCATGGCGTCGGTGGGATCGTCGTCGGGCACATGCAACGTCAGCGTGTTGCCGCCGATCGCCTTGGCCTGCTGGAGCGCCTGATCCGCGCGGCGGATGAGCGGCGTGGAGTCGGCGCCGCCGTCGGCCTTGTTCGCGCCGGCGGCGTGCGGGCGCTGGTCCGGATGGAACGCAATGCCGATGCTCGCCGAAAGGTGCACGGGCTGGTTGCGAAACGAGTACGGCTGCAGGATGGAGGTGAGCAGGCGCCGGCCGAGCGTTTCGGCGGCGGCGCGCACTTCGTCGGGTGCGGTGTGGCGTTGCGGCGTGATCAGGATGGCGAACTCGTCGCTGCCGATGCGCGCGATCGTTTCGCCCTGCAGCGCGAGGTGGGTGAGGCGCCGCGCGGTCTCGCGCAGCAGCTCGTCGCCGGCATCGTAGCCGAGCGCGCGGTTCACGCGCTGATAGTCGTCGAGGTCGAGCAGCAGCAGCGCCACCGGCACGCCGAAATGGTCCGCGTCGGCCTGGGCGCGCTGCAGCGCGGGCGCGAGCGCAGTCTGGTTGGGCAGGCCGGTGAGCGGGTCGTGATGGAGCGCGTGGGTGAGCGCGGCTTCGGTGCCCTGCCAGCCGGAGACGTCGAAGCCCGCCACGGCGAAGCCGGCCGTCCCGCCATACTGGGCGCGCTGCACGCGCAGCTCCACGGGAAGCGGGTAGGTAAGCGCCTTGACGAGGTCGATCGTGTCTTTTTCCACGGCGCCGCTGTGCGCGGCGCGTGCGATCAGCGCATCGAGGCGTTCGTGATGCCCGGGCGCGACGACGTCGGCGAGCGTGGAGCCGAGCAGGAACTCGCGGTGATACCCCGCGAAGCGCAGGCTCGCGTCGGAGACGTAGAGAAAGTGGAGCCCCTCGTCCACGTGCACGAGGAAGTCCACCGCGGCGGCTGTGTTCTCGAACGAGAGCGAAACGGCGTCGGGGTAGTCGGGTTCGGCAGCGGGAGGCGAAGCGGGGGCGGGCGTTGCGGCGTCTTTGTCTTCGTGGTCGGCTGCGCGCGGTGCATGCGCGGCATGGGGCGCGTTCGCGTCGCGGGGCACGGGCGGGTCGCCGGCGATACCCCTGGTGCCGGCAAGCGCGCAAAGCCGGTCGATGACCGTGCGCAACCAGCCCTGGCGGGGCGCGGAGATCCTGTTCGCTTCCATGTCTGTCGCTGGCAACCCTTGGTTTGTCTGTGGCGTCGGCCGGTTTCCAGGTCCGGCTGAAGACGCCCATCAGAGCAGGTTATCGACCCCGGACGCGAAATCTTTAGCCGCGGCGACCGAAAAGGCACCTGACGCATAAACGTGACGGGAGATCGGTGCGGCGGCGTCCAGATTCGGTTAAAGTGGCGCCGGTCGAGACGCCGTTCGCCATGCGCAATGGGTCGGCGCGTGCAGCGCCCGTCTTGCCGGCCGCAGGGGCGGCCCGGCGCCTCGGCGGCCATTACCGGCTATTCCATCCGTACGAGTCATCCGCCATGTCCGATTCATCGTCAGCGTTTGCCGCGCCGGCAAGCGAGGCTGCGCGAGACGATGCGGGCAGGGGCACCCCTGGTTCCGCGCCATCTATGCCGTCAGCTTCACAACCCGGCCTTGCGCCCGGGTCATCAACCGGTCCGCAGCCGTTCGTCTATCTCGGGCGGCAGCCTATTCTCGATCGCCATGGCGCACTCAACGCCTATGAGCTGCTGTTTCGCGGCGGCGCGCAGAACCGCGCGGACATCGACGACGACGCGCTTGCCACGGCCCAGGTGATGACGCGCACGATCGGCCAGCTCGGCGTGCCCGCGGTGCTCGGCCGTCACTACGGCTATGTCAACATCAGCCGCGAGCTGCTGTTCGACGACATCGTGCATCTGCTGCCGCCGGGCCGCTTCGTACTGGAGGTGCTCGAACACGTGCGCTTCGACGCCGCGGTTCTGGAGCGTCTCGCACAACTGCGCCGCGCCGGCTACCGCATCGCTTTCGACGACGTGTGCGAGATCACGGAGAACCTCCTGCGCGCGTTGCCCTACGCGGACATCGTCAAGGTCGACCTGATGCAGACCGAGCGCGCGGCGCTGCCCGGGCTGGTCGCGAGCCTCGCCGCGCACGGCAAGACGCTGATCGCCGAGAAGGTCGAGACAGGCGAGGACTTCGAACTCGCGTCGTCGCTCGGCTTCGAGCTTTTTCAGGGCTACTTCTTCGCGCGCCCGCAGGTGCTGCGCGCGCCGCGCGTGCGCGCTTCGCGCCTTGCGCTCGTGCGCCTGCTCGCGCTGGTGGCCAACGACGTCGGCACCGCCGAACTCGAGCGCGAGTTGCGCAGCCACCCCGGCGTAGTGGTGCAACTGTTGCGTCTCGTCAATTCGAGCGCGTACTCGCCGGGACGGCCGATTTCGTCGCTGCGCGAGGCGGTGCTCGCGGCCGGCACGCGCCAGATCGCGCGCTGGGCGCAACTGCTGCTCTACGCGAGCGGACGCGACCTGCCCTGGGGTTCGGACCCGCTCGTGCAGCTCGCGGGCACGCGCTCGCACTTCATGGAGCTTGCCGCGCGCAGCCTGAGCCCGCAGGACCCCGATTTCGCCGATGCCGCCTTCATGACCGGCATCTTCTCGCTCGTGCACGTGCTGGTGGGCTCGACGCCTGAGCACACGCTCGATCGTCTCGGCCTTGCTCGCGAGATCGTCGAGGCCGTGGACGGTCATCGCGGCGCGCTCGGCACGCTGCTGCGCATCGCAACCACGGCCGAGCGCGGCGACCACGACGGTGCACAGCGCCTCGCGCGCGAGGCGGGCGGCATGTTCAACGCGCTCACGCCGCCGCTGCTCGGCGAGTTGAACCTGTGGGCCGGCGCGTGGTTCACGGCCTACGCCGAGGGTTGAAGCGAGACTGTAAGGTTCGCGCCGGGGCACGCTGCGGGCGCCGCGATTGTGTGCTCCAATATCGACATCGCCGGCTGCGTGCCGTGATGCGTCTCATTTGCGTGACGGGCACAATGCGCGGGCAAAACGCGCGCCGGCGTGGCGATTCCACTCGAGGACATTCGACATGAAACCGAGGTTCTTTGCGGCGGGAGCCGCGGCGCTCGTCTGCGCCGGACTTGCGCTCTTTACCCTGTCTGCCGAGGCAACTCTCAAGCCGGGCGATTCCGCACCCGACTTCACGACCCAGGCATCGCTGGGCGGCAAGACATACACCTATTCGCTCGCTTCGGAGCTCAAGAAGGGGCCGGTGGTGGTGTACTTCTATCCGGCCGCGTTCACGAAGGGCTGCACGATCGAGGCGCATGAATTCGCGGAAGCGGTCGATCAGTACAAGCAGTACGGCGCGACCGTGATCGGCGTTTCGCACGACAACATCGGCACGCTCACGAAGTTTTCGGTGAGCGAGTGCCGCAGCAAGTTCCCCGTGGCCGCCGACGAGGACTCGAAGATCATCAGGTCGTACGACGCGTCGATGCCGATGCACGCGTCGATGGCCAATCGCGTGTCGTATGTGATCGCGCCGGACGGCAAGATCATCTACGAATACACGAGCCTGTCGCCGGACCAGCATGTGACGAACACGTTGCGTGCCGTGAAGGAGTGGGCCGCGCAGCATCCGCAGCAGTAGTTGTCGCGAGCTATCGCGAGTTATCGCTGAATCCCGGCATAAGCGGGGCTCGCCGCGCGCGCAAGGAGAAAGCAGATGAAACGTATCGCGTTGCTATGGCATGTAGTGAAGGGCGATGCGCGCGTGCTGTGGCACGCGCTGCGCCAGCCGGGGCGTCCCGTGTGGCTCGTGCCTGCTACGGCGCTGCTCGCGCTCTATGCCCTCGACCCGTTCAATATCGCGATGCCGCTCGCCGGTGTCGTGGACGACGGCATCATCGTGCCGCTGGTGCTGCATCTGATCGTGCGTTGCCTGCCTGCGCATTTGCGCCAGCGCGGGCCTCGAAGCGCACGTGCATAGAAGAAGCGGCTGAAGCCACGCTTCGGCCGCTTTTTGCTGCAGGAACGCTCACTCACTCAACCTGCGCCGCGGGTGCTCCGCGTCCGCGCTTCGCATCCCACCACACACGCAGCCGGTCCATGTACAGGTACACCACCGGCGTCGTATAGAGCGTGAGCATCTGGCTCACGATCAAACCGCCCACGATCGAGATACCGAGCGGCGCGCGCAGCTCCGCGCCTTCGCCGCGCCCGAACGCGAGCGGCAACGCGCCGAGCAGCGCCGCGCAGGTCGTCATCATGATCGGCCGGAAGCGCAGCAGGCAGGCCTGATAGATCGCATCGCGCGAACTCAGGCCCTGGCGCGATGCCTCGATCGCGAAGTCCACCATCATGATCGCGTTCTTCTTCACGATGCCGATCAGCAGAATCACGCCGATCAGCGCGATGATGCTGAACTCCGTCTTGAAGAGCAGCAGCGCGAGCAGCGCGCCCACGCCCGCCGAGGGCAGGGTGGAGAGAATCGTGAGCGGGTGGATGTAGCTCTCGTACAGAATGCCCAGAACGATATACACGGCCGCGAGCGCCGCGAGAATCAGCAGCGGCTGGTTGTCGAGCGACTGCTGGAACGCCTGCGCCGTGCCCTGGAAGCTGCCGTGAATCGTCGCGGGCATGCCGATCTCGCCCATCGTGTCGTAGATCGCCTGGGTGGCGTCGGAGAGCGATTTGCCGGGCGGCAGGTTGAACGAGATCGTCGAGGCCACGAACTGGCTTTGGTGATTCACCGAAAGCGGCGTCGTGCCGGGGCCGAACGAGGCGATCGACGAGAGCGGCACCATGGTCTCCTTCGACGTGGAGACGGCCGCGCCCGACGACGCGCTCGACTTGCCGCTCGCGGCGAGCGAGTTGGTCGCCAGGTTGCGCGCGGAGTCGGCGGCGATGGCCGCGGCGCTCGACGCCGTGGTGGCGGCCGTGCCGCCCGCCGAGGCGGTGGTGGGGCCCGTCACCGTGCCCGCCGTCGCGTTGGTGCTCTGCGCGCCGCTCGCCGTGCCGCCCGAGGTGCTCACCCAGATCTCGTTGAGCATGGTGGGGCTCTGCCAGTACTTCGGCGCGACTTCCATCACGACGTGGTACTGGTTGAGCGGGTTGTAGATCGTCGAGACCTGGCGCTGGCCGAAGGCGTCGTAAAGCGTGTTGTCGATCTGCGAGGGCGTGATGTTCAGGCGCGCGGCGCTCTGCCGGTCGATGTTGATCATCGACTCGAGGCCGCCTTGCTGCTGGTCCGAATTCACGTCGGCGAGTTCGGGGCGTGCCTGCAGCGCCTCGGTGAGCTTGGGCCCCCACTTGTAGAGGTCGGCGGTGTTGTCCCCGAGCAGCGTGAACTGGTACTGCGCGTTCGACTGCCGGCCGCCCACGCGAATATCCTGCACCGCTTGCAGGAAGGTGCGCGCGCCCGCCACGTTCGAGAGCGGTCCGCGCAGTTGCGCGATCACCTCGTCGGCGGAAATCTTGCGCTCGCTCTTGGGCTTGAGCGAGACGAACATGAAGCCCGAGTTCGTCGCGCGGCCGCCTGAGAATCCCGCGACCGATTCCACCGCCGGGTTCGCCTGCACGATGCGCATCATCTCGGCGAACTTCACCTTCATCGCCTGGAACGAAGTGGACTGGTCGGCCTGGATGCCGCCGATCAGGCGCCCCGTGTCCTGTTGCGGGAAGAAGCCCTTGGGCACGACCACGTAGAGCGCGACGTTCAGCGCGATGGTCGCGACGAGCGTGAGCAGGATGACGAACGGATGCGCCAGCGCCCAGCCGAGCGTGCGCTCGTAGCCGCCCTGCATGCGCAGGAAGCCGCGTTCGAGCCACTGCGCGAAGCGGCCTTCCGCCTTCTTCTCGTGCGCCTCTTCGAGCAGGCGCGAGCACATCATCGGCGTGAGCGTGAGCGAGACGGCGAGCGACACCGCAATGGCGAGCGAGAGCGTGAGCGCGAACTCGCGGAACAGGCGCCCGACAATGCCGCCCATCAGCAGGATCGGCAGGAACACGGCGACGAGCGACACGCTGATCGAGAGCACCGTGAAGCCCACCTCGCGCGCGCCGAGCAGCGCCGCCTGCATGCGCGGCACGCCGTTTTCGATATGCCGCGAGATGTTCTCCAGCACGACGATGGCGTCGTCCACGACGAAGCCGGTCGCGATGGTGAGCGCCATCAGCGAGAGATTGTCGAGCGAGAAGCCCATCAGGTACATCGCCGCGAAGGTGCCGACGATCGAGACGGGCACGGCCACGCTCGGGATGAGCGTCGCGCGCCAGTTGCGCAGGAACAGGAACACCACCATCACGACGAGCGCCACGGCGATCATGAGCGTGCGCTCGGTGTCCTTGAGCGAGGAGCGGATCGTGACCGAGCGGTCGGATGTCGGGGTCACCTCGACGTCGGCGGGCAGCGACGCCTTGAGCTGCGGCAGCATGGCGACCACGCGGTCCACGGTCTCGATGATGTTCGCGCCCGGCTGGCGGTAGAGGATCACGAGCACGGAACGCTTGCCGTTGGCGAGCCCGATGTTGCGCAGGTCCTCCACCGAATCGACGACTTCGCCCACGTCCGAGAGCTTCACGCCCGCGCCGTTGCGGTAGGCGATCACGAGATCCTTGTACTGGCTCGCCTTGCTTGCCTGGTCGTTGGTGTAGAGCTGGAAGCGCTGCGGGCCGAATTCGATATCGCCCTTCGGGCTGTTCGCGTTGGCCGAGGCGAGCGCGGCGCGCACGTCTTCGAGGCCGATGCCGTAGTGAAAGAGCGCGTGCGGCTCCAGCTCCACGCGCACGGCCGGATTCGCCGAGCCGCTCACGTCGACTTCGCCCACGCCGTCCACCTGCGAGAGCGACTGCTGCAGCACCGTGGCCGCCGAGTCGTAGAGCTGGCCCGCGGAAAGCGTGGGCGAGGTGAGCGCGAGAATCAGAATCGGCGCGTCGGCGGGGTTGACCTTGTGGTAGGTCGGGTTTTGCCGCAGGCTCGTGGGCAGGTCCGCGCGCGCGGCGTTGATCGCCGCCTGCACGTCGCGCGCCGCGCCGTCGATGTCGCGGTTCAGGCCGAATTGCAGCGTGATGCGCGTGCTGCCCACCGAGCTTTGCGAGGTCATCTCCGTGACGTCGGCGATCGACCCCAGGTGCCGCTCCAGCGGGCTCGCCACGCTGGTTGCCACCGTTTCGGGGCTCGCGCCCGGCAAGGTGGCCTGCACGGAGATGGTCGGAAAGTCCACCTGCGGCAGGGGCGCGACCGGCAGCTTCGCGAACGCGAACAGGCCGGCCAGCGCGATGCCGATGGCGAGCAGCGTGGTCGCGACGGGACGGGAGATGAACGGGCGCGAGAGATTCATCGCGTCAGCTCTCCGACGAAGACGACGCCGCGCCGTGCGACCCGCTGCCGAAGCGTTGGCGCAGACGCCGCGCAATCCGGTCGAACGCGAGGTAGATCACAGGCGTCGTAAAGAGCGTGAGCGCCTGGCTCACGATCAGGCCGCCCGCAATCGCGATGCCGAGCGGCCGGCGCAGCTCGCTGCCCGCGCCGTAGCCGAGAATCAGCGGCAAGGCACCGAGCAGCGCCGCCATTGTCGTCATCATGATCGGCCGGAAGCGCAGCAGACACGCCTGGTAGATCGCCTCGCGCGGCGGCTTGCCTTCCTGGCGCTCGGCCTCGAGCGCGAAGTCGATCATCATGATGGCGTTCTTCTTCACGATGCCGATCAGGAGCACGATGCCGATGATGCCGATGATGTCGAGGTCGTGCCCGGTCAGGATGAGCGCGAGCAGCGCGCCGATCCCGGCCGATGGCAGCGTCGAGAGAATCGTGATGGGGTGCACGAAGCTCTCGTACAGCACGCCGAGCACGATGTACATCGTGACGATGGCCGCGAGGATCAGGAACAGCTCGTTGGACAGCGACGCCTGGAACGCGAGCGCGGCGCCCTGGAAGCGCGTCTGGAACGAGCCCGGCAGGCCGATGTCCTTTTCCGCCTGCTGGATCGCCTTCACGGCCGCGCCGAGCGAGGAGCCCGGCGCCAGATTGAACGAGATTGTCGTGGCCGGGAACTGCGAGAGATGCGTGACGAGCAGCGGCGCGGGCCGCTCGTGGAACTTCGCGATGGCCGAGAGCGGCACCTGGCCCGTGGTCGAGGTCGAGGAGGGCAGATAGATCGAGTTCAGCGCGTCGGTGTAGTGCTGCAAGACCGGATCGGCTTCGAGAATCACGCGGTACTGGTTCGACTGCGTGAAGATCGTCGAGATGATGCGCTGGCCGTAGGCGTCGTAGAGCGCGTTGTCCACCGTCGCTGGCGTGATGCCATAGCGGGCCGCGCTTGCGCGGTCGATCTCGATGAACACGGAGCTGCCCTGGTCCTGCAGGTCGGTCGCCACATCCGCGAGTTCGGGCAGTTGCTGCAGGCGCTGCACGAGCTTCGGCACCCAGGTCGTGAAGTCCTGGATGTTCGGCGTGGTCAGCATGAACTGGTACTGCGTGGGGCTTACCGTCGAGTCGATCGTGAGGTCCTGCACCGGCTGCATGTAGAGCGTCGCGCCCGGTACGTGGGCCACGCTCTTTTGCAGGTCGCGGATGATCTCGCTCGCCGTTTCGCTGCGGTCGTCGCGCGGCTTCAGGTTGATGAGCATGCGGCCGCTGTTGAGCGTGATGTTGGTGCCATCGACGCCGATGAACGAGGTGAGGCTTTCGACGTTGTCGTTCTTGAGAATTTGCGCGGCCAGCGCCTGCTGGCGCTCGGCCATCGACGCATACGACACCGATTGCGGCATCTGCGTGATCGCCTGGATCACGCCCGTGTCCTGCACGGGGAAAAAGCCCTTGGGCACGACCACGTAAAGCATGCCCGTGAGCACGAGCGTGATCAGGAACACGATCATCGTGAGGCGCTGGCGCGCGAGCACCCATTCGAGCGCCACGCCATAGCGGCCGATCACATAGTCGAAGAACGCATGCACGCGCGCCTCGAAGCGGTGGCTTTCGGGCGGCGGCGTGTGGCGCAGCATCTTCGCGCACATCATCGGCACGAGCGTGAGCGAGACCACGGCCGAGATCACGATCGTCACCGCGAGCGTGATGGCGAACTCGTGGAACAGGCGGCCCACCACGTCGCCCATGAAAAGCAGCGGAATCAGCACGGCGATGAGCGACACCGTCAACGAGATGATGGTGAAGCCGATCTGCTTGCTGCCCTTTAGCGCTGCTTCGAGCGGTGGGTCGCCCGCCTCCACGTAGCGCGCGATGTTCTCGATCATGACGATGGCGTCGTCCACCACGAAACCGGTTGCGATGGTGAGCGCCATCAGCGACAGGTTGTCGAGCGAGAAGCCGCACAGGTACATGACTGCGAGCGTGCCGATGAGCGAGAGCGGCACCGAAAGGCTCGGAATGATCGTGGCGTAGATATTCGCGAGGAACAGGTACATCACGAGCACCACGAGCACCACCGACATCAGCAGCTCGAACTGCACGTCGCGCACCGAGGCGCGGATCGTGGTGGTGCGGTCGGTGACGATCTGCACGTCGAGCGAAGCGGGCAGCGATTCCTGCAATTGCGGCAACAGCGCCTTGATGCTGTCCACCACCTGGATCACGTTCGCGCCCGGCTGGCGCTGCACGTTCAGGATGATCGCGGGCGTACCGTTGGCCCACGCGCCGAGCTTGGTGTTTTCCGCGCCCTGCACGATGTTCGCGACGTCGGTGAGCATGACGGGGCGGCCGTTGCGGTAGGCGATCACGGCGTCCTTATAGGCGTCGGCGTCGGTCAGCTGGTCGTTCGCGTTGATCGTGTAGGCGCGCGTGGGGCCGTCGAAGTTGCCCTTGGGCGTGTTGACGTTCAGGTTCGAGATGCTCGTGCGCAGGTCGTCGAGATTCAGGCCGTAGGCCGCGAGCGCGCGCGGGTTGGCCTGGATGCGTACCGCGGGGCGCTGGCCGCCCGACAGGCTCACGAGGCCCACGCCCGCCACCTGCGAAATCTTCTGCGCGAGGCGCGTGTCGGCGAGATCCTGGATCTGCGTGAGCGGCAGCGTTTTCGAGGTGATCGCGAGCGTGAGGATCGGCGCGTCGGCGGGGTTGACCTTGGCGTAGATCGGCGGCGCGGGCAGGTCCGAGGGCAGCAGGTTGCCCGCCGCGTTGATGGCGGCCTGCACTTCCTGTTCGGCCACGTCGAGCGGCAGATCGAGGCTGAACTGCAGCGTGATGACCGAGGAGCCCGCCGAGCTTTGCGACGACATCTGGTTGAGCGACGGCATTTGCCCGAACTGGCGTTCGAGCGGTGCCGTGACCGAAGACGTCATGACATCCGGGCTCGCGCCCGGGTAGAAGGTCTGCACCTGAATGGTCGGGTAATCGACTTCGGGCAGGGCGGAAAGCGGCAGGAAACGCAGCGCGACGAGGCCGACCAGCATGATCGCCGCCATGAGCAGCGCCGTGCCGACCGGCCGCAGGATAAAGGCGCGGGATGGATTCATGCTGGCTTACTGGGCTTGCGTCTGCGAGGCGTGGCGGTGGCCATGGCGCGCGCCCGAGGCCGCGCCGGCCCACGAGGCGCCATTCGCGCCGGCGGCGCCCGACGCTCCCTTCGCGTGCTGCGGATGTTCGGCCGGAATCGTGATCTTCGCGCCTTCGCGCAGACGGTCGGAGCCGTCGGTCACCACGCGCTCGCCCACGGCGAGGCCCGAGGCGATGCTGGTGCGCTCGGCATCGACGGGGCCGACCTTCACGAGCCGCACCGTCACCGTGTTGTCGGGCTGCGCGACGTAGACGTACTGCCCTTGCGAGCCGTTGAGCACGGCCGAAGTGGGCACGATCACGGCGTCGTGGATCGTATCGACGAGCAGGCGCGCGTTGACGAACTGGTTCGGGAAGAGCGCCTGTTCGTGGTTCGTGAAGCTTGCGCGCAGCTTCACGGTGCCCGTGGTGGTGTCGATCTGGTTGTCGATGGTCTGGAGCGACCCGGCTTCGAGCATCGTGGTGTTGCTGCGGTCGTAGGCCGTGACCGGCATTTTCGTGCCCGCGCGCAGCTGCTTCATGATGGGAGGCAGATTGTCCTCCGAGGTCGTGAAGATCACGCTGATCGGCTCGAGCTGCGTGAGCACGACGATGCCGTTGGTGTCGCCGGGCGTCACGTAGTTGCCCGGATCGACCTGGCGCAACCCCACGCGGCCCGATACGGGCGCCGTGATGCGCGCGTAGGTCAGGTCGAGCTTGTAGGTATCGACGCTGGCCTGATCGGACTTCACGGTGCCCTCGTACTGCTTGACGAGCGAGGTCTGCGTGTCGACCTGCTGGCTCGCGATCGAGTCTTGCGAAAGCAGCGTCCGGTAGCGCTTGAGGTCGAGGCGCGCCGTGGCGAGCAGCGCCTCGTCGCGGGCGAGCTGGCCTTCGGCGTTGGCGAGCGAGATCTGGTACGGGCGCGGGTCGATCTGCGCGAGCACGTCGCCCTTTTTCACCATCTGGCCTTCCTGGAAGTAGACCTCCTGAAGCGTGCCGGATAGTTGTGTGCGCACCGTGATGTCGGCAAGCGGCGTGACCGTGCCGAGCGCGGTGATGACGATGGGCATGTCGCCGGCCTTCGCCGTGGCCACGCTCACGGGCTGCGGCATGGCGGCCATGGCGCCCGGACCGCCGTGACGCATGCGCGCGCCGGCCGCCGGGGTGGCGTTGCCGCCCGGGAGCGCCTTGTTCCATGGCTGCCAGCGCGCGAGCACGATGCCGGCGATCACGACGACCACACCCAGCACAATGAACTTGCCCCTGCCGCGCCTCGCGGCGACCGGAGCGGGGGACTGCGGCGGCGTTTCGTTACGGGGGGAATCCGGGCGCTTTTCTTGTTGATCCATCGGTCAGGTCGGTAACAGGTTCTCGAAGCGGGGTTCTCGAAGGCGCCTGGCTGAGCGCACAGGGCGCCGGCCGCGAAGTGCGAGCAAAAAGCGCACGCAAAAAAAGCGCACGGAGCCGGCGCAGCGGGCGCGCGCCGATGCTACGCAGGTCGTGCGCAAGCAGGATGTCAGGACGCGCCGCGCTGCGGCCCGATCCCGCGCCATGCGCTCACGGGCATGGACGGGGTCGCCGGCGGCTGGCTCGCGTGACGGGCGAAGGGCGGCGGCGCAGCTGGCCCCTGCCGCCAAAAAGCATGATGCTACGTTGCCCGCTTCGTTACAGTCCAGTGCCGTTTCTTTCGAGACGTTACGAGCGTTACACCCTTCGTGTGTCTCCTGTAAGGCGCAGGCGCTGCTGCTGTCAGGTCGCGCGGGGCAGGCGCAGGGCGCCGCCGATCTCGTCGACGATGCCCGCGACGCATTCGCGCATCAGCGGCACGACGTGGCTGACGAGCCACTCGCGCGGGCACTGCTGCGCGGCGCCGCCGCAGTTGATGGCGTAGATCTCGCCATTGGGACCCGCGAATGCCGTGGCGATGGCGTTGAGCCCCTCGTACCACTCGCCGATCGCGAGCCCGTAGCCGTGGGCGGCGGTCTCGGCGAGCGCGGCGTCGAGCCGGCTGCCGAAGACGCCCCAGTCGTTGCCGGTCGAGGCCTGCAGCGCGGCGGCGAGTTCGGCGCGCGCGTGCGGGTCGAGCGCAGCGAGGTAGGCGCGCCCGACGGCAGTGCGGCCCATGTCGATGCGCGAGCCGACCTCGAGGCGCGTGACGAGCACGGCGGTGCGCGGGCGGATCGCGTCGATCACGACCATGTCCAGACGGTCGCGCACGGTGAGGTGCACCGAGAGCGCGGTGCGCTCGGCCAGCCGCGAGAGAAAAGGCCGCGCCCGGCTGCGGATGTCGGCGTTGCGCAGGAAGCCGTTGGACAGCTCCAGCACCGAAGACGTCAGCACGAAGCGTTCGCTGTCGGGCAGCCGGGCGAGAAAGCCCGTGCTCACGAGCGTGCCCGTGAGGCGCGAAAGCGTGGGCTTGGGGATGCCCGTCAGCTCGGTCAGTTCGCGGTTGCTCAGCGGCGCGTCGGCGGCCGCGACGCAGCGCAGGACGGCAAGGCCGCGCGCGAGCGCCGTCACTTCGTCGGCGCCGCCGTCTTTATCTCGCGGCGTGTCGTCGGGATGGCGCGAATCGGGGGCGGAAGTCATTGGCAGGACAATTTTCCGAAACAGGATTTCAGATTTGAGATTTCGCGCGGGGCGTGACAAAGTCAGCGCGGGCGTGCCGCGGTACGATCGTTTGCGTTCGATCAACGCCGCGCGCTCTAAATCATGGCGCAAATTATCAGATGATTGTAGTGGGCGCCAGAAGCTCGACGATTAGCGTATTTTGGCGAGATTTTGCTTGACTTAGTCAGCACATAGGTAAAAAATGGAATCCGATTTCGGTAATTCGCCCAACCCTGCAAAATTGCGGGGTTTTAATGTGCCTCGCGCTATGCATTTCGCATAATTACGAGTTGTTTTTCCGATGGCACGGCGCAGCCGGATACCGTCTCTCAGGTTCTAGCACGGCCCTCGGAATGGCTAGAACTTTTCAAGGCGCCACGTGCGAACGTGGCGCCTTTTTTTCCGCCCGCCTGCACACGGACACTCACGGCAACCCACGGCAACCCGCGATCAGCGGTCGATCAGGCGACCTCGCCGCTAAAGCGCTCCCGCAACTGACGTTTGAGCGCCTTGCCTATCGGGACGTTAACCGCTACCCGCAGACGGCGACACATAGCCGGACTCACGCCCCGTTTCTGCCATACCATCGTCTGATCACCCGTTCGATGGAGTCGCACATGCTCTCCGAAGAGGAACTGGCGCTGCTCGATGCCATCCGCGAAACCGGCAGCCTGTCGCGCGCGGCGGCACGTCTGAACAAGGCGCCTTCCACGATTTCCCATGCCGCGCGCCAACTCGAGGCGCGCTTCGACGCGCTCCTCTTCGACCGCCGGCGCTACCGGCTGCAGCTCACCCCGGCCGGGCATCTGCTCGCCGAGGAGGCGAGCCGCCTGATGCAGGACGTCGCGCGCATGACGCAGCGCGTGCGGCAGGTGGCGAACGGCTGGGAGGACCGCTTGTGGATCGTCACCGACGAGATTCTCGAATTCGAGCTGTTGATGCCGGTGGTCCGCGATTTCGATGCGCTGAAGTCGGGCGTCAAGCTGCGGTTCACACACGAAGTGCTCTCCGGCACCTGGGAGGCCCTTCGCGACGGCCGCGCCGATCTGGTCGTCGGCGCGACCAACGAGCCGCCCGCCATCGACGGCCTGCACTGGTTCGAACTTGGCGTGATGGAGTGGGTGTTCGCGGTCGCGCCGCGCCATCGGCTTGCGCGCGAGAAGGGGCCGCTCACCCGCGAGCGCATGCTCGCCGAGCGCGGCGTGGCGGTCGGCGATTCGGCGCGGCACGCGCCGGGCCGCGGCTACGGGCTGCTCGGGGGCCAGGAGGTGCTGGCGGTGCCGTCGATGCGCGCCAAGATCCTCGCGCAGCGCGAGGGCCTGGGCGTGGGCTGGGTGCCGCGGCAGCGCGCGGCGAGGCTGATCGAGCGCGGCGAACTGATCGAGAAGGCCACGGCGAACCCGCGCGAGCCGAACATGCTGTATGTCGCGTGGCGCGGCGAACACGTGGGGCGCGCACTGCAATGGTGGATCGACCGGCTGCGCGAGCCGCGTCTTGCCAGGCGCCTCGTCGACGGGATCGAGGTCACGGGATGAAGCCGGCTGCCCGCAGGCATGACACAGACGTTCGATAGTTTCGAACGTTTGCGCCAGGACCGTCGTACGGCAGGCAGCCCTTCGTCCGGCAACATGGCATCACAGTCTCCGATCGAGACTATCCCCTTCAAGGAGAACGTCATGAACCGCTTTGCCAACAAAACTGTCCTCGTCACCGGCGGAACCAGCGGCATCGGCCTCGCTGCGGCGCTTGCCTATGCCGCCGAAGGCGCGCACGTGATCGTCACTGGCCGCGATGAAGCCGGCCTCGAAGCCGCGCGCCGCGCGCTCGGCGCGAAAGCGCACGCCTGGCGCAACGACGCCGCCTCGCTCACCGGCGCACGCGAACTGGCGGCCGCCGTGCGCGACGCGGGCCTGCGCCTCGATGCGGTGTTCATCAACGCGGGCGTGGCGAAGCTCGCCCCGTTCGAGCAAGTGGACGAAGCGCTCTGGGACGTCACCTTCGACACCAACGTGAAGGGCGCGTATTTCCAGATTCAGGCGCTCCTGCCGGTGCTCAACGACGGTGCGGCCGTCGTGCTCAACGGCTCGATCAACGCGCATATCGGCATGCCCACTTCGTCGGTGTATGCGGCGAGCAAGGCGGCGCTGATCTCGTTCGCGAAGACGCTCTCGGCCGAACTGCTACCGCGCGGCATTCGCGTGAACGTGGTGAGCCCCGGCCCCGTGAAGACGCCGCTCTACAACAAGTTCGGCATGGACGCCGCCGCGCTCGCGGCAGCCGAGGAGTCGATTCGCGCGCTGGTGCCGCTCAGGCGCTTTGCGACGGTGGAGGAGATCGCCTCGACCGTGCTGCATCTGAGCGCAGCCGAATCGGCTTTCATGGTCGGTACCGAGGTGATCGTCGCCGGCGGCATGGGCCAGCTTTGAGGGTCCGTTAGTGATGCGTACGGCGTGCGGGCGGCAGGGCGCCGCCCGCAGGGTCGCGCTGGGTCGTATTGCGCGCCGGTCAGGAGACCGTTTCGCGTTCCGGCGTGGCCGTGATCTTGTGGATCGACAGGTCGGTGCCGTTGAATTCCTGCTCGCGGTCGATGCGCAGTCCGACGAACTTGCGCAGCAGGCCGTACACCACGAGGCCGCCAAGGAAGGCGATCACGATGCCCGCCAGCGTGCCGACGATCTGCGCGCCGAACGAGACGCCGCCGAGCCCGCCGAGCCAGCGCTGGCCGAAGATACCCGCGGCGATGCCGCCCCACGCGCCGCACAGGCCGTGCAGCGGCCACACGCCGAGCACGTCGTCGATGCGCCAGCGGTTCTGCACGCAGGTGAACATGTAGACGAACAGCGCGCCGGCAACCGCCCCCGTCACGAGCGCGCCGAGCGGATGCATGATGTCCGAGCCCGCGCACACGGCCACGAGCCCCGCGAGCGGCCCGTTATACGTGAAGCCCGGATCGTTGCGGCCCGCGAACCACGCGGCGAGCGTGCCGCCCACCATCGCCATGAGCGAGTTGACGGCGACGAGACCGCTGATCTTGTCGATGGTTTGCGCGCTCATCACGTTGAAGCCGAACCAGCCCACCGCAAGCACCCATGCGCCGAGCGCGAGGAACGGGATGTTCGAGGGCGGATGCGCGGCGACACGGCCGTCGCGCGTGTAGCGGCCGTGGCGCGGCCCGAGCAGCAGCACGGCCGGCAGCGCGATCCAGCCGCCGAACGCGTGGACCACCACCGAGCCCGCGAAGTCGTGGAACGGCACGCCGAACACGTGCGTCATCGCGTCTTCGAAACCGAGGCGGTTGTTCCACACCATCCCCTCGAAAAACGGGTAGAGGAAGCCGACGATCACGAAGGTCGCGAACAGCTGCGGATTGAACTTCGAACGCTCGGCAATGCCGCCCGACACGATGGCCGGGATGGCTGCCGCGAAGGTGAGCAGGAAGAAGAAGCGCACGAGCGCGTAACCGTTGTGCTCGGCGAGCACGTCGGCGTGCGAGAAGAACTGCACGCCGTAGGCGAGCGTATAGCCTATGAAGAAGTAGGCGATCGTCGAAATCGAAAAATCGACGAGGATCTTCACGAGCGCATTGACCTGGTTCTTCTTGCGTACGGTGCCGAGTTCGAGAAACGCGAAACCCGCGTGCATGGCGAGCACCATGGCGGCGCCCAGCAGCAGGAATAGCGTGTCGGTACCGGTCTTGAGATTGTCCATCTGGCGTGCCCAGTTTGCCCAAAATGGGCGCATAGAGAGCAAGTTGTGGGCCAGCTTCAGCGCCAAACTGGTGAATTCGTGGCCGCAACAGGCGTCAAGCCGGTGCGGCCGTGCACCGACGCGGAAAAAAGCCGATGCCGTGTCGCCCACACAGTTGCCGGTATCTGGGGCGCGTGCACCAAAATTCGGCGCAAATCCGGGACTTGCGCGCAAAGGTGGGGAAATCGCGCGCCATAATTGGGCGATTGATTCGCTTTTCCTTTCCGGATCATCAAATTGTCGGTAAATCGAAAATATCTCGCGCCTTCGTGAGGGATACACTTCGGGCGCACATAGGGCGCAAACGCCGACATAATGGCCGGATTGCCACCTCATGCGCGTCCGGTCGCCCGGTACCCGCCACGCAATGCGCCTCACGACCAAAGGGCTTCTGCTGATCGCGATTCCCGCTGTATTCGAGCTGAGCTTGCTGTCGGCCATCGTGAAGGCGGAGGCCGACGCCGCCGCCGCGGAGCGCTGGGGCCAGCATGGTCAGGCCGTGCTGGCGCAGGCGTCACGGGTGCTCGAACCGGTGCTGGTCGAGTCGGTCGAGCTGCGCGGTGCGGTGGCGGCCAACGACACGAGCTACTCCACACCGGTTTCGATGTGGATGGACGTGGACCGCCGCATCGACCGGCTCGTCGATCTCGTCGCCGATAATCCCTCGCAGGTCGAGCGCGCCGTGCAGATTCGCCACGCCGTGCAGAACTATCGCCAATGGTCGGACCGCGTGCAGGATCTCTTGCGCTCGGGCCGCCGCGCCGACCTCGCCGAGCGCTTTCGCGCGCTCATGGCCGCCGACGTGCTCGACCGCGTGCGCGCGCAGATCGCCTCGTTCCAGACCGAGGAGCGCCGCCTCGACGTGTTGCGGGTATCCGCCGCAGAAGCGGCGCGCGCCCAGCAGCAGACCCTCGTGATGACAGCCGTGCTCGGCTCGATCGTGCTGGTCGCGCTTGCCGTCTGGGTCTTTACGCGCGGCGTGCGCGGGCGGCTCGATGCGCTTTCCGACAACGCGAGCCGGCTGGCCGCAAACGAACCGCTCGCGCCGCTCACGGCGGGCAACGACGAAATCGCCGAACTCGACCTCACGCTGCATCAGATCAGCCAGCAGCTGATCGAAGCCGAGCGGCTGCGCCTCGGTTTTCAAGCCGACCTCGCGCGGCGTGCGGACCAACTCGCGCGCATCAACGAAAACCTGCGTCAGCAGACGCAGGAAAACGAGATGTTCATCCACGGCGTGTCACACGATCTGCGCGCGCCGCTCGTGAACCTGCAGGGCTTCTCGCGCGAGCTCAATCACGCGTGCGACGACCTGCGCGAGCGCATCTCGAATTCATCGCTTTCACCGCAGGCGCGCGCGCGCATCGAGCGCACCATCAACGAGGATATCGGCGAGGCGCTGCGCTATCTGCAGACGGCCGTGCTGCGCGCATCGCACATCATCGACGCGCTGCTGCGGCTCGCGCGCGTGGGCCGCGTGGAGTACCGGCGGCAGCGCGTGAGCGTGCAGGAGCTGGTGCAGCGTGTCGTCGACGCGATGCACGCCTCGATCCGCGCACGCGGTGCCCAGGTCAGCGTGCAAACGCTGCCCGACGTATGGGGCGATCCGACGGCGCTAGAGCAGGTGTTTGCAAACCTGATCGGCAACGCGCTCAACTATCTCGATCCGGCGCGCGACGGCCGCATCGAGATCGGCACGGCGCATGCGCCGCCGGGCGTGGAATCGCTGCAGATTTTCTACGTGCGCGACAACGGGCTTGGCATCCCCGAGGTGGGCCTGCCGAGGCTCTTCCAGGCGTTCCAGCGCATGCACGGCAATGTGGCGTCGGGCGAGGGCATCGGGCTCGCGCTCGTGCGCCGCGTGGTGGAGCGGCACGGCGGGCGTGTCTGGGTGGAGTCGACGGAAGGCGAGGGGACGACGTTCTATCTGTCGCTGCCCGATGCGCTTGCGGTCGCGCCGCCGTTGCCCGGCGACGCAGAGCAGATCATCAGCGCGCTCGAACGCGCGGAGCGTCCGGAAGCGTCGCCCGGCGGCCCTGGCGGATATGGCGCGAGCGATGACGCAGGTGGCGCGAGCGCGAAGGACAGCGTGCGAAGCGAATTGCGGACGGCACCCGCAACGGCGTTACGGCCACCGGCAGGCGCTTAAGACCACTCGAGACACTCCAGACGAGCGCGCTTATGACGTGCCAAAGATGCGGCGGGGCTTGAAGAGGCGGCGCGCGCGAAACGTCCAGACGGCGCCCACGCCGGCAAGCGCCAGCGCCATGGCCAGCATGGCGTGATGACTGATGGCGATGCCGAACGGCAAGACGAAGCTGCGCACGAGCATGAGCAGTGCTGCCCACAGCGCAAGCGCCCCCTGCAGGAGCAGACGCGTGCCGCGCACGTGGCGCGCCCGGTCGGTCAGGCTGCCTTTGCCGCAGCCGCGCCTGCAAAAAAAGAGGATCGCCGCCAGGGCGACCGCGAGCATCACTAGCCAGCTCGTTAGGTCCACGACACGCACTCCGTACTCCACGATAAACGGCGGCTATTCTGGCCGGCGAGGCGAAGCGGTGATATCGGACCAGTCCGAATTGGCGGCGCTCGCGCGCCGCACCCCGTACAAGGCAGGTGCGGCGCGGGCGTGGATCAGCGCTCGCTCACGGCTCGATGCGCGTCCCGAGGAGCGCGAGGAATTGGCGCAGCCATTCGGGATGAGCGGGCCACGCCGGCGCGGTGACGAAGGGCGCGTCCGTCACGGCGCTGTCGATGGCGATGTCGGCGTATTCGCCACCTGCGAGCCGTACCTCGGGTGCGCAGGCCGGATAGGCTGAAATGCGCTTGCCGCGGATCACCTCGGCCGCGGCGAGCAGCTGGGCTGCATGGCAGATCGCCGCGATGGGCTTGTTCGCCTGGGCGAAGTGACGCACCATCTCGATGACCTTCGGGTCGAGGCGCAGGTATTCGGGCGCGCGTCCCCCCGCAATGGCGAGCGCGTCGTAGCTGGCGGCGTCGATTTCGTCGAAAGTCGCGTTGAGCGCGAACTGGTGCCCCGGCTTTTCGGTGTAGGTCTGATCGCCCTCGAAGTCGTGGATGGCGGTCTTCACGCGCTCGCCAGCCTTCTTGCCCGGGCATACCGCGTCGACGCGGTGGCCGACGGCCTGCAGCGCCTGGAACGGCACCATCGTTTCATAGTCTTCGGCAAAATCGCCGGTGAGGAACAGGATCTTCTTGACGGCCATCGTGTGTCTCCGGAGGGGGAAGGTGGAACAGATCGTGCGCCCAGGCAGTCTACCCCATCATGTTTGACGATTTCGCAAAGCAGGGCGTCGCGGGCGACGCCCTGCAAACCATCGGCTGGCGGCGCTACGTGCCGGGGCGCGATGCGAGCGCGCTGGCCGCCTTGTTTCGCGCGGCCGTGACCACGCTCGCGGCCTCGCGCTACGACGCAGTGCAGCGCAGCGCGTGGGCTGCGGCCGCCGACGATCTCGCGGACTTCGACGCGCGCCTTGCGCGCGGCGTCACGCTCGTGGCGCATCATGACGGCGCGGTAGCGGCATTCGGGCAGCTCTTTCCGCTCGATCACGTCGAGATGCTCTACGTCGCGCCGGCGTGGTCGCGCCGCGGCCTCGCGACGGCGTTGCTGGCGCGGCTCGAAGCGCTCGCGCGCGAGGCGCGCTCGACGGTATTGAGCGCCGATGCGAGCGCGGTGTCGCGGCCGCTTTTCGAGCGTGCGGGCTTTTCGGTCATTTCGTCAGAATCGGTGTTGCGCGACGGCGTATCATTGCCGCGTTTTCATCTATGCAAGCCGCTTCATGCGGCGAATTTTTCAGGATGACCATGTATTCGAAGGTTTCGACGCAAAGGCTGACGCTTGCCTCCCTGCTCGTGTGCGCGGCGCTCGCCGCAGGCTGTAACAAGCACGACGCTTCCGCGCCCGATCTGGGCAAGCAGTCCGCCGACGCCGTGAAGCAGGCTACGCAGGACGCCGCCAACCAGGCCGCGCAGCAGGCGGCGCAAACGCTCGGCAAGGCCGCGAGCTTCGTGAACCAGCAACTCGGTGCCGCCCAGCAGAAGCTCGATTCGGCGGCCTCGCAAGGTCAGCAGGCGAGCGCATCCACAGCCGAACTGGCTTCGGCGGCGCAGGGCCAGTTGCGCGGCGCGGCAAGCACGGCGCAAGCCTTGCTCGGCCAGGCCGCCGCGGCCACCGGCACCGGTTTGACGAACGCGGGGCACTCGTTGCAACGCTGGGCGAGCAACGCCGCCGCGTCGGCGCCGGCATCGGATGCCTCTAAATAATGCCGCGGCCATGCGCGCCGGGTTGAACGGTTGACGCCAGGAATTAATGTAATTATGATGGTTACACTTATCGGCACGCGTGGTTCGGTCCATGCGTGCGCCGCTCAGCAGTGGCAGGTTCGCCGTGAATACGAGTAGCCGTTTCGCTTTTGCCGTTCACGTGCTCGCGCTGCTGGCGCAGCAGGAGGGCGTGCCGCTTTCGTCGGAGATCATCGCGGGCAGCGTGAACACGAATCCCGCGCTGATTCGCCGGCTTCTGTCGATGCTTGCCGGCGCGGGCCTCACGACGTCGCAACTGGGCGCGGGCGGCGGCGCGCTGCTGGCGCGCGAGCCGCATGCGATCACGCTGCTCGACGTCTACCACGCGGTCGACGACGCGCAGCTGTTCGCCATGCACCGCGAGGAGCCGAATCCGGCCTGCCTCGTCGGACGCCATATCCAGCAGACGCTGCGCGGCGTGATCGACGACGCACAGCGCGCCATGGAGGCGTCGCTCGCCACCCGCACGCTGGCGGACGTCGTCGACGACATGGCGCGCAGCGAGCGCAAGCTCGAACGCACGCGGGCGCGGCGAGCCTGAACGGAAGGCGCGCTGCCGAAATCATCAGCGGGGCATTGCCCCGTCTTTTTACCCCTGAAATGTAACTTTGTTAGTTACATAAATACGGAAAACAGGAGTCAGTTCATGAGCAAGACGCTGAAAATCGCCCTCTTTGGCGCAACGGGCATGGTCGGCTCGCGCATTGCGGCAGAAGCGGCGCGCCGCGGCCACGAGGTGAGCGCGCTCGCGCGCCAGCCCGAGCGCGTGGCGGCCGCCCCGAACATCCACGCGGCGAAGGCTGACCTGCTCGACGCGGCGAGCGTCGCCGCCGCGGTGCGCGGCCACGACGTGGTGGCGAGCGCCTACGCGCCGCCCAAGGATCAGCCCGGCGATCTGCTGGTCGCGAGCCGCGCGCTCGTGGAAGGCATGCGCGCCGCCGGGCTAGAGCGTCTCGTGGTGGTGGGCGGCGCCGGCTCGCTTGAGGTCGCGCCCGGCAAGCCGCTCGTCGATGCCGAAGGCTTCCCCGACGCCTACAAGGCGATCGCGCTCGCCCATCGCGATGCGTACGACTACTACCGCACGGTCACCGACATCGACTGGACCTGCTTCGCGCCGGCCGCGATCATCGCGCCCGGCGAGCGCAAGGGCACGTTCCGCACGGGCGCCAATACGCTGATCGCCGATGCGAAGGGCGAAAGCCGCATTTCGGCCGAGGACTACGCAATCGCCTTCGTCGACGAACTGGAGCAGGGCCGCTTCATTCGTCAGATCGCAACGGTGGCCTACTGAGGCGCCGGGCGGTGCGCCGCGCGCGCTGACAAACTGTTACGTACGCGCGCGGCGCGGGGAGGCGGAGTGCGGCTAAACTGGAACGTCCTGTTTTTGCCCCTCCGCCATGAATTCCAGCATCGGACGCGATGGCGCGGGCGCCGAACCGTCGCGCATGCGCTTCGGTGCGGCGGATCGTGCACTTCTTTCGCGCGCCGCGCCGGCGCGCTGGTGTGTGCGCGCGCTTTTTCGCGTGCTTCTTCGTGCGCTCATGCTCCCCGTATGCTTTGCGGTGTGCCTCGCCATGCCGCTGCGGGCCGCCGCGCAGGCCGCGCCGGCGCCCGTGCTGCCGGTCCTCAAGAGCATCATCACCGGGGCCCCGGCGGCTGCCTCGGGGGCGTCGGCGGCCGAGGCGGCCTCGGCGCCGTCACCGGCGAGCCAGGCTGAGTTCACGCGCTCGCTCGACAGCGTCATCAATACGCTCGACAACGAGCGCCAGCGCACCGCGCTCCTGAATCAGCTCAAGAAGCTGCGCAGCGCGTCGCAAAACGTGGCGCCCGCGCCCGCTTCGGGCGCGGCGGCGAACGCGGGGTTGCTGGGCGCGATCGCGTCGGGGCTCGCCTCGGTCGAGGCCGACGCACGCCGCGGCCGCAGTCCGTTTCACTACTGGGCGGGGCGCTTCAGGGCGGCGGGCATCGAGCTCTACGACATCGCCTCGGGCGGGGAGGGCGAAAGCCTCGGCCGCATCGTATTCGACCTGTTCGCCATGCTGGCCGGCTGGGGCGCATGCGCTGCGGTGCTGCGCTGGATCGAGCGGCGGCTGCTCAGGCGATTCGATGTCGAGACCGGCCTGCGGCCCGATCCGCGCACCGTCGATCTGCTGATTTTCGTCGTCCATCGCGCGGCGCCGTGGATCGTGGCGTTCATCGGCGCGCTCGTGGTCGAGCGCTCGCTGCCGGACGCGCTCGGGCGCACGCTCGCCCTCGTGATCGCCTACGCGATCGTCGCAGGGGCGGTGTTCTCGTCGATCTGCCTGATCATGTTTTCGCTGTTCGGCTCGGGGCACCGGCGCGCGGCCGTGCGCCTGCTGATCGCGCACTCGCGCCGGCTGCTCTTCGCGATCGGCGTGCTGGCCGCGCTCGGCGACGCCGCGACCAATTTCGAAGTCGCGCGCCAGTTGGGCGCGAATCTGGCCGCGCTGGTGAGCACTGCCGCGAACATGGCGGCTGCGGTGCTGACGGCCGTGTTCGCCATCGGCTTCAGGCGACCCGTCGCGCATCTCATCCGCAACCGCAGCTATTCGCTGCGCCACGGCCACAAGGCGCTCACCGAAGTCCTCGACGTGCTCGCCTCGCTCTGGCAACTGCCGATGCTGCTGCTCGCCGGCGCGTCGATCGTCGCCACGTTCGGCGGCATCGGCAGCCGCGACGACGTGCTGCAGATCTCCGTAGTCTCCGCCCTCCTGCTCGTGCTCGCGTTCTTCCTCTCGGCGGTCGTGCTGCGCATCACGCGCCCGAACCCCGCGCGCGTGCGGCGGCGCTCGCCGTATCTGCGGCGCCTGCTGCGCTTTGCCGGCACGCTGCTCGTGGTGTTCATCTGGTTCGCGTATTTCGAATCGTGCGCGCGCCTCTGGGACATCTCGCTCGCCGCGATCATCGAGGCGAGCGTGGCTGCGCGCGGCATCGCGCACGCCATTTTCGCGATCGTGTCGACGGTGTTTCTCGCATGGCTCGTCTGGATCACGGTCGATACCGCGATTCTCGAAGCGCTCAATCCGAGCGGTCCGCGCACCAAGGGCCGCGCGCCCAGCACGCGCGCGCGCACCATGCTGCCGCTCGTGCGCAATGCGGTGCTCGTCACGATCCTGACCATCACCGGCATCGTCACCGCGGCGAATCTCGGCATCAACGTCACGCCGCTGCTTGCCGGCGCGGGCGTGATCGGTCTTGCCATCGGCTTTGGCGCGCAGTCGCTCGTGGCCGACCTCATCACGGGTCTTTTCATCATCATCGAGGAGACGATTTCGGTGGGCGACTGGATCGACATCGACAACGGCCATGCGGGCACGGTCGAGCATCTGTCGATCCGCACCGTGCGGCTGCGCGACGGGCAGGGCGCGATCCATGCGATTCCGTTCTCGCAAATCAAGATCGTGAAGAACCTCTCGCGCGACTTCGCGTTTGCCGTGTTCGAAGTGCGCGTGCCGTTCTCGGTCGATCTCGATACGGTCACGCGCATGATTCGCGAGACCGGCGCGGAACTCGTGGCCGACTTCCGCTATCGCCGCGAGATACTCGGGCCCGTGGAAGTGTGGGGGCTCGACCGGTTCGACCCGAACTGGATGGTGGTGAAAGGGCAGATCAAGACGCGGCCGCTGCAGCAGTGGAGCGTGGCGCGGGCGTTCAATGCGCGCCTGAAGCGCCACATGGACGAAGCCGGCATCGAGATGCCGGTGCCGCAGATGCAGGTGCACATGTCCTCGCGCAGCGGCGATGTCGAGGAGCCGTATGGCCATCCGCATCCGTCTGGTGTGCACGCGGGCAGCGGCGTGGCGCGCGACGCCTCGCACGAGCCGCGGCCCGCGCCGCCGCCGACGGCGGGCCCCGAGGGCGCGCCGCCGCAGATTCCCACGGC
>NZ_BBJH01000062.1 GCF_000739775.1 Paraburkholderia heleia NBRC 101817 | reverse complement strand
GGCAGCCGCGGCTGAAGGTCTGCGCCGGCGCAGATCTGTCCCGGTCTTCTTGCTGATCACCGTGTTGGAGATCGCCCCCTAGCACCCCGGTTGCGTGAAAGCGCGTTCCTGCCCCAGCGCCAGCACGTCGTTGACCCGCGTGGCGATGTGTTCGGCGGCGACGCCGTAGACATGCAGCGAGACGGCCCGTGCGTCGCTGCCGTTCGAAAGCCGGTGAATGCTGGCGCGCCCAGGTCCGCCGAACGATACCGCGCCGCTCGCGCGCGGATGCGAGCGAACCTCTTCGGCGCCTTGCCGGACGTCGTCCCACACGTAAAGCGTTTCGGTCAGCGTGCCGTCGAGCACGGCGTAGCCGCACCAGGTGTGATGCGCATGAATCGGGCTCGCGTGGCCGGGCTGCCAGACGAGCGCCGCGACCGTGTAGCGGCCGCGGCTGTCGGCAGCGATGACATGACGCCGGTACGTCTGGGCGCAGCCCTCGCGCTGCGCGGGCGTAACGAGCGCCGGGTCGGCGAGCGCGCGCGTGAGCGCCGCGCGCATGCCGCGCGCGAAGCGTGCGCACCGCGAGGGGTCGCCGGGCGTCGAGCAGGCATCGAAGGCGGCCTCGAGTGCGGCGGTGAAGCGCGCGACGGCGGCAGCGTGGTGCTCCGCGGTATGGAAGGCGCTTTGCAGGGCGAGTTCTGCAGGGGCATTCATGGCGTGTTCTTCTTCCGGTTTCTACAAGAAGATTTATAGCCGTTCGCGGCCGGAATAAGTTTTCCTATTTTTTCCTCATTCGCCCTTCGTGTAGAATAAATTTCTACGCTTCGGGGAGTGCAGAAATGGATCTCATCGACAGAAAGCTGGTTGAGCTGCTGCAGCAGGACGCGACCATGCCGGTGGCGGAATTGGCGCAGCGCGTCAATCTTTCGCAAACGCCATGCTGGAAGCGCGTGCAGCGTCTGAAGGAAACGGGCGTGATCCGCGCGCAGGTCGCGTTGTGCGACCCGCGCAAGCTCGGCGTGGGAACAACGGTGTTCGTCGCCGTGCGCACGAACCAGCACACCGAGGCATGGGCGCAGACCTTCACGCGCGCCGTGCAGGAGATTCCCGAGATCGTCGAGGCGTATCGCATGAGCGGCGAGACCGACTACCTGCTGCGCATCGTGGTCTCCGATATCGACGACTTCGACCGTGTCTACAAGCAGCTCATTCGCGCCGTGCCGCTGTTCGACGTCAGTTCGAGCTTCGCGATGGAGCAGCTCAAGTATTCGACGGCGCTGCCCGTGCGCAGCGGGACGTAGTGGCCCTCGCGGCGCAAGCCGTCTGCAAGGCATGGCGGCGTAGAATGCCCGTTCCTGTCATCCAATTCCGATTCGAGGCTGGGCACGACCGATGAACGAACCGCGCAAGAAGAACCCAACGGTTGGTGTTGCCGTGCTCATCGTCGCGGTGGTGCTGTTGGTGATCGGCACCGTGCTGTTCAACGCGCTGAAAAGCAAGCGCGAGTACGACGAGACCGTGGGCGCCGGCGCGGCGCATGCGTCCGCGAGCACGGCGGGCTCGCAGGCCAGCGGCTCGACGCAGTGACGCGCCGGGCCTTCGCCTTCTTATTGCTCCGGTAGCCGGATGATGCTCGCGTCCCGGCGAATCAGCCAGGACGCCGTGATCATCTGCTTGCACTGGTGTGCGAGCAGCTTGAGTTCCTGGGGCAGTTCCGCGGCGGCGCCGAGCGCACGCTCGGCTTGCACCACCATGGCATCGAGTTCGCGCGTGAGCTGCTTCGTGATGCCCGCCTGATCGGCGGGTGCAGGCATGCCCGCTTCGGCGGCGACGAGGTTCTCGCGCACGCACGAAAGCGCGCGCTCGAGCGCATCGAGCTTGACCTCCGGCTGATCGGGCCGCGCCGTGCTGCGCAGGAGCGGTGCGGTGGCCGTGATCTGCGAGGCGAGCACGTGGCTGCGCACGAGCAGGTCGTTGAGCTCGGGTACGAACTTCTGGGCGGCCTTCGGTTCGAGCATCATGCGCTGGAACGCCTGGCCGAGATTCGCAAACGCCACGTGCACGTTCTTGCGTGCGAGCCGGTAGCGGAAGTCGCGCGCGAGCGAGGGCGCCGCCGCAGCTGCGCCCGCCGTGGCCTGCGCGGTCTGTGCAGTGGCTTTCGCGCCCACGGCCGACACGGGCGAGCCCGGAGCGCCGGCTGTGGGCGAGTCGTCGAGGGTCGCCGCGGCGGCGACAGGTTCGTCGATGACGCTCGCCGCGTTCGCCGAAGCACTCGCCATGGCGCTCACGCTGCCGGGCACCGGATTCGCCGCGCCGCCCGCATCGGCTGCGAGCGTCGCCGCGGGCGCTGCATGAGCGGCCACCCGTGCGCCGGCCTCGCTTACCGCGGCCCCCGCGAACGCCGGCTGCGGCGCGCTCGTGCGCCCGCTCCACCACCAGCTCGCCTCGAGATAGCTGCGCGTCGCGGCGATCATGTCGTGCACGAGCTTGCCCATCAGACGGTATTCCCAGTACGGGAACAGATGGCTCGCGCCGATGGCGATCATGCAGCCCACCACCGTATCGATCGCGCGCTCGCCGATGATGCGCATGCTGCCCGGCGCGAGCAGATGAAACATCAGGAGTACATAGGCCGACGTGAACACCACGCTTGCCGTGTAGTTGAAGAGCAGGAGGCTGTAGCTCATCACCATCGCCGCGAACATCGAGACGAGCAGCACGAGCGGCTGCTTCACGAGCAGGATCAACGCAATGCTCGCCAGACAGCCGATCAGCGTGCCGACGATACGCTGCGCGTTGCGCTGGCGCGTGAGCGAATAGCCCGGCTTCAGGATGATGATGCTCGTCATCACGATCCAGTAGGCGTTGGTGAGCGGCAGAAGCCGCCCGAGCCAGAAGCCCACCGCCACGGCGATCGTCACGCGCAGCGCGTGGCGAAAGCTCGGCGAGGCCATCGAGAGATTCGAGAAAATCTGCAGCCAGGACACGCGGCGGTTCGTGACGAACCGCGTGAGCGCTTCGTCGATGCGCAGCTCGGTTTCGGTCGTCGGCACTTCGCTCGCGAGGCTGCGGCGCATGCGGTCGATCAGGCGTGTCGCGCTCCAGATACGCCGGAACGACGCCGAGATCGCCGCGTAGGCCTCCGGGTCGGTCGCGGCCAGGTCGCGCTTTTTCAGCTGCTCGAGTTCGTATTCGATGGCGCGCAACTCGGCCTTCACGTTCACGCTCGCGCGCGGCGCCTCGTTTTGCAGCACCGCGAGGCCGATGTCCTCGAGATCGGCGGCGGCCTTGCGGATCAGGTCGCGGTAGAACACGAGCAGGTCGGAGCCGCCGAAGGTGTTGCGCACGAGCGGATAGTCGGTGTGTGCGCCCACGAACAGCTCATGCAGATCGACCGTGTTGATGAACAGGTTGAAGTGCATTGCGCGCCGCGCGTCGATCTTGCCGGCCCTGAGCCTGGGCAGGTTGCGCAACACGATGTCGCGCGCCGCGTCCTGACGCTCGACGGCGGCGATCTGCTTTGCGACGAGGTTGCGATAGCACTCGTCGAGATCGTTGTCGAGGTCGAAGAACTGGGCGCGCGCGAGCAGGTAGTCGGCGCAGGCGAACACGCTCTCGGCGAGCGCCTGCTGCTCGATGCGATCGAGCATGAGCTGGCTGATCAAGGTCGACCACGCCGTGTACCAGAGGCCGCCCAGCAGGATCCACAGCGCATTGACGAGGGCGAGGTGCGGCGTGAAATGCTCCTCGAGCGTCATCACCATCATGAAGAGGGTGGCGAAGCTGATCTGCGGCCAGCGGTTGCCGTAGACCACGATCAGTGAGAGCACGAAGGTGAGCGGCACCACGGTGGCCCATAGCGCGATGGGACTGAAGGTGGCGAGGCCCGTGGCGTAAGCGGAGAGAAAGCCGATCACGCTGCACGCGAGCATTTCGTTGCGCTTGTACTTGAGCGGCCCTGGCATGTCGACCACGCAGGCGCCGAGCGCGCCTGTCGAGATGGTGAAGCCCAGCTCGCTCTTGTGAAAGACGAACAGGCACAGGACAGCGGGAAGCGAGATGCCGATCGCGATGCGCAGGCCGCCGTAAAAGTACTGGCTATAGAGGAATTTCCTGATTTCTACGGAGTAGCGCATCGACTGCCGGGAAGTTCGAGAGCGGACGGAACGCCGCGGAGTGTGGCGCTGAGTCTAACGTATTTCGGGCGCGATCTGACCGCCGATGCATGCCGAAGCGGGCCGAAGGCGGCGCCGGCGTCTCAGTCCACGCTGAGCGTGCCCGCATTCGCTGCGGCGGCCGCGTCGCCGAGCAGGCCGTGCGTGCCGTGAATGCGCCGCATGCGCGTGCGATACCAGAAGGTCCAGGCCATCAGGCCGCCGAACACGCCATATCCGATGATCGGCGAGACGACGAGAAAGCGCTCGATCGGCCAGGTGGCGGCCAGATAAGTGCGCAGCGCGGAATCGAGACACAGCCCGAAACCCCAGATGAACGTGAGCAGCCGCATGGCCGCCGCGAAGCTCGCGTTTTCCTTCCAGAGCTGCTCGAGCCGCGCGACACCCTCGCGCGTCTCGCGCGCGACCGTCGCGCGCGTGAGATAGAACACGAGCGGGCGCTTCGCGAGAAGCGAGATCAGGAACGCGGCGCCGATCGCGCCGGACGCGAGGCTTTCGCGCATCAACAGCACGCGCGGGCTGCCGCCGAACGCCACGGCGACGAGCGAGAGCACGATGCCGAGCAGAATGATGGCGGAGAGCGCATCCACGCGCCGAAAGCGCACCAGCTCGACGATGCTCCAGGCGAGCGGCGGCGCGGCCGAGGCAATGAGGCCGCCCACTTCGCCCCAGTGCGGCTCGGCGAGACGGTAGGCGACCCAGGGAAGCAGCAGGTTGACCGCCAGTTCGGCAACGAATGCAGGACGCAACTTCATGGGGCGCGTGCTCCTGAGGGTTCGCCCAAGGCAATGTCGCCAGTATGGTTCATGCGCCGCGTGCCGGCAAACTGGCTGCGCAGGTCACGCTGGTGTCATGCCTGTGCCGACTCGGCCGCGCTGTGCGACACTGCCGCGTGTCCGGCCCGATGCGGCCTGCTTTCTCTTTGTTGCCCATGACCGCACGCGCGCCCATCCCGTTGCAGGAAATCGAACTCGTCGCCGTTCGCGCACAGGGCGCGGGCGGCCAGAACGTGAACAAGGTGTCGAGCGCGATTCATCTGCGCTTCGACATCCGCGCCTCCTCTTTGCCCGAGGTGCTCAAGATGCGTCTGCTCGCGCTCGCCGACCGGCGGATTACGAGTGAGGGCGTGGTCGTGATCAAGTCGCAGGAATACCGCACCCAGGAACAGAACCGGGTGGCCGCGCTTGCGCGCCTCGAGGAACTGATCGACAGCGTGAGCGTGACGCGCAAGGCACGCGTGGCGACGCGCCCGACGCGCGCCTCGAAGCTGCGCCGGCTCGACAGCAAGGCGCGCACCGGTGCGCTGAAGGCGGGGCGCCGACGTGTAACCGAATAGCGACGAGCACTGCGCGGCGAGGCATGCCATGCAAGGCGGAAGGAGTTGAGGCCGCGAGAGGCGCCCGCGTCAGCTGCGTGCACCTCGGATGCCGCCTGCCGGCGGCGCGGTTTGCTGCTCAGTGCGCCGTGTTGGGCACGTCGAGAATCAGGATGATGGTCCAGTCCGCATCGCCTTCATGATGGTATTGGCGCTCCGCCACGATGAACGGCTGCTGCTTGCCGGCCGGCCCGAGAAACAGCACATCGCCTTCCATCGGCAGGCATTCGATGGGGGGCAGCGCGAGATACGCGTCCTGGCTGCCGCCGCGCGGCATCAGTTTTTCGATCTTGCGTGAGGCCGCTTCGGTCCATTCGATGTCGAGCTGGATGTTGCTCATTGCGTTTCTCCGCGCGTGGCGCGCACAAAAGGTTGGGTCTACGCCGACCGGGGCGTTTTCGAGGTGCGCGACTTTAGCATACCGCGCCCGCGCGCCGTCGCGCAGGCGATGCCAGGCACGCGGCAGGGTGACGCGGCAAAGAAAAAAGCCGATGACGGCCAGACCGGCATCGGCTTCATTGCCTGGAAGGCGCTGCCCGCGTGCGCTGGGCTGCGCGCGGCCAGGCCTCGCCTGTTCTTACTGGGCGGGGGCCTTCTTGTGATGCATATGCCCCGACTTGTGATGCATCATCGGTGCCGGCGCGGGCGCCGCTTGCTGTTGCTGCTGCAGGGCCTGTGCGCGTTGCAGGACGTCGTCGGCCTTGGCCGGGTCGGTGCTCATCGTGATGCCGTTATCCGATTGCGCATGCGCAACGCCCGCCAGTGCGGAAAGTGAAATCAGGACTGCGAGGGACACTTTTTTCATCTCTACCTCCGAAGGAGCGGTTTATGGACCCAGCCGGTACCTGTCCAAGCAGGATGGACATCCCATTTTAACGATCAAATACTCGCGCCAGATGACATGATGTAAGCTATTCGCACGGGAGTTACATTTAGTTACATCCACCGTCGCCTAACGTCATACTAGAACCAGCCAATCATCCGATACACGTAAAACTGCGCAATCCCGATCGATTCGTGGAGCGCCGTTTCGGCGGACTTGAGATTTGCGATGCGCGGGAACAGGCCGCACTCGGCGCGGCGCACGCTGGAAACCGCAGGCAGCGGGTTCATGTCGAAGCGCCGGAAATCGAGCATCGCGCGGCGCATCTGGTACGAGGACGTCACCAGCAGGAGCGTTTCATCGTTTCCGGCCCGCACGATGGGCGCGACGTTGCGCGCGTTCTGATACGTCGTGAGACTCTGGTTTTCGAGCACGAGGTCGGCACCCGGCACACCGGCGCGCAACAGATAGGGCGCGTAGTTGTCAGCCTCGGCGCTCGCGTGGTGCTGCGGGTTGCCGCCGCTCACGATCACGCGGCACGTGCCGCCCGCGCGCGCGCATTGCGCGTACAGGTCGGCGGCAAGGGCGATGCGTGCGTAGACGTCGTGCTTGGGGACCAGTCGGCCATCGCGCATTTGCGTGCCTCCGCCGAGCATGATGATGGCGGTGCGTGCACCGAAGCGCGCCGGGCCGATTTTCGCCTGATCGTAGGGAGTGCGATACAACTCCGGCTGGGCGATATCGAGCAGCACCCCGGTGAGCCAGCCGGTCGCGAGCAGCCAGAAAACTGCGGCCGCGCAGGCCGCGACACGCCAGCGCGCGCTGCGCCACAGCAGGCCGAGCGCAACAAATAGCACAAACAAAACGAATAGAATCAATTTGGATGAGGTAACGTATTGTTTTCGGGAAAATGCGCGTCCAACCGACCTTTGCGCCGCGAGCGTGGCGCGGCGTTGACCGTGCGGGAAGCGGTGAAGCCGCTTTCACGGGGGCCCGGATAACCTGCAGTCCCTGCCGCTGCACAGCGCACGGCTAGGGCGCGTGGGGCCGCCAGGGCACCGTCTGCGCCGTTCTCAGGCCCGCATTGCGCCGCAGCTGGCTCGCGCGAGGCTCAATGATCGCAGGACTGCATTTTAAGAAAGAAGTGAGATGACCACGTATTCCAACGAAGCAGTACTCGAAGCGCTGAGGCGGGTGCAGTATCGGCAGGTCCCGTGGGCGCGTCGTCCTGAAGTGTTCCAGTATTTGCGCGATCTCGGCATGATGGACATCGTCCGGCAGCGCACGGTTGCGCCGGCGCCGGGTTTCCATGCGCCGGTCGATATCGCGGTGCTGACCGATCGCGGCCGCGCCGAATTCGCCCGGCTCGCGCGCGACGAGCGCACGCTCCAGTGGAGCGCGCATCGCGTGGCCGACTACGTCGCCGAGCGCGTGCCTCAATCCGGCCTGGAAGCCAGCCAGTAGCACTCCACCTTCTTCGTCCCGCCAAAAAAAAGCCCGCATCGAAGGATACGGGCTTACCGGAATTACTGCTGCCACGCTGTGCTTGATGGCGTAAGGGTAGACCGCATGTGACGCGCGGTGGTTCCCCGGGGCAGGGTATATGCTGAGCCGCGAGGCTCCGCGGCGGTTTCGCAGCCCTGCCTCATCGTTCCTCATTCATCGGTTCCGGCAGCCCCCTCGATCGCGTTTGGCTGGCGGGCTCACCGCCGCTGCGTCGGTTCCTGCCTCTGCGGCGCGCTGCGGCGGGCATTGTCCGCAATGTCGCCGCGCAAATCGCCGCGCGGCGCCGGTGGATTGCCCGCGTTCTGGCCGGGCGCTGCGGGCGGCAACGCATGCGCGCCGGCGCGCGGCATCGACCATGTCGGCGCGGCGGCATGCGGCGGCTGGGCTGCGGCGCTGAACGACACGAACGACGCTGTCGGCGCGAAGAGGGCGAGGGTGGACAGCGAAACCATGATGCCCCGGATGGGCAGGTTCATGGATTTCATGGTGGTTCCCCGTCAATCCTGTTTCTTGACGTTAATCGACATGGTCCTAAGCTAACGTCGGACGCGAAAGCGCGCTGTAAATATTGGTAAAGAGATGTATCGCGCAGTGCCGGTCGCTTGGTTGCGGACGCAGCGATGCCGAAGGCAGTCTGGATGAGCCGGAGAAAGCGGCCGTATAGGCACAGGACTGGAGCGCGGTCTGCAGCGCAACGAAATGCGCAAGGAGGGGGGGGAAGACACGCCGGGTGCGCGGAGCACCCGGCGGGAAAGCAAACGAAGCATCAAATGAAGCGTGGTTCAGGCCATCTTGACCGGTGCGCGCCACGATTCCGGATTGGTCCAGAATGCGCCGCGCAGGCGATCACGGCTGGGCGGCGCGGGCGGCTTGGTCGCCGTGGCGCCGATACGGCCGCGCAGCGAGATTTCACGCCCATTCGTGCTCAGTCGCTTGACGATCTCTGCAAGCGTGCCGTCTGCCTGCCACTCGTCGAAACGACGGCGGCAAGTCGGCGGCGAGGGGTAGCGGCCCGGGAGCTTGGACCAGCCTTCACCCGTCGAAAGCACCCAGAGCACCGCGTTGACCACAGCACGCGCTTCGACGCGAGGCCGTCCGCGCCGTTCGCTCCGTGCCGGTTCAGCACAGAACAACGCCTCGACCAGCGCCCATTCGTTGTCTCTCAAATCGTCGAACAGCATCATGTTTCACCTCAGCGAAGCTATCTCCGGTGCGCTGCCCCGCGCTGCGCACTCTTCATGGACTCCCGGCCGGATGCCGGAGTACCAGGCGGGCCCGGCTGAATCGCCCCGGACTGCATGTTTCCGGTACGTCCATCGAACCTGTGCGTGCCTTAATGCGAAAACCGTGCCAGCACGTACGTTCTCGTCTTGAAGCCGCGTGGCGCCAAGCCCGCGCGGGAGATTGCCAGGGGCGTATAAGACTCGAAAACACTTGTCGAGAAAATCGGGAGAATCACCAATCTTGTGCAGACAAGCCCGTCCGACGTGCGCTTGCGCCTTATTGCTGCATTGCGGCGAATAATGGGCTGCGCGGTTCCTCCACCCGTAACGATGGGTGTCCGGCATAAAATTGCATGAAAACGGACAATTCATGAGGCGAGCGGATGAATGTGACACTGCGGCAGTTGCGGGTCTTCATCGAGGTCGCCCGGCTGCAGAGCTTTAGCCGGGCGGGGGACGAAATCGGGCTGACGCAGTCGGCGGTGAGCCGCTGTGTGCGCGAGCTCGAAGCCGAGATTGGCGTGAAGCTCGTCGACCGGACCACGCGCGAGGTCCAGCTCACCGATGTCGGCGCAAACCTGATCGCGAGCATCCCGCGGCTGCTCGGCGATCTCGATGACGCCTTGCGCGAAATTCGCGAGATCGGCGAGCAGCGGCGCGGCCGCGTCGTCGTGGCGGCCAGTCCGACGGTCGCGTGCCGCTTGATGCCGCAGGTCGTTGCCGCGTGCGGGCGGCAGTTTCCCTACATTACGCTTGGCTTGCGCGACGACGTGCAGAGCGACGTCGTGCGCAAGATCCGCTCGGGCGAAGTGGACTTCGGCGTCATCATCGGGCCCTTTGCCGCTGAGGATCTCGAAACGCAATGCCTGACCACGGACTCGTTCTGCGTGGTCGTGCGCGGCGATCATGCGCTCGCGCTGAGCCAGGAAGTCTCGTGGAAAGAGCTGGACGGCGAGCGTCTCGTGATGCTGGACTACGCCTCCGGCAGCCGCCCGCTCATCGACGCCGTGATGAGCGAGCAGGGCGTGCGCGCACGCGTGGTGCAGGAGCTGGGTCATCCGGCCACGGTCTTCGGCCTCGTGGAGGCGGGCGTGGGCATCAGCGTGCTGCCCTGGCTCGCGCTACCCGTGCCGGCGGGCGCGCCCTTGCTTGCGCGGCCGCTCGTGCCGCGCGCGGAGCGCACCGTCGAGCTCGTGCGGCGGCGCGACCGCTCGCTTTCCCCGGCCGCCGAAGCGGTCTGGGCGCTGATCCGTCAACTTGCCGGTCAGCCCGAAGCGCAGCCCTGAAGCCGCTGCGCCGACGCTTGCAGGCGTGGACCTCGTCGCGCAGGGCCGCGCGCTACACTCCATGTTTTCCCACATTCTGTGCCACCCGAAACCCCGATGAGCGATTTCGAACCGTCGTCCTCCATCTCCCTGCCGCGCGAAGCGGTGCGTGCGTTGCGCTCGTCGCAGATCCGCGAAGTGGCGAACGCCGGGTTCGGCGTTCCCGACGTGCTGCCGTTCTGGTTCGGCGAGTCCGACCGCGTGACGCCGCCCTTCATCCGCGAGGCGGCCGCTGAAGCGCTCGGCCGCGGCGACACGTTCTATACGCACAACCTCGGCATCGCGCCGCTGCGCGAATCGCTCGCGCGCTATGTGAGCGAACTGCACGGCGCGACGTCGGTGGACAACCTGGCGGTCACGAGCGCCGGCGTCAACGCGCTGATGCTGGCGGCGCAACTCGTGGTCGGCGCGGGCGACCGTGTGGTGGCGGTGACCCCGCTGTGGCCGAATCTCGTCGAAATCCCGAAGATCCTCGGCGCCACGGTCGAGACGATTTCTCTGAGCTACGGCGAACACGGCTGGACGCTCGATCTCGACCGGCTGCTGGCGGCGCTCACGCCCGCTACGCGTCTGCTCATGATCAACTCGCCGAACAATCCGACCGGCTGGGTGATGACGCGCGACCAGCAGCGCGCGGTGCTCGAGCATTGCCGGCGCCTCGGCATCTGGATCGTCGCCGACGAAGTCTACGAGCGCCTTTACTATGGCGACGCGAGTGAGCGCACCGCGCCCTCGTTCCTCGATCTCGCGTCGCGCGAAGAGCGCCTGATCTGCGTCAATTCGTTCTCGAAGGCCTGGCTCATGACCGGCTGGCGGCTCGGCTGGATGGTCGTGCCGCGCAGCTTGACCGACGATCTGGGCAAGCTGGTCGAGTACAACACCTCGTGCGCGCCCTCGTTCGTGCAGCAGGCCGGGATTGCGGCAGTCGAGCACGGCGAGTCGTTTGCGCGCGCGCTGGTGACCGATCTGCGCGCCTCGCGCGACCATCTCGCCGCGGCGCTGGCGAAGCTGCCCGGCGTCGACCTGAAAGTGCCGCGCGGCGCGATGTACCTCTTTTTCCGGCTGGCGGGCGCGCAGAACAGCCTCGAGCTGTGCAAGGCGCTGGTGCGCGAGGCGGGTCTCGGCCTCGCGCCGGGCAGCGCGTTCGGGCCGCAAGGTGAGGGCTTCGTGCGCTGGTGCTATGCGTGCGATCCGGCGCGGCTCGATGCGGGCGTGGAGCGACTCGCGCGCTACCTGGAGACGGTTGGAGCGCACTAAGCGCGTGTCGGCCGCCACGCACTCGCGCCATGCGCCGGCATGGCGCGAGCGGGCACAAGGCGGTGGCGGGGCACGAGTCAAGAGGAGACCCCTCATGCGCAATGGCGTCTTTACGCACCCAGCGTTTTTGCGTAATATGGCGCTCAGTCAAGCGATTCCCTGCGGGATTTCGCGGCTCCCTCCGGCTGGGTCTGGCACTTTGCCTGAATTTCGGCCCCCCGGTGCGTGCTCCCATCAATATGACCGATCAGAATCGGGCGAGCGCGTCTCCAGTTCCATATCGTCTTTCGTCTGTCTGATCCGGTTCCTTGAACCTGATTTACCTTACTTAGGGTCTGACCTGGCTGCATGAATACCCAAGAGGCGAAAATCGTCCTCGAGACTGCATTGATCTGTACGCAGGAGCCGTTGAAGATCGGCGAACTGCGCAAACTGTTTGCCGACGACATTTCGGCCGACACAGTCCGCAACCTGCTCGAAGACCTGCGGCATGAATGGTCCGGGCGCGGCGTCGAGCTGGTGGGGCTCGCGTCGGGCTGGCGCTTTCAGAGCAAGCCGGCCATGCGGACGTACCTTGACCGGTTGCACCCCGAAAAGCCGCCGCGCTATTCGCGAGCGGTCCTCGAAACGCTTGCGATCATCGCGTACCGGCAGCCGGTCACGCGCGGCGACATCGAGGAAATTCGCGGCGTTACGGTCAACACGCAGGTCGTCAAACAGCTCGAGGACCGTAACTGGATCGAAGTCATCGGTCATCGTGACGTACCGGGCCGTCCGGCACTCTATGCAACGACACGGGAGTTTCTCGACGATCTCGGCCTGAAGTCGCTCGACGAATTGCCGCCGCTCGACGACCCGTCGAGCCAGTTCGGCGAGCAACTGCTTGCCCAGCATGCGATCGAGTTTCCCGATAGCGCTGCGGCGCAGTTCGTCGGGGAAGGCCAGCCCGCGGCTGCCACCGATGCCGCAGGCGCGGAAGATGCGCTGGTTCCGGCAGGCGAGAGCGCTGCGTCGGACGCTGAAACGTCGGGCGATGCAACGCCCGCACAGCCCGGGACGCACGCAACGGCAACAACGCACGAGGCGGCAGGCGCAGACGTTGCATACGCAGCCGATGCCCCGGGCGAAGCAGTACATGACGAAACAAGCCTCGCGCAGCACGGGCCCGCCCCGGACGCTTACGCGCAGGATGCCGCGCACGCAGCCGATGCGGCGGGCGAAGAAGAACACGAAGACCGCCGCGACGCGGCGCAGGACGACCCCGTCTCGACGACGGACGACGAAGCCGCACGACGCGGCATCTGAAGCAACAAGCATTTTTGACGCGCCCCGCAAGCGGGCGCGCAACCTGACATCTTGAGGTTGTTTTGACTGATATCCACGACACCGATTCGACCGACGCGTCCGAATCCGCGCGTCGCGCGTCCTCCGCGCGCGACGACGACACGCGTGCTTCGCAGGTCGAAGGCGAAGCACAGGGCGGCGAGGGCGAAGAGCGTCCGCGCCGTGGCCTGCGCCGCGGGCCGCGCAGCCTGATCGCGCGCCGCCGCGCGGGCGCGAAGGCCAAGGCCGCAGAAGGCACGGAGGGCGCCGGCGTGTCCGCAGCGCCCGCCGCCGCACCGGAGGCGACGCCTGAGCGCGCTCCCGCCGGGCGCGCACCGCGCAAGGACGCGGGCGCGAAGAAGCCGGGCCGCCGCCAGAACGCCGGCGCCGCAGTTCAGGGCGAGCGTCAGGGCGAACGCCAGCAGGGCGCGGGCAAGCGCCAGAAAGGCCAGGGCCGCGGCGAAGGCCAGCCGGCAGCCGCCGCGGGCGAGTCCACGCAGGACGACCTGTTCCTCTACGTGACGTCGCCGGCGTTCGACGCGGACAACGGCGCCGGTTCGGGCGTGCGCGCACCGATGCTGCGCCGCGGCCGCGCCCAGCAGCCCAAGCGCGTGCTGAGCCCGGACGACGACGCGCCCAAGCTGCACAAGGTGCTGGCGGATGCGGGCATGGGCTCGCGCCGCGACATGGAGGAGCTGATCATCGCCGGGCGCGTCTCGGTGAACGGCGAGCCCGCGCACATCGGCCAGCGCATTCTGCCGACCGACCAGGTCCGCATCAATGGCAAGCCCATCAAGCGCAAGCTGCAGAACAAGCCGCCGCGCGTGCTGATCTATCACAAGCCCACCGGCGAAATCGTGAGCCATGCCGATCCGGAAGGCCGTCCCTCGGTGTTCGACCGTCTGCCGCCGATGAAAACGGCGAAGTGGCTGGCCGTCGGCCGCCTGGACTTCAACACCGAAGGTCTCCTGATGCTGACCACCTCGGGGGATCTGGCCAACCGTTTCATGCATCCGCGCTACAGCGTGGAGCGCGAATATGCCGTGCGCGTGGTGGGCGAGCTGACCGAGGGCAATCGCCAGAAGCTGCTCAAGGGCGTCGAGCTCGAGGACGGCCCCGCGAGTTTCCTGCGCATCCGCGACGGCGGCGGCGAAGGCACGAATCACTGGTATCACGTCGCGCTGGCCGAAGGCCGTAACCGCGAAGTGCGCCGCATGTTCGAGGCGGCGGGCCTGATGGTGAGCCGCCTGATCCGCACGCGCCACGGCCCGATCGCGCTGCCCAAGGGCCTCAAGCGCGGCCGCTGGGAAGAGCTCGAGGACAATCAGGTGCGCGCACTGATGGCAGCGGTCGGCCTGAAGGCGCCGAGCGAAGAGAAGGGCGGTCGCGGCGGCAAGGAACAGGAGCGTCGCCAGCCCGATCCGATGCAGACGTCGATGGGCTTCATCAACCGCGAGCCGGTGCTCAGCTCGCACGGCGCGATGGCTCAGCCGCGTCAGGGTCAGGGACGGCGCGGCGCGGCGGGCGGCTTCGGCGGCGCGGGCGCCGGTCATGGCAACTTCGGCGCGGGCGGGTTCGGCGGCCGTGGCGGCAACCGTGCAGGCGGGCGCGATGTCGACGGCAACCGCGCGCCGGGCGCGCCGGGCGCGCAGGGCAAGCGTGCCGGCGGCAATGCCAACGGCAATCGCCGCAGCGGTCCCGGCAACGGCGGCAATGCCAATCCCAATGGCAACCGCGCGGGCGGCAACAGCCGCGGTGGTCAGCGTGGCACGCCGCGCAACCGCACGCGCGGACATTGATCCCGCCAGGCGCGCGCCGCCCGGCTGCGACATGCGGCGGGCGGCGGCCATGCAACGGCGGCGATGCGCGCGGTTAGCGCCCAAAACACCGGAAAAGCCCGCTTGCGAGCCCATAAATAACGGCAAATGGCGGCTTGGGCTTGACCGGTGATTTGCGTTAATGTGCAAAAAAGGCTAGAATCACAAAGTCGCTGGGCGTGCGGCTTTTATCTGCGCTGTAATACGCGCCCCAGGTGCGACCACCTGGCTAAGTGAGAAGATGGGCGTTTCGCCCATTTTTTTTTGGTTCGCCCCAAATTGGATACCGACAGATGCCGACGTTTCACGTTCGGCATTGTCAATTTGGGAGTCGTCCAGGCATTCCGGGTCGTTCGTCATCGTGGGGCAGGTAGGTGAGAAGCGCGCGCGCTCACCTGGCGCGCGGCCCGCGAATTCCTGGCGAAGCAAGAATTAAAGCGAAGGAAGTTGCTGGCCCGCTGCGCAGAACATCTGGAGTGGGCATTGTGCAACTGACGGAACTGATTGAAACCACGGTCACCGGGCTCGGTTACGAGCTGGTCGACCTCGAGCGCACCGGGCGCGGCATGCTGACCATCTTTATCGATCAGCCCGCGGGGATCGCGATCGAGGACTGCGAGAAGGTCACGCGTCAGCTGCAGCACGTTCTGACGGTCGAGAACATCGACTACGAGCGACTCGAGGTTTCGTCGCCCGGTCTCGACCGTCCGCTGAAGAAACTGGCGGACTTCGAACGCTTCGCAGGCTGCGAAGCGGTAATCACGTTGAAAAAGCCATTGGACGGACGGAAATCGTACCGGGGCATCGTGCATGCTCCCGACGGCGAATCCATCGGTCTGGAATTTGAAGGGAAGGCGGGTCCCGCGATGCTTGATTTCACGCTCGCGGACATCGACAAAGCACGCCTTGTCCCCAAAGTTGACTTTAGGAGCCGCAAACAATGAGTCGCGAAGTGTTGATGCTGGTGGATGCGCTGGCACGCGAGAAGAATGTCGACAAGGACGTGGTGTTCGCCGCCCTTGAAGCGGCGCTTGCGTCGGCCTCCAAGAAACTCTTCGACGAAGATGCGGATATCCGCGTGCATATCGATCGCGAAAGCGGCGAACACGAAACGTTCCGCCGCTGGCGCGTCGTCCCGGACGAGGCAGGCTTGCAGGAGCCGGACCAGGAAATCCTGCTGTTCGAAGCCCGCGAGCAAGACCCGGAAGCGCAGATCGACGGCTTCGTCGAGCAGCCGGTGCCTTCGGTCGAGTTCGGCCGCATCGGCGCGCAGGCCGCCAAGCAGGTCATCCTGCAGAAGGTGCGCGACGCCGAGCGCGAGCAGATCCTGAGCGACTTCCTCGAGCGCGGCGAAAGCATCATGACCGGCACGGTCAAGCGCATGGACAAGGGCAACTTCATCGTCGAATCCGGCCGTGTGGAAGCGCTGCTGCGCCGCGACCAGCTGATTCCGAAGGAAAACCTGCGCGTGGGTGACCGCGTGCGCGCCTGGATCGGCAAGGTCGACCGCACCGCGCGCGGCCCGCAGATCGAACTCTCGCGCACGGCGCCCGAGTTCCTGATGAAGCTGTTCGAAATGGAAGTGCCCGAAATCGAACAGGGCCTCCTCGAGATCAAGGCGGCGGCGCGCGATCCGGGCGTGCGCGCCAAGATCGGCGTGGTGGCCTACGACAAGCGCATCGACCCGATCGGCACCTGCGTCGGCATCCGCGGCTCGCGCGTGCAGGCCGTGCGCAACGAGCTCGGTGGCGAAAACGTCGACATCGTGCTATGGTCGGAAGATCCCGCCCAGTTCGTGATCGGCGCGCTCGCGCCGGCTGCCGTGCAGTCGATCGTCGTCGACGAGGAAAAACACTCGATGGACGTCGTGGTCGACGAGAGCGAACTCGCGGTCGCGATCGGCCGTAGTGGCCAGAACGTGCGTCTCGCCAGCGAACTGACCGGCTGGCAAATCAATATCATGACGCCGGATGAATCCGCGCAAAAGCAGAATCAGGAGCGCACGGTGCTGCGCGACCTGTTCATGGCGCGTCTCGACGTGGATGAAGAAGTCGCCGACATCCTGATCGACGAAGGCTTCACGAGCCTCGAAGAGATCGCCTACGTGCCGCTCAACGAAATGCTGGAAATCGAGGCGTTCGACGAGGACACCGTGCACGAGCTGCGCAACCGCGCTCGCGACGCGCTGCTCACGCAGGCCATCGCGAACGAGGAGAAGGTGGAAAGCGCCGCGCTGGACCTGAAGAGTCTGGACGGAATCGACCCGGACCTGCTCGCGAAACTGGCGCAGCATGAAGTTCACACCCGCGACGAGCTCGCCGAGCTGGCCGTGGACGAGCTGGTCGAAATGACGGGAATGGAAGAGGACGCCGCCAAGGCGTTGATCATGAAGGCGCGTGAGCACTGGTTCCAGTGACCCGGCAACGGGCAACTGCAACAGGGCGCGACGAGCAGGAAGCGACCATGACCCACTGAACTGAACGCGGCGGAGCCTTGCAGGACGCGAGGCACCGAAGGCCGCATGACCCGATGTCAACCGCAAGGAATCGGTCCTTGCATTAAGAGGAATGAATGGCGAGTAACAACGTAGCCCAATTTGCCGCGGAACTGAAAATGCCTGCCGGCGTGCTGCTCGAGCAGCTGCAGGCGGCGGGTGTCACGAAAGCGAGCGAGAGCGATGCCTTGTCGGAGACCGACAAGGCGCGTCTGCTCGATCACTTGCGCAAGTCTCACGGCTCGACTGATGCAGACAAGCGCAAGATCACGCTGACGAAACGGCATACGTCGGAGATCAAGCAGTCCGATTCGACGGGTAAGGCTCGCACCATTCAGGTCGAGGTGCGCAAGAAGCGCACGTTCGTCCGCCGCGACGAGTCCGCCGGTGAGGCGGAGGCATCGAATCATGCAGCCGAGGCAGCCGCTGCCGCCGAAGAGGCGGAGCTGCAGCGCCGCGAGGAAGAAGCGCGCCGCGAGGCGGAACTGCTCGAGCTTCAGGCTCAGGAGCTCAAGGAGCGCCAGGAACTGCTCGCGCGCGAAGAGTCGGAGCGCCGTGCGCGCGAAGAGGCCGCCGAGGCCGAGCGCCGCCGTGCCGAAGAAGAAGCGGCAAAGAAGAAGGCGGCGGCCGATGCCGCGGCTCGCGAACTGGCCGCTCAGGCCGTGGCCGCGCAGCGCAACGCCGAAGCGGAAGCGAAAGAAGTGAAGCAAGAGCAGGACCAGCAGGAAGAACAGCGCGCCGCAGCCGAGCGCGCCGCGCAGCGCGAAGCGGCCCAGAAGGCCGAAGCCGCCGCACGCGAAGCCGTCGAAAAGGCGCAGAAGGAACAGGACGAGATCGCCCGCCGCCGCGCGGCTGCCGAAGCCGAAGCGCGCGCGATCCGCGAAATGATGAACACGCCGCGCAAGGCGCAGGTGAAGGCGCCCGAGCCGCCCAAGCCCGTCGAGCCGGCCAAGCCCGCTGAAGCCAAGGGCACGCTGCACAAGCCGGCCCGTCCGGAAGGTGCGCCGGCACGTCCGGCCGCCGGTGCAGGCGCCGCGGCGAAGAAGCCGGCCACGACGGCCGCGCCTTCGACGAGCGCGCCGGGTGCCGGCGCGGGCGACCGCAACAAGAAGCCGGGTGCGGGCAAGGGCGGCTGGCAGGACGACGCGGCCAAGCGCCGTGGCATCAAGACGCGCGGCGACTCGTCGGGCGGCGTGGACCGCGGCTGGCGCGGCGGCCCGAAGGGCCGTGGCCGTCACCAGGACGCTTCGACGTTCCAGGCGCCGACCGAGCCGATCGTGCGCGAAGTGCACGTGCCGGAAACCATCACGGTGGCCGACCTCGCGCACAAGATGTCCGTGAAGGCATCGGAAGTCATCAAGGCGATGATGAAGATGGGCCAGATGGTCACCATCAACCAGATGCTCGATCAGGAAACGGCGATGATCATCGTCGAGGAACTCGGCCACCGTGCGGTTGCCGCCAAGCTCGACGATCCGGAAGCGCTGCTGGTCGAAGGGCAGGCGACGTCCACGGACGCCGAGCAACTGCCGCGTCCTCCGGTCGTCACGGTCATGGGCCACGTCGACCACGGCAAGACCTCGCTGCTCGACTACATCCGCCGCGCCAAGGTTGCCGCGGGCGAAGCGGGCGGCATTACGCAGCACATCGGCGCGTACCACGTGGAAACGCCGCGCGGCGTCATCACGTTCCTCGATACGCCGGGTCACGAGGCCTTCACGGCCATGCGTGCTCGCGGTGCGAAGGCAACCGACATCGTCATTCTGGTGGTCGCAGCCGACGACGGCGTGATGCCGCAAACGAAGGAGGCGATCTCGCACGCCAAGGCTGCGGGTGTCCCGCTCGTCGTGGCGATCAACAAGATCGACAAGCCCGATGCGAATCCCGAGCGCGTGAAGCAGGAGCTCGTGGCCGAAGGCGTCGTGCCGGAAGAGTACGGCGGCGACTCGCCGTTCGTGCCGGTGTCGGCGAAAACCGGCGCGGGCATCGACGACCTGCTCGAAAACGTGCTGCTGCAAGCCGAAGTGCTGGAACTGAAGGCGCCTGTGGAAGCCCCGGCGAAGGGTCTCGTGATCGAAGCGAAGCTCGACAAGGGTAAGGGTCCGGTTGCAACGATCCTCGTCCAGTCGGGTACGCTCAATCGCGGCGACGTCGTGCTGGCGGGCAGCGCCTACGGCCGCGTTCGCGCCATGCTCGACGAAACCGGCAAGCCCACGAAGGAAGCGGGCCCGTCGATTCCGGTCGAGATCCAGGGTCTTTCGGAAGTGCCGGGCGCGGGCGAAGAAGTCATCGTCCTGCCGGACGAGCGCAAGGCGCGCGAAATCGCGATGTTCCGTCAAGGCAAGTTCCGCGACGTCAAGCTCGCGAAGCAGCAGGCCGCGAAGCTCGAAAACATGCTCGAGCAAATGGGCGAAGGCGAAGTGCAGAACCTCCCGCTCATCGTCAAGGCCGACGTGCAGGGCTCGCAGGAAGCGCTGGTTCATGCGCTTCTCAAGCTCTCGACGGGCGAAGTGCGTGTGCAGATCGTGCACGCCGCGGTGGGTGGCATCAGCGAAAGCGACGTCAATCTGGCAACGGCTTCGAAGGCGGTCATCATCGGCTTCAACACGCGAGCCGACGCACTGGCGCGCAAGCTTGCCGAAACGAACGGCGTGGATATCCGCTATTACAACATCATCTATGACGCAGTGGATGAGGTGAAGGCGGCGATGTCGGGCATGCTGGCGCCGGAGAAGCGCGAAGTCATCACCGGCATGGTCGAAGTGCGCCAGGTCTTCAAGGTGCCGAAGGTCGGCACGGTGGCGGGCTGTATGGTCACGGACGGTATCGTCAAGCGTTCGTCGTCGGTGCGCGTGCTGCGCAACAACGTGGTCATTCACACCGGCGAACTCGACTCGCTCAAGCGCTTCAAGGACGACGTCAAGGAAGTCAAGCAAGGCTTCGAGTGCGGTATGTCGATCAAGAACTTCAACGACATCGTCGAAGGCGACCAGTTCGAAGTGTTCGAGATCACCGAAGTCGCGCGCACGCTGTAATACAGCGGCGCCCGCGGGCCGGCCTCCGGGCCGCCCGCCTGGCCGCGGGTATGCCGCGGGTATGCCGATAACGGGCGGGGCAGGCGCTGGCCAGCCCCGCCCGTTTTGTTTTTTTGCGCGGTGCCTATGCGCCTTCATGGACGCCATGCCGCCTGAATGCCTCGCAGATCGAGAGGTGGAACCATCATGCCGAAAAAACGTACTTCCCCAAACCGCAACGTGCAGATCGCGGATCAGATCCAGCGCGACCTGTCTGAACTCATGCGCGAAGTGAAGGACCCGCGCATCGGGCTCGTGACGATCCAGAGCGTCGAACTGACTCCCGACTACGCGCACGCCAAGGTCTACTTCACGACCCTCACGGGCGACCCGAAGACCACGCAGGAAGCGCTCAATCACGCCGCAGGCCATCTGCACAACCAGCTCTTCAAGCGCCTGCACATTCACACGGTGCCGACGCTGCATTTCCACTATGACCAGTCGGTCGAGAAAGGTGTCGAGATGTCGCGCCTGATCGACGAGGCGAACGCGACGCGCGCGAAGGACGACTGACGCGGGCAATGACTGCATCATCGAAACAGAATCCGGGCGCGGGGCGGCCCAGGGTCCCGCGCCGTCTGCTCGACGGCGTGCTGCTGCTCGACAAGCCCATTGGACTTTCCAGCAACGACGCGCTGATTCGTGCGAAGCGCCTGTACCGCGTGAAGAAGGCCGGCCACACGGGCACGCTCGACCCGCTCGCGTCGGGTCTGCTGCCGCTGTGCTTTGGCGAGGCGACCAAGTTTTCGCAGGATCTGCTCGAAGCCGACAAGACCTACGAGGCGACCATGCGCCTCGGCATTCGCACGGCCACCGGCGACGCCGAAGGCGAGACGATCCAAACGCGCGAGGTCGCCTGCGACGAAGCCACTGTGCGCGAAGCGATGACGCGCTTTCTCGGCGACATCGTGCAGGTGCCGCCGATGTATTCGGCGCTCAAGCGCGACGGCAAGCCGCTTTATGAATATGCGCGTGCGGGCCAGACGGTCGAGCGCGAAGGGCGCGAGGTGAAGATCCTTGCGCTGGAGATGATCGCCTGCGCGCTTCCCGAGGTTCCCGAGGTCACGTTTCGCGTGACGTGCAGCAAGGGCACGTACGTCCGCACGCTTGCTGAAGATATCGGCGAGGCGCTGGGTTGCGGCGCGCATCTCGTGATGCTGCGGCGCACGGGGGTGGGCGCGCTCACGCTCGAGCATGCGGTGACGCTCGACGCGCTCACTGCCGCCGACGAGTCCGAGCGCGACACCTGGCTGCGCCCCGTCGATGCGCTGCTCTCCACATTCCCCGCCGTGACGCTCGACGCTGAAGCGGCGCGCCGCTTCGCGCATGGCCAGCGCTTGCCGCTCAACGAGCTGCTGCTCGATCGCGCGGTGTGCGAAGCGGCTGAACGCGTGCGTGTGTACGCGCTAGACGGGCGCCTGCTCGGCGTCGCGAAGGCCGCCAATGGCGTACTTGCGCCGGAGCGGCTGGTCGTGAGCGGCGCCGCCTGAGCGAGCGCAATTCGCGCTGCGAGCGCACAAGCAAAAACGGCACGCCGGTTCAACGACGTGCCGTTTCTCTATCGACAGCCGTAAGGCTGGCGCATCGACCTCAATGCGCCGCCGAGGCTGCCGCACCCGCGTCCGCTCCACCGGCGCGCTCGGGGCGCGTGATCCAGATCAGCGCGATCAGCACGATGAAGATCACCGAGGAAATCCAGAACAGGTCGTTTACACCAAGCTGCGCGGCCTGCTGCGAGAGCATCCGGTCGAACAGCCCATGCGCCTGCGAAGGATCGAGACCCGCGCCCTGGAACTGCTGCATCGACTGGTTGAAGACCGGGTTGGTCGGTGTCGCCACTTCGGTCAGGCGCGCGTGGTGAAACGTCGTGCGGTGATCCCATGCCGTCTCGAAGATCGAGGTGCCGATACCGCCGCACATGATCCGCACGAAGTTCGACAGGCCCGAGGCGGCAGGAATGCGATGGCCCGGCAGACCCGAAAGCGTGATCGATACGAGCGGAATGAAGAGGCCCGCCATGCCGATGCCCTGGATGAGCGTCGGCAGCGTGAGCGCCCAGGTGTCCACCCCCGTGGTATAGCGCGAACGCATCCAGAAGCACAGCGCGAACACGATGAACGCCGTGGTCGCGATATAGCGCGGGTCGGTGCGCGGCAGGATCTTGCCCGTGATCGGCGAGAGCAGGATCGCGAAGAAGCCCACGGGCGCCATCACGAGACCCGCGTCGGTGGCGGTGTAGCCGATGTCCGTTTGCAGCCACAGCGGCAGCAGCACGAGGTTGCCGAAGTAAAGGCCGTAGCCCACCGAAAGCGCGATCGTGCCGCCCGTGAAGTTGCGCCGCGCGAACAGCGACAGGTCGACTACAGGGTGATCGGCGGTCAGCTCCCACACCACGAAGAACGCGAACGCGATGATGGCGGTGAGCGCGAGCACGACGATCGTGGTCGACGAGAACCAGTCGAGGTCCTTGCCCTTGTCGAGCATCACCTGCAGCGACCCCACCCAGACGATGAGGAGCGCGAGGCCCACGCCGTCGATCGGGGCCTTCTTCACGACCGAATCGCGGTTGCGGAAGATGGCCCACGTCGCGAACGCGGCCACGATACCGACGGGGATGTTCACGTAGAAGATCCAGGGCCACGAGATGTTGTCGGAGATCCAGCCGCCGAGAATCGGGCCCGCCACCGGCGCGATCAGTGTGGTCATCGACCACATCGAGAGCGCCATGGGCGCCTTCGCGCGCGGATAGCTCGCGAGCAGCAGCGTTTGCGAAAGCGGGATCATCGGGCCGGCCACGGCGCCTTGCAGCACGCGCGAGGCGAGCAGGAAGGGCAGCGTGGGCGCGAGGCCGCACATCCACGACGAGATCACGAACAGGATGATCGACGCCATGAAAAGGCGCACCTGGCCTATACGGTCGGTGAGCCAGCCCGTGAGCGGCACCGAAATCGCGTTGGCCACCGCGAACGAGGTGATGACCCACGTGCCCTGGTCCGACGACACGCCGAGGTCGCCCGAGATCGATGGGATCGACACGTTCGCGATCGAGGTGTCGAGCACGTTCATGAACACCGCGAGCGACACCGCGATGGTGCCGATCACGAGTTGCGCGCCCTGTAGCGGCGGATGCGCGACGGGTTGTTGTGCTGCTGCCATTGCGTCCTTTCTTGTTGACCTGCTGGAGGCTGCGCGAAACAAAGCGGCGCGGGCTGAGGATCAGCCCGCGCCGGCGTTGCGAGTGCTTTTTATCAGGGCTTCAATCAGCCTTTCAGCCTTTTGCGCCGGGCTGCGCTGCGTGAGCGGACGTCACCTGCGCCTTGACGGCTGCCCTGCCGGCCGCGCTGCCGCCAGCGTTGCCGGCTGCGCTACTGACCGCCTTGTGCGCATTCGGACCGGCGTTTTCGGCGATGATGCGCGCGATTTCCGCGTCGGCTTCTGCGCCGTACTTGGCGAACACATCGGTCTCATAGACCGTGTTCTGCGCATTGCCGAGCTGCGTGCCCGAATCGTTGCGGATGTTCACGTCCACCTGCATCGAGAGGCCGATACGCAGGGGGTGCTTCTGCAGGTCTTCCGGATCGAGCGAGATACGCACCGGCAGGCGCTGCACCACCTTGATCCAGTTACCCGTCGCGTTCTGCGCGGGCAGCAGCGAGAAGGCCGAGCCCGTGCCCGCCGAGAAGCCCACCACCTTGCCGTGATAGACGACCGACGAACCGTACACGTCGGCCGTCATTTCGACCGGCTGGCCGATGCGCATGTGCTTGAGCTGCACTTCCTTGAAGTTGGCGTCGACCCACAGCGAGTTCAGCGGCACCACCGACATGAGCGGATTGCCCGGCGCGACGCGCTGGCCCACCTGCACCGAGCGCTTGGCCACGTAGCCGGTCACCGGCGCGGGCAGCGTGTTGCGCGCGTTCGCCAGATAGGCGTCGCGCACCTTGGCTGCGGCGGCCTCCACGTTCGGGTGATCGGCGATGGTCGTGTTCGCGGTCAGCGCGCGGTTCGCGGCGAGCTGCTGCTGGGCGGCTTCGAGCGCGGCTTCGGCGCTGCGCACGGCGTCGCGCGCGTGCGAGATCTCTTCCTGCGAGACGGCGCCCGTCTGCGCGACCAGCATGCGGCGGCGCAGGTCGTCTTGCGCGCGCGAGAGGTCGGACTGACGCTGGGCGACTTGCGCTTCGTACTGGCTGTCGTCGGCGAAGAGGCCGCGCACCTGGCGCACCGTCTGCGCGAGTTGAGCTTCAGTCTGCTCGAGCGTGACGCGCGCGTCGGCCGGGTCGAGCAGCACGAGCGGGTCGCCGACGTTCACCGTTTGGGTGTCGTCCGCTTTCAGCGCGATCACCGTGCCGGTGACCTGCGGCGTGATCTGCACGACGTTGCCGTTCACGTAGGCGTCGTCCGTGCTTTCGGTGAAGCGCGCGACGAGGAAGTAGTAGAGGCCGTAGGCAACGGCCGCGATCACGATCACGAGGACAAGCAGCGTCATCATGCGCTTGCGCTTGCCGCTGTTCGCGTTCGGCTGCGGATTGGCTGCCGGCTGCTGGGGGGTGCTCATGGAAGGATCTCCGGATGCTTGCGTGCTGTTCGTTCAGTTTTTGATGTTCGCGTGCGGCTCGGCGCCCAGTTCGACACTCAGTTCGACGCAGGCGCAGCGTTGGCCGCGTTCGTCGCTGCCGCCGCGTTCTGCGGCGAGCGCGTACCGCGCCACGGCGCGCCGTTCACGTCGCTCTGGCCACGCGCTTCGCTGCCGACTTCGGCTGGCGGCGTGATACCGGCGCCTTGTGCTTCGAAGCCGCCGCCGAGCGACTTGATGAGCGCCATCTGCTGGTCGCGGCGCTGCGCCTTCAGGTTCGACACTGTCTGCTCCGCGGCGAGGCGGTTCTGGTCGGCCGTGAGCACCTGAAGCTGCTCGGAGAGCCCCGCCTTGTAGCGGATCACCGCGAGCTCCCAGGCCTTGGTCGAAGCGTCGAGCGCGCGATCGGCGTCCACCAGTTGCCGGTCGGCCGAGCGGATCGTCGACACGTCGGTCGCCACGTCCTGGAACGCACCGATGAGCGTCTGGTTGTAGTTCGCCACATCGAGCTCGAAGTCGGCGTAGCGGCCCTTCAGTTGCGCGCGCAATGCGCCCGCGTCGAAGAGCGGCAAATGCACGGCCGGGCCGATGTTCGCCTGGCGGCTCGTGAAGTTCAGGAATTTGCCCCATCCGAACGCGTCGAAGCCGAAGCCCGCCGCAAGGTTCACGTCGGGATAGAACTCGGCCTTGGCTTCCTTCACGTCGTGCATCGCGGCTTCCACCTGCCAGCGCGCGGCGACGATGTCGGGGCGGCGCGCGAGCAGGTCGGCGGGCAGATTGTCGGGCAGCGCGACGTTGGCGGCCGGATTGAGCACCGGTTTTGCGATCTGCAGGCCGCGGTCGGGGCCCTTGCCGAGCAGCGCGCCGAGCTGATAGCGCACAGTTTCGATCTGGCCGTCGATCTGCGAGAGGTTCGCCTGGCTCGTCGCGATGTTGCCGTTCGCGGTCTGCTTCTCGACGTTGGTGTCGAGGCCCGCCGCCACGCGCCCGTTCGTGATCGTGCCGATCGTCTTGCGGTTGTCGATCTCGTGCACGGCGATGTCGCGCAGTTCGTAGAGCTGGGCGAGCTGGTTGTACGTGCGCGCAACCGAGGAGGCGAGCGTGATGCGCGCCTGCTGCATGTCGGCCTGTGCGGCACGCTGCGCGGAAACGGCTTGCGCGAGGCGCTGACGGTTCTTGCCCCAGAGGTCCAGATCCCACGAGGCGCTGGCGAGCACGTTGTTCTCGCTATACCAGGTGCCCCCGTACGGGGGCGGGAAGAGGGCGTTGGCCGAGTACAGCTCGCGGGTCCACGAATAGCTCAGGTCGGCCTTCGGGAAAAGCGCCGAGCGCGAGGTTTCGATATACGACGACGCCTTGGCAAGGCGCGCCTGCGCCTGGGCGATGGTGGGGCTGCCTTCGAGCGCCTCGTCGATCAGCCTGGGCAGCTGCGGGTCGCCGAACTGGTTCGCCCAGTCGAGCGTGGGCCACTGGCCGCCTTGCGCCGGAATGCTCTGCGAGCTTTCGAACTGCTGCGGCTGATCGATGGTCTTGTCGCTCTTGATGCCGATGTAGTTCGCGCAACCCGAAAGGGCGAGCGCCGCGACCGCGGCGGCGACCGCCGCCCGACAGGACAGCGCCCGCACGGCCGGAACTGGCGCAAACCCGGATTGGGATTTCATGGCTCGTCTCGATACATGAGAGTGTGTAGTGATACTGGACGATGCAGCTATTTTCTTGTTCGGCGATTTCAAATTTGCTTGCCCCGTCATCAATTTGCAGGCGGATTCGGGTTCGAATTCTGGCTAGCTTCGCAGCTATTCGAAAGAATCCGCCGCAACATGCTCTTCAGGAAACCGACTTCCTCTGGCGTGAATCCGGCGGAGAGCTGCTCCGTGACGCTGCGGAAAATCGCCGGCATGCGAGCGGCGATGGCAAGGCCCTCGGGCGTAAGCGCAAGGCGCACCGCGCGGCGGTCTTCGGAACTGCGCACGCGCTGCAGGAGTCCGCGCTTCTCCAGCCGGTCGACGAGCCGCGTGACGGCGCTCGCGTCGATGCCGTAATCGCGCGCGAGTTCGGCCGCGAGCGTGCATTTGCCGCTCGCCACCATGAAGAGGATGCTGGCCTGCTGGCTCGTGACGCCGAGTTCGGCAACGGCGCGCTGGGTGACCATGTTCGACATGGTCGATTTCACCCGCGAGATCAGGTAGCCGACGCTCTCGCCGAGGTCGTAGTCGCGGACTTCGGGCGGGGGCGTGGGAGTCGGATCCGTCATGATTCTGCTGCGACTGCAATGGTTGACCAGGCAGGGATTATAGGGGCGGTTAGTTGACGCGGCAAGGTTTATTCTGCCTTTGCCGAGAAACCTTTGCAGAGTAGGGGCTTAATCCCGCCCCATGAGCATGGGAAAATGCGGCGTGAGCGCCGCGCCGGGTGCTCACCGGATCCTTGCCCGCGTTGCGCGGTTGCGACGCCGGCCGCCCCGATCCAGGGTGCTCCCTGATATGCGCGAGATCAATTCATCCGCGCGTGCTATAATTTCAGGTTCCCAAAGTGCGTCATTGCAGCGATGCTGAATTGACCCGCCGGCAGTCGTTGCGGGGCGGATCGAAGCGGCGGCCGCGCGCCCTCGCCGGGCCTGCCAGCAGGGCATGCGCGGCGCACTCAACTGTACCCAGGTTCCTATGTCCCGCGCTCTTCGCAACATCGCCATCATTGCCCACGTCGACCACGGCAAGACCACGCTCGTCGACCAACTGCTGCGCCAGTCCGGCACCTTCCGCGACAACCAGCAGGTCGCCGAACGCGTCATGGACTCGAACGACATCGAAAAAGAGCGCGGGATCACGATTCTCGCGAAGAACTGCGCGGTCGAGTACGAAGGCACTCACATCAACATCGTCGACACCCCGGGCCACGCCGACTTCGGCGGCGAAGTGGAGCGCGTGCTCTCGATGGTCGACTCGGTGCTGCTGCTCGTCGACGCCGTGGAAGGCCCGATGCCGCAAACGCGCTTCGTCACGAAGAAGGCGCTCGCGCTCGGCCTGAAGCCGATCGTCGTCGTCAACAAGATCGACCGTCCGGGCGCTCGTATCGACTGGGTGATCAACCAGACCTTCGACCTGTTCGACAAGCTCGGCGCGACCGAAGAGCAGCTCGACTTCCCGGTGGTGTACGCCTCGGGTTTGAACGGCTATGCGTCGCTTTCCGCCGACGCGCGCGAAGGCGACATGCGTCCCCTGTTCGAGGCGATCCTCGAGCACGTGCCGGTGCGCGACGCCGATCCGGAAGGCCCGCTGCAGCTGCAGATCACCTCGCTCGACTACTCGACCTACGTCGGCCGTATCGGCGTGGGCCGTATCAAGCGCGGCCGCATCAAGCCGGGTCAGCAAGTGGCGCTGCGCTTCGGTCCGGAAGGCGAGGTCATGAACCGCAAGATCAACCAGGTGCTGTCGTTCAGCGGCCTCGAGCGCGTGCAGGTCGAATCGGCCGAAGCCGGCGACATCGTGCTGATCAACGGCATCGAAGACATCGGCATCGGCGCGACGATCTGCGCGGTCGACACCCCCGAAGCGCTGCCGATGATCACGGTGGACGAGCCCACGCTGACGATGAACTTCCTCGTGAACTCGTCGCCGCTCGCAGGCCGCGAAGGCAAGTTCGTGACGAGCCGCCAGATCCGCGACCGTCTCACGAAGGAGCTGAACCACAACGTCGCGCTGCGCGTGAAGGACACCGGCGACGAAACGACGTTCGAAGTGTCGGGCCGTGGCGAACTGCACCTCACGATCCTGATCGAAAACATGCGCCGCGAAGGCTACGAGCTGGCCGTGTCGCGTCCGCGCGTGGTGCTGCACGAAGTCGACGGCGTGAAGCAGGAGCCGTACGAACTGCTGACCGTGGACGTCGAGGACGGCCACCAGGGCGGGGTGATGGAAGAACTGGGCCGCCGCAAGGGCGAAATGCTCGACATGGCTTCGGACGGCCGCGGCCGCACGCGTCTCGAGTACCGCATTCCGGCCCGCGGCCTGATCGGCTTCCAGGGCGAGTTCATGACGCTCACGCGCGGCACGGGCCTCATGAGCCACGTGTTCGACGCCTACGGCCCGGTCAAGGAAGGCACGCTCGGCGAGCGCCGCAACGGCGTGCTGATCTCGCAGGACGACGGCGCCGCCGTCGCCTACGCACTGTGGAAGCTGCAGGACCGCGGCCGCATGTTCGTGAAGCCGGGCGACGCGCTGTACGAAGGCATGATCATCGGCATTCACAGCCGCGACAACGACCTCGTCGTGAACCCGATCAAGGGCAAGCAGCTCACCAACGTGCGCGCCTCGGGCACCGACGAAGCCGTGCGCCTCGTGCCGCCGATCCAGATGTCGCTCGAATACGCTGTGGAGTTCATCGACGACGACGAACTCGTGGAAGTCACGCCGCAGTCGATCCGTTTGCGCAAGCGTCACCTCAAAGAGCACGAGCGTCGCCGCGCGAGCCGCGAAGGCGCTGCCGAGTAATTTGCACTTTTAGCGCTTTTCCGCACTGCAATGCAAACAGACTCACAGAAAAGCCGCCGCTTTACGGGCGGCTTTTTTGCGTCTGGCGGGGATTGCATTGCGGTGCAGGAAGAGTGCGTTGCGAATGCCGCAAGGGCCCGTGTAGAAAGGCTTCCCGCGTGGTGTTCGGTCGCATTGCATCCTGTGGCGAGATGCGCATATGCGCTATACTCCGCGGATGCATGATTTAGGTCCTTCCAAGCAGACTTGATTCGCAATCCGCTAAACGGTCAGGCCGTGGCGCGGAAGGTTGAGTAACCCGCTATTTCTCGAGAAACTCGAAGAAAGGTGAGCGTAAATGTCGGAAACGATGAAGCAATTCCAGCTGAACTCCTATTTGTTCGGCGGCAATGCTCCGTATGTCGAAGAGCTATACGAAGCATATCTTGACAACCCTGCGTCCGTTCCGGACACCTGGCGTGAATACTTCGACGCACTGCAAAACGTGCCGTCGTCGAGTGGCACGGCCGACAACGACATCGCCCACGGGCCGATCGTCGAATCCTTCGCCCAACGCGCGAAGGCCAACGCATTTATTCCGCGCGGCGGCGGCGAAGACCTCGCCACGGCACGCAAGCAAGTCTACGTTCAGTCCCTGATTGGCGCCTATCGATTCCTCGGCTCGCAATGGGCCAATCTCGATCCGCTCAAGCGCCGCGAACGTCCGAACATTCCCGAACTCGAGCCTGCGTTCTACGACTTCACTGAAGCCGACATGGACCAGACGTTCAGCGCCACGAACCTGTACTTCGGTTTCGAGCGCGCGTCGCTGCGCGAGATCGTCAAGGCGCTGCGCGATACGTACTGCGGCACGCTCGGCGCCGAGTACATGTACATCAGCGATCCCGAACAAAAGCGCTGGTGGAAGGAGCGTCTCGAGTCGATCCGCTCGACGCCCAACTTCACGGCTGACAAGAAGAAGCACATCCTGCAGCGCCTGACGGCCGCCGAAGGCCTCGAGCGCTTCCTGCACACCAAGTACGTCGGCCAGAAGCGCTTCTCGCTCGAAGGCGGCGAGTCCTTCATCGCCGCGATGGACGAAGTCGTTCGTCACGCCGGCGCGAAGGGCGTGCAGGAAATCGTCATCGGCATGGCTCACCGTGGCCGTCTGAACGTGCTCGTCAATACGCTCGGCAAGATGCCGGCTGACCTCTTCGCCGAATTCGAAGGCAAGCACGTCGACGACCTGCCGGCAGGCGACGTGAAGTACCACAAAGGCTTCTCGTCGGACGTCGCGACCGAAGGCGGCCCGGTCCACCTGTCGCTCGCGTTCAACCCGTCGCACCTCGAAATCGTCAACCCGGTGGTCGAAGGTTCGGCGAAGGCCCGTATGGATCGCCGCGGCGATGCAGACGGCCTGCAGGTGCTGCCGGTGCAGATCCACGGCGACGCGGCCTTCGCAGGCCAGGGCGTCGTGATGGAAACGCTGAACCTCGCGCAAACGCGCGGCTACGGCACGCACGGCACGCTGCACATCGTCATCAACAACCAGATCGGCTTCACGACCTCGGACCCGCGCGACGCGCGTTCGACGCTCTACTGTACCGACGTGGTCAAGATGATCGAAGCGCCGGTGCTGCACGTGAACGGCGACGATCCGGAAGCGGTCGTGCTGGCTATCCAGCTCGCGGTCGAATTCCGCATGCAGTACCACAAGGATGTCGTGGTCGACATCATCTGCTTCCGCAAGCTCGGCCACAACGAGCAGGACACGCCGGCGGTCACGCAGCCGCTGATGTACAAGACGATCGCGAAGCACCCGGGCACCCGCGCGCTGTACGCCGAGAAGCTCGTGCAGCAAGGTCTGATCACGGCTGAAGACGCGGACAACTACGTCAAGGCCTACCGCGCCGCGATGGACGAAGGCCACCATACGGTCGACCCCGTGCTCTCGAACTACAAGAGCAAGTACGCGGTGGACTGGGTTCCGTTCCTGAACCGCAAGTGGACCGACGCCGCCGATACGGCAGTGCCGCTCGCCGAACTCAAGCGTCTGGCTGAGCGCATCACCACGATCCCCGAGAACTTCAAGGTTCACCCGCTCGTCGAGCGCGTCATCAACGACCGCCGCGCGATGGGCAAGGGCGAAGCGAAGCTCGACTGGGGCATGGGCGAACACCTCGCGTTTGCATCGCTGGTCGCTTCGGGCTACGCCGTTCGCCTGACGGGCCAGGACTCGGGCCGCGGCACGTTCACGCACCGCCACGCGGTTTTGCACGACCAGAACCGCGAACGTTGGGACGACGGCACGTACGTGCCGCTGCAGAACATCGGCGAGAACCAGGCGCAGTTCACGGTGATCGACTCGGTGCTCTCGGAAGAGGCCGTGCTGGGCTTCGAATACGGCTACTCGACCGCCGAGCCGAACACGCTCGTCGCGTGGGAAGGCCAGTTCGGCGACTTCGTCAACGGTGCGCAGGTCGTGATCGACCAGTTCATCTCGTCGGGCGAAGTGAAGTGGGGCCGCGTGTCGGGTCTCACGATGCTGCTGCCGCACGGCTACGAAGGCCAGGGCCCGGAGCACTCGTCGGCGCGTATCGAGCGTTTCCTGCAGCTGTGCGCCGAGCACAACATGCAGGTCGTTCAGCCGACCACGCCGGCCCAGATCTTCCACGTGCTGCGTCGCCAGATGATCCGTCTGTTCCGCAAGCCGCTCATCATCTTCACGCCGAAGTCGCTGCTGCGTCACAAGGAAGCCGTGTCGGATCTGTCCGAACTGGCGAAGGGCACGTTCCAGCCGGTCATCGGCGAAGTGGACGAAGCGATCGACGCGAAGAAGGTCAAGCGCGTGGTCGCCTGCTCGGGCCGCGTGTACTTCGACCTCGTCGCACACCGCCGCGAAGCAAAGGCGAACGACGTCGCGATCATCCGTATCGAACAGCTCTATCCGTTTGCGCACAAGCAGTTCGAAGCGGAGCTGAAGAAGTATGACAACGCGACCGAAGTGGTCTGGGTGCAGGACGAGCCGCAGAATCAGGGCCCGTGGTTCTACATCGAGCACCACCTGAAGGAAGGCATGAAGGAAGGCATGAAGCTCGCGTACAGCGGCCGTCCTGCTTCCGCATCGCCGGCTGTTGGCTACTACGCGAAGCACTACGAGCAGCAGAAGGCGCTGATCGAAGGTGCATTCGGCCGCCTGAAGGGCGCGCAGGTCGCGAAGTAAGCACTAGGGCAATCGAACCGGGAAAGCGTGCGGATTCAACGCGCGCTTTCCCGCGCTCAAGTGCGCGACCCGGTTCGTCATACGGGGATGTCCCCGAAAAAGTATTCAGGAAAATCACATGGCTATCGTAGAAGTGAAGGTCCCGCAGTTTTCGGAGTCGGTGTCGGAAGGCACGATGCTGCAGTGGAAGAAGAAGCCGGGCGAAGCGATCGCCCAGGACGAAGTCGTCATCGAGATCGAAACCGACAAGGTCGTGCTCGAAGTGCCCGCGCCGGCTGCCGGCGTGCTGGCCGAGATCCTCGTGGGCGACGGCGCAACCGTCACGAGCGAACAAGTGATCGCGAAGATCGACACGGAAGCCAAGGCTGGCGCCGTTGCGGCTCCCGCAGCCGCCGTGGCTGCTGCGCCCACCGCTGCACCGGCTGCCGCTCCGGTCGCAGCCGCTGCCGCATCGACGGCAAGCAGCGCGATCGCCTCGCCCGCAGCGAACAAGCTGATGGCCGAGAAGGGTCTGTCGGGCGGCGACGTCGCCGGCACCGGCCGTGACGGCCGCATCACGAAGCAGGACGTGCTGGGCGCGGGCGCGCCGAAGGCCGCTCCCGCGGCCGCACCGGCTGCGAAGCCGGCTGCCGCCAAGCCGTCGCTGCCGCAAGTCAACGCACCGGCCTCGGCTGCGAGCTGGCTCAACGACCGTCCGGAACAGCGCGTGCCGATGTCGCGTCTGCGTGCGCGTATCGCCGAGCGTCTGCTCGAGTCGCAGCAAACCAACGCCATCCTCACGACGTTCAACGAAGTGAACATGGCGCCGGTCATGGAGCTGCGCAACAAGTACAAGGACAAGTTCGAGAAGGAACACGGCGTGAAGCTCGGCTTCATGTCGTTCTTCGTGAAGGCCGCGGTTCACGCCCTCAAGAAGTTCCCGCTCGTCAACGCGTCGATCGACGGCAACGACATCGTCTATCACGGCTACTTCGACATCGGTATCGCGGTCGGTTCGCCGCGCGGTCTGGTGGTGCCCATCCTGCGTAATGCAGACCAGATGAGCCTCGCCGACATCGAGAAGAAGATCGCCGAATTCGGCCAGAAGGCCAAGGACGGCAAGCTTTCGATCGAAGAAATGACGGGTGGTACGTTCTCGATCTCGAACGGCGGCGTGTTCGGCTCGATGCTCTCGACTCCGATCATCAACCCGCCGCAGTCGGCGATCCTCGGCGTGCATGCCACGAAGGAACGCGCCGTGGTGGAGAACGGCCAGATCGTGATCCGCCCGATGAACTACCTCGCGATGTCGTACGACCACCGCATCATCGACGGCCGCGAAGCCGTCCTGTCGCTGGTCGCGATGAAGGACGCGCTGGAAGATCCGGCTCGTCTGCTGCTCGACCTGTAAAGATCGGCCTCATCAAGCATCAAGTCTCATACTGAGCGCCGTGCGCGCGGACTCCGGAAATCGGGCTCCGCGTGCCGCGCTCACGTCTCGAAAGGATGACCATGTCCAAAGAATTTGACGTCGTCGTGATCGGCGCCGGCCCCGGCGGCTATATCGCGGCGATCCGCGCCGCGCAGCTCGGCAAGTCGGTTGCGTGTATCGAAAAGTGGAAGAACCCGGCCGGCGCGCTGAAGCTCGGCGGCACCTGCCTGAACGTCGGCTGCATTCCGTCGAAGGCGCTGCTCGCCTCGTCGGAAGAGTTCGAGAACGCCCAGCATCACCTGGCCGATCACGGCATCAACGTCTCCGACGTGAAGATCGACGTCGCGAAGATGCTCGCCCGCAAGGAAGGCATCGTCGAGAAGATGACGAAGGGTATCGAATTCCTGTTCCGCAAGAACAAGATCACGTGGCTCAAGGGCCATGGCAAGTTCACCGGCAAGAGCGAAGCCGGCGTGCAGATCGAAGTGAGCGGCGAAGGCGAAACCGAAGTCGTCACGGCGAAGAACGTGATCATCGCGACGGGCTCGAAGGCGCGTCATCTGCCTGGCATTCCGGTCGACAACAAGATCATCTCCGACAACGAAGGCGCGCTCACGTTCGACAGCGTGCCGAAGAAGCTGGCTGTGATCGGCGCAGGCGTGATCGGTCTGGAACTGGGCTCGGTGTGGCGCCGCCTCGGTGCCGACGTCACGATCCTCGAAGCGCTGCCGGAATTCCTCGGCGCGACCGACCAGGCGCTCGCGAAGGAAGCGGCGAAGCTCTTCAAGAAGCAGGGTCTCGACATTCACGTCGGCGTGAAGGTGGGCGAAGTCAAGGCGACGGACAAGAACGTCACGATCCACTACACGGACAAGGACGGCAACGCGCAAGTGCTCGAAGCCGACCGCCTGATCGTGTCGGTTGGCCGCGTGCCGAACACCGACAACCTCGGTCTCGAAGCGATCGGCCTGAAGGCCAACGAGCGTGGCTTCATCGACGTGGACGGCCACTGCGCAACGTCGGTGCCGAACGTGTACGCGATCGGCGACGTGGTGCGCGGCCCGATGCTCGCGCACAAGGCCGAAGACGAAGGCGTGCTGGTGGCCGAGATCATCGACGGCCAGAAGCCGCACATCGACTACAACTGCATTCCGTGGGTGATCTACACCGAGCCGGAAATCGCATGGGTCGGCAAGACGGAGCAGCAGCTCAAGGCAGAAGGCCGTGAAATCAGGACGGGCCAGTTCCCGTTCATGGCGAACGGCCGCGCACTGGGCATCAACAAGTCGGACGGCTTCGTGAAGATGATCGCCGATGCCAAAACCGACGAGCTGCTCGGCGTGCACATCATCTCGGCCAACGCATCGGACCTGATCGCGGAAGCCGTGGTGGCGATGGAATTCAAGGCTGCCGCCGAAGACATCGGCCGCATCTGCCATCCGCACCCGTCGCTGTCCGAAGTCATGCGCGAAGCTGCACTCGCCACTGACAAGCGCGCGCTGAACATGTAAGCGCCAAGGGCGGGGCGGCCGGCTTTATTGGGCTGCTCTGCTCCGCAATACCCGGCATCACGTACGGAGGCGGGTGGGCTTTTGCTCTCCCGCCTTTGCTCATTTGCGACCCGGAAAATGAACGTCACCGAATACTACGAAAACGAACTGCAGAAGCGGGGATACCAGCCCGATACGGCGCAACGCGCCGCGATCGACCGGCTGCAGCGGTGCTACGACGAGTGGGTCGCATACAAGTCGCGGCGTTCGAACGCCTTCAAGAAGTTCCTCATTCACCCCGACCTGCCGCGCGGCGTGTACATGTGGGGCGGCGTGGGGCGCGGCAAGAGCTTCCTGATGGACAGCTTCTATGCGGTCGTGCCGCTGCAGCGCAAGACGCGTCTGCACTTTCACGAATTCATGCGCGAGGTGCACCGTGAGCTCGAAGAACTCAAGGGCCAGGCCGATCCGCTCGACGAACTCGCGCGCCGCATTGCAAAGCGTTATCGACTGATCTGCTTCGACGAATTCCACGTCTCGGATATCGCCGACGCGATGATCCTCTACCGTCTGCTCGACCGTCTCTTCGAGAACGGCGTGCAGTTCGTGATGACGTCCAATTACGATCCCGATCTGCTCTATCCCGACGGCCTGCATCGCGACCGCATGCTGCCGGCGATCGAGTTGATCAAGAGTCAGCTCGACGTGCTCAACGTCGATGCGGGCGTCGACTATCGACAGCGCACGCTTGCGCAGGTCGAGGTCTATCACACGCCGCTCGGCGCCGCCGCCGACAAGGCGTTGCGCCACTCGTTCGCGCAGCTCGCTGCAGTCCCCGACGAAAGCCCGCTGCTGCGCATCGAAAAGCGCGAACTGAAGGCGCTGCGCAAGGCCGATGGCGTCGTGTGGTTCGATTTCGCGACGCTGTGCGGCGGGCCGCGCTCGCAGAACGACTATCTGGAACTGGCGAGCCGCTTCCACGCCGTGATCCTCTCCGGCGTGCCGCAGATGACGCCTCGTATGCAGTCCGAAGCACGCCGCTTCACCTGGCTCATCGACGTGTTCTACGACCACAAGGTCAAGCTGCTGATGTCGGCCGCGGTGCCGCCCGAAGACCTCTACGTGGAAGGCCCGATGGCCAACGAGTTCACGCGCACGGTGTCGCGCATCGTCGAAATGCAGTCGAAGGAGTATCTCGAAACGCCGCGCCGCATCGTCGATACGGCCTTGACCTGAGCGCACGGCGCCCGCGCCACAAGTGCGGCCCGTGGGCGCAGCTGCGCCACGTTTTTCAGGATTCGGACTCGTCTGATATGGGCGGCGGGGGCGGGTGGATATCGTTTGTCGGCACACCCTCTGACAAAGGATCCGCCATGACCCCGCATCGCGATATTACCGACGACGAATGGCAGCGCGTGATGCTGCTCCTGCCCGAACTGCGCCCGCGCACCGAGCTGCGCGGGCGGCCGCTCACCAATACGCGCGCGGTGCTCAATGGCGTGCTGTGGGTCATGTACAGCGGTGCGAACTGGTCGGCCATGCCGCGCCGCTACCCTTCGTATCAAACCTGCCATCGCCGCTTCAAGACGTGGCACTACACCGGCGCGCTCAAGCGCGTGATGGGCGAGTTGTTCGGCGAAGACGGCGTGAGGTTGTGCGACACCATCGAAGCGCGCATGCGCAAGCGCGCGAGCCGCGCAGAAAAGGCAGCGCGCAGGCAGAAGGCGGTGCGCAATTCGGCGCGCAACACGGTGCGCAATTCGGCGTTCGTATCGGTGGCGTCCGCGTCATCGCCGCCTTTTCGCTACCGGTGCGTGTATCGTCACAGAGTGTAACGTCGACGCCTGGGAAGGCGGGCCGAAGCGGCTCGTGTATGCGCTTCGGCCGGTTTCGTCTCTCAGGTCTCCTGCCGGTTCGAGCACCGGTCCGCAGGTCGATCCGCTCACTCATGCATTCACTGCTGACGTACCCACGTCTGTGAGCGTCCAAGCAGCGAAATGCCCATATAGCCGCGCACGACGAGTTTCTGGCCGCCGTCTTCCGTATGCATCTTGCACCGGTACACCTTGCCGTTCTCGGGGTCGAGAATGTGCCCGCCGTCATAGCCCTCAGCGGTCTTCTTCATGCTGTCGATGATCGTCATGCCGAGGATCAGCTGATCCTTGCGCGAGTCGGTGCAGGCCGTGCAGCGCCGGTCGGGCTGGTCGTTCGCGCCGAGTCCCTTGATGACCTTGCCGCTCAGGTCGCCGTTGGCGTCGGCGCTGATCTGCACGAGCGCCTTCGGCTGGCCGGTGTGATCGTCGATGGTCTGCCAGACGCCGACTGGCGTGTCGGTTTGAGCGTGCGCGGCGAGGGCGCCGCACAGCAGTGCACTCGCAAGCGCAACATGGCGTACCGCGCGTCCCATGACCAGGTTCATGTCTTCCTCCACTGATGTTGTTTGTCGTGTCGATGCTGACCGTGCGTCGCGCCTGGCGCGCCGCAAGGTGAGGGCAGGATACTGGAAAGCGCCGCGCGCGTTTGAGAGAAGGCACTCTAGTCTGGTCGGCCTCCTCGTCCCGTTGGACCAGAACGGCCGGCGATGCAGAACACCGCACAATTCCCTGAAAAATACTTGCCGGGTGTTGTGGGAAAAGACACGCAATCGGTAAATTTTCTACGAGGGACCCGAAACACGTGAAAGTGAGTAATAATTGTGCCGATTTGTAAAAATTAGAACTGTTCAAAACAGGTACTACATGGACTACAAGTGGAGAGTTCGTCGCACCGCCTTGGCGGCGCTGGTATTAATCGGGGGAATCGGTACGGGCTGCGCACAGACGCCGCCTGACAATTCAGCTGCAGCGAATGCAGCAGCGGCGCCCGTAGCACAGACCAACGCCGCACCCGCCGTGCAGGACGAGCAGGCCGCGACCCCAGCGCTGCCTCTGGCAGCGAGCCCGCCGGGCGGGCTCACGCCGGATGAAGCGAAGCAAAACGCGGCGGGCAACGTCGCCGAGCTGCAGCAGATGCTGCGGGGCCAGGAGCTCGCCGAGCTGCGCACGACCTACAACGGCTCGTATGGGGCAAGCTTGCTGTTTTACGGCAAGGAAATGACGTACTACGTCACGCTATTCCAGAACAAGACCTTCTGGCGCGTGATCAAGACGAGCGACGAGATGCGCGCTGAAGCTATCTATCACGACTTCGCGGTGAAGTCGGGACAGCTCGCCGAGGTGGAAATCCGCCGCACGCGCCTCGAAGCGCAGAAGGCATTCACGGACCGCATGATCGCGCTCACACAGGATCACGCGAACCGGCTCCAGGCGGATCTCGCCATCGCGCGCGAGCAGCAGGCGCTTGTTGCGGACCAGCAGAAGCAGGGCCGCGATCAGGCGAACGCATTGCAGGCGCAGAAGACGGCTGCCCAGGCGCAGCTGCGCACGGTTCAGCGTCAGGTGCGCGAACTGCAGCAACAAGTGGAAGGCGGTCTGCCGATCCGCTGATCGCAGGCAGGTGGCGCGCCGGCGCCCGCCAGGCGCCCCATCGTGCGACGGGGCGAGCGAAACACCCGGATGCAGCACGCAAAAGGCGGAACGTCATGGACGTTCCGCCTTTTTTCATGATGCGATCGTTCAGGCCGCGCTCAATGCTTGCCGTGGCGATGCGCGTCGCGGCCCTTGTGGGTTTCGTCTGCGGAATGGGGTTTCGGCTGAGCGCCAGTAGGCGAGGGATCGACGGCGATCGGATCGCTGGCCGGGAAGGTTTCGTCGAGGGCTTCGTCGAGCGGATCTTTCTGTGAGGGTTGCGGGGCTTTCGGCTTGGATGCGCTCATGGCGGTCTCCGTGGCGATATGCGTTACGACCAGAATAACGCAAAGCCAGAATCGTGACCGCAAGCCACGGCTGTCAGACCGTCTCGGAAGCGGTCGCGTTCCGTTTCGTTCCACCGTCTGCACCGCAGTACAAGAATCGGCGCGCGCAAACAAGCGGGCGCGCCAAGGCGCGCCCGTGCCGTACTGAAGATCGACGCGACTGGCGCACCGTGCAGCGGGTGCGCCAGCCAGCAGCGGCTCAGCTGTTGCCCGAGCCTTCGCCGCCGTTGCCGCCGTTGTTCACCGCGCCGTAGAGGCGGCGGCGGCGCGTGACGACGACGGGGCCGTCCTGGGCGCCACGGTCGTTGCCGGGGGCGCTCGATGCGCCCGATGGCGCGCCGGACGGCGCCGACCAGTTCTCACGCGGCTCGCGCGATTCACGCGGTTCTCGTTGTTCGCGCGGGCCATGGCCGCCGTGACTGCCGTGCGGGCCGCGGCTCGTATGCTCGCCGTGCGAGCTGCGAGCGCCGCCCGGGCGCGGACCCGGACGAGTGCCGGTGTCGAGCTGGATGGTCGAAATGGCGCGCTTGTAGATGCCTTGCAGGCCGACGGGCGTGCGCAGCATCACCAGGTACTGATCGAACGACTCGATGCATCCGGTCAGGCGAATGCCGTTGACCAGATAAATTTCCACGCGCTTTCTTTCCTTACGCGCGGCATTCATGAAGTCGTTTTGCGGGTGCGATTCTGCGGAAGGCATGGACTAGGTTTGGCCAGGCGGCGCAATGCCGCAATCAGTTGGAAACGTTTGCTCGCCGCGATTCTACCTTGTCGGTGAAGCGCGCGTGCGGGGAAGTAAGCTTACTGCAGAACTATACCGGCTCGCGGCCGCGACCGCAGATTGACGAAAAATGCATCGCTGCGTCCCTCGTCGTCGGCTGCCGGGAAGCGGCGCGTCCGGATGACAGGCTGCGATGGCAGCGACCGCGGTTTTCGGAAAGAGGCCTGCCGACGATACGCCCGCGGATCGTCAGACCCGCGCGACCTTTCGACGCGCATGCACTCACTCACACAGCGTAGTCCATGACGGCGGGCCATGCTCGACCGATTCGAGGCCGGATCGCCCGCTGACACGCTGTATTTCGATCCGCTTGCAACGATTCTCGCGGGGCCCGAGGGCTTCGTTCCGTGCGGCGGCACACGAAAGGCGAAATCGCCGCTTGCGCGGAATAAGCGCACCGGCTGCAACGTTTAACGCAATATCGGCGATGAACTGTCAAAGGAGGTGATCATGGAGCGGTTTCGCAAAGCTCTCGCGTGTCTCGTTTGTGCGGCGCTGGCAGGCGTCGCGGGAGCCGGCCTCACGGCCTGCAGCGACATGAATTCGGGCGGGGGGTCGTCCAGCAGTTCGGGCGGCTCGTCGGGTGGCGGCTACTGAGCGGCGTGCGGCGTGTTGCGTCGTCCGTCGCCGGAGTTCGAAGCGCAGGTCGTGGCGCAGCTCGGGCCCATGCGCCGCTATGCGCGCGCCCTGACCGGCGACCCCGCCTGGGCTGACGACCTCGTGCAGGACGCCGCGGAGCGTGCGCTCTCGCGCTGGACTTCGTTTCGCCCGCAGACCAATTTGCGCGCGTGGCTGCTCACCATCCTGCGCCATCTGTACATCGATCAGTTGCGCGGCCGGCGCGAGATTGCCGTCGACGATGAAGCCGCGCCGTGGCGCACGCTCGAGGCGCCGCACGGCGAGGTGGACGGTCTCGTGCTGCGCGATCTGCAGCGTGCGCTCTATGCGTTGCCGGCGGCGCAGCGCGAGGTGCTGCTGCTCGTGTGCGTGGAGGAGTTGAGCTACAGCGAGGCGTCGGCAGTGCTCGGAGTGCCGGCGGGCACGGTGATGTCGCGCCTGTCGCGGGCGCGCGAGCATCTGCGGGCGTTGCTTGACACGGGGCCGGTGCAGGATGCGGGGCGCGATCCGGCGCAGCGCACCGCGCCGCTCAGGGTGGTGGGGACGCTACGATGAACGACAACGATCTCGGCCACGAACACGAGGGTGAAGGCGTGCCGCCTGCTTCGCCCGAAGAGGACCTTATGATGTTGGGCGCTTTCGTCGATGGCCAACTGCCGGCGGGCGAGCGGGCGGCGCTGCAGGCGCGTCTCG
>NZ_BBJH01000063.1 GCF_000739775.1 Paraburkholderia heleia NBRC 101817 | reverse complement strand
AGCGGGAAGTGGGCGAGGTGGACGTTGCGCGCATATGAACGATCAAAAAAAAACCCAGCGGACGCTGGGTGAAATGAGTTGCCGCTCCTGCCACGGACGGCAACCGGACGTTTCCGTCCGACAAGCTGAGGACACAACAATGTCATGGGACCACGCACACTGCTCACTGAAAGCGTACTGCAATGATAGGTCACGGCATGACATTTCGCCAAATCTAACCGGAAAAACTTAAGCGAAACTTAAACCATCGAGCCTGGAGGCTGCATGGGTGCATTCAAGGCATCGCGCCGTTGCCGGGGGCGAAATACGGTGGCAGTTCAGCGAATTTATGTCTAGACTGGACCGCGAAAACCGAGTCTTGATGCTTCGCTCTTCAACCAGGTTCCGGAGCCCGTCATGAGCCTGAATCGATCGTTTATCGCCATCCTGCTGCTTGCGCTGCTGGCCGGTTGTCACTCGGCAACGAAGGCGCCTGAATCTTCCGGCATGGCCAACATGAACGCAGCCACCTCGCAGCCGGTCACCGGATCGACCTCGACAATGGACGAGCTCAACAATCCGAACAGTCCGCTGGCGAAGCGCAGCGTATACTTCGATTTCGACAGCTACACGGTCAAGAGCGACGATCTGCAGTTGCTGCACGCGCACGCCGACTATTTGCGAAGCCATCCGGCGCAGCATGTGCTGATTCAGGGCAACACGGATGAACGGGGCACGGATGAGTACAACCTTGCGCTCGGCCAGCGCCGCTCGGAGGCGGTATTGCACGAACTCGAGGCGCTCGGTGTGCCTGACTCCCAACTCGAAGCGGTGAGCCTTGGCAAGGAGAAGCCGGTCGCCCAGGGGCACGACGAGGCCTCGTGGGCCCAGAACCGGCGCGCCGACCTGGTCTATCGCCACTAGCCGTTTGGCCAGCGTGGTCTTCCGCCCTCACCGGTGAGGACCGTGCGGGACCGGCCATGGCGGGCGCTATTCTCTCTCCTCCCTGAATGCCCAGCCAAAAGACTGCACCTCCGACTTGTGCAACGCGGCGAGCCTCAGCAGGCAGCGTTCGCCTACCTGTGTGAGGTGTACCTGCACCTCACGGCGGTCGTGGGCGCTGGGCACACGGACTACAAGCCCGGCCGCCTCGCACCGCGTGACGAGCGCCACAGTGCCATGCGAGGACGCCTGCAGCCGTTCCGCGATCTCGCCTACGGTAGCCCAGTCGCGGTCGGGGAAGGCGCGTGTATGCAGCATCAGCATGTACTGAAGCGGCGTCACGCCCTCCGCGTGCGTGATTTCCTCCGACACCCGCAAAAATCGCCTGAGACGATACCGGAACTCCGAAAGCTCCTCGAGGTCGGCCCTCGTCACCTTGTCGGTCACTTTTCGGGGTTTCGGTGGCATAGGCCTGTCCATATTCTTCGGGGTTCAGACGGAAAAAGCTCACTATGTGACGTAAAATACAGGCGCATTCGCGTCGCTGTGCAAAACGTCATTGTAAGGGAGTGGCGGCAACTGCCGGTTTGCACCGTGAACTGCCGGTCCTTGAGAGATGGGACGCACCGCATCGTGCGGCTACCAGCGCAAAAGTGTTGGGCCGGCCATCGCACCTATTACTGAGACAAGACCCATTCCCGCTACGTACCAGATGCTCCAAAAGGCAGGGCTCATCTCCGGGCAGTGAAAGCAATACGCCATGGTGGCGATGGAACTAGCCAGTAAAGCGGCGGCAGCGCCGGCCAATCGCAGGTTGGTCGGTCCGAGTCCCTTTACGGCGAGGAACACCGTCACGAATCCTGGGATCGAGAGCAGCAAGATGTTGAACGGACACGATCGCCAGGAAAGCCCCAGGATTAGCGACGAGCGGTCCTCTGGGGCGGCAGCGCCTACCAGCAGTGCTCCCGCAACCCAGACCAGTACGACGGGTGCGCCGACGACCCACCATGCTCTACCCGCTTTAACGCCGGGCCGCGAGAGACGGCTGGTAGCGGCGAATGCGCCGATCGAGATGCAGGCAGGTAGAGCAAACTTTGCCCAGAAGAGCCCGGTCCGCGCCGCAAACGACAAGTCTGGACGCAGACCATATACGCCCTTCGTCAGCAGTAGCGACCCGAGCGCTGCGACGAGTAGCGCCAGGGCGAACCGGCGCGCCGCTATGCCTGGGTCGACGGGATCTGCCCGTGTTGCGAGAAGGGTGACAAGTTCTTCGGTGTTCAAACGGTGCCTCGCACTCTGGCTGCAAGCGTTTTCAAGCCTCTGTGGACGCTGACCTTCACGGCGGATTCCGAGAGTCCAGTCAAGCGTGCTGCCTCCGCGACAGACAGTCCCTGTAGCTTGACATGCAAAATCGACATTTTTTGTCTGATTGGCAGGTCCGCGAGCAACTTGCCGATATCTCGCCGCGCGTCGGCAGGCTCATCGTCGGCAGCCGCGAAAATATCCGCGTGGTCGTCGATCGAATCGGTCAGGGCATCCTTTCGTGCTCGTGCCCGGAAGAAGTCCATCAGCTTGTAACGCGCAATTGCGTGTACCCACGCCGTCAGTGGCTCACCAGGCCTGTATGTATGACGCGCATTATGCACCGCCAGGAGAATCTCCTGAACCAGATCCTCGACATCGTCATGAAAGTGGGGAAGTCGCTTGCGCAAATAACCGCGAAGATGACGTGTCAACTCAGCGAGAAAGTCTCGATACGCATCTGCGTCGCCTTCGAGACTGGCCTTAAAGGACGCTTTCAGACGATGTTCCGCGTTGTACAAAAGTCTTCTCCAGCGTTATCACGCTGAGTGATCGCGAACGGCTTGCGCGAGCTGGGGTTTGAGAGCGGAGAAACGGCGGTCCAGCGCTTCCGGGTCTTCGCGGTTTCCTGCCTTTACGTTGTTCACCAGGATATCAATTCCGCCCGGCACGCCGATGCCATTTGAGCCGCCGGTAATCAGGACTCGCTGCTGGGTGATTTTCATGACAGTGGTTCTGTGAGCGTGAGGTGCGAAGCCCGTTGGGATTTCCGCTGTCCATCGGACCTGCTGGGTTCGTCGCCCAGGCTATGAACGATAGTTGGACGGAAACAGGGCCCGGCGAGCCTCTTCATCCATCTCTTGCTTGAATGTATGGTCCGTCCCGACGCTTCGGGCGCGAACCGCGGCAGGACGCGCGTCAACCGCAGAGAACCAGCGTTTCAGGTTAGGGAATTGCGCTAGTGGGTCATCGCTTCCTGGAAGCACGAACGTGACTCGTGCGACCCAGCCCCAGAGCGACATGTCGACGATGGAATAGTCGTCACCCAGCATGTAGTGCCGGGTTTGCAGATGTTCGTCGAGCACGCGGTAGTGCCTCTCGGCTTCACTGCGGAAGCGATTGATGGCATACGGCAGTTTTTCGGGCGCAGCGTGCTGGAAATGCACCGACTGCCCCGAGAACGGGCCGAGTCCTGAACTGATGAAGAACAACCACGACAGCATTTCAGGGCGGTCGGACGCTCCACCCAGGAACTTCCCCGTTTTCTCTGCCAGGTAGAGCAGAATGGCACTCGAATCGAACACTCGTACTTCTTTCCCTTCCGGCCCATCCGTATCAATGATTGCAGGTACCTTGCCGTTCGGATTGACGCGCCTGAAATCCTCCAGGTGCTGATGCCCCTTCTTGGTATCGACTGGCCGCAGTTCGTATGCGAGCCCGGTTTCTTCGAGGAAGAGCGCGATCTTTGCCGGATTAGGTGTTGGGTGAAAGTAGAAGTGGATCATGATCTTTCAATATCATTACGTGTGCTATCAACACAAATACAGTTGGTTTGCACATCGAGATTCGGCTTGCCAGCCGGAGACACTGATTTTAGAGCAACTGCTTTAGAATAGCCGAACGATGTCGTACATGCAATTTCGGCCGATGGGCCATCAGAGGTGAGAAGAGGACAAAATGGCTCGACCGCGCGAGTTTGACGAACATGCCGTGCTTGACGCAGCGGTTCACCGCTTCTGGGTTCACGGATACGAAGCGACATCGGTGCGGGAGCTTGCACAGAGCATGGGCATCACGGGAGCGAGTCTCTACAACGCATTCGGGGACAAGCGATCGCTCTTTCGAAAGGCGCTGGCGCATTATGTTGTACAGAGCTTTGGCGACCGGGTATCCCGCTTCGAACATCTGCCGCCGAAGGATGCAATCACTTCGTTCTTCCAGGAGATTGTCGAGCGTTCGATCTCCGATAAGGATCGGAAGGGGTGTCTGCTCGTCAACTCCGCTCTCGAGGTTGCGCCACACGACCCGGAGTTTCAGGAGACTATTGCTGGCGTGCTCGTGCAAGTCGAGGCTTTTTTTCGACGCTGTGTCCAGGCCGGACAGCGCAGCGGTGAGATATCGGATCAGCAATCGGCGGACGACATTGCCCGGACGCTTTTGAGCATGTTGCTTGGCATCCGGGTCCTCGCGCGCGCCAGACCGGAGCGCGAGTTGCTCGAGGGCTTGTTGCGACCCGTGTACGCATTGCTGAACAAGCCACGCTAAGTGATTTTTTGAACCGGGTGTAACCAGAACGCTGTTTGCAGCGAACTTGTTGTCGACGCAGCGGGCGTTTAGCTGCCGACAAGCATATAAAGCCTTTAAGCAAAATCGCTCAATCAGGATTCCCAGGATGGATGCCAGGTCGATTCACTTCTCATGCACGCTCTGCGGGCAATGTTGTCATGATCTGCGGCTTCCACTAAGCCTGAATGAGGCTGAAAGCTGGTTGAAGGACGATGGCGAGCTTGAGATATTCGTAGAGGCAATCCCTTGGCCAAGTGAACCTCCTGGCGACAATTTGCAGGCCGCACACAAAAAGGGCCGGTCGTTTCCCGCGATGTGCGGAGCGCTCCCTATACGCGTAATTGCAACTTTCGTGGCCTCGTTCAGCGGGCCATGCCCGAATCTCCTCGACGATATGCGATGCGGTGCATACGAGAAACGGCCTGGAGTCTGCCGCATTTACCCCGCTGAGGTAAACCCGTCGCTCGAGTTGGTTCCTTCGACGAAATCTTGTCCGCCAGACGCCTGGACCGCTGAAAAGCCGCTCTACCTGGCCCAGGGGCGATTGATGGACGCGGCTACTGTCGAGCTGATAAAGCAGGCACGCCTGGCGGATATTGTGGACGCTCCCAGAAAGGACGACATATGCAACGTGTTGGGACTGAGGCACTGTGCTCTCGCGAATGAAGGATTCTCGGTCTTCAAGGTCGACAGGGACGCGGCGCTGAATGCAATGGAGAAATCCCGAGGTCGCGTGGCCGGTGAGACTTTGGCGAGCCAGTGGACTTTCGTTTCCAATCAGCGAAGGAGTGTTGAGACGCTGAATTCAATCGATGCCCGGTGTATCTTTGCGACCTCCGAACCGGAAGCCACTTATCGCTATCTTGGTTTCCTCGAGGCTGCACCTTGAAACTCTGCAGCGCAGGTTCCCGACACGGAGAGGTGCCATCGTCGGCATGGTTACCTGAACGTGACCAGCCAGTTCGAGACGGCACTGGCGACGATGGCCCAACCCGCGCTCGCGAAGGGGCGGTGTCGCCGGCTAGATCGTCGTGGTGCTGAACCGGTCAACGTCGCAGTGCGTGTTACCAGCGTAGACAGCGGGGCGCGATGACCGCGCCGACGGCGGTCGTGACGATGATGGCAAGCACGTACCAGACCCCCCAAAACGGTACTGCCATCTCCGAACAATACAGCGAGTAGACGAGCAATCCCTGTGCTCCTGCCAAAAGGCCTGAGCCCGCGCCGGCCAGTGCGAGATGTGTCGGCGCGAGTTGCCTCATCGCATGTATCATCGCAGCAAGCGACGGAAGCGACAGCAGCACGATGCTCGCCGTCGTCGTGCGCCACGTCGTGCCGAGCATCAATTGAAGCCGATATCCATGTGGCGTTGCCAGCAGGATGCTGCCTGCGGAGAACAGCATCGTTGCGATAGGCAACGCTACAGCGAACGAGGCGAGTTTGATCGGTGCACCGGGACGGCCGAGTCGTTCCGCGAGCTTCATGGCAGTCGCGACGACGGCGAGCGGGAATGCGAGCCGCACCCAGAACATTGTCGTGAGAATCAGCTCGGGCATGTCGCTACGCACGCCGTATAGCGCGACAAGCAGGGTCGCGCTGCCGGCCAGGCCGCGGATCAGCGCGCGGTTGAGCAGCCTCGGCACGGCGTTATGCTCGACGGGCGAGGCCTCACGCGCAAGCTGACTGACCAGATCCCGCGTCTTCATGACCGGTGCGCGCGGTCCCCAAGCAGGTAGTCGATTGATATTGCGCCAGGACCCCATGCGGCGATACCGAGCGCCATGGCCGCCCATGTGATGTGGATGGGCCAGCCGTCCGGCACGGTCAGTTCGATGATACAGGTCATCATCAGCAGGCCTGCGGCGGCGAAGCGCGTGCCGAGTCCGAGCACGAGCAGCACCGGGAACGATACTTCGCCACACGCGGACAGGAACGCAAACACGGCCGGTGCCGGAAACGGATACGGGCCGCCCGGCAGATGGAGCTTGAACTCGTCCGTAAAGAGATAGATGGCCGTGTCGTTGAGCTGCAGGAATCCGTGCCATTTGAGGATGCCGGATTTCCAGAACGGCACAGCCAGCGCGAAGCGCAACACGAGCTGCACCAACGTCGGCTGCGCGAGCCGTTCGATGAAACGCCGTGCGCGCCCGATTGTGTGCGCGAGCGTTGCCGGGAAGGGCAACCTGGAGTCTTGCGGAGTCATTTGATCATTCTCCCAGTTGAACTGCGGTGAATACGCCGGACGCAATCATCGCGACGAGGTTGGCCGACAGGTCGAAGGCGTTGGTCTCCTCGAAGGCGGCCTGCGCGGCGGCGCCGAGTGGGACGCCTTCAATCAGCGCGGTAAGGAACGCGGCACCGCCTGCTGGCAGCCGCGAGACGATCACATCGCCGTCCGGCCGCGTAACAAGCGCGTCTTCAGCATCGCTCGAACGCAACGGCGTGCCGGGGGCATCCGCCCGGTTCATGGCGAAGATTGCGACGGCCGGATAACGCGAGCGCACGATGCGTGCGGCTGGATGGGCGACGAAGCGAACGTTCGCGAGAGAGCCTGAATCGATACTCGCGAATGTGCCAGCCTCGAGCGGCTCGGCATCCGCAGCGTGATACGCATCAAGCCACGCACGCTCGATGCGTGCTGTATCGGCGAGCCAGGGCATGTCACGCGCGTACTCGTATCTTTCGATAAACGATGGAAAGTCGCGGCCGTACTCGAAAAGCAATGGCGAAGCCGGCGGCGTGGCGCGTACGTGAAACCGCGCCATCGCGCGAAAAAACTCGATACCCGTGATGCGCTGCACGGCGGGATAGATGGCGGCTAGCGCGTCGATGAGGCTAACCGTGACGTTGTTCCGATAGACGTTGTAGCGTCTGACGACGCCTTTTCCGTATGTCGCCACGACACCCTCGGGCGCGGCCAGGTCGGGATGGGTCAGTCCCGGCGCAAAACTGGAAGCGTAGTCGCTCTCGTGTCGTTCATGCATCATGGCAAGCTCGCGCAGGATGCGGTACGCCGGATCCCGATTCGAATTGGGACGCGCGCCCGGCCATCATCTGCCGGGCAGCGTGCGCTTGAGCGCGCAGTTCTGGCCATGAAGGCAACTGGCTATCCCATTCGATCAACGTCGGCACCGATCCGGTACGCGCGATTACGTCGCGGTAGAGCGCCCAGACCGGGGCGGCGACTTCGCGGTCGTGGCTGTCGATGAGCAAAGGTGCGAGCTCGTCGTCCTGCTGGTCGCTATGACCCGCGAGGTGAATCTCGCCAACGTATTCGAGCGGGAAGTCCGCCAGGTAAGTGCTCGCCGAATAGCCGTGATTAGTCGCCGAAACGAAGACGTTGTTGACGTCGAGCAGCAGCCCGCAGCCCGTGCGCTGGGCGACAGCGCGGATGAACTGCGTCTCGCTCATCGTAGACGAGGCAAAGGCCACGTATGTCGACGGATTTTCGAGCAGCATCGTGCGTCCAATGGCTTCCTGCACCTGATCGATGTGCTGGCAGACTTTATCGAACGTCGCCTTCGTGTAAGGCAGCGGCAGCAGGTCGTTGAAGAACGTGCCGCCGTGCGACGACCACGCGAGATGCTCGGAGACGAGCGCGGGTTCGTAGCGCATGACCAGCTCGCGAAAACGCGCTAGATGGAGCGCGTCCAGTTCTCCCGGGCCGCCGATCGACATGCACACACCGTGCAGCGAAACCGGATAGCGTTCGCGAATCGCTTTCAGCGCGCGGTGAGGCGCGCCGCCCGCGCCCATATAGTTCTCGGCGTGCACCTCAAAGAAGCTGTCTTGCAGCGCGTCGTCGAGAATCGCCGTGAGGTGTTCGTGCTTGAAGCTGGTGCCAGCGAGCCCGGCCGTCCCGGGCGTTGCGTGGCCGGGACGGCCGGGCAAATGGGCCGCTGCTGATCGAATGGAAGCGTTCATGGCCGTCCCGTTTCTCTCGTCGTGATCAGGACTTGATCGGCGTGAGCGAGCCGTGACCGCCGCCCGGCACCTGGATGCTCGTGCACGTGCCGCCCTGGACGAATTTCCACGAGTTGCCCTGGAAGTCCATCGCCGACGTGCCCTGGCAGGTCGTGCCCGGACCGGCGGCGCAGTCGTTTTGTCCCTTCAGGGCGACGCCGTAGCACTTTTCCTTGTGAGCGGCGATGGCGGCGCCTTCTTCCGCTTTCGTGAGCGGCGCGGCATGAGCGACCGAAGCGAGCAGGCTTGCAACGGCGCCTGCGAGAAGGGCGGAACTGACAGTGGTCTTTGCGGACATGAGGATTCTCCAGTAGTTGGGTTGGAAGTATCCGTCGCGGATACACACGCTAATTCGCGGGATACCGGGCGCCGGTTACATGGATTGAGCGTATTTTTTCGTGCGAACTTGCGACGAGCAGGCGGGTATGAAGGCGCATTGACCGGCACAGGCTGCCGAACAATTCTTTTCGCAAAAAAGAGCAGCGAACTGTAACCGGAATGGCCAATTGAACGAACTGCCATTGGGAGCCACGAGGTCCCCAGCTGGTCGAGGAAGCGGGAAGCGCGATCGACGCCGTGGTTTCGTCAGTCCGGGATGTGGCGGACATCATGCTGGAAATTGCCTATGCGTCAGAGGAACAGGGCACAGGAATCGGGGAGGTCAGCAGGGCGATCGCCCGGATGGACGACGTGACCCAGCAGAACGCTGCGCTGGTGGAGGAGACGTCGGCTGCTGCGCATTCCATGGACGCTCAGGCGAAGTCTCTTCGCGACGCGGTTGCGCTCTTCAGGATCGGAGGCGTCGATCCTGCCGTGGAGAGCGAATAGCCTGGCAAGCCGGGCACACCGACGCGGTGCCCCGCGCGGGATAGGCCGCCCATTGCCCATTGATCGGTTGTCTTGATCAATCGATCATAAATCGCTGATTCCCCGCGCCGGGGTGCTTGTTTACAATACTCGCACAAGCCGGCCGTGTCGTGCCGGTATCTGTGTCGCGTCCGGATTGCTGCTGCTTCCTTGCATCGCGCGCCGGCGCGTGCTGATGAGGCGTGGCAAGCAGGAGGCGATGATGGACAGCGTCAATTTCGAAGTGCTCAGCGCGTGCCAGCACTGGCTCGGCGCAGGGCACCGCGTGTTGCTCGTAACCGTAGTGAAAACGTGGGGCTCGTCGCCCCGACCGGAAGGCTCGATGCTCGTCGTGCGCGACGACGGCGTGGTGAGCGGCTCAGTCTCGGGCGGCTGCATCGAAGACGATCTGATCGAACGCGTGCGTCGGCATGGTGTGATTCAGGGGCGGCCGCGGTCGGTTCGTTACGGCATCAGCGCCGATGAGGCGCATCGCTTCGGACTGCCATGCGGCGGCACAATTGAACTCGTGCTGGAGCCTCTGGCGGGCGCCGAAGACGCCGAGGGCATCGCTGCGCTGTACCGGCGCGCGCAGGCGGGCGAACTGGTTGCCCGCACGCTCGATATGGCGAGCGGCACCGCCACTCTGACACCGGCACATGCGACAGAAGGCGTGCTGTTCGACGGCAAGCGCTTCATCACAATTCACGGCCCGCGCTACCGCATGCTCGTGATCGGCGCAGGGCAGCTCTCGCGCTATCTATGCCGGATTGCGACCGGTCTCGACTATCACGTGACGGTTTGCGATCCGCGCGAGGAATACACGGACGTCTGGGACGTGTCTGGCACGACGCTCGTGCGCACCATGCCGGATGACACCGTGCTCGACATGCGCCTCGACGAGCGTAGCGCCGTCATCGCGCTCACGCACGACCCCAAGCTTGACGACCTCGCGCTGATGGAAGCGCTCAAAACGCCCGCGTTTTACGTGGGCGCGCTGGGTTCGCGGCGCAACAACGCGGCGCGGCGCGAGCGGCTCAAGGAATTCGATCTGGGCGACGCCGAGCTCGCGCGTCTTCACGGGCCGGTTGGGATCTACATTGGCAGCCGCACACCGCCGGAAATTGCCATTTCAATCCTCGCAGAAGTCACCGCCGCGAAGAACGGAATCTCGCTGCCGGCCCTTCTGCAGGTGGAGGGCGCGAAGGCCGCGCGCGACATCGCCGCTTCGGCCGGGTCGCTTTGCTTCGCGTGATTCATGAGGCACGGGCGCCTCAGTCTTCCTCGATGTCGATGAGACCCGTCGGATCTTCCTTCGCGGCCTCGGTGAACAACGCGGTGAACTGGTCGAGCGTGGCCATCGTGTCGCGCCCGGTGCGCGTGATGCGATAGAACGAAAGCGGCACTTCGGGGCGCAGCGCGTCGATACGCACGCGATAGCGGTAGCAGATGTGCTCGCAGAACTGCGGCATGACAGCCGTGCCGAGGCCTTCCTGCGCCATCGCGATGGCCGTTTGAAGATGGCCGACGACGATGCGACGGCTCACGGTCACATCTTCCTTCGACAGCGTTGCCTCGATCAGCCGCTGCAGCGGATTGTCCTTTGGCAGCGTGATGAGCGGCTGGTTTTCGAGCGCAGTCCAGCGAATGCCCGTGCCCCGGCGCGGCGCGCCTTCGTCGCTACTGGACACGGCCACGAGGCGCGTGGGAAAGAGGGGCACGCGGTCGATGCCGGAAATCTGCGAGAAGAAAACGCCGAACGCGGCGTCGAGATGACCTTCCTCGACCATCTGGAGGAGCTCAGTCGGGTTCCGGTCCACGAGCTCGATATGCGAAGCGGGATAGACTTCGGCAAAGCGCGTGAGCACGGGCGGCATGAGGCTCGCGGCGATCATCGGCGTGCAGCCGATCAGCAGCGACGACTGCTTTTGGCGGCCGAGTTCATTGAGTTCGATCACCGACTTTTCGAGCGTCTCGACGATTGCCATGGCCGTGGGGTAGAACACGCGTCCGGCGTCGGTGAGCGAGACGGTTCGTGTCGTGCGTTCGAGCAGCCGGCAATTCAGCTGCGTCTCCAGTTCGCGGATGATTGCGGAGAGCGCTGCCTGGCTCAGATGCATGCTCTGCGCGGTCTTCGTGAAGCTCGATGCGTTCGCGACGCCGAGGAAAACCTTGAGTTGTTTTAGGGACAGATTCATCGACGACGGCTCTACGTGGATGGTGCTGGAGTTCGGGCTCGGGGCAAGCTCGATTCTATCCCGTCTGCCACGGCGACTGCCGCACGTCCGGGAGGGCGTGTACGGCAGTCGCGCGCAAAGGAGGCGTCACGCGAATGCGTAACGGCCTTCTTCGTCGCGTGCGAGCGTGCGGCGTTGCGCGACGTCTTCAAGCCAGCGCACCACGTCGCGGCCGTCGCGCGTGCCGGTCGCGGCCATCAACTCCGAGAAGCGCTTCGGCCCGTGTTCCAGGGCCGCTTCGAGCGAGTCGAAACGCGCGCCGCGATAGACGGGCGGCGTCGGCACGCGATGCTCGAGATCGCGCTCGGCGCCGGGCGAGAGGAGTGGCAGCGTGAGATCGAAGCCGGCCTTCGCCGTTTTCGTCGCGCCAAGCAGCGACGGGTCCAGCGGCATCGCGCGCAGGCTGTCCTGAAGCACGAGGTCGCGGTCCGCCTGGAAGCGCGTGGCGAGCGCCCAGTCCATCTGCTCGTCGGAGAAGACGTCGATGTCGGGATCGACGACAAAAACGTGCTTGACGTTCGCCAGCGAGGCGAATACGGCCGCAATGGCGTTGCGCGCTTCGCCCGGCACGCGCTGCTGCATGGCAATACGCACATTGAACATGCCGCCCGTCGCCGGGTTCGCATAAACGGCCTTCACCTCGCGCACAGCCGTTTCCAGCGCGCGCCACACCGTCACTTCGGTGCGCAGCGCGGCGAGCTGCGCGGTGTCGGTGCACGCCATCGAGCGGCCGCCGATCGTGCAGGTCTGGAACACGGCGTCGCGCCGGTGGGTAATTGCCGTCAGATGGAATAGCGGATTGGTTTTCACGCCGCCGTAGTAGCCGAGAAACTCTCCATATGGACCTTCCGGCTCGGCGTGGCCGCGCTCGTCGAGATAGCCTTCGAGGATGAATTCGGCGTCAGCTGGCACGAGCAGGTCGTTCGTTACGCACTTGACCACGCCCATCGCTTCGCCGCGCAGCGACGCGACCAACTCCAGTTCATCGGCGGGAATGCGCATGGTGGCGCCGACGTGGTCGACCGGATGCGTACCGACAGCGAAGGCGATCGGCGTGCGCTCGCCTCGTTTGGCATGACCGATTGCAATGGCGCGCAGGTCCGAAGGCGCGACAAGATCGATGCCGGCCGTGCGACGGCCGCGCAGCATCAGACGGCGAATCCCGACATTGGTCCAGCCCGTGTCGGGATCGACGGCGAAGTCGATAGACGCGGAGATGTACGGCGCGCCGTCCAGATCGTGCTGGAGATGCACGGGCAGCGCGGTGAAGTCGCACGCGTCGCCGGTCAGCACGACTTGCTGCACCGGCGCTTCCTCACGGCTCACTTCGACGAGCTTGCCTTTCACGCGCAGCCGTTCCCGCACGGTATCGAGCAGGGCCTGCGGCGTCGTGCCGAACGCGAGAGCCAGCCGCGAGCGGCTCGCCGCGACACTGCCTGCGAGCGAGATCGCGCCGCCGGACGGACGGGCAAACCATACGGCGCGCGGGTTGCCTTCCATGAGCGCGGCGACGTCAGCCAGTTCGACACTTTCTTCGTGGCGTTCAAGTTCGGTTTCGTCGAGCGCTTCGAGGAAGCGGCGCAGGCGGAAGCGTTCGAGGTCGGGCGCGCTCGCGCCTTCAGCGGTGGAGGGAATGGCGGTCTTGGGTCTCAATCTGGGTTCCTCGCGCATTGGAACTGCGCAGTGTTTGTCATGCTGGAAACGACGTGAGAGGCGAAGTCAGAAGCGTGCGGAAAGCGCCGTGGCCGCAAGATGCGCAGCGAAGCCGCTCGCGCCGCTCGCCGGCATTTCGGGCGCGAGTTGCAGGAACTGCTTGACCGCGCGCAGCGTGACCGCGCTACAGCCAAGCAACGTATCCGCGAGCGCGTCCGCTTCGGCGTTCAGGCTCGCAGCGGGCACGACGCGGCTGACGAGCCCCGCATGCAGCGCCTCGGTTGCTGAAAGCTTCTGGCGGCTCAGCACCATGTGCGCGACGGTCTTCACAGGCACGCGGCCGATGAGCGCCGACATCACGAGCGTCGGTGGAATGTCGCGTTCCATTTCGTGGATCTGGAACACAGCATCGTCCGCCGCGAGCGCGATGTCACAGACGCCGGCGAGCGCGCAGCCTACACCGAGGGCCTCTCCGCGCACGACCGACACCACCGGCACACGCACGGCCTTGAGCGCGTCATAGAGCGCGAGCGGCGGCGCCGTGACCACGCGGCGCAGGGTTTCTGCGGACGGCTTCGCGTCCTTCGGCGGCATCGGCGACTGGCGGCCCTTGCAGAAGTCGGGGCCGCTCGAGAGGATGCGTACGAGCTTGACGTCATCGTCGAGCGTGGTGACGGTGTCGATGATCGACTCGCTCATGGCGGCGTCGATCAGGTTGCCGTTCTCGGGACGATTGAGCTCGATGTCGACGAGCGGGCCGTTGCGTTCGACCGCAACGTGAGGGCTGGGCATACTTGTCTCCTTCGTACAGGCGCGTTGGCGCAATCGGTTAAACCGCGTCGCGGTGGATGTATTCCCACACCACCTTCGGCGTTGCCGGCATCGCAAGCTCGTCGGTGCCGAATTCCTTGAGGGCGTCGGCGAGTGCGTTGAAGATCGTCGCCGTGGCGGGCGTGATGCCGCTCTCGCCGCCGCCCTTCACGCGTAGCGGATTGCCGTGGGTGGGGTCTTCCGTGAGTTCGAGGTTGAGTGCGGGAATCACGCCGGCGCGCGGCATGCCGTAGTCCATGTAAGAGCCGGTCAGCACCTGCCCCGTCTCGCGGTCGAGATAACAGGTTTCCGAGAGCGCCTGGCCAATGCCCTGTGCGAGTCCGCCGTGCACCTGGCCTTCGACGATCAGCGGATTGATCGGCTGACCGACGTCGTCAACGGACGTGTAGTTGACGAGCGTGACGACGCCGGTGTCCGGATCGACTTCGAGTTCGCATATCGCGGCGCCAGTCGGGTGGGCGGGCACGCGTGTGTTCACCTCGGCCTGGGCATACAGCTTGCGCTTCGTCGGGTCGCCAGGCAGGCCGTCGCGCGCAATGTGCGCGGCGACGTCGAACAGTCCGATGCGACGGTCCGAGCCCGTGTCTGCAAACTCGCCGCGGGCGAACGTGATGCTCTGCGGCGACACGTCGAACAGCGAGGCCGCCACCTGCTTGCCGGTGGCGACGATCTGTGCGGCGGTATCGACGAGCAACATGCCTCCGAGACGCATCGACCGGTCCGAATGGCTGCCGCCACCCACGCTGACGAACGCGGTGTCGCCCGTACGCAGTGTGATCGAGGCAATCGTCACGCCGAGATGCTGGGCGATGACCTGCGCAAACGTCGTTTCATGGCCCTGGCCGGTGGACTGTGTGCCGGACACGATATCGACGCGGCCTTCAGGCAGCACCGTTAGCTCGATGCGCTCGCGCGGCGCGCCGACCGGCGACTCGATGTAGTTCGCCACGCCAATCCCGCGCAGCTTGCCGGTCGCGCGCGAGGCGGCGCGGCGTTCCTCAAAGCTGTCCCACCCGGCGAGTTCGAGTGCGCGCGCCATGTTGCGAGCGAATGCTCCACTGTCGTACGTCAGGCCCATCGGGCTGCGGTACGGCAGCTTCTCGTGCGCGACGATGTTGCGGCGGCGAATTTCCGCCCGGTCGAGACCGAGTTCGGCCGCCGCGAGGTCGAGCATCCGCTCCATCACGTGGTGCGCCTCCGGGCGCCCCGCGCCGCGATACGGCGCGGTCGGCACGGTGTTCGTCAGCACCGCGCTGATATGAACGGCGGCGACGGGCACGTCGTAGACGGTCGTCATGATGCGCGTGCCGTTCGACATCGGCACGTACGACACGGTATGGGCGCCTACGTTGCCGATCCATTCGTTGTCGATGGCCAGAATGCGCCCGTCCTTCGAGAAGCCGAACGTAGCACGGATGATCTGGTCGCGGCCCTGATAGTCGGACAGGAACGCTTCGCTGCGGTCGCTCGTCCATTTGACGGCGCGGCCGAGGCGGCGCGCGGCCCAGACGACGGCGAGCTGCTCGACGTAGATGAACGAACGCGGACCGAAACCGCCACCCGTGTCGGGACACACCACACGCACTTGCGAGGGCGGTACCTTGAGGGCAGCGGCGAGGCACAGCTTCTGACGCACCGCGCCCTGGCTGCCCGAAATCAGCGTATAGACGCCGGTCGCATCGTCGTAAGTTCCGATCGCGCTGCGCGGCTCCATCTGGCAGTTCACGACGCGGCTGTGATGAAACTCGCGCGTGAGCACGAGCGGGGCCTCGGCGACGATGCTGCGCGCCGTGTCGCGGTCGCCGATCTGCGTCTGGAAGCAAAGGTTGCGCGCGGCGCCATCCCACAGTTGCGGCGCGCCTTCCTGCATGGCGTCGCCGGCGTTGACTACGGCGTCGATCACTTCGTAGTCCACTTCAATCATCTCGCTCGCATTGCGCGCGGCGAGCGGCGTTTCCGCGATCACCATGGCAATGGGCTCGCCCACGTAGCGCACGCGGTCGACAGGCAGAGGAATATGCAACTGATTGAAGATCTCGCCGGTGAGCGACGTGAGGAACGCCTTCTTTGTGGCGTCAACGGCATCGATGGGGTTGGGCACGTGATCGATGCCTTGATAGCCGTCGTCGAGATAATCCTGTCCCACGAGCACCGCTATGACGCCGGGCGCCTCGCGCGCGGCCGTCGCGTCGACCGAGAGCAACGCGGCGTGCGCGTGCGGCGAGCGCAAAAAGGCCGCGTAGAGCTGGCCTTCGACTTGCAGGTCGTCGGTATATTGACCGTTGCCGGTCACGAAGCGCCGATCTTCGAGGCGCGGAAGCGGTTGGCCGATCATGGCTCGACCCCCTGCGTTGCGGGCTGGGCGAGCGCCGGATACATCTCATGGGCAGCGTGGCGCACCGCTTCGATGATGTTCACGTAGCCCGTGCAACGGCAGATGTTGCCTTCGAGCGCGTGGCAGATGCTCGCGTCGTCGAGCTTTGGCGTGTCGCGAAGATGGAAGCCCACGGACATGATCATGCCGGGCGTACAAAATCCGCACTGCAAGCCGTGGCATTGCACGAACGCGTTCTGCACCGGGTGTAGCGGTGCGTCTGCGTTCTCACGCAGCCCCTCGATTGTCGTAACCGCGCCGCCGCTCGCCTGAGCGGCCAGCACCGTGCATGACTTCACTGATACGCCGTCGAGGTGAACCGTGCATGCGCCGCACTGGCTTGTGTCGCAGCCGACGTGAGTTCCAGTGAGGCGCAGCGTTTCGCGCAAGAATTCGACGAGCAGTGTGTGGTCGGGCACGACGCGCTGGACGTCGACGCCGTTCACCCGCAATTGGACTTCAGCCATGATTCACCTGTTGTTGCTGGTTCGATCGTCATCCACGCGCGCTTACTTCGAAGCGACAGCGTCGGCGTTCGCCGGGGCGCTCATCGTCGCGTTGAAGCGCGTGAAGAACTCCGCCGCGAGCTTGTTCGCGACCGACGTGACAAGGCGCGAACCGATCTGGGCCAGTTTGCCGCCTACCTGCGCGTCCGCAACATACGTGAGGAGCGTGCCGCCTTCTTCGGCCTCGGTAAGCGTGACCGTCGCGTTCATCTTGCCGAAGCCGGCGATGCCGCCTTCGCCCTGACCCAGGATCTTGTAGCCGTTCGGGCCGTCGCGATCCGATATCACGAGCGTGCCCTTGAAACGCGCCTTTACGGGGCCGACCTTGGCAACCACCACGGCTTTGTACGCTTCGTCGCTTTCGCCAATGAATTCCTCGCAACCCGGTACGCATGCCTGCAGCACGGCGGGATCATTCAAGCCTTCCCATACCTGCTCACGCGTGGCGGCGATAGTCTGCGATCCGGTGAACTCCATTCGTGTGTCTCCTGAAAACGGTTGAAACTGGGTTAAGCGGGCTGGCGCAGCGGTTGCGCCAGCAGCGCCTGCACTGCGCGGCGCGTGTAGGTTTCGATCAAGTGGGCGCGATAGGCGGATGAGCCGTTGCTGTCGTCGGGCAGCACGCCGGCATCCATCTTCAGACGGGCGAGTGCGGCGTCGGACAGTTCGGCAGCGAGTGCGGTTTCCGCATCGAACCAGCGGAAGACCGAGGCGCCCGCGCCCGTGACGGCCACACGAATCGCATCGGCGAATTGCGCGACGAACACGCCGACCACGGCATAACCCGAAGCAGGCTGGCGGAACTTGGCATAGGCCGCGCGCAGCGGGATCGGATAGTCGAAGCCGATAACGAGCTCGTCCGGTTCGAGCGCCGTTTCGAACGTGTCGACGAAATAGTCATCGGCGGCGATGCGCCGATGCGAGGTGATGATTTGCGCGTTGAGTGCGAGCACCGCGCTCGGGTAGTCGGCCGCGGGGTCGTTGTTCGCGACCGAGCCGCCCATGGTCCCGCGGTTGCGCACCTGCGGATCGGCAATGACGTTCGCGAGTTGCGCGAGCGCGGGAATTGCCGCGGCGACCACTGGCGAAGCCGCGACCTCCGCGTGCCGGGTGAGCGCGCCGACGCGCAGCACGCCGCCTTCGACGCTCACACCGCGCATCGCCTCGATGCGCGTGAGATCGATCAGATGCGAAGGCGCGGCGAGCCGCTGCTTGAGCGTGGGGATGAGTGTCATGCCGCCCGAGAGCGGGCGGGCGTCCTCATGCTCGCGCAGCCACGCGAGCGCGTCTTCGAGCGATAGTGCCCGGAGGTAGGTGGTTTCGTACATGTCGTCTCCTGCCGCCATACGCGCCGGGTCCTGGCACGTATGGCGTTCGTCAGGCTTCTTTCAGCCACTTTTCCAGCGCCGTCGCGAGTGCGACCGGCACCTCGTACATCGGGTAATGCCCCGCGTTCGCGAGCGTTTCGAGCGTCGACTGCGGGTACCAGGCGAGCCAGGTGCGGCTCATGAGATCTGCGGTGATGGTCGGATCGTGTTCGCCGATGAAGAGCTTCACCGGTGTGGCGTTGCCTTCGATCTGCGCCGAAAAATCGTTGGCCGCCCAGTTCGGCAGATAACCTGCGAACGCGTCGGCGCGCGAGAGCCGCTGCGATTCGTGCGCGATATGCATGCTCCAACGCGGCGTCAGGCGATTGCCGGTCGAAAAGGCGATGATCGCGGCACGCCGCTCGACGTCGTCAACCGTGGCGCGAAACGCAGCGAGACGCGTCTCGTCCATGCGCGAGCCGCACGCGGGCACGGCGCACACGCCGGCCATGCGCTCGATACGTTCGGGCGCGGCGAGCAGCACGCGCTGGATCGCTACGCCACCCATCGAATGCCCGATGAGGCTGAAGGTGTCCCAGCCGAGATGATCGGCGAGCGCGAGCACGTCCGTTGCCGCTTCTTCAAACGTGAATGCACCGTCCCGGTCGCGGGAGCGGCCATAGCCGCGATAGTCGAAGAAAACGTAGGTGAACGTATCGGTGTCGAGCGCGGGCACGAGCGCTTGCCAATCGTCCGCGCTGCCGAACCAGCCGTTCATCGCGAGGACTTTGCGCGGACCGTGACCAACCTGCACATAACCGTTTAGCGATTGCGTCATGCTGCCTTCTCCGATTCGTGCGTTGCGAACGTGAGCGCTGGAGCGATGCGGCCGCGACATTCGCCGAAGCCGATCGAGACCGCGCCTGGCTTCGTGGCACGTGCGGTCAGCACGATTTCGTCGCCGTCCTCGAGCGCGGTGCGCGTTTCACCGTTGGGCAGACGCAACGGATCGCGGCCTGCATTCGTCAGTTCCGTGATGCAGGCGCGTGCAGCATCATCCGCTCCGGAAATCGTGCCGCTGCCGAGCAAATCGCCCGTTCGCAGATTGCAGCCGTTGCTCGTGTGATGCGCGACCATCTGTGCGAATGTCCAGTACAGATTGTCCAGATGCGTATGCGTGATGCGCGCGGCTTCGGCGCCGCTGTCGCGCAGCTGTTGTGTCGACAGATGCGCGTAAAGCGCCAGATGGAGCCCCCCTTCCTGTTGATCACGTGCGCCATGCAGATGGGCCATAAGCGGCGGATCATTCTCCGCGCGCGCAACGGGCGCCTTGCGGAACGGCGCGAGCGCTTCCGAGGTTACGATCCACGGCGACAGGCTCGAATGAAAGCTCTTGCCGAGGAACGGCCCGAGGACCTGTTCGAACCACTGGATACTTTTCGCGGACCAGTCGTTGAGCAGCGAGTAGCCAAAGATATGTGCATAGGCATCGTCGACGGCAATCGGTTGCGTGAGCGAGTTGCCTTCACCGACCCAGGCCGCCAGTTCCAGCTCGAAATCGAGCGCGGGCGCCGGGCCGAACACGATTGCGCCGTTCGCGTCGCGATACTGGCCGTGCGGCCGGCGAACCTCGCCGCCACTCACGCGCAGCGACGACGCGCGGCCGTGATAGGCGATCGGCAACGATTTGAACGCGGGCGGCAGCGGATCGGCGAGACCCTTGTAGCGACCGTGGCGCTCCGTGTGATGCAGCGAGGTCAGAAAGTCGGTATAGTCGCCGACCTCGCAGGGCAGACGCAGCTCAAGCGTGTCGATACGCGGCAGCAGATCCTCGGCATGTTGCTGCATGCGTGCGCGTTGCGGCGCGTCGCTCTTGAGCAGGTCGGAGAGCGCGGCGCGCAATGCGCTTGCATAGCGCGGCGGCATCGACATCAGGCGATGGAGCGCACCATCGGCGGCTTCGCACGCGAACGCCGCATCGCTGCCCGGTGTGAGCAGGCCACTGTCGAGCAGCTCTCGTAAATCCACGGCGTGTTCGCCAATCGCGACGCCGGTGCGTACGAGACCATCGCGCTCGAAAGACCCGAACGGTAGATTCTGGATCGGGAAGTCCGTCTCGGGCCGGTTCGCCGATTCGATCCAGCTGCGGCGTGCCGGGTCGTGCGTAGGGTTAAGCAGGTTCATGCGGCGGGCGCCTCCGGTACGGCTTTCACGCGTTCTTGAGTCCACGCTTCGAGCGCGGGACGTGCCTGCCTCTTGTACGTTTCGAGCGTTTCCGCCGGCGCGACGGGAACCGTCAGTTCGAGTCGGAAGCCGTTGGGGTCGAAGAAGTAGATGGAGCGCACGAAGTGATGGTCGGTTACGCCGAGTACATCGATACCGTGATCGACGAGGCGCTGCTTCATCGTTTCGAGTTCATCGAGCGTGGCAAGGCGCAGGGCGATGTGATTGACCCACGGCGGGGTGTTGGGCGAAGGCTCGGCGGCCGTGTCGTCGCCCAGGTCGAAGAAGGCGATGTTCGAGCCGTCGGCCATTTCGAAGAACAGATGCACGTACGGACAGTACTCGCCTGTGCTCGGCACGCGGTCGAGCCGGATCAGATGAACCAGCGGCAGGCCGAGAATGTCCTCGTAGAAATGGCGGGTTTCCTCGGCATTGCGGCAACGCCACGCGAAGTGGTGCAGGCCGAGCACCGGCGGCAGGGATTCGGACATACTATGTCTCCTTGAGGCGCGGGAACTGTTGGGGTGCGCGCTTTAGACTTCGACGGCGTCGACGTCGTATTCGAACAGCCAGTTGTAGCGTTCCTTCACGCGCTCCTCGTTCCACTCGCGATCGACGTACTCGGCCGCGCCCTCGGCGTGCGCGAGCGCGGGATTGTGGAAGCGTTGCGTATTGGCAGCCGAGCCGCGCACGATGCGCGAGGTCCGTTCGAGGCGTAGCGATTCGTAGCGTTCGAGCGCGCGCGGCAGGTCGTCCTGGTAACGCCCGACGCAGCGCGCGATCAGATAGCCGTCTTCGAGCGCCATGCCCGCGCCTTGTGCGAGGAAAGGCAGTGTGGGGTGGCAGGCGTCGCCGAGCAGCGTCGCGTTGCCGGAACTCCAGCGCGTCATCGGCTCGCGGATCATGAGCGCCCATTTGTACGGCACGTCGATCGCGGAGATCATGGTGCGCACGTCCTCGTGCCAGCCCGCGAAGTCGGCGAGACACTCTTCGAGGGTGCCGCGCTCCGACCAGGACTCGACCTGCCATCCGTCGCGCTCGACCGCGCCCACGAAGTTGATCAGCTTGTTGCCGCGCAGCGGATAGTGGATGACGTGCGCGCCGGGTCCGACCCAATTCGTGCCGTAAGGCGTTCGTAGATGCTCAGGCAGTTTGGCAGCGTCGATCACGCCACGCCATGCCATCACGCCCGAATATACGGGCTCGTCCGCGCCGAACAGCGCGCGGCGCACGCGGGAATGCACGCCGTCCGCGCCAATCAGCAGATCCGCCTCGAACGTCGCGCCCGAGACGGTCTGTACTTCGACCTTGCCGTCCTTCTGCACGATCGACTCGACCTTATGATCGAGCTTGATGGCGTCGGCGCGAAACGCGCGCACCGCATCGACGAGGGCTTCGTGGAGATCAGCGCGATGTACGGTCAGATACGGGAAGCCATACACTTCGCGCGAGGCCGCGCCGAGATCGAAGAGCGGCCAGGTCTGACCGCTGTTCCAGAGGCGCACGCGCTTGCCGGGCGGCTCGCATGCGAGGCCTTCGAGGCGTGCGCCAACACCGATCTGATAGAGCACTCGCGTGGCGTTCGGGCTCAACTGCACGCCAGCGCCGATCTCCCCCAGTGCTTTGGCCTGTTCAAGGATGGTGACGTCGAAGCCCTTTCGCAACAACGCGGCTCCCGCCGTCAGGCCGCCGATTCCGGCCCCTGCAATGACGATCTTCATTCGACCTCTTCGGTAATGACGCTTCTCTTATCGAGAAGATTTATCAATTCATCGATAAATCTTTTAAATGGGGTTCTGTTTTAGAACGGAACCACTTTAAATGAACGTCAACCGCTAAAGAAGCAAAAGAATTCGAACGTCTTATCAGTGAATTTTGTTAATGCGCGGATAAATCTCACATGCCCCAGCGATGCACGACCGAGGTCTCGATGCCAAAGAGATCGAGCACCCGGCCGAGCGTGTGATCGACCATTTCGTCGAGCGATTCCGGGTTCGCGTAGAATGCCGGCACGGGCGGGTAGACGATCGCGCCGGCTTCCGTCACGCTGGTCATGCTGCGCAGGTGACCGAGATGCAGCGGAGTTTCACGCACCATCAGCACGAGTCGACGGCGCTCCTTGAGCGTGACGTCGGCTGCGCGCGAGAGCAGGCCGCTCGTCACACCCGTGGCGATTTCCGAGAGCGTGCGGATCGAGCAGGGCGCGACGATCATACCCATAACGGGGAACGATCCGCTTGAAATGGCCGCGCCGATGTCCGTGTTCGGATAGGTCACGGTGGCAAGCGCACGCACGTCGGCGACGCTGTATTGCGATTCGTGCGCGAGCGTCACCTGCGCGGAGCGGCTCATGACCAGATGCGACTCGATGTCGAGTTGCCTGAGCAACTGCAGCAGTCGAACACCATAGACGACACCCGAGGCGCCGCTGATGCCCACGATCATACGACGGGGCGGTACTGCGCTGAAATGCATTCGTGCTCTCCGTTTAAACGGTAACTGACTCTGAGTATCGCGGATGGTAGCACGGCGATTAATTATTCCGGTTGCCTTGTGAAGCTTTTTGGAGCGAATGGGTAAATACCCTGGACGAGTATTCGAAATGTTCTATTGGTTGATAAACAATTCGCGATTCAAAACGTGAATTGAAGTCGCTAAACTTTGTCCGGCATCAAGGAAGGGCGCGTTAGGGAACGGCCCGGGGACTGCGCGATGCACGGCGCCGGCGCGGATGGATGACCGGCGAACGATAAAAACATTGGAGACATGCGTTGAGAACTTGTTTGCTCGTCGGCGGTTGCGCCGCGATCCTGGCTGGCCCGGTCTGGGCACAGTCGTCTGTGACCCTGTATGGCAGCATCGACGTCGGCGTTGATTTCGTTTCGAACACGCAGGGCAAGCAGTTGTTTCAGGAATCGTCCGGAAAGCGCCAGCCGGACCGTTGGGGGCTGTTGATCAAGGAAGACCTGGGCGGCGGCAACACGGCGTTTGCGCGGCTCGAGTCCGGTTTTTTGACCAATACGGGTGCGCAGATCAACCCAACCAGCTTCTTCAATCGCGACGCGTATGTGGGCCTCTCGAACGATCGTTGGGGTTCACTGAGCCTGGGCAACATCAACGACTATATCTATCAGTACGTCGGCCGACTGAACAACTCGGTCCCGGGCATCTCGTCCTTCTATACGCCGGGCAACCTGGACGGCCTCGCGAATACACACGCGCTGAACAACGCCGTGAAGTACGAGACGATCAACTTTCACGGTTTTCAGGCTGGCGTGATGAATGCGTTCGGCAACCAGGCGGGGAACTTCAGCTCGGGGCGCCAGTACAGTTTCGGCGCCCAGTACCTGCGCGGGCCGGTGAGACTCGGTATTGCGTACACGATGTCTCACAACCGAACGGCAGACATCTTCGGCACCTTCAGCCTGCCTTCGCTGCTCGGCCAGTCATTGAAACAGGGCACGATGTTCAACGCGAGCCGTTACAGCACACTCGCCGCAGGCGGCTCGCTCAGGATCGGCAGGTTTACGCCGCACGTCACCTATTCGGGCGTGAAGCTCGAGAACAACGAGGGCTCTGCGACGCTGAACAACTATCAAGTCGGCGTGAACACCGACCTGGCCGGCAACGGCATCTACATTCTTGGTCTTTCATGGGACCACTCGCTGTTTCAGGGGCTCGTGATCAATCAGTACAACCTGTTCGCGACCGACTATCTCTCAAAGAGCACGCAGGTGTACGCGGGTGTCGGCCTGCAGCGTGCTTCGGGCCCCGGCGCGCGCGCCGCGCAGTTCGGCTATCAGCCCTCGTCGACGGGCAGCCAGACTATCGCACGCATCGGTATCAATCATATGTTCTGACGACGCGGAGGTGCGATCGTGCGATGAAATGAGAACGTAATATAGCGAGCGCAAAGCGGATTATTCACATATTTCGATCTCTTCATCGCTATTTTTTGATTGAGCCGCACGGGGCCGCCACTTATATTGTGGCTCCGTCCGTGGCGCCGCCATGAGGAATAATGCAACAGCGCGAGCGGGCGCGCCTGACGGCGCGCTCGTCCACGTGAGGTAAATGGGACATACATGCAAGCAGACCGGACTTTCAACATCGCGACACTGGTAGAAGAGCAGAAAACGGGACGCTTCGCCGTCGGCCTGCTGTTCTGGTGTTTCCTGATCATGCTGATGGACGGCTACGATCAAACGGCCGTTTCGTTCGCGGCGCCGGCCATCATCAAGGACTGGCACGTCGCGCGCGGCGGCTTTGGCTCCGTATTCGGCGCGGGCCTGTTCGGCACGCTGATCGGTTCGTTCATTTTCGGCTATCTCGGCGACCGTCTCGGCCGCAAGAAGGCGATCGTCATCGGCAGTGTGTGCTTCGGTCTGCTGACGTATGCCTCGGTGTGGGTCACGTCGCTGCAGGAATTGATGCTGCTGCGATTTCTTGCGGGCATCGGCATGGGCGGCGTGGTGCCGAACTCGGTTGCTCTCGTTGCCGAATATGCGCCCAAACGCCTTCGCGCGACGTGGGTCACGCTGATGTTCTCCGGCTTTTCGATTGGCGCGGGATCGGGCGGCCTGGTTTCGTCGGCGCTGATTCATCGCTTCGGTTGGCCGGTGATGTTCGCCGTGGGCGGCGGCGGGTCGCTGATCGTCGCGCTGCTATTGATCTTCACACTGCCCGAATCGGCGAAGCTGCTCGTGATTCGTCAGCGCAATCCGCAGATGCTGCGCCGCCTGATGGCGCGTCTGCGTCCCGAGTTGGACATTCCCGCTGACGCGCATTTTGTGGCAGGCGAGGTGCGCGAGAAACAGCGCTTCGTACTGAAACTGATCTTCTCCGATGGTCTTACGGTCATTACGCCGCTGCTGTGGATCGTATTTATCGCCAACTCGATGGCGCTTTACTTTCTGCAGAACTGGTTGCCGATCCTGATGGAAGGCATGGGCATCGATCCGCGCGGCGCGGGGCTCATCACGATGATGTTCTCCGTGGGCGGCGTGATCGGAGGCCTGATTTTGTGCCGCTTTGTCGACAAGCACGGCGTGCTCGCCATCATTTCACTGCCGGTCATCGGCTTCCCGGTCGTGGCGCTGCTGGGCCACGGTTCGTCGCAAGGCTGGTTGATGCTCGCCGTGTTCGCCACCGGCTTTTGCGTGGTCGGTGCCCAATACGGGCTGTATGCGGTCGCGGGCATGATCTATCCCACCTCGTTCCGTTCGGCGGGCGTGGGGAGCGCGATATCGGTGGGCAAAATCGGTTCGGTTTCGGGGCCGGTGATCGGCGGCGTTCTGCTCTCGATGCATCTGCCGATCACGGAGCTTTTTTACCTGGCTTCCCTGTTGTTTGTGATTGCGGCTGTGTTCTCAACGGTCCTTGCGCTACTCTATCGCATACGGTTCAGCGAACAAGCGGCGCCTGTCATGGCAACCGAAGGGACCGCCGAACAGGTGCGGCGTCCGCTGCTTCACGACTCGTAGTCGTTCTTCCTTGTCGCTTCCCGTCGTGTTCGCGACGGGAAGCGTCGCGCTCATGCCGGATCGAAGCGACACGGCGTTAAATAATTCGATATCCTAAGATGGATCATTGCCAGTCCAATGAGCAAAACCCTCTACGACAAGATCTTCGATGCGCACGCAGTTCGAACTGAGGCGGACGGTACGACGTTGCTCTACATCGACCGTCACCTGCTGAACGAGGTGACGAGTCCGCAGGCATTTGAGTCGTTGCGGCACGAGCGGCGGCCCGTATGGCGTCCGCGCGCGAATCTTGCGGTTGCCGACCACAACGTGCCGACGACGGCGCGCGACCTCGGCATCGCCGATTCCATCTCGCGCATTCAGGTGGACGCGCTGCGCGAGAATTGTCAGCGCAACGACATCGTCCACTATGGCATGGAGGACGCGCATCAAGGCATCGTACACGTCGTCGCGCCCGAACTCGGCAGGACGCTTCCCGGCATGACGATCGTCTGCGGCGACTCCCATACCAGCACTCACGGCGCGCTCGGGGCGCTGGCGTTCGGCATCGGGACTTCGGAAATCGAGCACGTGCTGGCCACGCAAACGCTTGTCACGCGGCGCAGCCGCACGATGCGCGTGACGTTGAACGGTGTACTGCCTGTGGGTTGTTCGGCAAAAGACGTTGCGCTTGCCGTGATCGGCATGCTTGGAACCGCCGGCGCAACGGGCTACGCGATCGAATTCGCGGGTCCCGTGGTACGCGCGTTGTCGATGGAAGGACGCATGACGCTATGCAATATGTCGATCGAAGCGGGCGCGCGAGCCGGTCTGATTGCCGTGGACGAGACCACGCTCGACTATTGCCGCACACGCGAGCAAGCGCCGCGTGATGGGGCCTGGGAACGCGCGGCGCGCGCCTGGGGCGACCTGCGCTCAGACCACGACGCGCGCTTTGACGCCGAGCACAGCCTCGACGTCTCGGTGCTCGCGCCGCAAGTGACCTGGGGCACATCGCCCGAGATGGTCACGGCGATTCACGGACGTGTGCCCGATCCGATGGACGTGGAGGATGCGGGACGGCGGGCGTCGTACAAGCGTGCACTCGAGTATATGGACCTCCAGGCACTCACGCCGATTGAGGCGATTGCTGTCGATAAGGTGTTCATTGGCTCGTGTACGAACGGGCGTCTCGAAGACCTCCGCGCGGCCGCCGACGTTCTCCGCAGGGCGGGCGGTCGTGTTGCACCGAACGTGCGACTCGCGCTCGCTGTGCCGGGTTCGCAACAGGTCAAACGCGACGCGCAAGCGCTGGGACTTCATGAGGTGTTCATCGACGCCGGCTTCGAATGGCGCGAGCCGGGTTGTTCGATGTGCCTTGCGATGAACGCCGACCGGCTCGAGCCCGGCGAGCGTGTCGCCTCCACGTCGAATCGCAATTTTGAAGGGCGCCAGGGCGCGGGCGGGCGCTCACATCTTGTGAGCCCGGCGATGGCGGCCGCTGCCGCGCTTGCGGGTCGCTTTGTCGACGTCAGAAAGATCGTGACGGTAACGGGAGGTCAATGATGGAGCCCTTCGTCTGTCACGCGGGCCTTGTCGTGCCGCTCGATCGCGACAATGTGGACACTGACGCGATCATCCCCAAGCAGTTCATGAAATCGATTGCGCGCACGGGTTTCGGGCCGTACCTGTTCGACGAATGGCGCTACGAGGATCCCGGCTACTACGGCAAGCCCGTCGATGAACGGGTACCGAAAGACTCGTTCGTGCTGAACATGCCGCGTTATGCGGGCGCCTCGGTGCTACTTGCGCGCCGCAATTTCGGCTGCGGCAGTTCGCGCGAACACGCACCTTGGGCGCTGCATCAGTACGGTTTTCGCGTGCTCGTGGCCGAGAGTTTCGCAGACATTTTTTTCAACAACTGCTGCAAGAACGGCATCTTGCCGGTGCGGCTCGACGCGGCGTCGATCAGCCGGTTGATGAACGCGGTGGACGCGACACCCGGTTATCGGCTGCGCATCGACCTGGGCGCGCAAACCGTAACCGCGCCCGATGGCGAACACTGGACCTTCGAGATTGCGCCTGCGCTCAAGGCGCTGCTGCTTGCAGGGCTCGATGAGACCGGGGCGACGCTTGAACTGGCTGACGCGATTCGCGCGTTCGAATCCGGACATCTCGAACGCTCGCCGTGGCTGTAAGCGACGCGATTACCTGATTCCCGACCACGATTACGAGTTGCGCCATGACGCCTCATTTCGCTGCTGACTTTCCCGATTCCGTAGGCGAGAGCTTTAAGCCGTATGCCGGTCTGCGTACGGTCCGCGCGAAGGCGATGTCGCTTCAGGCGCGGCTCGCAGTCACGATCGTGCTGCTTGCGGCGCTCATGACCGGCATTGGGGCGCTTGGCCTCGCCGGCGCCTGGCGTGCGAATCGCGCGAATCAGGACACCTACCAAAACAAGCTGACGGCCGCTGTGCACATCGGCAACGCGGAGCTGTTGATCGGGCGCACACGTCTCGTCCTCGGCGGTGCGATGGCACAGCCCGATGGGCCGCGCGCGCGGGAGCAGATCGCGCATGCGAATGAATTCTTCATGCAATCGGACGAAGAATGGCGTGCATTCGTCAACGAACCCCATGAGCCCGGCGAAGCGCCGTTGATCGACGCGGCGAGCCAGCGGCGCGTGCCGATGCGTGAGGCGATGAATGCCTTCATCGATGCCCTGAAAGCCGGCGACCGCGAAGGCGCACAACGTATCGGCACGGTGCAGCTGAGCCCACTCTTCAACGCGATGAGCGAAGCGAACGACGCGTTGAAGCGTACCCTCTATGCGAACGCGAAACGTAGCTACGACGCCGCCGAACGCTATTTTCACCTGTTTTTCGCGGTGTCGGTGGCAATGACCCTATTCGGCATCGCCGCTGCGGTCTTCAGCTGGGTAGCATTGCGCCGGGCGATCATGATGCCGCTCAACGAGGCACTGACACACTTCGAGGCGATCGCGGCAGGCGACTTGCAGCGTACGTTTGCAAGCCATCGCGCCGACGAAATGGGTCTCTTGCTCGACGGGTTGTGCGACATGCAGGTACGGCTCGCGCAGACCGTTACCGCCGTGCGATCCAGCAGCCAGTCGATTGGTACCGCGACCCGTGAGATCGCGGCAGGCACACTCGACCTGTCGTCGCGCACGGAGGAGCAGGCGGCCTCGCTCGAGGAAACCGCCGCGAGCATGACGGAACTGACGGAGACGGTCCGCCGGAACGCGGCGCGAGCCCAGGCGGCCCATGTGATTGCCGATGAAGCGGCGAAGGCGGCGGGCGATGGCAGCAGGGCGATTGCGCGGGTGAGCGGCTCGATGGAGCACATCGAATCGAGCGCGCACAAAATCGCGGACATTACGGGCATCATCGAAGGCATTGCTTTTCAAACCAACATCCTTGCGCTGAACGCGGCGGTCGAAGCGGCGCGCGCAGGCATGCACGGGCGCGGTTTCGCCGTGGTTGCCACGGAGGTGCGTTCGCTGGCGCACCATGTGACGGCGGCGGCGAAGGAAATCGCCGATCTGGTCGACGATGCAGTGCGCGCCGCGTCGGACGGCACGATGATGGTCGTCGAGGCCGGGCAGTCGATGGGACGTATCTCTCATGCGGCGAGGCGTTTCGCGGACATGATGGGCGACATCGTGTCTTGTGCCGAGGCGCAGCGTGCGGGCATCGAGCAGGTCGATGTCGCAATCAACCTCATGGATACAATCACGCAGCAGAATGCGGCGCTCGTCGAAGAGGCGAGTGCAGCCGCGCAGGCGCTCGAACAGCAGTCGCGCGAACTGGAGCGGCAAGTGGCGAGTTTTCGCGTCGCGCAGGCGCGGTAGCGTCACGACTCAACTCAACTCAACGCCCCCTGGAAGCGGGTCGGTATGCCGACCGCGGCCATCACCTGATTGCCCGTCGCCGCGAAGCCACCGGCGTTATACATCGTTGCGACGTTGTTGTGACCCAGCGATCGCTCGCGATGCTGTATGAAGCGATTGTTTCGCCGCAGATGCAGCTTAAAGCAGGCTGACAACGCTGACGATGCTGCTGACACCGGCGTCCGCGCGAACAGCGGCGCCGGCGAGCATCGTTCCGCGGCACCCCGGCGCGCCGCAGCGGCAGGTGTATTCGCGCATGCTGTCTTCGCAGGCGTCGTCGGGCAATTCGAGCGCGTAGTCGATGAATAGCTCTTCGCCCGGCAGGATGTCGCGGCACGCGTCGATGAACACGTGGCCGTCGATTTCGATGGTTTCGCAATTCGCCTGGCATGCGTGATTGAGCCAGCGCGCCCAGTTGCCGCCCTGGCCGCCGTCGATCACGCGGCCATCGGAAAGGCCGAAGAGAAAGGTATGCGCGCCGTCTTCGCGCAGACGATAACGCCTGGCCGCGCTGCGCCAGCTCATGATCTTGCCTTTGTATTCGAAGATGCGCTCGCCGGCCCGCAGGGGACGCAACGCATAGACGCCTCTTCCGTGCACCGGCGACTGCCGGACAGTCATTCGTTTGCTCATGGCCATCTTCGCGCGTTGAACGCGTGCAGTATAAGCGGCCACGATGAAAGCGAGTGATGAAAATGGATATGGCCATCGACGCCGTGTATTGCGCCTTGGCACGCTGCGTGCACCGTATTGAAGCGCGCGGCGCCCGGCTCGCCGCTTCTGGCATGTGTGTGCCCCACAGTTGACCTCACGGGCAGGATCAGGGCAACATACCCGGGTTTCTTTCGCGGGTTTCCGGATCCAATTCTCGAGTGGGCATATGGCAAGCACGAATGAGCCGGGCGCAGACGCCTCGCTGACCTATCGGCTGAAGGCATTGACCAAGATCGCCGACCGCATGAGCAGCGAGATGTCGCGCGACAAGCTGGGTGTGCCGTATCCGGAGGCGAGCATCATCGCCGCGATAGGCACGTTCGGTCCGCAGACCGTGATGGACATCTCGCGGCGCGCCAACCTCGACAAAAGTCAGGCGAGCCGCACAGTCGAAGCCATGCTCTCGAAGGAGATCCTCGCGCGCACGGGCAACGACAAGGACGGACGCAGCGTCATCATTTCGCTCACGGCCGAAGGCCGCAAGATTTTCAGAAAGATCGGCCCGACCCTGGACAAGCGCGACAGCGACCTTTACCACGGGCTGAACGAGGCCGAGCGCGTTGCGCTGCGTTTTCTGCTCGACAAGATCCTCGCGTCCCACGGCTGGGACGCCACGCCCTGACCGCCTCCCGGTGCGTGCATGCATTTCCGGCACGCGATCAGTCATCGAATCGTCATCAAACTGCCACCATGAAGCGCAGTGCCGCTTCGCGGCGGACCAGGCGTTCTGGTGATCGAAGACGCGGCCGGCGGCATTGCCTTCGAAGCCGCGCCAGCATAGCCGCTATGACTGCTTCGGCGCCTGGATCATCTTCCAGCCGTTGCCGGCAGGATCGCGGAAACCCGCGTCGACACTGCCGTAGCGGTCGACCGGCTGCTGGGTGAACTCCACGCCCAGACCCTTCAGGCGCTCATAGCTCGCACGGCAGTCCGCCACGGCGAGCACGAGGGGCGGCATGGCGCCTTTGGCGACCATGGCGCGCAGCGTTTGCGCAGTGGCCTCGTCGTGAACGGGCGGCCCCGGCAGGAAGAGTCCGAGCTGAAACGACGGCTGCTGCGGGTGCTGGACCGTGAGCCAGCGGTACGCACCATTGCGTACGTCGGTATGCACACGGAATCCGAGTTTGTCGACGTAGAACTTGAGCGCTTCGTCCTGGTCGTCGACGTACAGGCCCATCACGTTGATACCCTGATTCATGACCCCTCCCTGGTTAGTGACCGCACTTCAGGGTCGCACTTTAGCGTTGCCCGCACGCCGCCGCTTCTCCAAAACTGCTGTGGTGAGGTCGGGGCGCTGGGCGGCTTTCAGCACGCAAGCGGGCACGCGGTCGATCCCGGGCAGGTCGGCCCGCGCCTGAACGCGCATGGCGCTGGGGTTCGAGCCGGTCACGTCGCGAAACGTGCGGCCAAAGGTACCAAGACTCTCCCAGCCGGTGGCGAAGGCGATATCCGTGACGTCGAGATCGGTGTCGCGCAGCAAGGCGGTGGCCTGCTCGATGCGTCGCGTGAGCAGGTAGCGATGCGGCGGGAGGCCGAAGGCGCGCTTGAAGGAGCGCGCGAAATGCGCTTCGGAAACGCCGCTGACCTCGGCCAGGCGCTTGACGGGCCAGGCCTCGTGAGAGGCGGCATCCATGCGGTCTTTCGCGCGTAACAGACGGCGCAGCAGGGGCGGGTCCAGGAGGGGCTCGGCCTCGGGCCGCCTGGAATGCGCAATGTTGCGCGCGGACGCATCGGCGTGGAGGGCTGCGCTGGCTGGCATGCATTCGTCTCGAGTGGGCGGCATGCCGGTAGTTTAGGCCCAACGGCGATCGATGGCCGACGATTGGCTTTCGATTGACTGGGCCTGCCGGGCGTCGCTCACTGCGATTCGACGAACTGGATGATCTCGCCGTTGTCGCGCTTGAGGTACACGTCGGCGCCTTTCATGCGCACTTCAGGCGTGGAGGCGGGCGTTGCGCATCGTTCGCGCGTACGTTTTCACTATAGCTCCGGGCGATTGCGCCAATGTGGCCTGGCGCACACAAGACGTGTAACGGAGGCCGCATCTCGACGCCCCCGCATCGTTGCACATGCCCCAGAGCTGCGCCGGCGGGCCGTGAACGACTGCCCCACGACCTCACTTCAACCGTCCGGCGAGGAACTGCTGGAGCCGCTCGCTGCGCGGCGCATTGAGCACTTCCCTGGGGTCGCCCTGTTCTTCGATCTTGCCCTTGTGCAGAAACACCACGTGATTCGAAACGTTGCGCGCGAAGCCCATTTCGTGCGTGACGACGATCATCGTGCGGCCTTCCTCTGCGAGCTTTTGCATGACCTTGAGCACTTCGCCCACGAGTTCGGGGTCGAGAGCGGAGGTGGGCTCGTCGAACAGCATGACTTCGGGCTCCATCGCCAGCGCGCGGGCCTCGGCCTCGCCGCGGTTCAGTCCAGGCACGCTGACCGGCGCCTCGACGATGTTCTCGAGCACGGTCATGTGCGCCCAGAGATTGAAGTGCTGAAAGACCATCGAAAGGCACGTGCGCATTTTCTGCAGCTGCTTCGGATCGCTCACGCGCAGCGCGCCGCCGCGGTCGGCGCTCGTGCGGATCTCCTCGCCATTGAGCATGATGCGTCCCGAGCAGGGCGATTCGAGAAAGTTAATGCAGCGCAGGAACGTGCTCTTCCCCGAACCGCTCGATCCGATCAGGCTGATCACGTCGCCAGCCTTTGCCTTGAGCGATACACCCTTCAAAACCTCGTTCTCGTCGAACTTCTTGTGCAGGTCGTCGACAATCAGCTTGTACATACTCGGTTCACTCCATCAAGACTGCGTGAAATTCTTAGTGGCCTTGCGGCTTCAGATAAGCCAGCACACATGTTTCGAGGCGGCGGAAACTCCAGATCAGGGCGAAGACGATGGACGCATAGAGCGCCGCTGCGATGCCGTACGCCTGGAACGTCATATAGGTGGCGGAATTCGCGTCGCATGCGACTTTCAGGATATCGGGCACGGTTGCGGTGAAGGCCAGCGTCGTGGCGTGCAGCATGAGGATCACTTCGTTGCTGTACGAGGGCAGCGCGCGCCGCAATGCGGATGGCAGGATGATGCGCGTGTAAGCTTTGGTCTTCGACATGCCATACGCCTGCGCCGCTTCGATTTCGCCATACGAGGTCTCGCGGATCGCGCCCGCAAAAATTTCGGTGGTAAGCGCATTCGTTCAATGCAAATGCCAGCAGTGTGCAATTCATGGCACTGCGAAAGAAGTCGCCAAGAACCGGATTGGACTGTACGAAGTGCAGTCTGTAGAGACCGGTGTAAAAGAGCAGCAACTGCACATAGAGCGGCGTGCCGCGGAACACGTACGTATAGACCCAAACCGGCCACGAAAGCCACGGGTTGCGCGACGCGCGCGCAATGGCGAGCGGCACGGCAAAGAGGAACCCCGCCATGATCGACACGACCAGCAGCCAGAGCGTGATGGCGAGGCCGCTCGTATTGAAGCCGTCGCTATACAGATAGTTGGGCCAGTATTGACGAAGCAGTTCGATCACAGCGCTGCCCTCCGCACACCGGTCGAATAGCGCTTTTCGAGGCGGTGCAATGCCAGGTTGGAAACCGTCGTAATGGCGAGATAAATCGCGCCGGTCACCAGCGTGAAGAAGAAGAGCGCCTGGGTGGCCTTGCCCGCATCCTGAGCGGCCTTCACCACGTCGGCGAGGCCGATGATCGAGACGAGCGCCGTAGCCTTCACGAGCACCTGCCAGTTATTGCCGATGCCCGGCAGCGCGAAGCGCATCATCTGCGGGAACAGGATGCGCGTGAACACGCGCGTGGAACTCATGCCGTAGGCGAAGCCCGCTTCGATCTGCCCGCGCGGCACGGCGAGAAACGCGCCGCGGAAGGTCTCCGTGAAGTACGCGCCGTAAATGAAACCGAGTGTGACGACGCCGGCCACGAACGGGTCGATGTCGATCTGGTCCATGCCCATCTTGTCGGTCACGTCGTTGAGCCAGATCTGGATGCTGTAGAACAGCAGCAGCATGAGCACGAGGTCGGGCACCGCACGAATGAGCGTGGTGTATGCCGTGCCGATGCGCGCAAGCACGCGGTTGGGCGAGAGCTTCGCGGCGGCGCCCGCAAGCCCGAGCAGAAACGCGGCGCCGAGCGAAAGCACCGCGAGCTTGATGGTTTCCCACGTGCCCGCAAGGAGCAGCGGGCCGAAGCCTTGAAAGACCATGGAAGGATGTCCTCATGCAGGGGAGCAGCGCGCCCCTCGTGGTTGCAGATGAAGGTGGCGGCGCTTAACCGCCGTATACGTCGAAGTCGAAATAGTTCGACTCGATCTTCTTGTACGTGCCGTCCTTGATCATGTCGGCGATCGTCTTGTCGATCTTCGCCTTGAGGTCGGCATCTTCCTTGCGCAGGCCGATGGCGGCGGCGCCCGTGGGGATTTCCGCGCCGGCGAACGCAAAGCCTGCGCCACGCGGCGTCTTCAGAAAGCCGAGATTGGCCTGCACTTCGTCTTGCAGCGCGGCGTCGAGGCGTCCCGACTGCAGATCCAGATAGACCTGGTCCTGGTTCTGATAGGCCACCTGCGGCAAGGGCGAGGGCGACGCACAAGGCAGGTTTCTTCATGAAGTCTCCGATTGGAATGGTTGGCGCGTGCGCGGTCGTGTACCGGGTTCGGCCCGGCAAGTTGTCTATACAACTATCGGTGTGTCGGAAAGACCGGCAATCGGTGTTATCACCTGGGATTTCACTGCGCCACAATCGAAAAATGGCGTAGTTCACGTGTCAAAAAGCCGAAATTCGGGTATACGTGGAGCAGATTGAGCTTGTATAGACAAGCTCACTTCGGTAGTCTGATCCCATCCTGTCCAGACAACTTTCACACACCGCAATGAACATCAAACTCACTCCCGGCCATCTGACCCTGTCCCAACTGCGCCAGATCGCGCGTGCCGACAAAAACGGCGGCGTGAAGCTCGAA
>NZ_BBJH01000064.1 GCF_000739775.1 Paraburkholderia heleia NBRC 101817 | reverse complement strand
CCCGGGCTTTACTGCGGGCTTTCTGGCGGTGGATCTCCGCACTATCCTTCGCTATCGCCCGTCATAGGTATGGCGATTGCTGTCGCCAGTTCACCGACGAGCCAGGAGCCGCGCATGGCTGAGCAAGAAGGAACGGGCGGCGTATGCGCATGGTCGCGCACGCATCAGGGCAAGCCGCGCCGCACGGATGCCGCGAAGTCCAAAGGCGGCGAGAAGAAGGACAAACAGGGACGCAAGCGTCCCGGCAGGAAGCCGCTCATCGTCATTGGCGTCGTGCTGCTCGTCATCGCCATCGGCGCGTTCATCTGGTGGTTCGTCACGCGCAACCAGGTCAGCACCGACGACGCCTACACCGACGGCAACGCCATCACCATCGCGCCCAAGGTGTCGGGCTACGTCACGCAGCTCAATGTCAACGACAACGTCTACGTGCACAAGGGCGACCTGATGGTCGAGATCGACCGGCGCGACTACGCAGCCCAGGTCGACCAGGCGCGCGCGCAGCTGGGCCTCGCGAAAGCCCAGTTGCTTTCGGCGCAGGCGCAGCTCGACATTGCACGCGTGCAATACCCCGCGCAGTACGAACAGGCGCGCGCGCAGATCGAAACCGCCAGCGCGAACTATGCCCGCGCGCAGGCCGACTACGAGCGCCAGCACGGTGTCGATCCGCGGGCGACGACGCAGCGGAACATCGACACCGCCACCGACCAGCAGCGGGTTTCGCACGCCAGCGTCATGAGCGCGCGTGCGCAACTCAAAACGGCGAGTCTCGTGCCGCAGCAGATCCGCCAGGCCGTGGCCGCCGTGGAAGCGCGCCGCGAACAGGTGGCGCAGGCCGAAGCGCAGCTCGACACGGCGCAGCTCAATCTCGCCTGGTGCGACATGCGCGCGCCCTCCGATGGCTGGGTGACGCGCCGCAACGTGCAGTACGGCACGTTCCTGCAGGCGGGCGCCTCGCTCTTTTCCATCGTCACGCCGCAAATGTGGGTCACCGCGAATTTCAAGGAATCCCAACTCACGCGCATGCGTCCCGGCGACAAGGTCAGGATCAGCGTGGACGCATACCCGAAGCTGGAATTGCGTGGCCATGTGGACAGCATCCAGCTCGGCAGCGGCTCGCGCTTTTCGGCGTTTCCCGCCGAGAACGCGACAGGAAACTTCGTCAAGATCGTGCAGCGCGTGCCCGTGAAGATCGTGATCGATAGCGGGTTGCCGGGGAATCGTCCGTTGCCGCTGGGGCTTTCGGTCGAGCCGACGGTTTATCTGGAGGATTGAGGGCGTGGCCATGAGCAATTCGCAGCGCAAATGGCGACCGCCCGGCAACCCCTGGTTTATCGCGATCGCGGTCACGCTCGCAGCGTTCATGGAAGTGCTCGACACGACCATCGTGAACGTAGCGCTGCCCCATATTGCAGGCACGATGTCGGCGAGCTACGACGAGGCCACCTGGGTGCTCACGTCCTACCTCGTCGCCAACGGTATCGTGCTGCCCATCTCGGCATTCTTCGGTCGCGTACTCGGGCGCAAGCGCTACTTCATGCTCTGCATTGTCGCTTTCACGGTGTGCTCGTTCCTGTGCGGCGTCGCGACGAGCCTCGGCCAGCTCGTGATCTTTCGCGTGGCACAAGGCTTTTTCGGCGGCGGCCTGCAGCCCAACCAGCAGTCCATCATCCTCGACACCTTCGAGCCCAGCCAGCGTGGCCGCGCATTTTCGATCTCCGCGGTGGCCATCGTCGTCGCGCCGGTGCTCGGTCCGACGCTGGGCGGCTGGATTACCGACAACGCCTCGTGGCGCTGGGTCTTCCTGCTCAATGTGCCCGTCGGCGTTCTCACGACGCTCGCCGTGTACCAGCTCGTGGAGGACCCGCCGTGGGTCAAACGCGAGATGCAGCAGGGCAAGCGCCGGCGCGCAGTCGACTTCTGGGGTATCGGGCTCATTGCCGTGGGCCTCGGCTGCCTGCAAGTGATGCTCGATCGCGGCGAGGACGACGACTGGTTTTCGTCGCCGTTCATCGTCACGTTTGCCGTGCTCGCTGTGCTCGGCATCGTGGGCGCGACCATCCGGCTGCGCTATGCGAAGCATCCCGTCGTGGATCTGCGCTGCCTGCGCGACCGCAATTTCGCCCTGGGCTGCGGCATGATCGCCGCGTTCGCCGCCGTGCTGTATGGCAGCGCCGTAATCGTTCCGCAGCTCGCCCAGCAGCAGCTCGGCTATACGGCCACGCTCGCGGGTCTCGTGCTCTCGCCGGGCGCGCTGCTCATCACGATGGAGATTCCGATCATCAGCCGCCTGATGCCGCATATCCAGACGCGCATGCTCGTCCTCACCGGCTTCATTCTGCTCACGGTCGCGCTCATCTACGCGCGCACCCTCACGCCGGATATCGACTACCTCACGCTCGTGAAGCTGCGCAGCGCGCAGTCGCTCGCCATTGGCTTTCTGTTCGTGCCCGTCACGACGCTCGCCTATCTGACCGTCCCGAAGGAACTCAACAACGACGCCTCCGCGCTCTTCACGATGTTCCGCAACGTGGCGGGTTCGATCGGCATTTCGGTCTCCACGGCGCTGATCCGCGAGCGTTCGCAGGCATGGATGGCGCACCTTTCCGCGTACATGTCACCGTTTTCGCAGAACTATCAGGACACGCTCGCGCGCAACGCGAAAACGGTCATGCAAAGCACCGGCGCGCCGCTTGCGCAGGCCATGCAGACGGCGAACAGCCATCTCTACGAGACATTCGTTTCGCAGGCAACGATACTTGCCTATATCGATGTGTTCGGCATACTCGCGTGCTTCTGCTTTGTGTTTGCGCCGCTCGCGCTGTTGTTCTCGCCCACGAAGGCGTCCGGTTCGGGAGGACACTGAGATGCGCGCGCTTGCCGTCGTTCTCGCCGCTTCGTTGTGTGCATGCACGGTCGGCCCGGATTTCAGGCCACCGCAGGCAAACGCCCCAGCCGACTGGCATGCGATGCAACGCGGCGCGAACGACGCGACATCGCAGGCAGCGGCTGCCTCCACGCCCACGGTCGAGTCGAATCCCGACCCGCAGTGGTGGCGCAGCTTCGGGGACCCGACGCTCGATACCCTGATCGATCGCGCGCTGAGCGGCAACCCCGATCTGCGCATTGCGGTCGTGCGCATTGCCGAAGCGCGCGAGCAAACCCAGCAGGCCGCCGCGCAAGGCCTGCCGAACGTGCGCGCGAGCGCGAGCTACAAACGCGATCAACTGGGCGCGAAGGGCATACTCGAATCGGCGGGCGTCTACAACAAGGTCGATGCACTCGGCGCACCCAATTCGCCCATCAACCAGATCGCGCCGGGCGCGGGGGCGAGCGTGGAGCGCGGCGCGCAGAGCGCGCTCGACCAGCTCACCGCGCCCGTGAACCTGTGGCAGGCGGGCTTCGACGCTTCGTGGGAACTCGATCTCTTCGGGCGCGTGCGGCGCTCGGTGGAAGCCGCGAACGCGCAGGCCGATGCCGCGCTCGAGTCGCAGCGCGATGCGCAGGTCTCGCTCGAAGCCGAAGTCGCGGAAACGTATCTGCAACTGCGCGGCGCACAAATGCTGCACGCCACCGCCGAAAGCCTCGTTGCCGAGCAGCGCGAGACGGTGGAACTCGCGCGCAGCGCCGCGAAGCACGGCCTCCAGAGCCAGCTGGACGTCGAGCGCTCGCAAGCCGAGCGCGCGCAGACCGAGGCCTTGCTGCCGCAATACGATCAGCAGATCGCGCAGTCGCTCAACGCCCTCGCGGTGCTGGTGGGCGAAGCGCCGGGCGCGCTCGATGCCGAACTCGCGCCACCGGGCGCTCCCCCAGGCGTACTGCCCGGCACGCCGCCCGCCGTGCCGGTGGGGCTGCCCGCCACGCTCGCGCGCCGCCGCCCCGACATCCGCCGCGCCGAAGCCTCGCTGCATGCGGCCACGGCCAACGTGGGCGTGGCCGTCGCGCAGTTCTATCCGGACATTTCGCTCACCGGGCAAATCGGCACGCGCGCGACTTCGCCGCACGATCTCGCGCACTGGGCGAGCCTGTTCTGGTCGTGGGGGCCGAGCGTTTCGCTGCCGGTGTTCCAGGGCGGCGCGCTCGTGTCGAACCTCCGTCTCTCGAAGTTGCAGCAGGTCGAAGCCGCGCTCGATTATCGCAAGACCGTGCTGGGCGCACTGCGCGACGTGAACAACGCGCTCGATGTGTATCGCACCGATCAGGCGCGTCTAGTGTCGCTCGACGAAAGCGTCGCGGCCCAGCGGCGCGCCTTCGAGCTTGCGCGCGAGAGCTATCGCAAGGGTATCGTCTCGTTTATCGACGTGCTCGACGCGCAGCGCCAATTGAGCAGCGCCGAGCAGAACGCGCAGCAGCAGGACTTGCAGGTGTGCACCGACCTCGTTGCCTTGTACAAGGCGCTGGGCGGCGGCTGGGAAGATGCGGGGCCGATGGCTTCATCCACATCGTCACAAGCGCGCTAGCCGAGCAGCTTCGCCGCCTTTCGCCGGCGCTGGTTGCGCTCGCGCCGCAGTGTTGCGAGCGCGGCGTCGGCGTTCGAGGCATCGGCGAAAATCTCGCGATGCTGCGCGACGAGACGCTCGCTCGCCACCGCATAGTTTGGCTTGCCGAAACGATCCTGAAGCCGCTTGAGCGGCTTCACGCGCCGGCTCTCGCGGCGCGGCAAGACTGGTCCAAAGAATTCCAGCAGATAGCGCAGGTGCTTTGCGCCCCTGCGCACCTCGTGCAACGCGGCGTAATTTCCCCCTTTTGCGCGACGCGCCCGCCGCATGCGTTTGCCCAGCGAGTGGCGCGCCACGCGCGCCCGCTCGCGCGCGAGGCGCTTGAGCGGCGTGGGGCGCGGCGACGTGTTCAACGCGCGGTTCACCTCATGCAGCATGTCGCGCAGCGCATGCTTGAGGTCGGCGGCGGAGAGCGTCTGGTGAGCGCGCTCGCGCGCCTCGCCCGCCGCCGCAGCGGCGCGTTTGAGAAACGCGCGCTGAGGATCGACGAACGCGCCCGAGCAGCGACCGTCACGCCCACAACAGCGTGCGCAGCCGACGCAACGCGACGCGCAGTTTGTGCAGCGTCTCCGGCTCGGTGTCGAGACGCGCGCCAGCGCCTCGCTCACCAGCGGCTGCGCGTAGCGCGAGAACTGCGATTGCGCGTCGGTACGCGTCTTCCCAGGTTGTTTATCCGGCTAGTCCATGCGCCCCTCCCTGCCGCGCTCACGCTGGCACCGCCAACGCCTGTGCCGCGCGCGACCAGACGCGATGCTGCCCCGCCGCTTCGATGAACGCCTTGAACACGCGCTTGAGATCGGCCGCATCGCCGTTCGCCACACCGTCGGCGCTGTCCGGCAATTGCGCTGCGGACAGCACGAGCCGGCCCGTATCGACCGCGCCAATCGCCTTCAGATGCTTGAACGCTTCGAGCACGAAGTGCCGCGCATCGCCCGACTGCGAGAGCGCTTCCGTGGCCTTCTCGCCGCCGGGAACGAACACCGCGTCGAACATGACCGAGGGCATGCCGGTAATGGTCGCATCGGGCGCAAGGTCGCCGATAGGCGCGAGCGTGGGCGCAATCACGAGCGCCGTCGCCCCTTCCTTTGCGAACGCGTCACGCAGTTGCTCGAGGGTCGCAGGGTCCGCGCCGGGCGCCGTGAGCAAGGCGATCTTGCGCGTCTTGATGCCCGGTTGCCCGCGGGTGAGCAGACTGAGCGCGGGCGAACTGGCCGTGCGCGGCTTGCCCGGCTTGCTACCCGCTTTGGGCTTGGGCAGCCCGAGCGCCTGCGCCACGCTCGCGGCGAGGTCCACGTCGATGTTCGCGAGAATCGCATTGACCTGGCGTTCGCGTATTTCTGGCCTGGTGACCTTACCCAGTTCGAACGTATAGGCAGCCTTGATGTGCTCCTTCTCAGGCTCGGACATGCTGTTGTAAAACATCGTCGCCTGCGAGAAGTGGTCGGCGAACGATTCGCTGCGCACGCGGATTTTCACGCCGTCCATGCGCTCCTGGTAGCTTTCGAATCCCCCGTCACCGGGTTGCGTTTCCTTCGGCCAGCCGCCGCCCACCGAATGCGGCTCGTACGATGCCTGACCGACGTTGATCGTCTGCCGGTGCATCGCATCGCGTTGATTGTTCTGATACGGACACACCGGCCGGTTGATCGGAATCTCATGAAAGTTCGGTCCGCCAAGCCGGCTGATCTGCGTGTCGGTATAGGAGAACAACCGACCCTGCAGCAAGGGGTCGTTCGTGAAATCGATACCGGGCACGATATGCCCCGGATGGAACGCGACCTGCTCCGTCTCCGCGAAAAAGTTGTCCGGATTGCGGTTGAGCGTCATCTTGCCGATGATCTTCACCGGCACCTCTTCTTCAGGCACGAGCTTGGTCGGATCGAGCAGATCGAAGTCGAACTTGTGCTCGTCGCTCTCCTCGATGACCTGCACACCCAGTTCAAACTCGGGATAATCGCCACGCTCGATCGCCTCCCACAGGTCCCGCCGATGAAAGTCAGGGTCCTTGCCCGCGATTTTCTGTGCCTCGTCCCAGAGCAACGAGTACGAACCCAGCACGGGCCGCCAGTGCCACTTGATGAAACGTGCCTTGCCCCTGGCATTGATGAAGCGGAACGTATGCACTCCGAATCCTTCCATGGTGCGCAAGCTGCGGGGTATCGCGCGGTCCGACATGGCCCAGATGACCATATGGGCGCTTTCCGGCACAAGCGTGACGAAATCCCAGAAGGTGTCGTGGGCGGTACCGCCCGTCGGCATTTCGTCCGGGGCTTCGGGCTTCACCGCATGCACGAAGTCGGGAAACTTGATCGCGTCCTGAATGAAGAAGACCGGCATGTTATTGCCGACCAGATCGAAATTGCCTTCTTCCGTGTAGAACTTCGTTGCAAATCCGCGTACGTCACGCACGGTGTCCGACGAGCCGCGCGGGCCCTGCACGGTCGAAAAGCGCACATAAACCGGCGTTTCCTTCGCGGGATCCTGCAAGAAGCCTGCACGCGTGAGTTCGGCTTGCGACTCGTACACACGGAAAACGCCGTGCGCCGCGGACCCGCGCGCGTGCACGATGCGCTCGGGAATCCGTTCGTGGTCGAAGTGCGTGATCTTTTCGCGCATGATGAAATCTTCAAGCAGCGAAGGCCCGCGCGCGCCCGCACGCAAGGTGTTCTGGTTATCGGCGATCTTCACGCCCTGGTTGGTGCGCAACGCCTCGCCGTCCGCGTGCGCGCGAAACGATTCGAGGCTGCGCGATTTCGCGTCGTTGGGCTGATGCTTGCCGCGGGGGCGGTTGCGTTGTGACATGGGGTGGCTCCAGGTAAGGATTTCAATTGGCTCGCCGCCAGGAGGAAGGAGAGGGCGGCCGGGCGTGCAATCCGGAGCGCAAGCGATGTGCCGTTGAGCATCGCGCGAACCACGTCCTCGGCATGCCGATTGCGCTCGCTCCTGAACAGCACGTGAACGGGAGCGGACAATGGCGGCATGGATCAAGGCAATGGACGAAGCAGCATTGCCCGCGCCGGGCATGCGGCGCGTCGAACTGGAAGGGGTCGCTGTGCTGCTCGTGAATGTCGGCGAACGTATCCCTGGTCAATGAGCGAGAACGATCGCTGCCTTGTCCGGCATGCGCGCGGATTCATGCGCCGCGCGCTGGAGGCCGCGGGCGCGCGGGACATCTGGACGCAGGACGAGGACACGTGTCACCTGAACGGGACGGCACGCATGGGTTTCGACGCCCGCACGAGCGTGGTGAACGCAGACTGCCGCAGCTGGGACATTCCGAACCTGTGGATCTGCGATGGCTCCGCATTTCCGACAGTGGGCGGCGTCAATCCATCGCTCACGATCCAGGCGATCGCATACCGCACCGCCGATCGCATCAAGCAACTTGCATCACGCGGCGAGCTTTGACTGGGTCGTGCGCCGGCCATCATGCGAGCAGCGTCCTCATGTGAGCTGCAAAGCGGTATGTACCGTCAACGCTGCGCCGGTGGCCAGCGTGGCAAGCCAGCATAATGCGCGTGTGAACACGTGTGTCTTCATCTCGCCCACCGCATCGCGGCGTCGGCTCAACAGCAAGAGCAGGATGAGTACTGGCGCGACGGTCATGCCGTTTGCCAACGCACTCCGATAGCAGGCCTTGACCGGATCGACACCGTACACGTGGAACAGCAACGCGATTGCCACACTCGTCACCATGAGAGCCACAAGCACACCGGCGATCCGGCGGTCCCGCTGCTCACCCTGCGGCCAGCCGAACGAGCTGGCCGCCGCGTGAGCCGCGGAACCCGCCAGGGGTGGGAGCGCAAGCAGCGCGGTCCCGAGGAGCGCGAGGCCGAGTACGGGCGCCGCGCACCCATGCGCGATCGGAGCGATCGCGCGTGCCGCGGCCTGCGTGCTGTCGATGGGCTGGTGCGCTGCGTGAAGCGTGAGCGCGGCCGCGACGAGAATAATCGCTCCGCAAGCGTTGGAAAGCAGCGTGCGCAACAGCGTATCGCGCCGCATCCTTTTTAGCTGGGCGGGGTCCTCGTTACGGCTTTCGCGGCTTGCGCCCGCACGCGGCCGTTCCTCGACCTCCTGCTCGGCCTGCGAAAACAACAGATACGGGCTGACCGTGGTGCCAAGCACCGCAAGCGACATCCCGAAATAGTCCTCGGACCAGGTGAACCCCGGCACCAGGGCATGCCATGCCACAGCGCGCCATGGCACTTCGGTCACGAACATTACGCCGGCGTACGCAAACAGCGAAAGCGCGAGCCACTTGAGCACGTTCGCGTAGCGCGCGTAGGGTACCCACCATTGAAGCGCGATCGACGCGGCGGCAAACAGGACGATGAACGGCGCGACAGGCCCGCGGAACATCAGGCGCGCGGCCTCCCCCATCGAGAGCATATCGGCAGCCATGTTCACGGTGTTGGCGCCCAGAAAGCGTGCGACCGCGATCAGGAAGATCCAGCGCGCATAGTGCTGGCGCATATTCTCCGTGAGGCCCTTACCCGTGACGGCAGCAACGCGCGTCGCGATCAACTGGAGCGCCACCATCGACGGGTACGAAAGCACGCATACCCAGAGTAGATCGAGGCCGTATTGCGCGCCCGCGAGCGAATAGGTCAGGATGCCGCCCGGATCATTGTCCGTTGCGACCGTGCCGAGACCCGGACCCGTGTCCGCTGCCCAGGCGTGGGCCGGGAGTTCGCTTCTGTTGGCGTGCTCGCGTCGACAACGTAGGCTCAGGCCGGCTTTCATCGAGATGAGTCAGGAAACGTGCGGGAATGCACGCCGGGCGCGCAGGGCATGTTCCCGGGCATCGAGCGTGCTCATGCTCTCTGACTAGCGGACCTCAGCCGTCATGGGCGGCTTGCCAGTAATGAGCCCGATGAACCTCGAACAGATTTATTCCCGACTCTGGGATTGCCTCGCTGCCGCCGTACGCGAAGACAAGCACCCGTTCAAGGTGATGCAGGCTGCGACAATCGGCCTGGATGGTTCGCCGAACGTGCGCACCATCCTGCTTCGCAGCGCCAGTGAAACGGACAACCTGCTTACTTTCCATACCGACCTGCGCTCGCCGAAGGTCGCCGAACTCAGCCGGGAACCCCGCATCGCGCTTGTCGGCGTCGATACCGTTCGCAACCTGCAAGTGCGTGTGTCTGGCGAAACCCGGATCCTTCGCGACGGGCAGGTGCGAGCCGATGCGTGGTGGTCCAGTCCCGACCATGGCCTCCTCGCCTACCGCACGCGCCTTCCCCCCGGAACGCCCATCAGCCACGCGGAAGATGCACTCGACAAGACGCACGACGCACCTGGCCCGGACGAAGGCTTCAAACACTTCTGCGTCGTCGAGTTGCGCCCTGCCCGGCTGGATTGGTTAGATCTTTCGGCAACGGATCGGAGCTGTCGCGCGTTGTATGTACGTCAGAACGACGCCTGGGTCAGCAGCTGGATTGCCCCCTGATAGCCGATCGTTTTCACGGCCCGCGCCCGGCACGAGACTTGCGGATTCCTCACGACATCGCTTTCCGGGCGCAGCAGGAAGATCGCCGTGGTCGATAACGAAAAGCTCGAACCCGAAATCGCCGTGACCGACCGGACGGAGCGCTCATGGCTGTCGCGGCTCGGCCCCGGGCTCGTCACGGGCGGCGCGGATGACGATCCCAGCGGAATCGGCACCTACTCGCAGGCCGGTGCGAAATTCGGCTTTGTGCTGCTATGGACGCTCCTGCTGACCTATCCGCTGATGGTCGCCATCCAGATGATCAGCGCACGCATTGGACGCGTGACGGGCAAAGGGCTTGCCTCCAACATGCGGGCTTTTGGCCCCCGCTGGCTCGTGATCGTTCTGGTGCTGGTTCTCGCCGTCGCCAACACGATCAACATTGCGGCGGACCTGGCAGCCATGGGCGCGGCCATCGGCTTGCTGGTGCGCGGCCCGGAACAGCTCTACGTGGTTGCATTGGGCGCGTGTTCCGCCATCCTGCAGATCTGCCTTCCCTACGAAAGCTATGCCCGCTTTCTGAAATGGCTGACCATCGTGCTCTTTGCGTACGTCGCGGTGGCGTTCGTTGTGCTAGTCGATGTCGGTCTTTCGGTGGTCCGCCCACACGTGCGGTTGTCCGGCGACTATCTCGCCACGGTGGTCGCCGTTCTTGGCACGACGGTTAGCCCTTACCTGTTCTTCCGGCAGGCGTCGCAGGAAGTCGAGGAACTTCGATCGAACCCGGGCGAACATCCGTTGCGCCGGGTCTCATCGTCCCGTGCATATCACCAGCTCGACAGGATCACTGCCGATACCTGGATCGGGATGGGTGTCTCGAATGGCGTGGGATTCTTCATCATGCTGACCGCAGCCGCCACGCGGCACGCTCACCATATCGACATCGAGACATCCGCCGATGCGGCGAAGGCGCTCGCGCCCATTGCCGGTCGTTTCGCTGCGCTGGTGTTTGCCGCGGGCATCGCGGGAACCGGGCTGCTCGCCCTGCCCGTGCTCGCCGGTTCGGCCGCCTACGGCGCGGCGGGCGCGTTCCGCTGGCGCAATAGCCTGTCTCTACATCTCACGCTGGCACGTGAATTCTATGCCGTTATCGTCGTGGCCATTCTGGGTGGCGTCGCGATCACGTTCTGTCACCTCGACCCGGTGAAGGCGCTTTACTGGAGCGCTGTCATCAATGGTCTTGCCGCCGTACCCGTCATGATCGTCGTCATGTTGATGGGGGTCAGCCGCCGTCTGATGGGCCAATTCGCAATCTCAGGAATCCTGGAGTATGGAGGATGGGCGGCGACTGCGCTGATGGCCGTGGCTGCCGTGGGCATGTTCGTTCCGGCATGATCAATCCAGACTTCCTGACACGGCCGCCAAATCACGAGGACGCGCCACCGACCAAAGTTAATTCACGCCCCTCTAGCCGCAATCGAAAATCGTGGTATTCCGGGCGCGATTCTCTACGAATTCACAACGCCTCGACCAGCCAGTAACGCTCTGCGCGTGCAACGTCGGAGGGGAACGGGGCGAACGCGCGCATCTGGCTTGAGTAAGCCCGCACCGCTCGCCCTTTGAGCGCCGCGAGCCGTCGCGCAGAGGCCCCGCCGAAGGGCCGCGCACTCGTCGCACTCGCGCTCAGGCCGTCCGCCTCGAGTTGCTCAAAGCCGGCACGAAGCGCACCTGGCATGGCGCGGTGAATGGCGTCCTCGTACGCGATATAGCGGAAAACGCGGCGCGTGCGCAGCAACAGCCGGCAGGCGGCGCCAACGAGCTCGTGATCCGGGTGCCAGAAGCCGAAGGGGCAAACTGGCAAGTACGTATCGAAACGGGCAAACTGCGCCGCCAACGTATCCGAGACGGCCTCGACAGCCGGAGTCGAGCCGTACTGCGCATCGAGAAAGTCTAGCCACAATGGCTCGGCGCGGCAGAGCGCGAGTGCGCGCCTGTCTTCCAGCCTGCGTGCCTGCAATGCTTCATGCGAATCGGCAAAACCGCTGGCTTCGTCCCACTCCGTGTGCATCGGCGAGGCAGGCTCACCCGCGAAAACGGTGCAGACGATCGACCCGGGACACGCCGCCAGCAAGCCGGCGCAACCAAGAACCGCATCGTCCAGATGGGGGGAGATGACAATCAGACGCGCCCCTGTGGTTGGTTTTCTTTCCACGCCGCTCTCCTCCTCAAGACCTGTCCAGACGGCTTTTCAGACTCAGCAATTCACGTTCCAGAGCGGCGAATTGTGATCGACGCACCAGCAGGGTCACCACAAACTCGCCCTGAACGTACGGCAATATCCCGCCAGCGCCGCATGCGCGTTCATCGCAAAGCTCACGGGATCGCCCGCAAGCCTGCTCCTTCGAGGGCACGCGCCTTGCGTCATTTGCGCCTGACGATGCAATGGGAAGGAGTTCACCATGTCCGGGCTGTCTTCGCGCTGGCAGGCGGAACTCGATGTCGTGCTGACCGACGAACCGATGCCGCTTGACGGAAGCACGCTTGCGCATGCTGCGCAACGCCTGGTATCCGCCTTTCCCGCACTGCCTCTGCCTGGGGCTGGCGCTACGCTGATGCGCTGGCAATTCCTCGCTGCTCTGGCGGCGCGCGATCTCGCGCTCGTGAAGATTTACGAAGCGCACGCCGACGCACTCGCGATCCTCGCAGAGCTGTCTCCAGACGCGCGCATCGACGGATGTGCGCCGCCCTCTCCCACGCCTGCGATCTGGGCCGTGTGGGCTGCACGCTCGCCACGCAACGAAGTGTACTTCGCCTCGCGCGACGGATCGCGGATCAGGCTGGACGGTACGAAGGCGTGGTGCTCGGGGGCGCGGTTCGCCACGCGCGCACTCGTTACCTGCATCGATGAGGACGGTGCGGACTGGATCGCAGCGGTGCCCATGGGCCAGCCGGGCGTGACGATCAGCTCGCGCGGTTGGGAGGCCGTAGGCATGCAGGCTACACAGAGCGTCGAAGTCGATTTTCACAGTGCGCGCGCGATGCTCGTGGGAGAGCGAAGTGGCTATGTCTGCCGCCCGGGTTTCTGGCACGGGGGCGCGGGAATCGCGGCCTGCTGGTACGGCGCGGCGGCAGCGCTCGCCGCGCGCCTGCGCGACGCCGCCTCGCGCCGCGACGATCCGCATTTGCAGGCTCATCTTGGCGCGGCCGACGTGGCACTCGTCGCCGCGCGGGCGTGCCTGCGCGAGTGTGCCCACGCCATCGACGCCGCGCCCCAGGCGGATGCCAGGCAGCTCGCGTTGCGCGCGCGGGGCGCGGCGGAGAACGCCGTCGACATTACGCTGCAGGCCTGCGCGCGCGGCCTGGGCGCGAGCCCATTGTGCCGCGACCGCTGGTTTGCGCGCATGGCCGCCGATCTGCCTGTCTTCGTGCGCCAGAGCCATGCTGAAGCCGATCTCGCGGCACTTGCCGCCACCGTGGTCGCCTCCGGCGAAGACTGGCGCATTTAGCTTGGGCAGGATAACGATGGAACGTTTGACCGCATTGCGCGCCAGGTACTTCGACGAAAAGTTCGCCGTCGACGCGGACCCATGGCGCTATACCGATAGCTGGTACGAGGCGCGCAAGCGCGCACTCCTCCTCGCCGCGCTCCCACGCGGTCGCTATCGCCGTGCATTCGAGCCGGGCTGCGCGACCGGTGTGCTATCCACCGAGTTGGCGCGGCGCTGCGAGCGCCTGCTCTGCGCAGATTTTTCGCCACGTGCCGTCGCCGCCGCACGCGCGCGGCTGGCGTCGCTCGCGGGTGTCGAGGTGCAACGGCTCGCGATGCCGCGTGACTGGCCCGCCGGTCGCTTCGACCTGATCGTCGTGAGCGAGTTTGCCTATTACCTCGATGCGCGCGAATGCGGGTCGCTCGCGGCACTTGCCGCATCAACGCTTGCCGACGAAGGCACGCTCGCGTGCTGCCACTGGCGTCACGGCGGTGAGACATGGATGCTGGAAAGCGCACAGGTCCACGGCATATTCGCGCAGGCGGCGGCGAATGCTTCGCTGAATCGTGTGGTGCAGATTGACGACGCCGATTTCCTGCTCGATGCCTGGAGCTGCGATACACAAACTGTCGCGCATCGCGAACGCGAGTGAAGGCGAAGCCCGGAACGTGGCCGACTACGGCGCGACCGATGGCTCACTGTCACCGATATTGCCGGTCCATGCCGCAAGCGTGTCGCCGAAACCGCCGCGCACGCGTGCGTCGAGGCGTCCACTCGTGACCACGCGCGGCGCCGCACTCCAGGCGAGCGTCGCGCCTGTTGCGATCAGCAGGTCAACCAGTGCGACGTCTTCGTTGCATGGCAGGGGCGGAAAGCCGCCGGCGCGCCGGTAGGCGTGTGCCGCCACGCCCAGGTTCGCGCCATGAACGTGGCGATGCCCGTCCGCGTCGCAATAGCGCCGCGCCCATGTTCCGCGCACCGAAGGCGCAAGATTGCTCCAGTCGGCCACGGAGACGGGACCGCACACGGCGTCCGCTCCCAATGCGAGTTGCGCAACCAGCCAATCGGGCGCGACCCGGCTATCGGCGTCTGTGAAGGCGAGCCAGCGCGCGCCGCGTGCGAGCACGGCCTGCGCACCGGCGGCACGGGCTACGCCGACATTGCGCGCATCAATGGTCATCGCTTCGAAACCGAGGTCCTCCACAATCTGCGCCGACGTGTCGGTGCATCCATCGAGCACCACGAGCGTGTGGACCGCTTCGACTTCCAGCGATGGATGCGAAGCGGCGCAACGCACAGAGGCGAGACATGCGCCGAGCAACCGCTCTTCGTTGTGCGCCGGAATGACCACTCCGATCATTCGAACTCCCTGGTATTGGTAAGAATTTGCGTCATCTGGAAGCTCCATAAGCGCGAACGCGGCGAAGTGCCACCGCTCCCCGGCGCTGACTCGCAGCTCGCCGGCGCTCACCTTCCGAGCACGCCGGATGCCTGGCGAGGCGCTGTATTGAACCGGTGCGGGCGATCACACGGAATACGAATTGCGCTTCTGTGTTCTCCACCAGACGAAGGAGTTGAAAATGACTATGCTTCGATCTCAATCAGGCGGCAGTGGCGCGAGTATCACGGGCGGCGGGGTCGGGGAAGGCCCCGGACCCGAGGTCATGGCTGCTGCAACACTCGACGGCAACAAGGTCATGTCGTCCGACGGCGAGCACGTGGGCAAGATCTCCGACATCATGCTCGACGTACGAAGCGGCCGGGTTGCGTATGCCGTGCTGTCGGAAGGCGGGTTCCTCGGCATGGGCAACACGCTGCACGCGATCCCCTGGGGTGCACTCACGCTCGACACCGCGGAGAAGTGTTTCCGCGTCGACATCAGCGCGCAGCGCATCAAGGACGACCCAGGATTCGACAAGGATCACTGGCCTTCGATGGCGGACCAGACGTGGGGCACGCAACTGCATGACTACTACGGTCGCCGTCCATACTGGCTATCCGGCCCGACAGGTCTCGATCCGACTGGGGTAGAAACGCCAGGCGGCCTGCATGACCGCCCCATCGACGTGTGATTGCGGGCTTTAGCGCGTGGCGCCCCTTGCGAGGGGCGCCAGTTTTTTTCTTCCCGTCCCATGTCCGGTACGACGCGCTGCCTCCTGAGTTCGAAGCCTTGCGGACGCACTCGGGATTCGCAGGGATTCAAGGCGCGTACACGCACATAGCGGGCTGGTATGCTCGTGCCTTCGCACCACTTCGCGGAACTTGCCGAATGCTGCAGGCATACACAGATCATACCGAATTCATTGGTGCTGCCGTCGACTGGCCCGGGCCCGCACGACCGCCATGTGGCGCCGCGCCATCCGCCCCACCGGCACCGCCGCAGTGCCCGGGTCCTCTGGCCGACGCTATTTGCGGACCACGCGGGGCTGAACGCCCGAATAGCGGACTGCGCCTTCTCTCCTCAAGACGTTCGCTGCGTTGTCCCTGGCGGTATCGGATTTTATTCCTGAGTTGACGGTAGCTCGTTCTCCGAGGCTTCGTGCTTGCAGATCGTGGGGCGAAGTGCCGACGCGGTTCGCGAAGGCGTCCATCAGACAACCGACGCTTAACCTCACGGTCAGGAAAATGGATCAGACAACCGCGCAGTCGATCGACATCGACGTGAACGATGCCGATCTCGTTCGAGTCGTAAAGGAAGACGTCGAAGCGGCCAGGGAAGCGCTGGTCGAACTTTGCGCACGGCTTGTTGCGGCCGAGAGCGCCAATCCGCCGGGAAACACTGCGCAGATGGCCCGCACGCTGTCAGCGTTTCTGACGGCACAGGGTTTGCCGGCCCGCACCGTGGCGGCCGACGACGAAGCGCCCAACGTTGTTTGCACGCTCGCGGCCGACCGCCCCGGTGCCCACGTGGTGTTCAACGCTCATATGGACACCATGCTTGCCGGCGACCTCTCCTCGTGGACCGTGCCGACGCTGGAACTGACCCGAAAGGACGGCCGTCTATACGGGCTTGACATGGGGAACATGAAGGGCGCGCTGGCAGCCATGGCTCTTGCCATGAAGATCGTCCAGCGCCGTCTGCCTGGCCTGCGGGGAACGCTGAGCCTGACCGGCGTGTCCGACGAAGTTATGTTCGGCTCACGCGGCTCGCCCTTCGTGCTGCAGCAGAACCCCGACCTCTACGGCGATTACCTGATCAGCAGCGAGGGCCCTGGCTGGATGAACTTCGCCGTCGCCGAGAAAGGACTGCTGTGGGTCGACGTCACAGCAACGGGGGCGGCCGGTCATGAACCGCCGCGGAAATGTAGGAGACTTTGGGTCTTGGCTGTAACAGGAGATTTGAAGTATGGAAAACGAAAGCAAGGTAAGGAAGCCCACCGGGACGCGGTATTCGGATGAGATTCGTGAGCGGGCGGTCCGGATGGTCTTCGAGCACCAACACGAATATGAGACGCAGGGCGCGGCGATCCGCTCAATCGCCTCGAAGATGGGGATGTCGCGTGAGACGCTTCGCAACTGGATCATCCAGGCTGAGCGCGACCGTGGCCAACGATCGAGGGCGACGACTGCCGAACTGGCGCGTCTGAAGGAACTGGAGTGCGAGAATCGCGAATTGCGCACAGCCAACGAGATTCTTCGCAAGGCCTCGGCGTATTTCGCGCAGGCGGAGCTCGACCGCCGATCAAAGCCATGATTGCGTTTATCGACGAGCATCGCGACGTCTACGGTGTCGAGCCGATCTGCCGCCTGCTGCCGATCGCGCCGTCGACGTATTACCGGCACGCTGGACGGCGCAGCGATCCGGAGCAATGGTCAGCGCGAGCGCGTCGCGATGCTCAACTGAAGGTCCTCATCCGGGCGGTGTGGGACGAGAACTTTGGCGTGTATGGTGTGCGCAAGGTCTGGCGCCAGTTGCTGCGCGATGGCGTGAAGGTCGCGCGCTGCACGGTTGCGCGCCTGATGAAGGCGATGGGCCTCGAAGGTGTGCGGCGTGGTCGCCGGATCAGGACAACACAGCGAGACGATTCGATGCCGTGCCCGCTGGACCGGGTCAGGCGTCAGTTCCGGGCCGATCGGCCCAACGCGCTGTGGGTCGCAGATTTTACCTATTGCTGGACATGGTCTGGCTTTGTGTATGTGGCCTTCGTGACCGACGTGTTTGCGCGGCGTATTGTCGGTTGGCGCGTGTCAGCCTCGATGCGAACTGACTTCGTGCTGGACGCGCTGAACCAGGCGTTACACGATCGCCAGCCGGCGCCCGGGCTCATCCATCATAGCGATCACGGGTCGCAATATCTCAGCATTCGGTACACCGAACGTTTAGTGGATGCTGGCGTGCAACCATCGGCCGGAAGTGTTGGCGATTCGTACGACAATGCGCTGGCCGAGACGATCAATGGACTGTACAAGGCCGAAGTCGTGCATCGGCGCGCATGGCGTACGCTCCAGGATGTCGAACTTGCAACGCTCGAATGGGTTCACTGGTACAACCACCACCGGCTGCTCAGCCCGCTTGGGTACGTGTCCCCGGCAGAAGCAGAGGAAGTCTACAATCGGAACGTGGCGCTCTCCGCTCGCGCGGCGTAGCGCCAAACTCGGCGGTCTCCGACAAACCCGGCGCGGTTCAGTTCTAGACCAACTGAAATTCGCAAGACCGGTCCGTCAGTCGGCGATTTTCGACGAGCGCGCTGAAGTTCGGCTGGGTAAAAGGCAATCAGACTATGGGTGCCACCCCAGCTAGCGCCGATGGAGAACACGGTAAGCGACTCAAAGAGAGACGCAAAGGCCTTTTCGGAGCAGGTTTCAGTACGAAGGAAAGTAGGCACCCGCTTCCCTTGAAATCACGCTTCCAGATCGCATGCCCGGGATCGCTTTCGAGTGGGGGGAAAAGGACCTGGTTGACGGCGGAATGAGCCTCGAGCCAGCGCGCAATCTGTAATGCGTTTTGGCTCTGTTCTCTGTAACGAAGCTCATAGGTTTCGAGCCCTCGCAAAGCAAGAAAGCAGTCATCGGACCCGACTGCCAGACCCATCGTAGCTTGGGCTTCACGCAATTGCTCGTAGAGATGGAAGTTGTTGGTACAGATTGAGCCCATTAACAGATCAGAGTGCCCTGAGAAGAACTTCGACGCTGCCTCAACCACTAAGTCGACGCCGTGCAACAAAGGTTTGTACGCGAGCGGACTAGCCCACGTGTTGTCCATCATCGTAAGAATGGCGTCGAGGACTTCCGGATTTGGGTGAACGAAAAGAACTCGTCGGTTCGATCTCCCAGCGACCTGGCTGGTAAGAAAGTCGGCGTCGTAACAGGAACGTCTAACGAGGTTTGGTCACGCTCGCATCTCAAAAATTCGGTCTTTGTGGACTACGACAACGATGGTCTACTCTTTAGCGACCTCGCTAACGGCCGCATTGACGCAACCATACAATCGCACTTCGGCGGCCTTGCACAAAGAGATGGTTCTGGTGCAAATGCGGACGGCGAATCGGTTAGAGTTGTCGGAACGAAACGAACTGATGTCCGGCGATGAAAAAGCTGAAGAGTCTGGAGGAGTTGTTCGACGGGCGCCATTTTGATCGGGAGATCATCATTCTGTGTGTTCGCTGGTACCTGCGCTACAAGCTCAGCCTACGCGATCTGGTCGAGATGATGGCCGAACGGGGTTTGTCGCTGGCTCACACGACCATCCTGCGCTGGGTGAAGCGTTATACGCCCGAGTTCGTCAAACGCTGGAACCGCTTTGCCACGCCTGCCGGTCGTTCGTGGCGTGTCGACGAGACTTACCTGAAGATTCGTGGCAGGTGGGTCTACCTGTACCGTGCGGTAGATCGGGCCGGCGAGACGGTGGACTTCATGCTCAGGGCGAGGCGCGACGTGGCCGCGGCCAAAGGCTTCTTCAACAAGGCCATCAGACATCAGGGCCAGCCGCCGGAGACCATTACGCTCGACGGCTATGCAGCCTCGCACCGCGCGGTGCGCGAGATGAAGGCCGATGGCCTGCTGCCTGAAGACACGAAGGTCCGGTCGTCGAAGTATCTAAACAACGTGATCGAGCAGGACCATCGTCATATCAAATCGAGAACGAACGTGATGCTCGGCTTCAAACGGTTCAGGAGCGCCGCGACCACGATTTCAGGCATCGCGTTGACGCATCGCATCCGCAAGGGTCAGTTCGATCTCTCGAAGTTTGGCCTCAAGGGTGCCACTGCATCCGCCGTATGGAATGCTGTCCTGTCCAGTCGATAAGGTGTCCTGTCTATAGGAAGCTTCTCAACCGGATTACCTATTTGCACCAGAACCCTGCAGACAGGTCCATCAGGGAGGAACCCATCATGAGAACGCTTTTTGCTGCACTTATCCTTTCTCTCACTATTACGGTGCCGACTTTTGCCTCTGCGCGGCCGTCAAACGATCCTGTGACTCGCGCACAGGTCCGCTCCGAGCTGGTGCAGCTCCAGCATGCAGGCTACAGGCCGAGCAAAACGCATTATCCTGGCGATATCCAGGCGGCAGAGGCTCGCGTTACCGCGCAGAATCCTGCGGCCGGTAACGCCGGGACAGCTTACGGCGGCACGTCCGCGGGTACGTCGCAGGCGGGTCATCGCGTCTCAAAGCCGACGTGGGACTCGCTCTACGGCCATCACTGACAAGGAATGATCAGATCGATGCGCATACTTCTCGTAGAGGACGACACACTGATCGGCGGCGGACTGCAGCAGGGATTACAACGCGAGGGATTTGCGGTTGACTGGACCCAGGACGGTGACGCCGCGGCACTCGCCCTTCGGACAACCTCATACGGCCTCGTCCTGCTCGACCTGGGGTTGCCAAAGCTGGACGGGCTCACCCTGCTTGCGCGAGCGCGCCAGCGCAATGACGACACGCCGGTGATCATCATCACCGCCCGCGACGCCGTACCGGACCGCGTTGCGGGCCTCGACGGCGGCGCCGACGACTACATCGTCAAGCCGTTCGCGCTCGATGAGCTGCTCGCGCGCATGCGCGTGGTACGCCGGCGTCAGGCTGGGCATTCACGAACCAGTTTGCACGTCGGACCGCTGCGGCTCGACCCGGCGCAGCATCGCGTCTGGCTGTGGGAAGCAGAAGTACCGATGACGACACGCGAATTTGCGCTGCTGCAGGATCCCGATATCGTCGTGTCGCGCGAGCAGCTTGAAGAGCGCTTGTACGGCTGGAACGAGGAGATCGGCAGCAACACGATCCAGGTCCACATTCACAACCTGCGCCGCAAACTTGGCACTCAGGCGGTCCGGAACGTGCGTGGAGTCGGCTACCAGATGGGAGAGATCGATTGAATTCGCTACGCCGGCGCCTCCTCTGGTGGCTGCTCCCTGCCACATTGCTCACCGGACTGCTTGCGAGCGCGGCGACGTATCGTGGGGCACTGGCGGAACTGGACGAACTGCTCAACGATCAGCTAAAGGCAGTCGCCCAGCACGTCGTGGTCGAGCCGGACGGACATCTGTCGCTGCGAGGATTGCAGGGCGCGAACGCGGACCGTCTCTCAGGAGAACAGTCTCATGCCGTGCTCCTCCAGGTCTGGCGGGGCAGTACGCCCATATTCAGCACGGACATTGACTCGCCGCTTCCGGCGACTTCCGGTGCGGGATTCGCAGACATCATCGTCGGGGGCCAACTCTGGCACACGTACGTCACGCGAGACGGCGACATGCTCGTTCGCGTCGCGCAGGCCAGGCGTGCGCGCTGGGAAGCGGTGGCCGAGATCGCGATGCACCTCTTCTGGCCAGTGCTGTCGCTGATCCCGGTGCTTGCCCTCTTTCTGTGGTTCGGGATCGGCTACGGCCTGAGGCCGCTGCGGGATATCGCCGCAAATCTGAAACGGAGGGACGCGAACAACATGCAGACAATCGACACCACAGCAATGCCCGGCGAAGTCAAGCCGCTTGTTGACGCGCTCAACGATCTGCTGCAGCGCCTGGACGACGCATTTACGGCCCAGCGCGATTTCATTGCTGACGCCGCGCACGAACTTCGAACACCAATCATGGGCCTCGGGCTGCAGGCAGACCTGCTGCCGAAGGCGCTCAGCGTGGAAGAACGTGACCTCATCACCGCACAGATTCGTACAGGCACCGCGCGCCTTTCCCATCTCGCCGAACAACTGCTGACGCTCGCGCGCCTCGGGCCCGATTCGATGCCTCCGCCCATGTCCGTTATGGATCTCACCTTACTGGCGCGTTCGGTTGTTGGCGAGCGGGCGCGTCTTGCGCAGGCAAACGGAATTGACCTCGGCCTGGTTGCCGATTCACCGGTGCAGGTTCGCGGCAGCGAGGACGGTCTTCGTATACTGCTCAACAATCTGGTCGACAACGCCATCCGGTATGCTGGCCCGGGTGCGCGTGTCGATGTCGTTGTGAAATGCGACGACGGCTCGCCGACGCTCAGGGTATGCGACACTGGACCCGGTATCGCCGTTGAGGATCGCGAACGCGTGTGGGAGCGCTTTTATCGAGGAAGCGGACACGGCGCCTCCGGCAGTGGTCTCGGGCTGTCGATCGTCAGCCGCATTGCCGGGCAACATCAGGCTGTCGTCGCGCTCGACAGCGGCGCCGACGGCAAAGGTCTGAACGTGCGCTTTCGCTTTCCCCGGCCAGTCCCCGAGAACAGCGCTCCGAAGACTTCAGGAACGGACCAGGCGGGCGCGCCCGCTGCAACAGCTCGACGCGCCGCCTGAGCGATGCCTCAAAGGAGGCCGCCATCCCTTGGCATTGCCATTCCCGGTCATGCCGGGACGCCGGGCTTCGTCAGGCTTTCATGGGCAGGTCGCCTGAAATCATCCCTGCCCTTCCCATACGTCCTTCACGTAACGACCATGCATGTTCGGAGTACGCGACCCGAGATCCCCTTTTCGGCACGAGCGGCCTTTCAGTCAACGGAACAAGGCCCACCCGTCGTCCAGAACAATAAGGTAACCTTAAGGATTTGCCGCGTAAAGTCAGAACGGGCGCTGGTGCTGGGAGCAACCCGCACCGCGCCGTGCCCTCTTCACGCAGGTGATTGACTGGGCGGCAGTCCTGTCCGTTCTGGGCTATTCGCCAGCATCACCTTTCGAAGGCCCCGACCTTATGATCGGGGCCTCCTTTTTTCTCCACGTTCAAGCCGAAGGCGCCCGGCGCGCAGCCCGTTGCGGTATCAGCATGATGCAGACGACGATAAAAGCGAAAAGAATGCCCGAAGCATAGAACCGGCTGAAATGCAGACCGCCCTGGGCGACAGGCTTGTCGAGTAGATCGCCAAGCGTGGCCCCGAGTGGGCGCGTCAGCACAAACGCGACCCAAAAGAGCGCCGTGCGCGAAACCCGCGGCCACAGCCACAGCAGGCCGACGACGACGAGCCCTGCCCCGAAGATCACGGCGCCCGTTTCGAAACCCAGCCCGAGACCGCCTCTGTCGGGGTCAGCCACCCAATCTCCCAGGGCAGTACCCAGTGTTTGCGAGAACAGTATGGTCGTCCAGTAGAACCACTCAACACGTGCTGTCGTGATGCTCTCGATCGACACCGTCCCTTCGGCCCGATACCAGATCGCGAGACTGGCAGCAAGAAGGGCGACGATGATTGAGACACCACCGGGATAGCCGATGCCGAGCGACCGGTCGCTAAAGTCGGCCAGTGTGGTACCAAGGGTAGTCGTAGCGACAATCGTACCCCAGTAGAGATAAGCCTTGAATTCCCGGGCGCGAACCTGTGCGAACACCAGGACAACAAAGGCCACAAAGAAAATCATCGTGCCGATCAGGTATCCCAGGTTTAACGACATCGTGACCCAGTCGCCGCCAGTCTCCCCGAGAGTCGTCGCTGCGACCTTGATTATCCAGAAGCCCAGCGTGAGTGCGGGCACCTTGCTCAATGCTTCTTCGTACGTGTCCCTCACAATCGGACTCATCTGTGCTCTCCCAGATCAACGTGATTAGCAAATGCAAACCATTTCAGCCTATGCGCGCAAGCCTTAACGCTGGCTTAACGCGCGGACTGCCAGCATTCGGCACGTCCGTCGAGCGCTGTCACTCGACGAGATGAGGGAGCGCTCCGCAATCCCGTGTTGCCGCCACTCGTGCTCGCCATATTCAGTCCACACCTCGGCATTTGCCACTCGTCTTCCCCGATGATCGCATCGATTGTCGCTCGCCCAGCTTCCTGTGCGACCAGAAGTGCTTTTTCTGGAGCGAACGGTCCGTTTCGAACCTTCGTTTCAGCACCAAGTTCATCGATCACGGCGGCGTTATTGCCACCCTTGATCTGGAACGTTGCGTGAAAGAGCCCCGCGCAAGCTTGCGTCAGCGTCACGTGAATCTCGAAACCACGATGCATTGAAACCCGATGCATGGGAGGCCCCCTCGACAAGGCAGCGATCCGGTTACGTTGAAGCGTTTTACATCTTTTCCTTCACACCGCGCCTGATGAGCCACCAGTTCACTGGGTAGGTGGTAATGAAGCCGCCTATCATTGCGAACTGCATGAGCACCCAGTAACGCGCGTTGATCGGCTCGAGTGTGGGAAACGTCAGGGCGAACGCAATCATGCATGCGAACATGCCCACCTCATAGGCCATCAGCGAAATCGTGTCGGCCTTCACGGCGGCAATGATGCCATCGCGCGGACCCAGTCCCCGCATCGGTGCGATCGAAAAATACTGGAACGCGATGCCAATCAGATAGGCAAGCACAAAGGCGAGAAGCAGGTTTCCGCCAAGTCTCGAGCCTGCTACGGTGAAAGCAAGAGCGAACGCGATCCATTCGCCGATGAAATCGCCGAGCGCGCAGCCCGCGCCACAGTGCGTTGCTCCCTTGAACGCCGCACGCCACATCGGCGGCGCCGGCTTGTCACCGCTCTCATGTCGCCCACGTTCTGCGACGGGCGTTGCCCGTCCCAGCAATAGATAGAAGAAAAGCCCTGCCGGGCCCCAGTACAACATGGTCAACGGCCATACGAAGGCCATGACAGTCATGCGTTGCGGCCGCCCGCCTCCGGTCACGTCCCAGGTAACCCATACCGCAGAAAGTACGCTCGCAGCCAGCCACAGGCTCACAAATATATCAAATCCGTTTTGATCCATTCGCTACTCCGAAACTCAGTGCCCGGCGTTATCCCGGGTCCGGCATCCTGCTGACGCTGGATAACCGGGTACGCAAGCTGAATGTCCTGACGTTCGCGGAAGTCGAATCGCAGCGCGCCACCGCGGCAGGCAAGCGGGCGCTCCAGTTTGAGCGAAAGCAGATGTCGCGCAAGGCCGAGGCCGAATCATTCGCAATTTGTGTAACCCTTCTCTTTTCGCCCGATCGCACGAACGCCATGGACCCGCCGCAATCGTCGTTCCCTGGTGCCCTCTTTCGTCCTGGCAGGCGCGAGCGGACACGGCATGAACGCTTCCCTTAACGGGCGATGATGCAAGCGGATCCCATCGCCGGGAACGGCCCGGATACTCCCGACCGTCCGGCTGAACGGACCGCCAACCGGTTCCGGTTCTGGTCGTGGCCTGGCATAGGCGTTCACAGAAGGCCGGTGGCGGGAACACGTCACCCCGGGAACAGGAAATGCTCCCACGCAGCCCTGAGCCGCACGGCGCGGTACAGCAGGACGGCTTTCCCGGATCACTTTTCCATGCGCTCTTCTGAAACCAACGACCCGCTCCTGCCGGCTGGCAAGCTGCGCGCATCGCATTTTCGTGGCGTGCGGCGCGTCGTGCAGGCACTCATGGCAGTAGCCATCGCGCTGCCGACGCTTTATCTCGCCGTCGAGGTTCGCAATGACTGGTACGAGCGCCTCGACGCTGCCACCGAATCTACGGTGCGTTCCGTCAGCGTTGCCCAGCAGCAGGCGGTGAAGCTTTTCGACATCGATGCCACGTTGATTCCGCGCCTCGTTGAGCGAGTTTCACACATGAGCGAGCGGCAGATCCGGCATTCTTCGGCAGCTGTGCGCGCACAGATGAGCGAGCTTGGCGCAGGCTACCCACAGATATTGTCGATCAACGTGTTTAGCAGCAGTGGCGAGCTGCTGGTTTCGAGCCACCCGACCACGGGTCCGATTAATGTTGCCGATCGCAGGGATTTCGATGTGGTCCGCGCCGCTCCTGCCATCCTTCACATTTCGCAGCCGATGGTGAGTCGCGTGACGGGGGTGCACACGTTCAATGTGGCGCAAGGCTGGACCGATGCGCGTGGCAGGTTTGGAGGGCTCGTTTCTGTCTCCATGAACCTGGCCTACTATCGCGACTTCTTTCGCGACCTGCGCGCTCCCGACAGCCCGTTGCACCTTGGTCTGCTGACAGCTGACGCTGTCCCGCTCGTCTGGTATCCCGACGCTGGAAGCGAAAAATGGGCAACGTCGGCCCATTCCGCACTCGCAATCGCATTGCGTGAGAGAAGCAGCGAAGGTGCATTGCGACTGCCGGCCCCGGGCGCCGACCATGATCACGGACGCATCGTGGCCTACCGTCGAGTGGGTGCATACGACGCCTATGTGGTCGCCGCATGGCCGATCACGCCACTGCGTGCGGCCTGGATAGAGCAATCCACCCGTCTCGTCCTCACGACACTTGGACCGGCCGCAATCATCGTCCTGCTGCTCTTACTCTATCTGCGCCGGTTGGACCGGGAGGAAGACGCATGGCGGCAGCTCGACGTACAACGCCTGGCACTCGCCGCCCATGAGCGTGCGCGCGCCGAGAGCCAACGGCTTGAGACGCTGGGCAACATGGTGGCGATGGTCGCTCACGACTTCAATAATGTCCTCATGGCGATCGCGGCCCATACGGCTCGTGGCACGCGCTCTGCCGATAACGCGCAGCAGGCGCTGGAGTCCGTCGAAGGAGTGATCGTCAAGGGGCAGGCGCTAACGCGCAGGCTGCTCGGCGTCGCACGAAAGCAGCCACTGCAACCGGCCGTTGTCGACATGCGCCTATGGGAGGGTTATCCGCTGCTGCGCTCAGCGCTTGGCGACTCGATCACATTTACCCAGCACGTCGAGGCCGACGTGTGGCCAATTCGCGTGGACGCGGCAGAACTCGAGCTTGCGCTTCTCAACCTCGCGGTGAACGCACGCGATGCCATGCCCGACGGCGGGCGGGCTTCGCTACGTGTTGGCAATGCTCGCGCCGCGCCACTCCCGGATGCGCCAGACCGCGAATATGTTTGCCTCCTGTTCGCTGACGCAGGCAACGGGATGGACGCTGCGACCGAGGTTCGCGCCTTCGAACCATTCTTCACGACCAAGCCCACGGGCCACGGCACTGGCCTCGGTCTGGTCCAGGTGCGCGCATTCTGCGAGCGCGCCGGCGGCTTCGTCACGCTTGAGACCCGGCGTGATTTCGGAACAATGGTCGGCCTCTACATTCCACGCGCCGAACCGGCCGCAGCCATCCACGTCGAGCCGACGGCCACTTATGCGACTACGCACCGCCAACTGCGGCTGCTGCTGGTGGAGGACGATCCACTCGTCGCACAGGCACAGCAGTCGCTCTTCGAAACAATGGGCCACACCGTGATCCATGCTGGCGACGCACAGACGGCCCTTGCGACGCTTGAAGGTGGAGCGAATTCGTTCGACGCTGTCCTGTCAGACGTGCAGTTGCCTGGGTCGATGAGCGGCGTGCGGCTAGCTGCGGAAATCCGCAGGCGCTACCCGACACTAAATGTCACGCTTCTCACCGGCTTCGCGTGGGAGTCACTGGACGGTCTGGAATCGCTCGACGTGCAGGTTTTTGCGAAGCCCTGCAATCCTGATGTGCTTGAGCGCCATCTCCAGCAGCATGCTGGGCGCGGGGCAGACGGTGCCCTCCATTGAGCTGGCTCGCTGGTTTGGCAGTGGTTGGCGTGTAGCACTTTCCGCCCCATCCGAGTTCTGCCTCCCATTTCAGATGGGCACGTGCCAAAGCGCACTGGACCAACCGCATATCGAACGGCTAGAGGCCTTGGAATTGCTCCCTGTGCCGTACGCAGCGCCATTTCATCGAATCCAGACTGGCAGTTTCAACCGGGATGCCATGCACGCCAAAGCCATCCGGGCGCACAAACACACGAAGGCTTGGCAGAGGCTACGAATGTCGCGCGCACCGATAGCGAGGCCACGGGGCTCGCCCAGCCTGTTCCGTAGAAGGGAATGACGTACTCCCAAAAAGGAGCATCGCCTCTTCCATGTAATTTTTCGCGCCAGCCAATAAAAGAGCGATCTGTGGTCCGTGCACCGAGAACGTTCTCGCGCGCATGAACATACCAGACAAACCAACGAGTCCTCCGCAATATACCATTTGACAACCCGCAGCTCGCGCATACCCTGAACCTAGTCGCGAGGAAGAAAGCTAATACCACCGAAAGTCATCCGAAAAAAGCCGCGGGCCCGTAGAGTGAGCCTGCCGGCTTCCACGAGCCTGCTGCCTCGAACCGTTGACCGTCACCATCGTCGTACGCGAGATGTTCCTCCTCGAATTCGAAGTCGGCCACGATGGAGATGACGTCGATCGGGAAGTGGTAAGTCTCTGCTCATATATCCGCGAGTCCCCCCGGATTCAGAATTGCTACGTCATCGCCACGCACGATCACAAAGGCCTTTTCCTGCAACCGACCCAAGCCCAGCCTAAGGGTAATGGGAGCAATGCCGAGGAAACTGCAGATTTCATCGCGCGTCATACGTAGTCGGAACTCCGTTGCAGAGTACCCACGAGCATGAAGCCGAACCGAAAAGTCCAGCAGAAACGTGGCGATCCGCTGCTCTGTGTTCATCCGTCCGAGCAGTAGCAACAGGCTGGCCTCCCGCGCAATTTCCCGGCTCAACAATCGATGCACATGACGCTGCAGTGGCATGGTGCCGTGACACGCACTCTCGAGTACTTCAAGGGGAATATCACAGACCGCACTGTCTTCCAGGGCTATCGCATCGCAGCCGTAACGACCGTTCGACAATCCCCCGAGGCCGAGCACCTCACCGCTTATTCTGAACCCGACGACCTGCGAGCGCCCTCGCCCATCGGCCATGACCGATTTGAAGGATCCTGAGCGAACGACAAAGAGGTGTCTGCACTCGTCGTCGGAACGGTAAAGCGCATCGCCCCGATGTACGATATGTATGGCGGATCCACCAAACTCGAAGTGGGCCTCCTCCAGTTCCATGGGATCGTGCGGCGTACCGGCGAAATCAACGTAGTTGATCCACATCGCTCCCTTTACTCCCCTTCCACCGATCACAATCTGATCCAGTTTGACGGAAACTGGAAGCGGTATCGTGAGAGTGCATGCACCGGCTCCGCTGACTTTCCACTGATGCACTTTCACCTCCTGCACTCGCTCTTCAGAACAGCCTTACCGTATCACTCGCCCCTCTGTATGCGAGTTATGGTGTGTTCCGTCGAAGTTCGAAGCAATGCCATCGCCGAGTCGCCACTCGTTACATGACGTGATTTGCCCGTTATCCGCGCAAGCATCGTCCCGACAGACTATTTCTTATCCACCTCAGGCGCTGTCTCCCCGAACCCGGGTCGCGCGGCTGACTTGCGTTCTGATTTCTGGCGCCCGCATAGATAGCCAGGTCGCGCTGCGGCCACGGTCAGACGTTCCAGACGGCGAACACCCAGAAAAAGGTTCATGGGCAACTCTCCGTTACGCTCACGTCGTGTTCACTGAATACAGATTCGACTGAGATCGACCGTACGCCGATAGACATTCTTTTCCAACCACGGCACGAACGTGTACTCGTCGTAGGCGTTGCTTCCGATCAGGATCCAGTTATGCAAAACGTTACCCATGGCATCCCCCTCACCTTCTGCTACCACCGACGCTTCAGGGTGACGAGCACTGCTTGCGCCGACACCCCACAGCAAGGGCGGCATCGAACGCCGCTCGCCTTACCTCGAAAATAAATTGGCAGAATTAAAACGTCCTTAAGATCTGACCGGGTATTGCGCGCAAGCGCAAGACTGCCCGCTTTGACTGATAGACGACGCCGATTGCCGCGGCCCTTTTTCAAGTCCTGGTGCGCAAGCGCACCAGCACCCGCAGTCATCGCGCGACGCACGTACGCCAGGTTTTTTCTCCACGCCCGCTTCGAATCCGCCGGGACACGCGCTGGACCACTCGCGTGGCGTGTTCAATTTAAGGTCCGTTTAACGATCGCCGCCTAGATTGAAATTGTTGGAATTCGGGGATCGCGTCCAGACGTCCCATTTGATGACGACATCTGACGCGACCGCGGGGAGTAGTGAGATGGCGTACAGCAATCTGACGCGCCTGACGATCGTGGTCGTCGCAGCAATGTCCCAAGGCTGCATGGCGCAACCCGGTATGACACCGGTCCAGTCCCGCGCGGCATCGGATAGTGCTGCAAGGTTGTCGCGTGATCAGACGCCGCCGATTGTGACGGATTTTTCCGCTCTGGCTCGCGACAACGCGGCGGGCGTGGTCAACGTCAGCACACGGGGGGCAACGCCAGAAGCGCGCGTGACACCGCTCTGGCCACCGACGGGAAATGGCAATGATCCACTTGCCAGCCTGTTCCAGCAGTTTTCATCTGAATTCGGCAGCGCACCAGGAACCTCGTCGCAATCACTCGGCACGGGCTTCATCATCAACCCTGACGGGTATATTCTCACTAATTCAAAGGTTGTCTCGGGTGCCACGAGAATCCGGGTGACACTCAGGGATGGCCGTGAATTCAAGGCCGAACTGGTCGGCAACGACCCGGCCAGCGGAATTGCGCTCCTCAAGATTCCCGCAACGGGCCTGTCGACCGTCGTAATCGGCTCCACATCCGACGCGAAGGCGGGTCAGTGGGTGGCCTCCATTGGTTCACCTTATGGCCTGAATGATACGGTGACGGCGGGAATCATCAGTAACATTGCGAGGACACTCCCACAGGAATCGTACATACCGCTTATTCAAACGGACCTGACGGAAGGAGCCGGCGATGCGGGAAGCCCGGTTTTCAATCTCGCCGGGGACGTCGTTGGTATCGAGACGCCGGTCAACGATGTGATAAGCAATGCCGAGGGCCTCGCATTCGCGATTCCCATCGATGAAGCAATGAAGGTCGAACGGCAGTTGCAGCAGTTCCATAAGGCGCAACACGGCCGGCTCGGCATCGCTATCCAGGACGTCAGCGGCCCGCTCGCGCAATCCTTTGGCCTTGCCAAACCCGAAGGTGCACTCGTGAGTTCCGTCGATCCAGGCGGGCCGTCGGCAAAGTCGGGGCTGCGGCCCGGCGATGTGATCCTGCAAATCAATGGTGTCGCGATCAACGATTCAGCGCAATTGCCTGTGGCTGTTGCTGACCTCATGCCGGGCTCGACAGTACGCCTCACGTATTGGCGGGGAAGCACTACTCACGATACAACGGTCGTGCTCGGTCGGCTCAACGAAGCCACTTCGCAGTCCGCCGCCTTTGCGCAGGCCAGCGCTCCCGATGGCTTGACAGTTCGTGGTCTGACGCCTGACGAACAACGCGAGATCGGCGCCAGGGGAGGCGTGCGTGTCGAAAAGAGTGTCGGGCCCGCTGCATTCGCCGGGATCGAGCCAGGCGACGTCATCCTTATGGTCAACAACGCACGCGTATCGAGTCCAGCCCAATTCCGGCAGAAAGTCGAGACCAGCGGAAATGCGATCGCCTTGCTGGTTTTGCGCAATGGGCAACGGATGTTCGTGACCCTTGACATTGGCTAGTTGACTCGCCGCGTGCAGATGTCACACGGCCGTTTGTCCCCTGGAGGTCAACATGAAACACGCTTCAATGATGAAACCGCTTCTCACGGTTCTGGCACTCGCCGCTTGCACGCAATATGCGTTCGCAGCGACGGACTCCCTTCCCCCTGTACAGCATCAGGGAGATATCGCGTTCCTGAGCGGTGGGATTGGCCTGAGCGAATCCACCGCCATCAAGGACGCGATGCACCGGTATCCGCTCACGATCGAGTTCGCCGGGACGGGACACAGCGGGAACGTGTATCTCGCCAACGTTCCGGTAGAGATATATGACCTGCACGGACACACCGTACTGAAAACGACCGCAGCGGGTCCGTTCCTGCTCGCATCGCTACCAGACGGCCAGTATCGCGTAACCGCCCGCTATAACGGCAAGGACGAATCTCGTGAGGTGCAAATCAGCCCGTCCGCACACGTCCACGAGTTCTACCTGTGGTCAATGTAAAGCGCTTGCATCGGTGGCGTCGACTGAACACGTTCCGCCTGGGGCCACTGGTGATCCCGGCGCCTAAGGCGATGCCGCGACCGCGGGCAGCGTGGTCCCCCGGGGCGTCCAGGGGAGGCATGGAGCGGCGGCATCGACGCGCGAAGCTTATGATGAAAACTGATCTCGTGAAACCCCTCGACAGGCAGCGTCGCACATGGCTGATTGCAACGATGGTGGCCGGCGGCATCGCTGGCGCTACGACGCTCGTCCCCTTCGTCGACTCGTTTGCCCCACCAGAGAGCGCCAAGGCCGGCGGCGCTCCAGTGCATGTTGACCTGACCACGCTTATGCCCGGTTCCATGACGACGGTCGCGTGGCGCGGAAAGCCGGTATTCGTTGTCAACCGCACCGCGAATATGCTCGCAGCGGTGGTCAAGGCTGATCCAATGGTCGCTGATCCCCACACCGACCACCCATTCTCGATGCCACTGCCGGCATACTGCCGAAACGAATACCGGTCGCGCCCCGAACATCCGAACATTCTCGTTCTCGTCGGCGTCTGCACCCATCTTGGCTGCACGCCCATCCCCCGGTTCCAGCCCGGCGCACAACCGAGCCTGCCGGACAACTGGCCCGGCGGCTTTCTCTGCCCTTGCCATGGCTCGACATACGATCTTGCAGGACGCGTCTTCAAGGACAAACCGGCTCCGCAGAATCTGGATGTGCCACGATTCATGTTTGCGTCGTCGACGGGTGTCATCATTGGAAAGGACGAACACGGAGAAGCTTGAGGGTGAGAACCGAGGTCCGAATTCCTTGAGTTCGTCGGCGCCCCCCTGCAACGCAGGCGGTATTGTTGCGGTTATCGGGCGTTTGCACAGCGCCTGTGAGCCGGGTAGAACACGACTTATGTCACATCGTGACAAAGTGGCAAAGCTTTCGTTTTTTGCCGTGACAACAGGAGGCTATGAAGATGGCAAGCTACAGTCGGATCCTGCTCTGCTATAACGCCACGCGCCAGGGACGCAAGGCGCTGCACGAGGGTGCCGCGCTCGCCCTCGGACTGAACGCCGAAGCGCACCTGCTGGCCGTGGTGGACCAAATGGGTTGGGCAGCAAATTATGATGCGCCGCTCGTCAATGTTGATGCGATTGAACAGCAGACGGCACAAGAGATCCTCCGGGAGGGTGTGGCGGATCTTGCATCGCGCGGCGTTTTCGCCCGGGGTCATCTTGCGATTGGCGATCCGATGGAACAGATTCCGTCCTATGCCGAGTTCCTGAACGTTGACCTCATCGTTCTGGGGCACCACAAGATAGGCCGGCTTGCCCGGTGGTGGCGCCGGGACACCGAGCGCCTGCTTCTTGACCGCGTCCGCTGCGGCGTTCTGGTTGTGATTGACAGCCGATAGCCGAAAACTGGTGCCCGGGCGTCAGCACCTGCGCACATGAGGTCGCCGGCTTCAAATGCTGGGTGTTGACGGCAACGCGAGTACGATGTGGCTTCCCGCTGCCTGTGTTCGCAGGAGCCATCAGTACAGGGCACGACGACGTCAGTGGAGGCGATGCCAGAGGGAATGTTGCCGTTGCCGCGCACTGCCAGGGCGCTTCGCCCAATATCGATCTCAAGGGCAACGGCGGCTGCGAACGCCTTCGATTTTCGCAAACGCTGACGCACCGTGAAGTCCGGCCAGCAACGTGGTGGATGGATTACTTCCCCCGTTTGCGAAACGGCCAGCCGAAAGACTGTACCTCGGCCTTGTGCAAGGCAGCGAGCCTGAGCAGGCGGTGCTCACCGGAAGGCGTCAGGTGTACTTCCACCTGACGACGGTCGTGTGTGCCTGGCACTCGCGTGACCAGTCCGGCAGCCTCACAACGCGAAATCAGCGCGACAGTACCATGCGACGACGCCTGCAGGCGATCCGCCAATTCACCTACGATCGCCCAGTCGCGGTCAGGGAATGCGCACGTATGCAGCATGAGCGTGTACTGCAACGGCGTCACGCCCTCCGCATGCGCGAGTTCCTCCGAGATTCGAAGGAAACGGCGAAGCCGGTAACGGAACTCCGATAGCTCTTGCAGATCGGCCTTCGTCGCCTTCACCATCGCGTTATGGTGTATCGGTGACATAAGCCCTCCCTGACGGAAAATCTGGGACAGGAAGCATGATGCTCCGTGACATAAAATATAGACGGACTTGCTTCGTAGCGCAAAAGCGTGTTTCGTGGGGTCGAAGCCGTGGTGGCAAACCATTTGCTCCCGAAAGTCAGACGGAGCAGATATGGCGCTCGCCGATTGCTGTGTGGTCCCTTTCCTCACACTACGCCGATGACCCTTGGCGTTCGGGCCAGCCGGGAGGCGAAGTGGCTAGCTGACCTGCGAGATCATTCGGTGTTCGAAGCACGTGATTCGAAGTCGCGCAGTGAACGTGTCAGTTGGCGCACGCCCTAAAACATTCGCCTGTGCATCGCGGTTCGAGTCGACGGCAAGGCGACGACACCACGAGGTCCTGCCGTTTCCCCGCCGCGTGAAGTCATCCTCGCGACTCGCTGAAACTTCGCTGGTCGTCCCCGTGTCGAAGTCCGTAACCTTCGCGCCAGCTTCCGGAGGTAAGGTGCTTCGCTGCAGCCCGAACGCGTCGTTCGACGGCGATTGGGTAAGCGATTCTCCCGGAGACCGTCTGACGGCGGTTACCTCCTATCCTGCGCTGGAAACATGATGAAGCCCGTCCTGAGTCTTCATGAAATTGCACTTCTCCTGCTGGTGCTTGGTGCCTCAGCTCAAGTGCGCCATACCGATTCTGATGCGATTGCGCTTCAGCAGGCAAAGTTGATTGAAGTGGTGCAGGAAGCCGCCTCCGATCGCAACCTCCGCCTCACCGCCGAGGGAAGGGAACTTCTTCGCCGGCTCGGAGCAGGAGGAGGCTGACGAATACATGGGCACGACCAGCGGGGCGTGATTGCAGAGGCTGGTACTGCGGGAAACGCAACACCCGGACCCGGATGTCATCCGACGCGTCTGCTGGTACCGTGCAATGCGTTTGAACGCACGCAAGCAATTGCTCGACGACTCCGGTGCAACTGCCCGACTGAATGGACGCGTTGAATCCGATTCGGGCAGGACACAACACGCTCCGCCCAGGTACCGAAGCGATGCCCTGATCCCGCTTGATACGTCGGCTACATCGCCCTGCCACAAGAAAGGCATCCCGCTGGGGCATGTAGTATCGACGGTCCGATCGGCCTAAAGTTTGGTTTAACAATATCCACCTACATTGAATCAGTTGCGGTCGCGATCGTGCGGTCGAGCGCACGCATGCTGCTGGCGCAAGGCACCACGGAGCTTCATCGGCGCATTGGTGAGATGGTGGGCGCAAGCTTGATCCCCCGAAACTCGTTGAAATCCGTCTCAGGCACCAGCTTATGGCGCGTTTGAGACAAACGGGTGAAAGTATCGGCTACACGCATTGCTGCAATACCTCCGATCGCACTCGTCCACCCGAAGCTGGGCGCGGACGAACCAATCGGCGAATGAGGCAAGGAGGGTGAGGTGAAATCGCGTCCCGACCGGATATCGTCGCCTGCATCGCAACGATCGAAGCTGACCCTTTGGGTCATCATTCTCGTACTTCCTGTCATGACTTTCGCCCTGGTGATCGGCATTGGCATTTTTGGATTGCTCATGCGGTTGGTCGGCGCTTGATCGTCTGCATGATGCACCACAATCGACGCGGCATTGTGACAGTCTGCCAGACAGCTTCCGTCGACAAACGGCGCTGCTTCCTTTGCTCCAATCGGTATTGAGGGCGCGCCGCGTGCTGTCGGCTAGCCGAT
>NZ_BBJH01000065.1 GCF_000739775.1 Paraburkholderia heleia NBRC 101817 | reverse complement strand
CTTCACAATTCCCCACAGTGCAAATTTCTGTTGAGGCAGTTTGGTATACGCAGCACCGTGATCGACACCGGAGTAGCCGACAGCGGCACGCGCGTAGCGGGCTGGCGCCGCACCTGACCGGACAGGTATCGTACCGTCGCCATTCTCGCCCGCTGCCTGCAGTTCAAAGGTCTTGTGAACATCCATTGGACCAAGTCTTCCGGCCACAACATCGATTGTTCCTGTATTGACCGGTTTGTTCTGAACTTCGTACGAATCATTGTTACCCTCTTCAGAACGCATTCGGACGAGGACGCAATGTGTGGGAGACGGTATCCCATAGGGCGATTGCTTCGCCTTCAGTGAGTGACGCTTTTTCAATGCTGTCTGCCGTAAAGCTGTTGAAGCCCCCGTTGTTCATCTCAAGCACAAGGTAGGGCGTCATGGCACCGCCGACCGTGATATTTGCCTCGAGCCTGAAAAGGTGCCCAGGGACCCTGGCCGCCGTTGTGGCGGAAACCAGCAGTTCGTCGGCCTTGATGCCACTGTGGGTTACCGGTCCGGTCCGGATAATTCGACCGTTAATGTCCTTCATGTCCGCTTTTATCTGTGGCAGACGGTTCGGAAGTGAATATTTCTCCAGTTCTCGCGAATCTGTATCTGTTGTCAGATCAAACGACACATCAGGCCGGTCCTTTAATGCGAAGAGGGTATCGAGCTTTTCGCCAGTGGCTGCCTTGCGTGGCAGGAAACCATCCTTGAAACACATACCGGGCTCGCCAGGAGTCTCGTCATCCGGGCGGCCACGAACGCTCGCAGCGAGGTTGAGAACCAGTCGTTTTTT
>NZ_BBJH01000066.1 GCF_000739775.1 Paraburkholderia heleia NBRC 101817 | reverse complement strand
ATCGGCGAAACGCCGCGCGAAGCGAAGCCGATCGCGCAACGCTAAGCCGTTTCGCTTTGCCACGCCGCGCGCTCGATGGCGCGGCGCGGGCAAGCCCTCATGCAAACGCCCCGACGGGTTTTCGCCCGTCGGGGCGTTTGCTTTGGCAAATGACCAATAGAAGCTGTTGTGCGGTATCAAGGATGCCGGGAGAAGAGTACGAGGGCTGTGAGCGGACTCGCAGAGTAGGTCGATAGTGGATTGTTTCTTTTAATAATTTCGGAATGCTAATGATTAAATATGGCGAAGAAATGAGTAAAGTGATGGATTGAATGAGTCTCGGATTTTATGATTAAGCTTCGTTGGCGTATTGTGAGATTATATTTTAGTTTTTGTTTTTTGAAAGATGTTAAATCGGACTGGTCTTATATTCGAATTTCAGATCGCATAGAAATATAAAAAGTTGACCTGCGTCAGATTTTTGTGAATTGAGATCAACTGGACTGCGCATGCCGGGTAGCAGAAGTGCAAAATGGCAAGTGCCACACATAACTGGCGATCGAAGTACCTAACGCGTCATGGATGCCAGCGATCTCGAACTCGGCGGCGTAGCCGTCCGAAACGACAATGGAGCGCCTATTGGTGTGGCTGTCGATTTTTCGGATCTCACTTTCAGCATCCGTTCACGCAGATCCACAAGCTGAGTGCAATGAATTTCGCTTCCTGATTTTTTCGAATCAAGAACAAATGGAGTGCCATTGCATGACCACGAACGAACGTATTATCCCGGTAAGGGTCGCGGACGATGGCTCTGCACACTACACCTCTGTTACGTCTCCTCCAGACGACAGCACGGCGGTGTGTTACATGATCCCAAATCGCGTGATTCCCGTCATCTTTGTCCCGGGTGTGATGGGTACAAATTTGATGAATCGAAGCAAAAAACCAGTATGGCTGGCCGACGGTATATGGAGCGTCTTGAAAGAATGGGGCAGTCGGGGACCAGAAAAGCGTAGGGTGAAACTCGATCCAGCAAATACTTTGGTTTATAGCGGAGGTGCGCTACCGGCAGGCACACAACTTTCGGACACTGAGTTGCGTCGTCGGGGCTGGGGCGAGGTTGCCAACATGAGCTACGGAACGTTCCTGCCGTGGCTTGAAAATGCTCTAAACGACGCGGATACCTGCAAAAACGGGTGGCGGGCGGCACTGATGAAAGACTTGCGCGATCCAGTCCCGGGGATTGCTCCGCTTTCATATGAGGAGGTGGCGCTCTCCTACAAATATCATTTGCCGGTACACGCGGTCGGGTATAACTGGCTAGAGTCCAACAGAATTTCGGCTAGTCGGCTGAGCAGCAAGATCGACGAATTCATGCAGTATTACCGAACGAGACGCAAGCAATGCGACTACGTCATTTTAGTAACCCATTCAATGGGCGGCCTCGTTTCGCGGTGGTATTCGGAAAAAATGGGCGGTAGCACCAATATCCTGGGAATATTGCATGCGGTGATGCCAACAACTGGTTCGGCTACTGCGTACACGCGTGTGAAAAGCGGCACCGAGATGCCGGTCGGGATTGCTTTGGGTGCCAATGCTGCCGAGATGACTGCGGTCTTTGCTCAGTCACCTGGCCCACTCCAACTTCTCCCTAGCACGGAGTACGGCGTGGGGTGGCTGAGAATCCGTGAAGGATCGCATTCGGTAGATCTTCCGGTTGCTGATCCTTACAGGGAGGTCTACTTGTCACGTGGACATTGGTGGAGCCTTTGCGATGACAAATTAATCAACCCGATTGATACGAATAAACAGACAGTTGATCAGGACTGGGCCTCCTACGAGCAAATCATCAAGCAATGGGTCATTCCTTTCCACCAGGGGCTAGCCGGGAAGTACCACAGTAACTCCTATGCATTTTACGGAGACGATGATGCCCACAAGACGTGGGGCGAGGTAGTATGGGAGAGAAAGATAGGTACCGTTCTGAAGTGGGCGGACGCTTATGCCAAGGTCGATGACCTTACAGGCGGGCAGGTCATGCGGGATACGGGTACAGGCGACCAGGATTTGCTTCAACGCAGTGGGGGTGACCCGCTGGCCACGCACTATACATTGCGTCCTGCTGCACAGAGAGGCGACGGGACCGTTCCCGTAGTTTCGGGTGCGGCTCCGAGCGGAAAAATCAAGCTATGTGTTGGACACAAGGATGTAGACCATGAGGGCGCATATAAGAAAAAGCCACAGATGCTCTTTGCGCTTTGGGCTATCACACGGATCGTGTCCCGAGCAAAGGAGACGAAAATGGCGTATGTCGAATGAGAAGATTATTAATCACGATGCTTGTGTGCATGCTGGCGCTGGTGTCCGCATGTAACCGGGAGAAACCGATGACCGAGCAGGAAAAAGCAACCGTTCACGCGTTGACTTCGGAACTCGAAACGCGCTGTATGGGCCGATATCTAATCGATCTACCAAAGGATATCCTGACGTTTGGCGACAGTTTCATTGAAGGCGTGACGTTTGAGGCTATACCAGCATCCAAAGCGGAATTCCTCCAGAACATCTCGGCTCGGAAGGCAACCCTCAAGGCCCTCGTGAATCTGTCTCGAGGATATCGTGTTCTGTACGAGCACGGGGTCGTTCCGGCAATAACAGACAGCTATTACTTCGTTTCACTCGAATCCCCTGAAGGTGCGGATTCCGATATGCCGCGCATCGTAGAAGCATATCGTTGGGATCGTGGGTACCAGATAAAGCTACAAAGTAAAGCAAGCGATATGGTCAATTCGGTATACGTAAGAGAGAACAAAGGTACGCCGTACGGCATTCCCGGTGAACTGATAAACGATGTTCCGGAAAAGAAGCGGCTTGTCTTTGGTCTTCTCAGCAGGGTTGAAGGTCGTGACGAGGCCACGATTCCAACTGTCCCCGGCGTGTGCTTTCTTGGCGGATTCCTGCATGGACGTGCCGGGGAGAAAGAGGATCTGGCTGGCCAATATTACCTGCGCGATAAACAAGACGTGAATTTTGTTCTTGAGACAACCTCTTTCATTCATGAGAAGACCACGTTGCTTCAACGTGGCGATAGTATCAATGACGCACTCAAAGAGCGGAACGGCCATACTGTTCGAAAGGGCGTGGTTGATCTACCAGGTATGCAGGCAGAGGAGTGGCTGATGGCGGGTACAACGTATCTTTATATCCCGGGTCATCATTTTGTCCTGGAGGCAAATTCGAAAACGGGAAGTGCGCTTACGCCATTACTGGAGCTCGATTTGGACAACGGCGACATCTTGCCGACAGATTGGCAGGGTGACCCGCCTCGCAAGGCGTCGCTTACCGAAAACGAGGCCGTCGCCCTTTGGGACGCCGTGTCGCGGACACTGCGCCCACGTCCGAACGGGTTTTGAGCGGAGCTCCGGATGATTTGAGTTTTCAAGGCTGCCCAGCAGGGGCGCCCATATATACACGGCGACGCGCGTCTGGCTCAAATCCAGCCGTCGATCTTCAACCCGCTCGCTGCTTGCGCTTCTTCGCGCGTGACCTCGCGCACCGTTTCGCCGAAGCTCCACACGTGGCCTTCGGGGTCGCATGCCACATAGACGCGGTCGCCGTAGAACTGGTCAGCCGGCTCGCGGATGATCCTGGCACCGGCGGCGCGGGCGCGCTCGCAATGCGCGTCGAGGCCGCTTTTCAACTGCACGTGCACCGACTGCGTGTTCTTGCCTGCCACGTCGGCCGGGCTCGAGTACGGCATGCCGGGCCAGCCGCCGCAAATCATCACGTAGCCGTCGCCGAAGCGCATTTCCGAGTGACCGAGCTTCCCGTCCGCAGACGTGACGACGAACTGACGCGTAAAGCCGAACGCCTTTTCGAGCCAGTCGAGCGCGGCGAACGGGTCGCGATAGTAGATGGCAGACCCGAAAGCCGGACGCGGCGAAGTGTTGCTCATGCTTGTCTCCTGGGCTGTACGTGTGACGAATCTAGCACCGGCGTGGTGCGCCTGCGCGCAGCGCGCTCACGCGTCCCTGCCGTCCGCGCATGGCCATTACCTCCGACGTAATCGTCAGCGCGCACGGCATCGACCACCATGTCGCTCATCGGCACACCCCACCCGCAAGGAGCGACGACCATGGCACGCGACACCTTCAACGCCCGCCAACCCGGCTACATCAACGTCGACGACGATACCGCGCTGCACTATCGCGACTGGGGCGATGGCGCTGCGCTCGTGTTCCTCTCGGGCTGGACGCTCAGCGCCGACATGTGGAACTACCAGTGCGCGCCGCTCGCGGCCGCGGGCTTTCGCTGCGTGGCCTACGACCGCCGCGGGCATGGACGCTCAAGCGACCCAGGCCGCGGCTACGACTACGACACGCTCGCCGACGATCTCGAAGCCGTACTCGCCGCCCGGGATCTGGCGCGAGTCACGCTGGTCGGCCATTCGTTCGCGAGCGGCGAGATCGTGCGTTATTTGAGCCGTCACGGCTCGCGCCGCGTGGCGGGCGTCGTGCTGGTTTCCCCGGCGTCGACGCCCTGTTTGCTCAAGACTGCTGACAATCCCGGCGGGCTCGATGCGAGCCTCTTCGAAGCATCCATCGAAGAGATGCTCACGTCGTTTCCCGACTGGATCTCGCGGCGCGCCGAAGCTTACTTCGGCCCCGGTACGTCGCACACGGTCATTCAGTGGACAGCCGACATGATGCTGGGCGCGTCGCTTTATGCCGCGGCGCAACTGTCGCGCGTGCAGATGGTCACCGACTTCCGCCGCGAACTGGCCGCGATCGACTTGCCGGCGCTCGTGCTGCACGGCGATTGCGATGCCTCGGCGCCGCTCGGGATCACCGGACGCCCCACTGCGGACGCGCTCGAACACGCGACGCTAAAGGTGTATGAGGGCGGCACGCACGGCATGTACTTCACCCACGCCGCGCGTGTGAACGACGATATACGGGGGTTCGTCAAGCGGTGGCAGGCGTGAAACGCGGCGCGGCCCGTTGGCGCAAACAAGCCGCGGATACAAGTCGTAATGAGGGCCCGGCCGTTCGTGCCGGGCGCAAAGGAATAGCGCGGCTGCGCCCCTCGTTTTGCAGATGACACGCGGCGCGAGCCGACTCACGCGCCGCGTGCCAGGCGTACCGATGGAGCCTTCACGGCCAAGGCGCACAGCCCGTGCGCCGCGAGGCCGGTCCGTCGAGAGGGGCGACATCATGCGCAAACGTCTCGTCTTCACAGCACTGGCCTGTCTGCTGGGCGCCTGCACGGCACCGGTCGCGTCGCAGCAGGCCGCGGACGCATCGTATTACCCGCCGCCCGGCTGCCGCACCGTCACCGGCACGGCGGAGATCGACGGCGCACCGCAGGTCATCAGCGGCCTCGCCTGCCTGCAGTCCGACGGCACCTGGCAGATCGTGCAGGGTAACGATGGCACGCAGGTCTACCCCATGGCATGGACCGACGCGACGACCTGGTACGCCGGCCCATGGTATGGCTGGTGGCCGCCGGTGTTCGTGGGCGGCTCGTTCGTGTTCGTCGATCACTTCCATCACTTTCATCACATGGATCGCGTCTTTCCGGGCGGCCCGCATATGCATCCGGCGCCAGGCATGCACGGCGGATTTCATGGCGGCTTCCACGGCGGTCACGGCGGCGTCTGGAGCGGGACGGGTGGCATGCACGGCGGCGCTCATCGCTGAAACACGCCGCACGGCCCGATTGACGCACGGCGAATCCTTTATGATGGAGCGCGCCTGACCACCCGAGACGCTCCATGTTTTTTGCCGCGCATTCCCTGCATCGCCGCCTGAGTATTGCGATCGGCACGCTCGCGATCCTCGTCGGCGTGCTGGGTGCGCTCGGCACCTTCCTCGTCGTGCGCAGTCTCGCCGCCGAGTTCAACACGACGCTGCGCGACGCCGCCGCGCACGTGCAGACCGGCGTGCCGCATCGCGCGATCGAGCCGCGCGGTGAGGGCGAAGCCGACGACAATTTCGTCGTGCAGATCTGGTCCGCCGCCGACGGCGAGGTCCCGAGCCGCACGAGCAACGCGCGTATCGCGCTGCCGCGCGCGCAAAGCGGCTTCTCGTCGATCGCATACGACGGCGACTCGTGGGACGTGTTCGCGCTCGCCGCCGGCGACGAATACATTCAGGTGGCCGAATCTCGCAGCATGCGCAATCGCAACGCCTTGCGCGTGGCGTTCTGGAGCCTGCTGCCCGTGCTCGCGCTGCTGCCGCTGCTCGCGCTCACGATAGCGGTGACAGTGCGCGTTTCGCTGCGGCCGCTGGAGCGCGTCGGGCGGCGCGCGGCGAAGGTCGATCTGCACGACCTCAAGCCGCTCGAAGTGGGGCAGGCGCCTGTCGAGTTGCGGCCCTTCGTCGAATCGATCAACCGCATGATCGAGCGCCTTTCCGTGCTCGTGAATGCCGAGCGCATGTTCATCGCCGATGCCGCGCACGAACTGCGCTCGCCGATCTCCGCCATGCAGTTGCAGATCGACAACCTGCGCAATGCGCCGCCCGAACAGTACCCGGAGCGCTTCGAGGAACTGCGTCGCGGCATCGTGCGCACCGGGGCGCTCGTTTCGCAGCTGCTCGGTCTCGCGCGCGCCGAAATCGGCGGCACGCAACGCGTGCTGACCCAGGTGCCGCTCGCGCGGGTCGTCACGGACGTGCTGGCCGACCTGCTGCCGCTCGCCGACGCGCGCGGCGTCGACCTGGGCGTGACGCGCCTCGACGACGTGACGGTGCGCGCCACCGAGACCGACATGCGCGTGCTCGTGCGCAATCTCGTGGACAACGCGATCCGCTATAGCCACGCAGGCGCGAACGTCGACGTGGCGGTGCGCCGCGAGGACAAAGGCGTAGTTATCGACGTGACCGATAATGGGCCAGGCATTGCCGAGGCCGATTTGCCGCGCGTGTTCGACCGGTTTTTCCGCGCGGGCGGCCATCGGAGTGACCCGTGGGGCGATCATGACGCGCACGGCAGCGGCCTCGGCCTCGCCATCGCGCAGGCGGTGGCGCGCAGCTATCGCGGGGGCGTGTCGCTTGCGAACCGGCGCGACGGGCAAAACGGCATCGTCGCGCGTATCGAATTGCCGCGCGAGTTGCCGCGCCCCTGAGCGCCGCGCCGATTCAGCGAACGCAGGTCGGGCAAAATCCGGAGAAGCATGCGAAACAAAGGACGGACACGATGCGCATTCTGCTGATCGAAGACGATCTGCTGATCGGCCCTGCGCTGCTGCGCGCGCTGAAGGACGCGTCATACAGCGTCGACTGGGTGCGCACTGGCGAGAGCGGCCGCGACGCCCTGCGCGACGGCTCGTATACCGCCGTTCTGCTCGACCTGGGGCTCGGCGACATGCGCGGGCTCGACGTGCTGCGCACGCTGCGCGAGTCGCAGAACGCCACGCCCGTGCTCATCATCACTGCGCGCGACGACGTGGACACGCGCGTGGAAGGCCTCGATCTCGGCGCAGACGACTATCTCGTGAAGCCATTCGAGAGCAAGGAATTGCTCGCGCGCATCCGCGCGGTGGTGCGGCGCAAGTCGGGCTTTGCCTCGCCGATCATGGGCAGCGGCCGCGTCACGCTCGACATGAACGCGCGCCGCCTCACGTTCGATGGCCAGTCCGACGATCTCTCCGCGCGCGAATATGCACTCATGCTCGCGCTGCTCGAGCGGCCGGGGGCGATCCTGTCGCGTCAGCAAATCGAGGAGCGGCTCTATGGCTGGGGCGAGGAAGTGGAAAGCAATGCAGTGGACGCCGTGATCTACAGCGTGCGCCGCAAGTTCGGCCACGCGGTGATCCGCAATGTGCGCGGGCTTGGCTGGGCCGTGTGCGTGTGAGCGCCGCGAACATCGAAAATTAAAAAAGCGCGCAAGAAGCCGCGCGCTGTAAAAACCGCGGCGAGCATGGGGCTCGCCGCGAGGCGCAATACGCGGGGGAAGGCACGCATCGCGCGCGAACTTACGCCAGCAGGCGCTGCCAGGGTTCCTTCCGCCACGCACGGCTGAGCGAGGCGAGCAGCGCGACTTCGCTTTCGGCCACGTGGCGGTCCGAATACACGGCCACATGGCACAGATTCAGCACTTCGGCACGCAGCGTGGGATCGTCGAGCTCGCGCATCACCTGCTGCATCACGTCGGAGTCGAGCTTGCACGCGTCGCTCCAGTTCAGGTGCGAAGTGGTCTGCAAGTCTTCGCACAGGCCCTTGAGGATCTCGCCGAACTCGCCGGGCGCGAGACCAAGCCGGTCGGCAAGGCGCGCGCGCTGGACGGCATCGAGCTCCTCGCTGCTCAGGTGGCCGTCCGCGAGCAGCGCGACGGCGACGATCCGGCCCGCGGCTTGCGGGCTGTTGCAGGTATAGGTACGCATGATCAGGAATCCTCGTAAAACGTGATATCGACAAAGCGGCAGGCAGAGCTGCGGCTCAGTCGAAGATATCCTGCAGCCACGACTTGCGGCGATGGCCACGATAGCTGTCGTGAGCGCGGCGCGGGGCGTAGTCACCGTGTTGCCCGCCGTGCTTCGACCCGTGCTGACGCAATGCCTGTGCATCGCTTTCATTGCGATAGTGCTGGTTGCCGCTGCGTTCGATCAGCTTGTCGAGTTCGCCGCGATCGAGCCAGACGCCGCGACACTGCGGGCAGTAGTCGAGTTCGACGCCCTGACGCTCGGCGAGCGAGAGGGTGACGTCAGGGCAGTTGGGGCATTTCATGATGCGCTCCGAGATGAGTGGCCGGTCATCGAGGCCCTCGCCGTCTTGCGTGAAGGGCAGTGCGGCCTCGATGGAAACCATCCTGGCAGAGCAAAATGAGCGAAAAATGAGGAGTGCGGGGAGCGCTCCGTTTGAGCCGGGTGCGACCTCTGGATGTGCCGAGCGTGTTCCCGGACTCGTGCATGCAGGCCCACACTAGAACTGGTAATTGATCGAGACGTCGCAAACGCCGCCCGTCTTCGACTGGACGATCGGGCTGTGCGAGGCGCTGCCGAGCAGGCGCTTGATGGCGCCGTCGGCGCTCACGAACCAGTGTTTGTTCACGAAGTACACCATCGTGATGCCGAAGCCGGCCGACTTGAGGCCCGCGCTCGCGTCGTACTGACGGTAACCCGATGCGGCCGCCTGCTGCGGCGTGACGCCAAACCAGCTCTGCATGTAGTTCGAGTCGGCGAAGGTGACCGAGGGGCCGGCGAACCAGTAGAAGCTCCGGTTGCTGCCCGGCAGCGGCATATAGGCGCCGAGGTCCGCAGTCCAGCCATTCGAGCCGCCGAAGCTGCGCGTGAAAGCAGTGCGGAACACGAGCGGAAAGTCCTTCGAAATCACATATTCGCCGGCGATCTTCAATTCCGGCGCCGGGTTGATGTTGCCCATGCCATGTAGCCGCGTCGGGTCGTCCTGCCCGCGCCGCCCGAGGTCGTAGGCCGCGGCGACGCTCACGCGCCAGTTCGGACCCTGCAGAACGTTGACGCCGAAACCTTCGCCCGTCGAGCCGAACAGGATGTCCTTGTAGCGCAGGTCGATGCTCGGCCCGACCAGCGTGTGATAGCGGTCCGAGCCGTCGTAGCGCGGCTCGAAGGTCGCGCCCACGCCGAGCCGCGCCTCGAAGTCGGGACGGTTCGGCGCGAACATCTTTTCGAGCGGAATGCCCGCGGAATATTGCCATTCGCCGAGCGGCGAGGGGGTCTGCGCCTCGGCGCGCGGGGCGAGCACGGCGAGGGCGCATGCCGCGGCGGCGAGAGACGCACGCTGCGTGGCCCGCGGGCGGTGCGGCTCCGCTGGTTTTATTCTGTTTTTTCGTTGTTGCGCAGTGCGGATTGCGAGTGGCATGAAGCCTCCGGGTTTGCCTGGGCCGGCCGCGGCGCCGTTTATTGGGTGTAATGAAATCACAAAGTGGAATTCCGTGCGGCCGGGCTCGTCTCGCAAACCTCGTGCCTGATCCGACGATGTCCACTTCGGTGACTCGTCATGCCGCCCTGTGGATACGGCCGCCGGACACGCGTGAAGCGCGCGGATAATCAGGATGGCGAACTGAATGGCCGGCGCGCTCGCGCACCGTTCTGGAGCGCCGCATTCGCCCCGCGCATTCGCCCCGATTAAACCTTGGCGCGAATTTGCCGTTAGACAGCCATGGACGTCGGCAATGCGGCCCCCCCTGTGTCGCGGAACCCGGAGCCCATGTTTCACCGTTCTCACAGCGGTAACCAACTTGCGCCGGTCGTGGTCGGGCCGGCGCATCCCCTTTTTGCCTCCTGAATCCCTTCTGCGAATGACCGGCGCGCGCCCGCTACGGCGCGGCATGCATGCGCCACACCATCCGCACTGGCCGGGTAACGCTGATACAGGTATCGCGACTACCACCATAACCCCCTGTTTTTTATCGCTTTTTTCGGAGTAGACCCTGTGGCGGGCGGGTTTCGCGTGGCATAATCGATTCACACCGTATTGCCCCGCAGACAAACATTTCCCAGCACATCATGGCAAAGACGCTCTACGACAAATTGTGGGACACGCACGTGGTCCACACGGAAGACGACGGCACGACGATTCTCTACATCGACCGTCATCTGTTGCACGAAGTCACCAGTCCGCAGGCTTTCGAAGGCCTGAAGATGCACGAACGCCCGGTGTGGCGCCTCAGCGCGAACCTGGCCGTGTCCGACCACAACGTGCCGACCACGGACCGCAGCCACGGCATCGCCGACCCGGTCTCGAAGCTGCAGGTGGATACGCTCGATTCGAACTGCGACGCCTTCGGCATCACGCAGTTCAAGATGGCCGACCAGCGTCAGGGCATCGTGCACATCGTCGGCCCGGAACAGGGCGCGACGCTGCCCGGCATGACCATCGTCTGCGGCGACTCGCACACGTCCACGCATGGCGCGTTTGGTGCGCTCGCGCACGGCATCGGCACCTCCGAAGTCGAGCACGTGCTGGCCACGCAAACGCTCCTGCAAAAAAAGAGCAAGAACATGCTCGTGAAGGTCGAGGGGCAACTGCCGCGCGGCTGCACCGCGAAGGACATCGTGCTCGCGATCATCGGCAAGATCGGCACGGCGGGCGGCACGGGCTATGCCATGGAGTTCGGCGGCTCGATGATCCGCAGCCTCACGATGGAAGGCCGCATGACCGTATGCAACATGGCGATCGAAGGCGGCGCGCGCGCCGGCATGGTCGCCGTGGACGACACCACGATCGAATACCTCAAGGGCCGTCCGTTCTCGCCGCAAGGCGCGGAGTGGGATCAGGCCGTCGAGTACTGGAAGAACTTCCGCTCCGACGAAGGCGCGCACTTCGACCGCGTGGTCGAGCTGAGCGCGGCCGACATCGTGCCGCAGGTCACGTGGGGCACGTCGCCTGAGATGGTCACGGCCGTCGACAGCCGCGTGCCGGACCCCGAGCGCGAGAAAGACCCGGTCAAGCGCGACGCGATGGAACGCGCCCTGCAATACATGGCGCTCGAACCGAATACGCCGATCGAGTCGATCAAGCCCGACAAGATTTTCATCGGCTCATGCACGAACGCGCGCATCGAGGACCTGCGCTCCGCCGCTTACGTGGTGAAGAAGCTCGGCCGCCGCGTGGCGCCGAACATCCGCCTCGCGATGGTCGTGCCGGGCTCGGGTCTCGTGAAGGCGCAAGCCGAGCGCGAAGGCCTCGACAAGGTGTTTACCGAAGCCGGTTTCGAATGGCGCGAGCCAGGCTGCTCGATGTGTCTCGCGATGAACGCCGACCGGCTTGAGCCGGGCGAGCGCTGCGCGTCCACCTCGAACCGCAACTTCGAAGGCCGCCAGGGCGCGGGCGGTCGCACGCACCTCGTGAGCCCGGCCATGGCGGCCGCCGCGGCAATCGAAGGCCATTTCGTCGACATTCGCAAGCTGGGGTAAGGCTACACGATCATGGAAAAATTCATCGTACACACCGGCGTCGTGGCGCCGCTCGATCGCGAGAATGTCGATACCGACGCGATCATTCCCAAGCAGTTCCTCAAGTCGATCAAGCGCACCGGCTTCGGGCCGAATGCCTTCGACGAATGGCGTTATCTCGACCACGGCGAGCCGGGCCAGGACAACTCGAAGCGTCCGCTGAATCCGGATTTCGTGCTGAACCAGCCGCGTTATCAGGGCGCCTCGGTCCTGCTCACGCGCAAGAACTTCGGCTGCGGCAGCTCGCGCGAGCACGCGCCGTGGGCGCTCGACCAGTACGGCTTCCGCGCGATCATCGCGCCGAGCTTCGCGGACATCTTCTATAACAACTGCTTCAAGAACGGCCTGCTGCCGATCGTACTTTCGGAATCGGACGTCGATCACCTGTTCAACGAGACGTACGCGTTCAACGGCTTCCAGCTCACGATCGATCTGGACAAGCAGGTCGTGCGCACGACGGACGGCTCGAAGGAATACCCGTTCGAAGTGGCCGCGTTCCGCCGCTACTGCCTCCTGAACGGCTTCGACGACATCGGCCTCACGCTGCGCCACGCCGACAAGATCCGCCAGTACGAAGCCGAGCGCCTCGCGCGCCAGCCGTGGCTGAACAACCGCGTGCTCTGATACTTGCACGTACGCACACTGAACATACAGCGAGGAATCACAGGATGAAGATTGCAGTGCTGCCGGGCGACGGCATCGGTCCCGAGATCGTCAAGGAAGCCGTGAAGGTGCTCAACGCGCTGGGCGAAAAGTTCGAACTGGAAGAGGCGCCCGTTGGCGGCGCGGGCTACGAGGCAAGCGGCCACCCGCTGCCCGAGGCAACGCTCGCGCTGGCTAAATCCGCCGACGCGATCCTGTTCGGCGCCGTGGGCGACTGGAAGTACGACAAGCTCGAGCGCGCGCTGCGTCCGGAGCAGGCCATTCTCGGCCTGCGCAAGCATCTGGAACTGTTCGCGAATTTCCGTCCGGCGATCTGCTATCCGCAGCTCACCGGCGCGTCGTCGCTGAAGCCGGAAATCGTTTCGGGCCTCGACATCCTGATCGTGCGCGAACTGAACGGCGACATCTATTTCGGCCAGCCGCGCGGCACGCGCGAAGCGCCGGACGGCAACTTCAAGGGCGCGCGCGAAGGCTTCGACACGATGCGCTATGCAGAGCCGGAAGTGCGCCGCATCGCTCACGTGGCGTTCCAGGCCGCGCAAAAGCGCCAGAAGAAGCTGACTTCGGTCGACAAGGCCAACGTGCTCGAAACATCGCAGTTCTGGAAGGACATCATGATCGATGTCTCGAAGGAATATCCGGACGTCGAGCTGTCGCACATGTACGTCGACAACGCGGCCATGCAGCTCGTGAAGGCGCCGAAGGCATTCGACGTGGTCGTGACCGGCAACATGTTCGGCGACATTCTCTCGGACGAAGCCGCGATGCTCACGGGCTCGATCGGCATGCTGCCCTCGGCCTCGCTCGACAAGAACAACAAGGGTCTGTACGAGCCGTCGCACGGTTCGGCGCCGGATATCGCGGGCAAGGGCATTGCCAACCCGCTCGCGACGATCCTTTCGGCAGCCATGATGCTGCGCTACTCGCTCGGCCGCCCGGAACAGGCGGACCGCATCGAGAACGCGGTGAAGAAGGTGCTGGAGCAAGGCTATCGCACCGCCGACATCGTCACCCCGGACTGCAAGCAGGTCGGCACCGTGGCGATGGGCGACGCGGTGGTCGCAGTGCTGTAACGCCGCACGAAGGGCATGCCGTTCCAGGCGTGCCTTTTTTGCTTCGCGCGCCTGATGAACGGGCGTCGCAAATAGCGGAAAGTATGGTTTTTTCCGCGCAATTTAACTGTTTCGTGTATATTGTTTCGATGGCGAAGATCTCCCCGATCACGACTGTTACGAACATCCGCGGCACGGCCCGCGCGATTTCGCTCGCCATTACCACGAAAACCACGATTACGAAAACGATCACCATTCGTTGATCGCTCGTCGTGCCCGCTCATCTTCCCCGCGCGGCCACGCCGGGCGAGCGAAGCGGGGAAGTGTCCATCTCAAGGGTTAGTCATGAACGTAGGTCTCGTAGGTTGGCGCGGCATGGTCGGCAGCGTGCTGATGCAGCGCATGCAGGAAGAACGTGATTTCGACCTGATCGAACCGGTGTTTTTCAGCACCAGCAACGCAGGCGGCGCGGCTCCGTCGTTCGCCAAAAACGAGACGAAGCTCAAGGACGCGAACAGCGTCGACGATCTCAAGAAGTGCGACATCATCATTACCTGCCAGGGTGGCGACTACACCAACGAGGTGTATCCGAAGCTGCGCGCGGCGGGCTGGACCGGCTACTGGATCGACGCAGCCTCGGCGCTGCGCATGAAGGACGACGCCGTCATCATCCTCGACCCGGTCAACCTCGGCGTCATCAAGGACGCGCTGGTCAAGGGTCAGAAGGACTTCGTCGGCGGCAACTGCACGGTCAGCCTCATGCTGATGGCGCTGGGCGGCCTGTTCCGCGAGAACCTCGTCGACTGGATGACGGCCATGACCTACCAGGCCGCTTCGGGCGCGGGCGCGCAGAACATGCGCGAACTGCTCTCGCAGATGGGCGCGCTCAACGCATCGGTTGCGAGCGACCTGGCGAATCCGTCGTCGGCGATCCTCGACATCGACCGCAAGGTGCTGGCCACCATGAACAGCGACGCCATGCCGACCGAACACTTCGGCGTGCCGCTCGCGGGCTCGCTGATCCCCTGGATCGACAAGGACCTCGGCAACGGCATGTCGAAGGAAGAGTGGAAGGGCGGCGCGGAAACCAACAAGATTCTCGGCAAGCCGGCCATGGGCCAGCCGGGCTCGATTCCGGTCGACGGCCTGTGCGTGCGTATCGGCGCGATGCGCTGCCACTCGCAGGCGCTCACGATCAAGCTGAAGAAGGACGTCCCGCTCGACGAGATCGACGGCATCCTCGCCTCGGCCAACGACTGGGTCAAGGTCGTGCCGAACCAGCGCGAGGCTTCGATGCGCGATCTCTCGCCGGCCGTGGTCACGGGTACGCTGTCGGTGCCGGTGGGCCGTCTGCGCAAGCTGGCGATGGGCGGCGAGTATCTGTCGGCCTTCACGGTGGGCGACCAGCTGCTGTGGGGTGCGGCGGAACCGCTGCGCCGCATGCTGCGCATTCTGCTCGACAAGTGAATGAATTAAACTACGCGGCTAATGACGCGTAGACAGGGTGAAAAGCGCCGCGCCAGTCGCGGCGCTTTTTTTATTGCAGGCTTTTCATTGCATGCATCGATGCAATCGCCCCGCAGCACACTCCTATTTGATCGACAGCCGCAAGAGCGGTATGCCAGGGCAACTGATGATCGTTCGATTTGATTCTGTTTTCGCCGCGCCTCGCGCGAAGCGCGCCCAAGGGCGGCGCGCCATCCGCGCCACCGTGGCGGCGGCGAGTTTCCTGTTCTGCGGCCTCGCCGCTGCGCAGGGCGGCGCGAGTGCGGCGCCAGGCGCTGCCGCCAGTGCCGCCACGGGTGCGTCTTCCGCCGCGGCGGCGGTGGGCAGCGCGGGACAATACACGGTTCGTCCCGGCCAATCGTTGCACGACGTGGCCGTCGACGTCACGCAGTCGCACGACAAGGCCACGCTCGCACGCATGAGCCAGGCGCTCTTCAATGCGAATCCCGGTGCGTTCATCAAGCAGGATCCCAGCCGCATGCGCGTGGGTGCGACGCTGAACGTGCCGGCTACGCCGGACGTTTCCAGCGCCGCGGCGGGCATCACGGCGGCACCGGGCGGGGCGGCTTCGGGTGGGGCTGCATCGGCGAGCGCTTCGGCTGCCGCCAGCGCGCCCGCAGCCGCGGTGGCGGCACCTGCCAGCACACCCACCGCTGCTTCGAGCGCTGCTGCTGAGGCTGTAGCGGCTGCATCGTCGGCGGCCGCCGCCGCAACGGGCGGCGCGAGTTCGGCCAGCACTGCCGCGACGATTGCGGCAACGGCTTCGGCAACCGCTCCGGCAGGCCCAGCGAGCAGCCCCGAAGCGGCTGCGCAAGGCGCTTCTGGCGCCGCTGCGCTGGGCGCCAGCGCTGCAGCGCCGGCGTCGGCGGCCAGCGACGCGCACGTGTGGAGCGGTTCGATCCAGTCGGCCCCGGCCGGCGGCGCATCGGCCCAGGGCGCGAAGGGCACGCCCGTGACGGTTTCCAGCCTGCAGCAGCTTCTAGCCTTGAAGAACCGCGTGCTGATGGCGTTGCAGCAGCACGGCATCGGCAAGCGGGCGCAGACGGCGGGCGGCGCTTCCGCAGGCGCGCCCGCTGCGCAAGGTGGCGCGCCTGTGCAGAACGGCGCGGCGAACGCCGGCCCGGCTGGCGGCCAACCGGAAGTCTCGCCGATCGCCATGGGTGCCGTGGCGGCGGTCGTCGTGGCGCTGCTGGCGTTGTTCGTGCGCCTGCTCATGCGCAAGCGCAAGAAACCGGCTGAGCAGGCGCCTGAGGCCTCGCCCGAAGCGCACGAGCCGACGCCGTCTGCATCGGCTGCTGCCGCCGCGCCTGTGGCCGAGGCAACGCCGGTATTGCCCGAGCCGGTTACGCGCGCCGGGGATGAACCGGGCGTCAACGAAGTCGCGCCTGTCGAGGAAGCGAAGTTTGTGCCGCCGGTCGAGCCGGCCGAACCCGCAGCGGACGAAGTCGCGATCACGCCGGTGCCCACGCCAGCCGTGACTGCCGCGCCGCTCGAGCACGACGAAGCGCTGCCGCCGACCCTCACGGACAGGCTGCACCCGGCCGCCCCGCAAGAGCCCGCAGTTGCGCAGGAAGATCACGCAGCACACGAACTGCCGCACGGCGTCGAACCGGGCGAACCGCAGACCCTTGCCGACGCAACCGAAGCCGCCAGCCTTGCCGCCGCGGCGGAGCTGGGCGCGGATGCACTGCCGCCCGAAAGTGCTGGTGCGCCGCGTACAGCCGAAGCCGCCCAGGCGCTGGCGCGCACGCTGGAGGAACCGGCGCGCGCCCAACAGCCTGCTATGCCCGGCATCGCGCTCGACTTCGGCGACGGCGCACCGCAAGCCGCGCAAGCGCCGCAGGCCGAACCGCCCGTCGCGACACCGCCCGTCGGTGAAGCCTTCGAGCGCCCGCCGGAGCCGCTTGCCGCACCTGAAATTGCGTCAGTCCCCGCAGTCACCGCAGAAGACACGAGCTATGCCGAAGTGCCGATCGCGTTCCCGCACGACGCAATAGAGGCGCTGGGCGGCCTCGACCTGCCTCTGCCGCCGCGCATCGGGGAGCCGGTCATACCCACGCAGCCGCTCTCGACCGAGCCGGCCGCCACACCCGAGGCCTCGGCGCGTCTTGCGTCGCCGTTCTTCGAGCCGCCTGCGCCGCTGGCGGGCCAGGCCATCGAGGCGGGTACGGCGGGCTCAGGCGCGCTCGCGGGCCTCGGCGCGCCGCGCTTTGGCGCGCTCACGCTCGACTTCGACCTGAACCTGCCGCCCGATGCGGCCGAGCCGCTGCCGGTCTTCACGCCCGAGCAGCTCGCGCGCATCGCGCGCAACAAGCTCGATCTCGCGCACGAATACATCGCGCTTGGCGACGTGTCGGGCGCCCGCTCGCTCATCAACGAAGTGATCGAGTCGAACGATCCGGCCACGCGCAGCGACGCGCAGGCGCTGCTGTCGACGCTCGCTCCGCTTTCGTGACGCTGCCGCAAGCCGTATGCGTATCGCGCTAGGAATCCAGTACGACGGCGCCGCGTTTTGCGGCTGGCAGTCGCAGCCGCACGGCAAGACGGTGCAGGACGCGCTCGAGCGCGCGCTGCGCGAGTTCGCCACCGTGCCGCTGCCCACCATCGTCGCCGGCCGCACCGACACGGGCGTGCACGGACTCGGCCAGGTGGTGCACTTCGACACCGGCCTCGACCGCACGCCGTTCTCCTGGGTGCGCGGCACCAATGCGTTCCTGCCGTCCACGGTGGCCGTGCAGTGGGCCAAGCCGATGCCCGAGGCGTTCCACGCACGCTTCGCGGCGTTCGAGCGCACCTACTACTACGTGCTCTACGTGAACCCCGTGCGCTCGCCGATGCTGGCGGCCCGCGCGGGCTGGATCCACACGCCGCTCGACGTCGATGCCATGCGCGAGGCGGCGGCGCACCTCATCGGCGAGCACGATTTTTCGTCGTTTCGCTCGTCGGAGTGCCAGGCGAAGACGCCGGTCAAGCATCTGTACCAGATCGACATCCGGCCGCAGGGCGACTTCATCCACTTCCGCTTTCGCGCCAACGCGTTCCTGCACCACATGGTGCGCAACCTCATGGGTTGCCTCGTGGCCGTGGGGCGAGGGCGCTATCCGGCCGCATGGATGGCCGAAGTGCTGGCGGGCCGCGACCGCACCGTGGCCGCGCCGACCTTCATGCCCGATGGCCTCTATCTCGCCCAGGTAGGCTATCCTGATGAGTTCGCGGTACCCGCGCCGCATACCGCCAGCGTGCCGTGGAGCGCGATCTGGAGCGACGCGCCCGAAGGCCGTGCCTGAGGCTGCTCCGCGGATCGCACCCGCAATCCCGGCGCGATTGAAGCATCGGAATGAATCATTGAAACCTACACTGCACCTGGAACCATGACGTCAGCCGAGCAACTCGCCCCCGCGCACCGCACCCGCATCAAGCTGTGCGGACTTTCGACGCCCGAGGCGGTTGCGCACGCCGTCGACCTCGGCGCCGACGCCGTCGGTTTCGTGTTCTACCCGCCGAGCCCCCGTTCGGTGAGCGTGGCGCAGGCGGTCGAACTCACGCACGACCTGCCGCCGTTCGTTTCGGTCGTGGGCCTCTTCGTGAACGCCACGCCGCAGTGGATGAGCGAAGTGGCGAGCAACGTCTCGCTCACCATGCTGCAGTTCCACGGCGACGAAACGCCCGAGCAGTGCGAGTCGCTGGCTTCGGTTGCCGGTTTGCCCTGGTTGCGCGCGCTACGGGTGGCGGCCGATACTCGGCAGGCCGATTTGATAGAATCGGCTAATCGTTATTCATCAGCCAGCGGCCTGTTGTTCGACACCCATGTCGAAGGTTACGGCGGCGGCGGAAAGGTCTTCGATTGGTCACTTATTCCCGCAGGGCTCGCGCGTCGGGCCGTTTTGAGTGGTGGCTTGAACGCGCAAAACGTCGGTGATGCGATTCGCCAGGTGCGTCCGTTCGCCGTCGATGTCTCCAGTGGCATCGAGGTTCCGGGCGCAAAGGGCGTGAAGGATCACGCCCGCATGGCGGCGTTCGTGCGCGCAGTGCGCGAAGCGGACGCGGGATGAATCCGGGGCGCATGCCCCTTTGGCCGGCACGGCCCGCGCAACGCGGGTCTTTCCAAGCCCGGCCGAGCGAGTGACTTATGTACAATTTGCCAGATGAACGCGGCCATTTCGGCCCTTATGGCGGCGTATTCGCCGCCGAAACCCTCATGCAGGCGATCGACGAACTGCGCGACGCCTACGCGAAATACAAGGACGATCCCGACTTCCGCGCCGAATATGAGCGCGAGTTGAAGCATTTCGTCGGCCGTCCGTCGCCGATTTATCACGCGCAGCGCTGGAGCGAGTTGCTGGGCGGCGCGCAGATCTATCTCAAGCGCGAAGACCTGAATCACACCGGCGCGCACAAGATCAACAACGTGATCGGCCAGGCGCTGCTCGCCAAGCGGATGGGCAAGCCGCGCGTGATCGCCGAAACCGGCGCCGGGCAGCACGGCGTGGCGACCGCCACCATCGCGGCGCGCTTCGGCATGGAGTGCGTGGTCTACATGGGCGCCGAGGACGTGCGCCGCCAGGCCGCCAACGTCTACCGCATGAAGCTGCTGGGCGCGACCGTGGTTCCGGTCGAATCGGGCTCCCGCACGCTCAAGGACGCGCTCAACGAAGCCATGCGCGACTGGGTCACCAACGTCGAAAACACCTTCTACATCATCGGCACCGTGGCGGGCCCGCATCCGTACCCGATGATGGTGCGCGACTTCCAGCGCGTGATCGGCGACGAGTGCCGCGTGCAGATGCCTGAAATGACGGGACGCCAGCCCGATTCCGTGATCGCCTGCGTGGGCGGCGGATCGAACGCGATGGGCATCTTTTACCCGTATATCGACGACGCTTCCGTGCAGTTGATCGGCGTCGAGCCCGCCGGCGACGGCATGGAGACAGGCCGTCACGCCGCTTCGCTCGCAGCGGGCACCGTGGGCGTGCTGCACGGCAACCGCACGTATCTGCTGCAGGACGAGAACGGCCAGATCATCGAGACGCATTCGATCTCGGCGGGCCTCGACTATCCGGGTGTCGGTCCCGAGCACGCGTGGCTCAAGGACAGCGGCCGCGCGCAGTACGTGACCATCGACGACGAGGAAGCGCTCAAGGGTTTCCATGACTGCTGCCGCATCGAAGGCATCATTCCCGCGCTCGAATCGAGCCACGCGCTCGCGTACGCGGCGAAGCTCGCGCCCACGTTGCCGAAGGAGAAAATCCTGCTGGTGAACCTGTCGGGCCGGGGCGACAAGGACATGCACACGGTCGCCGAGCGATCGGGCATCCAGTTCTGAGCGCCCGGAGCGACATAAGCGATGCGTGACGAGTTCGACGAGCCGGAAGTGCCGGCGCCCGTGAGCGAGGTGAACACGGAGGTGAGCGCCGAGGTGAACGCAGATGCGGCTGTTCTGGAAGCCGCCGAAGCGGTCGCCAATGCAGCCGCCGGGTCACCCGCACTCGCCACGGTGCCGGAAACCATCCGGCTCCTGAACCGCGATTTTCTGACCGATGCAGCCAGCCTGCCCGACGCCTCGATCGACCTGATCGTCGCCGACCCGCCCTACGGGCTCGGCAAGGACTACGGCAACGACTCCGACATGCGTTCGGGCGAGAACTTTCTCGCCTGGACGTACGAATGGCTCGACCTGGCGATTCCGAAGCTCAAGCCCACGGGCTCGCTCTACGTGTTCTGCACGTGGCAGTACGCGCCCGAGATCTTCGTCTATCTCAAGTCGAAACTCACGATGATCAACGAGATCGTCTGGGATCGTCGCGTACCCAGCATGGGTGGCACGACGCGCCGTTTCACCTCGGTGCACGACAACATCGGTTTCTTCGCGGTGTCGAAGGATTACTACTTCGATCTCGATCCCGTCCGCATCCCGTACGATGCCGCCACGAAGAAGGCGCGTTCGCGCAAGTTGTTCGAAGGAAGCAAGTGGCTGGAGCTCGGCTACAACCCCAAGGACGTCTGGTCTGTCTCGCGGCTGCATCGCCAGCATGCGGAGCGCGTGGATCATCCCACCCAGAAGCCCCTGGAAATCGTCGAGCGCATGGTGCTCGCAAGCTGCCCGCCGGGCGGCCGCGTGCTGGACCCGTTCATGGGCAGCGGCACCACGGCAGTGGCTTGCGCACGTCAGCAGCGCGAATTCGTCGGCTATGAAATTAACGAAAGTTACTGCGCGATCGCGCGCGAACGCGTCGGCGCGGCCGCCGCAAGCGCCGTTGCGGCCGGCGCCTGATGCGCCGCCGCCGGACCCGCGCGCAGTAACGCCTAAAGCTGAGGACCCTGAAATGTCCCGTATCAAGACCACGTTCGAGGCGCTCGCCGCCCAAGGCCGCAAAGGCCTGATCCCTTTCATGACGGCAGGCGACCCCGATCCCGCGCGAACCGTCGAGTTCATGCACGCGCTGGCCGCCGGCGGCGCCGATGTCATCGAGCTGGGCGTGCCGTTTTCCGACCCGATGGCCGACGGTCCCGTGATCCAGCAGTCGTCCGAGCGCGCGCTCGAGAAGGGCGTGACGCTCAGGAGCGTGCTTGCCGACGTGAAGCGCTTCCGCGAAACCGACGACAGGACGCCCGTCGTGCTGATGGGTTACGCGAACCCCATCGAGCGCATGGGTGCCGATGCGTTCGCGCAGGCCGCGAAGGAAGCGGGCGTGGACGGCGTGCTCGTGGTGGACTATCCGCCCGAGGAGTCGGTCGAGTTCGCGGCGAAGATGAAGGCCGCCGACATCGATCCGATCTTCCTGCTCGCGCCCACTTCGACCGAGGCGCGCATCGCCGAAGTGGGTCAGGCCGCGAGCGGCTATGTTTATTACGTCTCGCTCAAGGGCGTGACGGGCGCAGCGAATCTGGACGTTTCGAGCATCGCGGATAAAATCCCGGCGATCAAGAAGCATGTCTCGCTGCCCGTGGGGGTGGGCTTCGGCATTCGCGACGCGCAAACGGCCGCTGCCGTTGCGCAGGTTTCGGACGCCGTGGTGATCGGCAGCCGCATCGTTCAGTTGCTCGAACGGGCCACGCCGGAGACGGCCGCCGACACGCTCACGGAGTTCATCACGGGCATTCGCGCGGCGCTGGACCAGGTCTCCGTCGCGTAGGGCCACGGGCCAGGGCCTGTCATTGGCGTGAACAGGCCCTGGCGTAGTTGGCTGGATTCGAGACTGCTGTAAAATCCACTTTTCGCCATGCGCGGTCGGGGTCGGAACCCGGTCGGTTTTACCGATCGGACGATGAAACGGTCCGCCGCGCCCGCGCATCACGAAGGTCAAGGAAGGAACATCAATGAGCTGGCTCGATAAACTGCTGCCGCCCAAGATCAAGCAAACCGATCCGAAAAGCCGCAAGAGCATTCCGGAAGGGTTGTGGATCAAGTGCCCGTCGTGCGAGGCGGTTCTGTACCGCAACGACGTCGAGGCGAATCTCCACGTCTGCCCGAAGTGCGATCACCACATGCGCATCGGCGCGCGCGAGCGTCTGGACGGCCTGCTCGATCCGGAAGGCCGCTATGAAATCGGTCAGGAAATCATCCCGGTCGACGCGCTCAAGTTCAAGGACAGCCGCAAGTATCCGGACCGCCTGAAAGAGGCGATGGACGAAACCGGCGAAACCGACGCCATGGTGGTGATGGGCGGCGCGATCCGCACGTTGCCCGTGGTGGTGGCCTGCTTCGAGTTCTCGTTCATGGGCGGGTCGATGGGTTCGGTGGTCGGCGAGCGCTTCGCGCGCGGCGCGCAAAACGCGCTCGAGCAGCAGGTGCCGTTCATCTGCTTCACGGCTTCGGGCGGCGCGCGCATGCAGGAAAGCCTGCTTTCGCTCATGCAGATGGCCAAGACCACGGCCATGCTGACGAAGCTGGCCGAAGCCCGGCTGCCGTTCATTTCCGTGCTGACCGACCCGACGATGGGCGGCGTTTCGGCGAGCTTCGCGTTCCTCGGCGACGTGGTGATCGCCGAGCCGAAGGCGCTGATCGGCTTTGCCGGCCCGCGCGTGATCGAGCAGACCGTGCGCGAAAAGCTGCCGGAAGGCTTCCAGCGCGCCGAATTCCTGCTGCAGAAGGGCGCGATCGACATGATCGTGGATCGCCGCAAGCTGCGTGACGAAATCGCGCAAATGCTGGCTCTGCTGCAGCGTCAGCCCGCCGACGCAGTGGCCTGAGCCCTGCCTCGAGCGATCGGCGGCGCGGCACGCGCCGCAAGCCGCAACGCTTTACCCAACGCGCCGCGTGCGAAAGCAAGCGGCGCGTTGTCATTTCCGCGATAATGCCGTTCTTTCGCAGCGGATCATTCGCGTGAACCCGCCGCCGCTGGCGGCGTCTCACGCGCAGCACCTGGCCATTTCTATCCTGATGAGTACCTTTCCCTCCCTCGACGCGTGGCTCACGCACCTCGAAACTGCGCATCCGGTCGGCATCGACATGGGGCTGGATCGCATCCGTCAGGTGAAGGACGCGCTGGACCTCAAGTTCGACTGCCCGATCATCACGGTTGGCGGCACGAACGGGAAGGGCTCGACCTGCGCGATCCTCGAAACGATCCTGCTCAAGGCGGGCTATCACGTGGGCTGTCACACCTCGCCGCATCTGCTCGCGTTCAACGAGCGCGCGCGCGTGGACGGCCAGCAGGCCAGCGACGCCGAGCTGCTGCCGCACTTCGAGGCCGTGGAAGCCGCGCGCAATGCGCTCGCCACGCCCGTTACGCTCACGTACTTCGAGTTCACGACGCTCGCGATCATGCATCTGTTCGCCTCGCGCGGGCTCGACGCGGTGATCTTCGAGGTGGGTCTGGGCGGGCGTCTGGATGCCGTCAACGTGCTCGACACCGATTGCGCGATCATTACGAGCATCGACCTCGATCACACGGAGTACCTCGGCGACACGCGCGAGAAGATCGCGTTCGAGAAGGCCGGCATCTTCCGGGCAGGCAAGCCCGCGATCTGCGCCGATCCGATGGCGCCGCAGTCGCTCATCGACCATGCTGAGGCGATCGGCGCCGAACTGTGGCTCTTCGGCCGCGATTTCCGCTACGAAGGGCAACCCGGCAACGAGCGCCAGCAATGGAGCTACGTGGGCCCGACCATGCGGCGCTCGGCGCTGGCTTATCCGGCGCTGCGCGGCGCGAACCAGCTGATCAACACCTCGGCCGCGCTCGCGGGCCTCGAGTCGCTGCGCGAGAGGCTGCCGGTTTCCGCGCAGGACATCCGCCTCGGCCTCGCCAACGTCGAACTGCCGGGGCGCTTCCAGGTGCTGCCGGGCAAGCCGTCGATCATCCTCGACGTCGGCCACAACCCGCACGCGGCAGCCGTGCTCGCGCAAAACCTCGGCAGCATGGGCTATTTCCCGTACACCTACGCGGTGTTCGGCGCGATGCGCGACAAGGACATCGCGGGCGTGATCGAGCACCTGAAGGGCGAGATCGACCACTGGTGCGTGACCGATCTGCCGCTGCCGCGCGCGGCCACGGCCGCGCAGCTCGAAGACGTGCTGCGCGATGCGGGCGTGACGGACGGCGCCGATAGCAGCGTCACGCGCTATGAAAATCCCGCTGCCGCCTTCCAAGATGCGCTAAAACGTGCAACCGAAAATGATAGAATTATTGTTTTCGGAAGTTTTCTGACGGTTGCCGGGGTCATGGCCTGGCGAAAGTCGCAGCAGCACTGACCGCCCGGCATCGCACGCCGCCCACGTAAGACAGGCCAGGTAGGCCAACAGCAAGCCATACATGGGAATTTTCTCGTTCGGCAAGAAAGATGACGCTGACGCGCCCCGCCGGCGCGGCACCGAGTCCGGCTCCAGCCGGCGCAGCAATCCGGGCGCGCGCGTGGAGCGGCGCAGCCGCCGGCCGGACCGGTCGGGCGACGCCGAGGCGATGCTGCTCGACCCCACGCTCCCTGAAAAGCAACGCGCGCGCCGCCGGCTTGTCGGCGCGATCGCGCTGGTGCTCGCGGCCATCGTGATCCTGCCGATGGTGCTCGATTCGCACCCGAAACCCGTCACCGACGACATCGCCATCGACATTCCGAGCCGCCCGGCCGACAAGGCCGCCGCGCGCCAGCACGACGCCGAAGACACGCAAGCCGGCGTCGCCCCCGACGATCCCGCAGCCGCACAGGCGACGCCTGGCGCGTCGGGCCTCGCGGCCGCTTCGAGCGCCGCGGCCACGCAGAGCGCCCAAAGCACGGATAAATCGCCGGCAACGGCAGCGAAAAAGCCCGCCCAGGCGGCAGCCGCTGCGGCCCAGTCGACCCAAACCGCTCAAACGCAAAAGCCGGCTGCCAGGCCGGCGGTGTCGGCCAGCACGGCCATTGCCGCGAACAGCAAGCAGACGACTGCCGCAAACGACAACGCCGGTAGCAGCGACGGCAACGGTGCGAAAGCCGAATCCGCCACGCCGGCGGCGCCTCCGGGCGCGCGTTACGCGGTGCAGCTCGGCGCGTTCTCGAACGGCACGACAGCGAACAATTGGGTAACGAAGTTGAAAGCGGCAGGCGTACCCGCATATACCGAACAGCGTAAGGAAGCAGACGGCACGACGCGCACGCTGCTGCGCGCGGGCCCGTTCCCGGACCGCGCTTCGGCCACGGCGGCGATCGCCAGGGTGCGCGGCGCCGGCCTGATGGCGGGCTCGAACGCCAACGCGGAATAAGCCGTCGATGTTCACGGCATTCGACTACGCTGTAATGGCGGTGATCGGCCTGTCGGCGCTGCGTGGCGCGTGGCGGGGCTTGATCGGCGAGATTTTTGGATTGATCGGCTGGATCGCGGCGTTGCTCGTGGCCTGCCGCTACGTGGACCGCGTGGTGCCCTGGATTCCGGCGAACTGGCCGGGCGGGGCGCTCACCCAGTGGCTGATCGCCTTCGCGCTGATCGTCATTGCCGTGGTGCTCGTAGCCGGCGTGGGCAACGCACTGATCGGCCGTCTGGTGCAGGTGAGCGGATTGTCCGGCGTGGACCGTTCGCTCGGGATGATGTTCGGCCTCGTGCGAGGCGTCGTGCTGGTGCTGATCCTCGTCGTCCTCGGCGGGCTGACCGAGCTGCCCCAGCAGGACTTCTGGCGCCACGCGCTGCTGCGGCCTTATGCCGTGCAGGGCGTGCTCGAACTGAAACCGCTGTTGCCCGAGGCGCTCGCGGCCTACGTTCACGTCTGATCAGAAACTGATCGGACGCGATGCGAGGCGCGGCTTCGCGGCAACGCTGCCCATTTGCGGCGCTCGACCGGTGTTGGTGAAGCTGGGCGGCCCGCGACCGATTTCGCTTTTTTGAAGGACCTGCCATGTGCGGCATCGTAGGCGTAGTTTCCCGCTCTCCCGTCAACCAGCTCCTCTATGACGCGCTGCTGCTGCTGCAGCACCGCGGTCAGGACGCGGCCGGCATTGCCACCGCGAACGGCAGCACGTTCCACATGCACAAGGCCAACGGCATGGTGCGCGACGTGTTCCGCACGCGCAACATGCGCAGCCTCCCCGGCACCAGCGGCATCGGCCAGGTGCGCTACCCGACGGCCGGCTCGGCGTCGAGCGAAGAAGAGGCCCAGCCGTTCTACGTGAACGCGCCGTTCGGCATCGTGCTCTCCCACAACGGCAATCTCACGAACTGGCAACAGTTGAAGGAAGAGATGTTCCGCGTGGACCGCCGCCACGTGAACACCAACTCCGACACCGAAGTGCTGCTCAACGTGCTTGCGCACGAAGTGCAGCTCGCCACTTCGGGCCTCGAACTCGATCCGGCGACGCTCTTCAAGGCGGTTTCGGGTGTGCACCGCCGTCTGCGCGGCTCGTACGCCATCGTCTCGCTGATCGCCGGCTACGGTCTGCTCGCGTTCCGCGACCCGTTTGGCATTCGCCCGCTGTGCATCGGCAGGATGGAGACGCCCGAAGGCACCGAGTGGATGGTCGCATCGGAATCGGTGGCGCTCGAAGGCATCGGTTTCGAGTTCGTGCGCGACGTTCGCCCGGGCGAGGCGGTGTTCATCGACTTCGACGGCAATTTCCACTCGCAGCAATGCGCCACGGCGCCGACGCTCAACCCCTGCATCTTCGAACTCGTCTATCTCGCGCGTCCGGACTCGGTGCTCGACGGCGTGCCCGTGTACAACGCGCGTCTGCGCATGGGCGACTATCTCGCCGAGAAGATCAAGCGCGAGCTGCCCGACGTGAAGATCGACGTGGTCATGCCGATTCCCGATTCGTCGCGCCCCGCGGCCATGCAGGTCGCGAACAAGCTCGGCGTGGAGTATCGCGAGGGCTTCTTCAAGAACCGTTACGTGGGCCGTACCTTCATCATGCCGGGCCAGGCCATGCGCAAGAAGTCGGTGCGCCAGAAGCTCAACGCCATGGGCATCGAGTTCAAGGGCAAGAACGTCCTGATCATCGACGACTCGATCGTGCGCGGCACAACCTCGCAGGAAATCGTGCAGATGGCGCGCGACGCCGGCGCGACCAAGGTGATCTTCGCCTCGGCGGCGCCGCCCGTGAAGTACCCGAACGTCTACGGCATCGACATGCCTACGCGCGGCGAACTCGTCGCGCACGGCCGCACCGATGACGAGGTGGCGCGCATCATCGGCGCGGATCACCTCGTGTATCAGGACGTGGAGTCGCTCAAGCAGGCCGTACGCGACATCAATCCGGAGTTGAAGGAGTTCGAGGCTTCGTGCTTCGACGGCGACTACATCACCGGCGACATCACGAGCACGTACCTCGACAACATCGAGACGGCACGCCTCGCGCCCCAGGCGCAGTCGGACCGCGACGCCGCCAGCGACGCGATGGACGGCGGCTCCCGCTCGCAGTTGCATCTGCAGCTCTCGGTGGAGTGATCCGTTCGGCAAACGCGAGCGTGATGCTCGCGTTTGCGCCGAGTCCGAAAGCCCGCTTTCTGCCTATGCAAAAGCGGGCTTTTTTGCGCCCGTGCGTGCAGGATCGAAGCCTGATTGTTCACAACACGAAGATTCTGTTTCGGCAGCGCCGCCGAAGCCACCGAGCGCTTCGGGCATTCCGAAACGGCCTATACGTACGCGCGCGTCTCAAACCCCTTCAGAACGCGTTAGGACGAGGACGCAATGTGCGGGAGACGGTATCCCATACGGCGATCGCCTCGCTTTCCGTGAGTGACGCTTTTTTCAGGTCGTATCCCGTGAAACCATTAAAGTCCCCGTTGTCCATATCGAGGACAAGGTAGGGGGTCATTGCGCCACTGACCGTGGTGTTGGCCTCCAACGAGAACATATGTCCGGGAATCCTCGCCGTTGTTGTACCAGAAACCAGTAGCTCATTGGCCGCGAGGTCGTGGAGGCTTACAGGTCCGGTTCGGATAATTCGACCGTTACTATCCTTCATGACAGCCTGTACCTGTGGCAGACGGTTCGGAAGGGCATCTTTCTGCAACCCGCGTAAATCGGTGTCAGAGGTCAGATCAAACGACACATCGGGCCGGTCCTTTAATGCGAAGAGAGTACCGACATTTTCGCCAGTGGCTGCCTTGCGTGGCAAGAAACCATCCTTGAAACATACACCGGGCTCGCCAGGAATCTCGTCATCCGGGCGGCCACGAACGCTCGAAGCGAGGTTGAGAACCAGTCGGGTTTTTTGGGGAACGTCGTTCACCTTCCAGTCCTTCAATTCATATGGCGTACCCTTCATCCTAACTTCGAATTCGGAATGAATTGAATCAGTTGCCTCGATTCGAAGCTTTATTTGGTATCCGGCATCCCATTTGTACGCTTCAACGGCACGGCCCAGGTCAGCGGTATCGTCAAGATCGCCCAACGTGACGAAGTAGCGGCTGTGCGGCGTGTTTGGCACCTGTCCATAGTCGTACAACACCCGG
>NZ_BBJH01000067.1 GCF_000739775.1 Paraburkholderia heleia NBRC 101817 | reverse complement strand
GTTATTACCTCAACGAATTCGTCGTGCCGTACCGCAAGCTGGTCGAGGCAGGCTACGAGCCGGTGATCGCCAATCCGAACGGCGACATGCCGGTGATGGACGCGAACTCGAACAACAAGCTGTTTTTCGGCGGCGACGATGCGGCGCGTGCGGAAGCACTGAAATACGCACAAGGCATCGCGCAACTGAAGCATCCGAAGACGCTGGCATCGGTCGTCTCCGAGGGGACCGGCGGTTACGTCGGTCTGTTTATCCCAGGCGGCCATGCGCCGATGGCCGACCTGCTCAAGGACCGGAATCTCGGCAAGATCCTGGTCAGCTTCCATGACAGCGGCCGTCCCACCGGGATCATCTGTCACGGGCCGATCGTGTTGCTGTCGACGCTGCACGATCCGGATGCCTTCGTTGCATCGATGGCCGCCAACGACGGCAAGGCGAATTCCTTCGCGGCCGGCTGGCCGTATGCCGGTTACCGGATGACCGTTTTCTCGACGGGCGAAGAACAGCAGCTCGAGGGTCCGAACGGGCTCGGCGGCAACGTGCAGTTCTATCCGGTGAACGCGCTGGCCGAAGCCGGCGCCCACGTCGACACGGTGGCCAACTGGCACAGCAATGTCATCGTCGATCGCGAGTTGATCACGGGGCAGCAGCCGATGTCGGCGCCGGAATTCGGCGATGTCCTCGTGGCGAAACTGAAGGCCCGCAGGAACTGAGTTCGTCTGCGATGGCTGCGACGGGGCGCATTGCGCCCCGTCGCGCCGACTGCGCTGCCGATGACCGGAAAACCATGACTATTCGACATGGACCGGGCAATGGGCGGCCTTTAACGTAGACGCGGACAAGTGCCTGACGCCGCGCGAAGCGGGAGTCAGTCCTGTTTTGTTCGTCTGCCGGCGCGTCCTTCGGTGGACATATCAACGGCTGGAAAGAGAGCCCATGTCCAGAGACAAAAATACGCTGCCGCAAGCCGGACCGGTTTCATCGCGCCGCATGGCGGGTCGCTTCAAACGGATCGTCGCGTGGTCGATCGTGGTGCTCGTCGTCGGTCTCGTCGGATTCGCCGCGTTCGCATGGCGACCGGCCATTCGCGAAGTGGCTACGCCTGACCCGTCGAGCTTTTCGCCCGTGCTGATCCAGCAGGGCGCCAAACTGGCCGCCGCCGGGTTCTGCGCGAGCTGTCACTCGGTGGCGGGCGCAAAGCCGTTTGCCGGCGGCTACGCGATGAAGACCGGTTTCGGCACGATCTACTCGACCAATATCTCGCCGGACCGCGAAACCGGCATCGGGAGCTGGTCCGAAGAGGCGTTTCGCCGTGCGATGCGTGAAGGCGTAGCGCGCGACGGCTCCCATCTGTTCCCCGCTTTCCCGTACGACCACTTCACGAAACTGTCGGATGCCGACGTGCACGCGCTGTATGCGTTCGTGATGACGCGCGAGCCGGTGCATGCGGAGAACCATCCGAACGAGATGCCATTTCCGTTCGGGATTCGCTCCCTCCAGGCTGGCTGGAAGTTGTTGTTCTTTCATCCGGGGCGGTTCGAGCCGCAAACCGACCAATCGGCGCGCTGGAATCGCGGCGCTTACCTGGCGGAGAGCCTGAGCCACTGTTCGGCCTGTCATACGTCGCGAGGGCCGCTCGGCGAGGAATTGACGAACCGCTTGTATCAGGGCGCGGCGGTCGACGGATGGTTCGCGCCGGCCCTGACTGCGGCGAATCCCGCGCCGGTGCCGTGGACGTCCGCGGAGTTGCGCGACTACCTGACGACAGGTGTGAGCCGTTATCACGGCACGGCGGCCGGGCCGATGGCGTCGGTGACGCAGGAACTGGGCGCGCTCGATCCGGACGATCAAGAGGCGCTGGTGACCTACGTCGAGTCGCTTGGCAACGGCGACGCGAGGGCCGGCCACGTTGCTTCGGCGGTGGGCGCAGCACTGGACGCCGACGCCCACGATCGCGAACGGATCGGCGATGCGGGCGGCCGCCTGTTCGTATCGGCGTGCGCGTCCTGCCACTACAACAGAGCACCCGGCGTGAACGCCATCCGGCCGGAACTCGGCCTCAACAGTGCGGTGTACCTGGACGACCCTTCGAATCTGATTCGCGTGATTCTGTACGGCATCGATGCGAAAGACGGGGCGAGCGGCGTCGTGATGCCTGGCTTCGCGCGCGGCATGACGGACGAAGACGTCGCGAAGATTGCCGCCTATCTGCGCAGTACACGCACCGAGAAGGCGCCGTGGCCGAATCTGGCGAAGCAGGTCGCCGCGATCCGTCATGCAGGACCAGGAGAGATTCGATGACACGTTTTCGCATCAACGGCCGTCCGATGACCGTCGAGACGGACGAGCAAACGCCTCTGTTGTGGGTTATCCGCGACGAGGTCGGACTCAAGGGGACCAAGTTCGGCTGCGGCATCGGCATGTGCGGCGCGTGCACGCTCCATGTCGGCGGCCGCCCGACACGCTCCTGCGTGACGCAGCTCGGTGCAGTCGAAGGGGCGGAGATCACGACGATCGAAGGACTGGATCCGCAGGGCCAGCATCCGGTGCAACGCGTATGGCGAGACCTCCAGGTACCGCAGTGCGGGTACTGCCAGTCCGGTCAGATCATGCAGGCGGTCGCGCTGCTCAAGGACTTCCCCGCGCCGACCGATGCGGATATCGATGCGGTGATGTCCGGCAACCTATGCCGCTGCATGACGTACACGCGCATTCGCGAGGCGATCAAACAGGCTGCGCGGGACATGGCGGGGAACGACGCATGAGCCGGGTCCATCAGGGCGGCATGGCCGTCAATCTCTCCCGGCGTTCCTTTCTCGTCGCGACGGCCGCGACGGGCGCGCTGTTCGGCTTTGCACGCACGGCGTTCGCGCTGGATGCGGCCGCCAATGTGCATGTGCATGCGGACCCCGCCGGAGCGGCCGGGGCGCTGTTCGAACCAGCGGTGTGGTTTAGCATCGATCATCAGGGCATCGTGTCCGTGAACGTTCCAAAGGCGGAGATGGGCCAGCACATCGGCACGGCGATCGCCCGCATCCTGGCCGACGAGCTGGAAGCCGACTGGAACATGGTCAGGATCGTGGGCGTCGACACGGACCCGAAGTGGGGCTTCATGGTGACGGGCGGCAGTACGTCGGTCTGGGCGACGTTCCCGGTGTTCAGCCGCGCCGGAGCCGCTGGCCGTATCGCGCTGATCGAAGCGGGGGCGAAGTTGATGGGCGTACCGGCGGCGGCCTGTGTTGCCCGTGGTGGAGCGGTTCACGCGCGCGGCCGCTCGATTGGCTATGGCGAGATCGTACGCCGAGGCAATCCCGCACGCCGCTTCTCGGCCGACGAGCTGAAAGCGCTGCCGATCAAACCGGCGGCCAGTCGTACCTTGATCGGCAGACCGGTCAAAGCTCTCGACGTTCCGTCCAAGACCACCGGTGCGGCGGTCTATGGGATCGACGTCGATCTGCCGGGGATGGTCTACGGGCGTCCGAAGTTGCCGCCCACGCGCTACGGCTCGAAGGTGGTCGCCATCGACGACAGTGCCGCGCGCGCCGTTAAGGGGTATCTGCGCAGCATTGCGCTGAACGATCCCTCGGACACTGTGCCCGGCTGGGTGATGGTGGTCGCGGAGAACTACTACACGGCGCTGCGCGCGGCGGACCTCGTCAAGGTGCAGTGGCAGAGCGGCGATACGTCGACGGTGTCGGAGAAGGATCTGCTTGATCACGCTGCCGCGCTCGTTGCCGATCGCCACCAGGGCGCGCTGCTCGACACGGGCGGCGGCGACGTGGACGGCGGCCTCGCGAGCGCCCGCAAGACGCTCGAAGGCACTTACACCACGACCGGCGTGCTGCATTTTCAGCTCGAGCCAGTCAATGCCGTTGCGTTGGAGAAGAACGGCGTCTTCGAAATTCACACCGGCAATCAGGCGCAGGGCTTCATTCTGCCGGTCCTCGCGAAGGCGCTTCAGGTGCCGGTCGAGCGCATCGTCATGCGGACCTATCTGATTGGCGGCGGTTTCGGCCGCCGGCTGAACGGCGACTACACCGTGCCGGCCGCGTTGACGGCGAAGCTGCTCGGTCGTCCGTTCAAGATGGTGTTGACGCGGGAAGACGACACGCGGCTCGATTCGCTGCGCTCGCCGACCTTGCAGCGGCTGCGGCTCGGATGGAACGACGCCGGCAGGATCGTCGCGATGGAGCACGTGGCGGTTGCGGGCTGGCCGAGCCTGACGGTGTTTCCGGGGAACATGCAGAAGGGCACCAACGGCGTGTCCTATGACCCGTTCTCGATTTCGGGCGCGGATCACTGGTACGACGTCGACGCGCTGCGGGTGCGCGCCGTGAACAACGATCTCGCGCAAAAGAGCTTCCGTCCGGGGTGGCTGCGCGCGGTCGCGCCGGGCTGGACGAACTGGGCGCTCGAGTCGTTTATGGACGAGGTCGCACACGCCCAGAAGGTCGATCCCGTCGCGCTGCGCGTCGCGCATCTCACGGCCGCTGGCCGCAACGTCGGCGTCGCGCCGAGTTCGGTGGGCGGCGCGCTGCGCCAGGCCAATGTAATCCGGCGCGTGGCGGCGCGCGCCGGTTGGGGACGCGCGATGCCGGCCGATACTGGCCTCGGCATCGCCAGCTCATTTGGCCAGGAGCGCGCGATGCCGACGTGGTGCGCATGCGTCGCCGAGGTCAAGGTGGACCGGCGAACGGGCCGCGTGAGCGTTCAGAAGCTGTGGGTGGAAATTGACGCGGGCTCGATCGTCGATCCCGACGGGGCGCTAGCCCAGGCGCAGGGCGGCACGTTGTGGGGATTGAGCATGGCCCTTTACGAAGGTACCGAATTCGAGAAAGGGAATGTGAAAGACCTGAATCTGGACACCTACACGCCGCTGCGCATGGCCGACGTGCCGGACATCGACATTGCGTTCGTCGACAGCGCCGAAGCCCCGGTCGGGCTGGGCGAGCCGCCGACGACCGTGGTGGCGCCCGCGATCGGCAATGCGATTTTCGCGGCAGTCGGCGTGCGGATGCGCCATCTGCCGATGCGGGCTTCGGCGCTCAAGGCGGCGCTGGAGCGGCATTGACATGACGTCTGCCTCGCGGCGCTTGTCGCGACCCTTTCGCGACCTGCTTGCGACGCTCTGCCAGGCGGGCGCCGCCCCGGTCAGCATCGCCATGAAGATGGCCAGCACGCACACGGTGCCGATAATCGGACCGAGCTGCGGATGCGCCGCCATGAAGGCGAACAGCGGATAGGTGCCCAGCAACACACATAGCGCGCCGACCGTCATCACGGGGCGGCGCCCCCAGCGGTCCGAGAGATGGCCCACGACCGGCGACAGCACCATGAAGCAGGCGATCTGCAGGCTTGCAGCCACGAGCGCCTGCGACGCGGGCAGGCCGAGCGTACGCGTCAGGTAGATCGGCATGCTTGTCGCACCACCCCATTCACCGCCCGGCGCGAAGCCCTGCATCACCCGCGCGATGACGATCGACACCGAGGCGGCCACGCCGGCGGTCTCGAAGCCGGGCATCAGGCCGATCAGCGCCGTGCCGATTGCCATCAGCACGATCACCCACAGCAACGCCGCCTTGCGGCCGGCCCGGTCACACCGTAGGCGCCGAGCACGGTCGCCCCCAGAGGCCGCGCGACAAAACCCACGCCAAAAGTGGCGGTGGCGACCAGGAACGACGTGGCCTCGCTGGCCGCCGGAAAGAAGTGCTGCGCAATCTGGGGGGAGAAGTATGCATACAGCACGAAGTCGTACCACTCCAGGATATTGCCGAGCGATGCCGCCACCACGGCCCGCCGCGCGCGGGCCGGTGCGGTTGCGACGGACGAGCCGGGGCGAAGCCAGGCGTCATGCGCGCGGGAAGGATGCGTGTTCATGGTCGGACCCGAGAAAGAGAAGGGGAAAGGAGGACGCCCCACGTCATGACGAGGCCGCGTCGTGCACCGGGCGCTCAGCGGCGCATCAAACGGAACGCGCTCAACGCGCGATCGAGATCCTCGTCGGACAGGGCAAGCGAGACCTGCAGGCGAAGGCGGGCCGCACCCTCGGGAACCACGGGATACGAGAAGGACTGGGCAAGTACGCCGCACTCGGCCAACGCAGACGCCGCCGCCTGAGAGCGCGCTGCGTCGCCGAACATGACCGGCACGATGGGGTGCTCACCGGGCATCACGTCGTAGCCGGCTTCGGCCAGGGCGCGCCGCAGGTACGTGCTCATCGCGGCCAGTCGTGCGAAGTCGATCTCACCTTGCTCGATGAGGTCGAGCGTGCGGATCGACGCCGCCGCAATGGCCGGCATCAGCGCGTTCGAGAACAGATAGGGGCGGCCGAATTGGCGGATGGTGTCTACCGTGACGGCGGGACCCGCGACAAAGCCGCCCGAAGCCCCGCCGAGGGCCTTGCCCAACGTGCCGACATAGAGGTCGACCGCCGCCATCTGTTGCTGGACCTCGGCGGTGCCGCGCCCCGTATTACCGATCACGCCGATACCATGCGAATCGTCCATCACCAGCAGCGTGCGGTGCTGCCTGCACGCAGTTCCAAGCGCGGCCAGCGGCGCCTGCGTGCCGTCCATCGAGAAGACCCCGTCAGTGACCAGCAGCCGCGCCCCGTCGTCGGACGCGGCAGCCAAGGCGTGCGCGGCGGCGGCGGCGTCGCGATTGGTGTAGCGGCTACGCCCTGCCCGGCACAGGCGGATGCCGTCGATGATGCTCGCATGATTGAGCGCGTCTGAGACGACCGTATCCCCTTCGTCCAGCAGCGCCTCGAACAGGGCGCCGTTGGCGTCGAACGCCGACGGGAACAGCGCACAGGCCTCGGTGCCGGGGAATGCGGCCAGCCGGCGCTCGAGCATCCAGTGCAATTCGTGCGTGCCGCTGATGAAGCGCACCGATGCCATGCCGAAGCCAACGCGCGCAATTGCCTCGATGGCGGCCTCCGCGATACGCGGGTCGCTCGCGAGCCCCAGGTAGTTGTTGGCGCACAGGTTGACGTAATCGCGCGTCTTTCCGCCCGGCGATGCTCGCGCGGCCACAACCCCGCCCTGGGCCGACGTGATCGCCAGTTCGTGCTTGGCGGCGTGACGTGTCGCCAGCGCTTGCTGCCGCGCGTCAAGCCGGGTGCGCAACGCCTCATCGAGCATGAGCGACTCCGTCGTAGTTGACCGCGAGCGTGTAGGCAGGATCGTTATGCCAGGTCCAGTAAATGCGGAAGATCGTCTGGGTGATCTCGCCCGGCCGACCGTTACCTACCGTCGTGCCATTCAGACGTGAGACTGGCATGATGCCGCCCGCGGTCGAGGTAATGAAGATCTCGTCAGCATCACGCAGCAATGTTTCGTTCACCGCGCCGGCGTTCACGGAAAGGCCTTCTTGCGCGGCGATGTCGAATACCGTGCGGCGGGTGATGCCATGCAGCACGCCGCGTTCGGGCGTGTGCAGCGTGCCGTCCTTGACGACAAAAATATTGAATCCCGGGCCTTCGGCGATATTCCCGTCCATGTCCTTGATGACAACCGTTTCCGCACCGGCGTCGAAACCGGCGAACTGCGCGGTCACCAGGTCGAGCCAGTGATAATTCTTGATCTGCGGATCGACCGACTCGGGCGGAATGCGCCGCACGCTGTCGATCAGATGCAAATGCAGGCCGTCCTTGAGCTGGCGGGCATTGGCCACCGAACCGTACGGGACGGCGAACGCGACGAATTGGTTGAGCGCCTCGCGCGGATCGCGACTGAATGTCGGTGAAATGCCGCGCGTGCAGAGCATCTCGACATAGGCGTTACGATGCCCCGAGCGCCGCACGCACTCGACGAGAATGTCGCACAGAGTGTCGTCGTCGTGGGAAACGGCAAGACGCAGCTTGGCGAGCGAACGGCGAAAGCGTTCGATGTGCAGGTCCAGGCGGAAGAACTTGCCATCCCAGACGTGCACGGTGTCATACGTCACGTCGGAATGCAGAAGGCCCCAGTCGAGCACCGAGACGCGCGCTTCAGACATAGGAAGGAAACGCCCGGCCATATAGGCGACGCCGTGCGGGTAGGTCAGGCCGTCGATGCGCCCCACGTCAGGTTGAGTCATGAAAGATCCCGTACAGGTTGGGGGAAATAGTCGACTTCGCGTGCAAAGTCGGCGCGGGCAGCCTCGAAGACGCTGCGGTGCACGACCGGATTGGCCCCTACCGCGCGGTCGAACGAGAGCTTGCCGTCCAGATGGTCGATCTCGTGCTGCATCAACTCGGCGTCTGCCCGGTTCAGGCGTTCCTTCAGGTGCACCACGCCGGCGAGATCGGTGAACCGCACCGAAATCGAAGCGAAGCGCTCGACGCGTACGAGCATGTCAGGAAAGCACATGCAATCGTCCCAAAGCGTCATGCGTTCCTTGCTCTGCCAGACGATTTCGGGATTGACGATCACCTCGGGCCAGCCGGGAAGTGCGAGCCCGATCATGCGCTTGCGAATGCCTATCTGCGGCGCTGCGATGGCACGTCCGAAGCCATGCCTGGCGCGAAAGGCGCGTATCGCGTCTCCCAGGGCAGACGCTTCGGTGACGACAGCGACGTCGCTCAAGTCGGTTACCGGCGATGCCGTTTCGCGCAGTGATGGCGTGCCGACCGGAAGAATTTCGCGCGTCATTTCGATACCTCGGTCAAAGCCATTTTGTCGTCTCCGTGATAAGTGGATATGGTGGCGGCGGGCGTGCGCAGGTCGCCGTGGGCGTCAAAGGCGATCGGCCCCGTGACGCCTTGGAAAGCGACGCGATGCAGCGCAGACACGATGTCCGGCGCCTTGGTTGATTGCGCAAGCACGGCGGCACGATAGACGGCCATCATCGCGTCATATGCATAGGGCGCGTATAGCTGCACCGGCTCACTGTAGGTCTTCTTGAACTTCGCAGCGAAGGCTGGCCCGCCTGGCATCTTTGCGAGACTACGGCCACCGTCAGCACAATACAGATTGCCGTCAAGCGCTGCGCCCGCGAGCTTGCTCATTTCGGCGGTACACAGGCCGTCGCCTCCGACGAGCGGCACCTCGATGGCGTAATGGCGCATCTGCTTAAGCATGGGGCCGCCTTGCGTGTCCATACCGCCGAAGAAAAGCACCTGCGGATTGGCGCTTTTTACACGAGTGAGCACCGCCGCGAAATCAAAGGCCTTGTCGGTCGTATATTCCCGCGCGACGATCGTGCTGCCGGATGCCTGCGCTTGCTTAGCGAACACATCGGCGATACCCTGGCCGTAGGCGGTGCGGTCGTCAATGACTGCGACCCGCTTGGCGTGCAGCGTGCCAGATACGTAGCGCGAGAGCGCTTCTCCGAGGAAATCGTCGTTGGCCAGCATGCGGAACGTGGTATCGAAACCCAGCCGGGTGAACTCAGGGTTGGTTGCCGACGGCGTCAGTTCGGCAATGCGCTGCTGTGCATAGATGCGTGCTACTGCGATTGACGTGCCCGAATTCTGATGACCGATGACAGCGCTTACGCGACTGTCCGCGAACCGCTGCGCGACCGTAGTTGCCAGGCGTGGATCGGCCGCGTCGTCCTGCGCGTCGAGCTGGAACTTCACGGGTTTGCCACCGATCACCGGATGCGACGCGTTGATTTCGTCGATCGCCAGCCGAATACCGCGTTCGCTGTCCTTGCCGAAATGAGCCTGAGCGCCGGTGAGCGCGCCGGCATAGCCAATCGTGACGACGGTTTGCGCATGCGCGGCGGTGCAGCAAAACGCCAGCGCGAGCGCATGGGTGAGGAGCGGGTGTCGCATGGTTTTCTCCGTGAAATCTAGCATCATCCAGTGATACGATTCTATGGAGGCCTCGAGAAATCCAATATTCTCGAAGGCAGTGTTTGATTAATCGGATTTCATTTTTCAACGTACACACGAAATATGGACCAGCCACCCGAGTCGCCGCTGGATGATTACGATCGCCACATCCTTGCCCAACTTCAGATAGACAATCAGATCAGCAACCAGGCACTCGCCGCGATGGTCAATCTGAGCCCGCCCGCGTGCTTGCGGCGCGTCAAGCGCTTGCGCGAGGACGGCTATATCCTGCGGGACATTTCTGTGCTGGCGCCGAACAAGGTCGGTTTGCCGATCATGATGTGGGTACAGGTGCAGGTCGAGCGGGAACGGCTCGACCTGCTCGATGAATTCAAGCGTTTTTTGAACGAGGTGCCCGAAGTCATGCAGTGCTATGTCGTAACCGGGAGGGCCGACTTCGTGCTACTAATCTCGGTGCGCGACATTGACCACTACGAGGAATTCGCCAACCGCGTATTTCGGCAGAACCCGAACATCCGCCATTTCGAAACGATGGTGGTCATGTCGCGCGTGAAGTTCGGGTTGTCGTTGCCGATCTGACAGTTGAGGCTTGGCTGCTTTCGGGTCGAAAGTACACATTCCTGAGCCGGAAAACCGACTTTCGGCATTTACGAAAGGAAAACGGCCGGTATGTGGCTCTGAACTGACACTCAGGGTAGATGGGGTGACCGACCGCTTGGGACCGCCTACGGGCCAACGCGGTATCGAGCCTGGCGTTCAGGCATGCAGGACATCGGTCTGGCCTCGGCCAGGAACGGACGCACGACATGGGAGGCGGGATTGCTGACAATTCCGTCAGACCCGAGGGGAATCTCAGTCCTTGTATGTGAGCGAGCGCCAGTCGGCGCGTTGCACAGTTCTTCCACCAAGTTGGAGCTCAAGAGTGTCTTTGCATACCATGGTGTCGCTTCCATTCACATTACTGAATCGCGGTCAACTTGGTGGCGCAGGTGTGCTTTTCTTCTTCTACGCGGTCATCGTCGCCTGTATCGCCAAAGCATTGTTCGAGATTGCCAATTTTGCTGGAGTGAAAGCGCGGACCGGAATGGCCACGGTCGTAGCTAAGCGAATTGTGCCGGGCCATTGGGGGTGGCAATCTCGTGGACGATTTTTGACGTATGCCTATGTGCCGGAATACGAGATACTGGATTTAATTGTCAATGGCCGAACGATGACGTATCGGCCGATTCCGTGGATTATGGAGCGCACAACTGCAAACACCACAGAGCCAGTTCAGTTCAAAGCTGCCCGATTCAATAGCAAAGTGCAAATCATAAAATTCAAGTACCTCTAGTCGGGTAGAACCTTCCGTCCGGGATCGAATCCTCTCTGAACGGCCGTTCTTAAGAGAGTCGAAGGTCTGCTCCGGGTCGCGCTATGCCTGTTGCATGAGGTGCGAGCCCGGGAAGATCGCTACGCTCCGTCGTCAGGCGCCGGCCGGCCAGTTCCTGCCGTTCGCCCGAAGTGCAAGTGAAACACTCGAACGTCCGTTGCGCCGCTGACCTCTGCCGTACGTCGATCTCTACTCTAGTGTGGAGCCATTCACACCGAATGCATCGGTGAGATCCACGATGGCGCGGGATTGGATCAGAAAGTCAAGAAAGGCGCGTAGCGGCAGTGAAGTTCGACGAGCACGTTCATATAGCGCGCTTACCGCCACAGGGCTCGGTTCGTACTGCGCAAGGATACGTCGCAGTTCTCCCTGCTCGCACAGTCCCGCAACCTGCCAGGATGGTGCGCGGATGATGCCCACACCCGCGCGCGCGGCCACCACGAGTACATCGAGCGCGTTCGCCCAGAGCCGCCCCGTCACTCGAGCGGAATGTCGCACACCAGCATGACTATAGCGCCAGTCAACGGGGCCGGGGCTGTCGGAAAAGACCAGGCAGTCGTGCAAACTCAATTCGTTGGGGGAATTCGGTGCGCCTCGGCGTTCGATATATGACGGCGCGGCACAAGTCACCATGCGGACCTCGCCCAGCTTCCGTGCGACAAGCGTCGAATCAGGCAGCCGCCCCACGCGGATCGCGACATGAACATCTTCCTCCGAGAGATTCACGTTGCGGTCGACCAGGACCATCTCTACCGACACGCCTGGATGTTGTGCAAGAAAATGTGGAAGGAGCGGCGCGATGAGCATGCGCCCGAGCAACGACGGGGTGGCGATACGCAAGCGGCCTGAGGGCTCACTACGACTCGCGCCGATCAGGGTACTCATCTCGTCGAGATCCGCGAGTATGGCCTTCGCACGCCCGTAAAACAGGCGTCCTTCGTCAGTCAGCGCAGTATGGCGTGTCGTGCGGCGCAACAACTGCGTGCCGAACTGCTGCTCCAGAGCAGAGATGTGTCGGCTGACCGAGGTCAGCGACATCGGAATCGCCCGGGCGGCGGCAGACAGGCTGCCGGCTTCGACCACCCGGACAAACACCTGCATGGCATCGAATCGATCCATCGAATTGTCCTTCCGGAATACGCAAGGCTGATTGCCGTTAGACGTGGGTACTTCCAGATTGGGAAATAGTCTACAGTCCGACGCATACAGCCCGCAAACACTAGCGACGCAAACACTGCGTCGAGCGGCGGTGTCACGTCCAGGGTATCCAAGTCACGGGAGTTCAAATGAGGCAATCGATCTATTGGGTCATGGCGCTCTCGGCCGGACTCGTTGTCGCCAACAACTACTACAACCAGCCCTTGCTGATCGACCTCGCACACACCTTTGGGACGAACGAACGTCAGGCGGGCACGGTGGCCGTTGCGGCACAGGCGGGCTACGCGCTCGGGCTGGTCTTGTTCGTTCCGCTGGGCGACAAGGTCGAGCGTCGCAAGCTGTTCGCGATCACGTTGTCGGTGGCAGTCATGGCCCTTCTCGCGATGGCAGCCGCACCGACATTGCCGTGGCTCATTGCGGCGAGCTTTGTGGCGAGCATGATGAGCGTGACACCGCAATTGCTCACACCCTACGCCGCGCAACTCGCCGGCCCCGAGGGCAGAGGTAGGGCTGTTGGCATCGTCATGCTGGGCCTGTTGGGGGGCATCCTTGCTTCGCGCACCGTAGCCGGGACGTTGGCTGCGCATTTCGGCTGGCGCGTCGTGTATATATCGGCATCCGTCGCCACCGCGCTCGTCGCTGTTGTGCTCGCCCGTCGACCGCCGCGCGTCGTGCCGTCATTCCCGGGCAGCTATCGTGCGTTAATGGGCTCGCTCGCGCGACTGCTGCGCGAGGAACCTGTCGTGCGGCAAACGTCTTTCGTCGCCGCGCTGCAGTTCGCTGCCTTCAGCGCCTTCTGGACGACGCTCGCATTCCATTTGCACAGTCTCGACAACCGTTACGGCAGTGAAACCGCCGGACTGTTCGGTTTAGTTGGCATTGCCGGCGCGTGTGGTTCATATGCTATTGGCAGGATGACCGATGCGTACGACCCGCGCCGTATCGTCCTTGCTGCAACACTCGTGTTCATTGCGTCTTACGGCCTGCTGGCCTGGAAGGGCGAGAGTATCGGCGGGCTGATTGTCGGCGTGGTCCTGCTCGACCTTGGCTTGCAAAGCGCCCACGTTTCCAATATGGCGCTTAACCTCCGTGTTCGCCATCAGGCCATGAGTCGCACGAATACGATCTATATGACGATCCGCTTTGCGGGAGGCGCCATGGGCTCGGTGCTCGGCAACTATGCATGGAGCGTATGGCATTGGCCCGGCGTGTGTGGCGTGGGTGCCGGTTGCGCCTGCATGTCGATGGTGTTGCAGATATTGCCCGATCGCAAGGCACGGTGCGTCGAGCGCTGACAGTCTGAATCGTGCGTTCGCAGGCGTGAAAATGTAGCAGTTCCCATCAGGAGATATGCCATCGTAGTCTCAGTAGAACTCCGCCGCGCGGGCGCCTTGCCGACGTCGTGCGCGTTCGGCCGATACACGTATCGGCCTTTTTTTCATGCCGCAGGTCATGCTCGGCGGGCGTTTGCAACGCTACGCGCCACAGTGTCCGAAGCAAATTCTGGAACAGCCATTAGGGGCGGCTCAAGCTGACGGACCGAATTGGGTCGAGGTATGCCATTTGCATCGCGCGCTCACCGGAGATCATCCTCGCACTCGGTTGGTGGGCTCCGGTCGGCCCCAAACGGTCATCCGCAGAGTTCTCACACCTGACATTCAGGGCTTGGCTCAGCAGGGCTCCCGGACCTCCGCGTACCAAACATGCCGACCACCTCAACGATTGTCGCGTGCGAGCGTTCATGCCTCAACTCCCCCAGGTGCCTCCGTGATGAACGGTTCGTCCTGTACGCGAACCCGGCTCAGGAAAGCGAAGGCCGCGAGCGAGCAAAGTAGCGTGATGATCGTAAGCCCATCAAGCAGATGCCCGAACGCCGTGTGATAGGCGACCTGAAGTGTCGGATGCGAAACGCCCGGCAGCCTCTCGGCGGCGGCCGCAATATCTCCCGTAGCAAGCCGTGCAGCTGCCTCGGCGACGGCGGCTGGCTGTGCGAGCGGCGCTGATGTACGCAGGCTGATCTGCGCCAGCGCTGCGAGCAGCGCGCTCACGACCGCTAGCGCAATGCCTTCGCCCGCGACGCGAGTGGTGCTAAAGATGCCCGTCGCCATCCCCGCGCGCGACTTCGGCACGACGCTCACCGACAAACCATCCATCAGCCCCCACGGAAGCCCCGCGCCGAAGCCAATAGCAAGCATTGGTCCGATCACGGTCGTGCCGGCGCCGGCGCCGGCACGCAGCGCACCGCCGAGCGCATGGAGGCCCGCCGCAGCAATCATGAGCCCGATACCCGAGATCGCTCCCGCCGACATCCAGCGCGTCAGCGCCGCCGCGACGAATGGCACGACCAGCATCGGCGCCGACAGTGCGAGCATCAGCCAACCTGCGTGCATCTCGTCGTAGCCGTCCACGCCAATGAAGCGCAGTGGCAGCACGACGAGCAGCACGATGTAGCAGTAGCAGGTCGCGATCGGCAGCACCTGGACGCCGACGAACCGCGGATAGCGGAAGAGTGACAGGTCAAGCATTGGCCGCGCAGTGCGCGTTTCGACAACGACGAACGCGATCGCGAATGCGACGCACGCGGCGAACAGCGGGACGACGGCCGGCGACGTCCAGCCACGCGACGGTGCCTCGATCAGGCCAAACGTGAAGCACGCGAGCGCGGCCGTGAATGTCGTGGTACCCGCCCAATCGAGCCGGCGCGCGTGCGGGTCGCGCGACTCGCGCATTCGGGGCACGCCAAAGCCGAGCGTAAGCAGGCCGGCAAGCGCTCCCGTCGTGAAGATCGCGCGCCAGCCGAACTGCGCAATCAGCCAGCCGGCGAGCACCGGCCCGAAAGCGAGGCCGATTCCGAACGTGGTGCCCAGCGCGCTGAACGCGCGGGTTCGTGCCGGGCCATCAAACTCCTGCGCAAGCGCAGCAGTGCCGCCCGCGAGTGCCGCCGCCGCCGCGACGCCCTGTACTGCGCGCAGCAGATCAACGATGACAATCGACGTTGCGAAGCCGAGCGCCAGCGAACTCAGCGTGAAGCCCGCGACGCCGCACGCAAACAGCCGCTTGCGGCCGAAACGGTCTGCGAGCGTGCCCGCCGCCATCAACAGACTACCAAACGCGAGCATGAATGCGTTGGTAATCCAGCTCACCGTGACGGGGTCACCCCCGAGGTCGCGGCCGATGGCGGGAGTCGCGACCGCACCACCGGAAAATGCAAGCGGCAGCGCTAGAGCGGCCATGCAGACGGCCGCGAGCACGGCGAGCCGCCCTGTCGCGTTGGGGGGATTCTGTGAATTCATCACCGCTCCTTGTCTAACGCCAACGCATCACATCACAATGCGCCGGCTGAGAGACGAACGATAATCTGGATTCAATCCATCAAAAACGATGTACATTTCCGCAAATAGCGGATTTCAATTCCGCAATCATGCGAATCAGAAGGAGCCGAACCGGCATGGACAACCTGAACGGCATCGTTACATTCGTGTATGCCGCCGAGACACTCAGTTTCGTTGCGGCCGGACACAAGCTCGGAATATCCGCATCGGCAGTCGGCAAGACGATTGCGAAGCTCGAACACTCCCTCGGGGTTCGTCTTTTTCATCGAACCACGCGCCGCGTCACGCTCACTAATGAAGGGCAGTACTTCCACGATAGCTGTCAACGGATTCTCGGGGAGCTGCATGACGCGGAGGCTGTACTGTCGGAGGCCGCACAAAGGCCGCGCGGACTGCTACGCGTGAGCCTGCCGGTAATCGGCTACCGCTTCCTGCTGCCAGTGCTGCCCGCATTCAGCGCGCTCTATCCGGACATCGAGTTGGACCTCGATTTCAACGACCGGCTGGTGGATGTCGTGGAAGGCCGATTCGACGCCGTGATCCGCAGCGGCATGCTTTCGGACTCAAGCCTGATGTCGCGCCGGCTCGGTCCGTTCCGCTTCGTGCTGTGCGCGTCGCCTGATTACGAGGCGCGCGCCGGCCTCCCGCGCACGCTCGACGACCTGGCGACGCACGACTGCGTGCGCTACCGCTTCCCCACTACAGGCAAACTGCAGCCATGGGGACTCGCGGCGGATGAGGGCGAGCCGCCGAACCTTCACACCGCGATGACCTGCAACAACATGGAGGCGCTACGCGGCGCGGTAATCGCGGGCTTCGGCATTGGCTTCATGCCGGACTTTCTTGCCCGTGACGCGCTTGCTAGCGGCGCGCTCGTCCCAGTACTTGGCACACTCTCGATTACGCCCGGGCAATTCTCAATCTTGTGGCCGTCGAGCCGGCAACTTTCGCCCAAGTTGCGCGTGTTCGTGGATTTCATGTGCGAGCGCCTGTTTTCGGAGCCGTAACTAGCGCGCAACGGCAGTTGCACTTTGTGAGCGGCCGCTATGTGCGCCACCTGTGAACGGCGGCTACGGGACGGGTTACGCCTTCTGCATGAGAGCCGTGCCCGTGCATTCAGGCACGCGGCGCGTTGAAGACAATACGGGCGCGGCGCGCCCACCGTGCACGCCGTTTCTTTTTTTTACCGTATCCCGAGCATGACAGTGCCGTCACACAATGCATGACAACACATTACCGGCTGGCGCCAACACTTTACGTCGCTTTCAGCAGCGCGCGCGGAGCAGCGACAGACGCGCTCCGAACTCAGTCAGAAGCGACAACCAGCGAGCGTATCGTCCAGCCCGACGGCACACCGGATCAGTCGATACCGCAATCTCTACTTTCCGCATTCCGTCATTGCGGACCCAGATGCGTTCGCCACGAGGAAGGCGCAGGACCTCGCCTGGCTGAAGCCAGCGGCTGTGTGGCAGGAAGTGCCAGATGACTCGAACCCGTGAAGCGTAGGTACCAAGCTCGGCATTCCGCTCTACGCACCACGACAATGTCTGGCCCGGATAGAGTTCGAAATGAACGACAACGCGACGGATTGATCCGTCAGGGTACGTTGATGATCCGCCGGGCAACCTGTTGCAGGAAGTGAGGCAGGAAGAGCTGTCGGTCATGCTGGTCTCCGTTGGAAAACAATCAAACGGAGAAGCCGCATTCAACAAAAAAGCCTCATCCGTTTCCGGTGAGGCTTTGTGTCTGAATCCTGCCTGCCCTAACGCACACACGCCCCCGGTAGCCCATCGCGTCGGATGGCCACACGGTTCATGATTACGATAGTGATGCGGATAGAGGCATTCATGCGGGTAAGTCTTCCTGAGTTTTGCTGCGCTGTCAATCGACGTTCGCTCGCGGAGGAAACGCACAACATCGTCGGGAAGCAGTTTCCAACCGCCGCCATGCGGACCGCCGTATCTTCTGGTCATGGCGCGCCCCGGCCCATCACGAATCCGAGCGTTCGGGAAAGGAACCACCATGAAGCGAGACTGGGATCTGCCGCGCAAGCGGCTTATCGACGTTGAGGAAGAACGCAATGAGCTCGGCAACAGGCCGCTGCCGCACCAGTCGGCCATTAACTCAAGCCATCTGGGCCGCTAGAGGGTGCCATTCGACCTTACAGCAATCGAGGCGTGCATTGCAGGGTTTGAGCGCAGAACCGTCCGTGTCCGTCCGAAAAGGCTTTTTGACACTGAATTATGCGGTCCGCACACATCACGCATGATGCGAACCATGGCCACCTTTCCCGGACCCTGTGCTAGCGTGCATGATTCGTCCACGTGTCAGATGACAAGATCGAGCAGCCCGCCACGGGTCATCGAGTTTGCCGTCAAGCACCATTTTGCGCCCGTTCGATCACTTGCTTCTCGCGACACATCTGGCAGATAGAACCCGAATTAAGTCAGATGTTCTGTCGCTGGCATTGTATTTCGCCGGCTGTCCGACCTGGATTGTTGCCGTCCAGACAACATGGCATACGCACTCGCGATCCTACCGGCACTCGCCCGTCCCTCACTACAATGCGTCACACGCTCGCTTGAATTGCGAGCAAAGCGACACACGCAAAACGCGTGGTCGCTCGTGAACCGCGCCGCGTGTACCGGATCCCCCCAACTGAAGCAATAGGACAATGGATTATGAGCAAGACAACTCACAATGTGCAGCCCGTTACTTCCAACCTGGGCAAACAGGGTTCAGCTGAACTCGTACCTTCCCGTTACGCCGTGCGCGTGGGTGACATCGATGTCGTATTGATTAGCGATGGCGTTCTACCGCTGCCCACCTCCACCATGTCCACCAATGTGAGCGAAGCGGATCGCAACGAATGGTTCGATGGCCGTTTCCTGCAACGAGACATGTTCGACTGGGCGCTGAATATTGCGCTCGTGCGTAGCGGCGGACAGCTCATTCTGATCGACTCGGGCGTGGGTGATGGTTTCGAATACTTCACGCGGGCCGGACAGTCAGTAGTGCGCCTGGAGTCGGCAGGTATCGACCTTGCTGCAATCACTGACATCGTGATTACGCACATGCATATGGATCACGTTGGCGGCTTGAACGTCGATGGCGTCAAGGCCAGGCTACGCCCGGACGTGCGCATTCACGTGTCGGCCTCGGAAGTAGAGTTCTGGAAAAACCCGGACTTCAGCAAGACGGTGATGCCGGAGACGGTTCCGCCTGCGCTACGCAAGGCTGCTGCGAAGTTCGTGGAACTCTACCGCGAGAATATCGTGCAGTTCGATCAGGCAGTCGAAGTCGCACCGGGCGTGTCGGCGCGCGTGACGGGCGGGCACACACCGGGGCACTGCGTCGTGGACGTCACATCAAACGGCGAGAAGCTAACGTTCGTAGGAGATGCGATTTTCGAAGTCAACTTCGACAATCCGGATTGGCAAAATGGCTTCGAGCATGATCCTGAAGGTGCAGTGGACGTGCGTCTCGCGCTGTTCAACGAAGCCGCGGAAACAGGCGCTTTGCTTGCCGCAGCGCACGTCGCGTTCCCATCCATCGGACACATTGCAAGGAACGGCGATGGTTTTCGATTTGTTCCTGTTACGTGGGACTACTAATTTACACTGATACCGGACAATCGATCCTCGCCCTCAGCGATCGGGACTCACTTTCCGTATCCGGAAGCGACTGGTGCGCATCCCGTGCATGACACTGTCGTTAAGCGTTACCTGCACCTGAATTTCTTCGAGCATGACTGCTATCTCCACGTGCGCACGCGGCGCGCGGAGCCCTTCCATCCACAGGAGCCTGCCATGCGATCCCTTCCCATGCCACGAAAAGCTGTTTGCGCTTGCGCGCTATTCGCAACGCTGCCCGGCGTCGCGACCGCCGAAACGTTTGCGCTGAAAGTTGCCGATCTGGATCACGGCCGTTTCGGGAATGAACAAGTGTTCAGCGGATTCGGCTGCCACGGCGAGAATGTGTCACCGCACGTGACATGGTCAAACGCGCCAGCCGGTACTCGCAGCATCGTCGTGACGATTCATGACCCCGACGCGCCGACGGGCGGTCTCGGCTGGACCCATTGGGCTGTTGTCAACATACCGCCCTCGCAGACATCTCTGCAAAAGGGCGCCTCCGGCAACGTGAATCTGCTGCCGCCCGGGGTCACCGAAACGCTGACCGACTTCGGCCAGTCGAAGTATGGCGGACCGTGTCCACCACAAGGCAAGCCACATCGTTATATCGTCACCGCGTATGCACTCGATGTCCCGCATATCGACGTGAGCCCGGCATCTAGCCCCGCACTCGTTGCGTTTCAAATGCACGGGAAGATCATCGCTCGGGCTCGCTATGTCGCGACCTACCAAAGCGCGGCGAAATGAGCCGCGCCATGGGTGCTATCAATTGAGCGACATGCCACCGTCGACACGCAAATTGACGCCGTTGACGAAGCTGCCCTCGTCACTCACGAGAAAGAGCGCCGCGCGTGCGAGTTCTTCAGGAAGTCCGAGGCGGCCTAGCGGAATACGCCCTGCGACGGCAGCCTCGAACGCCGGTCGCTCGTCATGCGCGATACCCAGCTTCGTCAGTATTGGCGTGTCGACCGGCCCGGGACTCAGTACATTCACGCGAATGCCGCGCGCCTGAAGCTCCAAAGCCCAACTCCGCGCGAAGGCTTCGATTGCGGCCTTCGTACCCGCGTAGACTGCATGTCCTTCGAACACTTTCGAACTCGCGATCGAACTCGTCAATAGAATGGCACCACGCTCTTTCATGAGCGGCGTGATCTTCTGTACCCCGAAGAAAATTGCTTTGGTGTTTGTCGCGAAATGACGGTCATAGGAGTCTTCGCTCACCTCGTTCGATGCTTCGATAGTATTCACTCCCGCGTTCGCGAAATATATGTCGATTCCTCCAAAGCGCTTCGACACTAGCGCGGCCACTTCGTCGTGCGTTTTCGGGTTCGCGAGATCTCCCGTCAGTCCGATCGCCCGGTCGCCAAGTTCGGCCACGGCCGCATTGACGGCATCCGGGCGTCGGCCCACCATAATGACATTCGCACCCTCTTCAATCAGCAGCCTGGCCGTGGCCAATCCGATTCCACTATTTGCGCCGGTAACAACAGCAACCTTGTTTGCGAGTCGATTCATGTTTTCTCCGCTATATTGCGCCTGTCCGGCGTAGAGCCAGAATTTAGCAACGGCTTCTGGTGGGTTGAAGTCACTCGTAGGTCATTTCACTCTTTCCACTTTGTCATCATGTCCGTGGATAAATTTAGCGGCCTTCCCGCGTTCGTTCGCTCCGTCGAGACGGGCTCGTTCACCGTTGCGGCGCAATCTTTGGGTACGACGACGTCGGCCGTGTCAAAAAGCGTGGCAAGGCTCGAAAAGCGCCTGGGCGTCACGTTATTTCAGCGCTCGACTAGAACCTCCGTTCTGACGATTGAAGGTCAGGCGTTTTATGAGCGCATTGCCCCGCTGATGCGCGGCCTGGAGGGCGCCGAAGAAGTATTGCGATCGCCGGCCGCCGCCGCGGGAAGACTGCGTGTAAGCCTGCCTGGCGAACTGGGTCGCTTTTTGCTCGATCCCGTCACGCGGGAACTCCTGCCAAACCACCCGGAACTCGCACTCGACGTGAGCGTCAGCGACCATCATGCCGACCTGATCCGCGATCGCATCGATATCGCGATCAGGGCGGGATGGCTGGAAGACAGCGGCCTGCATGCGCTGCCGATCACCAGTCTTCGACTGGTGTTGGTTGCGGCGCCGGCATATCTGCGCGAGCGGGGATCACCGCGTGTTGCTGCGGATCTCGCTGCACATCGGCATGTGCGCTACCGGCTCAATGGCCGACCGTACCCCTTGATCTTCGCCGATGGAACGTCCAGCTCCGTCGAAGGCAGGTTCGACGCTGATAACGGTGAGGCAATGCGCGTGGCGGCATTGAACGGACTGGGTATCGCCCAAATACTGGAAATCGCCGTACGGGACGATCTCGCCGCCGGGAGGCTGCAGGCCGTACTACCCAATCAGGCGCTCGCGCGCGTCCCCGTGCACGCTATTCACGCTTTCGGCAGGAACATGCCGACGCGTGCGCGCGTATTCGTCGATTTCGTTACGGCGCAACTCTCGAAATGAAGTATCCCGTCGCCCCGGCGCGCAGCGCCATCGGATGCCGTCGCGCTGCATTCGAATCACGCCAGGGAGGCGTCGTTCATTTCGCCGGCACGAGGAGCGGTGCGCCCTTGTCTTTGAGCAGCAGTACGATAAATTTAGCCGGCTTCGTCTGGCTCGCATTGTGCCCAACCGTGTGGACGTCATTCAAGCCTTCGTAGAAAGTCTGTCCCGGCGAGAGCGTAACCTGCTTGCCGCCCCTCACCTGCATGACAATCGAGCCTTCCAGCACGTAGACGAAGGCATCGGCGTTATGCCTGTGCACGGGATCCACGGCACCCGGCGGATATTCCACGCTGATCATCAGCGCTTCCTTGCCCGGGTAGTCCTTGAGGGGAATGGTCATGACAGGGGTGACGATAGCGAGCGGGGGCGAGGCCCGGGCGCAACATACAAGCATCTGCGTAACGAGAAACGCGGCGATTACGATACGTTTAAACCCGGACATGATGACGCTCCAGTGAAACGGCCCGCATAGGCGGGCCGGTTGTGATAACAAGGTACGGGGGGGTCAGGTCAGGTTGGCCTTGTCGAGGCCGAATGCCTTGTCCGCCGAACCTGGCACGGTCCTGAACGCGATATTCGCGCGGTTCCAGCCATTGATAGCCATGACGTCGAAGGTCAGGTCTGAAAGCTCTTTCTCCGAGAACTGCGTGCGTACACGCTCGTAGATATCGTCGGCGACGCCGTATGCGTTCAATTCCGTCAGCGCTTCAGTCCATGCGAGGGCGGCGCGCTCACGCGGCGAGAAAAGTGTGGACTCGCGCCATATCGGCAGATGATGAACGCGCAGTTCGCGCTCGCCGTGCATGCGCGCTTCTTTCACGTGCATGTCAACGCAGAAACCGCAGCCGTTGATTTGCGAAGCGCGCATCGAAACGAGGTCGCGAATCGACTCCTCGATCACGCTCTCTTTCAGCTGATTGCTGAATTCCATGTACTTCCTGAAGAGTTCCGGCGACTGTTGAATATAGTTGATACGCTGCGTCATGCGCTTCTCCTTATGTAGACGATGATCAAATTTCGACTGATTGAGATGTCGGACGAGGATCGTTGCGTTGATGCATCGTAGTCCGACGCAGCACGTTTCGGTAGCACGATGCGCGGCTCCATCATGTTGTCTTTTGCGCATCAATCGCGTCGCGTCTTTGACCGCATACTCGGGCCAACAACCATCGCTGCTTCGATGTCACACGACGCGCGCACCGAACGTCTTATGCAAGTGGGGAGAGAATGCATCGTGTGGTCTCCCCGCACCTGATCATTCACCACGTCGTGAGGCCATTACGACATGCATCTCGGCAAATCCTATACGTTATCCGAATTTCTATTCTGGACCCGCAGACAACTCTATGCGCTCGCGATCTGGGGCACGCTGCCCGTGATCCTGTTCAAGTTTTTCAGAATGACATGGCTGTCGGTGCCGCTCACGATCGTGTTGCTGCTTGGCACCGCCACGTCATTCATCGTTGGTTTCAAGAACGTCCAGACATACAACAGGGCAATGGACGCGCTGGACATCTGGACGGGCATCAGGAGCGCAAGCCTGCGCTGGGGACAGCTCGCCCGCAATTTCCCGAACGACATCAGAGTCAGCCGTGAGCTAATCGCGCGACATCTCGCATGGCTCACCGCATTGCGCTACGCGCTGCGCCGCCCGCGTGTATGGGAAAACATGGGAAAAGGATACAACGTCGAATTCCGTCAGCATTACGAGGTCCCGGAATGGGAAGGAAATCTTCAAGAAACGCTGCACAGATATTTGTCCCCAGCAGAAGCCTCGCACACGCTCGGCGCCCCAAATGCGGCGACTGCCCTGCTGGGCAGCCAAAGTGCGTTCCTGAAAGAACGCCACGCGGCTGGGGAATTGAATTTGTCTTTCTATCTTGAGCTACACCATACGCTTGGAGATTTCATTACATTGCAGGCAAAGGCGGAGCAGTTGAAAAATTTCCCGTATCCTCGCCAGTACGCTACCGTAAGCGCGTTATTCGTCCGCTTCTTCTGCCTCTTTTTTCCTTTTGGTTTGCTCCACGAATTCGACAAGCTCAACGAAGGCGTAAGCGGCTTCATGCAGGGGAACATGATATGGCTCGTTGTACCATGCAGCGTGGCCGTATCGTGGATGTATACGTCGCTCGAACAGGTTGGCGACAGCACGGAGAATCCGTTTGAGGGAAGCGCGAACGACGTGCCGATTTCAACGTTGTGCGCGCAGATCGAGCGCGATTTGCGATCGATGCTGGGCGAGCAGCCAGAGAATCTCAAGCAGGGAACAATTGCGATGTAGCATCCCGGACGCGAAGCCGGGAGACTCAGCGGGTATCTTCTGGAGGGGCGAGCGCCACGACATTCTCGATTCCCTGCCGCGCCATCTTTGTGTAGGGCGTGAAGCGCTCCGTTTCGCGAACGAGCCACTCGGCGAGCGAGCGCTCCACGCCCGGCAAACGCACGTGTGTGTGCGCCTTGAGCACGAAAAGTCCATCCACCGGATCACGCCTGAACTGGACCGTGACATCCACTGCGCTGTCAGCGAGCACGATTCCGGCGCGCGCGGCGAACAGATTCAGGGCGCCATGAAAGCAGGCCGCATAGCCCGCTGCGAAAAGCTGCTCCGGGTTTGTGCCGCCCCCGTGGCCGCCCAATGCTTCAGGCAGGCGCAGCTCAACCGCTAACTGGCCGTCGTCCGAGCACGCAACGCCCGACGCCCGACCGTGCCCCGCTTCGCCGCCCGTTACGGTGACGGTCGTCGAATACAGCGTCTGCCCTTCCTTGCCGTGGTACTTGTCAAGCAAGGTCAGAGGCGGGGGCAGCAAGGGTTCGTTCATAACACACTGGCTCCCGTCATCGCCTTCTTGCTATCGGAGGGCCCCGTACCACTCATTGCGACGATCCTCATAACGTTGCTCCGGAAAATCTTGCGTCTACAGATTGCCACCGCGAGCGGTCCATCCATCAGCGATGCTAGGTATGCGCTGACTTTTGCGCTAGGGCATGACGTGCACTCACTGTGTTGCCCGTCATGCACCAATCGCTGCCCTCATGCCGGCTGCCGCTCGTGCGTTTGCGCCATGGCCAGCGGCGTCGAACACTCGAGGTCGAGCAGCCGCGTATGCTCTGTCATGTAGTCGACGAACACGCGAATGCGCGCCGGCAGCAGCTTTCGGCTGAGGTAGCAGAGGTAGTGGCCGCCGTCATCGGGGGCATGCTGGTCGAGGCAGCCAACGAGCCGTTGGTCGCGCAGCAGATCGCACACCTGGTAGGCGGCCAGCTGCGCCAGCCCCAAGCCGTCGAGCACGGCTTCCAGGGCCAGGTCGGGATCGTTGAACGTGTGAAGGGCGATGGGCTGGCAACGTTGCGAAAGGCCATCCACCTTGAATTCCCACTCCTTCATGCGTCCCGTTGCCGTCCGCAGATTAATGCAGCGATGGCCGGCCAGGTCTGCGACGTGCCGTGGCAAACCATATACCCGTGCATAGGCGGGCGACGCGCAGACGATCATCTGCATGGGGATCAACCGGCGAGCGACAATGCCACTGTCCTCCATGCGTCCTTCGCGAAACGACACGTCGACGCGATCCGAAGTGAAATCAGTGGGTCGGTCGCCGAGCAGCAGTTCAAGGGAAATGTCGGGATACTGGGCGTGGAAACCCCGCAACAGCGGCGCAACAACCTTGCGCCCGAAGCCCGGTGTCGAGGCGATGCGCAAATGGCCGCGCGGCGGCCCGTTACGCAGTTCCCGCATGTCTTCGAGCGCCTGTGCAATGCGCGCAAGACCCGGCTGGCAGTTCTCGTAGAAGAGTTCGCCCTCGCGCGTGAGCGACGTGCTGCGCGTTGTACGCTGGAAAAGGCGCGCGTCGAGTTGGGCTTCGAGTTTCTGCACATTGCGGCTCACCGAGGAGCGGCCAATGCCCAGGCGGTCGCCCGCACGTGCGAAGCTGCCTTCATTCGCGACTGCGAGAAACGATACAACGCCGGCATAGCTGGTTGCGAAGCTGCTTGCCAACGGGTCGTCAGGGCCGCCTGATGGGCGCGATGAATAGTCTGTCATGGAAGCGAGAATCGTAGTGTCCCTGATGACTAGACGTGCCAACGCATGCCGTTGTGACGCAAGGCCGGAGGTTTTTTCGGTGCGCGGCGCATTTCGCGCGCTTCGGTGCCACGCACCGCGTCACCGGTGCGCGTGCGCAACGCGCGGAATCAGCCGTTGCCGTGCACGGCTGCAATACGTGCCAACTTCTCGGGGTTGCGCTGCACATGTATGCGAACGATTCGATCTCCGTCCGTCTCGAACGACTGCGCGGATTCGAGCTGACCTTCGCAATAGCGCAGCAGCGCCCATTCGCCGTTGAGCAGCACGAGCTTGAGCTGCATTTCGCTATGAAAGCGCAAATGCGTCGCATAGAAGAGCTGCGCAATGCGCCTGCCGCCCACCATCGGCTCCGGAAAACTTGTTACCTTGCCACCGCCATCGGCAATCAGGATGGCGTCCTCGGAGAGAAGCGCGTTGATTGCATGGAAGTCACCGCATTGAATTGCCTGTGCGAAACCCTCCAGCAGCCGCCGGTGCGTTTCGCGCGAGACAGAATAGCGTGGTCGCTCGTCGCGGAGTTGCGTTTTTGCGCGGCTGACAAGCTGACGGCACGCTGCCTCGCTCTTGCCAATGGCCAGCGCGACCTCTGAGTAATCGGCGTCGAATACCTCGCGCAGAAGGAACGCCGCGCGCGCCTCGGGCGTAAGCCGCTCGAGCAGCAGCAGAAACGCGACGGACACTTCATCGGCACGCTCTTTGGCCTGCTCCGGCGTAGTCGGGGAGTCAGTCATCTCCGGTTCCGGCAACCATATGCCCGTGTAGTATTCGCGCTGAACTTTCGCAGCGCGCAGGCGATCGATGGATAAGCGCGTCGCGACCGCGACCAGCCATGCCTCACCATTTTCGATCGCTCCGCGGTCTGCCGCGAACCAGCGCAGCCAGACGTCCTGCACGACGTCTTCGGCCTCTGCCACCGATCCGAGCATTCGATACGCGATTTTCTGCAATCGAGGGCGCAGGTCATTGAAGACGCAGGTTTCGTCGTCCATAAATACGATCCCCTGAGTGAAATCCCATGCCGGGCGAGCGGATACCCGAAAGCCGCATATTGCCACGAACGCGGCGATCGCGCGGGCAATAGCAATCGCCGCCGGCATGCCGTCGAACAGCCAGGGAACGGCGGCTCGATGCGTGCGTCCATATGCGTTTCACAGAAAGCGACCGAATACTCGTATTTTGCTACGCAAACCGGCCGGCGCCGATGCGTCGCATCGGCAGGCGAAACCGCCAGTTCGCGCTCGCGAATATTGCCCTCTTTCACAGCCTGATCCTTGGATTGGGTTGCTGAAAACACAGTCATTCCGGCCGATGTTTTCGATATTCCGGATAACGAACTGTGAAACAAATCGTAGATACGGCGTGGAGCGAGCGGTAGCGCGCCCGAACAGCACACCGTGTTTCCCGTATAGCAACATTCGGCATGGTTCAAATACGTTGCAGGACTGTTAGTCTGTTTCAGACGGCTAGCTTTTCCGTCACAACGTCTGTTTTGCATCGTTTTGTTTCGTTCACTCTTCGCGATTCTTTGCTGGAGGGTGACTTCTGCCGCGCGGGAGCCGGATCATGACGGCCGGTTATTCCCGCGATCATGTCAAGGAGCATCACCATGCCGTACGTCACCACAAAGGACAATGTCGAGATTTTCTACAAGGACTGGGGCCCAAAAGACGCGCAGCCCATTGTCTTCCATCACGGTTGGCCGCTATCTTCCGACGACTGGGATACGCAGATGCTCTTTTTCCTCGAGCAAGGCTACCGCGTAATCGCACATGACCGGCGCGGTCATGGCCGTTCGTCGCAGGTCTCGGGCGGGCATGATATGGACCATTACGCTGCCGATGCTTTTGCTGTTGTCGAATCACTCGACCTGTACAACGCAGTGCATATCGGCCATTCAACAGGGGGCGGAGAGGCAACTCGTTATGTGGCGAAACACGGACAGCGCGCGGGACGCGTAGCCAAGGCCGTCCTCGTCAGTGCCGTGCCTCCGCTCATGCTCAAAACCGAAGCCAATCCTGAAGGTCTTCCGATCGAGGTTTTCGACGGCTTCCGGAAAGCGCTTGCCGACAATCGAGCCCAGTTCTTCCTGGATGTCGCTGCTGGTCCGTTCTATGGATTCAATCGCCCCGGTGCGACCGTATATCAAGGCGTGGTCCAGAACTGGTGGCGGCAGGCGATGATGGGCAGCGCCAAGGCACACTATGAGGGCATCAAAGCCTTTTCTGAGACCGATCAGACAGAGGATCTTCAGGCGATTGCAGTGCCCACGCTTGTATTGCACGGAGACGACGATCAGATCGTACCGATCTCCGATGCGGCACTAAAGTCGATCAAGCTGCTAAAGAATGGCACGCTGAAGACATACCCGACTTTTCCGCATGGCATGTTGACCGTCAATTCAGACGTCCTCAACGCGGATCTCCTCGCCTTCGTCCAGGCATGATGGCTGCAATCTAGGCCTGCCATGGCGGGCTTACTGGCGCAACAGCGTTTGCGCTGTTGATTTGCGCGACGGAATCGACGCCATACTCGACTGACTGCGTCTCCACGCATACAGCGGCACCGCGGCCGGTGGGACTCGATACGGGCAGCTACTTCCGCAGGCGGGCGGGCTTGCTCAACGGGCCACAGATGAACGATCCACCAGGAGGATCAGGACGCTTTGTTCAAGAAGTGCCCCGAACGCAGGACGGCCGTTTTCCACCAGAAAGCGGTCATTACCTGTGCGGCGCGTTGTGGGACAGCTTT
>NZ_BBJH01000068.1 GCF_000739775.1 Paraburkholderia heleia NBRC 101817 | reverse complement strand
CGCGCCGTCGAGCGTCGCGCCCGTGCGCCGCGTGACGTCGAGGTGCTTCTCCAGCATCTTCAACCCATGGCCGAACACGGTGACGATCAGCACATAGTAGAACGACACGGCTAGCATCGTTTCAAGCACCTTGAAGTTCTGCGTGTACAGACGCTCGCCGACCAGCAGGATCTCTGCCAGCGAAATGACGGACACCAGCGACGTCAGCTTGACGATCGTAATGTACTCGTTGATGAGCGCGGGCAGCGCGACGCGAAATGCCTGCGGCAGTACGATCAGCCGTTGCAGTCCGACGAAGCGGATGCCCAGCGCCTTGCCTGCCTCGAGCTGACCCTTGTGGAGCGAGAGCAGGCCGCCGCGATGAATCTCCGCGATGTAGGCGGCTTCGCTGATCGAGAGCGCGAGGAGACCGGCCCAGAACGGATCGGACAACAGGCCGCCGGTCCAGGGCAGCACCTGCGGCAGGTTATAGACGAAGATCAGCAGGACCAACAGCGGCAGACTGCGAAACAGCCAGATATAGCCACTGCATGCCACGCGCAGCGGCATGAGCGTGGACTGTTTGCCGAGTGCGAGGGCAAAGCCCGCGACAATGCCGATCAGCCAGGTGGCCGCGCTCAGCTCGATCACCAGCCATGCCGCTTTCCAGAAGGCGGCGTCGAACAATAACGAAGCCGTGTAGTGCCAGTCGAATACCATGTGCGCTCTCTCGCGAAGCGCAGTCACGAGGAAATGGGCGCCTGCCCAGCCTCATGCTGCATGCCATACGCCGTTAGTTCGATGCCGTGCCGAGCGCACGGGCGATGTCGTCGTCGGTCGGCTCGCCGACGTTGTATTGCTTCAGGAGTGCCTGGTATTCGCCCGCCTGTTTCATCGATGCGAACGCGCTCTTCAACTGGCCAAGCAGCGCATCATTACCCTTCTTCACGCCAAGACCGATCACCACGGGATAGAGCTGGGTGGTCGACGTGATCGCCACGCGCCCGGCGAGCTTGTTGACGGTCATCTGGGCGACCGCCGAGTCTTCGAACTGCGCGTCGACCGCGTGCGCCAGCACGGCCTGAGCCGCTTCCGGCGAGGTCTCGAATTCGCGCACGTCGATCGCGCCGCGGCCGGCGGGAATACAGTCTTGCTTCGACACGTCGTTGAGTTTCGGGATCCACGATGCTCCCTTGATGGAACTCACGCGTTTGCCGCACAGGTCTTCGGGCTTCTTCGGCGCGAAGCCGGAGTGGCTCAGGGCGAGCAGCGAAACGCCGGTCTTCAGGTACGGGACGAAGTCGATCTGTCTGGCGCGTTCCGGCGTCACGTACAGCGCGGACGCGATTACATCGAAGCGGCTCGCGTTGACGCCGAGGATCAGGTTGGCGAAGCGCGTATCGACGAAGCCCGGCTGGAGCTTCAGATGCCCGGCGAGCTTCGTCATGAAGGCGGGATCGAAACCGGCGGGCGCCGCGCCCTCCATGTAGTCATAGGGCGGATACGTCAAATCCGCGCCGATGGTCAACTTGCCGGCCGTCACGGTCGGCGGCGCGCTCGCGGCGAACGCGTGGGCCGTGCCGCACAGCGCGAGCACGGCGGCGCACTTCGAAATGCGCGGCAGACAGGACAGGACAGATTTCAGATCAGGATAGGCTTTCATGGCGGTCTCGCTCGTCCGTGTTGGGCAAATTTATTGTTCAACAATATTTGAAAGATTGTTCAACAATAATCCGCTATAAAGCATTATCTGTGCCAAGGAATTGACGGAACGGACGAATATCGTCTGGGAAGCCGATCAGTCGGGGCGAGGGACGATATCGAGCCGGATTTTCGAGCAGCGGCGCAATCGTTGTTAATGCACCAGCTTTGCGCATCGCCGTGCGGACTGGACGAATGCGTCCAGTAACGGTGCAAGATGCGACGAGAAATGGCGCACGTCGAGGTTCACGAACACCGAACCGGCGATTCGGCCGGGAATGGGTGTCGACCTGAAGTGGACGATGCATTGAAAGCGGGTAGCGCGAAATGACATCGCTGCCGACGGCTGCAGGCGGGTCGATGCGCGCCGTAGCTGCGCTTCTCAGGTGAGTTTTCGCGAACGCAGGCATCGGAATATGTCACTTGTCGGCCCATTTGTGGCTGCTTACGATCGATTTGACTAGTCGCGGTGGGAGCGCTCGGCATGGCCGACGCGGGCCCGGTCTCTTCTCTGTCGGCATCAAGGATCTCGAAGAAACCGAAGGCATTCTGACCACGTATGGCTCGCCGCTCTATCGCGCGAACGTACCGGCGCACGACAACACGCTGGTGCGTCGACTGCGCGCGGCGGGCGCAATCGTCGTCGGCAAGACCAATGTGCCGGAGATGGGCGCGGGTGCGAACAGTTAAGATTTCGGCGTCTGCGAAGTCGATGACGACATTCGCGCCGGGTTCCGCCGCAAGATCGACTTTCTGCGCCACGAGGTAGCCGTTTGCGAACCGGTCGAAGTGGACTTCGACGGTGCGCATCGCTGCTTCGACGTATTGCGCGCTGAGGCCTTCGTCGCGGGCCTGCAAAAGGCCTACGAGACCGATCCGGATCTGCTCGGGCCGAATCCTCGTGCGAACTACGAGATGGGTATCGGCATGGGTCTCGCGGATTGCGTGCGTGCCCATGCCGACCAGACGCGTTTGTTCCGCCGCTTCCAGACGCTGTTTCACCGCTACGACGTGATTCTCTCGCCGCGGCTCGCGCGTTCGAGGCGCTCTTCGAGTCGTCCGACGAAACGCGACGCCCTATCCCCGATGCCGCCCGGCTGCACGCATCGGATGTCGACCTGAAATCCATCGTCACGCACCCGCCTGTGCTCGATGCAGTGTCATCTCCGAATATCTCAGCTTCTGCTGTCTGACCTGAACATGATCGATTCGATTTACGGCAAGCCCCTCGACGTATGGCTTCGCGACTACCCGCTGCTGCGTCCGCTCATGGCACTTGAACCTGTCGAGTGGTTCAATCCGGGCGTCGCGCCGTTGGCCGACGCCAGCGGCGACATTGCACTCGATGCAGTGTGTATCGCCGACGCAAGCACGCGCCTGCAGCGATTCGCGCCGCTTCTCGCGCAATGCTTTGCCGATGTGCATCTCGACGATGAAGTCATGTGCGACGCGACGCACATCATCTGGGCGACGGGCGGGGGCATGGTGCCGGAAGCGGAGATGAGCGGATATCTCGAGTCGGGGCGGCAGGCACTCGCTGGATCCTGATTGCGGCTTCGAGGTCGCAAGCGGACGAATCTGGGTGGGGAGGCGAATGTCTGATCCGAAGCCGTCGTTCGTCCGAGGTTCATGGAGGGCGGCTCCTGGCCGACTGGCCCCCCGTGGGCGACGGCACCCGACTACCCACTCCGGTCAGATAACTTTCTCCGAACCGGTCAGTCAGCCAAATCCAGGTTTCGCGAAGTGGAGTGCCGATAAGCGGCCGTTTGCGACCTCACCCGATCGGCCACCATCAGCCAGTCATGTGCACTGAATCAGTGACGTTTGACGATCTTTACTTCATTCGAGAGCCGTCATTCGCCGTATCACTTCTCGCCGCGAAAGCACCCTCTTCGTAAGCGCGACGGATGCGCTCGCACATCGCCGCTTCGCAGTTCGTCTGGAACGATTCGACCTGCACGCCGAGTTCTTCTCCTTTGCTCGCCTAGTCGAGCGGCACGGTGAGACGGTCGATGACCGCGACCGTTTGCGGACGCACGCCGCGCCACCATGCAAACGCTTCGGCGGCCTGCTCGACCAGCATGCCGACGCCGTCGGCGGCGCCATGCACGCCTGCATTGCGCGCGAGCCGCAGGAACGGCGTGAGCCGCTTGCCGTACGCAAGCTCATACGCTGTGCCATCGGGACAGAACACGCTCGGCGGGACGGGCGGCAATTCGCCCGTCAGGCTCGCGGAGGTCGCGTTGACCACGAGATCGAATCGGCCCATCGCAGGCAGATCGCCGTAGCCGCGAGCACGCAGCGCTGCGCCTCGCGAACCAACCTGAGCCGCCAGCGCCTCGCCCCTGGACACGTCGCGGTTGGCGATAACCAGTTCGGCAGGACCCGCGGCGAGAAACGGGAGCAACGCGCCACGCGCGGCGCCGCCCGCACCGAGCATCAGCACACGCTTGCCGGCGAGCGGAACGCCGAGATTGACCTCGATATCGCGCAACAGGCCAATGCCGTCGAAATTCTCGGCAATGATCCGGCCGCTCTCGAACTTGAGCGCGTTGGCCGCGCCCGCCAACGCCGCGCGTTCGCTACGCTCGTCGGCGAGCGCGAAGGCCTTCAACTTGAACGGCGCGGTGACGTTCAGGCCTTTACCGCCCTCGTCGGCGAACTGTCGCACCACCCTTGCGAATCCATCGTCGGGCTCAAGCGGGCCTTGGATCGCGACGTACGACATCGCCTGTTGTGTCGCTTCGGCAAACAGGCCGTGAATCAACGGAGATTTCGTGTGTCCGATCGGGTTACCGATCACTGCATACTGGTCAGTCATGGTGTCTCACTTCGAATAGAGAACGCCTTCGGTTTGCATCGCGTCGATTTCGGCGGCGGAAAAGCCGAGCGATTGCGCAACCTCCGTGTTGTGCTGCCCGAGATCGGGCGCGACGTCGCGAATGGTCGTGTCGCAATGAGAAAAGCGGAATGGCAGATTGGGCAGGCGCAGCTTTCCATAACGCGGATGATGCTGCTCGACCACCATGCCGCGCGCCCGGATCTGCGGATCGTCGAGCACCTCGTCGATGCGCTGCACCTTCGCGCAAGGCACATCGATGCCATCGAGCAGTTCGAGCACCTGGGCAACAGGACGCGCAGCGACCCACGGCTGCACAACAGAGAGAATCGCCTGCCGATGCGTATTGCGGCCCACGCTATCGTGAAAGCGCGTATCGCTGCCGAAGCCGGCGGGCCCGCCGTGCGTTTCGATCAGCGCGGCGAGACGCTTCCATGCATCGTCCACTTGCGCCGCGATCACAAGGTCGCCGTCTGCGGCCCGAAACACGCCATAGAGCGTCGAGGTCGGCATGTCGTGGCCGGTTTGCTCCGGCAGCACGCCTCGCAGCGTATAGCACTGCACCGCATATTCGTGCATCGAAACGAGCGTGTCGTACAACGCCATGTCGATGTGCTGGCCGCGGCCGCTCCGCACCCGGCCGAGCAGCGCCGCATTGATCGCCGCCACCGCGTGAATGCCCGTGTACATGTCGCCGAGCGAAATGCGCAGCAACGGTGGCGGCTCGCCGGGCGTGCCCACCATCTGCATGATGCCGCTCTTCGCCTCAGCGATCAGGCCAAAGCCCGCACGATGAGCGTCGGGACCCGTGTGGCCATACGCCGAGATCGAGCAGTAGACGAGACCCGGATTGCGCGCGGATAGCGCTTCATAACCCAGCCCGAGTTTATCCAGCGCGCCCGGACGGTAGTTCTCGACGAACACATCGGCCGAGTCGCACAGGCGCCGCATGAACTCCTTGCCGCGCGCGTCTTTCATGTTGACGCTGACGCCGCGCTTGCCCATGTTCAGTTGCAGGAAATAGCCGCTTTGCTGGTCGTCGAGCACAGTCGCGTGCTGGCGCCCGGCGTCGCCACTGCCGGGGCGCTCGACCTTGATGACTTCGGCGCCGAGCGCAGCAAGGCAGCGCCCCACATAGGGACCAGCGAGGAAGTGGCTATAGTCGACAACACGTATGCCTTCGAGGGGACGGGCCAGCATCAGAACGCTCCCGGCCGGCGCGGCACCATCAGACGATGCTCGCCGCGCTGAACTACCTGGTTATCCTGATTGATCAGTTCCGATGGCAGCACGACGATGCCCCACCCCGGACGGCTGTTACTGGGACGCATGGCGCCGACGCGAAATTTCACGTGCAGCACATCGTTGACCTTGACAGGCAGCAGGAAATCCCACGTCCAGCCGAGCGACATGCCGGGCAGAAAGCGATAGTCGCTCTGCGTCTTGAGGCCGTCCGCAATCGAGAGTCCGAACAGTCCATGCGCGACAAGACAGCCGAAGTGGCTCGCGTTGGCATACGCCTCGTCCACGTGTACGGGCGTGTGGTCGCCGGTGAGGTCGGCGTACGCGAGTATGCGTTCCTTCGTGACGGTGTAGTTCGGGCTCACGCACTCGTCGCCTTCGCGGGCGTCGTCCCAGTACTTGTCGATGATCGTCATGCTCACGCCCGTGCCCGCGGGTTGATGCTCAGCGCCTGCGCGACACACGACGCGGGCTTCGACTGAATCAGTTCGACGGCAAGGCCGTCAGGCAGGCGCAGCCAGTTGCGCCCTTGCGGCATTTCGCTCACGCCATACGCCTGGGCCGCGGCCAGTGCCGCCTCCAGGTCTTCACACATGACGCCAAGATGCGCGAGGCGCCCTTCGGGACCTTCGTGTTGCGGCGCATGAATGAACTGCAGGCCGCCGAACGTCCAGTACTGACGCGGCGCGTCGACAGTGCCCTCGACTTCGCGCATGCCCATGCCGAGCACGTCTTCGAAGAAGCGGATATGCCACCGGATGTCCTTCACCCAGATCGCGACGTGCTCCAGATATGCCTTCGATCCGCTCATGCCGTCGCCTCCTTGCGCTGCTCGTCGGCCATCGCGCGCTCGATGCCCTTGATGCACGCCACCAGCGTCGCATTGACGGGCGTCGGCACGCCAAGCCGTTGTCCCCAGCGCACCACCGAGCCGTTGACGAAATCGATCTCCGTGACCGAGCCTTTTTCAAGGCTCTGCAGCATCGAGGTCTTGAACGCGGGAGAGAGACCTTCAGCCGCAAGTGTCCAGGCCTGCTCGGGGTCCGTCATCGACAAGGTGATCCCCGCAGCGTGTGCTGCGGCCATCGCCTCGCCGATGGCCGCGAGCGCCGTCGCCTTCAACAACGGCTCGTCATAAAGCTGCCCGTAGGTGAGACGCGTGATGCCCGTGAGCGCGCCCGTGGCGACGTTGACGAGTAGCTTGTCCCACATCGTGCCCATGATGTTGTCGCTGACCGTGGTGAGCAACCCGGCGGCGTTGAACGCCTCGGCGATTGCCTGCACGCGGGGCGTGATCCGGCCATCGAGTTCGCCGATATAGGTCGCCTTCCCGGTAACGCCCGACTGGATATGCCCCGGACCGCGCAACACGCCGCCCACATACGTCTTGCCCGCCAGCACACACTCGCGGCCCACGATACCGGCGAGCACATCTTCGTGCCCGAGCCCGTTTTGAAGGGACAGCACGAGCGTTTCAGGCCCGATCAGCGCGAGTGCGCCGCGCATCGCAGCATCGGTGTGGAAGGACTTGACCAGCACGATCACCACGTCGGCCACGCCGACTTCGCCCGCCTGGGTCGCGGCGCGCACTGCTATGCGCCGCGTGCCGCTATCGTCGTCGACCTGCAGACCGTCTCGACGCATCGTGTCGACATGGGCGGGCGAACGGTCCAGCAGCCAGGTTTCGTGGCCGCCTTCTGTGAGGGTGGCGCCGATTGCGCAGCCTAGTGCGCCGGCGCCGAGAATCGCAATCTTCACTGAGCTTCTCCTTGACGTGCAGACACACAATAGGAGTTGCCGCCTATATCGGCAATGCAATGACTACAATGACATCATTGCAATAGACAATAATGGCCGTCACCATGATGCCGCCCGATTTACCCGACCTGAAGCTGCTGCAACTCTTCGACCTGCTCTACGACACGCGCAGCGTCACGCGCGTCGCGGAGCAACTGGGGCAGAGCCAGCCCACCATCAGCATCTGGCTCGGGCGGCTGCGCGAGCATTTGCAGGACCCGCTTTTCATTCGCACTCCTGGCGGCATGGCGCCCACACCGCAGGCCGACGCGCTGATCGGGCCTTGCCGCGAAATTCTCGAATCGCTCAGGCGCTTTGTCGCGTGGGAGATCGCGTTCGATCCCGCCACCGCGCAGCGGCGTTTTCGCATCTGCATGACGGATGCGAGCCATATCACGCTGCTGCCGCGCCTGCTCGCGCACGTGCGCGCCCAGGCGCCCGGCATCCGGCTCGAAGCGGCGGGAATCGACGGCAACACGGAACGGGCGCTGGAATCGGGCGAAGCCGACCTCGCGATTGGCTATGTGCCGTGGCTTGGCGGTGACATCTACCAGCAGCAGCTTTATCTACAGGACTGGGTGTGCCTGACGAACCGGCATCACCCGCGCGTTCGCGGGCGACTCGGTTTGAAGCAGTACCGTTCCGAGGGGCACGTCGCCATCGAATCGGGCACAGGTGCGCAGCTACTCGAACAGGCGCTGGCGCGCGAACGCATCGAGCGTGACGTCGCGCTGCAACTGCCGGGTTTTCTGGGGCTCGGAACGATCGTCCAGACCACTGACCTGGTCGCCACGCTTCCACGTCACATCGGCGAAACGCTCGCGCATGCCAACGATCTGGCCGTTCATTCCTGCCCGGTTCCCGTGGATGGGTTTGCCGTGAGGCAACACTGGCATGCGCGGTATCACCAGGAGGCCGGGAATCGCTGGTTGCGCGGCGTGGTCGCTCAGTTGTTCGGCGTTTCACCGTAAGTATGAAACCTGAGGCGCTGCGCGCCAGCTCACGAAGAATACGACCGTTGTACCTCCGCAAGCTGCCGCTGGTACGAGCGAGCGTCCGAGATGGGTCGGGCTGATGCAGCGCCTGACTGCACCGTCGGCAGCCTGCGGGCACAGCGTTCCGAACGCGGCGGTGTCGTGGCCTGAGCAGAAGCTATCGGCCGTTCCGTGCAGCTTTACCGGGCGGCAGCGACTCATCAACGACGATGACACAACGCTCCGGCTTTTGCGTCGCCTCTGGTTCGTTCGAAGTGCTTGCTTCGGTTTGCAATGACACTGCCTCTCCTCCTGAAGAACTAGCTGTGGGGAGAATGCTATGGGATTCGTTTCCAAAAGTATTGGACGATTTTGCAGGGGGTGTCCCGGCACGGCATTTATCTGACTACCTTGTGCAGATGAGCGGGCTGGTTCCCCGTTTAGGGCGTTTCCAGCCGCGCGTATACCCGCTTGTCATCCGTTTTTTTCCATGAAACACTGGGGCGCATCTGCTGTGCCGGATTCGATTCCGATATACCGGACACACAGCGAGGTGCGCGATCCGTCGTTTGCACGGCTGCGTGCAGTCATGACGGTTACGGTCGCGGGTTCCGTCCAGGATGGGATTCCTTTCACAGGGTCGAAAATGAGACTGTTCAAAGAAAGCGTAAGGGTCGCCTGTTTGTCCGCCGTCGTCGGCCTGCTGACGCTCACCGGTTGCACCAAAGTCGCGACGCCCGGCCAGGATGCCGCGACCGGTTCGACCTTGCAGGCGGTCCTGCAGCGCGGCACGCTGCGTGTCGGCGACTGTCTGACCTTCGCGCCATTCGGCTTCTACGACAAGAATGGCCAACCGGACGGTTACGACGTCGATCTCGCGAAAGAACTGGCGAAGCAGATGGGCGTGAAGCTCGAAATGGTCAACACGACGAGCGCAAACCGCATTCCGAATCTGCAGACCGCCAAGGTCGACGTGGTCTTCTGCAACTTCACGCGCAACCTCGAACGTGCGAAAGAAATCGCGTTCACGACGCCGTATGTCGTCGCGAGCGAGGCGCTGCTCGTCAAGAAAAGCAGCGGCATCCAGTCGGTCAAGGACATGTCTGGCCATACGATTGCGACCGTCAAGGGCTCGACGAACGGCGACGAAGTGCGCGCGCTGGGCATCCCTGTGAAGATCCAGGAATACGACAGCTCGGAAGCCGCGATTCTCGCCGTCAAGCAAGGCCAGGCCGACGCGATGATCGAGGACAACAACTTCCTCGCCTATCAGGCGAAGCTGGACCCCGAACTGACCGTCACCAACGAAGCCCTCGTGCCGCTCGAATACAACGCGTTCGGTGTGAAATCGGGTGATCAGGTCTGGCTGAACTACCTGAACCTGTTCCTCTTCAACATCAACGCGTCGAAACAAAACGCGCAGCTGTACACGAAGTGGTTCGGCACCCCGCCCCGCTATCCGCTCAACCCGCAGTTCTGAGCACGAACTCGCGGCGCAAGCGCCGGTACGACTTTGCGAAGGAATGGCGATGAGTTATCAATGGCTGACCCTGTGGGGCTACGTGCCCGAATTCTTGCAGGCCGCGTGGCTCACGTTGCAGGTCACGCTGCTCGCATTTTGCGTCGCGCTGATTCTCGGTCTGCTGACGGCGATCGCGGGCGCTTCGCGTCTCGCGCCGCTGCGCGTCGTCGCGCGCAGCTATATCGAGCTGATCCGCAATACGCCGGTGTTGCTGCAGATATTCATCGTGTTCTTCGGACTGCCGTCGCTCGGTTTGAACCTGAGCGCGTACACGGCGGGTGTAATTGCGCTCGGCGTCAATGTGGGCGCGTATATGGCGGAAGTTTTCCGCGCCGGCATTCAGTCGGTGCCGCGCGGACAGATCGAAGCGGCCGGCATTCTGGGCCTGGGCCGCTCGCAGGTGTTTATCGAAGTCGTCTTGCCGCAAGCGGCGCGCGCCGTCTATCCCGCCATCGTCAATAACCTGATCCAGTTGCTGCTCGGCACGTCGCTGCTCTCCGCAATCGCGTTGCCTGAACTGACGGGCACGGCGACCGTGATCAACGCGCGAACCCTGCTCTATATCCAGACGTTCTCGGTGACGCTGATCGCGTATCTGATCCTGAGCCACTGTCTTTCATGGATCGCGGAGCAGATCGGCGCGCGCGTGTTCCACCCGCCCCTCATGCTCAAACAGCACACGCGCCGGCGGTTTCTGCTGATTCCGCGTCAGGCGAACCGCACCTGAACCATCGAAGGGGAAACCGTCCATGTCAACCGAACTGCTGACGACCAGCCTGTCGATCCTGCTGCAGGGACTGGTCACGACCTTGCTGCTCTCCGCGGCAGCGATTGTCGGCGGCACGCTGATCGGCCTCCTCGCCGCCGTGTTGCGCTCGTTCGGACCGTGGGGCAGCGCGCGCGTCGCGAAGCTCTACACCGAACTGTTCCGCGGCACGCCCGTGCTCATCACGCTGATGTTCATCTATTTCGGCGTGTCCTACTTCGGCTATGCGATCGATGTGTTCGCGGCGGGCGTCGTCGGCCTGAGCGTGTACCAGGGCGCCTATATCGCCGAAGTGTTCCGCTCGGGCATCGAAGCCGTACCCAAAGGACAATGGGAAGTCTCGCAGATTCTCGGTCTCAGCAAGACGCAGACGTTCTTCTCGGTTGTGTTGCCGCAGACGGGCAAGATCGTATTGCCGCCGCTGATCGGTCAGTACCTGTCGCTGATCAAGGATACATCGATTGTCAGCATGATCGGCATGTCGGAACTGATGCATGGCGGCCAGGCCATCGTCGACCGCGTCGGCAAGCCGGTCGAAATCTATGGACTCGTCGCCGTGCTGTATTTCGTCGTGTGTTTCCCGCTGTCGCAGTGGGTGCGCCACCATGATCGTAGGAGCCTGTCGTCATGACCATATCCATCGGGGCCAAGCCAGTCATCAACCTGAACGGCGTCAGCAAATCGTTCGGCGCCACGCAGGTGCTCAAGGAAATCAATCTCGACGTGCGCCCCGGCGAAGTGCTCGTGCTGATCGGCGCATCCGGTTCGGGCAAGAGCACGGTGCTGCGCATCATGGCCGGTCTCGAAACGGCTGATTCCGGCGAAGTCTGGGTCAACGAAGTGCCGCTCCACGATGTGCGTCGCGCGAGAGAAATCCGCGGTCACGTCGGCATGGTATTCCAGCAATTCAATCTGTTCCCCCACAAGACGGCGCTCGGCAATGTGACGCTCGCGCTGATCAAGGCGCGCAAGATGAGTCCAGCCGACGCGCGCAAACGCGCAATGGCCGTGCTCGACCGCGTGGGCCTTGCCGATCGCGCCGAACATTATCCGAGCCAGTTGTCGGGCGGACAGCAGCAGCGTGTCGCGATTGCGCGGGCGCTGGCTGTCGAGCCCGGCATCATGTTCTTCGACGAAGCGACCTCCGCGCTGGACCCGGAACTGGTCGGCGAAGTCACGGAAGTCATGCGCGGACTGGCGCGCGACGGCATGACGATGGTCGTCGTCACGCACGAAATGGGCTTCGCGCGCAAGACGGCCGACCGCGTCGTGTTCATGGACAAAGGCGTGATTGCCGAACAGGGCGCGCCGGAGGAAATCTTCGTCTCGCCGCAGAACGAACGGACGAGGCAGTTTCTGCACCGCGTGCTCGATCATTGACGCGTTGCGTCTATCGCATCCATTGCGCAGGAACGAACGACAACAACATAACAGCAAACTGCGATCCCTATCGCCGACGGAGTCTACGGAATGTCTGCACCAGAATCGTCACGGGCCCGGGGCGTGGACCGCGTGATCGGCATTTTCAGGGAACTGCATGTTGCGCGGCGTCCACTGACGATGCGCGAGCTGATCGAGGCGACGCGTGCACCGCGTTCGAGCGTCTACGAGCTGGTCACGATACTCACGGACGCGGGTTGGCTCGAAACGGCCGCGGACGGCAGCGTGTTTTTCGGGCGCGAGATGCACTACTACGGCGCCGATTACGCCATGCACAACGATCTCATCAGCCGCGCGCATCAGACCATACTCGGTCTTGTGCGCAAGTACGACGAGACCACGCAACTGTGCATGCTCGAGGGCAACAAGTACACGGTGGTGCTGTCGGAGAACAGCGCGCGCCCGTTCAACATCACCTCCGATATCGGCGTGAAGGTGCCGATTCCGTGGACGGCGACGGGACGCCTGTTGCTCGGAGAGCTGACCGACGACGACGTCCTTGCACTGATTCCGGACGAAGACTACGTACTGGATGATGGTCGCCGCATCGGCTTCGACGACTTCATGCGGGACGTTCGCGATGCGGCTGCACGGGGCTATTGCTGCACGGAGGGCCTTTCGATGTCGTTCCGGCTCTGCATGGCCGCGCCTGTACGCGATCGTAGCGGCCTGCCCATCGCGGCGCTGTGCTTCATGACCGGGCGCGACACCGATCCCGCCAAGCGGGCCGCGATGCTCGACGATCTGATTGCCTCGGCGAAGGCGTTGTCGCAGCCGTCCATGCGGACATGAAGCCGGCCGCCAGCCCTGCTTGAGCGCGCCACTTCAAGGTTCTGCTGCTACCTGCCGATAACGCACGTACGCGTTATTGGACGATCACGATGAGCCACGAAGAAGAAGATCTGGCCCGCAGTTCGCTTCAGGCCGCATTCCTGCGCCACGAGGACAGCCTTGCACCGCCCGGGCGCCAGCCCGGCGAGGACAACCCCGCCGTTTATCGCACACTGCTCGAATCCACCCGGGCGATCCCCTGGAAGATCGACTGGGCGACGATGCAGTTCGCTTATATCGGCCCGCAGATCGAAGCACTGCTCGGCTACGCGCCGTCCACGTGGAAAACGGTCGACGACTGGGTCGCACGCATGCATCCGGACGACCGTGAGGCCGTGGTGAATTTTTGTGTCGCGCAGTCGCAGGCAGGCACCGATCATGAGGCGGACTATCGCGCGCTTACGGCGGACGGCGGCTACGTGTGGATTCGCGACGTTGTCCACGTCGTGCGCAAAGAGGACGGCGACGTTGACGCGCTGATCGGCTTCATGTTCGACATCAGCGAGCGCAAACGTACGGAGGAACGGCTCGCGGAACTCCAGCGCGAACTGGAACGCCTCTCGCTGTCCGACAGTTTGACAGGCATCGGCAACCGCCGCATGTTCGACACGGTCATTGCGCGCGAATGGGCGAGCGCGGCGGCATCGTGCAAGCCGCTTTCGCTCGTGATGGTCGACATCGATTTCTTCAAGTCGTACAACGATTATTACGGTCACCTGCAGGGCGACGAATGTCTGAAGCGCATTGCGCGCGTGCTCGGCGAGGCAGCCGGAGCGAACGCGTTCCTGGGCCGGTTTGGCGGCGAGGAATTCGTGTTCGTGCTTGCCGACACCGACGCCGATCACGCCGTGCGCGTCGCGGAGCGTTGCCGCTCGCTGATCGCGGATGAAGCCATCGCGCATCTGCGCTCCCCGCACGGTCAGCGAGTCACGGCGAGCTTCGGCGTCGCCACCGTTGTGCCGAACGAAGGCATCGACGTCACGGCGTTCATCAATCTGGCGGATGCGCAGCTCTATCAGGCCAAGGATCAGGGACGCAACCGCATCGCGGCGGTGGACCGGGCAGGCATCGGCGGCGAAGGATTCAAGCTGCAGTCGCGCTGATCCTTGCTTTGATAGTGCGACGGTCCTTCCCGCGTGCGGGCTCTTGACGAGAGTCGCGCGAGGGCGGTCCGGTCGGTGGTCGGGCCGTCTACACCGAATTCCTCGAACGAACTTGCGCTTGAGCGGGTTTCTGCGGTCTCTCCTGATTGGCATATGGTGGTTCGGGCCGAGTGCCAGCACAGGCACGTTACGGGTGGCCTTTTGCCGCCACAACCCTGCGATGGAGGCCACCCATGAAAGGGAACTCCGTTATCCCGTTAGTCGTGATCGATTGCGAAGTTCGCAATTACGGGCCAGTCACGATCACCGGAACCCGCGTTCACGGCGTCCCGCATCCGGCCGTGAACGACGTCAGGCATCGGCAGTACGCGAGCCGCATCCGTGGCCGCTCCTGACCCGTTCTGCGCCCGACGACCGAACGCGATGATCGTGTCGGATGTGCACGCGACGCAAATGGCATGAGTCGACCGCGGACCTATGCGATTGGCATATGCAGCCTGCGCCGGCCGGGCCCCGGCGGGCGGCTGCACGCGGCCCACAACAGACAGTCAACCAAGCCGCCACGGATGACCAGTTCCAGCTCAAGAGTGGGCTTCCGGCATCCGTCGTTGGAATTCGCGCAACCGTACCGTCATTCAACACGATGGAGTTGCCGGACAAGATCCAGGAATAATTCAAGCGCGCGCGTTATTGGTCGAGAAATTTCGATAATCGCGCTAATCGTGTTTTCATAGACTGGACCGGATGGCACCTGCGCGAGCGCGTGCCGTTTCGCGAACGACGCAGCATAGGACTGCGGCAGCAGGCCAACATAGTGCCCGGACAGCACGAGCGTCGCAACCGCCTCCAGGCCAAACGCCGATGGTCCGCGCCGCATCCGCAGCGTATTGAGCGCCTCGTGCACGAACGGCTGCTCGCGATAGACGAGCGGCAGCATCGGTGCATCGCACAACTTGCGACGTGCCACGTAGAGTGCCTGCCGCTCGATGAAGAGCGGCAGGTAGTGAAAGCCCGCCTCGCGCCGGTACATACCCCGAATCGCAACCTGCACGCGGCGCTCCCGCAACGCCAGGTCGAGTTCGTTGAAGGTCATCACGCGCAACTCGATGCTCACGTCGGGCGCCTGCTCCTTCAGCGCGGAAAGCACCTCTGGCAAATGACAGCCTTCGTCGCTGGCGATGTGCTCGACCATCCCGATCGACAGGGTGCCGGACAATACCCCGCGCACCGCGTCGATTTCGGGCTGAATCCGTTCCAGCGAGCGGATCGCATCGCGCGCGAGATCAAGGGCTACCTTTCCCGCTTGCGTCAGCACGAATCCGGATGGGCCACGCTCGCACAGCCGGGCGCCGAGCGTCTCCTCGACTTCGCGGATGTGACGGCTGATCGACGCCTTCGACATGTTCAGTTGCTTCTCCGCCGCCGCGAAACCATTGGCCTGCGCGACGGCGCAGAAGATGCGAAGCGAGCGCAGATCGCGCTCGCTGAATTCGGGTCGGGTCACCTGGACGGTTCCTGAATTGGGACGAACGGCCGAGGCAGGCGCATCCGAAAGGTTTCATTTTCTGGAACCATACCGATAAAAAAATCATTTTTCACTCTTTTTGTAGCGGCATACATTCGGTCGCTAGGCGAACCGCGCGAAGCCGTGGCGTTCACGGTGCGCCGGTCCGTCACCCACACGGCAATCCGACACGCACGCGGAGAGAGCAATGAGAAAACTGACCCGACGATCCTTTATTCAGAGCACGCTCGCATCGGGCGCGGCACTGGCGCTGCCGAGCCTTGCGTTTGCCGAGGGCGGCACGCTCGCGGACATCAAGAAGCGCGGCACCCTGGTGGTCGGAACCGAAGCCGCGTACGAGCCGTTCGAATTCGTCGAAAACGGCCAGATCGTCGGATACGGGCACGATGTGCTCGAACTGATGGCGTCGAAGCTCGGCGTGAAACTCGAGCAGATGAACCTGCCGTTCCAGGGCCTGCTTCCGGGCCTGATGTCGCACAAGTTCGATTTCGTCGCGACCAGTGTCGGCATCACGCCGGAACGCGCCAAACGCTTCGCGTTCAGCGAACCAGTCGGCGTGGTGCGCTCGGTGCTGATGGTCCGCGCCGACGATACGTCGATCAAGCAGGATCTCGACATCGGCGGCAAGACGATCGGCACGCAAATGGGCTCGTCGTCGCAGCCGGTCGCCGACGAATTCGAGAAGGAACTGAAGGCGAAGACCGGCAAGGGTTATGCGGGCACCAAGCTGTTCCAGGCATATCCGGACGTGTCGAATGCGCTCGCGAACAAGACCATCGACGTCGCGCTGATGCCGTCGAACATCGCCGCCGTGCAGATGAAGCGGCAGCCGAACACGTTCCGCATCGTCGGCACGATCGGTCAGCCGAAGCTGCTCGCATGGGTTGCCAACCCGAACGATCTCGAGATCCGCAAGTTCATCAACGATTCGCTCGATGAATTCCGCACGAACGGCAAGCTCGCCGCGTTGCAGACGAAATGGTTCGGCGCGCCGATGGACATGCCGCGCGCGAACTATCTGCCGGCCGGCGCCATCTGACACGCGCCGCCATGCTGAACTGGATCGACAAGGGCGGCGTGATGGCGCCGTTTCTCGGCGGCGTGCTGTCGGGAACGGCGCTGACGCTGGCCGCCTCGGCCTGCGCGTTCGGCATCGGACTCGCGTTCGGCATCGTGCTGCTGCTCGCGCGCAGTTCCCCGTTCGGTCCGCTGCGCGGGCTGGTGGTCCTGTGGATCAGCCTGATCCGTGGCACGCCGGCGCTGATTCATATGCTGATCGCGTACTACATGGTGCCAGCGCTGCTCAACATTTCGGTCTCGCCGGTCACCGCGGGGATCGCCGCGCTCGCGTGCAATACCAGCGCGTACATCGTCGAAATCCTGCGTGGCTCGCTCGGCACGATCTCATGGGGACAGCGCGCGGCCGGCTACGCGATGGGCATGCGCAGCGCTCAGGTGTGGCGTCACGTGCTGCTGCCGCAGATGATCTATCGCGCGATTCCGCCGCTCACCAGCGAGTTCACGATCCTGTTGAAGACGTCGTCGCTGATGTCGATCATCGCGGTGCCGGAACTTGCCACGGTGGCGCGTAACGCCACGCTGCAAACCGACTTGCCTCTCCAGGTCTTCACCATGACGGCAGCGGTCTACTTCGTGATCCTGTTTTGCATCTCGGCTGCTTCGCGATTCTGCGAGCGCCGCGTTTCGAGGATGCTGCCTCATGGCCATTGATTTTTCGATTGTCCGCGAAGCGGTGCCGGTATTGCTCGACGGACTTCGCGTCACGGCATTGGTCAGCGCGATCGGCATTCCGCTCGGTGTCGTCGCGGGAATCGTCGCGGCATACGCGGCGCAATCGCGCACGATCCTCAAGCCGGTCGCGCTCGCCTATGTCGAACTGGTGCGCAACATTCCGTATCTGATTCTCGTCTATCTGTCGTTCTTCGGACTACCCAAACTCGGCATCGGCGCCTCGGCAATGACGGTCGCAATCGGCTGCACGGCGCTCTATACGGGCGGCTACTTCTGCGAAATCCTGCGCGCGGCGCTGCGCAGCGTGCCACGCGGCCAGACGCAGGCGTCGTTTTCGCTCGGCATGACGTTCTGGCAGACGCAGCGCCACGTGATCGCACCCCAGCTATTCGGCTTTATCACACCGCCCACCACGAGCCTCGTGATCATGATGTTCAAAGACTCGGCCATTTTCTCGGTCATGAGCCTGCCGGAGATGACATACCAGAGCAATCTGCTCACCGCCGACACCTTTGCGTACGTCGAAGTGCTCGGCACAACGGCATTGATCTACTGGATCTGCAGCGTTCTGCTGGCTGGCGTCGGCCGCCGTCTGGAGACCGTCATCGGACGGCGTGCGCGCCATGCCTGACGCCGATTCCGCTATTCCCTCTGGAGATATTCGCATGACTCAATATACTGTCGCGCCGCGCATCGGCCATCCGACGCTGCTTTACTCGGAACTCGATCTCGACATCGACAACCTGAAGGCCGATATCGCCGTGCTCGGCATGCCCTACGGCGCACCGTACGCGCCGTCGGATTTCAGCAACGACCAGACCCACGCACCGTCGGCGATCCGTCAGGCGACCGACCGCGTTGTTCGCAAGCCGGAGCATTACGACTTCGATATCGACGGCCCGCTGTTGCAAGGCCGCACCGACGTGCGCTTTGTCGATTGCGGCGACATCCTCCCCGATCTGACAAAGCCGGGCGAGCACTACGCTCGCGCTGAAGCGGCAGTGCGCCGCATCGCCGCCGGTGGCGCGATGCCGATCGTGTTGGGCGGCGACCATGGCATCACCACGCCGATCCTGCGCGGACTGGACGCTAAAGGCCCGATCACACTTGTGCATATCGACGCGCATCTCGACTGGCGCGACGACGTCAACGGCGTTCGCGAAGGGCTGTCGAGCCCGATCCGCCGCGCTTCCGAGATGGCCCACGTCGAGCGCATCATCCAGATCGGCTTGCGCGCGCAAGGCAGCGGGCGGACTGAAGAACTCATCGCCGCGCGCGCATATGGCTCGGAACTGATCACGGCGTACGAGTTGCACGACATCGGCATGGATGCGGTGCTCGCGCGCATTCCCGACGGCGGCAACTACTATCTGACCATCGACGCTGACGGCCTCGACCCTTCGGTAATGCCGGCGGTTGCGGGTCCGGCGCCGGGGGGTGTGACCTTCGTGCAGGCCCGCAAGCTCATCCACGGACTGGTGAAGAAGGGCCGCGTGGTGGGCATGGATATCGTCGAAATCCAGCCGGGAAAGGACGATGCCAACCTGATCTCGTGCATCACCGCCGGGCGCCTCATTCTCAACCTGATCGGCGCGTCCATCCGCGCGGGATACTTCGACAAATGAGCGCGAATCAGGCCATCATCGATATTCGCGGCATCGACAAATGGTACGGCAGCCATCACGTGCTCAAACAGTGCTCGACGCGAGTGGTGAAGGGCGAGATCGTGGTCGTGTGCGGGCCGTCGGGTTCGGGCAAATCGACGCTGATCAAAACCATCAATGCGCTGGAGCCTTTCCAGAAGGGCGATATCGTCGTGGATGGCACATCGCTTGCGGCAAAGTCGACCAATCTGCCGAAACTGCGCAGCCGCGTCGGCATGGTGTTTCAGCATTTCGAACTGTTTCCGCATCTGGACCTGACGCACAATCTGACACTCGCGCAGCGCATCGTGCTTGGTCGCGCCGAAGACCGCGCACGTACGAAGGCGCGCGAACTGCTTGATCGCGTCGGTCTGTCGGCGCATGCGCACAAGTACCCGGCGCAGTTGTCGGGCGGCCAGCAACAGCGCGTTGCGATTGCGCGCGCGTTGTCGATGGACCCGATGGCAATGCTGTTCGACGAACCGACTTCGGCGCTCGACCCTGAGATGGTCAACGAAGTGCTCGACGTGATGGTCGAACTAGCGCGCGAAGGCATGACCATGATGGTGGTCACGCATGAGATGGGCTTTGCGAAGCGCGTCGCGCATCGCGTGGTCTTCATGGAAGACGGCGCGATCATCGAAGACAGTCCGACTGACGTGTTCTTTCAGGACGCCGCGAGCGCCGCCGCGAAACGCTTTCTTTCCAAAGTCCTTCATCACTGAACCTTCGAATCATCCCGACATGACGACTCATACCCGCATCCGCAAATTCAACACTCGCGAAACGTATCCGGAACAGAAGCTGGACAACGACCTGTGCCAGGCGGTGATTGCCGGTAACACGGTGTACCTGCGCGGCCAGATCGGCCAGGACCTCGACACGCGCGAATCGGTTGGCATCGGCGACGTCGTCGCGCAAACCGAGAAGGCGATGTCCAACGTGAAGATGCTGCTCGACGAATGCGGCAGCAAGCTCGAAGATATCTGCAAGGTCACGGTCTACATCATCGATCCACGCTACCGCGAAGCCGTCTATAACGTGATGGGCCGCTGGCTCAAGGGCGTTTTTCCGGTGTCGACCGGCATCGTCGTGCAGGCGCTCGCACGTCCCGAGTGGGTCGTCGAGATCGACGTGATCGCGGTTAAACCGGACGCGTAATCATGCCGCTCAGCCGAAGCGCCGAGCTGCTGAAAACGCTGATCGCGTTCCCGACCATCTCGCGCACGCCGAATCTCGCGCTGATCGAGCACGTCGCCGGATTGCTGGGCGCGGCGGGCAGCAGCAGCACGATCGTCAGGAACGACGCGGGCACCTGTGCGAACCTGTTCGCACGCACGGGACCGGCGGACGTGCCTGGTGTGATGCTATCGGGACACACGGACGTCGTGCCTGTCGAAGGACAGCCGTGGACGATGCCTCCCTTCGAGGCCACGCAACGTGACGGGCGGCTTTACGGCCGCGGCACTGCCGACATGAAGAGGAAGCCCATTCGGCGCTTGCGCCGAAGTATCTGAATGCAATCCATGTCGCTGCTGACTGGATCGCGGGCATTCGCGCGGCGCAGCAGCATCTCGTCGAAAGCGGCGCGCACGACGACGGTTACGACGTGCCGTATTCGACGATTCACGTCGGGACGATCCACGGCGGCAAGGCGCTCAACATCGTGCCGAACGAATGCACGCTCGAATTTGAAATCCGCACCCTTGCGAGCGACAACGCCGACGCAATACTCGGAGACATCCGCTCGCGGGCCTCGATAGCAAGCGCCACGGCTTTTCAAGGGAAAGCGCATCTGCCCGATGTCGAGGAAGTCAATGCTTATCCCGGTCTCGACACCCGTGTCGCGAGCAATGCCGTAAAGTTTCTCGAAACGCTGCTACCGCCGAATACGCAGAAGCGCAAAGTTGCCTTCGGCACTGAAGGCGGACTGTTCTCGACGCGCCTGTCCGTGCCGAGCGTCGTGTGCGGCCCGGGCGATATCGGCGTCGCGCACAAGCCGGACGAATACGTCGCATTGGCGCAGCTTGATGCATGCGATAACTTTCTCGCCCAGCTAACAAGCCGCTTGCAGTAAAACCCGATTTCCTGACCAGCGGCCCATGCAAAGTTGGCGCGTGGGAGATGTGCAATGCCGCGCCGTAAGCGAATGACCGCATCTGATGCCCACAGCGGTCTGTGGTCCAAATGGACGCCGCGCGACCGCTGTAACTCGATGAACGGACATCCAAAAGGTCACGACTGCACCGGCGTGAAGCCGTCGGGACTCCAGTCCTCGCTCCCGACCCCGTGATGGACGAAAAAGAATCCCGCGGGGTCGTAGCGGCTCTTGATCGCTTTCAGCCGCGCATAATTCGCCCCCCAAAACGCATCGCGCCAATCTCCACGGAAAAAATCTGTTTCCGAAAGATAGGAACCGCTTTGCGGTGACAATGCTTTAATAACGCCCGCGGCTTTGGCCACACGCTCGGCTTGGCTATGAGCCTCTGTCATGTCAGGCGGTGTGATCGGGAGACCCGCAAACGGCGGCGGACCGCCCGCAGCCACGATCGCCAGGGCGAAAGCGTCAGCAACTTTCGGATTCATCGCGCACTGACGTGCGCGTTCCTTCACCTCCGCGGGGGCGCCCGCGAGTCCCTTGTTGACATGCAGTTCCACGGCCTGAAATTGGGCGGCGGCCATGAGCGCTCCAGCAAGTTGACTGCGTTGGGCCGGATCGAGAAGCGTCGCGGGCAGCCATTGTGACTCGTAGCCGTACAGGAACAGTGAGGCCTCGTCTCCATCGCCTCGCCACCAGCCGTGCTGCGTGGCCGCTCCGTCCCGTGGGTCGGGCACCAGTCCCGGGTTGGCCTTGAGATCCCACCAACGGCGTGCGGGACCGGCGCCGATCTGGGGCTCGTCGTCAATGGCGAAATCTGCAGGGGAGGCGCGTACCCAATCGATGAGAGGTGCCCAGGCCGATTTGGCCTGTCCGTCGTTGAGGCCCTGACACACCATCGACACGCGGATTTCGTGGTCGCGAAAAACAAGCTGCTCGCCCCATTGAGGGTTGAACAGGTTTTCGGCGTAGTGCTCAATGAGCCGTTCAACGAGCCGCCGGTAAGCCTCATGCGATGACGCCTTGACCCTGAACTCCGCCCAACCAAAGTGCTCGGGCAGATCGTGGGTCTGCAAAGTGACCCGGGTCACCACACCGAAACTGCCGCCACCTCCGCCTTTCAGCGCCCAGAAAAGATCGGGCTCCCGCGATGCATTGACTGTGCGGATCACACCGTCAGCGGTGACGATCTCCGCCTGGAGCAGGCTTGCGGCGGCCAATCCGTAACGCTTCGAGAACGATCCGAAACCACCTCCCTGGACGAGGCCGGCCACGCCCACGCTCGCACAGCCCCCGCCCTGGACGTATCGCCCCGCTTGGGTGGTAACCGCGGTGTAGACGTCGATCCACATGCAGCCGGCCTCTACAGTCACAGCCGGCATCGGAGGCATCGAAGAGCCAAATGGAACGAACGCATCGTGTAACTCGATGCGGTTCATCGCGCGTGTCCAAATCAAAAGCGAATCCGCCGCGTTCGAGCCGCCAAGGTAACTATGCCCCCCGCCTTTCACCACTAGACGCAAATTGTGTTGGCGCACAAAATTGATGCCCGCAACCACGTCGGCTGTAGAACGAACCGCCAAGGCGTAAGCGCTCGCATGTGGTGTCCATCCGTCAAGCCAGCCTGAGATCTGGGTGCCGCCAGGGTCGTCACCGAGCGCGATCGGATTTCGTGCCTCCTGCAGGCGAGCAAGACAACGGGGCGTGCGGGGCGCTTGCGCACAGGCCTCCCAGATGGTCGTTGGTCGCAACAAATTTCCACCAACCGCGCGGCTCAGCGCCTCCCATTCCTCTGCTTCCGGCCACGCAGGATCGCCAGGCCGGACGCGGCCCGTTCCTGCCACTGTTGGAATCTCGTCGGCAAAAATCGTGGCGGTGGGGAGGAAAGGCAGGGCGGCAACACCCTTCAGAAGGCATCGTCTCTTCATGACGTCTCTTTTTATTTATCTCAAGCTAGTCGGCTTGGTGAACCATCTTTTCTGCATTCTAAAGCCAGCCCGGTTCGCTCCATCGAGCGAATGACCGCTGCAATAGATCAAAGCGACATTGAGGTGTCAGCGCGACATCGTAGTTGAGTGACCGCACATGGCCGGACTGCGTCCCAAGACTGAACGCGACGATCGCCCCGGCGCGTTTCATGCATTTTCGCTTCCAATCCAGAAGCCGGAGTGCGAATACGCTACGTGCTCCCTGGCGGTGAACGCGGAGGGAGCCGCTCGTCAGTCCATAAGTCCGTGAGTCCGTGAGTCACTCGGCGCTTGTTCCCGACCTGACCTCATGATTGTGGTGGCACCCACCGCGTTAATCAAACACTACACGCCGCTCCTTGTGCGCGAGCCTTTCAACAACGTCAGGTTCTCCGCTCGTTGGTGCGTGCACCACGACCGTCACTCGAGCCCGGCTTCGCCATCGCATCGATTCGCCCGAATGGAGTCACTTGAACGGCTCTTGTCAGATCGATTCGAATCCCCCAAAAAAAACGCCGGGCAAAAAAAAGCCCGGCGCGGAGTTCGCAGGAGAGGCACAGGGCCCGGCACTCCCACGACGTGTAGGGCGCCATTGTCGATGCGATTGGCCCAGCACGCTGTGATCAAAGTCAAAGACCGTGGCGTCCGCCCGGCGCCGCCTCGCGCGCCAGCTAACGCGCGCCTGAACTCAGCCGTCGCGGAAAATAAAGCTGTACGCGCTCAAAGCCGGCACGCCGCCCAGATGCGCGTACAGTACCTTCGACCCCGGCTCGAATTCGCCACGACGCACTTTGTCGATCATGCCGTGCATCGACTTGCCCTCGTACACGGGATCGGTCAGCACGCCCTCCAACCGCGCGCACAGGCGAATCGCCTCCAGCGTGCCTTCGTTCGGCAACCCGTACTCCGGGCCGCCGTAACGCGTGTCGAGAATCACGTCTTTTTCGCCGATATCGCGGTTGAGATCGACGAGCCCGGCGGTGTGACGCGCAATGCGCGTGATCTGCGCGTGAGTCTTCTCCGGCGTAGCCGAAGCATCGATGCCGATCACGCGGTCGGCCCGGCCATCCGCCGCAAAGCCGACCACCATGCCTGCCTGCGTGCTGCCCGTCACGGAGCACACGACGATGTAGTCGAACTTGAAACCCAGTTGCGCCTCCTGCGCCCGCACTTCCTCGGCAAAGCCCACGAAACCGAGGCCGCCGAACGGATGCTCCGAGCAGCCCGCCGGTATCGCGTACGGTTTGCCGCCCGCCGCGCGCACGCTCTCGAGCGCCTCCTCCCAACTCGGTCGGATGCCGATGTCGAAGCCGTCTGGCACGAGCCGCACGTCCGCGCCCATCATGCGCGACATCTGGATGTTGCCTACGCGGTCGTAGACGGCATCGGAATAGTTCACCCAGTTCTCCTGAACCAGCACGCACTTCATGCCGAGATGCGCAGCGACGGCCGCGACCTGACGCGTCTGGTTCGACTGGATGCCGCCAATCGAAACTAGCGTGTCGCAACCTTGAGCGAGCGCGTCGGGAATCAGGTATTCGAGTTTGCGCGTCTTGTTGCCGCCGAACGCGAGTCCGCTGTTGCAGTCCTCGCGCTTCGCGTAGAGCTCGACCTTGCCGCCGAGATGCTGGCTCAGGCGCTTGAGCGGCTGGATGGGCGTGGGTCCGAACGTGAGTGGATAACGGGGGAAACGCTGGAGGTTCATCGAATATCTCCGGGAGGTCCGCTCATGCGGGGCGTGGTCAACGGTCGGTGGGCGCCTGGAACGCACAACACGATGGAGAGATGTTAGGCGTATTGCCGCGAAATGAGCTTGCTAAAAAAATATCGACGGCCTACGTTTGAAGCATTCGCTTTGACCTTAGAGCACTTTTAATTTGCGAAACGATTAAAGGACGCAATGAAATTAACCAGACATTCTCCCGCTGCGCCGAATGAGCCGCCCGCACTGGATCGCATCGATCGCGCAATCCTCAGGCATTTGCAGCAGGACGCATCGATTTCCAATGTCAGCCTCGCGGCCAGGGTAAAGCTCAGCGCGCCCGCGTGCCTGCGGCGCGTGGAACGGCTCAAGGAGTTGGGACTGATACGCGCAATCGTCGCGCTGCTCGATCCGAAGGCGCTCGGCGCAGGCATGCTGGTCGTGATCGGCTTCGTGCTCGACCGCTCTACACCCGAAGCGTTCGCCGCATTCGAGAAAGCGGCCCAGAAAGTTTCAGGCTGTATGGAATGCCACGTCGTGACCGGCGAATTCGATTACTTCATGCTGGTGCGCACACGCGACAACGAGAGCTTCAACCAGCTGCATGCAGAGCAGTTGTTGTACTTGCCGGGCGTGCGGCAGGTCCGCAGCTTCATGGTGCTCAAGGAGATTCTGTCGACGCACGCGTTGCCGCTGTGACGGCGCGCGCGGATACGATCCCTTGAAAAGGACGCTTGAATGTCGATGCGGCGCGTGGGAAACGAATCGGGATGATGAAGGAAGCAACGTGCCCGAAGGCCACGCGTTCTGTTGGTGGGGTAAGCTCCACCGAAAAACAGCGCCAATCGCCCGCCCATTAATAGACGTCGCTTGATCAGTTCTTCAAAATACCAACACAATTACCAACAGAACGCGGTTGACGCTCCTTCGCAACGCCTTGCTAAGAGACCGTTTCAAAAAGACTGCTCGGTACGTCTGAAGATGTTCCAGCAGACGAGCGTGCAACCAAGTTTAAGGAATACCTCGTGAATGTCGGCTCGACGCTCAAAGCGAATGCGAAGACGACGAAAATTGTGCAGCCATGCGTGAGTACG
>NZ_BBJH01000069.1 GCF_000739775.1 Paraburkholderia heleia NBRC 101817 | reverse complement strand
ATGAAGAACGAGGACGGCAGCGACCGTCTGCAGATCAACGCGCAGAACTGCGTGCACTGCAAGACCTGCGATATCAAGGACCCGACGCAGAACATCGTGTGGGTCACGCCGGAAGGCGGCGGCGGTCCGAATTATCCGAACACGTAGCAACTCGCCTCATTCGCCTCCCCAAATAGCCGCATTCGTGCGGCTTACTAGTTTTGGGAAGTATCGCTTCCTCCGCAGGCGTACCTCTTCGAGACAGTTGAAACAGGCTTATTGGCTAGTCATTGTCTTGACGCTGAACACCCCAAATTAATGGAGAGGAAGATGAGTTCAATCAACGAAGAGCATTGAGGCGGAGCCTGCCTTCGTGTATCGCGAGTGAAAAGGAACGCCCGGGTATATATTGGGCACCTGGCCGGCGGCCGAGGGTGGGATTTCGCTAATCCGATCTCATGAAGCGGGCCCAATGTAATTTCGGTGATCGGAGTATGCACGCAGACGCGAAGATCGAACAGGCCAGCTTGCCGTCGGCCTCACAACTGACGTCCTCCCATGGCCGAGCCGATTTTGCCGACGCATTTTCGATCGATCTGCCTAATGCCGCGTCCCAGGACGCGGAGTGTATCGCCCGGCACATCTTCGACCATCAGCCCGAATGGATTGCGACGCTGCTGAAATTACGTGATTGGTTCGTACGGCCGTTTGGTCTGAAGCGCGCTGCGGATCTCTGGGTCGCAGGCGGCGACAAGGTGAACATTTTCCGGGTGTTCGGACGGTATCCGAACGAGATCGTGCTCGGGGAGGACGACATGCATTTGAATTTCCGCCTGTCGGTACTCGTGCAGCCCCCGTCCGGTGACCTTGCGTGCCCGACCGGCTGACAGGAACCGGGGTTGACGGGTTGCATGCCTCGCATCCCAGATCCACGGAAGGATCGTGCCCGGCATGAGCATGTTCGGTCCGGAAATGACGGCGGTCAGAAAGCCGTGCAACATGACGCCACCCATCGCATCGTCGCAAACGGCGTTGCCCGAAAGGAATCGCTCAAGGAAATCAAGCTCTTCGTCAGTCAGTGGAGCGTTAAGTTCGGGATCGGAATGATCGAATTTCATGGGGTTTCCGTGGGACAGGCGGTAGACACGATGCGGTTCGCCGGTGCTGTCATTGCCGCCGATGTTCAGCGCAATGCTGCACTTACGGTAGGCATTTTCGGCAAGCACCAAGGTGTTGCGATTTTCCAGACGGGGTGCCGCGCAAACCAGACGCCGGGTCGGCAGGCGATGAGCGTTTTTGCCGCCCTGTCGGCAGGCCTTCTGTCAGGGTGCGGTACCCCCTGCGGCAACCGCGCGCGCTGACTGGAGCGTCTTCGCGTCCGCCGGACGTAGCTGACGCCCCGGTGGCGCGGCGAACTGTGTCAGATCGCGGGCTGGGTCGACGGATTGGGCGTCAGGCGTGCGCGGCGCTGCTGGATCGGGTGCGGCGCCTGGAGGTCGTGCTGCCCGCTCGCTTCGCGGCCGGGCGGCCTTTCTTCTCCGCTACTACCTTCGTCGCAGACTTGGCCCTGGCGGTCGCTTTCGGCGCTGCTTCGGGCTTTGCCAGCGTGAGGTGCAGGCCCATTGCCCCGATTACCTTCATGATCGTCGCGAACTCGGCATGCCCCTTGTTGGAGAGCGCGCGGTACAACGCCTCACGCGCGATGCCCGACTCGCGCGCAAGTGCCGTCATGCCACGTGCCTTGGCAACGTCGCCCAGTGCCGCCTGAATCTCGACCGGATCTCCGCCTTCGAACGCTTGCGCGAGGTACAGACGGTAGTCAGTTTCGTCTTTCAGGTACTTCGACGCGTCGAACTCCATTAACTCACTAACTTTCATGTCAAATCTCCAACTCTTTCGCGATGGCCTTGGCGCGCTTGATGTCTGCGGCCTGCGTGGATTTATCGCCGCCGCACAAGATGATCACCAGCACGTCCCCATGCTGTGTGAAATAGACGCGATAGCCCTTGCCGATATCAAATCTTCATCTCCGAGACGCCGTCACCTCCGCACGCCAGTGCCCAAGGTTGCCTGACCGTGCCCGGCCAAGCCGACCGGCGATCGCTGTCGCCGCCTGGCTCACACGCGTGAGAGCGAGGCGTCAGATTCGGGTGTGGTAATCAGCTTCGTCATGCGCCAGATTGTAACTCATAGGTTACAGTATATCCAACGCAAATCCGGCCACTCAACACCAGCCCTTTCAAGGGCTTTGCGAGGCAAACCGGCATCCTGGCGACGTGTGAAAGGACAACGGCAAGAAGCGATGCCTGAGAAGAATAGTGACCATAAACAGCAGCGCGTGCCAGTGCAAATCTTCATCGCGCGACTGAGCTTCTCGCCCACGCACGATAAATGCGCGCGCAGGTTGAGGAGATCGATTTACTCAGGATTCCTTTATCTATGGCATGCATAGTTGCTCGCCCACCCCTGTCCGCCTGCCGGCGCCACCTCGCCGGCACTGCAATCTTGTGCGACAAGGCGAGAATTCGCCATTCAAAACCGCAACCCCGACCTGCGCCATGCAGTGCGCCCCTTCGTCCGTCCAGCGCAGCTGTTGCTTATCCGCATGCGGTAGTTGACAACCTGGTTCACCGCGAATTCGGCGATTCCGGTGATCGGCAGATCCTTATCCGTAAGGATCAGGATCGCAAGCGCCTGCGCACAATGATCCTGCAGGGAGCGACTTCGGGCCTCGCGGATCCGGCTGATGCCGACTACCTTGCGATGGCAAGCGTCTATTCAATCCCGTAGATCGTCGCAAACCGACCTGCATTCCTCGTGCCCGAATTCAGGGCCTTTCGTTGCTCGCGTAGTGAGCCGCGGGGGCTGCACATCACCTCTGTCGCCAATGATAGTGCGTGCCGGGGCCAGCTACAGACCGTTAATTGCGATTTCCAGATCGGCGACTTCGAATCGCTGCGCGCCCGCGTACGTACGTCGCGCAAATGACGGTCAAGCCCGTCATCCCGACCCGGCTGGCCAGGCAGGACGTCGAAGAGGAACTGGCCCACTACCTCGTGGACGAAGACTCGGAACAGGCAGCGCTCGGGTTTATCGCGGAGATCGAGCAGGCATACACGCATCTCGCCAAGCACCCCAACATCGGCTCTCTCCGCTACGCGTACGAGCTGGACATACCGGGCCTGCGCTCAGGGTCTCTCGATCGCTACCCGCATCTGATCTTCTACATTGAGCGCAAGGATTACGTCGAGGTCTGGCGCGTCCTCAACGGCAAGCGTGATATTCCAGGGTGGCTGTTGAGCGATGACAGCGAGTTCCATTGACACCATCAGCACGGCACAGAACCCGCGAGTAGCCACTCAGCTAATTTGAGCGTCTATGGAAGGCATGAAAAAAACGCTTCGAGATTTTGATGCCCTCTACTTGCCCGCTCGCGTAGCACTCATTCGTCCAAAAACAAACTGCCCGAGGTACCAACCGAGTTCTGCGTTCGCGAGAATATCGTCTTCGGTGACGTCCGTCGGCTCGAGTTTCATGCGGCGAAGCATCAGCTTGCCCTCGCGGGACGTCACCCAGCCACGGATGAAATCGCGCTTGCTCCGCTCATCGGCCGCCAGGTAGTGCTCGCGGCCGAGCGTCGCTTCCTTGTTCATGCGTGCCCGCGACTCCTCCTCTCTCGACGCAATGCTTCGCGCGACAGGAGCAGGAACGGCCGCCGCTTCCGCGCTCCGCGTGGCTTCGTTGCCCAGCAGCTTCGCCTGTACGTCAACCATCGTCCGCTCGGCCTCCGACATCTTCCAGTTATCGCGTAGCGCTTTCATCAGATAACCGGACGGGCTCCTCTTGACCTGGCCGCGATGCAGCCGGAAGCGCGTGTACTCGATCGCCTGCTGGATACGTTCGTCCGTCCACGTATCGCGATTCTCAGAGATCTCGCTGAACTGTCTGGACGAAAGATTGAACTCGTCCTTCAACACCTTGTAGACATGGCTCGCATCGGCGAGGCTTGCCATCACTGCGTCCGCCGTTTCCTTGCGCCTGAGTACGAAGCGGATGCGATCGATCTTCTTCGACGACGTGGACTCGGTCCTCGTTTCGTACGAGAGTTCGATGTCCGAAACCTCGTTGATTTCCTTGACTGCGGGTTCGAGCCAGTCTCGCTTGAAGTATTTGAAAATGGCCGCGTTCGCGCCCATTTTTCCTGGCCATGATCGCATCACTTCCAGCGGGATCCACTCGGTGCGCCCTCCTCCTACGCTGGGCAGAACCTTGTCGTAGATGGCTCGCGCGAGACTACGTGTGAAAGCGGTCGAGATGCGCAGGCTCAGCCAGTGCGACGTGCGCGGATCGCGAATATGCGGCACCAGAGTCGGGTGAACGTCGAACCGAATGCGGCCGCGATGGAAGGCCACGAGGCCAATGAGCTGCACCTGGACCCATAGATCGTCTTCACGGGGATCGCGGTCGGAAGGCGTGTTCGTTACGCGGATCTTTGCGTTCTGCGCTTCGTCCGCAATCGTCCGCAGATGCTTGAGATTGCGACTGTCATAGCGCATCAGCCATTTGAAATAGTTAAGCTCGACATCGTACTGATCCTGCGGCTGCACTTCCTGGGCGACGATGAAGTACGCCGCGTCCAGGAAGCGTCGCGCCGGCAACCCCATATTCACGATTTCCGTGAAGAAGTTGTTGCGTTGATAGCCGATCTCGCGGCTTGACTCGTTCACGGGCAAACCGAGGTCGAACATGTCCTCGAACAACGCCAGGGCCATCTGCCTTGGCGTCGTTCTCGTTCTGCCCTCTTGCGGATTGTCCGATGCCATTGCGTGGTCTGCACGAATTGAAGTCATGCGACTTTATCACCCGTAGGTGAGCTGTCAACACAACAAACCTCACCATCGTGAGGCGATACAGGAGGGACCCCGCTTTGGCGTCGAACTGCGCACAAGCAACCTCACCGCGCACACAACCAACCTCACCACCGACGAGTCCAGATTCTCGCGGTGTTCCGTGCAACAAGGGTTCCTGTAAGGCTCGCGCTATCTCGCACAATGAATCTCACCATTGTGGACAAGCGGAAGTGTCACACAACGGACCTCACCATCGTGATACTTCGATCTCACCTTTGCGGGTGCAAAACCTCCCCCTAATGCACAACTGACCTCACCTTCAGCACAATCAGCCTCACCTTTCCTAGCTTAAGTGGCTGATTATTATGAAGGGATGGAGATACTGTTAGTTTGTTTGTTCAGTTTTTAGGTTTACAAAACAACTTACAAACAGAGCATCGACTTTCGGTCCTATTGCTGCTTTGCAGCGCACGGGACTCTTGGGAAGATGATGTGACGAGCTACTTCTACGGATTTGTCGTTCTCTGCAACACATGAGTACATGCAATCCAAGGTGAGGTTTATTGTGCGTGCCGGCAACAGTCGACGACTTCAATTGCGCGGAAGGCGTGTGATATGCCGTGGATGATGGTGAGGTTATTTGTGCCGCGGTTCCTTGAGCAGGCCGCTTGCGCTATTTATCGGAGCCTTGCTGGGGGCTAGGCGAGTGCGAAGGTGAGCCTCATTGTGTCAGTTCGAAGAGGCCTTGAGCATGTGGCGATACGATTTTCGGCAATTCGGGCCCAAAAATCGAATGAATTTCTGTGTTTACAGCGATTTAGGCTGAAAAATCCACGTTGCTTCTGTATTATGAGCTTTATCGAAATTTCCTCGAAAACCTCAGAATGGTGAAAACAAGCCAACTTCCAGCAGTCGATCGGACTGTACCCCTGGAACAGATTAGCGCGTTCGCTGAAAAGGTGTCGATTTTTACAGATGAATTGCGCGAAACCATACTTGCTCCCAGGCCTCGAAAGGCGGCCCCAGTGTTCAAGACAGGTGAAATTGCCGCGATGTGCAACATCACCCATTCCCAGGTTCAATATCTGGCCACGAAGGGGGATGGCGAATTGCCACCGGGGACGGCAGCGGGCTCGGGGCGCACCCGGACTTTCACGCTCGAAGAGGCCCGCATCTGGGTACAGAAAGTCTCGGATATCTACCAGACTCCGCTCGTCACCGGGACCAGGGAGCCGGACGGGAAAGTCATTATCACTGCCCAACTCAAGGGCGGTTCGGCAAAGACGACTACCACTATGTGCCTTGCTCAGGGGCTTTCACTGCGCGGGCGCAAGGTTCTTGTCGTGGACCTTGATCCGCAAGCCTCGTTGTCTGAACTCTGCGGCTTATATGCCGAGAAGGACGTAACGCCGGAAGACACCGTACTTCCCTATATTTACGACCAGCAAATCGAAGGCGGATTGGGCGCACGTGTTCAGTCGACCTATTGGGATGGCCTCGACGTCATACCCGCGCACACGGAACTCATCGGGGCAGAATTCCATTTGCCCGCGATGCAGAAGGTCAAGCCGGGATTTAAGTTCTGGACCGTACTGCGGGAGGGCCTCGAGCCGCTGCGCAAACAGTACGACTACATTCTCATGGATACGTCGCCGTCGCTCTCCTATATGAACCTGAACGCATTGCTGGCAGCTGACGCGCTGGTAATGCCGATGGTGCCCGAAAACCTCGATTTCATCAGCTCTCTGTCATTCTGGCGGTTGTTTTCGGACGTATCGAAGAGCTTCATCAAGTATGAGCAAGGGAAGAAGTACGACTTCATCTCCCTACTCTTGTCGAGGGTCGATTATGGACGGACTTCATCGGCGCCGATCGTACGGGCATGGGCGGAGAGTGCCTACGAGAACTGGCTCCATGCGATCGAGGTGCCTGCGAGTTCGGTCATGAGCACCGGAGCGCTGGCCTTTTCCACGGTATTCGATATTAGCAGCTCACATAGCGCAGCCAAGGCACTCCAACGTGTACGGCAGCCCCTCATCGACTATTGCCGCTGGTTGGACGAAATTTATGAAGAAAAATGGAGGACTGCGCAATGAGCAACATGCGTGAACAACTGCTGGCGAAGACGGCGGGTATTCGAAAGACGTCGGCGATCAAGGAAGACGAGGTGAAGCGCTCGGAGCGCACGCAGACCGCACCGGGGCTCGCCGGTGCGCTTGCTGTTGCGCAACTTCGCGTCCAGGAACTGGAGGCAGCAGGCGTCACGTCGGCATTGCCCGTCGCGGAGATTGCGCCCAATCCCTGGCAGCCTCGGCGCATATTCAACGAAGCAAAGCTGAGCGAGTTGGCCGAGTCGATCCGCGAGGTCGGGCAGGTGCAGCCGATCGTGGTTCGCCGCGTCGAGTCGGGCTATCAAATCGTTGCGGGCGAGCGGCGTTGGCGCGCACACAAGGTTCTGGGACTCGATACGATCAAGGCGGTCGTCGCGGATTGCTCGGATTCGGATATGGCGGTTTTGGCGATGGTTGAAAACGTCAGCCGCGACGATCTATCGGACTATGAAATCAGCCTGTCGATCCGGCGCACAGAAAAGGAGTTTCCCGACCGGAAACGACTGGCGGAAGCGCTTGGCCTCTCGCGAAGCGGTCTCTTTCAGTTCCTGAGTTTCGACAAGCTGCCAGCGTTTATTCTCAAGGATCTGGAGATTCAGCCACGTCTGTTGGGTGCCAACGCTGCCGAGGCGATCGTGTCGGCGATCCGGAAATTTGGTGAAGCTGGCTTGGCGGCGGCAGGAGAGTTGTGGCCGGACGTTGTCTCAGGGGATCTTGAGCAAGGAAAGATCGCGGCCGCAATCAAGCTGCTCGCGACACGGGGAGCAACCTCCACGACCGCAAACGAGAGAAGTATCGACAAGTTCTTCGCCGGCAAGGAGCACGCGGGTTCGATCACGAAGGATGTGAACGGGTTTGCAGTCAAGTTCAAACCGGGAATGATTACCGAGACTCTTGAGGCACAGATCCGGGCGCTTATCAGTCAGTCGTTCAATCAGCACCCGAAATGAAGTGAGTAACCTTATTTAAGCCCGCCTGGTGCGGGCTTTTTTGTTATGTATGCCGCGCAATCCATAGTATGGATATGAGGGCATGTGCCGGACGGAGTCTTTCTCTATGAGGGGCCCGCGCCTAAAGACAAGCCCGTGGATGGGAAAGTCCATAGTATGGATTGGGAAGTCGTGGAGAGCTTGGTAACGCGCAGTATGACCATAGTTGCTACGCAAACCGCAGCCGAGGGACGGGGGCGAGAGCGTCGCAAGTCTCAAGAGTCCATAGTATGGATTTTAAACGTCGATCGCAGGTTCTTTTGGCACAACGTGAGTTTCGAAACGCCATGACGCTTGTGCCGCGAGTTGGCACATCTCATAGCCCGGTCCATCGTTTGGACTCGAGCCAAGGGCAGTCGTAGACACGTCGGCTCTTCCGCTTTTTCGGTCCTTTGGCACCAACATAGACGTATGTTGGCGTGGGCCATACGATGGATTCTGCTTGTCAAGGCCGACGCACGCACCGGCAATATAGGCCCAAGTTAGATTGCACTAGACATAATGGTCGCTGCTGATTGGACACCATGAGGGCCCGTCTTGTGTATCGTTGGGTTGCGCACCGAAGTGTGCCGAGCCACATACGCCTGGGTTGGCCAAGCGCGGAATTTCAGGAGACGGGCCATAGACAAGGTTATCAAGTTTTTGGTCGGACTGGACGTGCATAAGGACAGCACCTCGATTGCAGTGTGCGAGTCTGGTCGGGAAGATGCGCGGTCTACCGGCACCATCCGGTATGACGTGCCAACACTGCTGAAAATTCTGCGCAAATACGGCGAAGCTGCACAGGTCAGCGTGCTCTACGAGGCTGGGCCAACCGGCTATGGGCTGTATCGCGAACTCTCCGGTCATGGCTCCCATGTCAGGTTACCGCTCCCCTGCTGACGCCGCACCGCGGCGGGGACCGGATCAAGAATGACCGCCGCGACTGCCTGCGCCTGGCAGGATTCTCGCGGACCGGTGAACTCGCGGCGATCCGGATTCCCGATGCTGCGCATGAAGCACTGCGCAACCTGTGACGTGCGCGAAGACGCGGCGAACATGCAACTCGAGGCCCGTCAACAACTAAAGGCATTCCTGCTGCGTCACGGACGCATCTATCCGTGCAAGACCGCCTGGAGTCGCATGCATCTGCGCTGGATCGCCGATCGACGGTTCGGGCAAAGCGCCGATCAGCTGGCGTTTGCCGAATACCAGCATGCCGTCGAAGACACCCAGGCTCGCGTGGAGCGGCTCAGTGGCGCCTTGGGACATAGCGCACTGGTGAACAGGTCGCATCGGTGGTAGCCGCGCTACGGGCCCTGCGCGGCATCGACACGGGTGGCGATCGGACTGGTAGCGGAGGTCGGTAACATAGGTCGTCTGGCCACCGCCCGCCAGTTCATGGGTTACCTCGGGGACTGGTTCCCTCGGAGCATTCCAGTGGCGCCAGCGTGCGACGAGGCGCGATTACCAAGACCGGCAATGCACACGAGGCGACTGCTTATCGAATCCGCTTGAAATTACCGGTTCGCTCCGAGCGTGAGCAATGAACTGCGCACCCGCAAGCGAGCGTTGGCGCAGCCGATCCGGGAGCATGCCTTGGAGGCACAGGTTCGCCCGTGCGCGAGATTCCAGCGGCTGCGCAACCGCGGTGTCCAGGCCAACAAGGTATGCGTAGCTGTGGTACGCGAACTGGCCGGTTTCGTTTGGGTGATTGCCCGCATGGCGCCGTCTGCCGCGACGCCCTGAATATTGAAGGCCATCGAATCGACGGGTAATCTGGAGATGCGGTACGGCTCACGAAAGCAAGGATCATCGTCGACATTACGTAAAGAAGGTCTGCGGGCCACCTGCGTCACTAGAGCGAGGCAGCTTCCTTGACGGATCGAACCCAACCGCGACTATCTAGCCAACCGCTAGAGCACGACTCTCGCGGTAACCAATCCGATCAACCGAGCTGGCGCAACTTCAAGGCTATGAGCTAGCGCGAGAAATCTCAGTTCGGTATGCCGCGGAGGCGGAGTTGTGAGATTCGCATGTCGCGCACAAAGCTCGAACGCTGCAGGTTCCAAACAGAAGCTCGCAGATCCGGTGCGCAGCAATTTAATTATGCAACTAACCGTATGATGTCGCTCAGCATGCAAAGCCGTCAACGGTAATTTGTGGACACTGGCGCAGTGTGCTGTCAGAGACCCAGGACTCGCAATAGCGGTAATGCGCCGCCGGGAAGGCAACGGGATGCTATTGTGCGCTGGCGCGGCTGTCTGCTCCGTGAAACATAAGCAAAAAGAAGCAAAACATTCGCAAACCCTTATCCGGTGCCGCATTGGCCGATATTCTGAATAATGTTTCACGGTTTTGTGATGCCATGAACTACGGGAAATGTTCTTCAACCCGAATGTGCGCTACGCAGAACGGCTACATAGATATTATGTATTGAAAATTACGTAATATGTATCAAATATCATTGGCAAAAGCCCAGAGGAACAGGATGGTTCGCGAGGAGGGAGGTATATGGCGGCAGGACGGACTGCCCAAGAGTCGTCTGATTCTCATCGCTACGGTCGACGATTAGAGTGAGCAGAAACTGGGTAGGCTCCCGAGAAACGCGGCGCGTACTGGCGACCGCGGCGCTAGCGGTTTGACTTCCCGAGGAGAACGAAGCGCGCGATATTGTCGACGGAAGCGAGCAAAACGTTGAGAAGCTATCGCGAAATGTCGTATGTTCTTCCAGTTTTCGCACCAGCGTTTCGGCCGAGGACGGTACTCGGACTCGCAACGCTGTAGCCAAGCTGCGCGTTGCTCGTCGAGGCAAGGCAGGCCGTCGCCTGGCCAATCTCTCCAGAATGCCGACAACCACCTTCTCCAGCGCTACCCGGCCGACACTCATCGCCTCACCGTACTCGGTCAGCAGTCCACGTGGGCTGTTGATCTGCATCGTACAAAACTTCACGAGTTGCTGGCGCACGCGATGCAATGCGAGCACGGCCTGCCGGGCCCGGGTTCTCACGGCGACTTCGCCGGTTTCGGGGTCTACCCGACGTACCTGCATCACGTCCTTTGCGATGTCCCCACCCATAACGTTAGCTTCATGACGAACCTCTCTATCGACCAGGCAAGTCGCTATCGGTACAGACTTCAATTTAGACGATGTTGCCAACTGGAGTGGTCCTGACCGCTGGTGATGACGAACGCGAAGTGATAAACCGAATCGGCCGGGTATATGCGTACACCTGTTAGCCGAGCGCGGCGGCGTGTCATGTCGACGTACATGGCTAACGGAATTACCGTAAGCACCCGGTGAAGGCATCTTGATTGCATAAGGCTCGAAGGCGAGGATCGTGTCCATCTAAATTTTTAATGGACAGATGTACCGGGTATCTGCGGGCTCGTGATGGACGTCTGTACGCGGCAGACCGGGCGGCAAGGTTGCCCGCCTCGGCTTTTGGCGCTGGCCATCGGTTCGAGGTGTCGGTCGCAACTGCTCCAGTTCAATCTCGAGCGCGGCCAGATCGGCGTCAATCGCCTCATTGAGCAGGCTCATCTGCTCGCTGCTGCTCTGTTCACTACGCCGGCCGAACTGCATCCGCTTCTTGGACGCAATCCACTCGAAAATTGCAAAACTCCAGAAGCAGGCAGTGGCGCATGCCGAAAAGCAGTCGTCGGTGGGCCTGACGAAAATCCGTGACCTGATGCATAAGCACGGACTGACTGTCGCTGACATCGAGGGCTTTATCGCCAAACGGCGCGGTCGCAAGCCTGCGGCGACGCAGGCTAAGGCGGCAGCAAAAGCCCCGCGTGCAGCCGTGCATCACGTTGCGCCGAAATACGCGGATCCGAAAACGGGCGCGACGTGGTCGGGCCGGGGACTCGCGCCGCTCTGGATTCGCGACGTCAAGGATCGCTCGAAATTCCTGATTGAAGCCGGTGCAACGACGAAGGACGCTGGCGCAAAGGCGGCGCTTGCGAAGAAGGCTGCCGCGAAGCGTGTCGTGGCCCCAAAAGGTGGCGAAGACGGCAGTAGCCACGAAAAAGGCTGGCCGGGGGGCGGCCGCTCCGGCGAAGGGGGGGGCGTGGACGCAAGGCCGCAGCATCTGCGAAAAAAATTTCGGCACCGCGCAGGGTCGCAGCCAGAAAGGTAACGGCCACAGTTGACTCTGCTGCTACCACGCCCGAAGTCGGAGCAGCGTAACGGGTAGCGGGCGATCCAGTTGTGGCTGGCGAGCGACTTGCTGGCCATATTCCATTCGCGGCTCGCTACGACTGATCACGCAGGTCCCTTCGCGCGTCACCTTACGTGAGAGCGGCGCTACGTTTGTCCATGAGGAAGCGCCCACGCAGATCCGCCGGTCTTAAGCCCCATGTCCTACCGTTTCGAGCTTGTGTCTCTCGCGTTGCCAGCGGACTGTCCTCCGGAGTCGGTTCCTCCGTCGGTCGACCGGCTGATCTTGCTCGCATGGCCGGGCATGAGCCGCGCACAACTCCTGGACCGTGCCCGTCGGCTCGATATGCGTGCATCGCTGCGGGTGCAGCCTGGTATCGAAGCTGATGGGCTGACGCAGTTCAGGTTGACGCTCAGCCTTGTGGATGAGAGCTTCGAACTGACCGCCCATGTACGGTGTGTGCGTCGCCGACGCAAGGGCGCCCGACGCCAGAAACCTTCACTGCTTCCGGCGCGCGATCAGGCAGCAGAGACTTTTCTGCGTTTTCTTGCGCCGCACGACAACGCCGGTCGTCAGGCAGGTGTCACCTCAGGATAAGCAATCCGCTAGAGAATCCTGAGATTGCGAATCTTTCCAATGGTCGGCGAGTGCTCGACGATCAGGTTCGCGATGAACTCCGGCAACAGCGCGCGCGGCACATTTGCGGGAATACCGGTCACGAGTTGCGACGGCACCTGAACGATGAATTCTTCCGGCGCAGAGGCCAGGCTATGTTCATATGCGACGCGAATTTCCATTGTTGTGTTCGTTCGGGGGACGTGGTTGCCAGCAGCGCGTTGTCCGAACGTTGCTGAATGGCCTGTTGTGAGCGCTTGCGCGCTTTCGCGGGCAATAACAGGGCGTGCCAATCACGATCCCCGTTCATTCGCGGCGTACGCACTGTGGTTTGGTTGCCATCTATGGGGGCTGGTTACCATTGGGCTGGTGAGAACAAACCGTATGCCATTTGCTCGCAGTTTTCTCGCACCCGCATGTTTTCCACTGCCTGCAAGCTTTACCGCACGTCGCGTTGACTGATGAGTGATACCGAGACGGGAAACATGATGAGTTACCGCGCGACCTGAAGGCGGCTGTCGTCGGTGCGGGTATCTTGCGCCGCGAGATTAACAAGTTTTCCAAGATGGTCACTCGCCCGGACAACGATCTCCATCCGCGTCACGCAGAGCTGGCGATCGTACTCATTGATCACGGTGGTGAGGCCTTCGATCAACGAATCAGGCACATTCCATACTCCGCCGCTATCTGCCCCGGCGAGCACCTCTCCGAGACCACGCTCGACACATTCAATCTCTCCGATATCGAGCTTCCCGTGCCCCGCCCGGGTGATGAAGCCCGCGATGATGACGACCTGCGAGACGAGATTGATCAATGGTCGGTCCGCTTCACCATTGCGCAGGCGCTCAAGTGCAATCCGTGCACGCAGTGCGAGATCCGCGGCTTCGTTGCGGGGCATGGGGAGAAAGAGCGACTTTGCGTGCGATCCGGCCGTCGGCCGACGCATTGAGCGGGAGTTCTTCTTGTTGGGCATGTCCGGCAGCTGGTTGATCTGGATTTGACACGCCATATTGGGATCACACTTGCCGGCATCAAGTGCCACTATCAGATTTTACCTTTGGCGACGCGCGCCCGGGTTTTCACGCTCTGCGCTGGCCGTTGCGGCTCTTCTCGCGAGGTGACGGCTGCTGCTCCCCGATCTTCCGCCCGTCCTGAGTATTCAATGTATTTGTGCAACTAACGGTCGTCGCGCTGTGCCTGCAACGTGCGCCTCACGGCGGCAGGAGTGACCGGCAACGAGGGAGTGGGTACAGACCGTGGCTGATGCACGTGGGATACGCGCTCGTGGCGTCGACCGGGCAGAATGGCTGGAATCGGGCTGGCGAAAGGAAGGGCGCACCCGAGTGCCTGTGCGCCCTGGATTTGCCAGCATGCGGCACGTGCGGTAGGGTGCCAGGTTTCACATCCTGGACAGGAGTGGCCGTGAGCAGGCAGGAACGGAATGATACGGTAGTGGCTGGTACCAGCGGGAGCAAGACCGCCATGTCCGACCGGGTGAACGCCGAGCCCGGGATCATTATGCAGGCACTTGCCGATGGAGGCTTCCGTGCAACCGGTCGGTTCCGGCTCATTTTCTGTAGTGCGCCACGCGGCCCGCGCCAGCCGCAGTTCGTCTACCGGCGCGGAAATCTACATCCCCGCGGTGAAGATGGTGAATTCACTGCTGGCAAGGCGCTCAGGGAGACGGTGACCGCGTCATGACGAAGCCTGTGATCGTGCCTGGCGACTACGCCGGACTTCATGATGGCGTGGTCAGGGTGGTCGAGTCCGCGCGACAGGCTGCCGCACGCAACGTCAATGCGGTCATGACCGCTGCCTACTGGGAGATCGGGCGGCGCATCGTCGGCAGCGAGCAGGGTGGCAGGGCACGTGCCGGCTATGGGCAGGCGCTCATCGCACACCTCGCGGACGACCTGACGCGCCGCTTTGGCCGCGGGTTCGGGCGGGCCAACCTGGCGAGCATGCGCGCGTTCTATCTCGCCTGGCCTGAGAAAGAGATTTTCCAGACGCTGTCTGGAAAATCGGAGGCTCCCGGGAATGTCCAGACACCGTCTGGAAAATTGCCCCCGGCAGACGACGCCGTCACCGCGGGTGCAACGACGCCCGACTACCTGTCGCTGGCCAGCCGTTTCACGCTTCCATGGTCTGCCTATGTGCGGCTGCTTTCCGTGAAGACGGCAGCCGCCCGCACCTTTTATGAGACGGAGGCGTTGCGGCAGGGCTGGTCGGTACGTCAGCTGGACCGTCAGATCGGCAGCCAGCTCCATGAACGACTGGCGCTCTCGCGCAACAAGGCGGCCCTCCTCAGCAAGGCCGGCGATGCGCAGCCGGGCGACGTTGTGACACCCGAAGAGGCGATCCGTGACCCGTTCGTGCTCGAGTTCCTGGATATCCGGGACGAGTACTCGGAGTCGGATCTTGAAGCGGCGCTGATCCAGCACCTTGCGGACTTCCTCCTGGAACTCGGCGATGACTTCGCCTTCCTTGGCCGTCAGCGTCGCCTGCGGATCGACGACACGTGGTTTCGCGTCGATCTGGTGTTTTTCCACCGCGGACTGAAGTGTCTTGTGATCATCGACCTGAAGGTCGGCCGCTTCAGCTATGCGGACGCCGGGCAGATGCACCTGTACCTCAACTACGCACGGGAGCACTGGATGAAGCCGGGTGAAAACCCGCCAGTCGGACTGATACTGTGTGCCGAGAAAGGGGCGGCCGAAGCGCACTATGCGCTCGACAACCTGCCGAACAAGATCCTGGCAGCCGAGTACCGGACAGTGTTGCCAGACGAGACGCTGATCGCGGAAGAGCTCGAACGAACCCGCATCGCTCTGGAAGAGCGCAAGCAATCCGCTCGTCCTGACGAGGCTGCGCCGGAATCCTGATTACGGTAGCCATGACCACAGCAAATCGGTATCCGTTGAAAGGGCCGGGTCGCTTCGCCTCAATCAGGCATGTATTCGTCGGTTGCATTGCGAATGCCTCGACAATATATTCGCGACCGGCATGTTTCAGGGATCTGGCTGAGGTATTCGCAGTACTGATTATATTCGATTGTGACGTTCGACCTGTTATGAGAATTCATCTGGCTGGCCTCCTCGCCGGCGGGGGCAAGGTCACTTCCGGAAAGCGATCTGGTTATCTCGCCTCGTTGGCGTCTATCGAGGCGTAGCAGGTCTAAGGGAAGGTATCGGAGAGGACAGACAATTCGGTACCGACAGGTTATCGATGCCATTGCCGACATTGCGGCGGGCGCCAAGCATTGGCACTGGGCTGTTCCCACGTGATGGCGAAACCGTCGACACGCTGCTCAAACACGTTGGTGTCGCCATGGCCGTAGCATGTACCGGTTCTCCGAGGTCGCGACGAACGAGGCGGCGATGCGCGCGATGTAGATCCAGCGCGCGTTGCATGACGCGCCTGGAGCCAGTACCTGGAACTACACTCTTGGAGCAAGCGCGGCGCCCGCCGGCGCGGAGGCGCTGCTTCGACTGAACCACCCCGATCTGGGCTTGCTCATGCCGCATGAACTCATACCTGTCGCGGACTCCCAGTTCGATGCGAATTTCGCGTTCGAGATCGGCGTGCTGTCGGTATGCCCCCCCACGAAGATATTGCCGTCGGGGCCGCGCGCAGCACCTCGGCGATACGAGCCAGCACGCCAGGCGATTCGGGTAGCAGCGTGGTACCGCCCGCGTTGAACAGGGGTCTTCGCGTCGATGCCGATCTCCACACCGCGCCGCAGGCATGATCGTGATCTCGCCGCGCTGGTGCAGCGTTTCGAGCGCGGCCGCGTAGGATGAGCCAACGGCCAGCGTAGCCATCACGACTTTCTTGTCATCGCGGCGGGTGGAGATTTCGACCTTGCCCCCGGGGATCACGAAGATCAATCGTTCGCCTGCAAAGCCTTCCGAATAAATGATCTCGCCCGACGCCGCCGTACGTGATCATGTTTGACTGCGATTCAGGTTCTATCCCCGCAAATTGATTCCATTGCACGCATTAGTCTGACTAGTTGTTGCTTATGCGAAGTGGGTGCTACGTGCCGCGCTTACGGCATTTCCCAGGACGTTCTTGAATCAGATTACATAGACGGCACGTATGGAAAGCGTGGCGAAAGCTTCTGGTATGAGAATGTGCGTCGTAGTGTCATTCGTGTCTTGCAGAGGCAAACGGTTGCGTTTGCGCGAAGTGCGAAAAAGAGGGCGCCGAATTGCATCGACATGGTGAATCATACAGGGCTGCATGCGCTTTGACCGGGAAGAGTTGACAGGAAGATGTTGAGCGATACCCAAATGATTTCGGACGAGGTCAGCGCTCTTAAGGAATCCGGTAGTCTGCCGTCACCGAATAGATGGCAGGCAGTCTCGCGCGTTGTTGACGTCGCCGGGCTCGGGAACGGGGGTGCCGGTGGCGTTATACGGATAACAGTCTTTTGACAATATGAATAACCCTGAAAGAGAAGCAGAAAGCGGGTACAGCATACCGGTCGCGGACCTGCCCATGCCCGTCATTCGCTACGACGCGCACGGCCAATGGCGCTACATGAATCACGCGGCCCACGCGATGATGAAGGCCGCGTCCGGAGGCCCCAGTGCGCCAGATGTCGAAACCACAGTACTTGCAGCGACGGTGCAGCGGCAGTACCTGGATGCCATCCGCGAGGTGGCAACCACGGGCGTGGCTCGCGAACTCGAGCTCACATTCGATGGCCTGCCCGAGGCGCAGCGTGAGCACTACCTTGTGCAATTCACGAGCGATCCGGTTCAGGATGGCGCAGCCGGGGTGCTCGCGATCTATTTCAATATGACCGCGGGAAAACGCGCGGAAGCAAAGCTCCGTGAGCGTGAGTCGTTCCTTGAATCGCTGCTCGATACCATCCCCATTCCCGTCTTTTCGAAGGACAGGCAGGGCCGTTACCTGCACCTCAATCGCGCTTTCCAGGAATTCCTTGGTGTACCGAGGGAGCGCTTTGTCGGCAAGACCGTCTTCGAGACGAGTCCGCACGAGCTGGCGCAAACCTACTTTTCGATGGACGAAGCGCTGTTCGAGAAGGGTGGGATTCAGCGCTATGAATTCAAGGTTCAGAACGCGCAGAAAGACGTGCGTGACGTGGAGTTCAGCAAGGCGGTGTTTCATGACGATCAAGGGCGCCAGGCCGGCCTGATTGGTGCGATCCTGGACATCACCGAACGCAAGCGCGCGGAGTTCGAGCAGCGCACGCAATTCGACCAGATCCTCCAGCTCAACAAGAGCCTCGAAGTCAAGGCGCTCGAATTGTCTGACGCGCGCGCACAGTTGATGACCGTGCTTCATACGATCCCCGACATGGTATGGCTAAAGAGCACGGCTGGCGTTTTCCTGCTGTGCAATCATAGCTTTGAGCAGTTTGCCGGCAGGTCGAAAGCCGGAATTCTCGGTAAAACCGATTACGACATCTTCGACGCCGAACTGGCTGACTTCTTTCGACATCGGGACATCGCGGCGCTCGATGCCATGCAGGTGTGCATCGACGACGAGTGGGTTGTCGCCCCGGCGAACCGCGAACGCACTTTGCTCGAGACCCGGCTGCTGCCGGTGTTCGATGCAGAAGGGACGGTTGCGGGTGTGCTTGGTGTGGCACGGGACATCACCGAACGGCGTCGTTTCGAGGAAAGGCTCTCCCGCCGGGAACACGAGTTTAGAACGCTCGTCGAAAACTCGCCTGATACAGTGGCTCGCTACGGAAAGGACTGCCGGCGCATCTACGTCAATCCGACTTTTGCGTCGCTCTCTGTCGGCGGTGCAGACGCCTTGCTCGGCAAGGCGCCGAGTGAGTTCCCTGGTGGTCCGGACACCGTTCTCTACGAGAAGCACATCGCGGACGTATTCGCGACGGCGAGAGACAGGGAGTTTGAGCTGACATGGCAGGCGAACGATGGCAGGCGACTGTGTCACCTGATCAGGCTGACACCAGAGCTCGGTGCGAATGGCACAGTGGAAACGGTCCTCGCCGTGGGACGGGATATCTCGGAGCTGCAGGCGTCAAGAGTAAAAATCCACCGCCTGGCGTATTTCGACGCGCTTACAGCACTGCCGAACCGCGTCCTGTTTAACGAGCATTTGCGCCAGGCAATCTCAGTCAGTTCGCCTGATCAGGTGACAGCCGTCATGATGATCGATCTGGACCGTTTCAAGGGCGTCAACGATACGATGGGTCACGCGGTCGGAGACGAACTGTTATGCGAGGCGGCGCGTCGTTTGCTCGCCTGCGTCCGTCCCGGCGATACCGTCGCCCGCTTTGGCGGCGATGAATTCGCTGTTCTGATTCCCGGGATATCAGCGCGTGACATCCTCGAGCAGATCTCCGCGACGATCATCGATCGCCTCGACGAGCCATTCCTGCTCGGCGCAAGGGAAGTGTTCGTTTCATGCAGTGTTGGAATTGCGCTCTATCCTGATGACAGCACGGACGCGAAAGATTTGCTCAGATATGCAGACTCTGCCATGTATCTCGCGAAACGCTCCGGGCGGCGCGGGTACCGTTTTTACACGAAGGACCTGACGATCGAAGCGACTGCGCGTCTCTCAATCGAATCGGAACTGCGTCGTGCGATCGATCAGGCCGAGCTTGAGCTCTACTATCAGCCACAGGTTTTGCTTCGCAATGCAGAGGTAATCGGATCGGAAGCATTGCTGAGATGGAATCGACCCGGAGTCGGGTTCATTCGCCCTGCGCAGTTCGTACCGCTTGCGGAGGAAACCGGCCTCATTGTCGATATCGGGCGTTGGGTACTTCGCGAGGCATGCCGTGCCGCCGCTGAATGGAATAGCGCCAGTGACAAGTCCCGCAAGGTGTCGATCAATCTCTCGGCCAGGCAATTCCAGGCTCGCGATCTCGCGATAACGATAACGGAGATCCTTGACGAAACCGGCTGCAGACCCGAGTGGCTGGAGTTTGAAATTACCGAAAGCCTGCTGCTGGAGGAAGACGACTCGGTCATGACTTCGCTTCTGGCATTCTCAAGCATGGGGATATCGATTGCGATTGATGACTTCGGCACTGGCTATTCGGCTCTCAGCTATCTGACCCGATTCCCGATTGACACGCTCAAGATCGATCGTACGTTTGTGCAGCAGGTCACGACTGATCGCCGGCATGCCGAGCTTGTAAAGGCGATACTTTCGATCGCGCGCTGTCTTGGACAGCGTGTCGTCGCTGAGGGCGTCGAGACGACAGAGCAAGCTGCGTTTCTCGAGGCTCATGGCTGTGAGGTTGCCCAGGGATTCCTCTACAGCAAGCCTCTGCCAAAATCTGCCATGCCATCGCTTCCCAGTCATCTCCGCCCGAACGCGATGAACGACGGCAAACCGTGAGAGCGGAGTGCGGATTCGCGAGCATCTACGTCTTCATGCTGGTCGTGCGCGCGATGAAGCTAGCCGCACCCCGCCTGGTCGCCGAAAATGCAGACGGGTGTCGTTCGCATACCGGCGTTTGAAGTTTCTCGAAAGCGTTCAGCCTTCACGGGTGTCGGCGATTTACTCGCCCACTCATTCACCCAGGTAA
>NZ_BBJH01000070.1 GCF_000739775.1 Paraburkholderia heleia NBRC 101817 | reverse complement strand
TTCGAATTTACCTTTTGCCATGTTTCTCTTCTTTCAAAAAAGTGGTGAACCGGTGACTGTGCTACGCGGACCCGGCCCATGCCGGGTCCGCTGCGTGCTCAAATGAGCGCCGATGCTTACTTCGCCTTCGCGCTGATGATCGCGTCGGCCACGTTACGCGGTGCTTCTGCGTAGTGCTTGAATTCCATCGTGTACGTTGCACGACCTTGCGTCAGCGAGCGCAGCGACGTCGAGTAGCCGAACATTTCCGACAGCGGCACTTCGGCGCGAACGATCTTGCCGCCGCCAACCATGTCTTCCATGCCCTGGACGATACCGCGACGGCCCGACAGGTCGCCCATCACGTTGCCCATGTAGTCTTCCGGCGTTTCGACTTCCACAGCCATCATCGGTTCGAGGATGACCGGCTGGGCCTTGCGCATGGCTTCCTTGAACGCCATCGAACCGGCCATGCGGAACGCATTTTCGTTCGAGTCGACGTCGTGGTACGAACCGAACGTCAGGTGAACCTTGACGTCGACGACCGGGAAGCCCGCGAGCACGCCTGCCTTCAGCGTGTCCTGGATACCCTTGTCGACCGCGGGGATGAATTCGCGAGGAATCACACCGCCCTTGATCTCGTCCAGGAACTCGTAGCCCTTGCCCTGCTCGTTCGGCTCGAGCGTGATGACCGCGTGGCCGTACTGGCCGCGACCACCCGACTGCTTGACGAACTTGCCGTCCACGTCCTTCGCCGTTGCACGGATCGTTTCGCGGTAGGCAACCTGCGGCTTGCCGACGGTCGCTTCCACGTTGAATTCGCGCTTCATGCGGTCGACCAGAATTTCGAGGTGGAGCTCGCCCATACCCGAAATGATGGTCTGGCCCGATTCCTCGTCCGTCTGGACGCGGAACGACGGGTCTTCCTGCGCCAGGCGGTTCAGGGCGAGGCCCATCTTTTCCTGGTCAGCCTTGGTCTTCGGCTCGACAGCCTGCGAAATCACCGGCTCCGGGAACACCATGCGTTCCAGAACGATCGGGTGCTGCGGGTCGCACAGCGTGTCGCCCGTGGTCGCTTCCTTCAGGCCAACGGCTGCCGCGATGTCGCCGGCACGAACTTCCTTGATTTCTTCACGGTTGTTCGCGTGCATCTGCAGAATACGGCCAAGGCGTTCCTTCTTACCCTTGGTCGAGTTCAGCACGGTGTCGCCCGAGTTGACGATACCCGAGTACGCGCGGAAGAAGATCAGCTGGCCGACGAACGGGTCGGTCATGATCTTGAACGCGAGTGCCGAGAACTTCTCTTCGTCCGAAGCCTTACGCTCGGCGGTTTCGCCGTTTTCGAGCTCGCCCTTGACCGGGGGAATGTCCACTGGCGACGGCAGGAAGTCGATCACGGCGTCGAGCATGCGCTGCACGCCCTTGTTCTTGAACGCGGTGCCGCACAGCATCGGCTGGATTTCGCAGGCGATCGTACGGTCGCGCAGCGCCTTGACGACTTCGGCTTCCGAAAGCGCTTCGCCGCCGAGGTACTTTTCCATCAGCTCTTCGCTGGCTTCGGCAGCCGACTCGATCATCTTTTCGCGCCACTCGTTGCACGTGTCAACGAGTTCAGCCGGGATGTCGACGTAGTCGAACTTCGTGCCTTGCGAGGCCTCGTCCCAAATGATCGCCTTCATCTTCAGGAGGTCGACGACGCCCTTGAAGTTTTCTTCTGCGCCGATCGGCACCACGACCGGAACCGGATTCGCCTTCAGGCGGTTCTTCAGCTGGTCGTAGACCTTGAAGAAGTTCGCGCCGGTACGGTCCATCTTGTTGACGAACGCGAGACGGGGAACCTTGTACTTGTTCGCCTGACGCCACACCGTTTCCGACTGCGGCTGCACGCCGCCCACTGCGCAGTAGACCATGCACGCGCCGTCGAGCACGCGCATCGAGCGCTCGACTTCAATCGTGAAGTCGACGTGGCCCGGGGTGTCGATGATGTTGATGCGGTGCTCGGGGTAGTTGCCGCCCATGCCCTTCCAGAACGCGGTCGTAGCAGCGGACGTGATCGTGATGCCACGCTCCTGTTCCTGCTCCATCCAGTCCATGGTCGCGGCGCCGTCGTGAACTTCACCAATCTTGTGGTTCACGCCGGTGTAAAACAGAATGCGCTCGGTCGTCGTCGTCTTGCCGGCGTCGATGTGAGCGCTAATACCGATGTTACGGTAGCGCTCGATGGGAGTCTTGCGAGCCACTTTGATCCTCTATCGGGAGGTGCGCGCCGGGTCACCCCGACCGGGTTGATCCCAACGTGCCTGAACACAAACGGGCGAGGCGCTCGATAAGCGCACCCGCCCGGAATTTTTTCCGTTTTTTGAGCGAACCCCGGTAGGGGCTTTCTCTTAGAAGCGGAAGTGCGAGAACGCCTTGTTCGCTTCTGCCATCCGGTGAACTTCGTCGCGCTTCTTCATCGCGCCGCCACGGCCTTCGGCCGCTTCGGAGAGTTCACCTGCCAGACGCAGGGCCATCGACTTCTCGCTGCGCTTCTTCGCGGCTTCACGCAGCCAACGCATCGCCAATGCCATACGACGCGAGGGGCGCACTTCGACCGGAACCTGATAGTTCGCACCACCAACGCGGCGGCTCTTCACTTCCACCACCGGCTTCACGTTGTTGAGCGCGACAGTGAACACTTCCAGCGGGTCCTTGCCACCCTTGGTCTGGATCTGTTCGAAAGCGCCGTACACGATACGCTCGGCAACCGACTTCTTGCCGGAGAGCATCAGCACGTTCATGAACTTGGCTACATCAACGTTGCCGAACTTCGGATCCGGCAACACTTCCCGCTTGGGGACTTCGCGACGACGCGGCATGTTTCTTCCTTTAACTTTTCAGTTGAAGCGCGGGTTCAAACCTTGCGCTCCGCGGCCACCAACTAACCCGATTCATCCCGGGTTTTACTTCCCCGGACTTACCAGCCTGGTCGGGTGACCACTTACTCGACAGCACCGGCCAATCCGGCACCTGTCGCTTTTATCGCCGGCACTCTTGCGAGCACGACGACCCGTGCAACCTGGTTGCTTACTTCGCAGCCTTCGCGCGCTTCGCGCCGTACTTCGAGCGAGCCTGCTTACGATCCTTGACGCCCTGGGTATCCAGCGAGCCGCGAACCATGTGGTAACGCACACCCGGCAAGTCCTTCACACGGCCGCCGCGGATCAGCACGACCGAGTGTTCCTGCAGGTTGTGGCCTTCACCACCGATGTACGAAATGACTTCGAAGCCGTTCGTCAGGCGCACCTTGGCGACCTTACGGAGTGCCGAGTTCGGCTTCTTCGGCGTCGTCGTGTACACACGGGTGCACACGCCGCGACGCTGCGGGCAGTCCTGCAGGGCCGGCGACTTGCTCTTCGTAACTTCCGAAGCGCGGCCTTTGCGAACCAGTTGATTGATGGTTGGCATTGTTTATTCCTGAAATTGAACAAAATCGACGCATTTCTTTCCGGGCAAAGCGGAAAGCCACGCGTATCGAGCTCCGGATTGAGCAATTTGACGTTAGTTTTCGTCAAATCAATTGACGAGCACAGACATCCCAAAGACCGGAACCCAGCATGATATTCCGAAAAGACCAAGCGAGTCAATGGTTTGCGACATTTCGGACGACGGAGGAAGTGACAGCGCCGTGACAATCGGGCCGCGCCCGCAATACCCGGAACGCCCGGCGGGGAACGGCGCGCCTTATTCGTCGCCGACGACCTCGACGAGTTCCTCGCCAAAGCGCTCGAGCTTGCGCGCCCCGATGCCCGGGATGTCACGCAGATCGTCCACCGACTCCGGGCCGTTGCGCGCGATTTCCGCCAGCGTGGCATCGTGGAAGATGACGTAGGCCGGCACGCCCTCGCTCTTCGCGGTTTCGGTGCGCCACAGACGCAGGCGCTCCCAGCGCGAGCGCTGACGCGGGCTCATGCCAAGGGTCGGATCGGCGCGCTCACTCGTGCGGCTCGACGACGTGCGCGTACGTGTGGGCTTCACGTAACGGCGCATCGTGACGTTCTGCTCGCCCTTGAGCACCGGCTTGCTCGCCTCGGTGAGCACGAGCGAGCCGTAGCCGTCATGGTCGACGGTGAGATAACCGAACGCCACCAGTTGCCGGAAGACCGCGCGCCATTCCGGTTCCGAAAGCGCGGAGCCGATGCCGAAGGTGGAGATCTTCTCGTGCCCGCGCTGCAGGATCTTCTCGCTGCGGTTGCCGCGCAGGATGTCGATCAGGTGGCCGGCGCCGAAATTGAAGCCGCTCGCGCGCTGCGCGCGGAACACGCATGAGAGCGCCATTTGCGCCTCGCGCGTGGCGTCCCAGGTGGCGGGCGGCTCGAGGCAGGTATCGCAGTTGCCGCATGGCTTGCTCTCTTCGCCGAAGTACGCGAGCAGGCGCACGCGCCGGCATGTGGCCGCTTCGCACAGGCCGAGCAGCGCGTCGAGCTTGCCTGTTTGCACACGCTTGTGCTGCTCGTCGGCTTCGGACTCGTCGATCATCTTGCGCTGCTGCACCACGTCGCCGAGACCATAGGCCATCCACGCGTTGGCCGCCAGCCCGTCGCGCCCCGCGCGGCCGGTTTCCTGGTAGTAGCCTTCCACGCTCTTGGGCAAATCCAGATGCGCGACGAAACGCACGTCCGGCTTGTCGATGCCCATGCCGAATGCGATGGTGGCGCACATCACCACCCCCTCCTCGCGCTGGAACAGCTCCTGGTGCTTCTGGCGCACCTCGAATTCCATGCCGGCGTGGTACGGCAGCGCGCGCAACCCCTGCCCTTTCAGCCACTCCGCCGTTTCCTCGACCTTGCGGCGCGAGAGGCAATACACGACGCCGGCATCCGTGGTGCCGTCGGCGCGCGTATGCTCCGCGCGGATGAAGTCGAGCAACTGCGAGCGCGCATTGTCCTTCTCGACGATGCGGTAGCGGATGTTCGGCCGGTCGAAGCTCGAGACGAACACACGGGCGTCGTCGAGCGCGAGACGATGCGCGATCTCGTTGCGCGTGATGGCGTCGGCAGTTGCCGTGAGCGCGATGCGCGGCACGTTCGGAAAGCGCTCGTGCAGCACCGAAAGCTGGATATATTCGGGCCGGAAGTCGTGGCCCCACTGCGAGACGCAGTGCGCTTCGTCGATGGCAAAGAGGCCGATGCGCGTGCGCTCGAGCAACTCGAGAAAGCGCGGCGTCATGAGGCGCTCGGGCGCGACATAAAGCAGGTCGAGATCGCCCTCGCGCAGCGCCCGCTCGGTAGCCGCCGCTTCGGCGCCGCTCAGCGTCGAGTTGAGATAAGCGGCGCGCACGCCCACTTCCGTGAGCGCGGCCACCTGGTCCTGCATGAGCGCGATGAGCGGCGACACGACGATGCCGGCACCGAGCCCGGCTTCGTGCCGCACGAGCGCGGGAATCTGGTAGCAGAGCGATTTGCCGCCGCCGGTCGGCATGAGCACCAGCGAATCGCCGCCCCCAGCGACGTGCTCGACGATTTCGGCTTGCTGCCCTCTAAACGCGGGATAGCCGAAGACTTCGTTGAGGATTTCGAGGGAACGGGACATGAAAGCGGTGAGCGTGCGGAGCTAAGGCGATGGGCAGGATTTTACCAACCCGGACGAGCCTTAACCGCCGCCACCGTGAAGATTGGCCATTCGGCCAGAAGAAACCGCGGAAATCGCAGATCGCGAACGCGAACAACCCGGGCGAAGGAGGTACGTCAGGCAACGAGGCGCCGGCGTGCGACCCGAAACGCACCGACGATCGTCACGAGGGCCACGACCGCGGCGGCGATCGCAAATACGCTCGCGCCGAAGAGCACGACATTGGCGCCGACGAACGTCAGCGAGCCGATCGTGAGCAGCGCGGTGCCGCCCTTGACCCGGCCCGCCAGCAGCATGATGAAACCGATGATCAGGAATGCCCACATCACGAGGAAGGTCGCAAAGAAGTTCGCTGCGGACTGGTTGCTGACGTGATGCAGCAGCTGCGAAAAGCTGGCGACGCACGCCACCAGATTCAGGATGAGACCGACCCCGACCACCCACATGATTACCGCCTCCAGATTCAGATAAATGCCGCCAGTGCCGTACGGAAAGCCCCGCACAGGCGGGCTTGGCGCGCTACGTTAGCACGCCTCACCGATGCGCGCAGCGAGCCGACCGGCGCTGCGGCACGAGGCCGCAGGCTTGAGCGAGCAGTGCCGGCACCAACAAAAAAGCCGCCCGGTGAAAACCAGGCGGCTTTGGCGTGGGCATTCGAGCCCGCAGCGAAAGGCGGCTTGCGCCGCCCCGCGCTTACTCGTCCGTCGTATGCGGCTGTTGCGGCTGCTCGGCGGCCGGGGTTTCCGGCGTACCGAACTCGAACGCTTCTTCCGCTGCGATCTGGTCGAAACGCTCGCGATCCGACGACTCCTTCGCACGGCGCGCCTTGTGGAAGGCGAGACCCGTACCAGCCGGAATCAGACGGCCGACGATCACGTTTTCCTTCAGGCCACGCAGATCGTCGCGCTTGCCCATGATCGCCGCTTCGGTCAGCACGCGGGTCGTTTCCTGGAACGATGCCGCCGAGATGAACGAATCGGTCGAGAGCGACGCCTTCGTGATACCGAGCAGCACGTTCTCGTACGTTGCCGGACGCTTGTCTTCCGCGTTCATGCGGTCGTTTTCGTCCAGCATGTCCGAACGCTCGACCTGCTCGCCCGGGATGAAGCGCGTATCGCCGTTGTCGGTGATCTGCACACGGCGCAGCATCTGACGCACGATCACTTCGATGTGCTTGTCGTTGATCTTCACGCCCTGCAGACGGTACACGTCCTGCACTTCGTCCACGATGTAGCGCGACAGCGCCTCGATACCCTGCAGACGCAGGATGTCGTGCGGATCGGCCGGGCCGTCCACGATCATTTCGCCCTTGTTGACGACCTGACCGTCGTGGACCAGCACCTGCTTTTCCTTCGCGATCAGGAACTCGTGCTGATTGCCTTCGAGGTCCGTGATAACGAGACGCTGCTTGCCCTTCGTGTCCTTACCGAACGACGTCGTACCCGTGACTTCCGCCAGGATACCTGCGTCCTTCGGCGAACGTGCTTCGAACAGTTCCGCCACACGCGGCAGACCACCGGTAATGTCACGCGTCTTCTGGGCTTCGGTCGGGATACGTGCGAGCACTTCGCCGACCTGCACCTGCTGACCGTCCTTCACGGTGATCAGTGCGCCGACCTGGAAACCGATCTGCACCGAATGCTCCGTGCCCGGGATCTTCACCTCGTCGCCGTTCGCGTCGAGCAGCTTGACCTGCGGACGCACGCTCTTGGCAGCCTGCGAGCCGCGGCGCTTCACGTCGATCACGACGAGGGTCGACAGACCCGTGACGTCGTCGATCTGCTTGGCCACGGTCACGCCTTCCTCGACGTTCTCGAACTTCACCGTACCGCCGTACTCGGTGATGATCGGACGCGTGAGCGGATCCCACGTCGCGAGCTGCGTGCCGGCCTTGATCGCTGCGCCGTCGAGCTGCAGCAGCGTCGCGCCGTACGGCACCTTGTGACGCTCGCGCTCGCGGCCGTGATCGTCAGCGATGATGGCTTCGCCCGAACGCGAGATGACGACTTGCTCGCCCTTCGCATTCGTGACGTAACGCATCGTCGCCGTGAAGCGCACGGTACCGTTCGACTTCGCTTCCACCGACGAGGCCACTGCCGCACGCGACGCCGCACCACCGATGTGGAACGTACGCATCGTGAGCTGCGTGCCCGGTTCGCCGATCGACTGTGCCGCGATCACGCCGACGGCTTCGCCGACGTTCACGCGCGAGCCGCGGCCGAGGTCGCGGCCGTAGCACGCGGCGCACAGACCGTAGCGCGTTTCGCAGGTAAGCGGCGTGCGCACGCGCACTTCGTCGATGCCGAGGCTTTCGATCGTTTCGACCGCGTCTTCGTCGAGCAGGTCGCCCGAAGCGTAGATCGTTTCCTGCGTTTCCGGATTGACGACGTCCGCCACCGCGACGCGGCCGAGAATACGGTCGCGCAGCGCCTCGACGACTTCACCGCCTTCCACGAGGGCCTTCATCGCCACGCCGTTCGACGTGCCGCAATCGTCCTCGACGACCACGAGATCCTGCGTCACGTCGACGAGACGACGCGTCAGGTAACCCGAGTTCGCGGTCTTCAGTGCCGTATCAGCCAGACCCTTACGTGCACCGTGGGTCGAGATGAAGTACTGCAGCACGTTCAGACCTTCGCGGAAGTTCGCGGTAATCGGCGTTTCGATAATCGAGCCGTCCGGCTTCGCCATCAGGCCGCGCATCCCCGCCAGCTGGCGAATCTGCGTCGCGGAACCCCGCGCGCCCGAGTCGGCCATCATGTAGATCGAGTTGAACGATTCCTGACGCGTTTCTTTGCCGTCGCGGTCGATCACCGGTTCCGTCGAGAGCTGCTCCATCATCGCCTTGCCGACCGCTTCCGACGTATTCGACCAGATGTCGACCACGTTGTTGTAGCGTTCCTGCGCGGTGACGAGACCCGACATGTACTGACGGTCGTACTCCTTCACCTTCTTCGCGGCTTCGCCGACGATGGTTTCCTTCTGCGGCGGCACGAGCATGTCGTCCACGCAGATCGAAATCCCGGCGCGCGTTGCGAGGCGGAAGCCCGACTGCATCAGCTGGTCAGCGAAGATCACCGTTTCGCGCAGACCGCACTTGCGGAACGCGGTGTTGATCAGACGCGAAATTTCCTTCTTCTTCAGCGGCTTGTTCAGCACCGAGAACGGCAGACCCGGCGGCAGGATTTCCGACAGGATCGAGCGGCCAACCGTCGTTGCGTACAGCGAGACCTTCGGCACGAATGCCGGTGCGCCTTCCGACTTGTCCTCGTTGTGGACCATTTCGGTAATACGCACGTTCACGCGCGAAGCCAGTTCGACTTCCTTGTTCTCGTACGCGCGGAGCACTTCCGACACGCCCGTGAACGTCATGCCTTCGCCCTTGCCGTTGATCGCTTCACGCGTGGCGTAGTACAGGCCCAGCACGATATCCTGCGACGGCACGATCGACGGATCGCCGTTGGCCGGGAACAGGACGTTGTTCGACGCGAGCATGAGCGTACGCGCTTCCATCTGCGCTTCGAGCGACAGCGGCACGTGAACAGCCATCTGGTCACCGTCGAAGTCGGCGTTGAACGCCGCGCAAACGAGCGGGTGCAGCTGGATTGCCTTGCCTTCGATCAGCACCGGCTCGAAAGCCTGAATGCCGAGACGGTGCAGCGTCGGCGCACGGTTGAGCATGACCGGATGCTCGCGGATCACCTCTTCGAGGATGTCCCACACCACCGGCGTCTGGTTCTCGACTTCCTTCTTCGCAGCCTTGATGGTCGTGGCAACGCCCATCGTTTCCAGCTTGTTGAAGATGAACGGCTTGAAGAGCTCGAGCGCCATCAGCTTCGGCAGGCCGCACTGGTGCAGCTTGAGCGTCGGACCCACCACGATGACCGAACGGCCCGAGTAGTCCACGCGCTTGCCCAGCAGGTTCTGACGGAAGCGGCCGCCCTTACCCTTGATCATGTCGGCGAGCGACTTGAGCGGCCGCTTGTTCGCGCCCGTCATCGCCTTGCCGCGACGGCCGTTGTCGAGCAGCGAGTCCACGGCTTCCTGGAGCATCCGCTTTTCGTTGCGGACGATGATCTCCGGCGCCTTGAGCTCGAGCAGACGCTTCAGACGGTTGTTACGGTTGATGACGCGGCGATACAGATCGTTCAGGTCCGAAGTCGCGAAACGGCCGCCGTCGAGCGGCACCAGCGGACGCAGTTCGGGCGGCAGCACCGGCAGCACTTCGAGCACCATCCATTCGGGCTTGATACCCGAACGCTGGAAGGCCTCGAGCACCTTCAGACGCTTCGCGTACTTCTTGATCTTCGCTTCCGAGCCGGTGTTCTTCAGCTCGGTGCGCAGCGTCTCGACCTGCTCGTCGATATTGATCGCGCGCAGCAGCTCACGCACGCCTTCCGCGCCCATTTCGGCACGGAATTCGTCGCCGTATTCCTCGACCTTGTTGTAGTAATCCTCTTCGGTCATGATCTGCCGCGCCTTCAGCGGCGTCATGCCCGGTTCGATCACCACGTATGCCTCGAAGTACAGCACGCGTTCGATGTCGCGCAGCGTCATGTCGAGCACCATGCCCAGACGCGACGGCAGCGACTTCAGGAACCAGATGTGCGCGACGGGCGAGGCCAGCTCGATGTGGCCCATGCGTTCGCGGCGCACCTTCGCGAGCGTCACTTCAACGCCGCACTTCTCGCAGATCACGCCACGGTGCTTCAGGCGCTTGTACTTGCCGCACAGGCACTCGTAGTCCTTGATCGGCCCGAAGATCTTCGCGCAGAACAGACCATCCCGTTCCGGCTTGAAGGTACGGTAGTTGATCGTCTCCGGCTTCTTCACTTCGCCGAACGACCACGAGCGGATCTTGTCCGGCGAGGCCAGACCGATCTTGATCGCGTCAAAAACTTCTTCTTGTTGGACTTGCTTGAATAGATCGAGCAGAGCTTTCATTGCCTTCTCTCCGTAGTCCGATTAGTTGCGGTCGAGGTCGATGTCGATGCCGAGCGAGCGGATTTCCTTCACCAGCACATTGAAGGATTCCGGCATGCCCGCGTCGATCACGTGGTCGCCCTTGACGAGGTTCTCGTACACCTTCGTCCGGCCCGTCACGTCATCGGACTTCACCGTCAACATTTCCTGCAGCACATACGAAGCGCCATACGCTTCGAGCGCCCACACTTCCATTTCACCGAAGCGCTGACCACCGAATTGCGCCTTGCCACCCAGCGGCTGCTGCGTCACGAGCGAGTACGGACCCGTCGAACGCGCGTGCATCTTGTCGTCGACAAGGTGGTGCAGCTTCAGGTAGTGCATGTAGCCCACGGTGACCGTACGCTCGAACATCTCGCCCGTGCGGCCGTCGTACAGACGCACCTGGTTCTTCGAGGGCGTCATGCCGAGGTTCGTCGCGATGTCGTCCGGGAACGCCAGGTCGAGCATCTTCGACATTTCCTCTTCGGTCGCACCGTCGAACACCGGCGTTGCGAACGGCACGCCTTCGCGCAGGTTCTTCGCGAGTTCGAAGATTTCGTCGTCGCTGAAGCTGTCGAGGTCTTCCTTGTGGCCCGATTCGTTGTAGATCTTCGTGAGGAACTCACGCAGCTCCGCAACCTTCGTCTGACGCTGCAGCATTTCGCCGATCCGCCAGCCCAGACCCTTCGCGGCCCAACCGAGGTGCACTTCGAGAACCTGCCCCACGTTCATCCGTGACGGCACGCCGAGCGGGTTCAGCACGACGTCTGCCGGACGGCCGTCGGCCATGTACGGCATGTCTTCGATCGGCACGATCTTCGACACCACACCCTTGTTACCGTGACGGCCGGCCATCTTGTCGCCAGGCTGCAGACGGCGCTTCACCGCGAGGTACACCTTGACCATCTTCAGCACGCCCGGCGGCAGTTCGTCGCCTTGCGTGAGCTTCTTGCGCTTCTCTTCGAAGGCCAGATCGAACTGGTGACGCTTCTCTTCGATCGAGTTCTTGATCGCTTCGAGCTGCGCCGCTGCTTCTTCGTCCGCGAGACGGATGTCGAACCAGTGGTAGTGATCCAGATCTTCGAGGTACGCGCGCTCGATCTTCGTGCCCTTCGCGAGCTTCTTCGGACCGCCGTTCGCGACCTTGCCTTCGAGCATGCGTGCGAGACGCTGGAACGCGTCGCCTTCCACGATGCGCAGCTGGTCGTTCAGGTCGAGGCGATAGCGCTTCAGTTCATCGTCGATGATCTGTTGTGCGCGCTTGTCGCGCTGGATGCCTTCACGCGTAAACACCTGCACGTCGATGACCGTGCCGCTCATGCCCGAGGGCACGCGCAGCGACGTATCCTTCACGTCCGAAGCCTTCTCGCCGAAGATCGCGCGCAGCAGCTTTTCTTCCGGCGTGAGCTGGGTTTCGCCCTTCGGCGTGACCTTGCCCACGAGCACGTCGCCCGCTTCGACTTCCGCGCCGATGTACACGATGCCCGACTCGTCGAGACGGCCAAGCTGCACTTCCGCGAGGTTCGAAATGTCGCGCGTGATTTCTTCCGGTCCGAGCTTCGTGTCGCGTGCCACGACGTTCAGTTCTTCGATGTGGATCGACGTGTAGCGGTCGTCCGCAACCACTTTCTCCGAGATCAGGATCGAGTCTTCGAAGTTGTAGCCGTTCCACGGCATGAACGCGATCAGCATGTTCTGGCCGAGCGCGAGCTCGCCCAGATCGGTCGATGCGCCATCGGCCAGCACGTCGCCGCGCGCAACCTTGTCGCCCATCTTGACGATCGGACGCTGGTTGATGTTCGTGTTCTGGTTCGAACGCGTGTACTTGATGAGGTTGTAGATGTCCACGCCGACTTCACCGGCGACGGCTTCATCGTCGTTCACGCGAATCACGATACGGCCTGCGTCGACGTAGTCGACCACGCCGCCACGCAGCGCCTGAACCGTCGTACCCGAGTCGACCGCAACCGTGCGCTCGATGCCCGTACCGACGACCGGTTTTTCCGGACGCAGGCAAGGCACGGCCTGACGCTGCATGTTCGAGCCCATCAGTGCACGGTTCGCGTCGTCGTGCTCGAGGAACGGAATCAGCGAGGCTGCGACCGAGACGATCTGCGACGGCGCCACGTCCATGTACTGGATGCGGTCCGGCGTGACCATCAGCGTTTCGCCCGCTTCACGCGACGACACCAGTTCGTCGGTCAGCGTGCCGTCTTCAGCCACTGCCGCGTTCGCCTGAGCGATCACGTAACGGCCTTCTTCGATCGCCGACAGGTAGTCGATCTGGTCGGTCACCTTGCCGTCCGCAACCTTGCGATACGGCGTTTCGAGGAAGCCGTATTCGTTCAGGTGCGCGTACAGAGCGAGCGAGTTGATCAGACCGATGTTCGGACCTTCCGGCGTCTCGATCGGGCACACGCGGCCATAGTGGGTCGGGTGCACGTCGCGGACTTCGAAGCCTGCGCGCTCACGCGTCAGACCGCCCGGGCCCAGTGCGGAAACACGACGCTTGTGCGTGATTTCCGAGAGCGGGTTGGTCTGGTCCATGAACTGCGACAGCTGCGACGAACCGAAGAACTCGCGGATCGCCGACGAAATCGGCTTCGAGTTGATCAGGTCGTGCGGCATCAGGTTTTCGCTTTCGGCCTGGCCGAGGCGTTCCTTCACGGCGCGTTCGACGCGCACGAGACCCGCGCGGAACTGGTTCTCCGCGAGTTCGCCCACGCAACGCACGCGACGGTTGCCGAGGTGGTCGATGTCGTCCACTTCGCCCTTGCCGTTGCGCAGTTCGACGAGGATCTTGATGGTCGCGAGGATGTCGTCGTCCTGCAGCGTCATCGGGCCGACGATTTCGTCGCGGCCCACGCGGCGGTTGAACTTCATACGACCCACCTTCGAGAGGTCGTACGCTTCTTCGCTGTAGAACAGGCGGTTGAACAGCGCCTCGACCGCTTCTTCGGTCGGCGGCTCGCCCGGACGCATCATGCGGTAGATCGCAATGCGCGCGGCCATCTTGTCGGCGGTTTCGTCGATACGCAGCGTCGACGAGATGTACGGACCCTGGTCCAGATCGTTCGTGTAGAGCGTCTGGATGTCCTTGATCTTCGCTTCGCGCAGCTTCTCGAGCACGGTTTCGGTGATCTCGTCGTTCGCGTTCGCGATCACTTCGCCCGTGTCGCCGTCGACGACGTTCTTCGCGAGAACGCGGCCGAGCAGATAATCTTCGGGGACCGAAATGTACGTCGTCTTCGCGCTTTCGAGGTCGCGAATGTGCTTCGCGTTGATGCGCTTGTCCTTCTGGACAATGACCTTGCCTTCGCGGTCGCTGATGTCGAAGCGCGCGACTTCACCGCGCAGACGCTCCGGCACGAACTCCATCTGCGCGCCTTCCGGCATCAGCGTGAAGTTGTCGAATACGAAGAAGTTCGCGAGGATCTGTTCCGGCGTGAGGCCGATCGCCTTCAGCAGGATCGTGACCGGCATCTTGCGGCGACGGTCGACGCGGAAGTACAGCACGTCCTTCGGGTCGAACTCGAAGTCGAGCCACGAACCGCGGTAAGGAATGATACGTGCCGAGAAGAGCAGCTTGCCCGAGCTGTGCGTCTTGCCCTTGTCGTGTTCGAAGAACACGCCAGGCGAGCGATGCAGCTGCGAGACAATGACACGCTCGGTGCCGTTGATGACGAACGAACCGGTAGGCGTCATGAGCGGGATTTCGCCCATGTACACTTCCTGCTCCTTCACTTCCTTGACGACCGGCTTGCTCGGCGATTCCTTGTCGAGCAGGACGAGACGGACCTTGGCGCGCAGCGCCGAGCAGTACGTCAGGCCGCGTTGCTGGCATTCCTTGATGTTGAATGCCGGCGACGACAGCATGTAGCTGACGAACTCTAGACGAGCAAAGCCGTTATGGGAAACAATAGGAAAAACGGACGAAAACGCTGCCTGCAGACCTTCCGGTTTGCGTTGTGCGGTCGCCGTTTCTGCTTGCAGGAATGTGCTGAATGATTCAAGCTGGGTAGCCAGCAGGAAAGGAACCTGGTGAACGATGGGGCGTTTCGCGAAACTCTTGCGAATACGCTTCTTCTCGGTGAAGGAATAGTGCATACGATCTCCGAATCACGGCGGGTAGGACGACCCGAGTGTTCACCGACTGAGACCCGATGGCTTCGCGAGCCCTGGAAGCTTGGTGGTTGGCCTCTACCAACCGCTGGCTGACGGCAACGGATTTCGGCTTGTCATAACGTGCCCGCTGCCCGACCAAACTTGCCTTCTGCAGTCGCTTCAGAAGACAAAGAGAAGCGTCGTGCGCCCCGATGGTGCCCTTGAGGCCCTCACCCGGCGAAAGACGTTTTTCTTTGGCTTCTGGGTCCCGCATCCCGCCTCCGACTTCTAAAAAATCGAACACAAAAACGCAGAACCCACAAAGCACAAAAAGGCCGGCGGTGTAAAAACCGCCAGCCTTCGCACAGCGCGCTGAAACTTACTTGATTTCAGCCTTCGCGCCGGCTTCTTCCAGCTTCTTCTTCGCTTCTTCAGCAGCAGCCTTGGGCACCGCTTCCTTCACGGGCTTCGGTGCGCCGTCGACCAGGTCCTTCGCTTCCTTCAGGCCGAGACCCGTCAGTTCGCGAACGGCCTTAATGACCGAAACCTTGTTTGCGCCGGCTTCGAGCAGGTTGACCGTGAATTCGGTCTGCTCTTCAGCAGCAGCAGCAGCGCCGCCGCCTGCCGGGCCAGCGACTGCCACAGCAGCTGCCGACACGCCAAACTTCTCTTCGAAAGCCTTGACCAGTTCGTTCAGTTCGAGAACCGACATCGAGCCGACGGCTTCGAGGATGTCTTCTTTTGCGATTGCCATTTGTAATTACTCCAGATTTGAATTCGGAAACAGCTAGCGATCTTTCTCGCTTGCCTGTCGTTATTAAGCAGCTTCGGCTTGCTTCTTTTCCGCCAGCGCGGCCAGAGCGCGCGCCATACCGGAAACCGGAGCCTGCATAACGAACAGCAGCTTCGAGAGCAGTTCTTCGCGGCTCGGGATGCTGGCCAGCGCTTGCACGCCTGCCTTGTCCATCACCTTGCCTTCGTAGGAACCAGCCTTGATGACCAACTTGTCATTGCCCTTCGCGAAGTCATTGACGACCTTCGCAGCAGCAATGGCATCTTCCGAGATGCCGTAGATCAGGGGGCCAGTCATCTGCTCTGCCAGCGGAGCAAACGGGGTACCTTCGACAGCGCGACGCGCCAGCGTGTTCTTCAACACGCGGAGGTACACCTGCTGCTCACGCGCTTTCGCGCGCAGCTTGGTCAGATCGCCAACCGCGATTCCACGATACTCGGCCAACACGACGGTCTGAGCCTTCGCGACTTGCGCGGAGACTTCAGCCACGACGGCCTGCTTATCTTCTTTGTTCAGTGGCACGGTTAACCTCCAGATTCGACACACTTTGCTTTCGCTACATGCGCCGCGTTCAACAACGGCGACCGACCAGTCCGGAGTAACTCAGCTCGCTTCGTCGGGCGTTACCGCCCGCTTCCACTTACTACAGCACTTCAAAACCTTTTCGGGTTCGCCATCTGCGTTGGCTTTACATTAAGGAAGCACCCAACTACTGCACTTCCGCCAACGGTCTTTGACAACCGGTTGCGCCGCGCTTGCTGCCGCTGCACAACCGCCCAAAGCCCTTTAAATCCGCGCTGCGGTCCGACCCAACTTCGTTTCGAACTTCAGCGCGGCGAAACTTGTTACGCTGCGAGCGACGTCTGGTCGACGCGAACGCCAACGCCCATCGTGCTCGAGACAGCGATCTTGCGCAGGTACACGCCCTTGCTCGTTGCCGGCTTCGCCTTGGTCAGCGCGTCGAGGAGCGCGTCCAGGTTGCTGCGCAGCGCGGTCGGCTCGAACGACGCACGGCCGATGGTCGCGTGGATGATACCGGCCTTGTCGACACGGAATTGCACCTGACCCGCCTTGGCGTTCTTGACAGCAGTCGCGACGTCCGGCGTCACGGTGCCGACCTTCGGGTTCGGCATCAGGCCGCGCGGGCCGAGAATCTGACCGAGCGTACCGACGACGCGCATCGTGTCCGGCGAAGCGATCACGATGTCGAAGTTCAGGTTGCCGCCCTTGATCTGCTCGGCGAGGTCTTCCATACCGACGATCTCTGCGCCTGCTGCCTTGGCTTGTTCAGCCTTCTCACCTTGCGCGAACACCGCAACGCGGACCGACTTGCCGGTACCGGCGGGCAGAACGACCGAGCCGCGAACGACCTGATCCGACTTCTTCGCATCGATGCCGAGCTGCACGGCAACGTCGATCGACTCGTCGAACTTCGCCGTGGCGCATTCCTTCACGAGCGACAGTGCGTCGCCGATCGGGTACTGTTTTTGGCGGTCGATCTTGGCAGCCAGTGCCTTTTGACGCTTGGAAACCTTAGCCATTTACACGCCCTCCACGACGATGCCCATCGAGCGGGCGCTACCAGCGATCGTGCGAACCGCTGCATCCATATCGGCTGCCGTGAGGTCCGGCATCTTGGTCTTGGCGATTTCCTCGGCTTGCGCGCGGGTGATCGTAGCGACCTTGTCGGTGTGCGGCTTGGCCGAACCCTTGTCGACCTTCGCTGCCTTCTTGATCAGAACCGTAGCCGGCGGCGTCTTCAGGATGAACGTGAAGCTCTTGTCCGCGAATGCCGTGATCACGACCGGAACCGGCAGACCCGGTTCCATGGCTTGAGTCTGCGCGTTGAACGCCTTGCAGAACTCCATGATGTTCAGGCCGCGCTGACCCAGCGCCGGGCCGACCGGCGGCGACGGATTGGCTTTACCTGCAGGAATCTGCAGCTTGATAAAGCCGATGATTTTCTTTGCCATGTTGAAAACCTCTTTGGAACGCGTGAGCGTTCTGGTGAGTGGTAGCGCGCGCTCGCCACAATCTTCGCTGTGCCAACTGCTTTGACGACATTGACAGCCGACTGGACTACTAGCGCTCCTCTACGGTCATAACGCGGACCGTAAGCGCGGAAAAACGGATCGCACCCGAGGCGCGATCCGTAGATATTCGATTTACAGCTTTTCGACCTGGCCGAATTCGAGCTCGACCGGTGTAGCGCGACCGAAAATGGTAACAGAGACCCGGACGCGCGATTTCTCGTAGTTGACTTCTTCGACGCTGCCGTTGAAGTCCGTGAACGGACCTTCCTTCACGCGGACCATCTCGCCGACTTCGAACAGGGTCTTGGGGCGCGGCTTCTCAACGCCTTCCTGCATCTGCGACATGATCTTTTCGACTTCGCGCGGCGAAATCGGGCTCGGGCGATTGCGCGCCCCGCCGACGAAACCGGTCACCTTTGCCGTGTTCTTCACGAGGTGCCACGTTTCGTCTGTCATTTCCATCTCAACCAGGACGTAACCCGGGAAGAAACGACGTTCGGTCACCGATTTGTGACCACCCTTCACCTCGACCACTTCTTCAGTCGGAACGAGGATCTGGCCAAACTTGTCCTGCATGCCAGCACGTTCGATGCGCTCCTGAAGCGCACGTTGCACGCTCTTCTCCATGCCGGAGTAGGCGTGCACCACATACCAACGCTTTCCGCTCGGGGATGCCGGTGTATCGCTCATATCATTTCCAACCCAGAATCGCCGAGAAAATCACCCACTCGATGGATTTGTCGCAAACCCACAGAATGATGGCCATTGCCAGCACAAAACCGAAGACCACCAGCGTCGTTTGCGTGGCCTCTTTGCGAGTCGGCCAGACGACCTTGCGAACTTCCTTGTACGAGTCTTTGGCAAACGCGATGAAGCTCTTGCCGGGCGCCGAGAGAAGACCGACTACCACCCCCGCGATCACGCCCACTGCGAGCGCTGCACCGCGGACATACCACTCCTGGCTACCGAGCCAGTAGAACCCTACGAACCCGGCCACAACCAACAATACGCCCGCCGCAAGCATCAGCTTGTCGCTGGAAGTATTAACAGTTTCGACGGAAGGATTCGCCATAACACCCTAAAGAACAACGCGCCGAGGCGCGAGAAGTTGGCAGGGGCAGAGGGAATCGAACCCCCAACCTTCGGTTTTGGAGACCGACGCTCTGCCAGTTGAGCTATACCCCTAAACCATTTTGGGGTTGGCGGCATCGCCAACCCCGGAACCACTTAGTCGATCAACGAGACTGGCAAAAAC
>NZ_BBJH01000071.1 GCF_000739775.1 Paraburkholderia heleia NBRC 101817 | reverse complement strand
AACGCGGTGACGTGTATTTGCGAACGCTGCTGATTCACGGCGCGCGATCGGTCATCGTGAGCGCAAGACATCTGCCGGAGCGTTTGCGCCAGATGCTGTCCAGGCGTCCAACGAACGTCGTTGCTGTTGCGCTCGCCAACAAGATGGCGCGAACAATCTGGGCGCTGCTGGCATATGGTCGAACGTACGAGGCAGTGCCAGCGCAGTGATAACGGCTCAAAACCAGTAGCCTCATTCACGGTTGCACAGGTGTATTGAACGATGGCAAGACAGGTTGGACCGCGCAAAGGCAAGCCTGAGACGTTTCCCGGACCTCGAGTCCGCCTTTTAGATTAGGACCTTTGCGGCGAAATCCATCGGGGCCGGCGGGCATGCCCGCGATCGAGGCCATGTATAAGTCCGCAACCACCCTTCTCGCCACGCACAATCACCTTGCAAATGGGAGGCGACCATATAAGAAATGTCCGATTCCTGCCCTGGTTGACGCGTACGTTCGCGTGAGGCGTCGACCAGCGACGATGACGATACGCGAAGTCGTCAAGTTGGCAACGCCCAAAAAAATCAGTATGCCGTTTGATGTTTTTTGAACCGTTTCTTTAGCGAATTGACGGGAAACAGTTATCAACGTGTGCGCACGACGCTGTTAGCTGCGTCGGCTTTCGACACATAGACGACCATCGAAGCGTCATTCTCCTTGACATAAGACTGGCCGGTCTTGCTCTTCATTTCCGCCGTAAGCGAGATCCATGATCCCGAGCGCACGACGAACACCTGCATGTCGTCCATCTCCGCTTTCGGCAGGAAAATGTAGCCGCCTCCTGCAAGTTGCAGCAAATCCGCGCGCGCGATTAGCTTCCCCTCCTCTTCATTGAAGACCTTGCCTTCGTCGCCGTTCAGCGGCAACTCTCGCGCCCTCAATTCGAACGAGTCCATCTCTTCCTTATTCAATTCGAACTGGACGTTACGCGGATTTTTCGTCCGAACATGAACGACGAGCAATTTCAAATCGTCGTGGTACGGAAGAACTTCGGCAGACAAGTTGATGTTCCCTTGCCAAAGCTCATCCTGACCATATACGAAATGAAAATACAACCACAGGCAAGCGATCAAGACTAACATCAGCGTAGCCACCCTGACGAAGAAGTCCGCTATCGCAAGTCGTCTCATAGGCTTACCTCGGAAAGGATTCAGAACCTGAACGACGCCGACACAAATCTAACCTCTTTGACACAGACGAACGACCCGACACATCACTTCAACTTGAGATCCAAATTCTCGTGACAGACCAAATCTCATTGTTTAGAAATCACACCGCGTTACGCTCCGGTCGACGCGCTCGCACCTGCTCGGTCATTTTCCGCAACTGGTCGCGTATAGCCGTGGACTGCAACTCCAACTCCTCGGACCACGAGTCCGATTCACGGGCGAGCAGCCTGAGCTCCTGGCATTGCTCGTAAAGCTCCGAAGGCCCGAGCACCGCGAGCCCACCGGCCAGGCTATGAAGGCACTCGCGCAGATGACCTAGTGCGCGCCCTTCCAAAATATTCTCAAACTGCTCGAGGTGGCGATCCGTCTGCTGCAAAAACGCGGCCGTATAGGAGAGCGGCACGCTCGGAAATTCCGGCATGGCATACTCTTCGGCTTCCTGCGCATCGGCATCCGCGCGATTGCGCTTCCATGTGGAGGCCAGCATCTCGAGCTTGTCGAGCGGAACTGGCTTCGTCAGATAATCAGTAAACCCCCGCGAATACCCCTCCGCAATGTCTTCTGGGCGGGCGCTCGCACTGACTGCGTACACGGGCAATCTCATGCCTCGTCTACGCAATTCGCCGAGAAGCTGATAGCCGTCCATGACCGGCATGTCGATATCGGTAAGCACAACGTCGACATGCTCCTTCTCTACCAGAGCTAGCGCCTCCTCGCCGTTACGGGCAACCAGGACGCGCACACCAAGCGTGGTGAGCTGGTCGTGCAACAGACTGCGATTAAGCACGTTGTCCTCGGCGATCAGCGCGATCGTTTGCGATTCAGTGTCCACGCGCGCGACCTCGTTCGTATCCGCTGCCGTGCACTCACGTGCAAGCATCTCCGCCGCGGCTCTCAGCCCGGTCAGGCTATGTATCGATACCTCGACGCCTTCGCCTGCTCGACGACGAGGCACTAGCGGCCCGTCGTCCGTTGCCCACAGAACGGCGTGCGCCTCGCCCAGGCAGAGCCGAACTTCGTCTGCCGAAATCTCGTCCGTAGCAATCACAAGATCGTGGTCGCGCGCGGAGGTAATGTCGGTGCACACCGCAGCAGTCGCGATCACTGTCAGCGCGGGGTCAAACAGATAGCTCAGGCGTTCGATATTCTCCTGCGCCCGAGCAAGCAACAGCGGCCGATGGTAAGGCAGCGGACCGGGCTGCACAGCGGGCCGGGCATTTGAGACTTCGAGCGGCAATTTCACCGTTATGCGCGTCCCGACGCCAACTGTGCTGTCCAGCGAGATTTGCCCGTTCATCAGATCGCACAGGCGCGCGCAGATCGAGAGGCCCAACCCCGTTCCCCGCGCCTTGGCAAGCCGGTGGTTGTCGCCCTGCATGAACGGCTGGAAGAGGCGGCGTTTTAGTTCCTCCGTGACACCGATGCCGGAATCGATCACGCTGATTTCGAGCTGACTGTCACGCCATGCGACACGCAGCACGATCTTGCCCGACGGCGTGAACTTCACCGCGTTGCCGAGCAGGTTGTTGACGATCTGGGAGAGACGAATCGGATCCAGTCGAAGTCGGGGGGGAATGTTCCGTTCGAACACGGTATAAAAGCGCAGCCCCTGTTGCCGCGCAAGCGGCGCGTGCGAAAGCGCCAGGCGGTCAAGCAAATCTACCGGGTCGGCCCACTCCTCCATCAGCGTCAATTCACCGACATCGATCTTGGAGAAGTCGAGCACGTCATTCACGACCTGCAGCAGTCCCATAGCCGAACTCTGCATAGCCCAGACGCGCGCGCGCTGTTCCGGTGCGAGTTGCCCGCGAGCGACCAGCTCGATATTCCCCACGAGCGAAGCGAGCGGCGTGCGAATTTCGTGGCTCATTGACGCGAAGAACGCGACTTTCGCCCTGGCCGCGGCTTCGCTCGTCAATTTAGCCTCTCTGAGTAACGTTTCCGCCTGGTAGCGCGCCGTCATGTCGTTGATTGCGCAAAAAAACACCTCGCGATTATCCAGTTTCGCCGGCGCTCCCGTGACTTCGACGTGCACCGGCGGCTGACCCTCTGTCGCCAACGCGCACGTGAACTGCCAAATACGATCGCTTGCCCCTTCCCCGCGGCTTTCCGCCAACGTCTTTTCGAACGAGTCCCGCAATCCGGCAGGTAAATGACGATCCGCGATACGCAATCCAAGCAGGGCTCGAGTGAGCGGGTTCGCAACGACGATTTCCAGCGATGGCCGGCTGACGATGCAAAGCCCAACTGGCGTCGCGTGGACCAACAGATGGTTGAGTATCTCACTATCGAGTGCGCGCGATACTTCGGAATAAATACGCGTCAGGAATTTGTAATTCCAGTAGCGAAACGCCACGCCGAGCATCACGATGAGCAAAAGCGTCATGCCCCCAATCAGCCAGAGATCCAAACGGATCGCGCGCAATTGCAGGCTGAGCGGCAACAGATAAAGCATGTGCCCAACGCTCGCGAAGAACGGCGGACGACGCAGTGCCCAACCGAAACCGGAAACCCAGTGATAGAGCCCGTCTTGCCGGGCATAAAGTGCGTCATCGATCTTGCGAATCTGGTCGAGCCGCCCCGTCTCGGACAAGGCCGTACCATCCACATCGATCAGGACCGGCTGCTGAACCAACCCGCGCCGCTCAACCGGCAAAACGAGGTTGCGCACGTCGATGCTTGTCATCACAATTGCATGGACACGATCGCCCGCCATGACGACTGAAGCACCCATCAGCCGCGCCACCCCGTCCGCCGAGGTTGGGGGCACGGCAATCCACAAAATCTGCTGTTTGCGCGCCGCGTAGAGCGGGTCCACGCCCCGCTGCCTGAAACGGTCCAGTACGGCATGCGCGAAACCAGCCGGCGTGGTCGCACCTAGCAGGCGCGCCGCCTCCGCAGGAAACAAATGACCCACCGCGGCACTTCCGTCGGCGAGCACCATTGCCATGCTGGGCGTCTGCACGGAATTACTGAACACCTGCGCAGAGTAATTGCAGCTCTCTCGCAGAATAACGTTGTCTGAATCATGTGAAAACAACGGAGTGCAAACGTTCGGCGGCGGGACTGGGGACACCGGCAAGGCGCTGCTCATGTGCATTTGAAGGACAAGACTTGCTGTAGTCAGCATCACGCGCCGCTGCAACAAGATATCGGTCACATTATTTTCATGCGTGCGTGCCGCCTGCTCCTCCTGGCGAAATGTACCCTGAAATAGACCGACTACGCTCATCGCAGCGATGCCAAGTACTACACACGCCAGCAACGCAATGACGATCGCAAAGACACTGCGCTCGCGTTTGAGATTGGATTCGAGTGAATAGAGCTTTCTGAGCGGCGATTCGCCAAGTTCATTGATCAAGCGCTGCATCAGATCAGCCCCTGCTCCCGCGCGCAGTTCACGAGATCCATGTTATTGTCCACATTGAGCTTGCGCATTGCCGAGCGCTTTTGCGTCGCAATCGTTCCCAACGTACGATTCTGTCGCTTCGCAATATCGGTCAACGACAGACCACTGCAAAACATCCGCACAACTTCGAGTTCCTTTTGCGAAAGCATCTGAAAGTCGGCGATCTCATTTTTCGTTGTGCTGGATTCAGCAAGCCGTTTTTCGACGCTTGGCGACATACATGGACGCACGCCCCCCGCCATGACACGCTGGCAAACACGCCCGAGTTCGGCCATTTCTTCATCCTTGCCAATCAGGCCAGCCACGCCGACGCGACACAACTGCGTAAGCACGCCCGGATTCGTCACCATGGTGAACACGACTATTGGGATATGCTCATGCTGTCGCCGCAATTGCGTAATCAGACGAAGACCGTCGTGGTGGTCGTCGTGTTGCATGGAGAAGTCGGTCACGATCAGCGACACAGGCTGACTGCCGAGGGCGCCAAGCAGACCCCGCCCTGAGGTTTCCTGAATCGCAACCTCATAGCCGAGCGTCGACTCCAGGCAATCCTTCACGGCAAGCAGAATAATGGGATGATCGTCGGCAATGGCCACACGAATCCGCTGAAGGTCTTTTGACATTCCGACTCCCGAGGTTTACGCAAGTGCGACTCGAAACATAGCATCAGAGGACTAAGGCGCTTCGTCGGCCTGACCGAACGGGCGCCGCGAACTCACGCTTGGACATAGTCAGGCGGCGTCGCGAATTGCAGACCCGCTTGAACGATATTCGGAGTCGACGCGCGCAACTGGCTCTCATGGACGTCGGCGAACCTCACCCGTTCGCGCAAACATTGGATACGGACCGGCCGACGCTGTGCCCGCCAGGAAGCGCTCCAAACCCATCGTCATGAGTGTAACCAAACAACTACACACTTGTGCAGTCCATCACACCTTCGAGAAGGACGGTTCTCAAACATTTTCGACAAAATCTTCATCGGAGGCGCTGCGCCCCGCCAACAGCATTGCGCCTTTTACGTCGCGCCGGGAACATGCGCCCTGCCTGGAGCCGTCATCGATGCGCCGCAATCTTGATATGGGGACAGGTCGTATTGTAGCAACGCACCAGGAAGCCGCGTCCGTCGCCGGTCCTATACGAGCACCGAACACGAATCACGTCACGTAGACGCATGATGCGCAAGGCTTCTGCGGCCGGATTACTTGCGTCCGCGGCACAGCCACCGATGCTCGCACAACCATCGCCGCCAAAATCAGCCGATCGATTGCGTCCCCTCCTCGCTATCGCACCCAACGCGAAAGCGGAGAAAAAAATTACAATCATTCCGCTCAACTGGATCAAGCTAAATGTCATGGTAGACCACCTCCTGAATACATCCACGTACAAGGTCAATTGCGGAGGCGCATGCCAAGGCAATCAGTTACTGGATGGCGCACTAAATAGTGTGTAAATTTGAACACGCTAATACAATGTCTAGAGTATGGTGATTAATCGTATCGAAGCCTTTCTGATTAAATAGAATTCCTCGGTTATCGAGCGGTATGAATCGAATTTTTCACGGAGGGCGGCGTGAGGAAAATTGCACTGCCTTGATCGGACGGCGCCTGGCTTTCCGAAACCTCGCCTGGACATGCTGCTGCAATACCTGGAGTATGAGGAGCGATCGGCCCGATGCCTATCTAATTAAATAGAATTACACGATAGATGTGAATCCCGGTCTTTTCCACCTTGACAGTAACAGACGGAGCGTAACGGATAACAAATCGGTATCCTTATCAATTTTATGCAGATCATGTATTGATCAACTTGATAACGCCAAACTGATCACTGATATGAAAATGTGATCGTTGCCAGCGCTTCGACGCTTCCCGCAGTCGTTGTTGCCGCTGTCTGCACGTATCGCACCGTGAACGGAATGTTGTATGCCGTCGACGGCGAACTCGCACTTCCACCCACGTACCACTGGTTCGTGTTGCCTGGGTAAGAGGAATCCGGGCCAAACGATACCGGGGAGGTCGAGCCATTGGCATAGATCTGTACGCCAACTCCTGCCGCACTTGTTGTTGCTGGAGATAATGTCAGATAGTTGCCGGTGTTGCCCGGCGTTGTCGCATCCGTCATTGTGGCGTAGAGCGCAATACCGGCTGGACAGCTCAACTGCATATTGAAGGAGTTCGCTGCAGACGGACTCGATCCAACGCCATGAAAATTACCCACCGAAACCGTTGGCAGGGTAACGACCTGGTTTTGCCCCGCCGTCACCATACAGCTTTGTGCAGTGACCGTCACCGTCGCTCCGGAGATACTTAGGGTGGCAACGGAGCCTGTGAGCGAAGTGCCAGCGGCGTCTGATGTCGCCTTGAGCGACGCGACGATCTGGGCCGGGATGCTATACGTCCCCGCCCTAAGTGGGCCGGTCGCGACGAGCAGTGCTCGCGTATTGAAGCCAAGGCTGCCCCAGGCAGATCCCGTCCAGACCTGGGACCAGGCTGCGGTGAGGGGCTTGAAGGTGCTCGTGCCTGCGTCGGCGATGCCTACTACTACGCCGATATTGGGCACCCCGGTCGGGTAGACTGAATACGACTGACCGGAGCTGGAATCTGTATAGGTCACCCTCGCAACCGCACTCTGGGACGCCATCGCCCATGTGTAGCCGCTGAAGTAGTCCAATGCGCTGCCGCTCCAGACAGTGGCCGTCGTTGTGGACGTCCAGTTCCCAATGGCTGTCCCGGCGTGGTTCTGATCGGCATTGCCATTATTGAATGTCCGTGATCCCAACGTGCTGATGGTCATGTTGTTTGTGGTCCATGCGGCACTTGCGACATCGGGAAGCACGAGCAGGACGACCGCACTGAACGCGATCGTCAGCCCTCCTGCAAATCGCTTGATCAATTCCATTACTGAATACATTTCCCTCTCCGGATTATTGTCACGCTCTTCTCCAGAAAATCTCTGCCTGAATGACTTGCCGACATGCCGCCTCCCCTTCATCTCAGCGGCTGGGAGCTGGAACTCGCCTGCGTTGCCGGCAAGCCCGGTCTGCCAGCGGCACGGCAGATCGCATCCACATTTGCCCAGGTCGCAGCCTTGGTGTTCTTCGCGTCGGCAAGCTCGTACTCGAGACGGCACATCTGGTGGGGCTCGCTACCCCACTGAACCACCAGTTCTCCGGTGGCCGCCTTCAGACCGCGAACGATCGCATGCCCACCCTGTGCGACGGTGCCTACGCTCTGGCCAGATTCATCACGCACGTCCGCGCCGAAAGGCACGGGCTCGCTGCCGTCTACCGTCACGTTGAATATCACTGAGCGTCCCGGATTGGCGGTCTCGAAATGCGTCACGACGACCGCACCGGCAGTCGGCACGGCCTGCTGCGACGTCGACTTGAATTCGACGCTAACCGGTAACCCCTTGGGATCGATACCGATCTCGTTGCGGGAGAAAGGCGTAAGGCCCGGCACCAGTGCGTGTCCCCACCGGTCGATACGCACGCCGCTCTGGGTGGTGACGCGGGCGCCACCGGCGTCCTTCGCCTCGACGACCGCCATCGTGTCGCCCGTCAACGGCGAGGTCGCGATGCCGCCGCGATAGGCAACAACGCTGCCCGACAAACCTGCACCGTACTGCGTGTAGCCGCTACCGGTCGACACGTTGGCCGTGACCGCTGCGACTGGCGAGCGGTAAGCCACATTGGCGCCGCCTGTCGCGCTGCCCGTTGTCCCGCTGTTGCTGTAGCCGGTACTAATGCCGTAGTTGAATGCGCTGTCCTCGCCCAGCGAGCCGGAAACCATCGTCTGGACGTTTTCTCCACCGCTCGAGCTTCGCTGCATGTTCGTGGAAAGCACGGGTGAGCGCGGTTTCGTACCGAGCGGGATGGATGCCGTTACCATCACGCGGTTGTCCCAGCGCCCGGATGTCAGATCGTATTGACGGCCAAACATCACGCCATAGCTGATTCTGCGGAACGTGTTGTTATAACCCGCCGAGAATTGCGCTTCAGCGCCTTTCTTATCCCAGTAGTTCTGCCCGGTACCACTGAAATAAAACGATCCCCAGCCCTCGGGTAACGTCTGGTTCAATGTAATCTGCAGACTGTTTCGTTGCCGGGCACCCGCCACACCGCCATTTTGTGAATAGCCGGTTGAGCGGGTAGCAATTGCGTCGGCCAGTCCAAGATAGCCACCGCTGGAATACTGATACGCGGCCACGGACACGTTGGTATCCGTCGGGGCAAAATATTTGCTGTAGCTGATCCGCAGACTCTGGCCGCTGCGCGTAGAGTGATCACCGAGTGTCGTACGGGCGTGGGCGATATCGATACCGAACGCGCCCAACGGCGTGTTGAGCGCCGTCCCAGCCATGACAGCAACGTAGCCTGTCGTGTGGGCTACACCGCCATAGCCTGTGATCAGGTTCGTGAAGCCGTGCTGCACTGTCGCCTGAAAAAGCAGTGGGTGGCTGCCCACCAGTGCGCTGCGATATTGGCCCGCCGTCACGTTGTAACGCGTGAGGCCCGGACGCAACGCGTTGGGCGCGGCCGCGTAAGGCACGAGCGTGGTCGACTTCGTACCATCTGCCTCGGTCACGACAACCTGGAGATTTCCTCCATAGCCGGTCGGATAGAGATCGTCGATTTCAAACGGGCCTGGCGCGACGTTGGTTTCGTAGAGGACGTTGCCGTTCTGCAGAACCTGAACCAGTGCGTTGCTTCGCGCAACACCGCGAACGACAGGTGCGTAGCCGCGCTGCGACTCGGGATACATGCGATCGTCGCTCGCCAGTGACATTCCCCGGAAGCCCACACTGTCGAACATCGCGCCATCGGTAAAAGCGTCGCCTACTGTGAACTGGCTCTTGAGCGGGACGATCGTGCGCTGCAACGACGTTTGTACCGCCTGATAGGTGGTGCCCGCGCGAGTGCTGCTGTTCAGATTGCCGGTATGCCGGAAACGCCACGGGCCGACATTCAGACCGACGGTCAAACCGAGGTAGGCTTGGGTGTTCGCGCCAAAGCTGCCGCTGTTGCGATAAAAGTTGCTGTTGTACTGCACGAGTGCCGACGTTACACCGTCGTCCCAGAACTGCGGGTCGACGTAACCGCGCGCGCGACGATTCAATATGGCCTGCGGAATGCTCAAATCAAGACGCTGCTCGCCGTTGTCAAACGTGGCGGTCGCATCGTTCACGAGTTGCGGCAACGTCACGCACAGCTCGCTGTTGTGATTGGCCTTTTCGAGCAGTTCGAGGGCCGACGCCGGGAGTTTGCCCAGATCGATGCCGGCATGTTCAAGCAGCTCACGATCCATGCACGTTTCCACACGCCCGGATTGCGCCTGCTTCAGGCTGATCCTGATCCGCCCCACCCAGGTCTCGTTGACATAGGTGTCAGCAAGGTAGTCCCCCGGGAGAGCGACGTTTTCCTTGCTGAATTGCGTCAAGTCGATACCCGTATTTCCGAGCTGGCGCAGGAACACGCTGTTGAACGTTACCACCCCGCCACCCGGTTCCGCCGCGGCGGCCCCCACTGCTGCAAAGCAGGCGAGAACCACCACGCACAGAGGGCGAAGCTTCAGCTTGTAGTGCGTTCGTGATTGACACCGCCTCATACCACTCACTCGTTTCGATAGACAAACCCTCCTCCCGGCAAGCCGTCGCGGCCTGCCAGCGAGATGGGGTTAGCACATTAAATTTCCGGGGATCTGCGTATTTACTTCAGCGAGGCGTCCCCCTTTGCAAGGCCGCCGTAGTCGTTGATGAACTCGTAGCGCACCGTGGCTGACCCGGAAATGGCACGCGCACCGGTCAAGGGGAACTGCCGTGTTTCGCCCGGCGCCAACATGCCGCCGTCGGTGAATGAAGCGGTCTCACGCCCGTCCGAGACGTCGAGCCTTGAAAACGACACGTTGTATGCACTGGGGTTATACGCACGCAAACTGGATGAGCCGTTCGATTGAGTCATGTGCCAGGTAATCCCGGCGGGTGCCTGCTCCGGCGATCCGGGCAGATCCGCGGGACGATAGAAGAGCTTGATACGCGTGCGAAACGCGAACTGCAAACGATTGGCATCCTGTTCTTTTGCCACTGGCGGAATTTCCAGCACATTCAACCAATAGACCGACTCCCGATCCTTGATTTCCGGCGCACCCATGTGGACGATGCGAAGTGTTTGCCCCTTACCGGGATCAATTCGCGATACGGGGGGCGTTACGATGAAAGGCACCTTGATCGACGATGGTTCCGCCTTCGGGTCACCTTTGTCGATCCAGACCTGAACGAGCCCCGGCGACCCGCCCTGATTGGTCAGCTTGACCGTCACCTCCGGGTCATCCTGGTTGTAGATGACCCGCGTTCCCACCACAACGACGGACGCGTGAGCATAAGACGCAAGAACGCACGCCGCTGCAATGAAGCCGTTGCGGAGCAGACTTTGAACCCTCAGTACTGCGCGCATGATTTTGACCCTGGGCCGGAGACAACGAAGGGGGGAGAAATCAGGGCTGCAAGGGAAGCTCCGGTCTTCCACCTGCAGCCAGGAGACATCACTGATAGGACATCGTGTACATCACGCTCGAATTCGCGGAACCGGCTCCCGCGGCACCTGTCGCCACGTACTGCGCGTAGTAGCTGAGTTGAGCGGATCCATCAGAGATCGACGCAGGCGCCGAGTTCTGTTGCGCATCGGGCTGATTCAATGCAATGACTGAGGCATCGCCGCCATTGAGCAACTGGATTTCCACATTGCTCGCCCCGCCCGCGTTCAGTGTCAGGTTGCCGGTACTGGCATTGATGGTCGAGCCTTGTTCGAAGAACGCATGGACGGTACCAGTGCTCGTGCTGCAGCCGGTGAGGGAAATCGTAAACGGCGTGCGGCCCGCAGTGGCACCTGCCGTTTGAAGTGTCGCTGCAGCGACCGTCGGCAACGCGACAGTAAAGTCAGGTGCGCCACCGTTGATCGTGCACGTCTGGGAAGTCACACTGCCCGTGATGGTAATCGTCCCATCGGCCGCATGAGCCCCCATTACGACAGACCCCAGAAGAGCAGCAGCCACGAGAGGCCGCATGATTTGCTTCATGATTTGCTCCATATGAACAAGAGTTAGAATTACTGGATCAATACGCCACCGCAAAAATACCGATGAATCTCGGGATTTTTATTCAATGCAAAAATCAATAACAAGTCATTGTTAATAATATGAAAATTTAAGTATCTCGAATATCATATTCACTCGGATATTATCTATTTTCGTTAGGTTGCTGCGAGATTGTTTTAATTATCTCGAATCTCGCCGGCGTTAAATATCTAATAACTTAGAATAACGAGTGCGGCTTTATGTCACTCCGCAGTCGCAGGAATTCGTGTGACTCCGACCACGATGGCCTTGCCAGGATCGGGCGTGATCGTCCAGATCAATGAACGCGCCAAGGACGGGCGACTGGCCAAGCTGCCACGTCTAGAAACGTGGCAGTGAACGTTGAAGAAGCGGCGCTTGAATCCACGTGATAACCGAAATGGATCACTCAGGAATTCGTCGATCGCGCTTGTGACGTCGAGCGCGGGGCCATACGACGGCTTACGAATTGGGCTGCCAGCGCAACAGGAATTCCGTGATGGCATGGGCAGACAGTGGGCGGGATATCAGGTATCCCTGTGCGTAGTCGCAGCCGAAATCCTGGGTGATTTCAAGATCGGCACAGGTTTCCACACCTTCAGCAGTGACGACCAGTCCAAGACGCTTGCCAAGCAGTACGCACGCTTCGAGTGCTGCACGTACGTGCGGATCCGAACCTGCATTTCGCACGAAGGCTCGATCAACCTTGAGCTCAGTGAACGAGATCTGGATAAGACGAAGCAATGTGTTGTATCCCGTACCGAAGTCGTCTGCAGCGAATCTGAAACCGTGCGCACACAACGCTTCGACACCGCGGATGAGGGCGGTGAGGTCGCAGGCCTGCTCGGTCTCGACAATTTCGAGCACGATGCGTGAGGGGTCACCCCCGCCTTCGCGAACGCACTCCAGCAAATGGTTACGCACGTCACGGCGCTCTATTAGCGTCGCCGTCAGGTTGACGGCGATGTCGAGAGTATGTCCTTCGGAATGCAAACGGCGTTGCGTGGCCACTGCCTGAGAGAGTATTTCGATGGTCAAATCCTCCAGGGAGTCAGCCGTGGCTCCGCGCAACAGTTCACACGGAGAAAGTGGACCTCGCGCGGGGTCGATCACACGTGCCAACGCCTCCAGCCCGACAACCCGACCGGTAGCCATGTCGATTTTCGGCTGGTACCACGCAGCCACCGGATACTGGCCGAGCCGATGAGAGACTCCATTCCCGGAGACCGGGTTGCGCCCGGATGCCCGGCTTCCCGGTTGGAACACCCCCTGACTGTCGGCGGTCTGTCCCGTGCGCAGGGCGTCCTCGCTGTTGAGAACTCCTCGCCACAGACGCAAGGAAGACGGCAGATTGTCGCTGCCGGTGTACGTGCGGCCATCGAGCGTAGAAAACTGATCTCCTTCCTTGGCTTTCGAACTCATGCCACCCCTCAAATTGCCTGTGGTAATGCACGTACGTTATAAGTCCGAGTCATCAAAATCCATCTAATAAATTCGAAACTTCAGGAGATGATGAGTGCCCTTGCAGCGCCGGATGGCGCTGGCGCCCATACCTTCCATGGAATTCGTTCATCAAGATAACTATCCTTATCGAAATAGATCGTTTTACGATCGAAACTATCTACTCAAAAAACGCGCCACAAACGGCTATTGCATCGGCTCGGCTTCTCCCATTCCACGCGCGACTCGCGCACTGCGTGGGGAAACGAGCGCGCACACGCTTTCGGACATCGAGCTTTGCGAGCAACGAGGCAGGACGTTTTATGCAGTCGCGGGATCACTGGAATCGCGTCTACGCGACAAATACACCGACCCGCGTAAGCTGGTTTCAGGAGCACGCGCCCCGGTCGGCGGCGCTTATTCGTCAGGCGGGGTTGTCGAAGGAGGCGGCCATCATCGACGTGGGCGGCGCGGCCTCGACATTGGTCGACGACCTCGTGGTGGACGACTATTGCAACGTCAAGGTGCTGGACCAGGAGCATCGCACGCCGGGTGGCGCCACGCAGAAGTTTATCTACTGCATGTGCCGTAAAGAGACTTCGTCAACGTGCTTGTCGTCAATGCGCGGCGTTTCAGGGTGCGAATGCGAGTGCCGCGTCTTCGGGAAGATTTTCGAGCGCGCGGCTACCGTCACGCAGCGCTTCGTTCTCGCCATTGAAGGTCGTTTCGCTGTATGCGATGAGCTTGAAGCCGCTACCCGCGCTGCGAGGGATGGTGATGCCCCAATGCCACCCTCCTTCCTGCTCGAAAACGTGCAGCTTCGGGGATGCATGCAATGTGGTAGATCGATTCGTCATGTCACGCCCTCCTTTGCGAATGCGTCGAGGCAGCCGGCAGACGTTAGTCAGTGTAGGCATCATTTTGCTGCGGCGCAATAAATATTGACGTTGAGTTGCGATGCTACGTCATAGGAGGTCGTCGTCCGGCAACAAAGCGAAACAGGCCGCAACGAGAAGCAACAAGCGGAAACAAAAGTAAACAGGTATGCGGCAGCGCAGCGTGGTGCCGCAATCCTGCCGTCATGCGCTCGCCTCCCCAAAGGGGCGCGGGCAGGCCCGCCGGGTTCGCGATATCCTGCGCGCGATGCGCGAAAGTTTGCGCTCCCCATTTCCCTTTGCGCCCCGCGAGCCTGAACTGCCCGATGTATTGCGGCGAGGTGAAACGCGAGCTGCGCGACGACGGCAGGTACGGGTTTTGGCGGACGTAAAAAATGGCAGGAGGGCGCACCACGCCCTGCCTGCCACAAGCCGCATCGTCGAGTGGCGCGAACGCGCCGACCGATGCTTACATGTTCGGATAATTCGGACCGCCACCGCCTTCCGGCGTGACCCACACGATGTTCTGCGTCGGGTCCTTGATATCGCAGGTCTTGCAGTGCACGCAGTTCTGCGCGTTGATCTGCAGACGGTCGCTGCCGTCCTCGTGCTTCATGAACTCGTACACCGCGGCCGGGCAGAAGCGCGCTTCGGGG
>NZ_BBJH01000072.1 GCF_000739775.1 Paraburkholderia heleia NBRC 101817 | reverse complement strand
GCAATGAAAATAGTCAGTCGTCCCACCAATCGGGACGTCCGCATCTGAAGCGCATAAAGAGCAGAAAGCGTGCAGGAAAACACCAGGCCCCGCAGCAGTGCGCGTCAGTATACTGAGCCACTGCTGCCGGGCGTGGTCGCCTCGGGAAGATTGGGCGCCGTGCGTCGGACTCACCTGGAGGAAGACAAACATGTTGCGCATCGCTCTTGGCTGTCTGATGGTTCTTTCCACGATGGTCGCCGGCGCGCTGCCCGGCGTGGCGTACGCGGATGCGGTGCATCCCGTCGTCGCGCTGCTGCCCGGCGTTACCGATCCTTTCTACTTCACGATGCATCGCGGCGCCGAGCGCGCGGCGAAGGAAGACAACATCCAGTTGCTGTTCCAGGTGCCGAAGGCCTGGAACACCACGGAGCAGGTGCCGATTCTCAAGGCCTTCATCGCGAAGCGTCCCGACGTACTGCTCGTCTCGCCTGTCGACAAGCAGCAGTTGATCGGCCCGCTCAAGGAAGCCGCCGACGCCGGCATCAAGGTCATCACCGTCGATACCTATATCGGCGACGGCCGCTACCAAACCGGCAAGGGCGACGCCGACTTCCCGCTTTCCTATATCGCTTCGGACAACCTGGAAGGTGGGCGCGTGGCGGCGCGGGCGCTCGCCAAGGCGATCGGCGACAAGGGCACCGTCTATTGCGAGAACAACAAGCCGGGCATCTCCAGCACCGACGCGCGCGCGCAAGGTTTCATGGAAGAGATGAAGAAGCACCCCAACATCAAGGTGCTGCAGACGCAGTACAACGAGGACGACGCCAATCGCGCCGCCTCGCACGTGGCGGCGGTGCTCGCGCGCAATCCCGACCTCGCGGGCGTATTCGGCGCCAACACGTTTTCGGGCGCCGGCGCGGCGCAAGGCGTGAAGAACGCGGGCAAGCAGGGCGTGGTGAAGGTCGTCGTGTTCGACGCCGTGCCGGGCATCGACGAGCAGATCAGAAGTGGCCTCGTCGATATCGCCATTGCGCAGCTTCCCGACGAAATGGGCTATGACGCCGTGAAGTTCGCCGCCGACGCCATCCACGGCAAGAAGATTCCCACCTACAAGGGCACGGGCTTCGTGGTGCTGGACAAGTCGAACATCGACAAGCCGGAGATGAAACAGTACATCTATTCGAACTAAGCCACGCGAACAGAGCCACATGAACGACAAACGACTCGACAGGCTCGCGCTCGTCAGCAAGGTCTGGCCCTGGCTCTTTCTCGGCACGCTGCTCGCCTTTTTCGAGGCATGGGCGCGCATCTCGGCGCATCGGTCGTTCGTGTTCAACGCGTACAACCTGCAGTCGATCGGGCTTGCCGCGAGCGCACCGCTATTGCTGGCCATCGGTCAGACCTTCGTGATCATCACCGCCGGCATCGATCTTTCGGTGGGCTTCGTGATGGGGCTCGCGGCGGTGTGCGTCGCCCAATTCACGATTCCCGGCGGCGAATCGCCGTGGATCCTGCTGATGTCGATACCTCTCACGGTTCTCGTGTGCCTGATTCCAGGCTTCGTGAACGGCGTATTGATTGCGCGTCTGGGGGTGCCCGCTTTCATCGGCACACTCGGCATGTATGGGGTCGCCCGCGGTGTGGGCTTTCTCGCCGCGGGCAGCGGCATGACCGTCTCCGTCAACAATCCCGGGCTCGCGTGGCTCGGCGGCGGCTGGACGCCCGTGATTCTCACGGCCGTGCTGCTCGTCATCATGCACTTCGTGCTCTCGCAAACCCGCTTCGGGCAGTACACCTATGCAATAGGCGGCAATCCGCAATCGGCGGTGCGCGCTGGCATCAACGTGCGCCGTCATCTGTTCGCAATCTATCTGATCGCGGCCGCTTTCGCGGCGGTGGGCGGCATTGTCTACACGGCGCGCTTCGCCGCGGGCGCGGCCAATGCGGGCGAGCCCATGCTGCTCGATTCGATCGCGGCGGTCGTGATCGGCGGCGCGAGTCTCTTTGGCGGCACCGGCAACGTCGTCGGCACGCTGATCGGCGCGCTCATCATCGCCGTGATCGAATTCGGGCTCGTGTTCATCGACGTCAACGCGTTCTGGCAATTCATCGTGGTCGGCATCGTCATCATTCTTTCGGTGCTGATCGACCAGTACAAGGAGCGGCTCGGAGGCGCGCAATGAGCGGCACGCCGATTCTGGAGGCGCGCGGGGTCTCGATCCGCTTCGGCGGCGTGGAGGCGCTCAAGCGCGTGTCGTTGCGGCTCATGCCGGGCGAAGTGCTTGCGCTCGCCGGCGACAACGGCGCGGGCAAGTCCACGCTCATCAAGATCCTCTCGGGCGTCTATCGCGCCGACGCGGGCGACCTGCATTTCGATGGGCGTCCGCTCCAGCTGCGCGATCCGCAGGATGCACGCTCGCAGGGCATCGAAACCATCTATCAGGATCTCGCGCTCGCCGACAATCTCGACGTGGGCAGCAACATCTTCCTCGGCCGCGAGCCCGTGCGACGGTTGTTCGGCTTGCAGGTGATCGACCGGCCGCATATGGCGCGCGTGGCGCGCGAAGTGCTCGAGCGGCTCGATATCGTGATTCCGCCGCGCAAGCTCACGGGCCCCGTGAAAATGCTCTCGGGCGGCCAGCGCCAGGCCATTGCCATAGGGCGCGCGATTTACTGGAACGCGCGCGTGCTCATCATGGACGAGCCCACCGCAGCGCTTGGCGTGCCCGAGCAACGCAAGGTGATGGAGCTGATCCGCGGGCTCAAGGCACAGGGCGTGGCCGTGATTCTCATCTCGCATAACCTGCACGATATCTTCGCCGTGGCGCAGCGCATCGTCGTACTGCGGCGCGGCGAAGTGGCGGGCGAGCGGCGCGTGGCCGAAACCGACGGCGACGAGATCGTGCGGCTGATGGTAGGCGACACGTATTCAAACGGCGCGCACTGAAGCCCGACGTGGTGGGTTCGCCTGCGCGGCGCGGGCATTCGATGGACAATGTCGGCTCGAACCTTTACCGCATTCCTGCTTCCGCCATGAACTACCTCGATCCCGCCGATATCAGGAGCTGGCACGCCCACGTCTATTTCGACGCGGCGACGCGCGACGCCGCATGGACCTTGCGCGAGGCGATCGAAGCCCGCTTTGGCAAGATCGTGCAGATCGGGCGCTTTCACGAGCGCCCGGTTGGGCCGCATCCGATGTGGTCGTATCAGCTCGCCATTGCGCGAGAGCATTTCACGACGGTCGTCGAATGGCTCACGCTCAATCACGGCGCACTCGACGTGTTCGTGCATCCGAACACCACCGATGCCCTGCGCGATCATCGCGACGCCGCCGTGTGGATCGGCCATTCGCACAGGCTCGATCTCGGCGCGCTCGGCGGCTGACCGCTGTGCGGATTGCGCCGCCCTGTAGCTCGCGGCATGGCGCAATCCCCGACACTCGCGTGGGCCTCAGTGCCCGAACGACTCCGTCTTTGCCGCCGACGATCCGCTCGCCTGCGGCCGCGCGGCCTGCTTGACGAGCAGCGCCGCGCCGGCAATCAGACCGGCGACGGCAATCGTCGCGAAGATGCCTGCAAACGTGACGTGCCGGCGTGCGAGTTCGGCCACGAGGAACGAGCCCGCAATGCCGCCGAAGCGCCCGATGCCGAGCATCCAGGCTACGCCGGTGCCGCGTCCCTGGGTGGGATAGAACGCGGCGGCGAGCGCCGGCATCGACGATTGCGCCGTGTTCATCAGCACGCCGGCCACGAACACCACGAGCACGAGCAGGGCCACGTTGCCGGCCGCCTGGCCGATGAGCCACACCGAAAGCGCGGTGAGGACGTAGCACGCGGCGATGATGCGGTTCGCGTTGAAGCGGTCCATCAGCATGCCGCTCAGCACCGCACCCACCCCGCCGAGCGGGAAGAGCGCTGAAATCAGCGTGGCGCTCGACGCTGTGAGGCCGGAGTCCTTGAGCAGGAGCGGCATCCAGTTGATCGACGCGTAGAAGATCACGAGCCCCATGAAATACGCGACCCACAGCATCACCGAGCCGACGAGGTACATTGGCGAAAGCACGACGCCGAGCCCTTTGCTCTGCGTCTGCGGGGCGTGCTCCGTCATCGTGAATACCTGCGCGTTGGCGGCGTCGGGCGAGATGCGCGCGAGCGCGGCGCGAATACGCTCGACGCTCTGCTGGTTCGCCACCATGTAGCGCACCGATTCCGGCATGCGCAGCAAGAGCGGCGCGGCAAGCACGAGCGGCGTCACGCCGCCGAGCATGAGCACGCTGCGCCAGCCGAAATGCGGAATCATCCACGCCGCGAGAAAGCCGCCACAGGCCGCGCCGAGCGGAAAGCCGCAGAACATCAGATTGATCACGGTGGCGCGGTTCCGGTCCGGGCAGAACTCGCCCATCATCGTGACCGCATTCGGCATGGCCGCGCCGAGACCCACGCCCGTGATGAAGCGCAGCCACGTGAGCTCGCCGATGCTGGTGGAGAATGCCGAACCGAGGCAGGTCACGCCGAACAGCAGCACCGAACCGACCAGCATGGCGCGTCGCCCGAGGCGGTCGGAGAGCGGTCCGGACGCGAGTGCGCCGCAAGCGAGGCCGAAGAGCGCCGCGCTCAGCACGGGCGCGAGCGCGGGCTTGGGGATGCCCCATTCGCCGAGCAGCGAAGGCGCGATGAAGCCGATCGCGGCGGTGTCGAATCCGTCGAGCAGGACGATGACGAAGCACATCGCGAAAATGAACCACTGGAACGGCGAAAACGGATGCTCGTTGATGAAGGTTTGGACGTCGACGGCACGCGGTTGGCCCATGGTTTGTCTCCTGTCGACCGAGGGTGTCGGTTGTATCGGCTCGCCGTGGCGAGCCGCTTTTTTCTGGTTTGCCTTACAACCTGGAATAGTAACCGCAGCGCGGCGTTTGCTGGAGAACATCATCGGGTGTGACGGGCGGCTGTCTGCCAGCCTGAAAGCAGCGCGGCGAGCACGCGCGTGCTGCAACGCGTGTCGCCTTGCGCGACAAGGAGTTTCAGATGAAGTCTTTCTTCGCCCACGCGGCGGTGCCATGCCTCATGGCGGGCGCGATGCTGGCAGGTGCGCCTCGTCAGGTTCTTGCCCAACTCGCACCGAATGACGATCTGCGCGCGCCGCAAAATAGCCTCGCGTTCATGCCGGGCGCCCAGCCCGGCAGCGAATACCCGACCCACGGCAATCGCCAGGCCGGCGAGATGCCGGTCGGCCCCACCGATCCGCGCGGCCAGCTCGCGAACGGCCAGCCGAACAACGCCGAGGCGGGCGGCTACGGCGCGCCGTTGGCGGGCGTGCGCACGGGTGGGCCAGGCGGCGCAGGCATGTAAGCGACAGGCCGCTTCAGGTCCGCTCGGGCTGCCAGGCAAGCTGGGCTTCGAGCGTTTCGCCGGGAGCGAGCACGGTGCCGCCCACGTCGATGCGCTGCACCGTTCCCTCGTGACACAGATTGAGCCAGTCCGTCGTGTTGCTGACGGGCTCCGCGCAGAAGTACGGCAGGCCTGGCGGACAGAAGATCACGAAGAAGTCGAGCGGCGTGCTCGCGCGCAGCGCGAGACGACGGCCTTCGTGCGGCCACTCGATGACCGCCTCGTGGCGCCAGCCGGAGAAGTTATTGTCGAGATCGAAGTCGTCGACGATCAGGCCGGACTGCAGGGCGTCGACGGCAGGGTGGGCGCTGAGCGAGACCGGCAGCACTTCCGTGTCGATTTCCCACATGGCGCGCACGCGCGCGGCGATACGCGTGCCGGGCGGACGCGGATAGTACGGGTGATGGCCGAGACCGAACGGCATGGGCCGCGCGGCCAGGTTGCGGGCCCACAGGCGCACGGTGAGGCCGCTCTCGTCGAGCGTGAGGTGCTGGCGCGCTTCATAGCGAAACGGCCAGCCTGTGCCGACGTGTGCATCGGCCTTGCGTGATCCGTGGAATTCGTGCGCTTCGTGTGGCGCGTTCGGCTCGTGCAGGAAGTGCAGCGTGAGCGTATCGGCCGTTTGCGCCTCCACCGTCCAGGGGCGCCGCCATGCGTGGCCGTGCAGCGCGTGGCGCAGCGCGCCGGTGCCGCTCGGCAAGTCGATCATCTCGCCTTCGAAGCGGAATCGCCCGTCGCGGATGCGGTTGCAGTACGGCATCAGCGGAAAGCTCGCCATGCCGAGCGGATCGCGCGCCTCGATGGCGGCACGCGTGGCGGGGCGTAGCCAGTGTGACGCCGGGGTCTTGCCGGCTACGTCGTAGAACGCGGCGATCGAGCCGCCGACGCGCGGCGCGACGAGCACGCGCGTATCGCCATGGGCGAGCGTGACGAGCTGGCCGTCGTCGAGCGCGGCGGCGTCGAAGACGATCTGCGGGGGCGGCGAGGATGTCGGTCGGGCAGTCAAATGAGCGCTCTCCAGTGTCTCGATTTATTACTAATAAAAAATAATATAGTCGCTGAAATCGCTAATGACGGAGCAAAAAAATGGTGACATACGCCAATTGATGGCCCAAATTATTAGTGCTACGCTTCGGGCCAACAGCGCGGCCCCGAGCGCGCGCCGCCGCGCCGCGCAGCTCTTCCGCAGTCCTCCCGGATCCGATGAAAAAATCGACGCAACGCCGCCCGACCATGACCGACATCGCGAAGGCCGCAGGCGTGTCGCAATCGACGGTTTCCCTCGTGCTCAACGGCGCGGTCGGCGCCAAGCTTTCCGAAGCGACGCGCCTGAAGGTGCACGAAGTCGCGCAGTCGCTCGGCTACCAGTTGCCGATCCGCGCGGTGCAGACGCCTGCCCCGGCAGGCGAGCGCAATCTCATCGTTTATCTCGCCGACGAAGTCTCGACGAGTCCGCACCCGGTCGTGAGCATCGACGGCGCGCGCGACGCCGCCTGGAACAACGGTTGTCTGCTCGCCGTGTTCTCGACGCATGGCAACGCCCAGATGGAGCAGCAGGTGCTGCAGACACTCGCGATGCCCAACGTGCTCGGCGCGATCTACGCGACCGTGTACACGCGCAAGGTCACGGTGCCGCCCGCGCTGCTGAAGGTCCCGGCCGTGCTGCTCAACTGCTACGCGTCCGATCACGCGCTCTCTTCGGTCGTGCCGGCCGAAGTGGCCGGGGGCCATACGGCAACCGAATATCTGATCGAGGCGGGGCACCGGCGCATCGGGTTCATCAACGGCGAAACGTGGCAGGACGCCGCAAAAGACCGTCTCAAAGGCTATCGCCAGGCGCTCGCGACCGCGGACCTGCTGTTCGACGAGCGCCTCGTGCGCGATGGCGACTGGAGTTCGGGCAAGGGTTTCGAACTCACGCTCTCGCTTATGCGCGAGCCGAATCCGCCCACGGCGATTTTCTGCGCCAACGACCTGACGGCGATCGGCGCGATCGAAGCGCTCAAGCAACTCGGGCTGCGCGTGCCCGAAGACGTTTCGGTGATGGGCTACGACGACCAGGAAATCGCGCGCCACACCCACCCGCCGCTCACCACGGTCGTGCTGCCCAACTACGAGCTCGGACGCTGGGCCGTCGAGACGCTGCTGCAGGAAGAGCAGAACCGCAGCGCCGGCGCGCCGGTACGCCACCGCACCGTCAAGCTCGACGGGCCGCTCATCGAACGGACCTCGGTGTGCGCGCCGGACCTCGCTTCCCCCGTGAATACCCTCATTAATATCAACGAAAATTGACTGGTAATATTAGTTGAAGCAGTGGCCGTAATCATTCTGTGCAGCGCGTCGCGCGCCGTGCTGGATGAATCAGGAAAGACAACAAGAACCGCGGTGGGGCCGACGGCCCGCACCGCCGATGTCATTCATCGCTTTGCGTGGGACCAGCGCTCGTGCCGCGGCATGCGCGCTGGCCGACAAAGGAGACAGCCATGCGTCATCAACGATTCCAGTCCGCCCTCATCGCCGCGGGATTTTGCTTCGCGAGCGCGTTCGCCGCGAGCGCTTACGCGCAGTCCAATGCCGGCGCACAGAAAGTCCAGTCGAATTCCAGCGAGAGCTGTACGAATCCCAAGCCCGGCGGCAAGAAGCTGAGCGACATGGTGGTGGGGTTCTCGCAGTCGGAGAATGAACAGAATCCGTTCCGGGCGACCGAAACCGCTTCGGTTCGCGCGGCGGCGAAGGAAGCGGGCGTGAAGCGCCTGCTCTATACCAACGCGAACGCCAACCAGGCCAAGCAGGTCGCCGACATCGAAAGCATGATCAACCAGGGCGCCGAGGCGCTCATCATCGCGCCCAACGATTCCACGGGCCTGCAACCCGCGCTCGCCCAGGCGCGTGCGAAGGGCATTCCCGTCGTGACGATCGACCGGCAGACGGCGGGTACGGTGTGCGACGACTTCATTACGTTCCTCGGCTCCGACTTCTACAAGCAGGGCGAGCGCGCGGCGAAGGCGCTCGCCGACGCCACGGGCGGCAACGCGATCATTGCGGAGATCCAGGGCGGCTACGGCAACACGGTGGAAAGCCAGCGCACGGACGGCTTCGCGAACGGCCTCAAGCCTTATCCCGGCATGAAGATCATCGCCGCGCAAACCGCGAACTGGTCGACGACCGAAGCGCAGAAAGTGATGGAGCAGATCCTGCTCGCGCATCCGGACGTCAACGCCGTCTACACTCACGCCGACACGATGACGGTCGGCGCGATCAAGGCGCTGCGCCAGGCCGGCAAACTCAACGGCGTAAAGATCGTCTCGATCGACGGCACGAAGGAGATCGTCTCGGATATCTCGAACGGCATCGTTGCCGCCGACGTCGAAACCAACCCGCGCTTCGGTCCGCTCGCCTTCAAGTCGCTCGAAGACTATCTCGCGGGCAAGCCGGTGCCGCAAAAGCAGATCATGGACGACGCGCTGTTCGACCGGAACAATGCGCAGCCCTCGCTCGCGCAGGGCAAGGTCTACTGAGCCGCGGCGCACGATGACGACGAGCGCCTCCGCCGGTCGCGCCGGTTCCGCCGCGGCCACGCCGCGTGCCGTGCTGGAAACGCACGGCGTTTCGAAGACCTTCGGCGTGGTGCGCGCGCTGCGCGACGTCTCGCTCACGCTGCGCGCGGGCGAGGTGCACGGCCTCGTGGGCGAGAACGGCGCGGGCAAGTCCACGCTGATCAAGGTCCTCACGGGTTTTCATCCGCCCGACTCGGGCGCGCTCACACTCGACGGCGCGGACGTCGCGTTCGACAGTCCGCGCGCCGCGCAGCGCGCGGGCGTGTGCGCCGTGTATCAGGAAATCAACCTGATACCGGAGCGCAGCGTGGCCGACAACATTTTTCTGTGTCACGAACCGAAACGCTTCGGGATCCTGATCGACAGGAAGCGCATGCTCGAGCGCGCCGCCGGGATCGTGCAGCGCTACCGGCTCGCGGTCGACCCGGCCGCGCGTCTCGGTTCGCTCGGGCTCGGCGCGCAACAGATGGTGGCGATCGCGCGCGGCGTTTCGCTGGGCGCGCGCGTGCTGATTCTCGACGAGCCGACTTCGGCCCTGAGCGGCGCGGAGGTGGATGTGCTGTTCGACGTCGTCGATCGCCTGCGCACCGAGGGCATTGCGCTGCTGTTCGTGAGCCACAGGCTCTCCGAATGCTACCGGCTGTGCGATCGCTTCACGGTGATGCGCGACGGCGCGGTCGTGCGCACGGGTACACCTGAAGAACTGCCGCGCGCGGGGTTGATCGCAGCCATGCTGGGCCGCGAAAGCGTGGGCGAGCATGCGTGGGCCGAGCGCCCGGGCAGCGCCGATGCCGACGTCGACGCGACGCCCGCGCTCGCCGTCGACCATTTGCAGTGGGGCAACCGCGTGCGCGACGTGTCGCTGCGCGTAGCCCGCAAGGAGATCGTCGGCCTGGCCGGCCTGCTCGGCTCGGGCCGCACGGAAACGTTCAAGACGATCTTCGGCGCGCAGAAGGCCGATGGCGGCGAGGTCGACATCGCCGGCCGCGCGCTCACCCATGCAACCCCGGCGCGCTCGATCGGGCGCGGGCTCGCCTTCCTTTCCGAAGACCGTCGCGCGGAAGGCATCTTTGCGCGTCTCTCGGTGCGCGAGAACATCGTCGCGAGCCTGCTGCCGCGCATTTCGCGCTTCGGCTTCATCTCGCGTGCGAAGGAAGCGCAAGTGGTGCGGGAGTCGATCGAGCGGCTCGGCATCAAGACAGCCGGTCCCGGCGCGCTTGTCACGACGCTCTCGGGCGGCAACCAGCAAAAGGCGCTGATTGCGCGCTGTCTGTCGACCCGCCCAACAGTGCTGCTGCTCGATGATCCCACGCGCGGCATCGACGTCGGCGCGAAGGAGGAGGTGCATCGCGTCGTGCAGGAGCTTGCGCAGGCGGGGCTCGCGGTGGTGGTCACGTCGTCGGAGATGGAAGAACTGCTTGCGCTGACCGACCGCCTCGTCGTGCTCAACGAAGGCGCGACCGAGGGCGGCATGCCGACCGCCGGCGCGCACCCTGACGACGTGCTCGCCGTGCTGGCCGGCGCCGGCGCCGGCGCAGGATCCGGCGATAGCGCCGACCACGGTGGCGGCACCGCGTGAGCGAGCCCGCGCCAAACCCGCCACAATCCACGACAACAGCACCGATGGCGACCAACCTTGAATCGAACGAGGCAAGCTTGAGCCCCTCGAATCCTGCGAACTCATCGAGCCGTTCCGTCTCGCCCGCTTCCGGCGCCGCGGCGCGCGGGCAGACCTGGCGTACCGTGCTGCGCGAGCACAGCGTGTACTTCGCGCTCGCCGCGCTCATCGCGTTCAACCTCGCCGTCACGCCCGGCTTCTCGAATCCCTTCGCGGCGCGCAGCCTGCTGTTCGAAGCGGCGCCGATCGTGCTGATCGCGCTGGGCCAGAATCTCGCGATTGCGACGCGCGGCATCGATCTCTCCGTGGGATCGGTGATGGCGCTCGCCAGCGCGTCGATTGCCGTGTTTCTACCGTATGGCGTGGGCCCGGCGCTCGTGGGCGCGGTCGCGGTGGGCGCCGTAGTCGGCTTGTGCAACGGGTTCCTCGTGGCGCTGCTCGCCATCGATCCGCTGATCTCGGGCCTCGCCTTGCTGGTCGCCGCGCGCGGGCTCGCGCAGGCGCTGCTGGGCGGCTCGCGCGTCAATCTGCCCGACACGCCCGCGTTCGATCTGCTCGGCGCTGGCGCGCTCGGCCCGCTGCCCGTCGTCATGCTGATCGCGCTCGGGCTCGCGGTCGTGGTGGCGTTCGTGGTGCGGCGCACGACCTTCGGGCGATATGCGATTCTCGTGGGCGCGAGCCGCGGCGCCGCGTTTCTCGCGGGCATTCCCGTGCGGCGCACGCTCTTTCTCGTCTATACCGTGAGCGGCACGCTTGCCGGAGTCGCCGGTGTGTTCGCGTCGTCGCGGCTTGGCGCGGCGGATCCCAACTATGTGGGCGTGAACTTCGAGCTCGATGCGATTGCCGCCTCGGTCATCGGGGGCACGCCGCTTTCAGGCGGGCGCCTCTCGATTGTCGGCGCGGTGTTCGGCGTGCTGCTGCTTCAGGTGCTCGACGCGAGCTTCATCATGAACAACATCAGCTTCACCTACGCGCAGATCCTCAAGGCGGTGTTCATCGTCGTCGCGCTGTATCTGCAACGCTCGGGAGGCTGACGCGATGCAAACGGTTAAACCAGCGCACGCCCAAACTGCCGCCGCACCGGGTGCCGGTCGGCGCGCGCAAGTGATCGCGCTCGTGCAGTCGCGCGGGGCGATCGCGATGCTCGTGGTCGTCGCGCTCGTGGCCGGCATGGCGTTTCCTGACTTCCTGCGCCCCGCGAACCTCGCGGACATCGCCTCGAACGGCGCATTTCTCGGGCTCGTCGCGGTGGGGCAGAGTATGGTCATCGTCCTGGGCGGCTTCGATCTTTCGGTCGGGTCGATGGTCGGGCTCGGCACTGTGCTGGCCGCCTATGCCGCGCCCTATGGCTGGGGCGCCGCGATCCTCGTGCCCGTTGCGGCGGGTTTCGTCGTCGGTCTGGTGAACGGCGTGCTGGTTGCCCGCGCGCGCATGGCACCGTTCATCGTCACGCTTGCGGCGCTGCTTGGGCTCAAGGGGCTCGCGCTCGTGCTCGCGAGCCAGGATCTGCTGATCGCCAATCCGGGTTTCTTCGCACGCGTCGCCAATGGTTCAGTGTTTGGCGTCAACAATCTCATTTGGGTGCTGGTGGTCGTCTATGCGCTCGGCGGCGTGCTGCTCAATCACACGCCTTTTGGCGCGGCGATCTTCGCGATCGGCGGCAACGAGGAGGCTGCGCGCATGCTGGGCGTGCGCGTGGAGCGCGTGAAGATGCTCGCCTATGGATTATCCGGTGCACTCGCCGGTCTTTCGGGGGCGCTGCTGGCGTCGCACCTGGACTCGGGCTTGTCGGGGGCCGGGACCGGCTATGAACTGCAGTCGATCGCCGCAGCCGTGATCGGCGGGGTGTTGCTCACGGGCGGCGTGGGGACGATGGCTGGACCGCTGGCCGGTGTACTGCTTCTCGGTGTCATCGACAATGTGATCAATCAGGTCGGCACGCTGAGCCCTTACTATCAGAACCTTGCAAGCGGCGCATTCCTGCTCGCGGCGGTGATCGTGCAGACGGTGCTCACCGGCCGCCGCCATGGCGTCGCGCGGGCTGCAGGCGCGACGCGGCGGCGTGCGGCCGTGGGCGCTTAGTGGATGACGTCCGAGCTGCCGTTTTTCGGGCGAGTTTGGCCGATGGCATGCCTACTGATGCGAAACGCTCAGCTTCACGCGCGCCGAGCCATCGGTCTGCGCGGTGATCTCGGTCCGGCTGCCGCGCTGCCCCAGATAGAAATGTTGGCGGCCAGGCGAGTTCACGTCATGCGTTGCGTCGGGCAGGCACGAGGCAATGTCGGCGCCTACGCCTTCGAGCGCGTTCGTCCCCGATCCTGCGTCGCGCGCACTCCAGACGCATTGAAAACTCCCTCCGCTCGTGACGCACTGCGCGTCGTCGCCATAGGGTTGCGCGACGGCGCGCCCGTCGTCAGGGCTAAGTGACGCGAAATGCTGCGGGGCTGCCGCGACGATGCGCTTGAGCGCCGCGCAGGGGCTTGCGCTATCGTCCGCATGAGCGGCCAGGGGGATGCCTGGTATGACAATCGCCGCGCAAAGCGCGAGGATCCGGATGATCGGTGGGTTCATGGCGTTCCGCTGCGCAAGGGCAGCGCCTTATCATGGCTGGTGAGGGAAGCGTTGCAAGCGGCGTGCCGGGAATAGCCCTTGCAGGTGTCGCGTCGGACCACGCTTCACGAGGAGAACGCCATGAGGAAACCGTTCGATCGCATGATGAAAGCGGGAGCATTGCTGGTCGGGCTGACTTTCGCGATTGCGAGCAGCGGCGAATCGCGCGAAGAGCAGGAACACGCCTGCCGTGGAGATGCGTTCCGCTTCTGCGCAAGAGAGATTCCGAGCAAGGAGAAGATCGAGGCGTGCTTGAAGCAGCACTACGATGAGCTCTCGCCGCCGTGCAAGGCGATGTTCGACCCGCCGCCGACGGCCGATCCGAAGTCATGAGCGTGAATGCGCCTCTTTCAATTGAGCCGATGGAAGAGGGCTTGCGGACTCGCGATCGAGGCGCTAAGATTCGCCCCCTTCGCCGTTCGATGTCTCTGACGTCCGGGCAGCGAAGGCCGCCGCGGGAACCGGCGGTTTGCGAAGCCGGCAGCTTTTTCGAGCGGTGAGCGAAAAAAAGGGGTTGACGAAGCGAAAGGCAGTCTTCATAATCTCGTTTCTCTGCTGCTGACGCAGCAACGCAGAAAGAAGCCGGTAGTCAGGTGGTTCT
>NZ_BBJH01000073.1 GCF_000739775.1 Paraburkholderia heleia NBRC 101817 | reverse complement strand
TTGCGCCTGTAATCGTCACTTTAACTAAAAAGCCCGCTCATAGTTTCTGAACGGGCTCGATCTGGCGGAGCGGACGGGACTCGAACCCGCGACCCCCGGCGTGACAGGCCGGTATTCTAACCGACTGAACTACCGCTCCAGTTCGACACAGTCAGATGGATGTCGGTTGATTTCCACCTGATGCGACGCCAATCTCATTGACGACGCTCATGTCTGGCGTCCCCTAGGGGATTCGAACCCCTGTACTCACCGTGAAAGGGTGATGTCCTAGGCCTCTAGACGAAGGGGACATGATCTTTTCAGATAATGTCTTTACCACACTCTACCGCCTACTACGTGCTCTGTTGGTGGAGGTAAGCGGGATCGAACCGCTGACCTCTTGCATGCCATGCAAGCGCTCTCCCAGCTGAGCTATACCCCCTTGCAGAACAGAAGCGAGATTTTAAACAGCAATTTCGCTTTCGTCAAGAGCTTTTGAATCGTTTTTGAAGCGCTTCGAGGTTTCCTTGAAACTTCGTTGCCCGATTCTGCGGCTCTTTGCGTGAGATTTGCTGCTTATTTGCCGCTATCTCGCGCTCCGTATTCAACGGAGCCCGAATACTACAAGAACTGCCGCCCGGGCGCTAGGGTCCGGGCGAATAATTCTTCAAAAATTTTACCTTGCAGCCGAAATACCCTTCTCGATGCGGCTCACCACCGCGTCGCGGCCGAACAGCACGAGCACCGCATCGACCGACGGCGTATGTGTCGTACCCGCCACGAGCAAGCGGGCCGGCATCGCCAGCTGGGGCATCTTGAGCTTGTGCGTGGCGAGCGTGGCCTTGAGCGCGGCCGAGACCCCCTCCTTCGTCCACTCGGCGCCCTTGAGCGCCGCGGCGAGATCCGCGAGCGCGGGGCGCACCGCATCCGTGATGTGCTGCGCGAGTGCCTCGGCTTCCGGCTGCGGCTCGCGGTAGAACATCATTGCGCTCTCGGCGATCTCCTTGATCGTGTTCGCACGGTCCTTGAAGAGCGCGACCACGCCTTCGAGCGGCGGGCCCCCGGCGAGCGCCGCCTCGTCCACGCCGAGCGCGGCGAAGAACGGCTTCGAGAGCTCGGCGAGGCGCGCATTGTCCACTTCCTTCAGATAGTGGTTGTTGAGCCAGTTGAGCTTGTTGTGGTCGTACTGCGCAGGCGACTTGCCGAGATGCTCGAGATCGAACCACTCCACGAACTGCTCGCACGTGAACACTTCGGCGTCGCCGTGCGACCAGCCCAGACGCGCGAGATAGTTGAGCACCGCTTCCGGCAAATAGCCTGCGTCGCGATAGCCCATTACGCTCATCGCGCCGTGACGCTTGCTCATCTTTTCGCCCTGCTCATTGAGCACGGTAGGCAGGTGCGCGTAGACCGGCGGCTCGCCGCCGAGCGCGCGCAGGATGTTGATCTGGCGCGGCGTGTTGTTCACGTGGTCGTCGCCGCGAATCACGTGCGTGATCTTCATGTCGAGGTCGTCCACGACCACGCAGAAGTTGTACGTCGGCGTGCCGTCCGGGCGCGCGATCACGAGGTCGTCGAGCTCCTCGTTCGAGATCTCCACGCGGCCCTTGACGGCGTCGTCCCATGCCACCACGCCCGTGAGCGGGTTGCGAAAGCGCAGCACCGGCTGCACGCCCGCCGGCGGCGTGGGCAGCACCTTGCCCGGCTCCGGGCGCCACGTGCCGTCGTAACGCGGCTTCTCGCCGGCGGCGCGCTGGCGCTCGCGCAGCGCGTCGAGCTCTTCGGTCGACATGTAGCACGGGTACACGAGGCCCTGTTCCTGCATCTGCCCGAGCACTTCGCGATACCGGTCCATGCGCTGCATCTGGTAGAACGGACCTTCGTCGAAATCCAGGCCGAGCCATGCCATGCCTTCGAGGATCGCATCGACCGATTCCGACGTCGAACGCTCCAGGTCGGTGTCTTCGATCCGCAGCACGAAGACGCCCTTGTTGTGGCGCGCGAACGCCCACGGATAAAGTGCGGAACGAATGTTGCCGAGATGGATGAAGCCGGTCGGGCTCGGCGCGAAGCGGGTACGGACGACAGAGGTAGTCATGGGCGATTACTCGAAGGCGATGCCATCCGGCGTGCGGCGCCGGCGATAAAAGCGGCGACGGCGGCGGATGGCCGGGGTTCGCGGCGCGTTCGGCCCGCGCGGCTAACGCGCAAGCGCCGGGAGCACAGCCTCGCGCACACGAACGGGAATCCGGAAAATGAGAGACGCGATTATACCCGCCATGCTCCGCTTCGGCCTGGGGGCGAGGCCCGGGGGGCGCGCTGGCGCCCCGCGTCTCTCGTGCAAACGTCCGCGCGAGCGCGAGCCGTCGAGTGCGTTGTCATCTGCCGTCACATCGCGGACACATCGCGTTACATGCACACCGGCTAAACCGGCCGCGCTTTGCCTTATGATGTCGGCGCGCCGCCACCACGCTGCGGCGTCGCGCGCGCAAGCACCCGCACAAACACCGTTATTCGGCCGCCCGCGCGAGAGACACCGGGGTCCCGCGTCCGTTCCTTGCCGGACACGCCCGCGGACCGCATGGAGAACCTTCTTGAAGCAGTCATCGCCCTCGTTGAGCCGCCGGCACTTTGCGCTTGCGGCCGCCTCCACCGTCCTTGCCGCCTGCACGACCGCGGGCACGCAAACCGCGAGCGTCCCGCCGCCCGTCACCACCGCGCCCCCGCCGCCCGGCGCGCGGCCGACCCGCCCCGTTCGCGTGGGCCTCGCGCTCGGCGGCGGCGCGGCGCGCGGCTTCGCGCACATCGGCGTGATCAAGGGGCTCGAGGCGCGCAACGTGCAAGTCGACTTCGTGGTCGGCACGAGCGCCGGCTCGGTCGTCGCGGCGCTTTACGCCTCGGGCATGAACGGTTTCGCGCTCAACAAGCTCGCCTTGACGATGGACGAAGCCTCGATCAGCGACTGGGCGATGCCCTTTCGCACGCGCGGCCTCCTGCAAGGCGTGGCGCTCCAGAACTATCTGAACACCACGCTGCACGACCGGCCCATCGAGAAACTGGCGAAGCCGCTCGGCGTCGTCGCGACCGACCTGCGCACCGGCCAACCCATCCTGTTCCAGCGCGGCAACACGGGCACCGCCGTTCGCGCATCGTGCAGCATTCCGTCGATTTTCGAGCCCGTGAAGATTGCGGGCCATGAATACGTGGACGGCGGCCTCGTGAGCCCGGTGCCGGCCTCGTTCGCACGCAAGATGGGCGCGGACTTCGTGATCGCCGTGGACATCTCGGCGCGCCCCGAAACGGCCTCGACGCTGAGCCAGTTCGACGTGCTGATGCAGACCTTCACGATCATGGGCCAGACGATCAAGACCTATGAACTCGACAAGTACGCTGACGTAGTGATCCGCCCGAACCTCAACGCGATGTCGAGCAGCGACTTCACGCAGCGCAACGCGGCGATTCTCGCGGGCGAGGAAGCGGCGGCGCGCATCATGCCGGAACTCGAGCGCAAGCTCGCCTCGGCGCGCCTGACGGCCTGAGCACCCCTTTTAGCGGGCGCACAAACGCAAAAAACCTGCTTCGCAAGAAGCAGGTTTTTTGTTCACGACAGAACCTCGATCAGTTGCCGCCGTTGCCGTCGAACTGTGCGCTCACGCGCTTGAGGCTTTGCTGCTGGTCCGGCGTGAACGACGTTTCGACGCGGCGCGCGCCCGTGAAGCGCTTCTCCCAATAGCCGTCGTCGAGGTCGTCAACGCGGATCGTGCTGCCGGTGGACGGCGAATGCACGAACTTGTTGTCGCCAATATAGATACCGACGTGCGAGAACGTGCGGCGCATCGTGTTGAAGAACACGAGGTCGCCCGGCTTCAGGTTGCTCATGCTGACCTTCTCGCCCACGCGGCTCATTTCCTCGGCGCGGCGCGGCAGCGACATGCCGAGCGTGTCCTGGAACACGTAGCGCACGAAGCCGCTGCAATCGAGGCCGGAGTCGGGCGAGTTGCCGCCCCAGCGGTAACGCACGCCAATCATGTTGAGTGCGCCGACAACCACGTCGCCGGCTTTGCCGGCCATGCCGGAAAGGAATGCCTTGGCGCCGCCTTCGGCCGGGGCCGGGGTCGCCTGGTTGCCATTCTGGAGTGCACTCTGAACTGCGGGGATGGACTGTGGATTCGCCGCGTTGCCGGGCGAAAAAGAGGCATTCTGGTTAAAGCTGCTTACTTCGTCGGCGAACGCGCCGGGAGCTGCGGCCATCAGTACGCCGATGAACATCCCGGCGACGGCGCGCGTACAAGCCTGGGTCAGGTATCGGTGCTGCATGGGTCGGTAGAAATTGCCCGTAAATCAGGGAGTTAGTAGAAAAGTTTGGACGATACTAGCCAGTAAGTATTTGTGTGTCAAAACAAATAGAAAAATTCAATCGCGACATTCACCTCATTGGTGAATTTCACCGAAATCCGCCCTAAAGTTCCGCCAAAGCCTAGCGATCGAACGCGGCTTTCAACAATTTTCGGGTGTAAGGATGGGCCGGTCTATCGAAGATATTCGAGACCTCTCCCGACTCGACGATCGCGCCGTTCTGCATCACCACGACCCGGTGCGCCATCGCGCCGATCACTGCCAGGTCGTGGCTGATGAAGACGTAGCCCAGGTTGTACTTGCGTTGCAGATCCGTCAACAATCTCAACACCTGTTGCTGGATCGACACGTCGAGCGCACTGGTCGGTTCGTCGAGCACGATCACGCGCGGCTCAAGGACCAGCGTGCGCGCAATGGCAATACGCTGGCGCTGGCCGCCCGAAAACTCGTGCGGATAGCGTTGCAGGGCGGTGCGATCGAGACCCACTTCGCGCAGCACGCCGACAACGCGCTTGCGCCGCTCCTCGGGGGAAAGATCGGGACGATGCAGCGCGAGCCCCTCCCCCACGATGCGCTCGATGGTCTGGCGCGGAGAAAGCGAACTGAACGGGTCCTGAAAGACAACCTGCAGGTGCGAGCGCAACGACAGCCTCTCGCGCCCTTGATAGCTCGCGATCGGCCGCCCCTGGAACTCGACGACACCGCCTGCGGTTCGCTGCAATCCCAGCATCGCCATCGCCAGCGTCGTCTTGCCCGATCCGGACTCGCCGACGATGCCGAGCGTTTCGCCCTGCCGCACCGCGACGTTCGCGTCGTTCACGGCGCGATAGCGCCCCTTCTGCCACCAGCCGCGAAAACCGGGCAGCGTCGTTGCGAAGTCGACGATCACGTCCTTCGCCTGCAGGAGAACCGGCGCGATCGGCAGCACGGGCAACACGTGACGCTCCGGCCGGCTGGCGATGAGCCGCTGTGTATACGGGTGTTGCGGCGCCTCGAAGATCTGCTCGACGCTGCCTGACTCGACGAGCCTGCCCTTCTCCATCACGGCCACGCGCTGCGCGAAGCGGCGCACGAGGTTCAAATCGTGCGTGATGAGCAGCACCGACATGCCTCCACCAGGATGGCGCGCCGCCTCCTCGCGCTGCAGTTCGAGCAGCAGATCGACGATCTGGCCGCGAATCGTCACGTCGAGCGCCGTGGTAGGTTCGTCGGCGAGCAGCAGGCGCGGACGGCACGCGAGCGCCATCGCGATCATCACGCGCTGGCGCTGGCCGCCCGAGAGCTGATGCGGATAACTCGACACGCGCCGCCGCGCTTCGGCAATGCCGGTGCGCTCGAGCAACCCCACCGCCTGCTCATAGGCCGCTTTCTTCGACACGCCGTCATGCAGCACGACGGTCTCCGCGATCTGCTCGCCGATCGTGTAGAGCGGATTGAGCGCCGTCATCGGCTCCTGGAAGATCATCGCGACGTCGCTGCCGCGCAGGCCACGCATCGCGCGCTCGCTTTTGGCGAGCAGATCGTCGCCGTCGAAGCGGATCGTTCCGCTGATCTGCGCGTCCTGCAAGAGGCGCAGAACCGCGAGCGCGGTGACGGTCTTGCCCGAACCCGACTCGCCGACGAGCGCCACGCGCTCGCCGCGCCCGATCGCGAGCGTCACGTCGTCGACGGCGAGCGTCCCGTCAAAACGCACGCTCAAATGCTCGATCGAGAGGAGCGGCGTGGCGATGTCCTGAGGCACGGCGCTCACTGGTTGCCTCCGGCCTTCATGGCGTCGGCAATGCGTGTGTCGAGCGCGTTGCGCAGCGCGTCGCCGATGAAGGTGAGCAGCAGCAGCGTCGCCACCAGCACGCCGAAAGTCGAGAACGCGATCCACCATGCGTCGAGATTGCGCTTGCCCTGCGCGAGCAGCTCGCCGAGGCTTGGCGTGGGCGCAGGCACGCCAAGGCCCAGGAAGTCGAGACTCGTCAGTGCGAGTATCGCGCCGCTCATGCGAAACGGCAGGAACGTGATGACGGGCGTGAGGCTGTTGGGCAGCACGTGATGCCAGATGATCTGCCAGTTCGAAAGGCCCATTGCGCGCGCGGCGAGCACGTAGTCCTGATTGCGGTTGCGCAGGAATTCGGCGCGCACATAGTCGGACAGTCCGATCCAGCCGAACAGCGAAAGCAGCACGATCAGCAACACGAAGCCCGGCTCGAAGATCGCCGCGAAAATAATCAGCAGGTAAAGCTCCGGCAGCGAGCTCCAGATCTCGATGAGACGCTGCCCGACGATATCGACCTTGCCTCCGAAGTACCCCTGCACCGCGCCCGCCAGCCCGCCGAGTAGCGTGCCGATCGCGGTCAGCACGAGCGCGAACTCCACCGATACGCGAAAACCGTAGAGCAAGCGCGCGAACAGGTCGCGGCCGCTTTCGTCGGTGCCGAGCCAGTTCTGGCGCGACGGCGGCGCGGGGTTCGGGACTTTCGCGAAGTAGTTGAGCGTGTCGTAGTAGTACGGGTTCGGCGGATAGATCGCGAAGTTGCCCGGCGCGTCGAAGCGGTGGCGGATATACGGATCGAGGTAGTCGGCGGGCGTCGGGAAATCGCCGCCGAACGCGGTTTCCGGATAGTCCTTGAACAACGGGAAGTACAGGTGCCCGTCGTAGCGCACGACGAGCGGCTTGTCGTTGCACCAGAGCGGCCCCGCGAGACTCGCGGCGAACGCGACGAGAAACACGATCAGGCTCCAGTAGCCAAGACGCTGCTGCCTGAAGCGCAGCCATACGCGGCGGGCAGGCGTGGGCGACTTGAAGGCGCGCACGCTTTCGGTACGCAGTTCGGGCTCGGCGCCGGCGCGGACTCGGTTCAACTCAGCGCTCCAGTTGTTCGAATTGGATGCGGGGATCGACCCACACGTAGCACAGATCGGAAATCAGCTTGGTTAGCAGTCCGATCAACGTGAAGAGGTACAGCGTGCCGAGCACGACCGGATAGTCGCGCCGCACGACGGATTCGTACGAAAGCAGGCCCAGCCCGTCGAGCGAAAAAAGTGTTTCGATCAGCAGGCTGCCGGTGAAGAACGCGCCGATGAACGCCGCGGGGAACCCCACCACGAGCGGCAGCAGCGCGTTGCGAAAAACGTGCTTCCAGAGCACGGTGCGCTCCGAGAGCCCTTTCGCGCGCGCAGTCAGCACGTATTGGCGGCGGATCTCTTCGAGAAAGGCGTTCTTGGTCAGCATGGTCGTCACGGCGAAACTGCCCACGACCGACGCCGTCACGGGCAGCGTGATGTGCCAGAGATAGTCGAGAATCTTGCCGCCGAGCGAGAGCGTGTCCCAGTTGTCAGACGTGAGATTGCGCAGCGGGAAGAGCTGCAGGAACGAGCCGCCGCCGAACAGCACGAGCAGCAGCACGCCCAGCACGAAGCCCGGGATCGCGTAACCGACGAGCACGACGAGGCTCGTCACGAGGTCGAACCGCGAGCCGTTGCGCACCGCCTTGGCGATGCCCAACGGCACCGATATCAGATAAGTGAGAAAGAACGTCCACAGGCCAATGCTGATCGAAACCGGCAGCTTGGAAATGATCAGCGACCACACGCTCTGGTGGTGGAAATAACTCTGTCCGAGATCGAAGCGCGCAAAGCGCCCGAGCATCAGGAAATAGCGTTGCAGCGGCGGCTTGTCGAAGCCGTACAGCTGCTTGAGCTGTGCGATCTGCTGCGCATCCACGCCCGAATGTGCGCGCATGCCGAATGGCATCCCCTGCTCCGCGCCCCGTCGCAATTCGCGCACCGCCTGTTCGACGGGGCCGCCCGGCACGAACTGAATCACGCCGAAAGTCAGCGTGAGCACGCCGAGCAGCGTCGGGATCATCAGCAGCAGGCGTTTGACGATGTAGCTCCACATGATTCGTTGCTTCCGTCGTGTCCGTTGTTAATGACCCGCTGCCTGCGGTCCGGGCTGCGGCCGGGGTTGCGGCCGGGGTTGTGGCTTCAGCCACCACGTCGAGATGATCCAGTCGTTCGCACCATAGTACAGCGGCAGCTTCGCCGGATAAGCCAGCGTGTTCTTGAACGCCACGCGGTGCGTCGCGCTGTACCACTGCGGCACCACATAGTAGCCGTGCATCAGCACCCGGTCGAGCGCATGGGTGGCGTCGAGCAGTTGCTGGAGCGTCTGTGCCTGCGTGAGCGCCTTGAGAATCGCATCGACGGCCGGCGACTTCAGGCCGAGCAGATTGCCCGAGCCAGGCTCGTCGGCGGCCTTGCTGCCGAAGCGGTCGACCTGTTCCGCGCCCGGCACCTGGACGTCGGGGAACTTGATGGTCGTCATGTCGTAGTCGAAGGCGTCAAGCCGCTTCTGGTAAAGCGCGAAATCGACCGAGCGATAGTTCACCTGGATGCCGAGCCGCCTGAGGGCCTGCGTGTACTGCGCCATGATCGGCGCCCACTGCGCCGAAGCACTCGTGTCGTCGAGCACCTCGAACGTGAACGGCTCGCCCTTCGCGTTGCGCAGCGCGCCGTCGCGATAAGTCCAGCCGGCGTCGGCGAGCAGCGCGCGCGCCTTGAGCAGATTTGCGCGCAGCGATCCCGGCGGGGTCGTATCGGGCTGCAAGGGCGGCGGCCCAAACACGGCCGGATCGAGCGACTTGCGCCACGGCTCGAGCAAGGCAAGCTCGCCAGGCGATGGCAGCCCCTTTGCCTGCAGCTGCGTGTTCGCGAACCAGCTGTCGATGCGGCGATACTGGCTATAGAACAGCATGCGGTTGAGCCACTGGAAGTCGAGCGCGAGGTCGAGGGCGCGGCGCACGCGCACGTCCTGGAAGACGGGCTTGCGCAGATTCATGACGAAGCCCTGCATGCCGGTGCCGTTGTGCTGCGGGAACTCGCGCTTGATGAGCTCGCCGCTGTCGAAGCGCTTGCCGACATCGCGCCGCACCCAGTTGCGCGCGACATATTCGACGAGCGCGTCGTACTCGCCCGCCTTGAAGGCTTCGAGGCGCGCCACGTCATCCGAATAGAGCTTGTAGGTAATGCGCTCGAAGTTGTTGGTGCCCACGCGCACCGGCAGGTCCCGGCCCCAGTAGTGGGGATCGAGTTTGTAGGTGATCGTGCGGCCGTTCGAGTAGCGGTCGATCACATACGGGCCGCTGCCGATCGGCTGCTCGAACGCGAGCTGATCGAAAGCGACGCGGCTGCCGTCCGGGCGCACGCCCCACTTGTGCGAGAACACCGGCATGCCACCCGCGATGAGCGGCAGTTCGCGGTTGTTGCTGCGGAACTCGAAGCGGATCGTCGCGGGATCGACCACCACCGCGCGCGTGATCTCGCTGAAATACGCCTGCATGGAGGGCGCAGCCTGGCGGCTCTTCAGGGTGTCGAGCGAAAACTTCACGTCGTCGGCCGTCACCGGGTCGCCGTTCGAGAAACGCGCCTTCGGGTTGATGTGGAATGTCACCGAAAGCGCGTCGGGCGCGATGCGGATGTCGTCGGCGAGCAAACCGTACGCCGAGGCCACTTCGTCGAGGCTCCCCGTCGTGAGGCTTTCGAACAGCATGCCGAGCCCCGGGGCCGCGTTGCCCCGCAGCGTGAACGGGTTGAACTTGTCAAAGCTCGTGAGGCGGTCGGGATTGGCGAGGACGAGCGTGCCGCCCTTGGGCGCATCCGGATTCACGTAGTCGAAGTGCGCGAAACCCTGCGGATATTTGGGCTCGCCGTACTGCGCGATGGCGAAAACCGCGTGGGCGGACGGCATGGCCAACAGCCCGAATGCGAGTGTCAGACACATCGCCGCCAGCCTTCTGGCAAGTGCGAGCCGTGCCGCAGGAACGGTTGCCCCGAGCGCGCCGAGCGCCGTCCTGCCTCGCGTTCCTGTCGTCATAGATCGGTATTTGTCCGGGCTGCCTTGTCAGTTGTGAGAGAATTCTACCCAAACCACGCGGCGCCGCCCCACAGGCGCTGGCGCATTGACCTGATTTAGGAGAATTCATGGGCTTCCTCGCTGGCAAACGCATTCTGTTGACCGGCCTTCTGTCGAACCGTTCGATCGCGTACGGCATCGCGCAGGCATGCAAGCGCGAAGGCGCGGAACTGGCGTTTACGTACGTCGGCGACCGCTTCAAGGACCGTATCACCGAGTTTGCACAGGAATTCGGCAGCGAACTCGTGTTCCCCTGCGACGTGGCCGACGACGCGCAAATCGAAGCGCTCTTCACGGACCTCAAGCAGCACTGGGACACGCTCGACGGCCTCGTCCACTCGATCGGCTTCGCGCCGCGCGAAGCGATCGCGGGCGACTTCCTCGATGGCATGACCCGCGAAAACTTCCGCATCGCGCACGATATTTCGGCATACAGCTTCCCGGCGCTCGCCAAGGCTGCCAAGCCGATGCTCGCCCAGAACGCCTCGCTGCTGACGCTGACCTATCTCGGCGCAGAGCGCGCGATCCCGAACTACAACACCATGGGCGTCGCGAAAGCCGCACTCGAAGCGAGCGTGCGTTATCTCGCGGTGGCGCTCGGTGCGCAAGGCGTGCGCGTGAACGGCATCTCCGCCGGCCCGATCAAGACGCTCGCGGCGAGCGGTATCAAGGGCTTTGGCAAGATTCTCGATTTCGTCGAACAGAACGCCCCGCTGCAGCGTAACGTGACCATCGAGCAGGTCGGCAACTCCGCCGCGTTCCTGCTCTCCGATCTGGCAGCCGGCGTGACCGCCGAGATCATGCACGTCGATTCGGGCTTCAACGCCGTGGTTGGCGGCATGGCCGGCCTCGAATAAGCCTCTCTTTGCGTTGCGTGCGCGTCGTTGCACGAGCAACGGCAAGAATAAAAAGCCGCCCGATGGGCGGCTTTCTTTTTGCGGCGGCGCCTGGATCTGCCATGCGCGCCGTGTCACGCACATCACGCCGGCAACGAGCCTCGCGGTTTAGCGCCAATGTCCCGGAGGCCCGCCGTGGTCGCGATCGTAGTGGCCGCGGCCCGGACCGCCATAGCCGCCGTGGTGTCGATACCAGTCGTCGCGCGCCCAGTAGCGGCGGCCATCCCAGTAACGATCGCCATGCCAGCCGATGACGATGGCCGGCGGCGCCGCATAAACCGGAGCCGGCTGATAGACGACAGGCGGCGGGGGCGGCGCGTAGACCGGTTGCGGAGCGACATAAACCGGGGCCGGAATACCGATGTTGACACCAACGCTCACGCCAGCCATAGCAGCGCTCGATGCGCCGGTAGCCACGCCCCCGAGCAGCATTGCAACAACACGTGGGAACTTCATGGACTCACCTTTCGGGTTTGATGTTTTGTTCAGGCCAATATAACGCACAGCTTTCGCCCGCGTATTTCAAACTTGTAATAACTGATGCACAAACCTGGCCCGCACTCGATGGCGTTACGTCTCGTTACACCCGCGCGAAGGCTTGTGGCGCGCAACGGACCGCGTATGCGCAGATCAGGCGCGTGGTGTCTCGCGGCCCGTTTTTGCCGCTAGCCTGAACGCGGCGAACCACGGCGCAGCGGAGGATAGCATCGCTGGCGCCAAAGCGTGCGGATTACAACAGGGTCCCGATCTCACGCACGCGCAGCACGCAGCGATGCCCCCGCGCGACTGTCACGCTCGCGCGCCCCGCTTCACTTCATTCGCATTACCTATTACTTTCCTGTTTTCCGCTTTGACCGACAGGCTCAGCGATAGTCCATCAGCACGGTCGCGTGCGACGCGTCCGCCGTCTGCGCAGCGTACCTCGGCGCAAGCGTGAGTATGCCGCCCGAAGCGCCGATGAAATAGCGTCCCGCGGCGTCCGGAGACACGCGTCGCCCGGCTCCGTTGATGAATCGCACCCGAATGCGCTGGTGCCACACCGAACTCCCCTGCGCCACCCTGCTGTTTGCAGGCAGGACCGACAAGTTGGCGCGTGGTGCAACGCGCGCTTCACTGCTAAAGGCGATGCTCGTGAAACCGCGGAGGCCGTCGTAGTCTTGCCGCCTTTCCATCGTCGCCGACGCGCCGGTTGCGCTGTGCCTCATGGCGATGTCGAAGGTCGGCGCGAGGAGCGCTCCCACGAAACGTATCGTTCCGCCGTCGGCCCATGCCGTTGCGCACGCGCACAACGTTGCCGACGCGCAGAGGGTTGTTAGCGTGCTTCGTATCGATGCCTGACAGACTTGCCTTGTTTTCATCGCACTCTCCGCTCGAGAAGTTCTCGGGACCGCTTGAAGGCGGTACACAACAACACTCGTATTGACATCGTAGACGCGAAAATGTTGACTGCGGTCGATTAAATATTGCGCATTTCGGAGATGCCTACAGATTTCCCTGACATACGCACGTTCATCGCAGTCATCGCAGTCCTAAGCGAATGGATGGGCACAGGATGACTTGAAGCGATAATCACCGTATCGTTCGAAACCGGCTTTGTGAATAACGGGAGCCCCAAAAACAAAAACCCCGCAAGCCGAGACTTGCGGGGTTTCCACCGCCATTTCTGGCGGAGACGGAGACCGCCAAAATTTATTCCGCAACCGGTAACGGGCAAGCGCCGCGACGCGGGTTTGGGCGTCTATCCCGAAGTCCCGGAGCGTAAGAAGGCGCCCAGCTCGCCATGCGCAAGCTGATTGATGCGGGCAAAGACCCTAGCTCGGAGGCAAGCCGCTTGACGCGATTTCGCCCGCTGACTAAAGCGATACGCCGGGGCACGTCGCGACGGCGCACGGCTATCGAAGCTCGTTTCCCGATTGGGCCAGCGAAAACGGCTACGCCCGCGACCTTGCCGAGCGGGCGCTCGTCACGCCGTCTCGATGCTGCGATCTCCGGCGTAAGCGTAGTACTTCTCGCCGTCGCAATAGAGGCCACGCGGTTCATAGAGCGCACAGGGCCACGAAGTGAAGTGCGCAACCGAATCATGGACGTGTTCGGCCAGCAGCCCGTCAACGGAGGCCGGCAAGGCGCTTCGGTTATCCCAGGCGTTGAGGATCAGGTCTTCATACGGGGTCCGCTTGCGCGGCTCGGGCGGCGGCCAGTCGCGGTTGCTTGCGGGGCGCACGATGGGG
>NZ_BBJH01000074.1 GCF_000739775.1 Paraburkholderia heleia NBRC 101817 | reverse complement strand
CGCTCGTGGCGCATGCCTGCGCCGGCGTGCTCGCGCAGGAGCGGCGTCACGCGCCCGGCCTGGGCGCTGCCTGGGATGAAATCGCACTGGAACTGGCGCTCACGACCTTGCGTGTGGTCGCGCGCGGCAAGGACGCGGCGACGCCTGCCACGCCGGGCGCCGCCGCGGCTGCCCGCGTGGTCGCGACGCTGCGCCTGATCGACCAAACGCCCGACGATGCGCATACGCTCGCCAGCCTGGCGAGCGCGGCGGGCGTGAGCGAGTTCTATTTTCTGCGCACCTTCTCGGCGCTCGCCGGCGTGACCCCGCATCAATATCTGCTGCGCGTGCGGTTGCGCGCCGCTGCACTGCGTCTTGCCGCCGACGACGAAGCGAAGATCGTCGACGTTGCGCTCGCGAGCGGCTTCAACGATCTGTCGAACTTCAACGCGGCGTTTCGCGCAGAGTTCGGCGCGAGTCCCCGCGCATGGCGTGCCGCGCAGCGCGAGCGCCATCTCGCGCAGACGTCATGGCCGAACGCAGCGCTTGCGGCGGCGCGCGCCTGAGGGGCCCATGACGCGAGGCGAGGGGTTTGCGCGCGCCGCCCGGTGCGTCGCGTCGTGCCTTGCCTGGAAGCTCGCGTTGATCCTGACGTTGATCCTGACATTCGCGAGCAGCCCTGCCCGCGCCCAGGCGAGCGACCGAAGCCCCGACAGTGCCGCGCGCGTCGAGACCGCCGATAGCGCTGCGCAAACCGACATCCCGCCGTACACGCTCGAGCGCGACGTGCATCTGTTCGTCGTGCAGCAGGACGGCTCGGTCGTCGAGGACGACGACACCGTGCTGCGGGCCAACACCACCGCGGGCGTGGACGAGATCGCCCAGCGCTATGTCTGGTTCAATAAGGATATCGAAACGATCACGCAGCTCTCGGCCGAAACCATCGACCCGGACGGCAGTGCGCACGCGGTCGGCGCGAGCGGCATTCGCGACGTGCAGGAGCCGCGCTCGGCGGGCGCGCCCACGTTCGAGGACGGCGTGCTGCGCACGGTGATCTTTCCGGGCGTCCAGGTCGGATCGCGCGTGCATCTGCATTTCGCCAAACGCCGCGTGAAGGCGCTCGAAGCAGGCACGTTCTCGTACTTCGTCGAGCCGACCGGCGAACCCGTCGAGGCTCAACGCCTGATCTTCGATTTGCCCGCGAACGTGCCGCTGCACGCCGATGCGCGCGGCTACACGGCGCTCGTCCCCGAGACGGCGAACGGCCGTACCCGCTATGCGTTCGACTACCGGCACGGCCCCTATGCGCCGCTCGAAGCGGGGGCGGTGGCCTACGTGAACTGGGGCGACCGGCTGATGGTATCGACGGTGCCCGACTTCGCCGCGTTCGCCGCGCGCTATCGCGAAGCCGCCGCCGATCCCACCTCGACCGATCCGGCCATCGCCGCGCTTGCGCAGGCGCTCACGGCGGGCGTGACCGACCCGCGCGAGAAGGCCCGCCGCATTTACGACTGGATGCGCTTCAATATCCGCTACGTCGCGCTCTTTCTTGGCGAGACCGCGGCGGTGCCGCATCGCGCGACCGACATCCTGCGCAACCGCTACGGCGACTGCAAGGACCACGTGGCGCTCTTCAGCGCGCTGCTCGCGGCAGTGGGCATACGCGCCGAGCCCGTGCTGCTCAATCTCGGCCCCGTCTATACGCTGCCCGATGTGCCGGGCTATGGCGCGCATGCGATCAACCATGCGATCGCGTGGCTGCCCGACCTTGGCGTCTATGCGGACACCTCGTCGGGCGGTTATGCGTTCGGCTACCTGCCGCCGGGCGTGATGGACCGGCCCGTGCTCCTCGTCGACGACGGCGTGCTTTCGCGAACGCCCGCGACCGGGCGGCGCGAGCGCACGGCACGCCTCGCGCTCGACGTGGGCGCGAGCGGCGACGCCGCCTACCGCTACTACGTGGAAGACGAAGGCGCGGGTGCCGAGCCCGAGCGCAACGCGTTTCGCCGCGCGACGCACGCGCAGGCCCGGCAACTCGCGGCGCAGCGCCTGCGGCTCACCGGACTCGCCGGCGCCGCGCACGTGAGTACGAGCACGACCCAGGCAACCGATGGACCGTTTTCGGTGACGATGGCAGGCACGCTCGATCACGTGATCTGGCGCGGCGGCACGACCGCCATTCCCGCCACGAGCAGCTTCACGGGCGGCATTGCCACGCAGATCGACAGCTGGCTCGCGCAGCCGCGCCGCACGCAGCCTTGGGCGTGCATCGGCGGGGCGTTTACGGAGAGCGCGCAGATCGTGCTGCCCGCGTTCGCGCGCGTGACCGACGTGCCGCAAGACACGCAAGTGAGCGACGCGTTTTTCGACTACATGTCGCACTATGTATTCGACGCGCGTTCGCGCACGCTGCAGATCGAGCGGCGGCTAACGGCGCGTTTTGGCCACCAGATGTGCACGGCCGACGAATTCGCGCAGATGCGCGACGCGCTCTTGCGCATCGAGCGCGACACGCACGCGCAGATCGTCGTGCGCGCGGCGGGCGCGCCGCAGCAACCGTGAGCGGCGCTTAGCCGCCGCGCGTCGTCACCGGCACCCACACGCCTTTCTTGACCTGCCAGAGCGTGGAGGCGCCGTTCTTGAGCGAGCCGTCCGGCTCGAAGGCGATGCGGCCCGTCACGCCTTCGAAGGCGAGCGCCTTGAGCGCGCCGAGGTAGACCTCGGGGTTCGCCGACTTCGCGTTGACCATGGCGTGGATCGCGGCCCACGCCGCGTCGTAGCCAAACGGCGCGTAAGCGAGCACGCGGGTGCCGAAGCGGGCTTTATAGGCCTGCTCGAAACGCGGGCCCTGCGGCAGCTGCGCGAGCGGGCGGCCGTACTCCCAGGCCATCGCGCCTTCGGCGGCGGCGCCCGCGCCCTGGGTGAAGTCGGTGTTCGCCACGCCGCCGCCGCCCACGAACTGCGCGTTCAGGTTGCGCGCCTTCATCTGCTTTGCGAGCGCCGCGCCCTGCTGCGCGAGGCCGCCGAAGTAGAGCAGATCGGCGTCGGCAGCCTTGATTTTCGCGAGCTGCGGACCGAAGTCGCTCGCGACGCTTTCCGCGAACTCGCGCGCGACCACGTTGCCGCCATGCTCGCGCACCGCGCGCTCGAAGACGTCGGCTTCGCCCTGACCGAAGGCGGTGCGGTCGTCGACGATGGCCACGCGTTTGGCCTTCATCACGTCCACGGCCCACGCGCCGGCGATGCCTGCGTTCTGCGCGTCGTTTGCAATCACCATGAAGGTATTGGCGAAGCCTTGAGACGTGATGACGGGGTTGGTGGCGGCGGGGCTGATCATCGGAATGCCGGCGCTCTCGTAGATGCGCGAGGCCGGAATGGCCGAGCCCGAATTGAAGTGGCCGATCACGGCGTTGACCCCCTGGTTCGCCAGCGTCGCGGCGGCCTGGACGCCGAGGCGCGGGTCGCTGCGGTCGTCGATGGGCACGAGTTCGAAGTGCGCCGTCTGCTCGCCGATCTTGAGGTTTTGCGCGTTCGCTTCGTCGAGCGCGAGCTGCACGCCGTTTTGCAGATCGCGGCCGTAATTGGCGTAGTCGCCCGAGAGCGGCGAGACGAAGCCGATGCGCACCTCGAGCGGGCCGGCGGCGAGCGCGCTGCGGCTCGCGCCGAGTGTCGTGACGGTGGCCAGCGCGCCGATCAGGAGCCCGGCCGCAAGCTTGCCGAACGGCAGGCGCCGACGGCACGCACGGCGCGGCGTGGCCAATGCGCAGGCGCTATCGGTTCTGGGCGTGGCGGCGAGACTCATCGTGACTCCTTGCGCGACAGCGGCGCGGTGTTCCTGTGTGCGTTTTGTCCGGGTACGCCGCGCCGCGCGCCGGCGTGGCGCGGGCGGGGCATCTCGTCTTCAGGTCTTGCGTCTTGCGGTTTGCGACTGCGGCGTGCCGGGACGTGCTGTGCGACGGCTAAGCGCGGGTGGGCTACTCGCCCCTTTGCAGTTCGAAGAGCGTGTCGCGCAGTCGCACGAGCGGCGCCATGGTGTCGGCGCTCGCCCATCCTTCGAGGTCGTCGAGCGCGCGGTTGCAGCCGTCGAGCACCACGTCGAGATCGACGGGAATGCCGTTGGCGAGCGCGAAGCGAATCGTCGCTTCGAAGCGTTCGCATTCGTCGTCGCCGTACGAGATGTCGAGCGTGTCGGCAATGGTCTGGGCGATGTCGCTGCGTTCGCGGTCGCTCTCGTCGACGAAGTCGATGATGCCGCGTGCGACATCGGGCGCATGGTACAGCGCGATGTCGAGCCACGCGGCGGCGTCGAAGCCGCTTTCGTGGCTTTGTTGCTCGAAGTATTCGATGGCTTCCTGCTCGTGGGTCTCACCGGCGTCGACGGCAAGGCAAAGCTGCTCGAAATACTCTTCCTGTTCGCTGCGGATTGAATCGGACATCGGTCATTCTCTAAAGACGGTGGGCGCCGCGGCCGTGTTTTGCCGCCGCGAGTCATGCGGACGGCATTATAGGCCGCGCGCGCACCTCCCTCGTCTAGACGGCATCCACCGCCCAGGCGTCGAACCATTCCCGCGGGCGCGCGATCTGGTCCTGCGCCGCGACGATTTCCAGTTCGTAACGGCCGGCGTCGTAAGTCGCTTTCACCACGGCGTTCACGGCCGCGAGCGTGTGTTCGAACGCGCGGCGCAACGAGTCGCCGAGCATCAGGCGCGCGACGAACACCGCGCTCGTCACGTCGCCCACGCCCACCGGCTGGCGCGCGAACGGATAGAGCGGGCGCTGGCTGAGCCACGCTTCATGCTCGGTCACGACGAGCATGTTGAAGCGGTCGGCAGGGCTGTTGCGGTCGAGCAGATGCTTTACGAGGATCAGCTTCGGACCGCGGCGCAACAGGTCGCGGCACGCGAGCACGGCTTCTTCCGCAGTCTCGATCTCGCGGCCCACCAGTCGTTGCAGCTCGATGTGGTTGGGTATCATCGCGTCGGCGACCTCGGGCATGTTGCGCACGAGGAACTCCTGAATGCCGGGCTCGACGCGGCAGCCGTTCCCGGCACCCGGCGTGCCCATCACCGGGTCGCAAAAATAGCGCGCCTGCGGATTGGCGGCCTTCACGGCGCGCACCACGTCGATCACGGCCTGAGCCTGCTCGGGGGCGCCGAGGTAGCCCGACAGCACGGCATCGCAGCGCGGCAGCACGCCGATCGCGCCAATGCCTTCGACGAGATCCACGATCTCGTCCGAGCCGACGGTGGCGCCGGTCCAGTGGCCATATTGCGTGTGATTCGAGAACTGCACCGTGTTGAGCGGCCAGACATTCACGCCGAGGCGGCGCATGGGAAATACCGCGGCGCTGTTGCCCGCGTGGCCGAACACGACGTGCGACTGGATGCTCAAAACGTTTTTCATGGCCGGTCCAGATTTCGTTATGGCTTGCGGCGCTTCGAGCAGCGCGCCTTTGCGCAGGTGCAGCAACGATAACCGAATTCGCGGCGCCTGGTCGATGGACGCGTGGGCGCGGTGTTGCGCGCGCGCCGGCTTGCGCCGCCTGGCATTCGCCTGGGCAAGCGCTAAGCCACGACGTTTTGACCGGCCAGCTCGCGATAGAGCGCCATGTAGCGTTGCGCCGACGCCGCCCAGCCGAAGTCCTGCTGCATTGCACGCGTGCGCGTCTCGCGCCAGTCGCGGCTGCGTCCATACAGTGCGAAGGCGCGGCGGATCGCGGCCGTGAGCGCGTCGGGCTCGAAGCGCTCGAACACGAAGCCGGTGGCGAGACCGTCGGCGAGATTTTCCAGCGAGGCGTCGACCACCGTATCGGCGAGTCCGCCCACGCGGTGCACGAGCGGCAGGGCGCCATAAGCGAGCGCATAGAGCTGGGTGAGACCGCACGGCTCGAAGCGCGAGGGGACCATCATCACGTCGGCGCCCGCGACGATCTCGTGCGCGAGCGTCTCGTCGAAGCCCAGCTCCACGGCCACCGATTCGGGATGCTGGTGCGCGGCGCGCGTGTAGCCCTGTTCGAGGCTGGCATCGCCGGTGCCGAGCACGACGAGCTGGCCGCCGCGCGCGACGATCTCGGGCAGCGCCGCGAGCAGCAGGTCGAGGCCCTTTTGCTCGGTGAGCCGGCTCACCACGCCGAACAGCGGGGCGTCGTGCTTCTGCGCGAGCTTCAGGCGCGTCTGCAGCGCGGCCTTGCAGCGCATCTTGCCGCTTTGCCGCGTGGCCGAATAGCGCGTGGCGAGGGCCGCGTCGCTCGACGGATTCCAGACGGCGTAGTCCACGCCATTGAGAATGCCGACGAGGTCGTGCGTGCGTCCGCGCAGCAGCGCCTCGAGGCCGCCGCCCTGGGCCACCGTCTGAATCTCGCGCGCGTAGGTCGGGCTCACCGTCGTGATCTTGTCGGCGAAATAGAGGCCGGCTTTCAGAAACGAAAGCTGGCCGTAGAACTCCACGCCATGCATGTCGAAGAAGTCGCGCGGCAGGCCGAGCGAGTCGAACTGCTGTGCGGGGAAGATGCCCTGGTAAGCGAGGTTGTGAATCGTGAAGATCGAGCGCGCGCCGCCGGGCGGCATGCTCGTGCCGCGCTCGCGTGCCGCCGCGCGCAGATAGGCCGGCGCGAGCCCCGCGTGCCAGTCGTGCGCCTGCACGATGGCAGGCGCCCAGTCGGCATCGAGGTGCAGCGCGAGCTGCGCGGCGGTCCAGCCGAGCAGCGCGAAACGTTGCGCGTTGTCGCCGTAGGGCACGTGTTCGGCGTCGAGGTAGGGGTTGCCGGGACGCGCGTAGAACGCGTCGGCGCGGATCATGTAGACGGCAAGCTCGCTGCCGGGCAGACGCCCGAGTTCCAGCGCCGCCTCGGGTGCGCCGAAAGTGCGCCCGAGGCGCGCGACGGGGCGCAGGTCCTCGAGGCCCGCCGCCACGGGCGCGAAGCCCGGCAGCAGCAGGCGGGCGTCGGCGCCCTGTTCGATCAGCGCGGCGGGCAGGGCGGCGGTGACGTCGGCGAGGCCGCCGGTCTTCAGGAGCGGATACAGCTCGCTGGCTACGTGCAGGACGCGAATGGTCATCGGGAGTCAGTCCTCTCGGTGTTCGGGTTGCTTGCGGGTTGGCGCGCCCTCGAGCCAGGCCGGATCCGGCGGACCGGCTTCGCGCGGCGCACGGCCAGGGCCTGTTATTAGCGTGAACTGGCCCTAGCCTGGCAGCTTCGCCAGCGCTTCGCTCGTGACCAGCACGACGCCGCTCTCGGTGCGATAAAAGCGCTCGGCGTCGCGCGTGGCGTCTTCGCCGATCACGGTGCCGTTGGGAATCGTGCAGCCGCGGTCCACGACGACCTTGCGCAGCCGGCAACTCGTGCCCACCGTCACCTCCGGCAACAAGACTGCCTCGGCAATGTTGCAGAACGACCGCACGACGACATTCGACGAGAGCACGGAGCGCGAAATCTGCGAGCCCGAGATCACGCTGCCGCCGCACACGATCAGGTTGGTGCCCGAGCCCTGCAGGCCGTTGAGGTCGCGCACGAACTTGGCGGGCGGCAACTGTTCCTGGTAGGTCCAGATCGGCCAGTTGCGGTCGTAGAGATCGAGCGCGGGGATGGTCGAGGCGAGGTCGAGGTTGGCGGACCAGTAGGCGTCGACCGTGCCCACGTCGCGCCAGTAGGGCTCGGCCGCCGGGTCCGACGACACGCAGGACATGCTGAACGGATGCGCGATCGCATGGCCGTCGCTCACCACGCGCGGAATGATGTCCTTGCCGAAGTCGTGGTCGGTGGCCGAGCGCGAGATGTTCTCTTCGAGCAGATGGACGAGGTAGTTCGTGTCGAACACGTAGATGCCCATGCTCGCGAGCGCGATGTCGGGGCGGCCGGGCATGGCGGGCGGGTCGTCGGGCTTTTCGACGAAACCGGTCACGCGGCGCGACTCGTCCACGGCCATCACGCCGAACGCGCGCGCTTCGAGGCGCGGCACCTCGATGCAGCCCACCGTGCAGTCGACGCCGCTTGCGGCATGGTCGGCGATCATGCGCGTGTAGTCCATCTTGTAGATATGGTCGCCGGCCAGCACCACCACGTACTTCGGGCTGATCGAGCGGATGATGTCGAGGTTCTGGTACACGGCGTCGGCGGTGCCGCGGTACCAGTGGGCGCCTTCCACACGCTGCTGCGCGGGCCACAGGTCGAGGAATTCGTTGAACTCGCCGCGCAGGAAGCCCCAGCCGCGCTGCAGGTGGCGCAACAGCGAGTGCGCCTTGTATTGCGTGACGACCGCGATGCGGCGGATGCCCGAATTCAGGCAGTTCGAGAGGGCGAAATCGATGATGCGGTACTTGCCGCCGAAGTACACGGCCGGCTTCACGCGCTTGTTGGTGAGCGGCCCGAGGCGTGTGCCGCGGCCGCCAGCAAGCACGATGGCGAGGGTGGTGCGTTGCAGATCGTTGAGGCTTGCCGGAGTTTGCATGGTCGTCTCCTTGTTGTGCCCCCGGTGCGGCCGCCGCGGCCCGCCTCGTCGTGCCCGGGCCGGTGCGGTCCTTCTTTCGCGTACTTGCCGCGTCCCTGACGCGGCGCGTGCCGCGGTGCAACACGCGTGCGTCTCTCGCGTCGCGGACGTCTCGTGCGTCCTGTATTGATTGTTCTAGCACCGAATGCAGCGTAGCGCGAATTGCCCGTGCCCTGGGCCGGACATGCGCGCCGCATTCGTGCGCGGTGTGGGTGAGCCGCAAACGGCATGCCGCGCACGCTCACCGGGCGGGAAAGCGGGCATGAGCGGGGCGGGGCCGCTAGAATCGCAGGCTGTACCGGCGCCCATTCGCCGTTCTGTCCTCTGTCCGATCTTTCGCCCGATCTGCCTTCGATGAGCGCCATCCTGAACCACTCGCTTGCCCGCCTTGCCCCCCTCGTTGCCGCGCTGAGTGCGGCGGCGCTCTGTCATGTCGCTCTCGCTGCCGACCCTGAGGCGAGCGGGACCGCGCCGTTGCCGGCATCAACACAAGCCGCGACCGGGACGCCCGACGGCCCCGCGTATGGTCCCGAGCTGCAGGGCTTCGAGTATCCGCATCCCGTGCACGACTTTGCGTTCGTTTCGCAGGGCCAAACGCTGCATATGGCGTACATGGACGTGCAGCCCGCGAAACCGAACGGACGCACCGTGGTCCTGCTGCACGGCAAGAACTTCTGCTCGGCGACGTGGGACGCCACCATCCGCGAGTTGCACGCCGCGGGCTATCGCGTGATCGCGCCGGACCAGATCGGCTTTTGCAAATCGAGCAAGCCCGCTTCGTACCAGTTCAGCTTCCAGCAGCTCGCCCGCAACACACATGCGCTGCTCGCGGCGCTCGGCGTGCACGACGCGACGATCGTCGGCCATTCGACGGGCGGCATGCTGGCGGTGCGCTACGCGCTCATGTATCCGCGCGAAACGGAGCAACTCGTGCTCGTGAACCCGATCGGGCTCGAGGACTGGAAGGCGAAGGGCGTGCCGTCGATTTCAGTGGACGACTGGTACGCGCGCGAGCTCAAGACGAACGCCGACGGCATTCGCCGCTACGAGCAGGCCACCTATTACGCGGGCCAGTGGCGCCCGGCGTACGAGCCGTGGGTGCAGATGCTGGCGGGCATGTATCGCGGGCCGGGCAAGGCGCAGGTGGCGTGGGACTCCGCGCTGCTCTACGACATGATCTACACGCAGCCGGTGATTTACGAGTTCGGCCAGTTGCCGATGCCGACGCTGCTGCTCATCGGCGACAAGGACACGACCGCCATCGGCAAGGATCTCGCGCCGCCCGAGGTGCGCGCGCAGCTCGGGCACTATCCGGCGCTGGCCAAAGCCGCGCAGCGCGCCATTCCCCACGCGACGCTCGTAGAGTTCGCCGATCTCGGGCACGCGCCGCAGATGCAGGATCCGCAGGCGTTTCATGCCGCTCTGCTCAAGGGCCTCGACGCGATCAACGCCTCGCATTGAGGGCGCGCTCTCGGGTGGTGGGCCGCTGCGGGCGCGCTTACCGTCCCGCGGCGGCTTCCTTCAACGCTTCGCGCGCTTGCGCCGCCATCTCGAACGAACGCAGGCGCGCGGCGTGGTCGTAGATCTGCGCGGTGACGATGAGCTCGTCCGCGCCGGTCTGCTCGATGACCGAAGCGAGGCCCGCGCGCACAGTTGCCTCGTCGCCCACCACGGAGCAGGCGAGCGAGTGTGACACACCGGCGAGTTCGAACTCGTTCGCCGCGATTGTCTCGACCGGTGGCGGCAACTGCCCCGGCGTGCCGCGCCGCAGATTCACGAACTGCTGCTGCAGCGAGGTGAAGAGAAAGCGCGCTTCTTCGTTGGTGGGCGCGCCGAACACGTTCACGCCGACCATCGCATGCGGTCTCGCGAGCACCGCCGACGGACGGAACTGCGAGCGGTACAGACGCAGCGCCGTGAGCAGATGGTCGGGCGCGAAGTGCGAGGCGAACGCGAACGGCAGACCCATCGCCGCCGCGAGCTGTGCACCGTAGAGACTCGAGCCGAGGATATAGAGCGGTACGTTCAGGCCCGCACCGGGCACCGCGCGCACGCGTTGGCCGTCCACGGGTGCGGCGAAATAGCGCTGCAGCTCGGCCACATCGTCGGGGAAGCTGTCCGCGCTGCCCTGCAGGTCGCGGCGCAGCGCGCGCGCCGTGGTCTGGTCGGTGCCGGGCGCGCGCCCCAGGCCGAGGTCGATGCGGCCGGGGTAGAGCGCTTCGAGCGTGCCGAACTGCTCGGCAATCACGAGCGGCGCGTGGTTCGGCAGCATGATCCCGCCCGAGCCCACGCGGATGGTCTGCGTGCCGCCCGCCACGTAGCCGATCACCACCGAAGTCGCCGCGCTGGCGATACCGGTCATGTTGTGATGCTCGGCCAGCCAGAAGCGGTGGTAGCCGAGGCGCTCGGCGTGCCGGGCGAGATCGAGCGTGTTGTGCAGCGCGGCGCCGGCATGGGAGCCCGCCGGGATGGGCGAGAGATCGAGTACGGAGAAGAGGGTCATGGACTAGCGTGGGGCCTGGTATGGGGAGCGCGACGCGCGTGCCGTGCGCCGGTTGCCCGACGCGAGGCCGCAAGGCAGTCGCAAGGTGCGGCCATTGTGCCAAACGCCTTTGGATCGTGCTGGCGGCCTTCGGGAACCCATGCCGCCCGCGTGGGTTCCGATGCATCGGGTTGCCTTTACCGCTCAATCGGTTTGAATATTAACGAGAACTACTGTTGTTTAAACGCAAGTGGCGCGCTTTCAATGCAAAATATTAAAGAATCATTTCTATAGGCTTACCGAATTTTTTCAGGGCGGAAAAGCGCTGAAAAGCGGCGGTTCAAGCGCTGAAATAGTTACGTTTTTGCAACCTTGGCAATGCATTTCCCGCGTCCGTCGAAAGCAACTAATGGAGCTTGCTGATACAATTTTCGGCGTCGAATCGGGGATCGACCATGTCCAGCGGTTTCATACGATGGGTTATCTCCATTCGTTGTTCAATTGCCTGCATCGTGCAAACCGGCATCCAATGTCCGGTTTCCCGCTTCGATTACGTAATGCAGCTACGATGCGCGGCTTATTTCTGGAATTTTCAGGGCAGGAAATGGTAGGTGGTGAAACGCGAATTCCGCTCGGCGCACCGCAGGAGCTTCTCCCCGTGCGCTCAGCCCGCGGCAAGCGCGGCTTGGCCCATATGATCCGGCAAGGCTGCGCGTCATGACGGTGTCGCAGGTTTTCGCCATGCCGGCGCCCTGGCCCGTGCTCGTCTGGGCGGTGGTCGTGCTGTGCGGCGTGGCCGCTTTCTACGGTCTCGTTGCCGCGTTGACGATGCCGCGCCTCGGTTCGGCCGCGCTCGTGCGCGAAGCCGCGCGCCGCGCGCGCCGTGCGCGACCGCAGCCCGTGAGCGTGCTCAAGCCCTTGTGCGGCGCCGAGCCGCGCCTCTACGAAAATCTTGCGACCTTCTGTGAGCAGCGGCATCCGCGTTTTCAGTTGCTGTTCGGCGTGTCGTCGCCGGCGGATCCGGCCATCGCCGTAGTGCGCCGGCTGCAGGCGGCGTATCCCGGCCACGACATCGAGCTCGTGATCGACCCGCGTGTGCACGGCAGCAATCTCAAGGTGAGCAACCTCATCAATCTGGCGGCGCGCGCGCGCTACGACGCGATCGTCGTGGCCGACAGCGATATCGCCGTCGAGCCCGACTATCTGGAGATCGTCACCGCGCCGCTCGCCGACCCGGACGTGGGCGTCGTGACCTGCCTCTACAGCGCCCGCAGCATCGGCGGTTTCTGGCCTCGCGTGGGTGCGCTCTTTATCAACGAGTGGTTCGCGCCTTCGGTGCGCGTGGCGCACTCCACGGGTTCGCGTGCATTCGGCTTTGGCGCGACGCTCGCGCTTTCCCGTGCGACGCTCGAGCGCATCGGCGGTTTCGCTGCACTCAAGGACTGCCTCGCCGACGACTATCTGCTCGCCCGCTACGCGCGCGATCACGGCCTCGCCACAGTGCTCGCGCCGGTGGTGGTCGCCACCGACGTGATCGAGCCGACCTTCGGCTCGCTCTGGCTGCGCGAGACGCGCTGGCTGCGCACCATCCGCTCAGTGAATCCGGCGGGCTTCGCTTCACTGTTCATTACGTTTCCCACGCCGTGGCTCGTGCTGGGGGTGCTGTTCTACGGTCTGCTCGCGGCGGGCGCGGGCATCGGCGCGTGCGCGTCGACGCGCGCGGCGCTGGCGGCGCTCGCCACGGCCACGATGGCGGGTATCATTGCGCGTTTGATACTGCACGCGCGGGCGAGCGGAAGCTGGCGCGGGTTCTGGCGCGATTTGCCGCTCGTGCCGCTGCGCGACGTGCTGCTGGCTCTGCAGTGGCTTTCCGCCGCGTTCGGCTCGCACGTGATCTGGCGCGGCGTGCGCGTGAGCGTCGCCAATCCCGAGGCCGAAGCGCCCTCCGCCATGGCGAGGCCCGCGAGCGCGCAGCGGCCCGCCGTCGAAGGATCGGACGCTCGCTGAGCGCGTCGCTTGTGTCCGGCGCTTTGTATCGCGCATTTATACCGCGCTTTTTACCGCGCTTTTTTACCGAATTGTCACCTCAATCATCACCCGACACAGTACGGGTACCCGGAGTACTCATCGCATGAAAACGCTGTTTCTGCAGGCCCCGTCGTATGACGGTTTCGACGGTGGCGCGGGCTCGCGCTACCAGGCAAAGCGCGAGATCCGCTCGTTCTGGTATCCCACCTGGCTCGCGCAA
>NZ_BBJH01000075.1 GCF_000739775.1 Paraburkholderia heleia NBRC 101817 | reverse complement strand
CACGTCGACCGAAAACCTTGCAGATTCGTCCTTTAGAAGCGACTCCCGATTGGCCAAAATCGGCCCTGTAGTTGGATCCGCACGGCGTCTTGCCTCACGCAGGTGACCGACGGAACAAACCTGGACATGACAGAGCAAAGCCGACGAATATAGGTATTCGGCGACGCGAAGAAAATCATCGAGGAGATGGCGAAAGCCGTCGAATAAGCGGAGTTCCTATGGACCACCTTCAATCCATGCGCGCCTTCGCTGCCGTGGCGAAGCTCCAGAGCTTCACCAAGGCGGCGGACCTGTTGAATGTGTCGCGCCCGGTGCTGTCCCGCGCAATCAGCGAGCTCGAAGCTCACGTGGGCACCCGGCTGCTGAACCGGACGACGCGCACCGTATCGCTGGCCGAGGACGCGCGGGAATATTTCGACATCTGCGTGCAGATCATCGAATTGCTCGACACGGCGGAGCGCCGGCTCACGGACGAAACGATCTCTGAGTGCGGACCGATCCGGGTGATCGTCCACCCGCTAGCGGTCGCCTCAGGGATCTCCACCGTGCTGAACGCCTTTTCGGCCACGTCCGCCTGCGTCAAGCTGCACGTGACAATGCAGGACGCGCCACTGAATCTGATCGAGAGTGGATATGACGTCTCCCTCTATCCACCGGAGCTCATCCTCAACACCACGGTCGTCAATCGGGCGCTGTTCACGTCGCGATACGTGCTCGTCGCCAGCGAGCAGTACTTGCGCAGGAGCGGTTCGTTGCAATCGCTGTGCGATATATCGAAACACCGGATCGTCGACGGCAGGGAGTCAAATCCGAACCATCGCGATTCGCTCGAGCTTCACGACGACGCATGCTCGATCTCAGTAGGCAATGCGCACTTCGTCGTATCCGGACTGGTCGCGCGGGAACTCGCGCTGGCCGGAACAGGGCTCGCCATCCTTCCCGAACTTGCCGTTTCCGCCGACCTGGCGCGGGGCAGCCTGGTGCGGGTCGGATCGGCCGATGCCTTGAACCTCGGGGAAATTTCCCTCGGCCTCCAGTACCAGCGATCCACTTCGCTTCCCCGCCGCGTGCGCACCTTCATCGACGCCTGCCTGTCGTACTTTCGGGCGGTCGGCGCGTCGCACGACATGGATGGGCATGCCGGCGAAAGCGCGGCAGCGCCGAATCCTGCCGCGCATCACGCCATTGGATAACCCTCGACCACGGCCCGCGACGATGTCCGCTTTATGCTAGATTCAAACAATCAGGACATCCACGTGGCGGACGTCATGCATACCGTCGGACTCGTTGTTTACCCAAATTTCCAGTCGCTCGCGCTGGCCGTGGCGAGCGTGTTCGAGTACGCGAATCTGCTTCGCGGCGAGGAGGTGTACCAGTTCCGAATCGTGTCCGAGCACGGTGGAGCGGTGATGTCGTCGCAGGGCTTTTCGGTCAACACCGAACCGCTGGCCAAAGAAGGATATGACACGCTGATCGTCGCCGGCGACAACGAATGCCGGCTTCCATCGGCGACGCTGGTGGACTTCCTGCGTCGCGCACCGTTCCACTCGCGGCGCATTGCATCTATCTGCACGGGAGCCTTCGTCCTCGCAGCCGCCGGGCTCCTCGACGGGAAACGGGCCACGACGCACTGGTATCACGCGCGGGACTTCAAGAAGCAATATCCGAACGTGCAGCTCGACGAAGACCGCATCTTCGTCGTAGACGGTCAGGTCTGGACTTCGGCCGGCATGAGCGCCGGGGTGGATCTCGCCCTCGCGATCGTCGAAAGCGACTTCGGGCTGGAAACGGCGCGCATGGTCGCGCGCAAGCTTGTGCTGTACCAACGGCGCGGCGGCGGGCAGTCGCAATTCTCGACCTTGCTGGAACTGAACGCGCGATCGGACCGCGTACAAATGGCGCTGACCTACGCGAGCGAAAACCTGGCGAGCGATCTGTCGGTGGAACGACTGGCAGAGGCGGCACGTTTGAGCCCGCGCCAATTTAGCCGCGTGTTCCGGGAGGAAACGGGGCAATCCCCCGCCAAGGCGGTTGAACGGCTGCGCGTCGAAGCCGCGCGCCTGATGATGGAAACGACACGCCACCCGATCGAAATCATTGCGAGAGAAACCGGATTCGGTGACCGCGAGCGCATGCGCCAGGCATTCTTGCGCGCGTTTGGGCAACCCCCGCAGACCATACAGCGAGCCTCGGGCGTCGCGCCGCTCGTGAACTAGGACTTGTTGAGCCAATAGGCGGACAGGTACGCGCAGTCTTGCTTGCCCAAACCGTGAGCGCTCGCTTCGTCCATCGCGATGAGCGCCTGCGCGGCCGTGGGCAAGGCAATGCCGCGCGCCTGACCTTCGTCGAGCATGGAGCGCAGATCCTTGCGCATCGAATCGATATCGAATGTCGCGTCGATCGTTTTGTCGCCGGCAAGGATTGCCGCAACGGGCCCCGAGCGTGCCTTGAGCACGTTCGCCGCGCCGGCGGTGTCCGCGAAGAACTGCACCAGCCACGCTGGGTCCTTCCCAAGATGACGGACGAGCGCAAGCGCTTCGCCAAAGCTCTGCCAGAACACGACCAGCGGCAGATTGATCGCGAGCTTCGCTGCGGCTCCGGCACCCACCGGGCCCACGTGCTCGATCCTGCGGCACAGCTTTTCCAGCACGGGGCGCGCAGCCTCACAATCAGCCGCGTCGCCGCCTACCAGCCCGAGCAGCTGGCCGGTGCGCGCCGGCCCCGTCGTACCGCCGACCGGGCACTCGACGAACGTCCCGCCCGCCTGCCTGACGCCCTTCGCCAGCGCCTCCTGCTCATGCGGGCGAACCGTGCTGCGGCCAGTAGCCCGTCCTCGCCTTGGTACGCGGCTTGTACCGCAGCCGCATCGAACAGGATCGACACGACCGCGTCGCTTTGCTCGGCGAGTGCGCGAGGCGTATCGACCATTGGCAAGCCGGTCGCCTCCGCTTTGGCGCGTGAGCGATTCCAGACGACGACGTCCGTGCCCGTGTCCTTCAGACGCGCCGCGATCGCAGCGCCCATCTTGCCGATTCCGGCGATACCTACACGCATGATGAGGAGGTCTCCGTCGATGAAGTGTCTGGTCGGGCAAGCTGTTGCGCAACCCGCGATCTACTGCTCGCCGGGCGTCCACTCCGGGCTGTAGCCGCCAAGCGCCGGATGGTACATCTCGTCGCCGGAATGCTGCGTAAATTCGACATTGAGCCGGTCCTCGCGCACGCCGAGAATCTCCACGCAATGCGCGCAAAGCGCCTGCGCCACTTCCATGCGCTGCTCGGGCGGGCGGCCCCGTCGGATATCCAGCATCATCACGGCGACCGGGACTGGCGCTTCGCCCGCGTCGGCAATACGCCAGACGCCGCCTTGTCCCAGTTCCCGGATCGCGACGCTGATACGCCGAATATCGACCGACATCATCCGCGCATAGGTCTCGCTCAATTTGGCGGCAAGCAATTGCTTTGTTTCCACCGAATAGTGGTCGTTCACGTCTAGCTGCAGATAGGGCATGGTGTTCGGAATTCCTGGTGATTGATCGAACTCGTGCGGCATCGACCTGTTCAGATGCAGCCAGCCGATTCTGGCACCCGGCGCGCCACCGTCACAATGTCGGATACGCCATGATTCCGGACACTGCGCGTCGATCTGCGGCCTGCCGTCTACGAACCCTTACGGATTGCGGCCCGTCTCTCTCCCGATCCTCCTCGCCAGCAGCCTCGAGGAGGAAACGGGCTTGCGCGGCCTTTCGCGAGTCGCGATCAAGAGCGCAAGGACGATGGGCCGAACCGCCGATGCTCTGCCGGTCCACGCCAGCACCGAATCTGGATGACCAATTTGGGCCGGGGTTCGGACGTTCGATCCAGCGTCTTGGACTTCGCCAGGTGGCCGGGCACTGCCCGATGCGGTCGTCCCTAGCCGACCCACAAGGGACGGTCCAGCCAAGGCGAACGACATGGCCGCTTCCTGATTGACATCAGTCGTTGGACGTGCCTGAGACAGCAAATTCGTGTCAAGCAGGACGTCGCATGGGTTTTTCGCTGGTGCCGTGGAAGCCTGTTATCGAGAAACGGTTAGGGCAAAAGATCGTTGCGATCACATACGGCGGTGGCGTGTCCTGGCAGTTCGGACGACAACATGGTCTCAACATCGGCTGACGGTAAGAGCGAATGGCTAGATAAGCACCGCCGTTCTCAGAAGTCGAGTGCGTCGGATTTTAGCCTCTTGCGACCCTCCGAATTGCACGTCATCACCGTCGCGAATCAGCCACCGTTGGGTCCCGACGTCGGGGAAAAGATCTTCACCACGTTGTACATCCCTGGATCGAACTTCGCTATGGCTAGCGCCTGCTCCAGGTACGGTGACGCGACCGGGTTTGAACGCATTGCTCGATAGTGTTCGACGCTTTGCCATTGCGCATACATTGTCACTTTCGTGCCATCGACGCTGCTATGAAGAGCGGCGGAAATAAAGCCTGGTACGTGGCGCACAGATGTATCGGTGGCACGTGCAAGCAGGTTGACGAGCTCCTGTTGATTCGCTGGCTCGACCGTGAATACATTAATAAGAGTAACGAATTCGGTATTTTCGGCAATCGTGGTCATGTAAATTTTCTCCATTTAAGATTTCTATACAACGTGGCGCGGGTTTTTATCCAATGAACTAGCTACGCTGCATCCGTTCACGGGTACATAATTACCCGGCCAAAGGCCTGCCTGGACATCACGTAGGCATGTGCGGCCTGGGCTTCTTGCAATGGAAATTTCTTATCAATTACAACTTTCAGCTCCCCCGTCGCAACACGCTCCAATAAACTCTGCACGTTTGCATGAGTACGAACGTGCTCGGAGTCCAACAGCGTAGGAAAGAAGACGCCATGAAGGCTCTGATTTCCCCGCCAAAGGCTTACCGGGTCGAGCTTGTCCTGATTTCGGCCAGAAACTCCAACCGTAATAATCCGCCCTCTATATGCCAACGCCTGCACTCCACGCGCCAGGGTACTTCCTGCGACGCTGTCGAGAATAAGGTCTACGCCTCGGCCATCCGTCAGTGCCGCGACCTCTTTCACAAAATCATTTGTGACGTAATTTATTCCGGCCGTCATGCCATAGGACTTCAGACGCGAAAGGCGTGCGTCATCTGACGCGGTGGCATACACGATAGCTCCGGCACGATGGGCCAGTTGGATCGCGGCCAATCCTAGTGCACCTGCTCCTGAATGAATCAGTACCGATTGTCCGCTGACTAAATCGCCTGCGCCAAAAAGGCACTCGTGTGCAGTGCCCCACGCGACAGGTACGGCGGCGGCGATAGTCATATCGAGGGAGTCGGGAATCAGCCATGTGTCCGCGGCTGGCGTCGCCACTCTTTGTGCGTGCGATCCCCATGAAAGAACTGCTACAACACGGTCTCCCGGCTGGCGATCGCGTACGTTCTCCCCGATCGCCTTGACTATCCCTGCGCACTGATAGCCGACAATGTGCGGAATACGTACCAGAGGACGAATTTCTCGATTGATTAAATCGCCTCCTTCTATGGAGATGGCTCGTATCTCTATCAGTACGTCGTCAGGACCACATGCCGGTTCATCAACCGTTTCATAGCGGAACACATTCGGCGATCCATTTTCATAATACACGGCAGCCTTCATTTCCGTTCTTCTTGGATTCGACGATTACTGTGCTGCGATGGGAACGATCGAGCTGATCCGCCAGCCGGCCGCGGTGCGCACCGCAACCTCATAGACAAGGTACGGTGCTGTGCGTGCATCGGCGGTCGAATGCCCCAATGTGATCTGGGTGGGGGCGTAGAGCTGGACTACGTCCGGAGTCAAGGGAATCACGCGCAGTTTCGTCAGATCAGGCTCGAATTTCCAAACGCCTTTGAACGTTTCGCGGAAGTGGTCGATAAGGGCTGGCTTTCCCCAGAATTGGTACGGCCGCGCTACGAAGACAACCGGGTCTCCAAGATCATTCGGCGCAGCGAAGACCGCATTGAATGCATCAAGATCGTGCTCTGTCGCTGCCTGAGCCTGCCGCGCAAAAATATCCTGCACCTGTTGCCGATCTGCTTCGGTAAAAGTAGTGGCTGCGATGCAGGCACTTGATGCAAGCAGTGCGGCACAAGTAGCCGCGTAGTGCAGTGCGGCTTTGAAAGGCGTTTTCATCATGCTTTCTCCTTATTGCGCGGGTACGGGAAGAATCGCCGTAAATCGCCAGCCTTGCGACGTGCGCACGGCAAATTGATTGATCAGGTAGGTCGCAGTAGCGGCATCTTTGCCAGGAGCCCCGAGCGTCACTTTGGTCGGAACATAGATTTGAGCCGTTACCGCATTCAGCATGACCACGCGGCTACGCGTCATATCGGGCTCGAGATGCCATGTTCCTTTGAAGGTCTCGTCAAAATGTTTCATAACCTCTTTCTTTCCCCAGAACTGATAGGCTCGCGCGACAAACGAGACCGGGGATACTTCAGCGTCGGGACTGTCGGCCAAGACGCTGTTGAGTTTGGCGATATCGTGTGCGTTCTCTGCGTCGACTTGCGTCAAGAACAACGCGCGAACAGGCTCTCCGTCGTCGGATGACTTGTCTTGGGCATAAACCGCGGTATTTATCGCAGCCGCTGCCACTAGCATCCCGAACAAGTGTCGGATAAAAAATTTCCCAATCATGAAATAGCCTTATATGCCCATATTATCGATGCATCTTGAGGACGTGGGTGCGCCCGCTCGATGATTTCGGCTTTGCTGCTTGAATTTTTCTACTCAGGGACTTCTAGATCCAAGGTGGTGACGCGTTGCATTATCCGGCGCATCGCCAATGCATCCTCTTTACCGAAGGCCGCTTCGAATTGACGCTGGGCCTTTTCCCAGGCGACTCTGCCGGCAGCCTCTTTCGCCCGTCCGGCGTCGGTCAAGGTGATTTCCCTTTCCCTGCGGTCGTGTTTCCCGACCGTTATTAGGATTAATCCATCTCTCTCAAGTGGGCGCATGTTATGTCCCATCGTCGCTCGATCGGTGACTAGGGATTCGGCCAACTCGGCAATGGTGAGCACTCCCCGCGTGGCAAGCAGATTCAAGATCGCGTACTGAGTTATCCGCAAATCGGTCTGCGCCATACACAGGTCGTAAAACCGCCCCAGATGGCGTCCCGCCTTGCGAATGGCTGTGCTATTGCAGACTCCCGGAGAAAGGTCTTTCTGACTCATGGATCGAATCTGGCTGAAGAGTTGCGTCGATAATAGGGGCATATAAGTATATTTGTCAAGAGGCAGCGTCGTTGGCTTGAGCGCGATGGGCTCGACGGCCACCGGAGTGGTTCGAGTCAACACCGCGCGCTCGAACGAGGCACGGATGTGCCTCAGAAAGCCTGGCCTTCGTGTCTTGCTGGCACGAACTGGCACGCTCAGTTCGACGCCTTCCCGCCGTCTTCCAAGTGCCGGTCTCGCATCTCTATGCCCCTACCGATGCCCAGCGCTTGCACCTGCCAGCCTTTTAAATTATGATCGTAATATGTAAGTACGATCATAATTCAATGGCACCCCAAGGGGTGGGTACTAAACCAGCCATGAGTTTTTAAATAAGTGAGGTTATGCCATGCAGGAAAGAAATGAAGCGACCAGTACACCCAAGACCGACGCGCTTGCATCGCTTGGTCTCGCTGCAGCTGCTGAGGCCATCCGAAAGGGTGAAATCTCGTCTGAGTCGTATGCGAGCGCGCTGCTGCAGCGGGCGCGAGATCACGCCGACCTGAACGCGTTCATTACGATTGACGAAGATGCGTTACTGGAGGCTGCGAGGAAGGCTGATAAGGCCATCGCCTCAGGGGCAACCGCACCGCTTCTTGGTGTGCCCGTCGCGATCAAGGATAGTTATCTCACGGAGGGGCTCCGCTCAACCATTGGTTTGTCGACTCTGGATCGTTTTGTACCAGAGCATGACTCCGATGCGGTGCAGGCAATCAGAGACGGTGGCGGCATCGTTTTCGGAAAAAACAATCTGGTGGAAATGTCCTTTGGGCTGACCGGTCACAACGAAACCTACGGTCAAGCGAAGAACCCTCATAACGTAGATTACGTCTCCGGCGGATCATCCGGCGGTGGTGGTGTATCCGTAGCGGCACGTATCGTGCCGGCCGCCTTGGGCGGGGATACCATTGGCTCGATTCGTGTGCCGGCATCGTTCTGCGGTGTGGTCGGCTTCAAACCCACCACTGGCCGTTGGCCTCGTAGTGGCGTTGCACCAATTTCTCATACGCTTGATACCACCGGTGTGTTTGCCCGAAGCGTGGAAGACTGCATTCTGATCGATCGAGTCGTAACCCGGGATGAGACCCCCGACGCCAACGCGCATTCTGATCTTAAGGGCGTAACGCTGGCCTATGCGCCGCATCAATATCTGGAGCTGGTTGCTCCTGAAGTAGCAGCGCGGTTCAATGAAACCCTTCGTCAGTTACGCGATGCTGGCGCCAATGTGGTGGAGGTCGATCTTGGACAAGATTTCTCTAGCCGTGCTTTGTCTGCGACATGGAATATTTTCTTCCGTGAGACCAAGGCTGCGGTCGAAAAATTCATCCGTCAGAACAATGTACCCACCACCTTCGACGACATCGTTGATGGCCTGAAGCCAGGCTTGAAGAATGCATGGACTCATTTGGTGCTCCCGAACGGGCCAGGGTACATCTCCGACGAGGTCTATAACACTGCGCTGTCGGACGAACGCCGAGAAATAAAGCGTCGCTATGCCCAAGCATTCCTGAGCACCGGTGCTGAGGCGCTGATGCTGCCTACGACACCGGTTCCCGCGCCAATGATCGGGCAGGAGGACAAGATACTGCTGGGTGGTCAAGAGATGAGCCAGCTAGTAATTGCGAACAACACTATTCCCGCAAGCGCGGCTGGGCTTCCAGGCATTAGTCTTCCAATTGGCCTATCCAATAAAGGACTGCCGATTGGCCTTGAACTCGACGGTCCTTTCGGTCGAGACAGAGCGCTTCTGTATGTCGCTCGTCGCGTAGAAGCGGTGCTGGGTACGTTGTCCGCACCTATCTAATCGCAGCTCTAAAACAGAGCGCTCACCATTTCCGCAGCCTTGAAGGCTGCGTCATCTGAAGGATTGATATGTCAAAGAAAATTTATGAAGTAAAAATGATTACTGTGGAGCACGTCACTATTCGTTCGAATAATTCGTTTTCTGTGGTCCGGACCAAGTTAGAAGGGCTAGTTAGTCGTATCGATGACGGCATTTTCACTCTACTGCGTTATGGCGAAACTGTACGCGCATTGAAAGAACTTGAGGCGTTGCCCGTTCTTTCGATCTTTGGCTTTCGAGATCATGGCGCATTATTGGGAATTGCGGGTCCGCGACGTAATTCAATTCAATACGATATTGGTAATCCTCTTACTGCATCAAAAATGACGAAGCACGATATATCAGCGGGTCTTTATGCACCCATTCGTGTTCTTCTTCGTGAGGATTTGCACGGCGAGGTGTCTTTTGAGTATGACCGACCCATTTCGATGTTTGGACAATTTGAAAGCCAGGAGATTGACGATGTTGCCACGCAGTTGGATAAAGATCTTCGTGCTGTTCTGGAAGAGGCCGCGGCATGACCTCGTACACAGGAGCGCAAGGTACAATACACGATAGGTATCAGTTGTTCAATTGATTGGTGAAATTTATGCGTTTTGAAAAAGGTCATAAGGAAAGTACGCGTAGGCGCATCATTGAGGTCGCTTCAAAACGATTTCGACGAGATGGGATAGCGGCATCAGGTCTGGCCGGAATTATGGCTGAGTCAGGACTGACAAACGGTGCCTTCTATCCTCACTTTGACTCTAAAGAGACTTTGGTCAAAGAGGCCCTTTCAAGCGCATTGAATGATCAGCATTCTGCACTAACGAATGATAGGACAGGCCCAGCCAATATTGAAGAGGCTATTCGCCGTTATCTCAATAGATCGCATCTGTTAGGTTGTGATGAGGGGTGTCCTTCCGCGGCCTTGCTGCCCGAGATTGGTCGTCAATCTGAATCGACAAAAAAAATGTATGAGGAAGCGTACCGCTCATACATTGGAGGCTTGGCAATGTTCCTCCCTGAACCTGAGTCCGCCAAAAGTCGACGTCAATCAGCAGCTATTTTTGCGTTAATGGTCGGTACTATTCAGATTGCTCGCGCTGTGTCAGACCCACAACTTGCCGAAGAAATTATGGAGAACGGAGTGCAGGCAGCGTTGAAGTTATCTCGCTAGTGAGATGTATATCGGTGATTTTAGAACCCACGTCAGCTGGTAATGTCAGATTAATAACTGAATCTTCTGAGAATATAGCCGCACCGAAAGGCGGGATTTCGACCTCGGTGGACAGCGAAGTACGCCCGCTCGGATGACTGGCTGTGCGGAGTGAAGGGGCGTTCGACGCCTGACTAGCGTAGCGACTACCCGACCTCCGCATCCCACTAGACGCATAAAATTCTGCCGCCGGAATTTTTCACTAACCGTGTCAGCGGCTGCCCAATCGTCGACCAAGGTCTTAATGTTGGCCTCGATGAAGTCTGCCAAGTCCATTTGAGCCTCCTATCGGTCGGCGCGGGTTCCTCTGTTCCGCACCCATCAGACGTTGCAGGGCAATTTTACCCGTCCCATATTGCCTGCGCGTGCGGATGTCCGGTAACGACTGCAGAACCGTCCGCCGAATGTCGGTTCAACGACGCTTGTGAACGGCGGCTCGT
>NZ_BBJH01000076.1 GCF_000739775.1 Paraburkholderia heleia NBRC 101817 | reverse complement strand
CCTTGTCAATAACCTTAACAACACGCGAAATCTCATTCGCACGGCAGCCCAGAATGAGTTGCGGATGGAGGACAAGGAAGGTGTCGAGCACATTCACCTCACGACGCCTTTCCAGACTAGCGAGCTCAATCTTGGGCATATGGTCGATGTTGATCGCAAGGAGCGGGGGCAGGGGGCGGAACTGCGCTCGGACGAGCACGTGGCGGTGCGTGGCGCGAAGGGCGTCCTTGTTTCGTCCGAGGCACAGCCCGCAGCGAACGGACGGCAGCTTGCCATGGAGGGGGCTCAGGGTTTGCTTGAACAGGCCCTGCACCAGATGGAGGCACTCTCCGAAGCCGCTCAGACTGCCCAGGCAGTTGCAGCCGACTATCAACGTCAGCGCGAACTTTTCGAAGGGACGCTGACCGATCTCAAAAAGGCTGGAATTCTACTCAGTGCTCCGGATGGAATTGGACTGGTGTCCAACGACAGTCTGCAACTCAGTGCGCAGAAAAATCTCATCGCGACGGCCGCTGGTAGCGCAGATTTCGGGGTGCTGAAGCGGTTTACGGTAGCGGCTGGTGAACTGATTTCGTTCTTCTCGGAAAAGCTGGGACTGAAGGCTATTGCCAGGCAGGGGAAAATTGAAATACAAGCCCAGAGTGACGAAATGGACCTGATCTCCGACAAGAACATGCGAATCAGCAGTGCGAACGGTCGTGTCACCATTGAGGCAAAAGAAGAACTCCTGCTCAAATGTGGAGGTTCGTACATCCGGCTGTCGTCAACGGGCATCGAAGACGGCACACGTGGCAACCGCACAATCAAGTCGGCCGCTTTTAGCCGGCAGGGACCAAGTTCGCTCGCTGAAACCGTCAACAACTGGAAGCATGCGCCATTCGATGAGGAATTCACTCTGAGGTGGCCCTTCAGTGATGACCCCGTGACAGGTCAGAAATTTTCGATCGTTCGGGATGATGGCAGCGTCATCCAGGGTGCAACCGATTCGGCAGGCAAGACGAGCCTGCAGCGTGCGCTGTTCGCGGAAAGCGTACGTCTTCGTATCGACAGTAAATCGGCTTGATTCGGATTGGATACGTAACGGTGAAAGCTTGGTCTATTTTCGAAAGGGAAATATCGAGAAATGGAGACTAATGAACGTATCATCCCCGCAACAATCGCGAATGGGCTGTTACCCGGATCGTGACTAACGTCAAGGGTACGGTACTGGAGTACGCCTAATGAATATTCGCCCCATAGCGGCGTTACTTTTTCTGCTATTACTCATCATGGCCGCATGCGGACGACAGTCAGCCGTTTTGACCGAAAAGGAGAAACATAACGTGAGTCAGCTAACTGAGAACCTCAAAACGCGTTGCGTCGGTCGATATCTTATTGACATGCCTGCCGATGCACTGGTTTCCGGCGGTGCGAAAGTTCAGGGCGTGACGATCGAGTCGGAGGCAATGTCGCATGAAGCGTATTTGCGGGAAGTTATGAACCGAAAAGCGGAACTGCGTGGAACGAAGAGCATTGATCCCTATCCGTTTCTCTACGCCGATGATGAGGTAAATGGACCAGAAACCCATTATTTCATTTATCGGGGGAACGTGAGTGATGGGGAAGGTCGTCGCGTTTTTGAAGCGTACAAGTGGGATCACGGATACCGCTTCAAGTTCGGGATTGAAGGATACGACTACCTTCATCCCGATCAGACAAATGATCCGGCAATTCAACAGTTCAAAGTGAAGAACGATGTGCCTGAAAAGACCCGTCTCGTATTCAATCTTGTAAATCGTCTACGTTGGCGTGCTGACGACGACATTCCCGCGGAGCCCGGTCTTTGCGTTCTTGGTACCTTTCTTTCCGGGAAACCTGCCGACAACGAGAATGCATGGGCGCAGTTCGTGCTTGACGGGAATCGCGATGTGAGCATCGGATTCGAAAGTGATTCCAGTATTCGAGAGTCGAACACGTTGTTGCAGCGTGATGACCAGATCAATTCCGGTTTGCAGTTAGTTGACGGGAGAACGATACGGAAAGGCGCAGTCGCGCTATCTGGCATCGGCGCTGAGGAATGGCTCCTGGCCAGCAAGACTGTTTTTGGCGTGTCAGGGAACACTTTCACACTAGAAGCGAATTCAATGACAAGCAGTGCCCAATCGCCACTGTTGATACTCGATCTGGAGACGGGCTCGCCTAATGCATTCATGCAAGATCGAATCAAGGGCCCGTCCATCAGCGAAAACGAGGCAGTTGCATTGTGGGATGTTATTTCCCGTACGCTTCGCACGCGCCCTAACGGCTTTTAAGGGTGCGGCAATGCGGTCTATCCACTCGGTCTTGCCGCGTTCGCGTTCAGCTGAATCCCGTTCATCGGGCCCTGCCGCCCGACGGAAGCGCGGAAGCGGTTGTCGCGCTTCTTCTTGCGCTGGAAGCCGTATGTCGAAAGTTTAATTTAGAGCCTATCGCCATGTTGCATCGACCGAACGGGAAACTTGATTGTCCGCTAAGCGATGCGCTCGCGCGTGCTTTACGATAGGGACGTGTCGTGTCAAGTGAAGTCAAACGAATCTGGCAAAGCGGGCTTAATGCTCCTGCGGCTAATGCCGCAGTCAAAGCGGTGGTTCAGGTAGGTGTCGACGCGAAGATGACGAATATCGACCACATGGTGGCCATGCTGGGGAGGTCGCGCCGTGGCTGGATGTCGCGTGTGCGGCCACGGCAGCAATTGAGGACGGAGTGCCCCAACTTGTCACGACTGCCGGCAAGGCCGGGGCATGCTTCTCGGTCATTCGAGACATCAAGTAGTGGCGGAAGCCGACATGAGGATTCCTCTGAGCACACTGATATCGAAGCGGCATGACGCTCGGTTTGCAACAACATCTAGGAGGTCAAATCATGGTACGGAGATATGAAATTCTGAAAGGCGATCGCACCACGGCGGAAGGGTCCGTGATGGGTGGCGATTCCAACGATCGGGTTGGCGATCGCGAGCAGGCGCAAGAATGGGATGAAGTCTGGTGTCCTGAGTGTGAGTCGATAGGGCGAATCGTGTGCGATGGGCCGCGCTGGCGCAAACAAGGGCGCCGACGGCAGAGAGGGCGGATGATAGCGTCATCCAGGGGACTACCGACTCTGCCGGTAAGACGAGCCTCCAGCGTGCGTTGTTGGCTGAAAGCGTACGTCTTCGGATTGACAATGAATCGGCTTGATCTGGATCGAGTGTGCAACGGCGCAGACCACGTTTAATTCAAAAATGGAGTCTCAAGGCATGGCAACCAGCGAACGCGTTGTCCCTGGCACGGTAGCTGACGACGGATCCAGGCATTACGTATCCGTAACATCTGCACCAGACAGCAGTACAGCAGTGTGTTACATGATTCCCGATCGGGTCATTCCGGTCATATTTGTGCCAGGGATCATGGGAAGCAATCTGTGCGCCACCAATGGCAAACCAGTCTGGGTCGTGAACAGCCCTGCGGGCATGCTTCCGTGGGCAACAAAGAATGCCGCTTATCGCAAGTTGACGCTAGACCCATCCAAAACAAAAGTTTATGGCGACGGCGCCCTTCCGGAAGGCTCGCCGTTGACTCCAGCTCAAATGAAGGATCGGGGCTGGGGCACTGTTTCGAAAAAAAGCTATGGTGACTGGCTGGTCTGGCTGCAGAACGCACTGGATGATTGCCATCCTGGTACTGATCATGGAAAGAAAGGTCTGCGAGCGAGTCTGGAAGAAATGATCATTGCGCCTGGCCTGGAAAAACTAACGAAAGCTGAAATCGGGCTGTCCTACCGGTATCGCATGCCTGTCCATGCAGTGGGTTATAACTGGCTTCAGTCGAACGAGGACGGATCCCTGTTTCTCGCAAGGGAGATCGACCGGATTATGGGCGGATATCGCAAGATTGGTCGGTGCGACAAGGTGATTGTCGTGACCCATTCGATGGGAGGACTGGTTGCGCGCCATTGCTCAGAGTTTGCCGGGTATCACGACAAGATTCTTGGGATCGTGCATGGAGTGATGCCAGCGACCGGTTCGGCTACGGCCTACAAGCGGGTGAAGTCTGGTACGGAGTCAGACGGCACCGTTAAAGGCAATATCACAAGTCACGTGCTGGGCGCGACGGCTGAGGAAATTACTGCGGTATTTGCCCAGTCTCCAGGCGCATTGCAATTGTTGCCGAGTGCAGACTATGGAAATGGATGGTTGAAAATCGAGGACGGTGAGCTTCCGGTGCCTCCGCTGCCGGAGAAGGGCGACCCTTATTCCGAAATCTACACAAAACGCAAAGTGTGGTGGGCGCTCGTTGATGAACAGATCATCAATCCGATCGATACGACCAAGAAGAGTGTTGAACAAGACTGGTCGCAGTTTACCAGTTTGATAAAAGACAGCGTCATTCCATTTCACGCAGCCATAAGTCGCCGTTATCACGTTCATTCATACACGTTTTACGGCGATGATGCCAAGCACAAGACGTGGGGCGACGTGGTGTGGAAATGCAGACGTACGCCTTCACTATGGAAAGATGCCAATTCGCTTCTGGATAGTCCCCAATATAGCGCGATGAACAAATTCCCCGTTGCAGACGATCGTGTCGGCACCATTGATATAGTTGCTGGCCAAACAAACTATGGGCGAATCACAAAGACATTTGATATCCAGCCTGCAAGCGAGAATGGTGACGGTACAGTACCCGTTCGTTCGGGACGTGCGCCGGCGAAGTTCGCCAAGGCATGCATTGGGTTTGAGGGTATTGACCACGAAGGAGCGTATAACCCGTCGCCCAAGCCGCATCCAGCCCAACTTTTTGCACTGTGGGCCATTGTGCGGATTGTTGGCAACGTTCAGGGCACCACGATGGAATACAAGTCATGAGAGCAACCAGGGCCGGTGCGCTCGTCTTGGCGCTGCTAACGGCTGCCTGCGGGCAGAAGACAACGGTCCTCACTGAACAGGAGAACAGGGTTGTGACGGAAGCGATTACTGAATTGAAGACTCACTGCGTAGGTCGGTATCTGATCGACTTGCCGGGCAATATGAGGTCTGTTGGCTTCGCAAAGCTACAGGGTGTCATGGTCAAGGCTGAACCCAAGTCACTGGAACAGTTCAACCGCGACATGAAGCTACGGGAGACCGAACTTAAGGCGACGAAGAGTCCCGCTGGCTATCAGTTTTTGTACGACTCCGGCAAGATACACAACGTTGAGCATGGTCAATATTTTGTATCTTTGGGAAATCCCTTTTCCTCAAGCGATGCAACTCGTGTAACCGAAGCCTACAAATGGGATCATGGGTATCAGATCGCTCTGAGTACCGTGGGGTCAGATTGGACCAATTCAAGGTTCAAGGACGAACCTCTAATCAAAAATGACCCTGACAAAAACAACCTGCCCCAAAAGAAGCGTCTGGCGTTTGACCTGATCGAGAAGCTTCAGGGAAGACCGGAAGATGTCATTCCGACAGTGCCGGGGGTCTGTTTCATCGGTGGTTTTTTGCCCGGCAAGGCGGTCTCCGTAGATGAGGAGATTCACACGGATTTTGTGCTGCCTGACAAGCCGGATGTAGATTTCAATGTGGAGACCTTTGCTAACCTGGAAGCAAACGATACGCTTCCACAGCGTATGAAGGGGGAGGAAGTCCGCGAAGCAATGAAAGCCGCTGACGGTCGTCTTATCCGGATGGGGTCTTTTGATCTCGCTGGGGGCATTACTGCTGACGAAGCCTTGGTGGGAGCACTGACACTAGCCAACCCTCCGGTACCTGGACACCAGTTTTCCCTGGAAGCCAACTATAAGGGTGGTGCGCTTACACCGTATTTGCTGCTGGGCATGAGTACCGGATCCCCGAATTTCGTCGCCCAGGCCGATTCAATCAAGAAAGCCTCGCTGACGGAGGGCGAAGCTGTTTCTTTGTGGGACGCCGTTTCACGCACACTTCGTCCTCGTCCGAATGGCTTCTAGGGAATCACTGACTAATAGGCCATCGTGCGAGTTCGTCGGGGGTGGTGATACATAAATTCGGAATACAAAGTGAATCGCAAAAAATTCCTGGAAGCTCGACGTGGAGAATCTCCTCATATACCGCATTTCTCACGCCCATGAAGCGGTCGCACTATGGAACGTAGTTCCCCATACTCCGTCACCACGCCCCAATGGTTTTTAAAGGATCGACTATGTCTGTTGACTTTGACCGACTTCCGCCGGATGAACCTGTACCCGATGAGCCGCCGTCCCGACTGCGATGGACAGTCGCTTTCTTTGTCATCGCTTTTCTCGGTGTTTTCGCGGTTTTGCTTCTCTGGCCGAAAGGTGAGCCCACACAAACGCCATGGTTCTGGACCTGCGTCACGGTTTATCCGTTTGGTCTCGCGGCGTTCGTTGTCTTGCGGCGTTATAGCGTTTATGAGGGGCGTCGTCTGGACGCCATCGAGTGGAACAGGGCCAGCAAGGCCTACCGGAACGATGTATTTGACCGCGCAAGCAAAGCGCTTGCTGTCCTTGCAGCGACTTACCGGTTTTCGAGCGAGGAAAAAGATGACGACTTCAGCAAATTGATGAATGAATCTGTCAAGCTTGAACCACAGATTGCCCCAAAGCCGGATTCGCCGCCTGTCAATGCGCGCTGGTTCGAGAAGCCGGACTCAGACGAGCATGGGAGTCGATTCAAGGAGGACGGCACGCGTCAACGTTATGTTCTGACATGGGCGTTCGGCACGGTGGTCGATGCGGTTGCGGACGCTGTGCGCTTGCTCCCGGCCGAATTGAGGTTGAAAGTCGAACTGATGCTACCAGGCATTGCAGATACAGACGACGCGCAGGCTATCTGGAACAGACAGTGGGCGATGTCCGATCTTCGGCCGGCCTTGGCCCGTGTCTTACCGGAAATTCCCGATCTCATGTATGTGGACGCGTGGCTTGACCGGCTCAACCGGAAGCTCGATGAAGAAGCCCGGCTTCTGGTCGGTGTTCGGCTGAATGCGGTTCATCAGGCGCTTCCGCCCGACGGAAGTGCGGAGGCCGTTGTTGCGCTTCTTCTCGTTCCCGAAGTTGCATGGCGAAGACTCAATCTTGCACCGGCTGCCATGCTGCATCGGCCGAATGGAACAGCTGACTGTTCCGTCAGCGAAGCCCTCTCGCGTGCCTTGCAATGGGGATGCATCGAGGCAGGTGAAGTCAAGCGGATCTGGCAAGGTGGACTTGATGCTTCTGCGATGAATGCCGCTACCAAAGCGGTGGTTCAGGCGGGTATTGGTACGAAGCCCACTAACCTCGACTATATGGTCGGCCATGCTGGGAAGGTCGCACCGTGGCTTAACGTCGTGTGCGCGGCCCAATCGGCTATCGAGGAAAACGCGCCGCAACTCATTGTGACAGCAGGTAAAGCTGGCGAATGCTTTTCGGTCATTCGAAACATCAAGTAGTGCGAAGCCGGTGCGTATGCTCGGCTGAGCGTGGTGATCGCGGAGCGGCATTACGCTCCGTTCCAGGTACAACGTGGGGGAACAAATCTTGGTCCGCAGGTATGACATTCTGAAAGGCGATCGAACAACGGCAGACGGGACTGTGATGGGGGGCGACCCCAACGACAGGGTCGATGATCGCGAGCAGGCGTATGAGTACGATGATGTCTGGTGTCCTGAATGCCAGTCGATGGGACATATCGTTTGCGACGGACCGCGCTTGCCGAACAAGGGGGCAGACGGAAGGGAGGGTGCACTCAGCGATGACCTGTGTATGTGCAAATGCGATCCGCCACCACGTCTGCTTTCCTCGCAAAACACGTCTCACGTTGATTGCTGAGCGAGTGCCACGGGTAACGATTTAGTCTCTCCGGTTGCCGAAAATGAAGGGGTTGGCTGCCGGAATACCGGAAATCACTTTTCAACTTTTATCAGAATATGCTGCGCAAGTTCCGGATCGACATTCTGAGCGTCCTCATAGTGGTCGTCCTGCCTGGATTGCTGATCTGGTTCAGAGGCGACTCGTGGATGGGTTTACACTCTGCTGAAAAGCGTGCTGGATGGATTGTCGCTATCTGCATCATCTTTGTTCTGCTCTTTCTGTTGGTCAGCTTCGATGCTTCGTCGCGCCCGGCCGTGGCCGCAAGGCGAGTCCGGCATTGGGTCCTGAAACAGTTGAATTTGTCTTCCGGGCAACTTGATGACAGTGCATCAGTAGAGCGTACTTGGGCGGCAGCGCTGCGGAACAACCTTCGAGATCGCCATGGCTGGCGCTGGAATTACCGCGAACGATGGATCCTCGTCGCAGGCGACGAGCCCCTGGTGAAACGCCTTGCGCCAGGGCTGACCGATACCGGTTACGCTCTCACCGGAAATGCGGTGCTGCTCTATGCAAAGCAGACGGGCAGCACACTCGATACGGCTTGGCTCGAACAGATCCGTCGCCTGCGCCGGCGGCGCCCGGTCGACGCCATCGTGGCCGTGACGCGCGACCGCAATTCCGCTACCTTACCGTTCGACACAGAAGAACTTTCGCAACGCCTCGGCCGTCATGCTCGTGCCCTGCGTTGGGCGGCGCCCGCGTATCTGCTCAACGTCACCGATTTCGGCACCGAGCCCTCAGGGTCCGACGAGGCCATCGGCTTCACCTGGTCGAATGCGCGAACCTGCGCTGACGAAATCAGCATATCGCTGCAACGGCTCGCCTACCATCTCGCGGACGCTGGTGTCGTGCGCCTGGCTGCGGACCGGGCCGACCGTTACCCCGCTGAACTGTCGCAACACATCGAACGGCTGGGCAGTGCCCTTTCGGGACTCGTGACGCAGACCGCGCGATCGCGCTACTGGCAGCATGCCGTGCATGGACTCCTGTTCGCGCCGCTCTTCAGGGAGCGGGATCTGGATCCTCCTGCCGACGTCGAAAGAGCTGAAGAAGAGGAGAGGCAGCCCGAGCCGCGGCACCGCTCGATCTGGCAGGCGGTCGCGGATCACAGCCGCACGGTCCACGGGCGCCGCGTGGGCTTCTCGCTTTCGAGCACTGCAGCGTGGATCGCAACGGTCGCGATGGGCCTCTGGATGGCCGGTACGATGATATCGGGGTTTACCAGCCGCGCAACGATCGGCACGGCCAGACACACGCTCATCAGGCTATCGGGCAACCCGCCCCCCACGCAGGCAATGCAGGCGCTGGATGATCTCGACAAGCAGATCGACACGCTTGAAATACGCCGGCGCGATGGTGCACCGTGGACCTCACGCTTCGGTCTGAACCACGACAGCGCGCTGTTCAGCGCTCTGTGGCCCGGCTACGAGAACGCCGCGGGTCGCATCCTCGTCGGCCCGATCCGTCAGAAGCTCGAAGACCGTCTGCACCAACTCGCCGCCATGTCCGACGAAGAAATCGCGAGCGGCGGCACCGCCCAGGCACAGGCCGCGTACGAC
>NZ_BBJH01000077.1 GCF_000739775.1 Paraburkholderia heleia NBRC 101817 | reverse complement strand
ATCGTACGCAGCCTGTGCCTGGGCGGTGCCGCCGCTCGCGATTTCTTCGTCGGACATGGCGGCGAGTTGGTGCAGACGGTCCTCCAGTTTCTGACGAATCGGGTCGACGAGGATGCGGCTCGCGGCGTTCTCGTAGCCGGGCCACAGAGCGCTGAGCAGCGCGCCGTCGTGGTTCAGACCGAAGCGGGTCATCCACGGAGCACCATTGCGCTGGCGCGTTTCCAGCGTGTCGATCTGTCCGACGAGGCTGTTCAGCGTTTGCAGCGCATGACTCGGTTCCTGCGCGTCCGACAGTGTGGCGAGCGTGTCTCTGGCGGTACCGATCGTCGCGCGGTTTGCGAAACCGGACACCGTCGTACCGACGATCCAGAGGCCAATAGCGGCTGTCGCGATCCATGCTGCGGTGGTCGAAAACGAGAAACCAACGCGGCGGCCATGGATACTGCGGCTGTGTTCGGCAACCGTGTGCCAGATGGAGCGCTGCTGCGCTACAGGCGAATTCTCTTCCCCTTCGCTTTTCTCGATGTTCGCAGCCGGTTCCAGCTCACGGTCCTTGAAGAGTGGTGCAAACAGCAGACCATGCACCGGATTTCGCCAGTAGCGCGAGCGGGCCATCTGCTGCACGAGCTCAGACAACGCGCTGCCCAGCCGTTCGACATGCTGCGACAACTCGGCCGGATAGCGGTCAGTTTTATCTTGCGTGATGCGCCTGACGCCTGCGTCGGCGAGATTGCGGGCAAGCTGATGCAACGAAGTCAGAATTTCGTCGGCGTTCACACGCGCATTCGACCAGGTAAATCCGATGGCCTCATCCGGACCCGCCGCCTCGGGGCCGAAATCCGTTACGTTGAGAAGATATGCGGGTGCGGCCCAACGCAGGGCACGCGCGTGGCGGGCGAGGCGCTGGGCGAGCTCATCGGCATCAAAAGGCGAATTGCCCGAACTGCGGTTGCGCGTTACTACCACAATTGCATCAACTGGGCGACGCCGGCGCAGGCGCCGAATCTGGTCGAGCCATCCGGTGTCGAACGTGTTGCTGGTCTGTTTCGCGTAGAGCAAAACCGTACCACCAGTGATGGCATAGCCGGTGTCAGCAAGACCGGGGGCGATACGCTTGACCAGCGGCGCGTCGCCTGTGACAACTACCCAGCGGTCACGGTAACGCCAGCCCCGACCATGTCGATTAACAAGCAGTTCCTTCAAGGCTGACGGACCGTCCGCCTTTGCATCTGCATTACCGGAGCCGGACGCGGGGAGTCTCCGTTGGGTATGCTCGATCACCCATTGCCGAACGGCTCGCCATGCCATGGCTGGCCGTGAGGCATCGCCGAAACTGAATCCAAGCAGGAAAACTACGAAAATCGCGCATAGCACGGCAATAGCCAGACCGCGGTTTGCAGGTGCGATGTGAAGCCATGCCGGCCTCACCCAAACAACGATGCCTGGCAAAACGACAACAACTATGGCCGAGAAGAGATCGAGTTTAAATTTCCGGTTCATGCCGAATGAGGGACGTTGTTCGAATCGTTAGTGCTAGTGGCTACGACGGCGAGAACAGTATGGTCAACGCTACGCTGTGCGATGAGCTGCGATGTGGTCGTCTGCAACGCCGTTTGAACGGCATAAGCAACTGCAAGCCACCCTGCCGATGGTCCGGCATTACCGGTAGCACGGTCCAGATTGAATTCACGCAACTCATCGGTGCGAGGCGTATCTCTATTCAAATGGCTTAACGCTGTATGCAACGGGCCGACCGTCTCTCCGTCAAATCCTGTCATCCATGCGGAACCCAGCTTCTGTACGTCGGAGCTCCCCCAGCGAAGTGCACAGGTCATTGCGTGATCCAGATCTGCATTCTCCGAGCGCACCGGACGATGTATCGTTGCGATCGGATGCAATTCATGCCGACTGGCGGTCGAAGTCGAGACCAAGAGCAATCCAGTCCCGGCTTCCGCCGAGCCTTCCGGTGGATTTCCATCCAGCATGGCGTTCAGCGATATCGAAACGAGAAGCATCGCCCCGGTGTTCAGTGATCCGTTCTGGTCGTCAAGCCATGAGTCGAGGATCATCGGTCCGGGGGCTTCGCTCGCCATAAACGAGTGGGCAGGGTGCAGCCGGTGGGCACGCCATTTGTCTTTCCACAGCGTGAGAGCATCTGTCCTACCCTTGTATCCGGATAGCTCGAGCCGCACACGCAGCGCCAATTCCAATGGCAACATACCCAGCGGCTCAGTCAAATCCGTCAGCAAGCGGTCATAGAGCCACTCCAGTACTTCGGCATGGCGCTCCGCGTCGTCAGCGGCAAGACGCGCATCCATCGGTTCAATCCAGCGTGCGACCGTCGATTCATTTTCTTCATGACTTGACGTCTTTGGATCCAGCGTCAGCGTGCCATCGGCAATCTCCTCGATGCCCTTTGCCACGTCATCCCCGGTTACACGAGCGGCCGAACCGAGTACACACACCGGAATGCTTTCACGCGCGAAGCTCTGTTCGGCATATTGATCGCTCGCCTTGTTCCAGTCCTGTGCATCAAGCCGCCGGCCCTCGTAGACGCTATAGCGTCGTAACAGGACAAATCCGGCGATGCCCATTGGAAAGACGCTCAGACAAGTCCAGAACCACGGTGTATTCGTCGGTTCGCCCGCGGGCCACAGCATCAGCACCGCAAAAACGCCGAGCAGTGTCAGCACAAAAAACACCACCGTCCAGACAAACCGGGACGGCGGCGTGTCAGGAACGGGCTTTTGGGGCGGAAGCTTCGAGAAGTCGAGCGCCATCTTTCAACGTCGCCCACTGTTCAGGAGCGAAGAACGCAGCCGACAGCCGCACTCACACAGATCATTGTCCTGCGCGACTTCGAGGCCATCGTCGAACGCGCCTGAGGTAGCGGTGCCGATACGATTGTCCCCGTGCTTTGGGCATGTGACCGGATCATGCAGCCGCGCGATCGCCCGGCCCATGAAGAAACGGTTTTTTGATCCGGACTCGACTTTCCCGCCGCCGGTGTGGCTGTCGCCTACACGAATAATGCCTGGCATACTGACCTCCTGAGTTGATTGTCCCGCGTCACAAACGTTACCGGCGTGGCTGGTAACGAATTGAACTGAAACACATTTAATCCGTCCGCTTTACCGTGGCGCCGCACTCACCGGGGTACTCAAGCTTATGGCGCGCTCTGCCGCCTTTTCGTCACGTATGCGCTGCTTCTCTTCCTTTATGTAGTCGCTCTCACCAAACGTATCGGTTGCGCGTGTCTGGAAGTACAACGTCGAAGAGAGCATATGGTCATGCCAGCTCGTGAGCATCGTGTCATGAACAAGCAGATCAAAAAGTGCCATGACTTTCGGCGGGAGTGGATTGGTTCCGCTCAACCCCATTTTCCAGGCCTGTGCGAGCGATTCCTGCTCGGGTGTCATCATGACTGACTCGATGACTGATGCACTTGTTTCCGCGTCAGTACCCCACGGTTGCACCCGGTTTTGTGTCTGATCACTCAACAGGCTCACGGAATGACGCAAGCCGGCTTGCTGCGACTCGCGTCGCATCATCTCCCCCGACTCGCGCTGGATACGCTCCCAGACACCTTCCGACGGACGGTTCTTTTCGAGCCGAGCGGGCTTGAAGGAAGCCAATTCGTTTTCCTGTGCATCCATTGCGCGTGCCTGCGCCGACGCCCACGTCTTTGCGTCGACACCCGGTGCCCGGGCCGCCTCCGCTGCCGCCTGTGCGTCCTTGAGACTCTGAAGGTCATGGCGATGCTGTGCGTCCAGCGCATCGAAGCGGCTCGTCACCGAGGACCGGAATGCTGGCGACTGGTACCGTGCGGCCATCCAGCGCAGGAAAACCTTCATGTGATCGATGAAGTTCAACCGGGCGACATACGGGACAACCTCTCGGTACGCGCTGATCAGCTCGCCGAGCTTGTACGTTGCCTTGCCGTCTGAAATTGGATGCGCGAGAGTAAACTTCTCGTATGTCTTTGGTTTCCGGCTCTTCAAGCTTTCCATCGTATCGAGCAGTACACCGTACGAGACTGCCTCATTCAGCATGTCGCGCAGGACAACGCGTTGCAACTCGGCGCGAGCGCCCAGTGAGCCCGGCGGCGCCCCACCCGTAATGTCTTCACTGGTACCCGGATACAGGTACTGGACTCCGCGAGTCCTCTCCAGACTGTCGAGGCGCTGATAGAAGCGCAGCTCATGCGCCGCGGCAAAATGCACGCAACGTTCGACCGATTCGGGCACGGACAACTTCTGGTCACCGTAGTTCTGTTTGACCATACCAAGAACCGGTAGCATGTTCAGCAGCTGATTGTCCGCCATCAACGATGATACGGCATCAAGCAATCCCAGAAATTTGATCTGGATGGGAACAGCCGTATGATTAGCGTCCTTGGGGTCTACGTAGGCCAATTTTGTCGCGCTCGGGTGTTTGTAGGCTTCAGTCAGTTCGTTCGCGAACGCACGCGCGAGCACCCCGCCTCGATCTGCGCCAAAGATGGAAACCTGAATCCGCTGGATCTTTGGCATCGTCAACTTTACGTCGTCGATCGCATTCTTGAACTGGGTCATCGCCGCAGCGAGCCGGTCCTCAATCCCCGTGCCCAGCAATCGCGCAATCGCCCGATTGTCCCGAAACCAAGGAATCGAATCGAGTGCGATACCGACAAATACGTTTTTTGCCACGTCGAATCCAGCCGCCATCGGATGGTTCTTGATGTCATAGAGCGATGCACGGATGGCCGCCCGTCCACGTTTGACCCAGCGATCATTCTGCTCGAGCCTCAGGACCCGTCCCACATTCTTCACTGAGTTTGCTGCCCCATCGATGAGGTCATTAAAAGACTTGACCACCGGCCGGTACGAGAAATCCTCAAGCCCTTTCTTGAAACCATCCGCAATTGCGTCTTTCGGCTTGATTTCAAGGCGATCAATGCCGGTAATCTTCTTGCCGGCGCTGATGGCTTTTCCCTGAATCGCTTTTGCGCTTTCCGCAGCTAGTTTGATGCCTGCAGACTTAACCTGCCCTACCTTCGCCTCCTGATTCAGGTCTGTACCGAGCCCGGAATAATAGAACGGATACCAGAATTGATTCGGCGTCTTTTTTCGACGCTGATCAATATTATCCCGATGAGCCTCCCAGAGCCGACAGATATTCGAATATCGCGACGTAGTCTTGTCGTCATGATCGCGATGTCGTCCGAACCCGTCGAAAAAGAATCCCATATGAACCACCGCGCCACAAGGAATACAGTCGTCATTGGGGAACGCTTTCTGGTTCTCACCAATTGCTGCCTTCACTTCCACCGGCGTCCGATCCGCAGGATCGAGTTGCGTCGTTTCAGCCATGTGCGGCTCCTGTCTGCGCGTGGTCAAAGTGGTTGCTTCGGATTTCCTGAATTACCGAATCAGGCAGCTTCTGCATGGTGGCTCCGAACGCGCCGGGTTTGCCCTTGGTTTCCTCAAGGACGCGCTGCACCGCAGGATGCTCGTCAAATTTCGGATTGACGAGCAATGTGTAGTACACGTACTGCTCAAGATCCACCGAATCGGTCAGGTGGTACTTCAACCAGCCCTGGGATGCAACGCGCGCAGTGCGTCGATACGCGAAAGCATCGTCCAGGCCGTCTGGGTTCGCTGCCTTGCCATATTTCGTTTGGAACCAGTAATCCACTACCGTGTAGTCGATTCTTGTCCCTCTCATGTCATGCCGAAACTCGAATTCGATGTGGTCGTCAGGGTAGAAGTGCACTGCCAGTACTACTTGGCCGGCACCGCCAGATATTTTTTCCTTGGGAAAATGTACCGGTGTTGTCTTGTGAATTTTTTTGATTGGCGCGTAGGGGTTCTTCATAAACTCGTCCTGATCATACACCTCCCAGTCAACCGTAAAATCCGTTCCCTTCAACGTATAGCAGCAACTTAGTCGACCGGCACCGGCACTGGGCATAAGGTCTCCACCGCCACTGGCGGTGTTGCCATATTTGTCATGAATGATGAAGTCGCTGAGATTGAAGGGGGTGTAATTCATCCCTTCGATGCTCACTCCGCTGTAGGTCGGTTCGGACGAGAAGGCATCACATCCTGCGAAGGCCGTCACGGCCAACAACAAAAGCATCATTCGTTTCATTGCCTAGCCTTCTTCATGTTGGGCGCCAGGAAATTCTGTTGCGAAAGATCCGATATCACGTGTTCGAACCTGTTGGTCGATTGAAGGTGGTCACTGGACTACCGGTACAGTTCTCCGGTCACGCGCACCAGCAACTTCTGGTCTTCTCTACCCGCGTTCTGCCAATCCGAATAGATTGCTCGCCCACAGCGGCATATATATCCTCATCAGTGGATGGTAGCGGCTGACCAGGGAAAAGGAATCCCATATGAACCACCGCGCCACAAGGAATACAGTCGTCATTGGGGAACGCTTTCTGGTTCTCGCCAATTGCTGCCCTCACTCCCACCGGCGTCCGATCCGCAGGATCGAGCTGTGTCGTTTCAGCCATGTGCGTCTCCTGTCTGCGCGTGGTCAAAGTCGTTCCTACGGATTTCCCGAATCACCGGGTCAGGCAGCTTCTGCATGGCGCCTCCGAACGCGCCGGGTTTGCCCTTGGTCTCCTCAAGGACGCGCTGCACCGCAGGATGCTCGTCAAATTTCGGATTGACGAGCAATGTGTAGTACACGTACTGCTCAAGATCCACCGAATCGGTCAGGTGGTACTTCAACCACCCTTGGGATGCGACGCGTGCGGTACGTCGATACGCGGAAGCATCGTCCAGGCCGTCTGGGTTCGCTGCCTTGCCATATTTCGTTTGGAACCAGTAGTCCACTGCCGTGTAGTCGATTCTTGTTCCGCTCATGTCATGCCGAAACTCGAACTCGATGTGGTCATCAGGGTAGAAGTGCACTGCCAGTACTACTTCGCCGGCACCGCCAGATATTTTTTCCTTGGGAAAATGTACCGGTGTTGTCTTGTGAATTTTTTTGATTGGAGCGTAGGGATCCTTCATGAACTCGTCCTGATCATACACCTCCCAGTCAACCGTAAAATCCGTTCCCTTCAACGTGTAGCAACAACTTAGGCTGCCGGCACCGGCACTGGGCATAAGGTCTCCGCCGCCACTGGCGGTGTTGCCATATTTGTCATGAATGGTGAAGTCGCTGAGATTGAATGGGGTGTAATTCATCCCTTCGACGCTCACTCCGCTGTAGGTCGGTTCGGACGAGAAGGCATCACATCCTGCGAAGGCCATCACGGCCAAAACCAAAAGCATCATTCGTTTCATTGCCTAGCCTTCTTCATGTTGGGCTCCAGGAAATCCTGTTTCGAAAGATCCGATGCCGTGTGTTCGAACCTGTTGGTCGATCGAAAGTGGTCACAGGACTACCCGTACATTTTTCCGGTCATGCGCACCAGCGGCTTTTGGTCTTCTCTACATATGGCGCTCGTCACTTATACATTCGTGCACGCTCGGTTTCAGGGCGGTCCATTCTCGACGCCTCATTCAACACACTGCCGTCGATCCCGGACAGTGCCTCGCGGTGAGTGATTTCACCATCTACAGCGCGTCTGAGCCGTTCACGGATCACTGGATGTTCATCGAAACATGGGGAAACGACGATGCCTTTTGAAGCATAATTCAGAAGATCGTCGTCACTGGTGATGCGATATTGTCCTGCTCGTTCGAGTTGCTCCGAGATACGAGCGTAGAGCGTTAAATCCGGAATATCAGCGAGCATTTCGTCGTACATGCTGCGCAACTGCATCGCAAGCTTATCGGCCTGACCGAGCCGAAGCAGTTCACTATGTTGCTCAATCGTCAGAACATGCTCGCCAATGACAGATCCTTCAGCGGCCGCAACATGATTGCGCCAGACAACCTCCGTCAAATCTCGGTCGCGATACCAGACCTCGACGCACGGCGACAGAAATCGGTGTGCCTGCTCTGAGGTCCAGACAGCACGCAACCGCTTCAGGATGCGGTTGTCGTAAAAATGAAGGAAGAATGCGCGCTTTTCGGGTGTGGCGTACCGGCAGTGGTACCGCAAATGCCCGCTCAATGATTCAAGTGACGATGGCGACCAGATCCACGTCAACATGTGTAGGTCCAGCGATTCTCTCCAGAGACGCCGGACCAATCGATTCTGCAGATCGCGTGGATCACTCAGTGCAATGCGATCAAGCTGGATCAGATAGGGGGCGATGTCCGTATAGGACTCAAGCACTGAATCCTGCCAAAGCGAAGTCCAGCCAAGCCGTGGCACTTGAGCGAGAAGCCTGTCAATACCAGGATTGGCGCGAGAATCGACAAGCAGATAAAGTTGCGTTTGCTGTCCGTCTTTTGACAGATCCTCGCATTGCGCCAGTAGATGTTCGCGCCACTGCTCCCACGCGGATTCGACGTCACTGGCTGAAGTCAGGCTGACCGAATTCGACATCACGCGACCTCCGTCATGGCTTCCACACCACTATGAGCGTCCAGCAAACACTGCTTGCATGTACCGATTGGCATGGCCTGCATCGGAAGCGATAGGTTGCCTGGCCCGGTCCAGTGAAAATTCCCGCACTTGAGCGTTATATCGCCCGGGCATCCGAGTTCGATGTTTCCGCTATCGATCTTGATGTAAGCTCCATTGCTTGAAAGCGTGAGCGCTCCCTTCGAAACAGCGGTAATCGTTCCATCGACGCTCGTGAACTGCATGGCCTTCGACGCCGCGAGCGTAATGCCGCCGGTACGCGCCTGTGCCACGATGTCCTGCTTAGCGGCAACGAGTCGCATTCCTTCTGCCTGTGCAAAGAGCGCCACCTGACGGCCTGCCGCAACAGTGTAGTTATGCATGACACCCACATCGTAGTTGCCGCCGGCCGTCGCGATCAGATTCTGATCTGCGTTCGCATGAAGATGTCCGCCAGTGGTAAGGCCGATGCCCGCCGGCGCACTCATGAGTATTGCCGCGCGCTTCAGGCCGTCGAGTGCATTTGCATAGAGGTCCTTCTGCTTTTGCAACTCGGCAACCGTTGCTTCAGCGGCCCGGACAGCCTCCGTCAGCGACTCCATATGATCCATGGCGCGCTGCAGTTGCTCCTTCGCCTCAGTCATGTCAAGCTGATGGCCCGATGCCCCGGGCTGGGCTTCGGTGGTCAGAAGCATGCCTTTCGGACCGCGCACGGCCACGTGTTCATCCGTGCGCAGCTCCGCCCCCTGTCCCCGTTCCTTGCGATCAACATCAACCATATGCCCAAGATTGAGTTCGCTGGTCTGGAAGGGCGTCGTCAGATGAATGTGCTCGACACCCTCCCTGTCCTCCATCCGCAACTCATTCTGGGCTGCCGTGCGGATGAGATTTCGCGTATTGTTGAGGTTGTTGACAAGA
>NZ_BBJH01000078.1 GCF_000739775.1 Paraburkholderia heleia NBRC 101817 | reverse complement strand
TGGGCAGGATGGTGGGCGCAGCGTTGGAGGCCGTGACGGCGATGAACGCCCGCGCCGGCTGATTGCGCCGCGCGTGAACGTGCTGTTAAGCGAATCCCTACAGTGCAGGCGGCGTCCGGAATCGAAGGCGATTTGCCCCGTTTCGCGTGCCGCACAGCGCGGGAAAGTCCTCAGTTGCGCGGGCTACGATCGCGCTGCCGATCGTAGTATTCTCTAGCGACGCGGCCTCGGGGGGGCGCTGATGTGCCATCGCGAAGCAGTCCAGACATCCACATAAAGAGGAGAGGTTGAATGAAGTTGACGAAGCTCCTGTTCACAAGCGCGCTTGCCGTATCGGCACTTGGATTTACCGCCATTTCCGCCCATGCGGAAGATCTGCTGGATTCGGTCAAACAGGCCGGGGTCCTCAAGATCGGCCTGGAGGGCACCTATCCCCCGTTCGATTCCCGTGACAGCAAGGGCGAACTCGTCGGCTTCGACGTGGATGTGGCCAAGGCCGTGGCGGCCAGGCTCGGGGTCAAGCCCGAGTTCATTCCCACTGAGTGGAGCGGCATTATTGCCGCGCTGCAGGCCGGCAAGTTCGACGTGATCGTCAATCAGGTGACCGTCACGCCGCAACGCCAGCAGGCGCTCGACTTCAGCCAGCCGTACACGTACTCGGCCGCGCAATTGATCCAGCGCTCCGACGACAAACGCGAATTCAAGACGCTCGCCGAATTCAAGGGCGACAAGAAGCTCGGCGTGACGCTCGGCACCAACTATGACCAGATGGCGCGCGCCGTGCCCGGCATCAACGTACAGACGTATCCCGGCGCGCCCGAGAAGCTGCGCGACCTGGCCGCGAAGCGCATCGACGCGACGATGGACGACCGCCTGATGCTGCCGTACATCATCAAGACGTCGAATTTGCCCCTGCGGGCGGGCGCCGTGTTGCCGGGCGCCGATCAGGAAATGGCCATTCCGTTCCGCAAGGGCAATCCGAAGTTCGAGAAGGCGATCAACGACGCGCTCACCTCGCTCAAGCAGGACGGCACGCTCAAGAAGATCTCCATGCAGTGGTTCGGCCAGGACGTGACGCAACCGCTCGCTCACTAACGCTGCAGGCGTTTGCAACGCTCGCGCCGGCTGCCTTCATGGCCGGCGCGAGCGCTTCGACACTTCTTCCTACCGCGACGCCTGCGTCCTCGCGCGCATCTTCGCGACCTCCGCCGCGCCCACTCCGCCTGCCTGGTTGTTCCAGCCCGCACGCACGAACGTGAGCACGTCGGCGATCTGCCTGTCGCTTAGGACATCTGCATAAGCGGGCATGGGGTACGGCGCGGGCATGCCCTGGATCACGAGATCGCCCGTACCGTTGAGCGTGACGTTGATGAGCGACGACGCGTCCTTTTCCAGCACGTTCGGATTGCCCGCGAGCGGCGCGAACATCGGCGCGAAGCCGCGCCCGTCGGCGCCGTGGCAATGCATGCAGTACGCCGTGTAGACGCGCGCACCCGCATCGTTCGCCGGACGCGAGAGCGACACCTTCGTCGCCTGCGCATCATAGGCATACGCCGGTCCGCCGTCGTCGCCCTTCGCCGGCAGCGACTTCAGGTAGACCGCGATCGCGTTGACGTCGGCGTCGTTCATGGCCTGGGTGCTCTTGTTGATCACATCGGTCATCGCGCCGAACGCGGAGGCGTGCTGGTTTGCGCCCGTCTTCAGGAACTGCGCGAGCTCCGCTTCGCTCCAGCGACCGAGGCCGGTGTTGTGCGCGCCGGTCAGGTTCGAGGCGAACCAGCCGTCGAGCGCGGCGCCCGTGAGCCACGCGTCGCCGCTTTCGTCGAGCGCCTTCTCGTTGAAGCCGACGCCGCGCGGCGTGTGGCACGAGCCGCAATGGCCGAGACCCTGCACGAGGTACGCGCCGCGGTTCCACGCGACGTCCTTGCCCGCTTTGTCCTGATAAGCGCCCTTGTCGAGAAAAACGGCGTTCCAGATCTTGAGCGGCCAGCGCATGTTCATCGGCCATTTGATGTCGGCGTCGCGGTTGCTCTGCCTGACCGGCTGCACGCCTTGCATGAAGTACGCGTAGAGCGCGGCGACGTCCTCGTCGCGCACCTTCGCGTACGAGGGATAAGGCATCGCCGGATAGAGGTTGTGGCCGTCTCTCGCGACGCCCTCGCGCAGGGCGCGCGCGAAGTCCGCTTGCGTGTAACCGCCTATGCCGGTGTCCGGGTCGGGCGTGATGTTGGTCGAGTAGATGCGCCCGAGCGGCGTGTTCATCGGCAGGCCGCCGGCAAACGGTTTGCCGTGCGGCGCGGTGTGGCACGCCGCGCAGTCGCCCACGGCGGCGAGGTAGGCGCCGTGCTGGATCGTGGCGGCGTCCGCTGCGCTCGCGGCGAGGGCAGGGCGCGCGCTCACGCACGCGAATGCTGCGAGCGCGAGCGTGGCACCGGCAAAGCGGCGCAGGCCGCGGGCGCGTTGGGATGCGTTGATCGTCTTCGTCATGGTTCGCTCCCTCAAGCCGACTGTGCGGACGCGCCCGCGTTCACGAGCTGGCGGCCCACGGGCAAATGCCGCAGACGTTTTCCGGTTGCCGCGTAGATCGCGTTCATCACGGCCGGTATGACCGCCGCGGTGCCGGGCTCGCCGATCCCGCCGGGCGCTTCGGCACTCTTCACCATATGGACTTCGATCAGCGGCATCTGGTCGATGCGCATCATCCGGTAGTCGGTGAAGTTGGTTTGCGTGACGCGTCCGCGCTCGATCGTAACCTCGCCCCACAGCGCCGCCGTGATGCCGAACACGATGCCGCCCTGGATCTGCGCTTCGATGGTCTCGGGATTCACGGCCATGCCGCAATCCACGGCGCACACCACGCGGTCCACGCGCACCTCGCCGTCGTCGACGGTAACGTCTGCCACCATGCTCATGAAGCTGCCGAACGCGTGCATGACCGAAACGCCGCGTCCCTGCCCCTTCGGCATGGGCGGTCCCCAGTTTGCCGCGCGTGTGGCCACGTCGAGCACACCCAGCGCGCGCGGCGATTTGCCGAGCAGATTGCGGCGGTAAGTGACCGGATCGGTTTTCGCGGCCACGGCCAGTTCGTCGATGAAGCTCTCCACCACGAACGTGCCGCGCGTGGGCCCCACGCCGCGCCAGAACGCGGTGGGCACCGCACGCGGCTCCTGGCGCACGTATTCGATCAACTGGTTCGGCAGGTCGTAGGGCAGATCGGCGGCAACTTCCACGGCGTCGGGGTCGACGCCGTGCTGGAAGGCAGGGGGCGCAAAACGCGCGAGAATCGACGAACCCGTGATGCGATGCTGCCAGGCCACGGGTTTGCCGTTCGCGTCGAGCCCGGCCGAGATGCGGTCGTAGTAGTACGGCCGGTACATGTCGTGCTGTATGTCCTCCTCGCGCGTATAGAACACCTTCACCGGCACCTTGAGTTGTTTGCCGATCTTGAGCGCCTGGGTGATGGCATCGACTTCGAGCCGCCGCCCGAAGCCACCGCCAAGCAGGTGATTGTGCAGCGTGACCTGCTCGGGCTTCAGACCCGTGACGGTAACGGCCGCATCCACGGCGCGCGTGGGCACCTGGGTGCCCACCCAGATTTCGCAGCCGTCGGGCTGCACGTTGACCGTGCAGTTGATCGGCTCCATCGTTGCGTGCGCAAGGAACGGCTGCTGATAAACGGCATCGATGCGCGTTTTTGCGGTGCCGAACCCCTGCTGCACGTCGCCGTCCTTGCGCGCGACGGCGCCCTCGCGTTGCGAGGCGCTCGCGAGATCGGCGACGATCTGCTGCATCGAAACGTTCGCGCCCGCGCCTTCGTTCCACTCGACGACGAGCGCCGCAGCGCCCCGTTTGGCGGCCCACGTATGCGCGCCGATCACCGCCACCGCGTTGTCGATCTTCACGACCTGCGTGACGCCGGGAACCTGCAACGCGCGTGTATCGTCGACCTTCGCGAGCGTGCCGCCGAACACGGGGCAGTTCACGATGGCCGCGTAGACCATCCCCGGCAGGCGCACGTCGAGGCCGAAAAGCGCCGCGCCGTCCACCTTCTCGGGCGAGTCCAGGCGCCTGGTGGGCTTGCCGACCAGCGTGAAGTCCTTCGGGTCCTTGAGCGCCACTTTCTGCGGCACGGGCAGATGGGCGGCCGCATCGACGAGCTGGCCGTAGGCGACGCGCCGGCCGCTCGCGTCGTGCAGCACCTCGCCCGCTTTGGCATGGCAAGTGGCGGGATCGACCTGCCACTGTTGCGCCGCCGCCTGGATCAGAACGGTGCGCGCGGCGGCGCCCGCTTCGCGCATGGGTTGCCACGCAAAGCGAATCGACGTCGAGCCGCCCGTGAGCTGACCGCCCAGCAGCGGGTCGGTGAAGAGCTTCGCATTGGGCGGCGCGTGATCGATCGTGACGCTATCGAGCGGCACTTCGAGTTCTTCCGCGATCAGCATCGGAATCGAGGTGTAGACGCCTTGCCCCATCTCCACCTTCGGGACGATCAGCGTGACCTTGCCCGAGCGGTCGATCTGCACGAACGCGTTCGGCTCGAACACGCCGTCTTGCGGGGCTTCGTTGCCGTCGCCGCCCACGACCGATCGACGCGTCTGGCTGTCGCCCTGTGCGCCGGCAGAAAAGCTGATGCCGAGCAGCAGGCCGCCGCCCGCCGCCGCGCCGAGCTTGAGAAACGTGCGGCGCGAGAATGGGCCGCTCGCAGTGACATGCTGCCTGCGTTGCGGCGCGCCGTTTTGCGCATCGAGGAGACCCTGTGACATGTCACGCCTCCTTCGCGGCTTGCTTGATGGCGGCGCGAATGCGCGCATAGGTACCGCAGCGGCAGATATTGCCCGCCATGGCGGCGTCGATATCCGCGTCGCTCGGGTTCGGATTCGCGGCGATGAGTGCTGCCGCCGACATTACCTGCCCCGATTGACAGTAGCCGCACTGCACGACGTCGATCTCGCGCCAGGCCTTCTGCACTTTCTGTCCAGCGGGCGTTGCGCCAATGGCCTCGATGGTAGTGATCTTGCGGCCCGCAACGGCGGCGACGGGCAGCACGCACGAGCGCGCGGCCTCGCCGTCGAGATGCACCGTGCATGCGCCGCACTGTGCAATGCCACAGCCGAACTTCGTGCCCGTGAGGCCGACGATGTCGCGCAGGACCCAGAGCAGCGGCATGTCGGGCGGCGCATCGACGGTATGCGTTTCTCCGTTGATTGTTAATGTCGTCATGGAGCGGCTCTCCGGAAGTGAGGATTTGTCGTTCTCGATAGTGCAATCGAAGCGTTCGCGCGCCGGCTGTTCCGCGTGGCCCGCCTAATGGACGGGCTAAAGCGCAGGCCCGTGGGCACGGCCCTTCGACAACCGCTCGAGTGTAGCGCCGACGTTAAATGTGTGCAGAATACGGGACACCTTGAGGCGCGACGAAAACCTGGGCCATCTGGAGGGAGTTCATGGACTCGCGCCGTATCAGCGTTGCCGCGGCAGCGCGGCGGTCACGCCCGTCGCTCACCTGCACTGTTGCGCGTATTGCGCTCGATCGCGGTCAGCAGCAACAGCAGGACGAGGAAGCCTGCCAGTGCGAGGAGCGTTCCCAGCGACGACCCGAGCTGTTCGCTTCTGCCGCGCGCGGCCTGCATGGCGCTTTGGGCGTCGCCAATGCGCTCGATCTTGACCCGGGCGTACTGGTTCATGGCCGCCGCGACATACCGTTCGCGATTGTCCCATTCCCAGCTTGCCGCATGCCGGGTTGCCCGTGCGACGATGTCGGAGAGCTCGTCCAGAAACTGCTGCCGGTCGGCCAGGGGTACGCTGGCCAGCCATGCCTCGAGCAGCGGCTGACTCGCATTGTCCTGACTCAATACGGTACGCAACGGAGCGGGAATCAGGAATCCCGCGGCGCCAGGCACGTTCACCGTGGGGTAGCTGCCGTTCGCGCTGTCATTTGACAGGGCGTCGTTCGCCGCTTCCGAACCCGGTATCGACGAGAGCACTTCGCTGGCACTCAGCGGCGGATCTGCGGTGACAGCAGTCTTTCCCGGAACTGCGAGTGCGAACATCAGCGCAATCATGGCCAGCACGGCCCCGACGAGGGCGATGAGACACAGCACGTGTGCCATGCCCAGCAGGCGCCTCTCGAGCTTGTCCGCAATTTTCATGTCGTTCCCGTTGAAATCAGGGCCGGCGCGGCGCCGGCATTTACCTTACGGCTCCCGCAGGTAACGCTGCGCGAGCGCTTCGTACAGGGGTGGCGCGAACAGGCGCGAGACACGGCTCGCGATGAGCGCCGTGGCCATCAATGAAATGACGAGCGCGTGCCCGTTGATCATCTCGATGACAATCACGAACGCCGTAATCGGACTCTGCGTGACCGCCGCGAGGTAGCCGACCATGCCGAGCGCGATGAGCATCGGGAGCTGCATCTGCGAGAACACCATGTGCACCGTATTGCCGATGCCCGACCCGATCGCGAGCGAAGGGGCGAACAGGCCGCCCGGCGCACCAGGCAGGTACGATCCCACCATCGATACCATCTTCAGGACCGGGTATGCCGCGCTGACGTGCGCCGTACCCTCGAGCATGCTGCGTGCTTCGGCATAGCCGCTGCCGAAAGTGTGGCCATGCGCCAGCACGCCAACGACCGCGATGACGAGGCCGCTGAAGGCGCCGAACAGCACGGGCCGCTTCCCGCGCAGTTCGAGCAGCGGTTTGGGCATCCAGCGCCTCGTGTTGAGCAGCAGCCAGCAAAAGCAGCCGCCAAGCGCGCCCGCAATCACGCCAATGAGTACGACGGCGAGGCTAAGCCATTGCGGTAGCCCTGAGCCGATATCGATCGTGCCGAAGTACACATAGTTGCCTTGAAGCCCCAGAGAGACGACGCCGGCAAAGATAATGGCCGTGATCAGCACGCCGCTCGTGCGCTGCTCGAAGCTGCGCATGAGTTCCTCGATGGCGAACATCACGCCCGCGAGCGGCGCATTGAATGCAGCGGACAGGCCTGCAGCCGCACCCGCGAGCGCGAGCCTGCGTTCCAGCACGCCCGGGCGGATTGCAAGGAAACGCCGGGGGTAGAAACGCCTCAGGCTGAACATGAGGGCGGCGCCGACGTGAATGGTGGGTCCTTCGCGGCCGATCGTGAATCCGCCAAGAATGGCCAGAAAGGAGATGAAGATCTTGCCGACGAGGATCCGCACCGTGAGCAGCTGCGGGCCGAGTTCGTCCGGCCCGTGAAGCATGGCGATGACCTGCGGGATACCGCTGCCTTCCGAGCCGTCAAAGAAGCGCCGCGTGAGCCAGACCGTGACGGCACCCGTGGCGGGCGCTACAAGCAGAGGCAACCAGAAGTGCGCGGCGGCGTAACGCAGGAACAGGCCATAGCCGAAATCGATCAGCTTCGCGTAGAGCACGGCGACGAGGCCGACGGAGATCGCTCCGAGCCAGAATACCCCGTAGTGGAGCCATAGCCGGTTGGCTCGCTGCAGCGTTCGCCGGTCAATCAGCCCGAACATGCGCACGATTTATATCCCCCTGTTTTTCAATACTCTTTATCCGGACGATTTCGTCGCCGGC
>NZ_BBJH01000079.1 GCF_000739775.1 Paraburkholderia heleia NBRC 101817 | reverse complement strand
GGCGCGGGCCGCGGCTTCCTCGGCGCCGGCTTCGCTGTGCTCTCCGCCTCAGGCTCGCTTGCCACCTCGGGCGCGGACGCGGCTTCTGGCTCGCTCGCAGCCGGCTCGGGCTCCGCGGCCACGGGCGCTTCGGGTTCGGGCGGCGGGGCCGGCCGGAACAGGCTGCAGCCCGACAGCGTGAGCAGCATCAGCAGCGTCAGGGCGTACGGAAAGTGAAAAACAGGACGTGCGGAACGCAGGATGCCGCGTCTCATCTACTGAAACTCCTTGGAGCGGCCGGCGCGACGCGCGCGGCAGGGGGAAACCGGGTCGGGATGCGTGAGTGTAACCCGCGCACCGGACCGATCTGCTTAATGGCGGCGTGGGTGACCGGCGTGGGCGACCGGCGTGGCTCCGGCGCCGCAAGCGCCGCGCCGGTCGGCAGGATGCCGCTCGAGCCGCGACGACGACGTTTGATCATACGAAACGGGCCTCGTTCCGCGCGCAAACGGCCCCTACGCGCCCAGGTGTAAACGCGGGGACGGCCCGCGCCCCGTGCCCTGTGCACGGGCATATAAGCATCGCGGCATGAACGCAATGCGGCGCGTGCGATGGGAGCGCAAATCGTGTTCGCCTAACCTTCGCTCCATCCATAAAGAGATGTCAAAACGATGAGCGCCGGGAAGTGGAAGAAGGCGCCGGCAACGCGTCGACACGACTAATTCAATTCGAGACGAACCTGATGACGGATCGGGCTGGTGAGCCGTGAACCGTTTCAGCATGCTGATAAAGGAGGCACTCACCATGATCGAACCCCACGCGCAGCCGCTCACCGGCGCGACCGCCGCCGAAGTCGAGTCCCCGGATGCATTGGGCCCGGCCTCGGGATTCATCGACCGTTATTTCGACGTTGCCGCGCGCGGCAGCTCGCTGCGTCAGGAGGCGATTGCGGGCGTCACGACCTTCCTCGCAATGGTCTATTCCGTGTTCGTCGTGCCGGGCATGCTCGGCAAGGCGGGCTTCGACACCAGCGCCGTGTTCGTGGCCGTGTGCCTGACCACGGCATTCGGCTCGCTGCTCATGGGCCTGTGGGCGCGCCTGCCGATCGCCATCGGCTGCGCCATTTCGCTCACGGCGTTCACCGCTTTCGGCCTCGTGCTCGGCAAGGGCCTGAAGCCTGAAGTGGCGCTCGGCGCGGTGTTCCTCATGGGCCTCGTGTTCACGGGTATTTCGGTGACGGGCGTGCGCTCGTGGATCCTGCGCAACCTGCCGCACGGCATCGCGCATGGGACGGGCATCGGCATCGGCCTTTTTCTGCTGCTTATCGCCGCCAATGACGTGGGCCTCGTCGTCAAGAATCCGGGCGCGGGCCTGCCGGTTTCGCTCGGCCATATCACCTCGCTGCCCGTGATCCTTTCCGTGGTCGGCCTCGCCGCGATCTTCGGCCTCGTGCGCCGCCGCGTGCCGGGCTCGATCCTGATCGTGATCGTCGCGATCTCCGCGCTCGGTCTCGCCATCGATCCGGCGGTGAGCTTCCATGGCGTGTTCGCGTGGCCTTCGCTTTCGGCGCCGGGCCATGCCTCGCTGATCGGCGCGATGGATATCAAGGGCGCGCTCTCGCTGGCCGTGCTGCCGAGCGTGCTGGCGCTCGTGATGACGGCCGTGTTCGACGCCACCGGCACGATCCGCGCCGTGGCGGGGCAGGCGGGTCAGCTCGACGCGAACGGGCGCATCGTCAACGGCGGGCGGGCGCTCACGGCCGACTCGGTCAGCTCGATCTTCTCGGGCTTTCTCGGCGGCGCGCCGGCGGCGGCCTATATCGAATCGACGGTGGGCGTGGCGGCGGGTGCGAAGACGGGTCTTGCCGCCGCCACGGTGGGCGTGCTGTTCCTCGCGGTGATGTTCTTCGCGCCGCTCGCGGGCCTCGTACCCTCGTATGCGACGGCGCCCGCGCTGATGTACGTCGGCCTCATGATGCTGTCGAGCGTGAGCCGCCTCGACATGGCCGATATGGTCGACGCGATGTCGGGCCTCGTGTGCGCCGTGTTCATCGTGCTCACGGCGAACATCGTCACGGGGATCATGCTGGGCTTCTGCACGCTCGTGATCGGCCGCGTGGTGAGCGGCGAGATCCGCAAGCTGAACGTGGGCACGGTGGTGATCGCCGGCGTGCTGGCCGCGTTCTATCTCGGCGGCTGGGCCATCTGATACGCCGGACGGCCCGGTCATTCGCCCGGCGGCGATGGCGGCACGCCCGGGCGGCTGCACGGCCCGCGTCGCTTCACGGCGGCGCGGGCCGTGTGGCTTGTGCGCGCCGCCCCCTGTTGCATTACTCCGGCAGCACGCTGTTGCGCCCCTTGCCCGATTTGGCCGATTTGCGCGGCTTGCGTGGCTTGGGCTCCACGCCGATGCGCGGGTCTCGCGCGAGCACGAGTGCGCTCAACTGCGCGGCCGTCTCTTCGAACGCCGCATCGGCTTGCGGCACATAGAGCCATTTGCCGAGCACAGGGTGCGCGCGCAACGCCGGCATCGCATCGATGAGCGACGCATGGTTCTCCCGCGACGTGCAGACCAGCACGCCGTTGAACGGCGGGTCGCGGTCGGCGGCCACGAGGCACAGCAGGCCGTCCAGATACGCGGCGTCGCAGCCGAACATGGGTTTGCAGAGGTATCCGGGCTCGCGCTCGAAGGCGTCGAAGATCCAGAGCAGCGAATTGCGGATTTTGGACGGCATGGTGTGACGTGGCTGAAATAGCGCGGCGCGCGGAAATCGCCATTCTAGTGGCGGCGATGCCTCCCTGCGCGCCGCCGCTGGCGAATGACTCACCCATTGCTTGACATCGCCGGCTCGTCGCCTATGCTAAACCACATGGTTAAGTATGAAGACGATGCCCTCGACCGCACCTTCGCGGCGCTCGCCGATCCCACGCGGCGCGCGCTGCTCGCACGCCTCGCCCAGCATGACGAACTCTCGGTGAGCGCGCTCGCGCAGCCGTTCGCGATGTCGCTGCCCGCGGTCATGAAGCATCTGGACGTTCTCGCTCAGGCGGGCCTCGTCACGCGCGCGAAAACCGGCCGCACCGTGGCGTGCCGGCTCGCTGCGGGGCCGATGGAGGACGCGATGCAGTGGCTCGCGCACTATCAGCGCTTCTGGAGCGAGACGCTCGACCGGCTCGCTGCTTTCGTGGAGGAAGACGCATGGCTGTCCAGCCCGCATCCGGACCCCAACCCGGCCCCGGCGCTGCCCAACACGCTCCCAGCCTCACCATCCGGCGGCGCCTCAACGCCACGGCCGCGAAGGTCTACGCCGCGTGGACGCAGCCGTCGCAATTGATGCGCTGGATGCAGCCGCTCGACACCATCTGCATTCACGCTGAAGCGGACGTGCGCGTGGGAGGGCGCTTTCGCGTGATCCTGCGCGCCGCGAACGGCGAGGATCACGACGTGAGCGGCACGTATCTCGAAGTCGTGCCCGACGAAAAGCTCGTATTCACGTGGGCGTGGCGCAGCACGCCGGAGCGCGAGTCGCTCGTCACGGTGACGCTGCGCGCCGACGGGCCTGCCACCGGCCTCACGCTCGTGCACGAACGCTTCTTCGACGAAGCGGCGCGCGACTCGCACAACGAGGGCTGGACGAGTTCGATCGACAAACTGGTGGCGCTGTTCGACTGAACGGCGCTCGTTCAAGTGGAAGGAGGAACCGGAAGATGGAATCGCACAGGATCGTTTCGCAGACCGAATGGCTTGAGGCCCGCAAGGCGCTTCTCGCCGAAGAGCGCGCATTCACGCACGCACGGGACGCGCTGGTGGCGAAGCGCCGGGCGCTGCCCTGGGTGAGGGTCGACAAGACCTATACGTTCGAGACAGCGCAAGGCCCGCGCACGCTTGCCGAGCTATTCGGGCCGCGCAGCCAGCTGATCATCTATCACTTCATGCTCGGACCGGATTGGGAAGAGGGTTGCCCGGGCTGCTCGTTCCTGTCCGACCACGTGGACGGCATGCTGCCGCATCTGGAGCATCACGACGTGACTTACGTGGCCGTTTCTCGCGCGCCGCTCGCGAAGATCGAGGCGTTCAAAAAGCGCATGGGCTGGCGTTTTCCGTGGGTGTCGTCGAATGGGAGCGACTTCAACTTCGACTATCACGTGTCGTTCGGCGAAGCCGACAAGGCGCGCGGCAAGGCGATCTACAACTACGCCGAGCAGGACTACATGAGCGACGAGCTGCCCGGCGTCAGCGCGTTTTATCGCGAAGAAGCGGGCAACGTGTACCACACGTATTCGGCGTACGCGCGCGGCGCCGAGATGCTGATCGGCACGTACGCGATGCTGGAGCTGACCGCAAACGGACGCAACGAAGAGAAGGACATGCGCGAGTGGATGCGCCACCACGATCGCTACGAAGAGGCACCCGCGCCGTCTTCGTGCTGTGCGCACGAGAAACCGTAGGCGCGTTGGGCGGACCGTTGTTCGCGCAAGGAAAGAAGGTTGCGCCGGCCGCGAAAGAATCGTAAAAAAAGCGGTGCAAAAAGCGCGCTACAGCGACATGTCGAACGCGGGGCGCAGCAGCACTTCGATCGCCATCACGATGAGTCCCATCGCGGCGGCGGCGAGCGTCAGCGTGCCATATTCGTCGTAGCGCGCGTCGTAAAGGCACGCGACGACGAACAGAATGGCGAGCAGATTGGTCAGCCAGTCGAAGTTCAGCGCGAGGAGCATCGGCGTATCGGAGCCGGCGCATGACGTGCGCCGGCGGGTAGTGCAAACCGCCCGGATTCTAGCGGATCGACCTTACGGATACGCAACAGTTACGTACGCTACAACACTTATTTTTGCGCGCCCGGCACTTTTGGCATGTCTGCGCGGATCCAGTCCGTGACCGAGGTGCGCTGCGGCTGCCAGCCGAGCAGCGTGCGTGCGCGCTCGCCGCGCACGCGGCTGTTCGAGCCGAGGCCGTACGATGCCATTTCGTAACCCCATTCCTCGATCGCGGCTTCGAGCGGCCAGTCCTGCGGCGCGCCGAGCCCCATCACTTCTGCGAGCGCCTCGGTCATGTCGCGGAAATTCGCTTCGCCGCTTTCGACAAAGTAGAACGTGCCCGCCGGCGTGTTGTCGAGCGCGAGGCGATAGAGTTCGGCCACGTCGTCGACATGCACGTTCGACCAGATGTTCAGCCCGCGCCCGACGTGCCGCATCACGCCGCTCTTCTGTGCCTGGCGGATGAGCCGAGGCAGCTGCACGCTCGCGGCTCCCGGCACCGCGCCCACGCCATAGATCAGCGTGTTGCAGAGCACGGCGCTCTTCACGCCGCGCGCCGCGGCCGCGAGCACGAGAGTGTCGATGGCCACGCGCGGCGCCTTGTCGGCGGTCGGTTCGGGCAGGGCGTCTTCGTGATAGATGCGCCCGGTCGCCTCGCCGCCCGATGCGTCGCCGACGATGCTCGAGCCGCTCGTGTGCAGCAGCGTCTTGCCGGAGCCTTCGAGCGCGTCGACGAGCGCTTCGACGGCGCCGCGATGGTCGCTGCTGGCCGCGTTGATCACCGCGTCGGCGGCCCGCGCTTCTCGCATCAGCGTCGCGCGGTCGTCGAGATCGCCCTGCACGGGCGTGATGCCGAGCTTTTCGAGGTCGGCGAACTGCTCGGGCCGGCGCACGAGGCCGCGCACCTCATGTCCCGCGCGCGCGAGATGCGCGGCGATCGTGCCGCCGATAAATCCGCCTGCGCCTGTCACGAAGACTTTCATGAATGACTCCTGGTCCTGTCTGGATTGCGATGGCAGCCAGTATCGGGGTATCCGGGTTTTGCAAAAACCGTGTTAGTCTCAAATGAATATTGACTGCGGATCAAAAATAGCCACGATGAAGACGTCGACCGACGAACTGCTCGTATTCGTCACCGTGATCGATGCGGGGTCGATCACCGCCGCGGCTGAGAAGCTCGAGCAGACCGTCTCGGGCGTGAGCCGCGCGCTCACGCGGCTCGAAAAGCAGCTGGGCGTCGCGCTGATCCTGCGCACCACGCGGCGCCTGCAGCTCACGGAAGAGGGCGAACTGTTCCTCGATCGCGCCCGCGCCATACTCGCGGCGCTGGCCGATGCCGAGGAGGCCGTCACGCGCCACCGCGAGCGTCCCTCCGGGCGGTTGCGCGTGGATGCGGCCACGCCGTTCATGCTTCACTGCATCGTGCCGCACGTCGCGGCGTTCGCCGACGCATACCCCGAGATCGAACTCGAGCTCACGAACAACGAGCGCATCGTCGATTTGCTGGAGCAGCGCGTGGATATCGCCATTCGCATCGGCACGCTGCAGGACTCCACGCTGCACGCGCGCTCGCTCGGTACGAGCCGTTTGCGCATTGTCGCGAGTCCCGGCTATCTCGCGGCGCACGGCACGCCGCGCAGCGTGGCCGCGCTGCGCGAACATCGGCTGATCGGTTTTACGGCGCCCGCGCATCTCAATGGCTGGCCGCTGCGTGCGGCTGGCGGCGATGGAGCGCGCGCGGCCGTGAAGGCCCAGGAGAGCGAGCCCGGCTACACGATCGCACCCGCGCTATCGGCGTCGAGCGGCGAGACGATACGCCAGCTCGCGCTCGCAGGTAGCGGTATTGCGTGCCTGTCCGACTTCCTCACCACGGCCGACCGCGAGGCGGGCCGCCTCGTCACCGTGCTCGACGACGCGTTGATCGAATCGCGCCAGCCGATCCACGCCGTCTACTACCGCAGCGCGGCGCTCGCCGCGCGCGTGCAATGCTTTCTCGCGTTTATTGGGGGCAGGCTGCAATTCGACGCGTGACGGGCGCTTGCGGCACCCTCGTGGATAGTCCCAGGCTACAGGCGCCGCAAAGGGGAGTTGTATAGACAGGCGCGCCAGGCTAGACTTCGGCCACTTTCGCGACTTGTATAGACAGGATTCGACCATGCTCCCGACTCTCCGCCTTACGCCCGGCCATCTGACCCTGCCCCAACTGCGCCAGATCGCGCGCGAGGCAGTGCGGCTCGAG
>NZ_BBJH01000080.1 GCF_000739775.1 Paraburkholderia heleia NBRC 101817 | reverse complement strand
CCAGTACGGGTTCTCGAGCCATTGCAAGATTACGTCTTCATCCGACAGGTCGAATGCGTGCTGCAAGTACAGCAGACCCGCGATCAAGCGCGGTGAACTCGCCGGGCGCCCACGGTGCGAGACGAAACTCGCGCTCATCGCTGCGCCAAGCCGATCCCAGTCGATCCCAGCCGATCAGATCGGTAAGGCGAACCAACGGATGCTTCAAGTTGATCTGCTCGCGCAGCGGTTGGCGGAAGAAATCTCCCTCTGGCACTGGCGTCTTTGGACCCATCCGTACCTCGTCGGAATTTGCAGGATTCACGCATCAAAATGCCAGGTCCCTGCAAATCCCACAACACCATTTCGACCTCGGAGCCTTACTGCATAAGCCTTCGCGGATTGTTCAGGGCCGACTACACACCGACGCCGGGGACGAACTCGATTATTGTTGAGATGCTTGGTGCAGGAGGTGGCGGAGGGGGCGCGGCAGCGACTTCTGGGACACAGATTGCGCAGGGCGGCGGCGGTGGGTCAGGCGGCTATATCAAGCATCGGTTCACGGCCGGTTTCTCCGGTCTTTCATATTCTGTGGGTGTCGCCGGCACTGGTTCAACCGGGGCGGTTGGCACAAACGGCGGGGCAACGACGTTTGGTTCGTTGACCGCCAGCGGCGGGGTTGGCGGAGCGTTAGCACCCGCCACGATATCCAATTCGGTTTTGTTTGGCGGGTTGGGAGGTTCAGCCTCTGGCGGCAATATCCTCAACATACCGGGTCAAACAGGGCCGGCCTTCCTTGCCGACAACCTGAATGTTCCGTCGACCTCCGGCCCTGGCGGATCAGCTCCTATCGGGCTGGGTTTTGGCGGCACCGCGGCCGCGCCGAATGCTGCAGGCGCGAATGCAATGGGGCTGGGCTCTGGGGGGAGCGGAGCGAACAATTCGTCTAGTCTGGCCGCGCGAGCAGGAGGCAATGCGACAGGTGGATACCTGGCGATTTACGAATACGCGTAAGGTGTCACCACGCACGGTCATCGCGCTCAGCATCTTCCTGCCCGCGCTTCCACTTGCGCCAGTCCCACGTCCCGTAGGGGTAGGGGTTCTCTGCGCCTGGGAGCGCGTGATACCCCTTCCGGTAGGCGTCCTTTTCGTCGATGGGTTTGCCGAAAAAATTGTGCAGAATCGCCTGCATAATCGACTCGATCGACGGCACGGAGCCCTCCTTCAATGACACTGAAACTGCGATGCGATAGCCACGAGCTTACGTGTGTCCGGCGCTGCAGTCTGGGGTTTCGACCTTGCCGCATCCCGGGCGTCGATCATCAGCACAGCAGGACCCGAATTGAACTCGACCGAGATCTGCGAGTTGGCGTTTTCTTCGATGACCTTGCCACCAGCGCGTACGTCCACTGAAGCTGAAGGCCATTCGTCTTTTCGCCACAAACGGAAGGACGCGCTATGTGTGCCCGATGGGCACAACAAAGTCACCGGCTTTTCCAGCTCTATCCAGTTATCGTATGTCAGGCCAGACACGACCGGGCCACTAGCCTTGAAGATCCACAAGCGATGCTGGTACATCAGATCGATCGTCGGCTTCACCTGGCGCCAGTACCACATCATCGTCTGGGTCGGGTCATTCCTATCCTTGATCGTCTCCGGGAATGCCAGAATGACGGGCGCCTGCGCTATGAAACCGTTCTTATAGTCGGGAACGAACTCGCCCTTCTTCCAGTCCGCCTGGTACGCGAGCGCCGAAGCGAACGCTATGACCGTCGCGAGGCCAAGCGCGGGCAACTTCCAGCGGGTCACGTCAAAGAGCCACCAGACGATCGCCACCGGAACGAACTGAGTATGCACGGCATACCACTGTCCCATCGCACCGTCGATGCCATTGCGGTAACGGAACAGTGCGACGGCGAGGATGTTGACGAGCGAGTATGCCGAAAGCGCGAGCACGAACATCGAGGCTGCATTGCGCTTGCGCAGCGCGTGCATCCATACCCCAATGGACGCCAGTGCGAGGACGGCTCCACAGACGTAATAGGGCAGCAGGCTAATGCCCTGCTCGAATAGCGCTTTACCGAGCACGCTCGCGCCCATCATCACGAAGAAGAACCGGAACATCGCCTCAAAGCTCTTCGCGCCAGCGGCCGGCACGTTGGCCGTCATGTCGCTGAAATGGCTCGTAAGTGCGACATAGACAACCACGGTGACGGCGATCGTCACGGCGATCTTCCACAGTGGTGACGTGAGTCTGCGGTCTTGCACCGCGCGCACGAGCAGGAGGAGTCCGATAGAGCCGAGCGCACCGATGCTGTAGCCGCCGAGGAACAGCAGCTGCGCGATCGGGAACAGGACGAAAAACCAGCGCAGTGGGCCATTGGCCCACAAGGCGGTCGTCAGAATCCGCGCGCAGATAACGAACAGGCAAACGCCACCGGCCGCGGCCAACGCCATGCCCCACATTGGGTTATGGACGGTCGAGAGAAGCAGGAGCAGGATCAGCGTGAGACCGGCAACGCGAAGCACCGGATGCCAGTCCGCATCCTCGTAGACGCGTTGTGCGACCAGCGCCGCGCCGACGATCAGGAAGACAGCATAGACGGCATTATCGAAGCCGCCCCAGATCCGGAACAGAATAACGTTCGCCGCGAGAATCAGGTTATAGCCTGGGAACATGTGCTCGCCGAACGTCGTGAAGAAGCCGCGCGGCGTGACGTGGCGCGCGAGCAGTTCCTTCAGGAACTCATAGTGCAGAAATTGCGCCTCGTAGAAGAGATTGGCGCTCTGGATATGAACGTAGGTGGAGTAAGCGGCAGCCAGCGCAAAGAATGCGAGGCACGAGAGAGCAGCGGGCGAGAATCCGGATCGCGCTCGTTCTTGTTGTGTCGTCATCGGGGGATCAGGGCGAAGGCGGGAGAATGCGGACCATCTCGAACTGGGCGGCGATAGCAATGGCGATAAGTGCGCTGCCAACGAGGAGCCCGGGCCATATCTTCTGGCGGAACTTGAGAATGACGCGTTGACGGAATGTGAACATGGGTCGTCTAGTAGAAGGGTTACGTGGAGGCAGCTTCTTCAGGTACCACTGGGCCCGTTTCGCGGTGCTCGCGCCGTGGTTCGGCCACGTCGCCGATTTCCATCGACTTTGCTGCGATGCGTCCTCTAAGTCGCAGAGGAGATTCAATGAATCGGTAGTTGAGTTCAGTTAGACCGCACATGAGCGCCAGCCATGTAAGCAGGAAACGTAGCGTGAAGTTACCTCCGAAGATCGTGTCTGTCGGCTCGACATGTCGCCAGATCGCGATCGTTACAAACATGGAGATCCCGTGAATCAGGTATAGGCCAAATGACCTGGTTCCGATCCAAAGCAAGATGCTTTTTGCCACCCTGTTCCGGATGAAATAGTCTCGGTCAAATGATGCTGCAAACACGAATATGGCCGACACCACGGCAACCATACCAGTAGAAAACGGAACCGGATTGATCTTTCCGTCCCAATTTGATGGAAGGGCTGCGAGCAGAAACAACATCAGGCCTACGAATGCTGCCGCGGGAAATCGGCGTTCAAGGAACTTCGGCTCAAGAAGCGCGTAGATTTGACTCCGGCTGAAGATGGCGATCAAAACGCCGAGACAGATAGCATCGGTTCGGATAATCCAACCGAAAGACCAGACTGTCCTCGGAATGAAGATCTGCGCGAATACTGCCGCAATCATCAAATACTTAAGCCTGCGCTTGAATATGAGGAAGGCGAACGGCAGGATCAGATAGAACTGTTCTTCAAGGGACAGACTCCACCACGGAGCGGCACCCCCGCACTCGCCCCACAGATGGTTGACCTGACAGTGCCAAAAATGGAAGTTTGCTACCTGCATTACGACGGACGCGAAGTCTGCAATATTGGATGAAAGGAATCCGAAAGCGTGAGTCGTACTGAAAGCGATGCACAGTACCAGCAGCACTCCGACCCATAGCCACGAAGTCGGCCAGATTCGGTAGACGCGACGAATCCAGAACGCAAAAACAGTTCTCCAGAAGCTCTCGCTATTCCCTACTTGATCCAGTCGATGTAGGAGATCTCGGGCAATAACAAACCCAGAGATAGCGAAGAACAGGTCGACGCCAGTCCACAGTCCGAAATACCTGTCAACGACAGCCAGCGAGTCGTTTCCCCAAAAGAAGAGCGATTTCACGTGCCCCAAAACGGTAAATATGACCGCAAACGCACGCAAGATCTCAATGTCATCAATGCGCGATCCCCGATGAATCATGGCTCCAACTCATATGTAATTGTGGTTGGGCGCATTATAACGGCTGAGAAAGGGTCAGAGATCCATCGAGACGCCGGTCACCGGAGCGCCCCGATGATCGGTTGTAGCACGTCGAACGTGTTCTGCACCTTGATCTGGTAGAGGGCGTCATTTGGGTGCGTCCCGTCTGTGAGCATCGAGCACCAGCCAGCAATTGCGAGAATCGTGGCGTACTGATGCACGACGGGAACGCCGTAGGACTGGCCCACTTGATTGATTACAGCGACGAGCGGGTTAGTGCCGATCGGCTGGCCGCTCACGACCTCCTGACCGGTCGCCTTGTCGCACTGAGGGTTCGGCTCCTCGAGCATGACCTTCTTTCCGGCCGACTGCGCGAGCACGACGAACTGAGTCACGTATTGCTGGAAGTCATGGGCATTGTATTGCTCCCAGTCGTTGATCGCGAAGTTCTCGTCGATCACTTGTCCCTTGTCCTGTAAGACTGCCTGTGCGAAGGGCGTTGCGAAGCCGCCAGTGCCGTTTAGTAGTCGGCCCTGAACAATCCGCGAAGGCTTATGCAGTAAGGCTCCGAGGTCGAAATGGTGTTGTGGGATTTGCAGGGACCTGGCATATTGATGCGTGAATCCTGCATGTATGGACCCGACGCCTTTTGCAAGCTTCTTTTTCCTGATGTCGAAACGGTCTGCATGCATGTATCCGGCTTGCCGTTGGGCGACTTGCCGAAGCACGCCCGCAGCCTTGATGAGATCCGCACACCCCGTCCTTAGCAAATTCACGGCTTGCCCGAAGGTCAGCCGGCAGGAAACACAGGTTTCGGGATGCTGGTTCAACCAATTTCGTCATCGCTTTAAGAAGCTTCGCAAATCGAGGTGAGTCATGCGCTGTGTTGGAGATGTATGTTCGTTTAAAGGACCGCGCGTGGTGCGATGTAGTTCGCGTCGCCGCTGAGAAGCGCCTGTATGATGCGCGCGTTCTTGTTGGCCAGCGCGACCGCGGTGCAGTTGCGTCCGCGTCGCGCGATCAGTTGCTGCAGCCAGACGCTATGCGGATCAGTTTTCTCCTGTACGTAGCGCAGGACTGCTCGTGCACCGTGGATCAACAGCGTACGCAGGTAAGTGTCGCCGCGTCGGCTGATGCCTTGCAGGCGAGGCTTCCAGTACGAAGCAGATGCGCTGCTGCTGATGAAGGAACTGCGGCAACGCATGGAGGAATTCGACCTCACGCTGCACCCGGAGAGGACCCGTCTGCTCGAGTTTGGTCGGTATACAGCCGAGCGGCGAAGGCGTAAGGGCATGGGCAAGCCGGAGACGTTTGCTTATCTGGGTTTCACCCACATAAGTGGAACGTCACTCAACGGCAGTTTCCAGCTCAAGCGCGAGAGCCGCAAGGACCGGCTGCGCGCGAAGCTCAAGCAGGTCAAGGAGCAAATGCGCCTGCGTATGCGCGAGCCGATCGCCTCACAAGGCCGCTGGCTGGCGCAGATCGTTCGGGGCTACTTTGCGTACCATGCCGTTCCGACCAATATCCGGTCGCTGCGTGCGTTCAGGCACGGCATTATGAACATCTGGCGGCGGACGCTCCGACGTCGCAGTCAGAAGGACACGATGACGTGGCAGCGTATTCAGCGTCTGGCAGACGAGTGGTTGCCTCAACCGCAGATTCTTCATGCCTGGCCAGATCACCGATTTGCCGTCAATCACTCGAGGTGGGAGCCGAATGCCTGAATTGGGCACGTTCGGATCTAAGCGGGGGGTATCGGGTAACTGGTATTCCTACCGCAAT
>NZ_BBJH01000081.1 GCF_000739775.1 Paraburkholderia heleia NBRC 101817 | reverse complement strand
AGGCGCGAGGCCCGCAGCCGCGGCCTGCTCGTCGAGCCAGGCGCGCTCGTAATGGAACGAGAGGCAGCGGTCGCCCGCCGCGTGGCGGTGGCCGCATTCGAAACAGGCGCCGGTTTCCCCGAGCATGAGCGCGCCGGGCGTCATCAGCGCGCGCGCGTTGCCGCTGCGGTAGCCGAACACGCCGGCCGCCACGACGGCGAGACACGCGCTCGTGTGGCGCTCCTCGTAGGGCCGGTCGGCGGGCCCAAGCGTGCAGACGACATCGTCGACCGTCCAGCCGGCGCCCGCCGCAAGCGGGCGCGCCGTTGGCGCACGGCCGCTATCGGCGCGGCCTTCGCGCTCGCGCTGGGCGAGCGCGCGTTGCAGTGAAACGGCGAGTCCTTGCACGGCGACCTCGCGGGAAGTTGGCTACATTGGCGGGCTACGTCTGCCGTTGTAGCACATCGAAGCGAGCGGCGCCGGACCTGCCCTAGCCGCTATCCCCGCCGCTCCTCGATGGTGCGCAGCAGCGACAGCGCGATGCCCTCGGCGGCAAGGCGCACCTCGTCGAGCGCCGGAAACGACGGCGCAATCCGCAGATGGCTGTCGTGTGGATCGACGCCATACGGGAACGCCGCGCCCGCGGGCGTGAGGACGAGTCCCGCCGCGGCCGCGAGTTCGACGGTGCGGCGCGCGCAGCCCTCGGGCGCATAAAGGCTGATGAAATAGCCGCCGCGCGGCACATTCCAGCTCACGCCGGGCACGCCGGCGAGGCGCGCGCGGAACACCTCGTCGACCGCATCGAACTTCGGCTTGAGCAGCGCGCGATGGCGCGCCATCAGCCCGGTGAGCGTCGCGCGGTCGCGCAGAAAGCGCACGTGGCGCAACTGGTTGAGCTTGTCCGGCCCGATGGTGCGCACGGCCGAGTGCTTCTGCCACCAGGCCACGTTGCGCGGCGCGGCGGCGAGCCACGCGAACGCGCCGCCGCCGAACGTCACCTTCGACAGCGAGGCGAACATCAGCGCGCGCCCGGCGTGGCCCGCCGCCGCGCAGGCTGCGAAAACGTCGAGCGTTGCGTGCGCTTCGTCGCTCAAGTGGTGGAAGCGGTAGGCGTCGTCCCAGAAGAGCCGGAAGTCGGGCGCGGCGGGCATGGCCGCGAGGCGCCGGATCACCTCGTCGGACCAGATCGCGCCCGTCGGGTTGCTATAGAGCGGCACGCACCACATGCCCTTGATCGACGCATCGCCGCGCACGAGCGCTTCCACGCGGTCCATGTCGGGGCCGTCCTCGCGCATCGGCACGGCGATCATGCGCACGCCGAGCGCCTCGCAGATCGCGAAGTGGCGGTCGTAGCCCGGCACCGGACACAGGAAGGCGATCTCGCCTTGCGCCCGCCACGGCGCGCCGACGTCCGCGCCCTCGCCCACCGGCACGCCGTGCAGCAGCGCGAAGGTCAGCGCGTCGTGCATCAGTTCGAGGCTGGAATTGCCCGCCGCGATCACCTGTGCGGCCGGCACGCCGAGCAATCCGGCGCCCAGCTCGCGCGCCTCGGGCAGGCCGCCCGGCAGGCCGTAGTTGCGGCAATCGAAGCCGTCGCGCGCCAGATAGCCCGCCTGGGCGGTTTCGTCGATGAGCGCCTGCGAGAGATCGAGCTGTTCGGGCGAAGGCTTGCCGCGCGACATGTCGAGCCGCAGGTTCAGTTGCTGGAATCGTTCGTAGGTCAAATCGACGGGCTGTGACATCAACATGGGCTTCTCCGGGAGCGAATCACTGCGCGAACTGCATGAAGGTCGGTACGGCCCCAGTATCGGCGCGGCGCCGCGTTCAGACAAACGCGTTATATTGAAGCCTTCGATCAATTTTTCTTATACCGATGAAGACCCTCGACCTCGACGTGCTCGCCATGGTGGTAGCCGTCGCCGACGCCGGCAGCTTCGTGCGCGGCGCCGCGCTCGTGCACCGCTCGCAGGCCGCGCTCAGCATGCAGATTCGCGCGCTCGAGGAATCCATCGGCAAGCCGCTCTTCATCCGTGCGCCGCGCAACGTGACGCCCACGCCGGACGGCCAGACACTCATCGCCTACGCGCGGCGCATGCTCGCGTTGCGCGACGAAGCGTGGGCCTCGCTCGCGCATCCGGAGGTGACGGGGCGCGTGTCGATCGGCGTGCCCGACGACTACGCGTCCTCACTCATGCCGCCGGTGCTGCGCAAGTTCTCGGCGAACTGGCCGAAGGTGGAAATCCAGGTGATCGGGCTGCCGAGCAGTGCGCTCCTGCCGCTCCTGAAGGACAACAAGATCGACCTCGCCTGCATCACGCGTACGCGAGGCCTTGCGGGCGAGTTCATCCGCTTCGAGCCGATGGTGTGGGCCGCGCCCCCCGCGGCCGTGAGCGCGGCGAGCGGGCGTGAGATCTGGCGCGAGCGGCCGCTGCCGGTCGCCCTCTTCGGCGGCGGCAGCGTCGCGCACACGAACGCGATCCAGGCGCTGGAGCGCGCCAGGATCGCCTATCGCACATCGTATGAAAGCCCAAGCCTGATGGGCCTGTGCAGCATGGTGGCCGCGGGTCTCGCCATCGCGCCGCTCGCGCGCTGCGCGGTGCCCGAAACGTTCGTCACGCTCGGCCGCCAGCATGGCCTCCCGGCCCTGCCCGAGCTCGAAGTGGTGCTCGCGCGCAGCGCGCGCTCGAACCGTCCGCCGTGCGACTTTCTCGCCGAGCAGATCCTCGCGGAGCTGCGCGTCCAGGAGCGGTGATCTCGCGACGATGATTCGGGCAACGAATCAGTCGTCGCCCAGCCGCGAAAGCAGCGCGTAGAGGCGCGAGACATGCCGCAGCAGCATTTCGCGATGCTTCTCGATCTGCTCGAGGCGGCCTTCGAGATCGGCGCGCACACGCTCGTCGGGGTCGGCGTAGTGGATCACGTCTTCGATACGCGAGCGCAGCACCGCGGGCTCGACTGGCGGCACGCTCAGGTAGCGCTCGAGCTTGCGCACGTCCTGCGCGGCGAGATCGCGGATCTTGCGCATGCCCGCGAGACGCCGGTGCGGCTCGGGCGCAGCCGCCGCTTCCTCGCGCTTCGCGCCCTGGCCGAAGATCGGCTCGACGCGCAGCACAGGCGCCTTGCGCACCGGATGCGCGGTGCCGCGAAAGCGCGCGCGCGGCGTCTCGCTCGCGATCGCTTCGCGCGTCTCGTCGGGCACGTCGGCGCTATCGTGCTTCACGTCCATCCAGCCCTCGGGCAGGCCCGTGACGGCTTCCACGCCGCGCACGAACTCCGCGCTGAAGTCGCGCTGGCCCGACACGATCAGCTTCATGTAGCTCGCGGAAAACGTCATCATGCGCGCGAGCCGGGTGGCCGACCCGACCTCGCGCGTGAGCAGCGCCAGATTGGCCCGCCACATCGGCATGAGCGTGGCGTTGGCATCGTCCATTGCGGAGCTCCTCCTTCGTTCGCGTCATCTGCCAATGATACGGGCTGCGGCGTGCCCTGCGCGCTTTCCTGGCCGTGTGGCCCCCTCCGCGCGCCGCGATCGGCAATTCGGACCGCAAGCTCCAAAGGCAGCAAGACGCATGCCGATATGCCGGCCACGCGAAAGGATAAGACTGAGGAAAAGGTGGCGAGCGGCGTGGAGACACCTCGATGGCCCCAACTGCGCGGCCCGATCTCGGCGGCCCCACCTGCGCAGCCGGGCCTCGGCGGCCCCTTAAAAATGCCCGGTGAAACGGTAGCGGCTGCCCGGATGCCAGAGATTGGCCACCGATGCGACGAGCCCGCGCGAGCGCGTGCGCCGGTGCAGCACGAGACACGGCTCGGCCTCGCCCATGGCGAGGTGCGCGCGCGTCTGCGCCTCTGGGGCGAGCGCCTCGATGCGATACTCCACGCCCTGCAGCGGCGCGACATTGACGAGGTACTGATTCGGCGTGATGTGGGTGAAGTCCTGCGCCGCGTAATCGGGCGCAATGGCGGGATTGACCCAGCGCTCTTCTAGCTGCACGGGCTCGTCGTTCTCGAAGTGGAGCACGCGCGAGTTGAATACCTTGTCGTTCGCAGTGAGCCCCATTTCGGCGGCAAGCGCCTCATCGGCGCGGTGCACGCCGATCTCGAGCACCTCGGCGCGGTAGCGATGCCCGCGCGCGAGGATTTCGTCGGAGATGCTGCGAATGGCGACGAGCGTCGATTCGTATTTGGGCCGCGCGACGAAGGTGCCCGCGCCCTGCACGCGCGTGAGCACCTGTTCCGCGGTGAGTTCGCGCAGCGCCCGGTTCACGGTCATGCGCGCGACCTTGAACTCGCGCGCCAGTTCGTTCTCCGAAGGCACCTGGTCGCCCTCGCTCCACTCGCCGGCGTGAATGCGCGCGAGGACGAAGTCCTTGATGCCCTGGTATGCGGGAGCGTTCATCGCGTTGGCCCGTGCTTTGGCTTGGCGTCTGCTTGCGCGTGATGGTGTGTGATGGCGCGAGATGGCGCGTGATTGCGGGTTACTGCGCCTCGGACTCGAACGCCAACGGGCTGTGCGAAGCGATCGCACCGTTCTGCACGAGACGCGTAATCGCGGCGATATCCGGCGCGAAGTAGCGGTCGAGGTCGTAGTGCGGCACCTCGGCGCGCACCGACTGCATCACGTGCGCGAGCGCCGGGCTCGTGTGATGCGGCGCGCGCAGGTCCACGCCCTGGGCCGCGGCGAGCAGTTCGATCGCGAGGATGTTGGCCGTGTTGTCGGCAATGTCGGCGAGCTTGCGCGCCGCGAACGTCGCCATCGATACGTGGTCTTCCTGGTTCGCCGAGGTCGGCAGCGAATCGACCGAGGCCGGATGCGCGAGCGTCTTGTTTTCCGAAGCCAGTGCAGCGGCCGTGACGTGCGCGATCATGAAGCCCGAGTTCACGCCGCCGTCCTTCACGAGGAAAGGCGGCAGCCCCGAGAGCGTCGCGTCGATCAGCAGCGCGATGCGGCGCTCGGCCAGCGCGCCGATTTCGGCGGCGGCCAGCGCGAGGTTGTCGGCGGCGAAGGCCACCGGTTCCGCGTGGAAGTTGCCGCCCGAGAGCACTTCATTCGTTTCCGGGAAGATCAGCGGATTGTCCGACACCGCGTTCGCCTCGACGAGCAGCACCTGCGCCGCGTGGCGCATCTGGTCCAGACACGCGCCCATCACCTGCGGCTGGCAGCGCAGCGAGTACGGATCCTGAACCTTGCCGCAGTCGCGGTGCGAGAGGTTGATCGCCGAGCCTTCGAGCAGCGTGCGGTAGGCCGCGGCCGCCTCGATCTGGCCGCGATGGCCGCGCAGTTCGTGAATGCGCGCATCGAACGGCTTCACCGAGCCTGCCGCGGCGTCCACGCACAGCGCGCCCGAGACGAGCGCCGTGCGGTAGAGGTCTTCGATCGCGAACAGGTTGTAGATGGCGAGCGCGGCGGAGGCCTGCGTGCCGTTGAGCAGCGCGAGACCTTCCTTGGCCTGCAGCGCGAGCGGCTTGAGGCC
>NZ_BBJH01000082.1:2500-5470 GCF_000739775.1 Paraburkholderia heleia NBRC 101817 | reverse complement strand
GGGGAGCCTGACGATTACCTACTTTCACACGGGCAATCCGCACTATCATCGGCGTGGAGTCGTTTCACGGTCCTGTTCGGGATGGGAAGGGGTGGGACCGACTCGCTATGGTCATCAGGCATGACGGGTTGCTGCGTCGCGGCGGGTGCTGGTTCACCTGCGCGCCACAGCCAATCGGGAAGAAGCGTAAAGAGGTTTCCTGCTGAATCGGGGCTGTGTTGTTTCCGGCACAACATCGATCTCTCAACCCGAGTGTGTTGCCCCCTGCGGGGGCCCTGAGTCAGCGCCAAAGCGCCAACACTGGCCGAAACACACCGGTTATAGGATCAAGCCTTACGGGCAATTAGTATCAGTTAGCTCAGTGCATTACTGCACGTGCACACCTGACCTATCAACGTCCTGGTCTCGAACGACCCTTCAAGGAGCTCGAAGCTCCGGGGAAGTCTCATCTTGGGGCGAGTTTCCCGCTTAGATGCTTTCAGCGGTTATCTCTTCCGAACATAGCTACCCGGCGATGCCACTGGCGTGACAACCGGTACACCAGAGGTTCGTCCACTCCGGTCCTCTCGTACTAGGAGCAGGCCCCCTCAAACTTCCAGCGCCCACGGCAGATAGGGACCAAACTGTCTCACGACGTTTTAAACCCAGCTCACGTACCTCTTTAAATGGCGAACAGCCATACCCTTGGGACCGGCTACAGCCCCAGGATGAGATGAGCCGACATCGAGGTGCCAAACACCGCCGTCGATATGAACTCTTGGGCGGTATCAGCCTGTTATCCCCAGAGTACCTTTTATCCGTTGAGCGATGGCCCTTCCATACAGAACCACCGGATCACTATGACCTGCTTTCGCACCTGTTCGACTTGTGGGTCTCACAGTCAAGCACGCTTATGCCATTGCACTATCAGCACGATTTCCGACCGTACCTAGCGTACCTTCGTACTCCTCCGTTACCCTTTGGGAGGAGACCGCCCCAGTCAAACTGCCTACCATGCACTGTCCCCGATCCGGATCACGGACCAAGGTTAGAACCTCAAACAGATCAGGGTGGTATTTCAAGGACGGCTCCATGCAGACTGGCGTCCACACTTCACAGCCTCCCACCTATCCTACACAAACCGGTTCAAAGTCCAATGCAAAGCTACAGTAAAGGTTCATGGGGTCTTTCCGTCTAGCCGCGGGGAGATTGCATCATCACAAACACTTCAACTTCGCTGAGTCTCGGGAGGAGACAGTGTGGCCATCGTTACGCCATTCGTGCAGGTCGGAACTTACCCGACAAGGAATTTCGCTACCTTAGGACCGTTATAGTTACGGCCGCCGTTTACCGGGACTTCAATCAAGAGCTTGCACCCCATCATTTAATCTTCCGGCACCGGGCAGGCGTCACACCCTATACGTCCACTTTCGTGTTTGCAGAGTGCTGTGTTTTTATTAAACAGTCGCAGCCACCAGTTTATTGCAACCCCTTCACCCTCGAGGCGCAGGCCTCTCAAGCTACCAGGGCGTACCTTATCCCGAAGTTACGGTACCAATTTGCCGAGTTCCTTCTCCCGAGTTCTCTCAAGCGCCTTAGAATACTCATCTCGCCCACCTGTGTCGGTTTGCGGTACGGTCAGTGTGAAACTGAAGCTTAGAGGCTTTTCCTGGAACCCCTTCCGATTGCTTCGCAGCCCAGGGCCGCTCGCGCCACACCCTTGAGTCCTGTAGCCGGATTTGCCAGGCTACCCTCTTCGATGCAGCGACCGGGACTTCCAACACCCGGACAACCTTCCGCGATCCGTCCCCCCATCGCATTTCACACTGGTACAGGAATATTGACCTGTTTCCCATCAGCTACGCATTTCTGCCTCGCCTTAGGGGCCGACTCACCCTACGCCGATGAACGTTGCGTAGGAAACCTTGGGCTTACGGCGAGGGGGCCTTTCACCCCCTTTATCGCTACTCATGTCAGCATTCGCACTTCCGATACCTCCAGCACACTTTCCAGTGCACCTTCGCAGGCTTACGGAACGCTCTCCTACCATGCACATAAATGTGCATCCGCAGCTTCGGTATATGGCTTAGCCCCGTTACATCTTCCGCGCAGGACGACTCGATCAGTGAGCTATTACGCTTTCTTTAAAGGGTGGCTGCTTCTAAGCCAACCTCCTGACTGTTTTAGCCTTCCCACTTCGTTTCCCACTTAGCCATATTTGGGGACCTTAGCTGGCGGTCTGGGTTGTTTCCCTCTTGACACCGGACGTTAGCACCCGATGTCTGTCTCCCGTGATTGCACTCTTCGGTATTCGGAGTTTGCTATGGCGACGTAATCCGCAATGGACCCATCAACCATGACAGTGCTCTACCCCCGAAGGTGATACACGAGGCACTACCTAAATAGTTTTCGGAGAGAACCAGCTATTTCCAGGTTTGTTTAGCCTTTCACCCCTATCCACAGCTCATCCCCTAACTTTTCAACGTTAGTGGGTTCGGTCCTCCAGCACGTGTTACCGTGCCTTCAACCTGGCCATGGATAGATCACCTGGTTTCGGGTCTACACCCAGCGACTGAACGCCCTGTTCGGACTCGCTTTCGCTACGCCTGCCCTATTCGGTTAAGCTTGCCACTGAATGTAAGTCGCTGACCCATTATACAAAAGGTACGCCGTCACCCCTTGCGAGGCTCCGACTGTTTGTATGCATGCGGTTTCAGGATCTGTTTCACTCCCCTCCCGGGGTTCTTTTCGCCTTTCCCTCACGGTACTGGTTCACTATCGGTCGATCACGAGTATTTAGCCTTGGAGGATGGTCCCCCCATCTTCAGACAGGATTTCACGTGTCCCGCCCTACTTGTCGTACACCCAGTTCTTCCTCGCTGTTTTCGCCTACGGGGCTATCACCCACTATGGCCGCACTTTCCAGAGCGTTTGGCTAACAACGAAGATAAAGAGTACAGGCTGATCCCATTTCGCTCGCCACTACTTTGG
>NZ_BBJH01000083.1 GCF_000739775.1 Paraburkholderia heleia NBRC 101817 | reverse complement strand
GGGCTGGTGCTTGGCAGCATCTACGCCATCATCGCTCTGGGCTACACCATGGTGTACGGGATTCTGGGCATCATCAACTTCGCGCACGGCGACGTGCTCATGGTGGGCGCCATGGTCGCGCTCTCCGCGATCAACGTGCTCCATAATCACTTCCCGGGCCTCGGGAACATCCCCACGCTGTGCATCGCCCTTGTGGTCGCCGCGGTCGTGTGCGCGTTCGTCGGCTACACGATCGAAAAAATCGCCTACCGGCCGCTGCGCCGCGCGCCGCGCCTCGCCCCGCTGATCACCGCGATCGGCGTGTCGATCCTGCTGCAGACGCTCGCCATGATCATCTGGGGCCGCAATCCGCTCGCGTTCCCCCAGCTCATCTCGACCGATCCGATCAACGTCATCAAGCCGACTGAAACCGGCGTGGGCGCCGTGATCTCGATGACGGAAATCGTCATCATCGTCGTCGCGTTCCTCGTGATGGCGGGTCTCTTGATCCTCGTGCACAAGACCAGGCTCGGCCGCGCCATGCGCGCCATCGCCGAGAACCCGAACAATGCCTCGCTGATGGGCGTGAACCCGAACTTCGTGATCTCGGCCACCTTCATGATCGGCTCGGCGCTCGCAGCGCTGGCCGGCGTGATGATCGCCTCCGAATACGGCAACGCGCACTTCTACATGGGTTTCATCCCCGGCATGAAGGCCTTCACGGCGGCCGTGCTGGGCGGTATCGGCAACCTCGGCGGCGCGATGGTCGGCGGCGTGGTGCTCGGCCTGATCGAGCAGCTCGGCGCAGGCTACATCGGCAACCTGACCGGCGGGGTGTTCGGCAGTAACTATCAGGACGTCTTCGCATTCATCGTGCTGATCGTCGTGCTCGTGTTCCGTCCGTCGGGGCTGCTGGGCGAACGTGTCGCGGACCGCGCATAAGAGGGAGTAACACAACATGACTTCAATTCAACCGATCGAGCCGTCGACGACGCTCATCCCCGAAAAGAACATGACGAAGACCCTCACGGTCGGCATCGTGACGGCCATCGTCGTGGCAGCGCTGCCCTTCGTGGTGGGCGCCGCGGGCGGCAACTACTGGGTGCGCGTGCTCGACTTCGCGATGCTCTACGTGATGCTCGCGCTGGGCCTGAACGTGGTGGTGGGCTTCGCCGGCCTGCTGGACCTGGGCTATATCGCGTTCTACGCGGTGGGCGCCTACGTCGCTGCGCTGCTGACTTCGCCGCACCTCACCACGCAGTTCCAGTGGATCGCCAACATGTTCCCGGGCGGGCTGCATACGCCGTACTGGATCGTGGTGCCGTGCGCCATGGCGCTCGCGGCGATCGCGGGCATCCTGCTCGGCGCGCCGACGCTGCGTCTGCGCGGCGACTACCTCGCCATCGTGACGCTGGGCTTCGGGGAAATCGTTCGTATCTTCATGAACAACCTCGACCGGCCGGTGAACATCACCAACGGGCCGCAGGGCATTACCGGCGTCGCGCCGCTGCAGGTGTTCGGCTTCAGTCTCGCGCAGCCGCACGAGATCCTCGGCTTCACGTTCACCTCGGTCTACATGTACTACTACGTGTTCGTGATCTGCGCGCTGCTCGTGATCTGGGTGTGTACGCGTCTGCAGCACTCGCGCATCGGCCGCGCCTGGGCCGCGATCCGCGAAGACGAAATCGCCGCCAAGGCCATGGGCATCAACACCCGTAACGTCAAGCTGCTCGCATTCGCGATGGGCGCGTCGTTCGGCGGTCTGTCGGGCGCGATGTTCGGCGCGTTCCAGGGCTTCGTGTCGCCGGAATCGTTCACCTTCTGGGAATCGGTCGTCGTGCTCGCCTGCGTGGTGCTCGGCGGCATGGGTCACATCCCCGGCGTGATTCTCGGCGCCGTGCTGCTCGCCATTTTCCCCGAGTTCCTGCGCTCGACCATGGGCCCGCTTCAGCACATGCTGTTCGGCCACGAAGTCGTCGATACGGAAGTCATTCGCCAGCTGCTCTACGGCCTCGCCATGGTCGTCATCATGCTCTATCGCTCGGAAGGCCTGTGGCCCGCGGCGAAGCACGAGGACAAGATCGCGAAGATCGCCAGGCGTGCCAGCAAGAAGCCGGTTCGCGCATAAGGACAGGGAGAACTACACATGAGCAACAAACCCATCCGCCTGTCCGTGAAGGGCGTGAACAAGCGCTTCGGCGGCCTGCAGGCGCTGTCCGACGTCGGCCTGCAGATCGAGGAAGGCACGATCTACGGCCTGATCGGCCCGAACGGCGCCGGCAAGACCACGTTCTTCAACGTGATTACCGGTCTCTACACGCCTGATTCGGGCGAATTCAAGCTCGACGGCACGGCCTATACGCCGACCGCCGTGTATCAGGTGGCGAAGGCGGGCATTGCGCGTACCTTCCAGAACATTCGCCTGTTCGGCGGCATGACGGCGCTCGAGAACGTGATGGTCGGCCGCCACGTGCGCACGAAGCACGGGCTGCTCGGCGCCGTGTTCCAGACGCCCTCGGAGCGTCAGGAAGAGCGCGAGATCAAGGAGCGCGCGATCGAGCTGCTCGAATACGTGGGCATCGCGCAATACGCGGACTACACCTCGCGCAATCTCTCGTACGGCCACCAGCGCCGTCTGGAAATCGCGCGCGCGCTCGCGACCGATCCGAAGCTGCTCGCGCTCGACGAGCCGGCGGCCGGCATGAACGCGACCGAGAAGGTCGAACTCACGCGCCTGCTCGACAAGATCCGCGCCGATGGCAAGACCATCCTGCTGATCGAGCACGACGTGAAACTGGTGATGGGCCTGTGCAACCGGATGACAGTGCTCGACTATGGCAAGGTGATCTCCGAAGGGCTGCCGCAGGACGTGCAGAAGGACCCGAAGGTGATCGAGGCATATCTGGGCGCGGGGGTTCATTGATGGCTACATCGGTTCTGAAAATCAAGGGTCTGCAGGTCAACTACGGCGGGATCCAGGCGGTCAAGGGCGTGGACATGGAAGTGCGCCAGGGCGAACTCGTCACGCTGATCGGCGCGAACGGCGCGGGCAAGACCACGACGATGAAGGCCATCACGGGCCTGAAGCCGTACTCGGCTGGCGACATCGAGTACATGGGCCAGTCGATCAAGGGCGTGCCGGCCTATGAGCTACTGAAGCGCGGCCTCGCGATGGTGCCGGAAGGCCGCGGCATCTTCGCGCGCATGTCGATTCTCGAAAACATGCAGATGGGCGCGTACCTGCGCAGCGACAACGACGGCATCCAGAAGGACGTCGACCGCATGTTCGGCTTCTTCCCGCGCCTGAAGGAACGCGCCACGCAGCTCGCGGGCACGCTCTCGGGCGGCGAGCAGCAGATGCTGGCCATGGCGCGTGCGATCATCAGCAAGCCGAAGCTTCTGTTGCTCGATGAGCCTTCGATGGGTCTCTCGCCGATCATGGTGGAGAAGATCTTCGAGGTGGTGCGCACGATCTCGTCGGAGGGCATCACGGTGCTGCTCGTGGAGCAGAACGCGCGTCTCGCGCTGCAGGCGGCGAATCGCGGCTACGTGATGGACTCGGGCCTCGTGACGATGGAAGGCGAGGCCAAGCAGATGCTCGACGATCCGAAGGTGCGCGCGGC
>NZ_BBJH01000084.1 GCF_000739775.1 Paraburkholderia heleia NBRC 101817 | reverse complement strand
GCGGTCTGCCCGAATTCACGCACCTCTGTCCGCAGACGCATCCGTGCTTGTGGAAATCGCTCGATCCTGATTGCTCTGAGGGGCCTGCCATGAAGAAACTCGAAGTGTTCGATCCCGCGATGTGCTGTTCGACGGGCGTTTGCGGTGTGGATGTGGACCCCGTGCTCGCGCAATTTGCCGCCGACCTGAAGTGGGTCGAGGCGCACGGCGTGACCGTGTCCCGCTACAACCTGGGCCAGGAACCGCAGGCGTTCGCCGCCAATGCCGCGGTGGTCAAGGAAATGGAAGCCGGCATGGAGCGGCTGCCGATCCTTGCAATCGATGGCCATATCGTATCGACAGGGCTGTATCCGTCCCGGCAGCAGCTCGCGCAGAAACTCGGCATTGCCCTGACGACGGCGGAAAAGCCCCACATCAGGGCCGGCAGTTGTTGTTCGCCGGGCTCAGGCTGCTGCCAGGGGGGCGCTCATGTCCCTTCCTGAAGCGCAGACCCGATATCTCTTCTTCACCGGCAAAGGCGGTGTGGGCAAGACCTCGCTTTCCTGTGCCACCGGCATCGCCTTGGCGGATGCCGGCAAGAAGGTGCTCATCGTCAGTACGGACCCCGCCTCCAATCTCGACGAGGTACTCGGCGTCCTTCTGAGTCAGTTGCCGACCGCGGTGCCGGGCGCGCCAGGCCTGTTCGCGTTGAACATCGATCCGGAAGCGGCCGCGCAGGCCTACAGGGAACACATGGTCGGACCGTATCGCGGTGTCCTGCCTGCCGCGGCGATCCGCAACATGGAAGAGCAGTTTTCCGGGGCGTGCACGGTCGAGATAGCGGCCTTCGATGAATTCTCCAAACTGCTCGGCGACCCCGCCGCAACGGCCGGTTTCGATCACGTGATTTTCGATACGGCACCGACCGGGCACACGCTGCGCCTCTTGACGCTGCCATCGGCATGGAACGAGTTCATCTCGTCGTCGACGGGAGGCGCATCCTGTCTCGGGCCACTGGCCGGGCTGGAGAAGCAGAAGGCCCTGTACGCGGCGACCGTCGAACGCCTGTCGAGCGCAGCGGAGACCACCATCGTTCTGGTGAGCCGCCCCGAAGTTGCGGCGCTGCGCGAAGCGAATCGCACGCGGCACGAACTGGCCGACCTCGGCATTCGCAACCAGGTGCTGGCAATCAACGGCCTCTTTTCCACAGACCGCAACGACGACGCGATCGCAACGGCCATGGCGCAGCGCGCGCAACAGGCGCTGGCCGGTATGCCGCGTGAGCTGGCCGGCTTGCCACAGACGTGCATTCCGTTTCTGCCGCGCGGCACGGTCGGGCTGGATGCACTGCGCGACATGGCACATCCCGAACGCGTGCGCATGCCGACCGAACGCCGGATGCCCGACACCGCCTTGCCGCCTGGTCTGGGCGGCCTCGTCGACGAACTGTCGGCTGCGGGCCACGGCGTGATCATGACGATGGGTAAAGGCGGCGTAGGCAAGACCACGGTAGCGGCCGCGATCGCAGTTGCGCTGGCCGGCCGCGGACACGACGTGATCCTCTCGACCACCGACCCGGCCTCGCATGTGGCCGCCACTGTCGATGGCGTCGTGCCCCGCCTGAGCGTCACACGCATCGACCCGGCGCGGGAAGTGCAGCAGTACACCGCGGAGGTGCTGGGCAAGGCGGCTTCGCAGCTCGATGCGGGCGGCCGGGCAATGCTCGAAGAGGACTTGCGCTCGCCCTGCACTGAAGAAATCGCCGTCTTCAGGGCCTTCGCGCGCACTGTCGATCAAGGCAAGTCCGGCTTTGTGGTACTGGACACGGCGCCGACCGGGCACACCATCCTGCTGCTGGACGCAGCCGAGGCCTATCACCGCGAAGTGATGCGCACGCAGGGCGAGATGCCGGAGTCAGTCCGTCAGTTGCTGCCGCGTCTGCGCGACCCGGAATACAGCCGGATCCTCATCGTCACGCTGCCTGAAGCGACACCGGTTCACGAAGCGGAGCGGCTGAGCGACGACCTTGCGCGCGCCGGCATCAGGCCCTACGCGTGGGTCATCAACCAGTCGCTGCTGGCGAGCGGCACGACGGATCCGGTGCTGTGCCAGCGGGGCGCTTGCGAGGTGCCGTTCGTGCGCCGCGTGGCGGACGAACTGGCGCAGCGCAGCGTACTGATTCCGTGGCTCGCCGAGGCACCCGTCGGCGCGGCTGGCCTTGGGCACGTGATCGCGTCGCGGGCGGCCACGTAGTGCA
>NZ_BBJH01000085.1 GCF_000739775.1 Paraburkholderia heleia NBRC 101817 | reverse complement strand
ACGCTCAAGGCCTACCTGATGCTCGCTCAACCGCAGCGCGCCGTCGCATCCTTCCTCACGCCGCAACTGGTCGCGACAGCGGTTCCCGCACGCCCGCTCAATTCGCCGCTTTCATCAGGCACGTGGGAAGACTTGCGCCAGCACACGATCCCCTTTTTTGCCAACCACCTCGGACGTCGGACTGCGGCTAGCGGCTCAGCGCTTGCGATCGTACCGGACAGCAGCCTGGTCGCATCCACGCGCCAAACCATCATCGGCGTGCGCGGCATCCAGAACTCGACCGATGCGGTCTACCTGCAGATTCTCGATGACGCAAAGCCGAAGTACCCTCCGGTGACTCTGGCCACGCTGCTGGGTGATACCACAGGGCGCGGCCTCTTCAACACGACGCAGACCATCCCCGGCATCTTCACTCGGGCAGCCTGGGAAGAACGCATCGCGAAGGCAATCGACGAGGCGAGCGAGAAGGGCAACGTTGCCGGCGACTGGGTGCTCTCCGACGCAAAAGCCACCAATCAGGCACCCTCGACGCTGAAGGCCGAACTGCGCCAGCGTTACTTCGACGACTACGCGCGGGCCTGGGAGCAGTTCCTCAACAGTCTGCGCTGGCAGCCCGCGCCGACGCTCTCGGCCACGGCCGACCAGCTCAATCTCCTGGGCGACCCACAACGCTCGCCGATGGTCGCGTTGATGAACGCAATCGTGTACCAGGCAGGTACCGGTGCAAGCACGCAGTCGCTCTCGGCCACGTTGATCAGCAAGGCGCAGCAACTTGTCGGCGCTGACGAAAAAGATCCGTCAAAACAGGCACAGCCCCAGTTGGCGCCGCTTGCAATCGCATTCGGCCCGATCCTGCGCTTGACCGGCAGCGACGTAATTCCTGCAGCGTCAGGCAAAACCGGCAACGCTCCCGCACAACTGGCCGCCACCGGCGACCTGAGCCTTGCCCGCTATCTCGAACGCGTAACCGCGATGCGCCTGAAGATCGAGCAGATGGTGAACAGCGCCGATACGGATGCGATGTCGCGCATTGCCGCGCAGTCAGTGCTGCAGGGCAAGACCTCAGATATCGCTGAAAGTCGCGACTACGCGAGCCGCGTTGCAGCAAGTCTCGGCCAGCAATGGGCCGGCTTCGGCCAGTTGCTGCAGGCGCCGCTCGACCAGACCTGGCAGGCCGTGGTACAGCCTGCGGCAGCAAGCCTGAACGACATCTGGCGCACGTCGATCCTGGCCGACTGGAATCGCACCTTCGGCGGCCGCTATCCGTTTGCGGATTCGGAGAACGACGCATCATTGCCCGAGATGGCGCGCTTCATGCGGCCGGACAACGGGGTGATCGCCCAGTTCGTTGCGACGCAACTGGCGGGCGTCGTCGAACGACAGGGCGACCGCTGGGTCGCCGCGCAAGGTGCCGACCATGGCTCGCAACAGGACGCGATGCGGCTCGACCCGGGATTTCTTGAAGGTTTGAACCGCCTCACCCGTGTTTCGACGGTGCTGTTCCCGGCCGGCGACGCGCATGTCCGGTTCGATCTGCGCGGCGTTGCGACGCCGGGTGTGACCGACATGAGGATTGTGCTGTCCGGGCGTGCACTCGACTACTTCAACCAGAAAGAAGACTGGGTGCCGTTCGAGTGGCCCGGGCAATCGCTGGAGAACCTCTCGCGCATCGAATGGCAGACCGGGCAGGGTGGCCTGCGCTCGGCAATGGACGCGCAGGGACGTTTCGGGCTGATCCGGCTGCTGGAACGCGCGAAGGTCTCCCAGCAGGACAACGCGCGCTATCTGCTGACGTGGGCACCCGATACGAGCCAGGGCATCTCGCTGAGGGTCCAGTTGCGCAGCGATGCGAGCGCGGGGCCGCTCGATGTGCTGCAGCTTCGGCACTTCGCACTGCCCACGCGCATCTTCGTGACCGGCGGCGCCAAGGCCAGCCCCAGGCTTTCCACGAGCAACCCACCGCCGTTGCCACCGGCCGCGGTCGCCGCCGCGAAACATGCCGCCATGCCGTTGCCACACGGCTCCGTGCCGGAGGTGGAATGAAACTGGGAGAACTTTTCAGGAATCTCTTTCCTGCACGTGAAGACGCCGG
>NZ_BBJH01000086.1 GCF_000739775.1 Paraburkholderia heleia NBRC 101817 | reverse complement strand
TTGCGCCAGATCGGGCGTCACGTTGCGCAGCGTGCCCGCGGCGTCCCATTCGAGCAGCACGTTGCGGCGCCAGCCGTCGGGCAAATAGGCAGACTCGGCGAAGAGCGCGTGCGAAGCCGGATTCGTTTCAATGGTGTGATTCATGCTGAAAATAGCGCTCAAACGCGACGCTCAAGTGCGCGACGCTCAAAGACGGTCTCGCCGCCGCGCACCACGCGGGCGCAGAGCGGACGGCCAATCCAGTAAGCCAGTTCCGCCAGCGACTGCACCGTCCACACGGCAAAGTCAGCGGGACGGCCAGCCGCGAGCGTGCCGTGACGCTCTGCGTCGCCGAAAGCCTGCGCGGCATGCCGCGTCACGCCCTGCAACACCTCGGGCACGGTCATGCGGAACAGCGTGGTCGCCATGTTCATCATGAGCAGCAGCGAAGTGGCGGGCGAGGTGCCCGGATTGCTGTCGGTCGAAATGGCGATCGGCACCGCGTAGCGCCGCAGCAAGTCGAGCGGCGGAAGCTGCGTTTCGCGGATGAAGTAGTACGCGCCCGGCAGCAGCACCGCCACGGTGCCCGCTTGCTTCATGGCGGCGACGCCCGCTTCGTCGAGAAACTCCAGATGATCGGCGGACAATGCGCCGTGACGCGCCGCGAGCGCCGCACCACCGCTATTGGAGAGCTGCTCAGCATGCATCTTGACTGCGAGCTTGCGCCGTGCGGCCGCCTCGAATACGCGCTCGCTCTGAGCGAGCGAGAAGCCGATTCGTTCGCAGAACACATCGACCGCGTCCACCAGCCCTTCGTCGGCGAGCGCGGGAAGCATGCGTTCGCACACTTCGTCGATATAGTCGTCGGCGCGGCCCGCAAACTCGGGCGGCAACGCATGCGCGCCGAGAAACGTCGTGCGAACCGTAACCGGATAACGATCGCCGAGCTGACGCGCGACGCGCAGCATCTTGCGTTCGCTCGCAAGATCGAGGCCATAGCCCGATTTGATCTCGACGGCCGTTACGCCTTCGGCGAGCAACGCTTCCAGGCGCGTTGCCGACTGCGCGAACAGCGCGGCTTCGTCCGCCGCGCGCGTGGCGCGCACCGTCGAGACGATGCCGCCACCCTGCCGCGCGATTGCTTCGTAGCTCACGCCGGCAAGACGCTGCGCGAATTCATCGGCACGCTGTCCGCCGTAGACGAGGTGCGTGTGGCAATCCACGAGACCGGGCGTGACCCACGCGCCGCCCAGGTCTTCGCACGGCCACTCGGCGAATGGCATGGGCAATTCGGCAGCGGCGCCGAGCCACGCGACTTTGCCGTCTTCCACGGCAATCGCTGCGTTCTCGACGACATGCCCCGGATCGCCATGCGGGCACAGGTTGAGGTTTTGCCAGAGAGTGCGTTTCATCAGGTATGCAAAGCATCGCGCGATGCCGTTTCCGTAGTGTCTTGCCGTGGCGTGCCGAGCACGTCCAGCGCCACGGCAAGCAAGGCGCCCGCGCCGCGCGTTTCGATCTGCAAGGGGCATTGCGCATCGAGCGTATCGACGCGCAGCGTGTCGCCCGCTTCGAGACGAACGTGGCGTTGGTTATCCACGCGCACGTCCTGCGCGCCTTGCGCGCAATACAGCAATACCGTTTGCGCCTGCACGCTGCGCCGCTCGTTCGCGCGCCACACTTCGAGCGTGCCGCGCGCCGCGTCGCGGCGCACCATCAGGTTGAAGTCGCGCGTGGCGCCGTTCACGAGGCGCGCGTCGATCGCGGTTTCCCCGGCGAAACGCGCGACGTCCAGGGGTTGCGCGAGCACATGCGTGTGGCCCGCCTCGTCGAGCAACATGCCCGCGCCTTCGAGCAGCACGAGCGTCCGATCGACGCCCTCGAAGCGCGAGAACGGCCCCGCCTGCGCGACATCGGCCACGCTCACGCGCCACGCGAACCCGTCCAGTGGCGCACCGGCGTGCGATGTCACGTGCGCCGCCGCGATCTCGCGCGTGACGCCGCCGCCGTTCTTCCATGGCGACGCCACGAGCGCCGCGCCACGCAGCAGCGTGAGCCTGGCGGCCTGCGCCGCGCCTACCGCTTTCGCG
>NZ_BBJH01000087.1 GCF_000739775.1 Paraburkholderia heleia NBRC 101817 | reverse complement strand
GCGCCGCGCGGCGTCGCGCGCGCGCCGGGGCCTATCCTGCCTGGCATGCCTAATCTTCATTCGCATGCTTTCCAGCGAGCGATGGCGGGCCTCACCGAATATCGCGCGAACCCCACCGACAGCTTCTGGAGCTGGCGCGACCTCATGTACCGGTTCGCCGCGCGCATCACGCCCGACGATCTCGGGGCGATTGCGCGCTGGCTCTACGTCGAGATGTTGAAGGCGGGCTACACCTCCGTTTGCGAATTCCACTACGTCCATCACGGCAAGGATGGCCAGCGGTATGCGAGCCCTGCCGAACTGGCACAACGTGTGGTGGACGCAGCGAGTGCGACCGGCATCGGCATGACGATGCTGCCCGTGCTCTATCAATACAGCGGCTTCGGCGCGCAAGCGCCGCGCGACGATCAGCGCCGCTTCATCAACACGCCGGAACAGTTGCTCGGCATCGTCGAGGCGCTGCGTGCGTGGCGGCCCGAGCACGGCGCGTTGCGCTATGGCGTAGCGCCCCATTCGCTGCGCGCCGTTTCGCACGACTCGTTGCGCGCGCTGCTGGAGGGCCTGGACCACGCGCTTCCTGGCGCGCCCGTGCATATCCACATCGCCGAACAGACAGCCGAAGTCGAGGCTTGCCTCTCGACAGAAGGTGCGCGGCCGGTGCAATGGCTCCTCGACCGGTTCGACGTGAACGCGCGCTGGTGCCTCGTCCATGCCACGCATATCGATGCGCGGGAGACCGCCGCGCTCGCACGGAGCGGTGCGATTGCGGGCCTGTGCCTCACGACCGAAGCGAATCTTGGCGACGGCATTTTCCCCACGCGCGAGTATCTCGATGCGGGCGGCGCGTTCGGCGTGGGCTCGGACAGCCATATCGGCGTGGACTGGCGCGCGGAGCTTCGCTTGCTCGAATACGGCCAGCGGCTCGCACGGCGCGAGCGCAATGTATTGGCCGCGCCGCATCAGGCACAGGTTGCGGACCGGCTGTTCGACGCAGCCCTCGCCGGCGGCGCCGCTGCAACGGGGCGCAAGGTCGGCGCGTTGACGCAAGGCGCGCGCGCCGACTGGGTCGTGCTCGACGCCCAGCATCCGGATCTCGCCGAACACAAGCCGCTCACGTGGCTCTCGTCGGTCGTCTTCGGCGAGCATGGCGAAACGCCGGTGCTCGACGTCTATACCGGCGGCGTCAAAGTCGTGGAGGCGCGCCGCCATCGCGACGAAGCACGCCTTTATGCCGACTATCGCGCGGCGCTCGCCAGGCTGCTGGCTGATGATTGAACTCAGGCCCGAGCGCTCGCGCCATTCACGAGACAAATCTCCATGACCGATATCTTGTCGCTGGAACGCGGCACCGCGCCGCTCATCATTTCGATCCCTCATCTGGGCACGCACATTCCCGCTGCGATGCACGGCGAGTACACGGACGCGGCCCTGACCGTGGCCGATACGGACTGGCATCTCGATCGCCTCTATGCGTTTGCGAAGGAACTCGGCGCGACCGTGCTCGGCGCGCGGGTTTCGCGCTATGTGATCGACCTGAACCGCCCGCCGAACGACGAGAGCCTCTATCCCGGCCAGACCACCACGTCGCTGTGTCCGACCGAAACGTTTCGCGGCGAGCCGATCTACCGCGACGGCTGCGTGCCCGACGCGCCGGAGCGCCAGCGTCGCGTGCAGACATTCTGGCAGCCGTATCACGACACACTCGCCGCCGAACTGAAGCGCTTGCGCGCGGCGCACGCGAACGTGCTGCTGTGGGAGGCGCACTCGATTGCAAGCGTGTTGCCGCGGCTGTTCGACGGCAAGCTGCCCGACCTGAACCTCGGCACGCAGGACGGGCGCACGGCCGCGGCGGCGGTGCAGGCGGCGGTCGAGCGCGCGGCGGCCGCGAGCGGCTTCACGTGGATCGCGAACGGCCGCTTCAAGGGCGGCTACAACACGCGTCATTACGGCGCGCCGCACGATGGCGTGCATGCCGTGCAGCTCGAAATGTGCCAGTCGACGTACATGAGCGAAACGGCGCCGTTCGATTACGAGCCCGCGCTCGCGCAGAAAGTCCAGCCGGTGG
>NZ_BBJH01000088.1 GCF_000739775.1 Paraburkholderia heleia NBRC 101817 | reverse complement strand
CGCATCACTTCTTGCCAGGCATGACGCTCGCCATCACCTGGCGCGCCGTGTTGGCAATCACGCCGCCCTCGTCCGGATCGCCTTCCATGAGCGCACGCGCGAAATGGCGCGCCTGCTCGATCGTCACGTGCGGCGGCAACGGCGGCACGTCGGGATCGGTCTTCACTTCGAGCACCACGGGGCGCGTCGCCGCGAGCGCCTGCTCCCAGGCGTCGCCCAGTTGCTCCGCGTTGTCCACGTAGATGCCCGTGAGACCCACCAGCTCCGCGAAACGGTGATACGGCACATCGGGAATGTCCTGCGAGGCTTCGAATTTCGCGTCGCCCTGCATCACGCGCTGCTCCCACGTGACCTGATTCAGGTCCTCGTTGTTGAACACGCAACAGATCCAGCGGGGGCTCGCCCATTGGCGCCAGTACTTCGCCACGGTCACGAGTTCCGCCATGTTGTTCATCTGCATGGCGCCGTCGCCCACGAGCGCGATCACGGGCCGCTCGGGATGGGCGAACTTCGCCGCGATGGCGTACGGAACTGCCGCCCCCATCGAGGCGAGACCGCCCGACAGCGAGCACATCATGCCGCGCCGGATCTTGAGGTCGCGCGCATACCAGTTCGCGCACGAGCCCGAGTCGCTCGTGACGATCGCGCCATCGGGCAGTCGCGGCGACAACTCGGTCACCACGCGCTGCGGATTCACCCTGCCGCTCGTTGCCGCGTGCGCGCGGTCCCCGAGCACGCGCTGCCAGCGCTCGCCCGCATGGATGAGGCGGTTGCGCCAGCTCGTGGCGTTCTTCTGCTCGAGCCGCGGCAAGAGTGCGCGCAGCGTGGCCGCGCTGTCGCCCACGAGGCTCACCTCCATCGGGTAGCGCACGCTGAGCATGCCCGCGTCGATGTCGATCTGCACCGCGCGCGCGTCGCCTTCCTTCGGCAGGAATTCCGAATACGGGAAGCCGGAACCGACCATCAGCAAGGTGTCGCATGAGGACATCATCTCGTCGGTCGGCCTGGTGCCGAGCAGGCCGATGCTGCCCGTCACCCACGGAATGTCGTCGGGCACCGCGGCCTTGCCGAGCAGCGCTTTCGCGACGCCCGCGTGCAGGCGCTCGGCCACGGCGACCACCTCGTCGCCGGCGTGCATCGCCCCTGCGCCGACGAGTATCGCCACCCGGTTGCCCGCGTTGAGCACATCGGCTGCGCGCTTGAGGTCTGCCTCGCGCGGCACCACCTCGGGCGCGCTATAACCCACGCCGGAATGCGCCGTGCCGTGCTTGCGCGCAGGTGGCTCGTATTCGAGTTCCTGCAGGTCGTTGGGCAGCACCATGGCCGTGACCGTGCGCCGCGACAGCGCGATGCGCACCGCGCGGTCCACCACGTGGCGCACCTGCGCGGGCACGCTCGGCTGCTGCACGTATGCGCCCGCCACGTCCTTGAACATGGAGACGAGGTCGAGTTCCTGCTGATAGTGCGCGCCGAGCGCGGCGCGCGCCTGCTGGCCCGCTATGGCGAGCACAGGCATATGGTCGAGCCGCGCGTCGTAGAGCCCCGTGAGCAGGTGTGCCGCCCCCGGCCCCGACGTGGCGATGCACACGCCCAGCTCGCCCGTGAACTTGGCGTGCGCGCTCGCCATGAAGGCGGCCATTTCCTCGTGGCGCGCCTGGACGAATTCGATCTTGCCCTGCGCGCGCCGCAGCGCGCCGAACATGCCGTTGATGCCGTCGCCGGGATAGCCGTAGATGCGCCGCACGCCCCATTCGTGCAGCCGCTCGACGATGAAGTCGCTCACCGTGGTCGTCGCCATGTGCCGTTCTCCTTGCGGATGGTCCGATTCAATTTGCCGTGCTGGCGTCCCGCGCAAACGTCGAACCTGGA
>NZ_BBJH01000089.1 GCF_000739775.1 Paraburkholderia heleia NBRC 101817 | reverse complement strand
GGCCGAGGGTGTGTCAAAACACGTGCGATCGCCTAGACTGAATCAACCTGTTAGCGCGAGAGGCGGAGATGGGGCGATTTGTCGAAGGTGCAAACCGCAATCAGGCCACGTTGCTGCCGGAATGTCTCGAAGACTTTATCGCTGAAGACAATCCCGTGCGGATCGTCGATGCATTCGTCGACGAGCTCGATCTGGCTTCCATGGGCTTCGAAGGCACCACACCCGCAATCACGGGCCGACCGTCCTACCATCCGTCTGTTCTGCTCAAACTCTACATCTACGGCTATCTCAATCGAGTGCAGTCAAGCCGACGTCTGGAGCGGGAGTGCCAGCGCAATGTTGAACTGATGTGGCTGACTGGGCGCCTCGCACCGGACTTCAAGACGATTGCCGAGTTCAGACGCAGCAATGGCGTCGGCATTCGCAATGCATGCCGACGCTTCGTCGTGATATGCCGCGACCTTAAGCTCTTCACGCAAGCAGTCGTTGCCATCGACGGCAGTAAGTTCAAGGCGGTGAACAGTCGCGACAACAACTTCACGCCCAACAAGATCGCAAGGCGTCAGGAACAGATCGAGCAAAGCATACAGCGCTATCTGGATGCCCTGGAGACGGCTGATCGCACACAACCAGCTGAGGTGGAGGCGAAAACCGAACGGCTACGGGAGAAGATCGAGACGCTGCGCGAACAGATGCGCGATCTGGATCGGGCCGCAGAACTGTTGAATGATTTACCGGAAAAGCAGGTTTCGCTGACTGATCCCGACTCACGTTCGATGATGTCGCAAGCCAAGGGCACAGGCGTGGTGGGCTACAACGTTCAGGTGGCTGTTGATACGAAGCATCACCTCATCGTGACCCACGAAGTGACGAACGTCGGTAGTGACCGCGCGCAGCTAAGCCCGATGGCCAAGGCCGCCCGCGATGCGATGGGTAGGAAGAGGATCAGGGCACTGGCCGATCGCGGATACTTCAATGCCACGGAGATCAAAGCCTGCGAAGACGCTGGTATTGCAGCGCTGGTGCCGAAAACACAGACATCAGGTGCGAAGGCTGACGGACGATTCGACCGGGCTGACTTTATATACATTGCAAAAGACGACCAATACCTGTGCCCAGCGGGTCAACGTGCGATATACCGATACACATCCTTCGAAAGCGCCAATCTGCTGGAGCTGCGAACGTACTGGAGTAGCGCTTGCCCGAGATGCCCGATGAAAAGCCAATGCACGCCCGCTGATTACCGGCGTATTCGACGATGGGAACATGAAGCGGTGCTTGAATCGATGCAGTCCAGGCTGGATCGACAGCTCGACGCCATGACGATACGGCGGCGGACAGTCGAGCACGTGTTCGGCACACTCAAGCACTGGATGGGATCGACGCACTTCCAGACGCGCGGACTTGGCCACGTCGCCGCTGAAATGAGTTTGCACGTGTTGGCCTACAACCTCAAACGGGTCATCAGGATTCTCGGGTTCGCAAAGACGATGTGCGCAATGAAGCTGGCAGGCGCGTGAACTCCTGCACCCCGACACTGTTTGCCAGTAAAACACGATCACGTCATCTGCCTGCGTCTCGGCCTAACGCAACTGCGCTCCCAACCGGGCGTCACCGTTGGGCCGTTCTACGCGTTTTTACACGGCCTCGGCC
>NZ_BBJH01000090.1 GCF_000739775.1 Paraburkholderia heleia NBRC 101817 | reverse complement strand
AAGGGGTCTAGCATGGCAGAAGCCGCAAAAAAACCGAGGCCGGAATACCGGAACATCGGGCTTGGGCAGATATTGTTCGCATACCGCCTGCCTCTGGCCGGCCGTGTGTCGATCGGCCACCGCGTGAGCGGTGCGCTGTTGTTCCTGTTCCTGCCTTTCATCCTGTTCCTGTTGGACCAGAGCCTCACTTCGGAGCTTAGCTTCGAGGTATTCAAGGGCTTCCTCTCCAACATCATCGTCAAGCTCATCGTGCTGGTCCTCGGATGGGCGTTCCTGTTCCACTTCTGCGCTGGCGTGCGTCACCTGTGCATGGACTTCAACCATGGCCTCGTGAGCAAGGAAAAAGGCAAGTCGACCTCCATGGTCGTCGTGATCATCTCCACGGTCCTCACGATCGCCTTTGCGGCAAAACTCTTCGGAGCGTTCTAAAAAATGTCGGCTAATAACGGTATCGGTCCGAAGCGCCTTGTCGTCGGCGCTCACTACGGCATTCGCGACTGGATCGCGCAACGCGCCACCGCCGTGATCATGGCGATCTACACGATCGTGCTGCTCGTCCTGTTCTTCGGCGCGCACGACTTCTCGTATGACGGCTGGGCCTCGATCTTCGCCGCGCAGTGGATGAAGCTCGCGACGTTCGTCACCCTGATCGCGCTGTTCCTGCACGCGTGGGTCGGCGTGCGTGACATCTGGATGGACTACATCAAGCCGGTCGGCCTGCGCATCACGCTGGACGTCCTCACGATCGCATGGCTGCTGGGCAGCCTCGGCTACGCCGCTCAGATTCTCTGGAGAGTGTAAAAGAATGGCTGCAATCAAGAATTCATTGCCGCGTCGCAAGTTCGACGTGGTCATCGTCGGTGCTGGCGGCTCGGGGATGCGCGCTTCGCTGCAACTCGCGCGCGCCGGCCTGTCGGTTTGCGTGCTCTCGAAGGTGTTCCCCACGCGTTCGCACACGGTAGCGGCGCAGGGCGGCATCGGCGCCTCGCTCGGCAACATGAGCGAAGACAACTGGCACTACCACTTCTACGACACGATCAAGGGCTCCGACTGGCTCGGCGACCAGGACGCGATCGAGTTCATGTGCCGTGAAGCGCCGAACGCCGTGTACGAGCTCGAACACATGGGCATGCCGTTCGACCGCAACGCCGATGGCACGATCTACCAGCGCCCGTTCGGCGGCCATACGGCCAACTACGGCGAGAAGCCGGTCCAGCGCGCGTGTGCGGCTGCCGACCGTACCGGCCACGCGCTGCTGCACACGCTGTACCAGCAGAACGTCGCGGCGAAGACCACGTTCTTCGTCGAATGGATGGCGCTCGACCTGATCCGCGACGCCGACGGCGACGTGCTCGGCGTGACCGCGCTCGAAATGGAAACGGGCGACGTCTACATCCTCGAAGGCAAGACCACGCTGTTCGCCACGGGCGGCGCAGGCCGGATCTTCGCGGCATCGACCAACGCGTTCATCAACACCGGCGACGGCCTGGGCATGGCGGCCCGTTCGGGCATCGCGCTGCAGGACATGGAGTTCTGGCAGTTCCACCCGACCGGCGTGGCCGGCGCGGGCGTGCTGATCACGGAAGGCGTGCGCGGCGAAGGCGGCA
>NZ_BBJH01000091.1 GCF_000739775.1 Paraburkholderia heleia NBRC 101817 | reverse complement strand
GCCCGCGAGACCGAACTCGAGCGCGCCCCGAACCTCTCGGCGCGCCTGCGCAACGCCGTGTTCCTCAAGCGCGAGGACAACCAGCCGGTGTTCTCCTTCAAGCTGCGCGGCGCCTACAACAAGATGGCGCACCTCACGCCCGCGCAGCTCGAGCGCGGCGTGATCACCGCCTCGGCGGGCAATCACGCGCAGGGCGTGGCGCTTTCGGCGGCGAAGCTCGGCGTGAAGGCCGTGATCTGCGTGCCGGTCACCACGCCGCAGGTGAAGGTCGATGCGGTGCGCGCCCACGGCGGCGCGACCGTCGAGGTCGTGCAGGCCGGCGAGTCGTACAGCGACGCCTACGCGCACGCCGTGCGCCTGCAGCAGGAGCGCGGCCTGACCTTCGTGCATCCGTTCGACGATCCCGACGTGATCGCCGGCCAGGGCACCGTGGCGATGGAGGTGCTGAGCCAGCATCAGGCCCCGATTCATGCGATCTTCGTGCCGATCGGCGGCGGCGGACTGGCTGCGGGTATCGCGGCCTACGTCAAGGCCGTGCGCCCGGAGATCAGGGTGATCGGCGTGCAGACGGACGACTCGTGCGCAATGGCACAGTCGATCGAGGCGGGCAGGCGCGTGGAACTCGCCGAAGTCGGCCTGTTCTCGGACGGCACGGCCGTGAAGCTCGTGGGCGAGGAAACTTTCCGCCTGTGCCAGCGTTATCTCGACGGAGTGCTCACCGTCGATACGGATGCGCTTTGTGCGGCGATCAAGGACGTCTTCCAGGACACGCGCAGCGTGCTCGAACCGGCAGGCGCACTGGCCGTGGCGGGCGCGAAGCAGTACGCGGAGCGCGAGGGCATCGAGGGGCAGACGCTGGTGGCGATCACCTCGGGGGCGAACATGAACTTCGACCGCATGCGCTTCGTGGCCGAGCGCGCCGAGGTGGGCGAGGCGCGCGAAGCGGTGTTCGCCGTGACGATTCCCGAGGAGCGCGGCAGCTTCCGGCGATTTTGCGAGCTGGTCGGCACGCGCAGCGTGACCGAGTTCAACTACCGCATCGACGACGCCGAGCGCGCGCACATCTTCGTGGGCGTGCAGATCCGCAACCGCGGCGAGTCGCAGCAGATCGCGAAGACCTTCGTCGATCACGGTTTCCCGACGGTCGATCTGACCGGCGACGAGCTGTCCAAGCAGCACATCCGCTACATGGTGGGCGGACGCTCGCCGCTCGCGCACGACGAACGCCTGTTCCGCTTCGAGTTTCCGGAGCGCCCGGGCGCGCTCATGCGCTTTCTTTCGTCGATGGCGCCGAACTGGAACATCAGCCTTTTTCACTACCGCAACCAGGGCGCGGACTACAGCTCGATCCTGGTGGGCATCCAGGTGCCCGCCGCCGAAGACGCCGAGTTCCGCCGCTTCCTCGCCACGCTCGGTTATCCGCACTGGGAAGAGACGCAGAACCCGGCGTACCGGTTGTTCCT
>NZ_BBJH01000092.1 GCF_000739775.1 Paraburkholderia heleia NBRC 101817 | reverse complement strand
TACGGCCCGCGCGAGTCGATGGAATACGACGTGGTGATCGTCGGCGGCGGCCCGGCCGGGCTGTCGGCTGCGATCCGCCTGAAGCAGCTGGCCGCGGAGAAAGGCGTCGAAATCGGCGTCTGCGTGCTGGAAAAAGGCTCGGAAATCGGGGCGCATATCCTCTCGGGCGCGGTCATGGATCCGCGGGCGCTCAATGAACTGATGCCGGACTGGAAGGAGCAGGGCGCGCCGCTGAACGTGCCCGTGACCGAGGACAGGTTCCTGTTCCTCACGGAAACCGGCGCGAAGGGCGTGCCCAACTGGGCGTTGCCCGAGAACTTCAGGAACCACGGCAACTACGTCATCAGCCTCGCCAACGTCACGCGCTGGCTGGGCCAGCAGGCCGAGGCGCTGGGCGTGGAAATCTTCCCCGGCTTTCCCGCTGCCGAGGTGCTCTACCACGGCGACGGGTCCGTGAAGGGCGTCGCCACCGGCAACATGGGTATCGGCAAGGACGGCGAGCCCACCGAGAACTTCCAGCTCGGCATGGAGCTGCACGCGAAGTACACGCTGTTCTGCGAGGGCTGCCGCGGGCACCTGGGCCGCCAGCTGAACGAAAGGTTCAAGCTCGGCAAGGATGCGGATGCGCAGGTCTACGGCATCGGCATCAAGGAACTGTGGGAGATCGATCCCTCGAAGCACCAGCCCGGCCTCGTGATCCACACGGCTGGCTGGCCGCTGGAAAGCGATACCTACGGCGGCTCGTTCCTGTACCACATCGACAACCACCAGGTGATGGTGGGCTTTGTCGTGGGTCTCGCGTACCAGAACCCGTATCTCTCGCCGTTCGAGGAATTCCAGCGCTACAAGACGCACCCGGAAATCCGCAGGTATCTGGAAGGCGGCAAGCGCGTGTCGTATGGCGCGCGCGCGATCACGGCGGGCGGCCTGATGTCGCTGCCGAAACTCGTGTTCCCGGGCGGCGCGCTGGTGGGCGACGACGCGGGCTTTCTGAACGCCTCGCGCATCAAGGGCAGCCACGCGGCGATCAAGACCGGCATGCTGGCCGCCGACGCGGCGTTCGAAGCCGTGCAGGCCGGCCGCCAGGGCGACGAACTCGCGGCCTATCCGCAGGCGTTCCGGCAGTCGTGGCTCTACACGGAGCTGTACAAGGCGCGCAACTTCAAGCAGTGGATGAGCAAGGGGCTGTACCTGGGCACGCTGATGGTGGGCATCGAGCAGAAGCTGCTGGGCGGCAACGTGCCGTGGACGCTGCATCACCAGCACCGCGATCACGAGATGCTCAAGCCCGCTTCGCAGTGCAGGCCGATCGAGTATCCGAAGCCCGACGGCAAGCTCACGTTCGACCGGCTCTCGTCGGTGTTCATCTCGAACACGAACCACGAGGAGAACCAGCCGGCGCACCTCACGCTCAAGGACGCGAGCGTGCCCGTGAACGTGAACCTGCGCACCTACGCGGG
>NZ_BBJH01000093.1 GCF_000739775.1 Paraburkholderia heleia NBRC 101817 | reverse complement strand
TTGCCGCTGTTCGTGACGTTGCCGCCAGACACGGTCGTATCCGTGCCCGTGACGTTCCCTGTGTTGGTGACGTTGTTGCCCGACACCGACGTGTTGCCACCCGTGATGTTGCCGGCGTTCGTAACGTTATTGGTCCCGTTCACCGACACGTTGCTTGTGCCCGTGATGTTCCCGTCGTTCGTCACATTGTTACCCGACACCGACGTATTCGTGCCGTTGATGTCACCACTGTTCGTGATGTTGTTCGTGGCGTTCACCGTGGTGTTGTCCGAGCCGCTGATGTTGCCGCTGTTCGTGACGTTATCGCCAGACACGGTCGTGTTGCCACCCGTCACGTTGCCGCTGTTCGTCACGTTACCGCCCGACACCGTGGTGTTGTCCGTGCCAGTGATATTGCCGCTATTCGTGACGTTGCTACCCGACACCGACGTATTCGTACCGTTGATGTCGCCACTGTTCGTGACGTTGTCGCCTGACACAGTCGTGTTGTCCGTGCTGCTGATG
>NZ_BBJH01000094.1 GCF_000739775.1 Paraburkholderia heleia NBRC 101817 | reverse complement strand
GCGGTCCATCATGCCTCGTGCGCGCGCAGGAAGCGGAAGAACTCCACGCCTTCGCGCAGACGCCGCTTCATCATGTCCCAGCTCGTGAGCATCTCGCGCACGATCTCCCAGATCTTCGACGGCCGGAAATAAAACTGCCGATAGAACTGCTCCAGATGGTGATAGATCTCCTCGCGCGACAGATGCGCATAGCCGATCGCCGCCAGCTGCACCCCTTCCTTGCTCACCAGGTTGATGGTCTTGTTCTCTTCCATCCAGCCGTTTTCCACCGCCTGCCGGTACAGCGTCGTGCCCGGATACGGCGCGGCCAGCGACACCTGAATGGTGTGCGGATTGATTTCCTTCGCGTACTCGATCGTCTTTTTGATCGTGTCCTGCGTCTCGCCCGGCAGCCCCAGAATGAACGTGCCGTGCACCTTGATGCCCAGCGTCTTGCAGTCCGCGCTGAAGCGGCGCGCGAAGTCCGTGCGCACCCCCTTCTTGATGTTCACGAGAATCTGGTCGTCACCCGACTCGAAGCCCACCAGCAGCAGGCGCAGGCCGTTTTCCTTCATGATCTTCAGCGTCTTGTACGGCACGTTCGCCTTCGCGTTGCACGACCACGTCATGCCGAGCTTGCCCAGACCCATGGCGATCGCCTCGGCGCGCGGCAGGTCGTCGGTGAAGGTGTCGTCGTCGAACATGAGCTCCTTGACTTCCGGCATGTTCTCGCGGATCCACTTCGCCTCCTCGAGCACGTTCTCGACCGAGCGCGTGCGGTAGACGTGGCCGCTCACGGTCTGCGGCCACAGGCAGAACGTGCAGCGCGACTTGCAGCCCCGGCCCGTGTAGATCGACACGTACGGGTAGTTCAGGTAGCCGATGAAATAATTCTCGATCTTCAGGTCGCGCTTGTAGACCGGCGCGACGAACGGCAGCGAGTCCATGTCCTCGAGCACCGGACGGCCCGGGTTGTGCTCGATCGAGCCGTCCTTCGCGCGCCACGAAATGCCCTTCACCTCGGCCAGCGGCATGCCTTCGGCGATTTCCTTGCAGGTGAAGTCGAATTCCTCGCGGCACACGAAATCGATCGCCTCGCTTGCCGTGAGCGAATTGTGCGGATCGACCTGCACCTTCGCCCCCACCAGACCGATGACGATCGACGGCTTGCGCTTCTTGAGGTCTTCGCAGAACAGCGCGTCCGTCGGGAACGACGGCGTGCTCGTGTGGATGATGACGAGCTCGTAGGCGGCGGCAATCTTCAGCGTCTCTTCCACCGAAAGGCCATCGGCCGGCGCGTCGAGCACGCGGCTGTCGGGCACGAGGGCCGCGGG
>NZ_BBJH01000095.1 GCF_000739775.1 Paraburkholderia heleia NBRC 101817 | reverse complement strand
TGACCTGCCCTGGAATTTTCGGACCAGCTGAAACTTGAGAGAATGGCTTCCAACGGAGAAAGGAAGTCATGAAGAAGAGCCGGTTCACCGACGAGCAGATGGTCACGATCCTGCGTGAGGCAGACAAGGCGCCAGTTGCCGAGGTCGCAAAGAAGCACGGGATCAGCGAACAGACGATCTACAACTGGCGGCAACATTTCGGCGGTCTGGAGGCTGCCGATGTGAAGCGGCTCAAGCAACTCGAGCAGGAGAACGCGCGGCTGAAGAAGATGCTGGCGGAGCGGGATCTCGAACTGGACGTGATGAAAGAGATCAACGCAAAAAAGTGGTGAGCGCGCCCGCCCGACGCCAGCAGGTCGCCTATGCGAAAGAACGGGGCCTGTCGGAGCGACGTGCGTGCGCGCTGATGTCGGTCGCGCGGTCGGCGCTGCACTACGAATCGAAGCTCGCTGTGCGAGACGCGCCGGTGCTCGCAGCAATGAGCATTCTGTCGGCGCAATATCCGCGTTACGGCTACCGTCGCATCCAGATCTTTCTGGGGCGCCAGGGTCACGAGATGAGCGCGGACCGGGCATGGAGACTGTGGCGTCTGGCTGGTCTGCAGGTGCCACGCAAGCGTCCACGCAGGCGCGTGTCGATTCGTCGCCCCCGTCCACAGCCGGCGACGGCGGCCCGCCACGTCTGGGCGTATGACTTCGTATTCGACGCCTGCGCGAATGGCCAGCAACTGAAATGTCTGACCGTGATCGACGAGTACACCCGTGAGAGCCTGGCGATTGACGTTGCAGGATCGATCCGCTCAAAGCGCGTGATCGAAGTCCTCTCACAACTGGTCAGCGTTCACGGTGCGCCACGCTATCTGCGTTCGGACAACGGCCCGGAATTCGTGTCGAGGGCCATCCTGAAGTGGGCTGCCGAAAACGGCATGGAAATGGCGCTCAGCGATCCGGGCAAGCCGTGGCAGAACGGCGCGGACGAGAGTTTCAACGGCAAATTCCGCGACGAGTGTCTGAGTCTTGAGTGGTTTCGCACTCGCGCCGAAGCAAAGGTCGTGATCGAACAGTGGCGGCGCCACTACAATACGATCCGACCGCATTCTAGTCTCGCGTACCTGACGCCCGACGAGTTCAAGCAGCAGCATTGTTCAACTGAAGCAACCGAGGCCGTTCCCCAAGATTGAAATGGCCCGAAGAAATCAGGCAGGT
>NZ_BBJH01000096.1 GCF_000739775.1 Paraburkholderia heleia NBRC 101817 | reverse complement strand
ACTGACATTGTGATCGTTTCGGCCGCACGTACGGCGGTAGGCAAATTCGGCGGCTCGCTCGCGAAGGTGGCGGCGCCAGATCTCGGCGCGATCGTCATCAAGGCCGCGCTCGAGCGCGCGGGGGTGAAGCCCGAGCAGGTGAGCGACGTGATCATGGGTCAGGTGCTCACGGCCGGTTCGGGCCAGAACGTGGCGCGTCAGGCCTCGATCAAGGCGGGCCTGCCCGCGGCCGTTCCCGCCATGACGATCAACAAGGTGTGCGGCTCGGGCCTGAAGGCGGTGATGCTCGCGGCCAACGCGATCATCGCGGGCGATTCGGACATCGTGGTGGCCGGGGGCCAGGAGAACATGAGCGCCGCGCCCCACGTGCTGCCGGGCTCGCGCGACGGCTTCCGCATGGGCGATGCGAAGCTCATCGACAGCATGATCGTGGACGGCCTGTGGGACGTGTACAACCAGTACCACATGGGCGTGACGGCGGAGAACGTCGCGAAGGAATACGGCATCACGCGCGAGGAGCAGGACGCGTTTGCGGCGCTGTCGCAGAACAAGGCGGAAGCCGCGCAGAAGGCGGGCCGCTTCGACGCGGAAATCGTGCCGGTGGCGATTCCCCAGCGCAAGGGCGAGCCGCTGCAGTTCGCGACCGACGAGTTCGTGCGCCACGGCGTGACGGCGGAATCGCTCGCGGGCCTGAAGCCGGCGTTCAGCAAGGAAGGCACGGTGACGGCGGCGAACGCGTCGGGGATCAACGACGGCGCGGCTGCGGTCGTGGTGATGTCGGCGAAGAAGGCGGAGGCGCTGGGCCTCACGCCGCTGGCGCGCATCAAGGCGTATGCCAGCGGCGGGGTGGACCCGAAGGTGATGGGCATGGGTCCGGTGCCGGCGTCGACGCGGGCGCTGGAGCGCGCGGGCTGGTCGGCGGGCGACCTGGATCTCATGGAGATCAACGAGGCATTTGCCGCGCAGGCGCTGGCGGTGAACAAGCAGATGGGCTGGGACACGTCGAAGATCAACGTGAACGGCGGGGCGATTGCGATCGGTCACCCGATCGGCGCATCGGGCTGCCGGATTCTCGTGACGCTGCTGCACGAAATGCAGCGCCGCGACGCGAAGCGCGGTCTGGCCTCGCTGTGCATCGGCGGCGGCATGGGTGTGGCGCTCGCGCTCGAGCGCGCTTGAC
>NZ_BBJH01000097.1 GCF_000739775.1 Paraburkholderia heleia NBRC 101817 | reverse complement strand
CGGACCAAGCCGCACGTGAACGTGGGCACGATCGGTCACGTTGACCACGGCAAGACCACGCTGACGGCAGCGATCACGACGGTTCTGACCGCGAAGTTCGGCGGCGAAGCGAAGGCGTACGACCAGATCGACGCAGCGCCGGAAGAAAAGGCACGTGGTATTACCATCAACACCGCGCACGTCGAGTACGAAACGGCTAACCGCCACTACGCACACGTCGACTGCCCGGGCCACGCCGACTACGTGAAGAACATGATCACGGGCGCGGCGCAGATGGACGGCGCGATCCTGGTGTGCTCGGCCGCTGACGGCCCGATGCCGCAAACGCGTGAGCACATCCTGCTGGCCCGTCAGGTTGGCGTGCCTTACATCATCGTGTTCCTGAACAAGTGCGACATGGTGGACGACGCCGAGCTGCTCGAGCTGGTCGAAATGGAAGTGCGCGAGCTGCTGTCGAAGTACGACTTCCCGGGCGACGACACGCCGATCATCAAGGGTTCGGCCAAGCTGGCGCTGGAAGGCGACAAGGGCGAGCTGGGTGAAGTGGCGATCATGAACCTGGCCGACGCACTGGACACGTACATCCCGACGCCGGAGCGTGCGGTTGACGGCGCGTTCCTGATGCCGGTGGAAGACGTGTTCTCGATCTCGGGCCGTGGCACGGTGGTGACGGGTCGCGTCGAGCGCGGCATCATCAAGGTCGGCGAGGAAATCGAGATCGTCGGTATCAAGCCGACGGTGAAGACGACCTGCACGGGCGTGGAAATGTTCCGCAAGCTGCTCGACCAGGGTCAGGCGGGCGACAACGTGGGTATCCTGCTGCGCGGCACGAAGCGTGAAGACGTGGAGCGTGGCCAGGTTCTGGCCAAGCCGGGTTCGATCACGCCGCACACGCACTTCACGGCTGAAGTGTACGTGCTGAGCAAGGACGAAGGCGGCCGTCACACGCCGTTCTTCAACAACTACCGTCCGCAGTTCTACTTCCGTACGACGGACGTGACGGGCTCGATCGAGCTGCCGAAGGACAAGGAAATGGTGATGCCGGGCGACAACGTGTCGATCACGGTGAAGCTGATTGCGCCGATCGCGATGGAAGAGGGCCTGCGCTTCGCGATCCGCGAAGGCGGCCGTACCGTCGGCGCCGGTGTGGTTGCAAAGATCATCGAGTAAA
>NZ_BBJH01000098.1 GCF_000739775.1 Paraburkholderia heleia NBRC 101817 | reverse complement strand
TCACGAAGTTCGACGAGTGCGACACTTCCGCCGACGAAACCCGTTACCGGGTGATCCTCGAGCCGAAACTGGCGGATCTCAACCGTGGGGCGATGAGCCGGCTGTTCCAGAAACAGTCGGTAGAAGAGATCATCACCGACACGTTGCGACATTACGGCTACCGGGCCGGGGTCGACTTCGTCTTCAAGCTGCGTGGCAAATACAAGCGGCACGAGTACGTCACCCAGTATCACGAAACCACATTCGCCTTCATCCAGCGTATCTGCGCCGAAGAAGGCATCTGGTTCCGGTGGGAGCAGAAGAAGGACTACGCGGTAGTGGTGTTCGGCGACGATCTGGATGCGTATGCGCGCAAAAAGCGCGTCGTACCGTATCGTCGTGACTCGGGCCTCGAGAGTGTCGGCGCTGACTCGATCAAGACGCTGCGGCGACGGACCACGCGCGTGCCCGAGTCAGTGCGGTTGCACGACTATAACCACCGGCAGGCCGACGTGTCGCTGCTCGTGGAGGAGAATGCGGCAAAGGGCGACAAAACCATCGATGCGGTCGATTACCACTGGGGTGAGCACTACGAAACGCCAAACGAGGGCAAAAACATTGCGCGTCTGCGGCACGAGGCGCATCTGGCTGGTCAGATCAGCTTCGTCGGCACCGGCAATCCGTTCTGGCTGGAAGCTGGCGAGGTCATGCAGGTCGACCCGGTACAGGTCGATGCGAAGCACGGGATCTTCATCACGTCGGTGCGCTCGCACGGTGCGCGCAGCAAATCATACCGGGTGACGTTCGAGGGGATTCCGTCCGACCGGGTCTGGCGGACCTCCATGGATACGATCCAGCGACCCGCTATTACCGGCATCCTGCCGGCGCGTATTACATCGCCCGGAAATTATAAATATGCCTACTTGACGGAAGAAGGCTGGTACGTAATCAAGCTGCCCTTCGATCTGGATGAGTGGAGCCCGGGTGGGACGAGCCGGCCGGTACGGTTCGCCAAGCCCTACAGCGGCGACAACTATGGGCACCATTTTCCGCTGATCGATTCCGCGGAAGTTGCGCTCGTATTCACTGCTTCGGATCCGAATCGGCCTGTGATCATCGGTGCAATGCATGACAGCCTGCATCCGGA
>NZ_BBJH01000099.1 GCF_000739775.1 Paraburkholderia heleia NBRC 101817 | reverse complement strand
TTTAGTCGGCCCTGAATAATTCGCTTTGCCCCTCGGTGGTATCACGCCACCGATAGCGCAACTGTCCGCCCGTTGAGCAAGACGACAAGAATCAGAGCGTAAAAAAGCCTCAGCTTTCGAAGGATCATCCGCAGATTGTGGCCGGCGCCGCACAGCACGGCATGAATTGCGTCACCCAGCGCGCCTTTGAGCCAGTTGCGATCGAGCTTGCCTTCCGCCTTCATGTGTCCGATGACGGGCTCGATCGCACTGCGTCGCCGGATCATCGCGTGCAAGCCTCACGTGATACCGCGTCGCAGCGCTGGGTGATAGACCTTCACACCGTCGATGGCCACGCCCTTGTAGCCGCGGTCGACGACGGCGATCTGCGGTTGAACGTCGCTCAGGATCGCCGCCTGTTCCAGTGCTTCGGCCAGTGTCCGTCGTATGGGCTGCCCGGCATCGAGCGCGCTCCGACCACCAGGCCTTCCTTGTGCGTCGTCGTGATCGACACCTTCACGCCGAACTCGTACGGCTTGCGCGCCTTGCCCTTGGCCAGGCATTCAACTTCCGGCGCATGCAGCACGTACAGCTTGTTCTTGTCCTTCTGCTTCTGCGACATGATTCGTTTCGTGCGGGCAATCAACTCTTCCAGCGTGGCCCGGCTTTGCTGCGTGACGCCATCGAGTTGCCGCTCGACGTCGCGCATCACGCGGCCTACGCGCGAACGCAACGTGCGCAACGCCTTCTTCATCCGCTTGTATTGCTTCGCATGCGCGTAACGGCCAATCTGGTTCGCAAGCCTCGGTGCTTCGCGGTTGTAGTTCTGCCGCAGCTTCAGGCCGTGCCGCGCGGCCGCCTTCACCAGATGTTCCCGGCAACGCTCGAGCAGCCGTGAATCGGTCGGATGGGCGATTGCCTTCTCCATGACCGTCGTATCAACAATCACGCGTTTGAGGCTCGTGCTCTTGATGACGTTGGCCCGTTTGGCTGCCTCGATCGTCTCGGCCAGCAGTTCTTCAACGCCAGCCTCGCCCAGCCGCTTGCGCCAGCGCGTCAGGCTTGACGGATCGATCGGCGGCCTGGTCTGCAAGTACGTCTCGCCGGTGAACACCTG
>NZ_BBJH01000100.1 GCF_000739775.1 Paraburkholderia heleia NBRC 101817 | reverse complement strand
TTCTGCGTAACTCGAACGGCGAGCGCTTCATGGAGCGTTACGCGCCGACCCTGAAGGACCTGGCGCCGCGCGACTTCGTTTCGCGCTCGATGGGCCAGGAAATCATCGAGGGGCGCGGCGTGGGTCCGCACAAGGATCACATCCTGCTCGACCTCTCGCATATCGGCACCGAGACCATTACGAAGCGCCTGCCGTCGATTCGCGAGATCGCCATCCGGTTCGCCAACGTCGATCCGATCAAGGAGCCGATCCCGGTTGTGCCGACCATCCACTATCAGATGGGCGGCATCCCGACGAACATCAACGGCCAGGTCGTCGGCACGCCGAAGGGCCACAAGGAAGTCGTGAACGGCTTCTACGCCGTGGGCGAATGCTCGTGCGTCTCGGTGCACGGCGCGAACCGCCTCGGCACGAACTCGCTGCTCGACCTCGTGGTGTTCGGCCGTGCGGCCGGCAACCACATCATCAAGCACGTGAAGGAGCTGCGCGAGCACAAGCCGCTGCCGGCCGACGCCGCCGACTTCGCGCTCTCGCGCCTCGCGAAACTGGAAAAATCCTCGTCGGGCGAGTACACGCAAGCGGTTGCCGGCGACATTCGCTCGACAATGCAAAAGCATGCGGGCGTGTTCCGCACGGAGAAGCTGATGGCCGAAGGCGTCAGCAAGATCGAGGAAGTGGCCGAGCGCGTCAAACATGTGCACCTGAAAGACAAGTCGAAGGTGTTCAACACGGCGCGCGTGGAAGCGCTGGAACTGACCAACATGATCGAGGTGGCCCGCGCCACGATGGTATCGGCTGAAGCGCGCAAGGAAAGCCGCGGTGCGCACGCGCCGAGCGAGCACAAGGAACGCGACGACGAAAACTGGCTGCGCCACACGCTCTGGTACAGCGAGGACAACCGCCTTGAATACAAGCCGGTTCACATGACGCCGCTGACCGTCGCGCCCGTGCCGCCCAAACCGCGTACGTTCTAAGGCTCCC
>NZ_BBJH01000101.1 GCF_000739775.1 Paraburkholderia heleia NBRC 101817 | reverse complement strand
TCCTGCGTAACTCGAACGGCGAGCGCTTCATGGAGCGTTACGCGCCGACCCTGAAGGACCTGGCGCCGCGCGACTTCGTTTCGCGCTCGATGGACCAGGAAATCAAGGAAGGCCGCGGCGTGGGTCCGCACAAGGACCACGTGCTGCTCGACCTCTCGCACATCGGCGCCGAGACGATCATGAAGCGTCTGCCGTCGATCCGCGAAATCGCGCTCAAGTTCGCGAACGTCGACTGTATCAAGGAACCGATCCCGGTTGTGCCGACCATCCACTACCAGATGGGCGGCATTCCGACGAACATCAATGGCCAGGTCGTCGGCACGCCGAAGGGTCACGAAGAAGTCGTGAACGGCTTCTACGCCGTGGGCGAATGCTCGTGCGTCTCGGTGCACGGCGCGAACCGCCTCGGCACGAACTCGCTGCTCGACCTCGTGGTGTTCGGCCGTGCGGCCGGCAACCACATCGTCAAGCACGTGAAGGAACTGCGCGACCACAAGCCGCTGCCGGCCGACGCCGCCGACTTCGCACTCTCGCGCCTCGCCGAGCTCGACAAGTCGACCTCGGGCGAGTACGCGCAAAGCGTCGCGAACGACATCCGCGGCTCGATGCAGAAGCACGCAGGCGTGTTCCGCACGTCGAAGCTGCTGGCAGACGGCGTGAGGGACATCGCGCAGATCGCCGAGCGCGCGAAGCACATCCACCTGAAGGACAAGTCGAAGGTGTTCAACACGGCGCGCGTGGAAGCGCTCGAAGTGGCGAACCTGATCGAAGTTGCGCGCGCCACGATGGTTTCGGCTGAAGCCCGTAAGGAAAGCCGCGGGGCGCACGCACAGAGCGACTACGAACACCGCGACGACGAAAACTGGCTGCGCCATTCGCTCTGGTTCAGCGAAGGCGACCGGCTCGATTACAAGCCGGTCCACATGCAACCGCTGACCGTCGAGTCCGTGCCGCCGAAGGCGCGTACGTTCTAAGGCACAC
>NZ_BBJH01000102.1 GCF_000739775.1 Paraburkholderia heleia NBRC 101817 | reverse complement strand
AAACGGCTGGCCGATCGAGTACTTGTACGCCATGGCGACGAGCGTCGGCAGCTTCGCGATCATGCGGATCGCCGACACTTCGCGGTGCTTTGCGTTGTTGATGTCGAGCGAGTCGTGATAGAACGCCGACAGCGCGCCCACTGCGGCGACGAGGATCGCCATCGGGTGTGCGTCGCGACGGAAGCCGCGGAAGAAGAACTGCATTTGCTCGTGAACCATCGTGTGCTGCGTGACGGTCTTCACGAACTCATTCTTCTGTGCCTGGTTCGGCAGTTCGCCGCGGTACAGCAGGTAGCAGGTTTCGAGGAAGTCGGCGTTCTGCGCGAGGTTGTCGATCGGGTAACCGCGGTAGAGCAGCTCGCCCTTGTCCCCGTCGATGTACGTGATCGCCGAGTTGCACGACGCCGTCGACATGAAGCCCGGGTCATACGTGAACTTGCCGGTCTGACCGTACAGTTTGCGGATGTCGATCACATCCGGGCCCATCGTGCCCTTGTAGATCGGCAGTTCGACGCTCGGCGAATTGTCGCTGAACGATAGCGTGGCTTTTACATCAGACGGGGTCATAGCACATCCTCAATCGAAGATAAACACGGGATTCGATAGTTTTGTACGTCCGGCGCGGCGATAGCCCGCACAACTGCGTGCTGCCGCGCTCAGACGTTCCGAAGCAGCTCCAGCACCCGCTTCACGTCCGGGTCGGCAAGGTCGCCTTCTGGTTCCTTGCGTGCGAGCAGCAAGTCCATCAGGTCGTTATCGCTCAGCTCTAGCAGGCGCGTGAGAGCGCCCACGTCGGCGTCGCTGAGTTCATGCTCATGGCGCTCGAAAAACCGCTCAAAAATCAGATCATTTTCGAGCAGGCCGCGCCGCGCGCGCCAGCGAAGACGCGCGCGGCGATGAGGGTCAGACTGGTGCGATTCCATTTCAGAACAGCAACATCAAACTGCGCGGCGGAAC
>NZ_BBJH01000103.1 GCF_000739775.1 Paraburkholderia heleia NBRC 101817 | reverse complement strand
CCCGCATGAGCGCGCCCGAGTTGCGCGCGACCGTCTCGCTCGCGGCGATCTTCGCGCTGCGCATGCTCGGTCTGTTCATGATCATGCCGGTGTTTTCCGTCTACGCGAAAACCGTTCCCGGCGGCGACAACCTTCTGCTGGTCGGCATCGCGCTCGGCGCCTACGGCGTCACGCAGTCGCTTCTCTACATTTTCTACGGCTGGATCTCGGACAGGGTGGGCAGAAAGCCCGTCATTGCCACCGGCCTCGTCATCTTCGCGATCGGCAGCTTCGTCGCGGCGGGCGCGCACGACATGGTGTGGATCATCGTCGGGCGGGTGATCCAGGGCATGGGCGCGGTGTCGTCGGCCGTGCTGGCGTTCATCGCCGACCTGACCGCCGAGGAGCACCGCACCAAGGCCATGGCGATGGTGGGCGGCTCGATCGGCATGTCGTTCGCCGTGGCCATCGTCGGCGCGCCGATCGTGTTCCATTGGGTCGGCATGAGCGGCCTGTTCGCGCTGGTCGGCGTGTTCTCGATTCTCGCGGTGGGCGTGGTGATCTGGATCGTGCCCGATGCGCCCAGCAAGCCCGTGCACGTGCGCGCCCCGTTCGCCGAGGTGCTGCACAACGTGGAGCTGCTGCGCCTGAACTTCGGCGTGCTCGTGCTGCACGCCACGCAAACGGCGCTCTTTCTCGTTGTGCCGCGCCTGCTCGTGGACGCGGGCCTGCCGGTCGCGTCGCACTGGATGATCTACCTGCCGGTCATGGGCCTCGCGTTCGTCATGATGGTGCCGGCCATCATCGTCGCGGAGAAGCGGGGCAAGATGAAGGCCGTGCTCCTTTCTGCGATCGGTCTTATCCTGATCGGCCAGCTATTGCTCGGCTCGCTCGCGCATACACTTGTCATCGTGTCAGGCGTGCTGTTCGT
>NZ_BBJH01000104.1 GCF_000739775.1 Paraburkholderia heleia NBRC 101817 | reverse complement strand
TTTCACAATTCCCCACAGTGCAAATTTCTGTTGAGGCAGTTTGGTATACGCAGCACCGTGATCGACACCCGAGTAGCCGACAGCGGCACGTGCGTAGCGGGCTGGCGCCGCGCCTGACCGGACAGGTACCGTACCGTCGCCATTCTCGCCCGCCGCCTGCAGTTCAAAGGTCTTGTGAACATCCATTGGACCAAGTCTTCCGGCCACAACATCGATTGTTCCCATCAGGGTGTCTGTATTGACCGGTTTGTTCTGGACGTCGTGCGAATCACTGTTACCCCCTTCAGAACGCGTTCGGACGAGGACGCAATGTGCGGGAGACGGTATCCCATACGGCGATCGCCTCGCTTTCCGTGAGTGACGCTTTTTTCAGGTCGTATCCCGTGAAACCATTAAAGTCCCCGTTGTCCATATCGAGGACAAGGTAGGGGGTCATTGCGCCACTGACCGTGGTGTTGGCCTCCAGCGAGAACATGTGTCCGGAAATCCTCGCCGTTGTTGTGCCAGAAACCAGTAGCTCATTGGCCGCGAGGCCGTGGAGGCTTACCGGTCCGGTTCGGATAATTCGACTGTTACTATCCTTCATGACAGCCTGTACCTGTGGCAGACGGTTCGGAAGAGCATCTTTCTGCAACCCGCGTAAATCGGTGTCAGAGGTCAGATCAAACGACACATCGGGCCGGTCCTTTAATGCGAAGAGAGTACCGACATTTTCGCCAGTGGCTGCCTTGCGTGGCAGGAAACCATCCTTGAAACACACACCGGGCTCGCCAGGAATCTCGTCATCCGGGCGGCCACGAACGCTCGCAGCGAGGTTGAGAACCAGTCGGGTTTT
>NZ_BBJH01000105.1 GCF_000739775.1 Paraburkholderia heleia NBRC 101817 | reverse complement strand
CTAGGGTCTGTTTACATTCGATGAAATGTGTTTACATCTTGTCTTTTGCGCGAGCAGGCCAAGGTGATCCGAACGTTATTGAGCGATGAAGTATGGGCACGAATCGAATCCGTCTTGCCCGGCAAGGAAGGCGATCCAGGCCGAACGGCGACCGACAATCGTTGGTTTGTCGAAGCTGTCCTCTGGATTGGCCGGACCGGTTGCCCGTGGCGCGATTTGCCGAAAGCGTTCGGCCGATGGCATACGGTGTACATGCGTTTCTCGAGGTGGCGTCGCAAGGGGGTGTGGGAGCGCGTGATCCACGCCCTGGCCGACGAAACCGAGATCAGGCATGTGCTGATCGATTCGACCATCGTGCGGGCACACCAGCATTCGTCTGGAGCTCGAAAAAAAACGGTCCACAAGCACTCGGCCGCTCGCGAGGTGGACTGAGCACCAAGTTGCACCTTGCCGTCGATGACGCCGGACGCCCCCTGCGGTTGATTGCCACCGAGGGACAAGTTTCCGATATTACGTGCGCGAATGAACTGGTTGAGCATTTGCGCACCGGTGCGGTCATCGCTGACAAGGGCTACGACTCGAACGCCTTTGTGGAGCGCATCCGCGCTACGCGTGCGAAGGCTGTGATCCCACCGCGTTCGAATCGAAAGACCAAGCGTCGCTATAGCCGTGTGCTGTATCGGACCCGCAACATCGTCGAGCGCTTTTTCAGTCGTATCAAACATTTTCGTCGTGTCGCCACTCGCTACGACAAGCTGGCAGGGAACTATCTCGCCTTTGCTTCGCTTGCCTGTGCCTTTGGACCGCTCGTGAGAATGTGAACAGAACCTAG
>NZ_BBJH01000106.1 GCF_000739775.1 Paraburkholderia heleia NBRC 101817 | reverse complement strand
AATGGAGTTCAGCTTCAACCTGAACCGCACGGCCAACGCCTCGGCGTGGCGCGTGCTGCCCAATCGCTGGGACTTTGTGGCGTTCCCGCTGATGATCGGCCTCATCGCGATGGCGGCCGTGGGCTTTCACGAAACGATGGCGCCCATCGCCACGCTGAAGGCGCAGCCCATCTCGCTCGATCCGGCCAACCTGCCCGGGTACGCCATGCGCACCACGCTGCGCATGCTCGCGGCGATGGTCGCCTCGCTCATCTTCACGCTCGTGTACGGCACGCTCGCGGCGAAGAGCCGCCGCGCGGGCCAGGTGCTCGTGCCGATTCTCGACATCCTGCAGTCGGTGCCGGTGCTCGGCTACATCTCCTTCACGGTCACGTTCTTCCTCGCGCTCTTTCCCTCGCGCGTGCTGGGCGCCGAGCTCGCGGCGATCTTCGCGATCTTCACGAGCCAGGCGTGGAACATGACGTTCAGCTTCTACCAGTCGCTGCGCACGGTGCCGCGCGACCTCGATGAAGTTTCGCGCGGTTTCCACCTCACGGGCTGGCAGCGCTTCTGGAAGCTCGAAGTGCCGTTCTCGATGCCGGGCCTCATCTGGAACATGATGATGTCGATGTCGGGCGGCTGGTTCTTCGTGGTGGCCTCCGAAGCGATCACGGTGGGCAACAACACGATCACGCTGCCGGGTGTCGGCGCGTATCTGGCGCAGGCCATCGCGGAAAAGAACCTGCATGCCGTGGGCTGGGTGATCCTTGCGATGATCGTGGTGATTCTCGCGTACGA
>NZ_BBJH01000107.1 GCF_000739775.1 Paraburkholderia heleia NBRC 101817 | reverse complement strand
GCCAGTCAAAAGGAATTGGAAATGGCCAAACGCATTTTTGAAGTCTACCGCTACGACCCGGACAAGGACGCGGCGCCGCGCATGCAAACGTACGAGCTGGAAATCACGCACGAGCGCATGCTGCTCGACGCGCTGGTCAAGCTCAAGGAACTGGACGAAACGCTGTCGTTCCGCCGTTCGTGCCGTGAAGGCGTGTGCGGTTCGGACGCCATGAACATCAACGGCAAGAACGGTCTGGCGTGTCTCACGAACCTGAACGACCTGCCGGCGAAGATCGTGCTGCGTCCGCTGCCGGGCCTGCCCGTCGTGCGCGACCTGATCTGCGACTTCACGCAGTTCTTCAACCAGTACCACTCGATCAAGCCGTACCTGATCAACGACACGCCGCCGCCCGAAAAGGAGCGTCTGCAGTCGCCCGAGCAGCGCGACGAACTCGATGGCCTGTACGAGTGTATCCTGTGCGCAAGCTGTTCGACTTCGTGCCCGAGCTTCTGGTGGAACCCGGACAAGTTCGTCGGCCCGGCAGGCCTGTTGCAGGCTTACCGCTTCATCGCGGACAGCCGCGACGAAGCGACCGGCGAGCGTCTCGACAACCTCGAGGACCCGTACCGTCTGTTCCGTTGCCATACGATCATGAACTGCGTCGACGTTTGCCCGAAGGGCCTGAACCCGACGAAGGCGATCGGCAAGATCAAGGAACTGAT
>NZ_BBJH01000108.1 GCF_000739775.1 Paraburkholderia heleia NBRC 101817 | reverse complement strand
GTGTATCCGCAGAACGATCTGTCGTACAGCGCGAACTTCATGCGCATGATGTTCTCGAACCCGTGCGAAGAGTACAAGGTCAACGACGTGCTCGTGCGCGCGCTCGACCGTATCCTCATCCTGCACGCCGACCACGAGCAGAACGCTTCGACGTCTACCGTGCGTCTGGCCGGTTCGTCGGGCGCGAACCCGTTCGCGTGTATCGCGGCCGGTATCGCCTGTCTGTGGGGCCCGGCGCACGGCGGTGCGAACGAAGCCGCACTGAACATGCTGGAAGAGATCGGCTCGCCGGACAATATCCCTGAGTTCATCAAGCAGGTGAAGGACAAGAACTCGGGCGTGAAGCTGATGGGCTTCGGCCACCGCGTGTACAAGAACTACGACCCGCGTGCGAAGCTCATGCGCGAAACGTGCTACGAAGTGCTCAACGAACTCGGTCTGCACGACGATCCGCTCTTCAAGCTCGCCATGCAGCTCGAAAAGATCGCGCTGGAAGACGAATACTTCGTGTCGCGCAAGCTGTACCCGAACGTCGACTTCTACTCGGGTATCGTGCAGCGCGCGCTGGGCATCCCGACCTCGATGTTCACGTGCATCTTCGCGATGGCACGCACGGTGGGCTGGATCGCGCAGTGGAACGAGATGATCGCCGACCCCGAGCAGAAGATCGGCCGTCCGCGTCAGCTGTTC
>NZ_BBJH01000109.1 GCF_000739775.1 Paraburkholderia heleia NBRC 101817 | reverse complement strand
AAGTGAGAGCGTTGTGGGACCGGCGCCGAACAAAGTGCTTGACACGATTCGGATGTCTACCTATAATCATTAGTTCTCTGCGGAGGGGTGCCCGAGTGGCTAAAGGGGGCAGACTGTAAATCTGTTGGCTTACGCCTACGTTGGTTCGAATCCAACCTCCTCCACCAGAATTCAGCTGTAGCAAGTGTCGGGCCGGCAAAGATCGCGCTAGTGGTTGTGGTGATGTTGCGATAGCCGGTGAGCCTCGCGGGTGTAGCTCAATGGTAGAGCAGAAGCCTTCCAAGCTTACGACGAGGGTTCGATTCCCTTCACCCGCTCCAGCGAAGCAATAAAGCGGTCCAGAACAGTTTTCGCCCATGTGGCTCAGTGGTAGAGCACTCCCTTGGTAAGGGAGAGGTCGGCAGTTCGATCCTGCCCATGGGCACCAGCCGGTATCTAGCGGGCCTCAGAAGCCTCGCATCGAGCAGGCAGCAGCAAGCCAGTGATTGTTTGCGCGCCCCGCGCAACGTACGGAAAAATCCTCTTAGGAGTCGAAAATGGCCAAGGGTAAGTTTGAG
>NZ_BBJH01000110.1 GCF_000739775.1 Paraburkholderia heleia NBRC 101817 | reverse complement strand
GGGTGTACATTCGGATGTGGGCGGTGGATACGAACCGGATGTACAAGGCCGCAGCAACCTGCTGTCGCGTATCCCCTTGCGCCACATGCTGGCCGAGGCCATCCGGGCTGGAGTGCCAATGCGATTGCCGGAAAATCTGAGACCGAATATTCGTGATGATTTCAGTTTGTCAGACGACGATCCGGTGGTGAATCTATATCAGGGCTACATGGCGGCATTGCCGCCCGCAGAAGGGGACGATGTTGAATCACTGATGCACACGCATCGCCGCCTGAATTTCCGGTGGCGCGGAGCGGTGGAGCGTCAGCCCCTCGATACACGTGTTCTCGGGCGGCTGTATGGAAAGGTCAGTGCGGCGTGCGAAAGTGTGCGGCCCGCAACTGATGCCGACCATCCCGCGTGCAGTCCCAGTCAGTGGACCTATGACGTTCCACCGCATCCTGATGAGCAGGCAAAGCAGCTACTACGCGAACAGCGCAGGCTGGTGCAACGGGTAGCGTTCTTGCGTAAC